>NZ_STGG01000021.1 GCF_005222695.1 Massilia sp. HP4 | reverse complement strand
GGCGCCGTGCTGGTCTCCCTGCTGGCGGCGCCACGCCTGGTCGGGCACATCCCCGCGCCGGCCGTCGCCGGCGCCAGGCCGGCGCGCGACCTGCCGTGGCGCATGCTGGCCGGCGCCCTGCTCACCGTCGCCGTGACCCAGGCCGCGGGCGGGCTGGGACCGAAGCTGAGCGGCATGTTCGCCATGTTCCCGGTAATGAGTACGGTGCTGGTGGGCTTTTCGCACCGCGCCTCCGGCCCCGGCTTCGCGGTCGCCCTTCTGCGCGGCATGGTCGGCGGCTACTATGCCTTCGCCGTGTTCTGCCTGGTGCTGGCGCTGCTGCTGCCGGGGCGTGCGCCGGGCTGGCCGTTCGTCGTCGCCACCGCCTGCGCGCTTGCGGTACAGCTCGGTGTGCGGGCGCTGATCAAACCCTTGAGCCGGATGTAAAACGCCGCTTATTGCCGGGCGCCGCCCGCCCTGGAGATCAGGGTTCGGACGCCGGCGAACAGCTCGGGATACACGTTGGCGCACTGCGCTCGCTCGACAGCGACGCGCTCCGCGTTTCGTGCCAGCGAGTCCGCCGCGAGCGCGAACCCGAAATCGTCCGCGCCGCCAAATATCCGCTCCAGCATCCGCTCGCCGAGCGTGGCCTTGAAGTGCCCGCTCTCCCAGTACCACTGCGTCGTGCTGCGCCGGTCGCCCGCAGCGGGAATGCGCTCGCACTGGAACGGCCCGTAGCCGCTGAAGTCCCATACCCGGATGCGCGCCCCGGGATGACGGGCAAGCGCCTGGTCGGTTTCCTGGACCAGGAGCCGTTTCCATTCTTGCATGAGGTCGTGGAGGCCGGCCTCATCGAACATCGCCAGCAACTGCGCGTGATAGGGATAGATGACCAGGTGGACGTCGGTGCCGTCCTGGGCCATCCTGTCCAGCATGGCACGAAGACGCAGCGTGCTATCCGACTCCGCGCCACCGGCCAGCTGCAGGCTGCGGGGCCTGGCCACCAGGTTCTTGGCGTTTTCCTGCGCCCGTTGCTGGAAGATCGCGTAATAACCCTCCTTGCGCGCAAATCCATTGTATTCGCGTAGCGGGTTGAAGCCGCGCTGCGTCATGACCTGTGCTTCCGGGGCCCGCTGGATGCGCAAGGTATTGATCGAGTCGGCCACGGCATTCAGCGAAAATACCGTATCGACGCGCCATTGCCATGGCACGGCCTGGAATCCATGGGCGACTTCCGGCGCACGCAGCGGGCGTACCGCGGCGTTGACGAGGAAGTCGAGAAACTCCACGCCGACGATCGCCAGGCCAGCCGGCGGCGCGCCCTCGCGGGCTTGCTCGAGCATGCGCTGTGATACCGCCATCCCGGTGCCGGCCAGGCCCATATTGTAGGCCGCATGACCGCGTGCCCCAATCGTCGGGCTATCGGGATCGAAACCGATTTCGGTGCGCGAATTTCCGAAGAAAACCATGTCCGGCTGGATCGAACGCAGCCGGGCCAGCTTGATCTCTTGCCGATAGCGTTCCGGCTGCGGCTTGATGCGGTTGACGCCGTCGACCTCGATCAGACCGAACAGGTGATAGGGGTCGACCAGTACGCTGAACGCCAGTAGCAACCCGACACCGGCAGCCACGATGCCGGCGCACCATGCCAGGAATCGGGGGAAGGCGTGCTTGCCATCGATGGCGACGTCCGATGCGCCGCCGCCGGCGAGTGCATTGCCCATTGATTGCTGTCCTCGACTCATTGCGTTTGCTAGAACTGGAAATAAAGGAATTCGGTTGGCCGGCTCAACGACAGCAAGCTACCGATCAGGATCGCACCGATGCACGCTGCCCAGCGTCGGGAAGGCGCCCACGCCATCCACCTCGCAAGAGGCCCATGGACGGGATCCATCGGACGCGCTTCGTGGTGGCGCATGATTTGCTGTGTGTTCGGACACAGGAAGGCGATGGCCGCGGCAAGCACCACCCAGCCCCAGGTGCCGATAAAGCGCGCGCCGCCGCCCAGGTAGAACTCGATGCCGGCCTGCTCGAGCAGCGGCTTGAGCGAGCCGAGCTGGAGTCCAATCGACGCCGGCAGGCTTACCCCATATTGGCCGGCCATGCCGCCCAGGATGAGCGCAGCCTTGTCGAACTCGGTGGCGCGGAAAAAGACCCAGGCAACGCACACGGCCACGAATGTCAGCGCAATGCTCGCAATCCTCCAGGTACGGGACGAGCGGGGGAAACGGATTCTGGCCGCCAGCGCATGCCAGCCGTGATTCAGCACCAGATACAGTCCGTGCAATGCTCCCCAAACAACGAAATTCAGGCCGGCGCCATGCCACAGGCCTCCCAGGACCATGGTGATCATCAGGTTGACATGGCGCCGTACCGGACCCTTGCGGTTGCCACCCAAGGGGATATACAGATAGTCGCGCAGGAAACGCGACAAGGTCATATGCCAACGGCGCCAGAACTCGATGATGTTGACGGCCTTGTAGGGCGAGTCGAAATTGAGCGGCAAGCGAATGCCGAACAGCAGCGAGATACCGATCGCCATGTCCGAATACCCGGAAAAGTCGAAATACAACTGGAAGGCGTATGCCAGCACGCCGCCCCAGGCCAGCAGCAGGGAGAACTGGTCGGACTGGTCGAACAGGAAACCGGCATGGGGTGCCAGGCTATCGGCAATCAGCACTTTCTTGGCCAGGCCGATGGCAAAGATACTCAAGCCGACTGCTACATTACGCTGCGAAAACCGATAGCTGCTCGCACGATCGAATTGCGGCATCATCTCTGCATGGTGCAACACCGGCCCGGCGATCAAATGCGGAAAATAGGTAATAAACAGCAGATAGTGGATAAAACGTCCTTCATGCACCTTGCCCTGGTAGGTGTCGACCAGGTACGCAATCTGGGTGAAGGTATAAAACGATATGCCGATCGGCAGCACGATGCTTAGCGCGGGCAACTCCGTCGCTGCGGAATAGTTGATCCCTGCAATGAAAAAATCCGCATACTTGAAGTAGCCGAGTAATCCCAGGTCGGCCACGATCGCGCATGTCAGCCAGCGCTTGCGACTACGACCGCTGGCAGCGGCAATGCGCTGGCCCATCCCGTAATTGAAAAAGATCGACCCCAGCAGCAGCGGGATGTAGGCGAGGCTCCAACCTCCGTAAAACACCAGCGATGCCCCGGCCAGCCACGTCGCCGCCCATACATGGCTCTTGCGTGCAAGCGTAAAGTAGCCGATTACCGTAATCGGCAGGAACACGAAGAGAAAGGTAAAGGAATTGAAAAGCATGATCTGCAGCCTTGGTCGCCATTCGGCCGGCAATTCGCAAACATTTCTCTACGGCAACCTATATGTTGGCTTGCACTGTAGTCCTGTTTGACCTGGATTAAAAGACGGTTTGGAGAGGCCGCCAGATTAAATTGAAGTATTCTTTTTTGCAACAAACTTTTCTCTGCAAGTGGTTAATTTGTTTTTTATAAATGACACATTGACTCAAGGGTGTAACCGGTTTATATCGCGCTAAATCGCGTCATGAAATAATCATGTTTTTACAATTAACATTCATGGCAATATTATCCCCATCGAGACCCAACTCTTCGATATGACACATGCACATGGCTTCGTTCACAGGGCCACAATCTGCTGACAATATCGTCGACTCCTGAGTAGAATCATTGGGTTCGTCCACAGTCAAGGAGACCGAGATGCCCCATATGCTGCTCATTCACGAGCCGATCGGCCAGCGCGCCACCCGCAGCGATGCCGAAGGGCGCGCCGCCTACGAACGCATGCTGCGCTGGGGCGAAGACCTGAGGGAACGCGGCCTGCTGCTGGCGGCCGAGTCGCTGGCATCCACCGAGAGCGCAACCCGCGTGTCCGTCCCCGCTGGCAAGGCGCGCATCGTCGACGGCCCGTTCGCCGAGGCCAAGGAGATGGTTGGCGGATTCTTCATGGTCGATGTCGACTCGCGCGACGAGGCGATCGCCCTGGCCGCCGAATGCCCGGCCGCCGAGTGGGCCACGGTCGAGGTGCGAGCGCTGGCGCCCTGCTTCATGCGCTAGAAATAATTCCCAATTATTTTTGTCCAGGCTGTCGAAAACGGTGATCGCCGTTCGTCGTGGTTCATGAAAGGCCAGCCACCGCCGGCCACTCACCCCAGGAGAACACCATGCGATTCATGATCATCGTCAAGGCCAGCGCCGCATCCGAAGCGGGGACCATGCCCTCGGAGGCACTGCTCGCCGAAATGAACGACTACCACCAAGAGCTGGCGCGCGCCGGCGTCCTGCTCGACGGCAATGGCCTCAAGCCGAGCAGCCAGGGCTGGCGCATCCGCTTTGACGGCGGCGGGCGGCGCGTGGTCGATGGCCCGTTTGCCGAGACCAAGGAGCTGATCGCCGGCTACACCCTGATCCAGGTCCGTTCGCGCGAGGAGGCGCTCGAATGGACGCGCCGTTTCCCCAACCCGCAGGGCCCCGGCCTGGAAGCCGAGATCGAAGTGCGCCAGGTGTTCGAACTGGACGACTTCGCCCCTTCCGAGACCATCGACCGCATGCGCGCACAACAAGCCTGAAACAGGAGAATCACTCATGAGCAACCAGCAAATCTACGTCAACTTGCCAGTGAAAAACCTCGCGGCCAGCCGCGGCTTCTTCGCCGCCCTCGGCTTTGCGTTCAATCCCCAGTTCAGCGACGACAACGCCGCCTGCATGATCGTCAGCGAGGACCACATCTATGTGATGCTGCTGGCCGAGCCCTTCTTCCAGACCTTCATCACGAAGAAGATCGCCGACGCCCGCACCAGCACCGAAGTGCTGCTGTGCCTGTCTCGCGACAGCCGCGCCGCGGTCGACGACACTGTCGCCAGGGCGGTAGCGGCCGGCGGCAGCATTCCGCGCGAGGCGCAGGACCATGGCTTCATGTACCAGCACGCGTTCGAGGATCTTGACGGCCATATCTGGGAACTGGCCTATATGGAAAGCATGCCGCCGAGCGAAGGGCAATGACGGCCAGGGGCGAGGACACCATTGCCGCGGTGTGGCGGATCGAATCCGGCCGCATCGTCGGCAGCGTGGCGCGCATCGTGCGCGACGTTGGGCTGGCCGAGGAGCTGGCCCAGGATGCCCTGGTGGCGGCGCTCGAACGCTGGCCGGAGGGCGGCATCCCGGACCGCCCCGGCGCCTGGCTGCTCACGACCGCGCGCAATGGCGCCTTCGACCTGCTGCGGCGCGACCGCAGCCTGCGCGAAAAACTCGAACAGATCGGCCGCGACCTCCTGGCCCAGGAGGCGGGAGGAAAGGAACTGAGCGTGCCCGACTTCGTGGACGAGCTCGATGCCAGGCAGCGCGACGTCGTCCAGGACGACCTGCTGCGCCTGATGTTCACCGCCTGCCACCCGGTGCTGTCGCTCGACGCGCGCCTGGCGCTGACGCTCAAGCTGCTGGGCGGCCTGGCCACCGGCGAGATCGCCCGCGCCTTCCTGGTGCCCGAATCCACCATGGCCCAGCGCATCGTGCGCGCCAAGCGCACACTGGGCGATGCCAAGGTACCGTTCGAGCTGCCTGCGCCCGCCGAACTGGGCGAACGCCTGGGCGCGGTGCTCGAAGCGGTCTACCTGATCTTCAACGAGGGCTATGCCGCCACCTCCGGTGACGACTGGATGCGCCCTGCCCTGGTCGACGAGGCGTTGCGCCTGGGCCGGATCCTGGCCGAACTGGCGCCGAACGAACCCGAGGTGCACGGCCTGGTGGCGCTGATGGAATTGCAGGCCTCGCGCATGGCGGCGCGCCTGGATACGCGCCGGCGGCCGGTGCTGCTGCTCGAGCAGGACCGCGCGCGCTGGGACCGCGTGCTGATCAAGCGCGGCCTGGCCGCCCTCGGGCGCGCCGCGCGCAGCGGCGCGCACGACATCCCGCAGCGTGGCCCCTATGTGCTGCAGGCCGAGATCGCCGCCTGCCATGCGCGCGCGCACCGGGCCGAGCTGACCGACTGGCGCCGTATCGCCGACCTGTACGGCGAACTGGCCGGGGTCCAGCCCTCGCCGGTGGTCGAACTCAACCGCGCGGTGGCGGTCGGCATGGCCGACGGCCCCGCGGCCGGGCTGGCGCTGGCCGACCGCCTGCAGCAGGACGGCCGGCTGGACGGCTATCACTGGCTGCCGAGCGTGCGCGGCGACCTGCTGTCCAAGCTTGGCCGCAGGTCGGAAGCCCGCGCCGAGTTCGAGCGCGCGGCGGCGCTCACCGCCAATGCCGCCGAACGCGAGCTGCTGCTGGCGCGGATGCGCGAGGCGGCGGACGCCTGATCGATTGAGGCAAGACAAAATGCAGGGCTTTAATTGATACCTATGCCGGAAGGATACAAACCGCTATGATCGAAGCTGACTAAAATAATAATGACACGATCGTGACGGGAGAGCTGCAATGAAATTCCGCTTCTGGGGAGTGCGTGGATCGATCCCGTCGCCCGGCCCGCGCACCGCGCGCTACGGCGGCAACACCACCTGCATCGAGGTGCGCACCGATGCCGGCGCCCTCCTGGTCCTGGACGGCGGCACCGGCCTGTTCCCGCTGGCCCAGCATCTCGTCAAGGGCGGCCCGGTGGAGGCGAACATCTTCATCACCCACAGCCACTGGGACCACATCCATGGCCTGCCCTTCTTCACGCCGCTGTTCGTCAAGGGCAACCGGGTGCGCCTGCACGGCGCCCACGACGAAGTGACGGGCCACGGCATCGAACACGTGATGGGCGTGCAGTTGCAGAACAGCTACTTCCCGGTCAGCGAAACGCAGATGAGCGCCACCATCGACTACCGCACGCTCGAGATCGACACGCCGGTTGAGGTAGCCGACGCCGTGGTGTCGAACGTCGTGATGAACCACCCGGTGCTCAACCTCGGCTACCGCATCGACTGCCATGGCAAGTCGCTGTTCTTCACCGGCGACCACGAACCCTGGCCCAACCCGCATCCGGCCGACAGCCGCGAGCACGCCGCCTGCGAAGAACACCTGCGCGAGCGCGAGCGCCGCATGGACGCCGTCATGCGCGGCGTGGACGCCCTGATCGTCGACTGCTCCTACACGCGCGACGAATACCCGTCCAAGCGGGGCTGGGGGCACGGCACCTTCGACGGCGCGCTCGAGATGGCGCTGCGGGTCGGCGCGCGCGCGCTGTACTGCACCCACCACGAACCGACGCGCGGCGACGACGAACTCGAAGCCGTGTTTGCCGAGGCGATGGCGCGCCATGCCGGTCGCCTGGATGGCTTGCGGGTCGTCCTGGCATACGAGGGCTTGGAAGTCCAACTGGCCTAGGCAAAAAAAAACGGAGCCATGCCGGCTCCGCTTTTTCGTGCCCGACCAACCGGATCACATGATGTGGGTACCGACCCACCACGCCACCGCGGCGATGAACGCCGATGCCGGAATGGTGAAGATCCAGGCCCACACGATATTGCCGGCCACGCCCCAGCGCACGGCCGAAGCCTTCTGCGCGGAGCCCACGCCGACGATCGCGCCGGTGATGGTATGGGTGGTCGACACCGGGATGCCGAAGGCGCTCGACATCAGCAAGGTCATGGCGCCGCCGGTCTCGGCGCAGAAGCCGCCCACCGGCTTGAGCTTGGTGATCTTCTGGCCCATGGTCTTGACGATGCGCCAGCCGCCGAACAGGGTGCCGAAGGCGATGGCGGCATAGCACGAGATGATGACCCAGGCCGGTGGATGCGCGTCGTTGGCGCTGACGTAGCCGGCCGCGATCAGCAGCATCCAGATGATACCCATCGTCTTTTGCGCGTCGTTGCCGCCGTGGCCCAGCGAGTAGGCGGCGGCCGAGACCAGTTGCAGCTTGCGGAACAGGCCGTCGACCTTGCGCGGCGTGGCTTTCACGAACACCCAGGCCACGATCAGCATGATGACCGAACCGAGCACGAAGCCCAGGAGCGGCGCCACCACGATGAAGGCGACGGTCTTGAGCAGGCCGCCCGAGACCAGCGAGCCGGTGCCAGCCTTGGCCACCGCGGCCCCCACCAGGCCGCCGATCAGGGCGTGCGAGGACGAGGACGGGATGCCGTAGTACCAGGTGATCAGGTTCCACGAGATGGCCCCGACCAGGGCGCCGAAGATGACGTAATGGTCGACGATGTGCGGGTCGATGGTGCCCTTGCCGATGGTCTGCGCCACCTTCATATTGACCACGAAGATCGCGATGAAGTTGAAGAAGGCGGCCATCGCGACGGCGTGCTGCGGTTTCAGGACGCCGGTCGACACGACGGTGGCGATCGAGTTCGCCGAGTCGTGGAAGCCGTTCATGAAGTCGAACACCAGGGCCAGCGCGACCAGCATGCCCAGCACGTAGATGCTGATATGTAGAGATTCCATAATCGTGAACGATCGGAGACGCTTACGCGTTCTCGACGATGATGCCTTCGATGATGTTGGCCACGTCTTCGCAGCGGTCGGTCACGGTTTCCAGGATCTCGTAGATCGCCTTCATCTTGATCAGGTTGCGCACGTCCGGTTCGTCGCGGAACAGCTTGGACATGGCGGCGCGCATCACGTGGTCGGCGTCGGATTCGAAACGGTCGATCTCTTCGCAGATGGCGACGATCTTCGGCGCATTGTCCATATCGTGCAGCATCGAGACGGCTTCTTGCACCTTCAGGCAGCACGACAGGCACAGCTCGGCCAGGCGTTTCGCCTCTGGCGTGACTGCCTGCAGGTCGTACAGCGAAACAGTCTGGGCCGCGTCTTCCATCATGTCGAGGATATCGTCCATGCGGGTGATCAGCTTGTGGATGTCGTCGCGGTCGAGTGGGGTGATGAAGGTCTTGTGCAGCAGGTCGACCGTGGTGTAGGTGATCTTGTCGGCCTGTTTCTCGATGCTTTCGACCGCGTGAGTGCGGTTTTCCAGGTCATCGAAATTGGTCATCAGGCCAACCATCTCGTGCGCACCCTTCACGCACAAGGCGGCGTGCTGGTTGAACAATTCAAAGAAATTGCCCTCTTTGGGCAGGAAGCGTCCAAACATTGTTTTTCTCCGTGGAGTTCTCTCGGGGGACATGCTGCTGTCCTTCAGGACAGCAGCATGTGATATCGGCGATTTATATTTTTAGTCGCCCTGATAGACGGCGAGGTTACCGCTGTAGTTGCCAAACTTGGTGTATTGGCCGATCCAGGTGAGACGAATCGCCCCAATCGGACCGTTACGCTGCTTGCCGATAATGATCTCGGCAGTGCCCTTGTCGGGCGAATCCGGGTTATAGACTTCGTCGCGATACAGGAAGATGATCACGTCGGCATCCTGTTCGATAGCGCCGGATTCGCGCAAGTCGGACATCACGGGACGTTTATTGGGGCGTTGTTCCAGCGAGCGGTTCAGCTGCGACAGCGCGATCACGGGGCACTGCAGCTCTTTCGCCAAACCTTTCAGCGAACGCGAGATCTCCGAGATTTCAGAGGCGCGGTTGTCGCCCGGCTTGGAACCCTGCATCAGCTGCAGGTAGTCGACGATGATGAGCCCGAGCTTGCCGCACTGGCGCGCCAGGCGTCGTGCCCGTGCGCGCATCTCGATCGGGTTCAATGCCGGCGTCTCGTCGATATACAGCTGGGCGTCGTTCATCTTCTGGATGGCGTGCGTCAGGCGCGGCCAGTCCTCGTCGTTCAGGCGGCCGGTACGCAGGCGGTGCTGGTCGAGCTGGCCGACCGAGCCGAGCATACGCATGGCCAGCTGGGTGCCGCCCATCTCCATCGAGAACACGGCGACCGGCAAGCCGGCCTCGATCGCGACGTTTTCGCCGATATTGACCGAGAACGCGGTCTTGCCCATCGACGGACGGCCGGCGACGATCACCAGGTCGCCCGGCTGCAGGCCGGAGGTCATGCGGTCGAGGTCGATGAAGCCGGTCGGTACACCGGTGATCTCGCCCTGGTTTTCGCGCGAGTACAGTTCGTCGATGCGCTCGACCACTTGCGTCAGCAGCGGCTGCACCGCCAGCCAGCCCTGGGCGCCACGGGCGCCCTGCTCGGCGATGGCGAAGATCTGCGACTCCGCCTCGTCCAGCATCTGTTTGACTTCCTTGCCTTGCGGATTGAAAGCATTGCCCGAGATTTCGTCGGCAACGGTGATCAGCTGGCGCAGGATGCCGCGGTCGCGCACGATCTCGGCGTAGCGGCGGATATTGGCGGCCGACGGCGTGTTCTGCGCCATCGCGTTCAGGTATTGCAGGCCACCCACGTCGTCGGCCTTGCCGAGCTGGTTGCAGGCTTCATAGACCGTGATCACGTCGGCCGGCTTGCCGGCATTGATCAGGCGGACCATCTGTTCGAAGATGATGCGGTGATCGTAACGGTAGAAGTCTTCCGCATGCATGAAGTCGGCAATGCGGTCCCAGGCGGCATTGTCGCGCAGCAGGCCACCGATGACGGACTGTTCTGCTTCGATGGAGTGCGGGGGGATGCGCAGGGCTTCGATCTGCGGGTCTGAGGGTGCTGCGTTCATGGGCGGCATTATACCTTCTCCTGTCACACGGCTGTCATAATTGGTGAGTTTCAAAAGCAAAAAAGCCGGGAGAACCCGGCTTTTTTGTGTACAGCTTTTACTTCAGTTCAGCATTCGCTTAGGCAGCTTCGCCCACGACAGCGATGGTGATTTCCGACACCACGTCGGTGTGCAGGGCGACTGCAACCGGGAACTCGCCGGTGGTTTTCAGCGGGCCGGTCGGCAGGCGAACAGCAGCCTTCTCGACTGGGAAGCCCTGCTTGGTCAGCGCTTCAGCGATGTCCGCGTTGGTGACCGAACCGAACAGGCGGCCGTCGACGCCGGCCTTCTGGCCGATGGTGACGGTCAGGCCGCTCAGCTTGTCGCCTTGGGCTTGGGCTGCTGCCAGTTTCTCGGCAGCTGCTTTTTCCAGTTCGGCGCGCTTGGCTTCGAACTCGGCGACGGCGCCGGCGGTAGCGCGGCGGGCCATCTTTTGTGGGATCAGGAAGTTACGTGCGTAACCGTCCTTGACTTTGACGACGTCGCCCAGGTTGCCGACGTTGATGACTTTTTCCAACAGAATGATTTGCATGTTTTATCTCCAGGATAGCTGACGTAACCGATTAACCGTGGTGCAGGTCGGTGTACGGCAGCAGCGCCAGGTAGCGGGCGCGCTTGATGGCGGTGTCGACCTGACGCTGGTAGTGCGCCTTGGTGCCGGTCAGACGTGCTGGCATGATCTTGCCGTTTTCCTGGACGAAGTCCTTCAGGGTATCAACGTCTTTGTAATCCACTTGCTCAACGCCAGCGGCGGTGAAGCGGCAGAACTTCTTGCGCTTGAACAGCGGGTTCTGCTGCTTACGCTTGAGTTTTTCTTTAGCTTTGTTTTTGTCGAACTTTTTACCGAATGCCATGTGAGGCTCCTGTATATCTAAATTGCCGAACTAGGCGGCACTGAAATCAATGATGTGAAACACCAGGGCTTTGCTGTTGCGGTTTTTCCGTGCAAGGAATCCATCGAAGCGGTAGCTGGCGCCGAGTTCGGCGCTTCCGAACCTGCCCGAAATCTCGCCCGCGGCGAACGCGGGGACTTCGAACTCGACCAGGCGATCGATCCCGGCCTCTCGCTGATGCGAACTGTGCATCAGGATGGCTGAAACGATCGGCACGCCGGCCGGGGTGTAGCGCAGTACATCACGCTCGGCGATGGTCGCCACGAGCTGGAGCTGGTTCACCCGGTTCTACTGCTACGGCTACTACGAATTCCTGGGGAAAAACTCAGGCAGCGGCAGCGGCTGGAGCTGCTGCTGCAGGAGCGGCTGCTTCTGCGCGGTGGCTCTTGGCTGCGTCTTCGCGCTGCACCGATTTCATCATCGGCGACGGTGCGGTTTCTGCTTTCTTCATCTTGACGGTCAGATGACGCAGGACGGCATCATTGAACTTGAATGCGGTTTCCAGCTCGACCAGGGTCTCGTTGTCGCATTCGATGTTCAGGCAGATGTAGTGTGCTTTTGGCAGCTTCTGGATCTGGTAAGCCATCTGGCGGCGGCCCCAGTCTTCGACGCGATGAATGTTACCGCCGCGGCTGGTCACCGTGGTCTTGTAACGTTCGATCATCGCCGGGACTTGCTCGCTCTGGTCCGGATGGACGATAAAAACGATTTCATAATGACGCATGCATTACTCCTTGAGGACGTTTTACAAAAATGCCCACCTCGGCGTCAAGACGAGTGTGGGAAGGGAACAGCCAGCTAGTATAGCGTGAAATGGACGAAATGGGAACCTGGCTGTCAAGACCCGCGCTTGCATCGCGGGCTCACTCGACAATTACACTTGCAAACAGCGCGTTTTGCGTGCTATGCGGGTTTTTTTACGCTTTTTCGTGTTTATCCCTTGCGTATAGCAGAATACTGTACAAAAATACAGTCTACCTATACAACCCGTTTCCGTAAGATATTTATGCTCAAGCTCACTGCACGGCAAGAACAGATCCTTAACCTGATCAAGGAAGCGATCGAGAACACGGGTTTTCCTCCGACCCGGGCTGAAATCGCGGCCGAACTGGGCTTTCGCTCGGCCAATGCGGCCGAAGAACACCTGCAAGCGCTGGCGCGCAAGGGCGCGATCGAGATCTCGCCGGGCACCTCGCGCGGCATCCGCCTGGTCGGCGCCAGCGTCGAGCAGACCCCGATGCCGCCGCCATCGCTGATGTCGCTGCCGCTGGTCGGCCGCGTCGCCGCCGGCAATCCAATCTTGGCCCAGGAACACGTCGAGGCGACCTATAACGTCGACACCGCGATGTTCGCGGCCCGGCCCGACTTTTTGCTCAAGGTAAAAGGCTGGTCGATGCGCGACGCCGGGATCATGGATGGCGACTTCTTGGCGGTCAAGAAGATCGACAGCGCCAAGAACGGCCAGATCGTCGTCGCCCGCCTGGGCGAAGAAGTCACCGTCAAGCGCTACCGCAAGACCGGCGACCTGGTCGAGCTGCTGCCCGAGAACCCGGACTTCAAGGTCATCCAGGTCACGCCCGACGAAGAATTCGCGCTCGAGGGCCTGGCGGTTGGCCTGATGCGTAGCTGGAACTAAGTATCTGCTTCATTGCGCCGGCTCGCGAGCCGGCGTTTCCCTGCCCTAGCTAGTTCTTCGCCTTGTTGACCACCGAATTATGCTGGTCCACGAAGGCTTCGGTCGCGCTGCGCCATGCGGCGAAATCGGCCAATATCATCTTCGAATTGACTTTCGCGCCTTCGGCGATATTCTGCCGCACCTGCTCCAGATAGGCAGTCGAGGCTTCCGTTTCCTGCTTGTTCATAAGCTTGGCGATATCGGGCGGGATGCGCTTAGTCAGCGGCGACTGCGCGTTCAGGTTGGTCACCATCTTGTTGTAGCAATCCTGCCAGTTGGTCACCAGCTTGTTCACGCGTTCGATCTCGTCGTTCAGCTTCGACACCGCGGGAATGCGCGGCGACGGGCAGCGGTATTCGCCCGACTGCAGGTCGGCGCCGTCGTAGCCCTTGATCCAGTAATCGATCTCGGCGCGGCGCTCCACGCGCTGCTGCATGATCACGAGCGAGTCGGCGGCCACCTTGTTGCCCTTGGCGGCTGCCTGCTCGAACAATCCTTTCGCCTTGGCTTCGTCGACCGCGCCGGCCTCGCCATACCAGTACATCTGGCCCAGTTGCTGCTGGGCATGCGGATTGCCGGCATTGGCCAGCTTGGTATAGATCTTGAGCGCACCCGCGTAGTCTTTTTTCTCGAACAGGGCGTTGGCATCCTCGAGTTCGCCGGCAAAGGCGGCGCCGCTGGCCGCAACGGCAAGCGAGAGGGAGAGGCAGGACAGGAATCGTTTCATGGGCACTTGGCAAGGCTGGCTGGTAAAAGTCCATGATAGCCGTGTTTTACGGCTGGGCTCAACCGCAAATATGACAAGGCCGGCATTGCACCGGCCCCGTCGAACGATTTTACGCTACCTTACACATCCAGCGCCTGGCGGAAGTCGCCGACCAGGTCGTCGGTATCCTCGATGCCGACCGACACCCGGATCAGGCCTTCCGCGATACCCATGCTGGCGCGCCGCTCGGCGCCCATCTCGAAGAAGATCGTGTGCGCGACCGGGATCACGAGCGTGCGGTTGTCGCCGAGATTCGAAGCCGGGATCGCCAACTTCAGGCGGTTCAGGTAATCGAACGGGTCGATGTCTTCCCTCAACTCGAAGCTCAGCAGCGAGCCGCCCGAGCGGAACAGGTCCTTGACGATGCCGTTCTGCGGATGCGAAGCCAGGCCCGGGTAATGCACGGCCGACACGCGATCGTCGGCTTCCAGCATCGTCGCCAGGGCCAGCGCATTGGCGCAGGTACGCTCCATGCGCAGCGCCAGCGTCTCGGCGCCGACCGCGATGTGGTGCGCCGCTTCCGGCCCCAGCGCGGCGCCGAAGTCGCGCAGCGCCTTGGCCCGCAACTGGGCCATGCCTTGCGCGGCGCTCGCCTGCTTGCGGAAGTTCTGGGCGATGTTCGGATAAGCAGACCAATCGAACCGGCCGGTATCGGTCAGCGCGCCGCCCAGCGCAATGCCGTGGCCGCCGATCGACTTGGTCAGCGAATTGACCACCAGGCCGGCATGCACATCCCTGGGACGGAACAGCCAGGGCGTGGTCATCGTGTTGTCGACCACGTACAGGATGCCGCGCGCGCGGCACAGCTCGCCGATGCGCGCCAGGTCTGCCACTTGCGTGCGCGGATTGGCGATGGTCTCGACGAATACCATGCGCGTGCTGTCGGTGATGGCGGCCTCGACCTGGGCCACGTCGGTGGCGTCGACAAAGGCGACGTCGACGCCCTGGACCGCTACTGTCTGCCACAGGCTGTTGGTGTTCCCGAACAGGAAGCTCGACGAGACGATCTGGTCGCCGGCCCTCAAGAGCGCCTGGAACAGCGCGCCGATCGCCGCCATGCCGGTGCCGAAGCACAGGGTGGCGACGCCGTCTTCCATCTTGCTGATCTTGTCTTCCAGCGCCGACACCGTCGGATTGCCCTGGCGGCCGTAGCGAAAGCCCGGTTCCTTGCCCTGGAATACCGACGCCAGCTGGCGTGCGTCGGCGTAACCGAAGGCGACCGAGGTATGCACCGGCTTGTGCAGCGAACCCTGCTCGATCGTCTTGCGGCGATCGTTGTGCAGGATGGTGGTGGTGAAGCCGTAGCTCTTTTTATCCGACATGGCTTACTCGGCGGCCACCGGCGGGTTCAGGTTGAGCTGGGTGCGCACCTTGTCCTCGACGTCCTTGCCCGACGGGTTGTGGCGTGCCGATTCCTGGCGATCCAGGTATTCCGGGGTCACGTCGCCGGTGACGTACACGCCATCGAAGCACGAGGCCTCGAAGTTCTTCAGCTCGGGATTGACGTCCGAGATCGCGCGCTTGAGCGCGTCGACGTCCTGGTACACCACGCGGTCGGCGGTGATCTCGCGGCACACTTCCTCGGTCGTGCGGCCGTGGGCGATCAGTTCGTCGCGGGTCGGCATGTCGATGCCGTACACGTTCGGGTACAGCACCGGCGGCGCGGCCGAGGCGAAGAACACCTTGCGCGCGCCGGCCTCGCGCGCCATCTGCACGATCTCGCGGCTGGTGGTGCCGCGCACGATCGAATCGTCGACCAGCAGCACGTTCTTGTCCTTGAACTCGGAGCTGATCGCGTTCAGCTTCTGGCGCACCGATTTCTTGCGCATGCCCTGGCCGGGCATGATGAAGGTACGGCCGATGTAGCGGTTCTTGATGAAGCCTTCGCGGTATTCGACGCCCAGTTTCAGTGCCAGCTGGATCGCGGCCGGGCGCGAAGAGTCGGGGATCGGCATCACGACGTCGATCTCGTCGACCGGGATTTCCTTGCTGACCTTGTCCGCCAGGTACTCGCCCATGCGCAGGCGGGTGGCGTAGACCGAGGCGCCGTCGATCACGGAATCGGGACGGGCCAGGTAGACGAATTCGAAGGCGCACGGATTGAGCGACGGGTTCTCGGCGCACTGGCGCTCGTGCAGCTGGTTGTTTTCATCGATGAAGACCGCCTCGCCCGGCGCGATATCGCGCACGAAGCGAAAGCCCAGGCCTTCGAGGGCGACCGATTCGCTGGCCACCAGGTATTCATTGCCCTGCTCGGTCTCGTTGATGCCCAGGCACAGCGGACGGATGCCGAACGGGTCGCGGAAGGCCAGCATGCCGTGGCCGGCGATCTGCGACACGACGGCGTAGGCGCCACGCACGCGGCGGTGCACGGCGGCGACCGCCTTGAACACGGCGTCGGCATTGAGCGAATAGCCGTCGGCTGCTTCCTGGATTTCGTGGGCCAGCACATTGAGCAGCACTTCGGAGTCGGAATCGGTGTTGATGTGGCGGCGGTCGTTGCGGAACAGCTCATCCTTCAGCACGGCCTGGTTGGTCAGGTTGCCGTTGTGGGCCAGGGTGATGCCGAACGGGGCATTGACGTAGAACGGCTGCGCCTCTTCTTCGCTCGACGAACCGGCAGTCGGGTAGCGGCAGTGGCCGATGCCGGTATTGCCCTGGAGCGAACGCATATTACGGGTGCGGAACACGTCCCGGACCAGGCCATTGGCCTTGAACATCGAGAACATGCTGCTGTGATTGGTCGCAATGCCCGCCGCATCCTGGCCGCGGTGCTGCAGCAGCAGCAGTGCGTCATACAGAAGCTGGTTGACGGGAGAGTGAGAGACGACGCCGACGATGCCACACATGGTGTGCTCCTAAAAGCTTGAGTGCTTGATTACAAAAAAGTTCTTACGATTTGACGTGAAGATCGATCGTCAAAAGTTCACATGCTGCGCCATGGCAGCGGGCAGGAAAGGCTTGACGGTGCGGGCGCCGGTCTCGGCGATCGGCGACAACAGCGCCTCTTGCCAGAATGCCTGCTTCGGGATGTCCGTCATCCCGCACAATATGACGCCGGCCAGCACGATTACAATGCCGCGTGCCAATCCAAACAATCCTCCGAGGCCGCGGTCCGCGAGCGACAGGCCGGTGGCTTCCACCAGGGCCCCGATCGCCAGCGACAGCAGGCCCATCAAGATTCGCACGCCCAGGAACAGCGCGATGAAGGCCACGATCAGGCGCGCCGTGTCGCCGGGAATCATTTCCGGCAGCAGCGGCGCCAGTTGCGCGCCATAGGCATTGGCCACCACGAAGGCGACGATCCAGCCCAGCAGCGACAGGATTTCCTTGACCAGGCCGCGCAGCGTGCTGATGACAACGGAACAGATCAGCACGAACAGCACCAGGTAGTCGAAAATCGTCACGCGCGGGGCTCGGTCAGAGCGGCACCATGGTGCCCGACAGGCCGATGCCGCCCAGTTTGGCGCGGACCTTCTCGGCCTCTTCCTTGCTGAACGGGCCGATCCGCACACGGATCAGCTCGCCCGACTTCTGGGTGAAGGATGCGATGCCGGCGCCACGAAGGCGCTCTTGCAGTTCGTTCGCTTTCTCCTGGCTGCCCAGGGCCGCGACCTGCACCACGAAGCGCGGCGCCGGGCCTTGCGCCTTCTGTGGCTCGGCCGGCTTGCCTTCGAGGATGGCCATGGCGCGCGCAGCATCCTCGCGCGGCGCGGGCTTGGCGACCTGCTCGGCTTTCGGATGCGTCTCGGCCGGCTTTTTCGCGGGTTCGGGCTTTTTCTCGGGCTCGGGCTTGCGCTCGGGCTTCGGCTCGGGCTTGACCGGCTCGGGCTTCGGCTTGACCGGCTCGGGCTTCGGTTCGGGTTTCGGTGGTTCGACCGGCTTGGCCGGCTCGAGCATGCGCATCGGCGGCGGCTCGCTGGCGGGCGGCGTGGCGACCTGCGCGGTGGAGGTCGTATCGGCCGCACGGGTGCCGGCAGGCGGCGCCGGCACCGGCTCGATGATTTCCTCGTCGCTGTCGACGCTGGCCGACGCCGCTACCTGCTCGGACGGCACCGGCAACGGGGCGGCCTTTTCCTTGTCCGGGATGTGGATGGCGATGTCGGTGGCCAGCGGCTTGGGTTCGGAATCGAGCAGCATCGGCAGCGCGACGACGGCCGCCAGCACCAGCGCGATGGCGCCAACCAGGCGCCGGCGGGCGCGTTTTTTCTCGGGGAGGATCGGGTCGCCGCGGCTGGTGCGACGGCCTTCGCCGGCCGAGCTTGCGCGTTTGGAACGGGCGCGCTCGGTATAGGCGGCGTCGTCTTCCTTGACGAAGTGTCCGCTGTCGCGGACAGTTTCTTGCTTGTTTTTATTGCCGAACGAGAACAAGCCCATGTGGTTCAGGTAGTAGTGTGAAGAATCTCAATGAAGACTCGATTTACGGGCCGCCATGACGCCTGCAACCGTGTAGAAAGAGCCAAAGACCACAATTCTATCATTCTCCCCTGCCCGGCTCAGCGCATTCGCATAGGCCTCGGCTGGCGTTGCGAAATTGCTCACAGAAAAATCATCATCCTTGGCGCCGGCCGGCCTGAGTTCGCCCAGCTTGTCGGCCAGGGCTTCGGGCCTGGCCGAGCGCGGCGAATCGAGGGCTGTCACGCACCAGTGGTCGATGATTCCGGTCATCGGCGCGATCACGGCATCGATGTCCTTGTCTTCCATGATGCCAAACACGGCATAGGTAAAGCGATGGAAGCCCATATTGCCCAGGTTCTGGGCCAGGGTGGCGGCGGCGTGGGGATTGTGGGCGACATCGAGCACCTGGGTCGGGCGCCCCGCCAGCACCTGGAAGCGGCCCGGCAATTCGACCATGGCCAGGCCGGCGCGGGTTTCCTGGGCGCCGCACGGCAATTGCATGCGCAGCGCTTCGAGCGCGGCCAGCGCGGCCGAGGCGTTGAGCAGCTGGTTGGCGCCACGCAAGGCCGGATAGGCCAGCGAATTGCGGCGCTGGCTGCGCCCGCCAAAGCTCCATTGCTGCTGGTCGCCCTGGTAGTTGAAATCGCGGCCCAGCAGCCACAGGTCGGCGCCGATCTTCTCTGCATGGTCGAGCAGCGACTGCGGCGGCACCGGGTCGCTGCAGATCGCGGTCTTGCCCGGGCGGAAGATGCCAGCCTTCTCGAAGCCGATCTGCTCGCGGGTGTCGCCGAGGTAGGCGGTGTGGTCGATGTCGATGCTGGTGACGATCGAGACGTCGGCATCGATCACATTGACCGCATCCAGGCGTCCGCCCAGGCCGACTTCGAGGATGGCGACATCGACGCCGCTCTTCGAGATCAGGTGGGCGATGGCCAGGGTGGTGAATTCGAAATACGTCAGGTCGGTACCGTTTCTTGCCGCTTCGACGTCGTTGAAGGCGTCGACCAGTACTTCATCGGACGCCATTTCGCCATTGATGCGGGCGCGCTCGTTGAAGTCGAGGAAGTGCGGCTTGATGTAGAGGCCGACGCGGTAGCCGGACTGCAGCAGGACCGATTCGAGCATCGCGCAGGTAGAACCCTTGCCATTGGTGCCGGCGACCATGATCACCGGGCAATCGAAGGCCAGCCCCATGCGCTCCTTGACGGCGCGGACGCGGTCCAGGCCCATGTCGATATGGGTTTCGGCATGGCGCGACTCGAGCAGGGCCAGCCAGTCTGGCAAGGTAGTGGGAAGTGGGGACATGTGGATATGTTCGATGTGCTCGGCTGCCCTGCGGGGGCGCGCAAGCTGAAAGGGCGACCGAAGTCGCCCTTGTGACTATCAGGCCAGGACTTCGGTCGCCTGGTTTTGCAGCAGGGCCAACAGGCGCGCGATTTCTTCGCGCATCTTGCGGCGATCGACGATCATGTCGACAGCGCCCTTCTGGACCAGGAACTCGGCGCGCTGGAAACCTTCTGGCAATTTCTCACGCACAGTGTTCTCAATGACGCGCGGGCCCGCGAAGCCGATCAGGGCTTTCGGTTCGGCGATGACGACGTCGCCCATGAAGGCGAACGAGGCCGAGACGCCACCCATGGTCGGGTCGGTCAGCACGCTGATGAACGGCAGCTTCTTCTCGGCCAGCTTGGTCAGCATGGCGGTGGTCTTGGCCATCTGCATCAGCGACAGCAAGCCTTCCTGCATGCGGGCGCCGCCGGTAGCGGTGATGCAGATAAACGGCACCTTCTGCTCCAGGGCCACCTGGGCACCGCGAACAAAACGCTCGCCGACGACGGAACCCATCGAGCCGCCCATGAATTCGAACTCGAAGGCCGCAACGACGACCGGCAGGCTCATGATCGAGCCGCCCTGGACGATCAGCGCATCGGTTTCTCCGGTGGCGTCCATGGCCGACTTGAGACGGTCAGGATACTTCTTGCTGTCCTTGAACTTCAGGGTATCGACCGGCAATGTCTCCTGGCCGATATCGTAGCGGCCGCCTTCGTCGAGCAGGGCATCGAGACGGTCGCGGGCGCGGATGCGCATATGGTGATCGCACTTGGGGCACACGTGCAGATTGGACTCGATGTCCGCACGATACAGCACCGACTCGCACGACGGGCACTTGACCCAGAGGCCTTCCGGCATGGTCTTGCGGTTAGCGGCATCGGAGCGCTGGATCCGAGGGGGCAGCAGCTTTTCCAACCAACTCATATTCTCTCCTTTGCGGCGAATCTTTTGAAGAGGCGTAGTGTAGCCGCTCGGCCAGCGCTTGTCGAATGATGGTAAGCCGTCAACTTCCCTCCAGCCCCTGGAAACGTCCCTTCCGCTTCCCCGCTCCCAGGCAGCATCCCCAGTGAGGGTCAGAGTTAAATTGTTTGACAACTTTTAGAGTTGCTCAATAAATCTACACTGACCCTCATGTTTAGTTCTATGACTCAGTTTCCTTCTTTTCAAATCAGGGACAGAGTCGCCCTTGCATGTTGAGAAATCAATAGCCCAATAATGAGGGTCGGAGTCGACTTATTGGGCTATATATTACAAGCAACTGCCACCAGTTGGGGTGGCGGCTTAGCCTGTGATCTCGGCTGCCGTATATTCGAAGCCACCGACACGATGTGCAACCAGGTTATAAATCCAGAAGCACAGCACGCCACCCAAGTAGCTAACAAAGGCATACAGGAAGGGGAAAACAATAAGGGATCCGAACCCGAACGGGGTCTGCCCCATTAACGGGGCGAGGAGCATGAAGAGCAGAAGAAGCGGCAGCGAGAACACGAAGTAGAGCGCGGCGACCATCTTGGCGCACTGCGACACGCTGAGCCGTTTGATGCGAATTTTCATTTCAGACTCCTCTGGACGATGAACGGAGTCCAAATATACGTCGCCTCACCGCCAAATGAGTTATCCGCAGGCAATAGATCAATTGCGCAAAGGCAATCAATCGACTGTTGACGTCTATCCCGCTGTTAAGCCGGCAGAAAGTTATCAAACAATTCGACACTGACCCTAATTAATGGGTATCTGCCTCTGAGAAAGCCACATGAGGGTCAGTGTCGAATTAAATGACAATATTTTGCGAAGAAATTGCTCAATAATTCGACTCTGACCCTCATTGGGGATCAAGGGGCGTCGAGGGCGGTGCGGATGGTTGCGGTGAAGGTGCGGACGGCGGTGACGGCCTGGTCGGCGGGGTGGGCTTCGATTTCCTGAATGATGCGGCTGCCAATGACCACGGCGTCCGCAACTTGCGCGACCGTCCTGGCAGTGGCGCCGTCGCGGATCCCGAAGCCGACGCCGATCGGGAGTTTCACGTGTTCGCGGATCGCGCTCACGCGGCGGGCGACGTCTGCGGTGTCGATTGCGCCAGAGCCTGTTACGCCTTTCAGCGAGACGTAGTAGCTGAAGCCGCCGCCATGCCGGGCTACCTGCTTCACCCGCTCGGTGGTCGAGGTCGGGGCCAGCAGGAAAATCAGGTCGAGGCCGTTGTCACGCATGGCGCTGGCGAAGTCGGCGCATTCTTCTGGTGGATAGTCGACGACGATCGCGCCGTCGGCGCCCGCTTCTTTCGCGCAGCGGATGAATTCTTGCTGGCCAATGCGCTCGATCGGGTTGGCGTAGCCCATCAGGACCACCGGCGTCTGCTGGTCGGTCTGGCGGAATTCGCGCACGAAGGCGAAGACGTCCTTCAGGCCGATATTGAACTTGAGCGCACGCTCGCAGGCGCGCTGGATCACCGGGCCTTCGGCCATCGGATCCGAAAACGGTACGCCCAGTTCCAGGACGTCGGCGCCGCCCGCCACCAGGGCGTGCATCAGCGGGACGGTCAGTTCGGGGCCGGGGTCGCCGGCGGTGATGAAGGTCACCAGGCCGGTCTTGTTCTGCGCCTTCAGCGCGGCAAATGTTGGTTCGATGCGGGACATGCTGTTCTTCCTTATGTGGTCGTGGATGGTGCGGCGCTCCAGCCGGCGTGCGGCCGGAGCAGGACAGGATCTCAGCCAAGATTCAGCCGAAATCGAGCCCCATCCGCTGCGCCACCGTGTGCATGTCCTTGTCGCCGCGGCCCGACAGGTTGACCAGGATGATCTTGTCCTTGGCCAGCGTCGCCGCCAGCTTCACGCCATAGGCGATCGCATGCGACGATTCCAGCGCCGGAATGATCCCTTCGATGCGGCAGCAGTCGTGGAAAGTCTGCAGCGCTTCTTCATCGGTGATCGACACATACTGCGCGCGCGCCGAATCCTTCAGCCAGGCGTGTTCCGGCCCGACGCCGGGATAATCCAGACCCGCCGATACCGAATGCGTCTCGATGATCTGCCCGTTCTGGTCCTGCAGCAGGTAGGTGCGGTTGCCGTGCAAGACGCCCGGGATGCCGGCCGTCAGCGAGGCCGCATGCTTGCCCGAATCGAGTCCCTCCCCGGCCGCCTCGACGCCCACCAGTTGCACGCCCGGCTCGCCGATATACGGATAGAAGATGCCCATCGCGTTCGAGCCGCCGCCGATACAGGCGACCACATAGTCGGGCTGGCGCCCCGCCATGGCCGGCATCTGCAGGCGGCATTCCTCGCCGATCACCGACTGGAAGTCGCGCACCATCATCGGATACGGGTGCGGGCCGGCCACCGTGCCGATGATGTAGAAGGTGTTCTCGATATTGGTGACCCAATCGCGCATCGCCTCGTTGAGCGCGTCCTTCAGGGTCTTGGAGCCCGATTCCACCGGCACCACGGTCGCGCCCAGGAGCTTCATGCGGTACACGTTCTGCGCCTGTCGTTTGACGTCCTCGGCGCCCATGTATACCACGCACTCCAGGCCGAAGCGCGCGCAGATGGTGGCAGTGGCCACGCCATGCTGGCCGGCGCCGGTCTCGGCGATGATGCGCTGCTTGCCCATGCGCCGCGCCAGCAGGGCCTGGCCGATCACATTGTTGATCTTGTGCGCGCCGGTGTGGTTCAGGTCTTCGCGCTTGAAGTAGAGCTGGGCGCCGCCGGCCAGCTCGGACCAGCGCCGCGCGTGGTACACCGGCGACGGCCGGCCGACGAAGTGCGCCAGCTCGTAGCGGAATTCCTCGAGAAATTCGGGATCCTGCGCATACTTCGCATAGGCTTCGTTCAGCTCGGCCAGGGCATGCGACAGGGTTTCGGCGACGAAGCTGCCGCCATAAGGGCCGAAATGCCCTACCGCGTCGGGCAGGGCGTAATCCGGGGTCTTGAACAGCGGCGCAGCACTAAGCTGGGCCGTGATGGTGTCTTTCGTGGTCATGGTGCGACTCGCTATCGATGATGGCATCGGCTGCCCGCACCGCCGCGATGAAGGCGGCGATCTTGCGGGCGTCCTTGATCCCCTTCGCTTGCTCGACACCACTGCTGATGTCGACGGCGAAGGGACGAACTCGTACGGTCGCCTCAAGGACGTTGTGTACGCTCAACCCACCACTCAAAACGACCCGAGGCGCGAGCTCTTTTGGAATAAGAGACCAATCGAAGACCTTTCCTGCGCCACCATAGGCGTCCACGAAAGTGTCGAGCAGAAGGCCCGAGAACCAGGGACTGGCGGTGCGGTATGCAGTTTCACATTCTAGCAAAGCCGATGGCACCGTGTCAGGCTTGATGCGGTAGGCGCGCACGAAAGGACGCTGCACCTCGGCCGCGATGGCCGCGCACTGCTCTGCCGTTTCGTCGCCATGGAACTGGATGAGCCCCAGCGGCATCGCGCTTGCCACCTCGCGCACCTCGCCCGGCGTCGGGTTCACGAACAGCGCCACGCCGCTCACGAACGGCGGCAGGATCGCACACAGCTCGGCGGCGCGTGTCGGCGTCACGTAGCGCGGGCTGTCCGGATAAAACACGAAGCCCAGCGCATCGGCGCCGAGTTCCACCGCTGCGCGCAGGTCTTGTTCGCGGGTGATGCCGCAGATCTTGATACGGGTACGTCGCATGGCTATTCCTGGAAGTCGATCACAGCCACGGCAGGGGCGTCGAGGCCTCTTGCGGCAGCTTCCACTTCGGATCGTACTCGATCTTCGCGAAATACAGGCCGTCCGGCATGAAGGTCGGCGCCGCCGCGTCGCGCGAACGGGCTTCGAGTACCTCGCGCATCCAGCCAGGCTCGTTGCGCCCGATGCCGATATAGATCAGCGAGCCGACGATATTGCGCACCATATGGTGCAGGAAGGCGCTGGCGCGCAGGGTGAACACGATGATGTCGCCGTGGCGCTCGATATTCACCTCGTGCATGTCCTTCACCGGCGTATTCGCCTGGCAGCCGGACGCCCGGAAACTCGAGAAGTCGTGGGTGCCGATCAGGTGCCGCGCCCCTTCGCGCATGCGCTCGACGTCGAGCGGACGGAACACCCACCCTGCCCGCTTGGCCAGCAGGGCCGACGGGTTCGGGTGGTTGTAGAGCACATAGTGATAGGTGCGCGAGCGCGCCGAGTAGCGCGCATGAAAATCGAGCCCATCGTCACCCGGCTCGACCACGGCCGCCCAGCGCACCACGATCGACTCGGGTAAAAAGGCGTTCACGCCGCGCACCCAGGACTGGACCGGGCGATCCAGGTCGGTATCGAAATGGACGACCTGCTCCATCGCGTGTACGCCGGCGTCGGTGCGGCCGGCACAGGTCGTTGAGAGCGCGACGCAGGCGAACTTCTCGAGTGCGATCTCGAGGCGGTCCTGGACGGTATGACGTTCCGGCTGTTTCTGGTAGCCGTTCCAACCGGTGCCGATGTACTGGACACCCAAAGCGATACGGGTCACGCCAGCAGTTCCCTCATCGCGCTGGCCTTGCCGACCTGCTCGGGATTGCCGCCCTTGATGACTTCATCGAGCAGCTCGCGTGCGCCTTCCTTGTCGCCGATCTCCTGGTAGGCGATGGCGAGATCGAGCTTGGTCTCCATCTCCATATGCTCGGGCGACATCTGGCCCGGCGCCGATTCAGGCGCGCCCGGCTCAAGAGCCAGCGGCTGCGCGGTGGCAGGTTCCGAAGGCGGCAGGTCGAGGTCGAAGTCGGCCAGGTCGAACGACGGCGAGGCCTTGTCGTCCGTGGCACGCGCATCGGGCTGGAAGGCGTCGCGCGCCGACATTTCTTGTGGCGCCGGCACCGGGGCCGGGGTTTCCGGCAGGTCGAAGGCGTCGAACGGATCGTCCTGGCGCGCGCCGAAGTCCTTCGGCTCGGCGCCGCCAGGTGCGCGCGGCTCGTCCGGCGTGCCGAAGTCCATGGTGTCCAGGTCGAACAGCGGATCTTCCGACGCACCGGCTGCCGTCGAAGCACGCGCGGGCGCCTCGTCGAACGAAGGCGCGGCCGGCGCTACCGGCGTCGTCGGGGCGGTAAAGTCCATCGCATCGAGATCGTGCAGTGGATCGGCCTGGGCCACGGTCGGCTGCGGCGTGCTGCCCGGCAGCGGCGGCAGGCCCTCGAAGTCCTTGGCCAGGCCGGCCATGTCGACCGGGGTCGCCTGCACCTGCGCCTGCGGCGACAGGTCGAGCGTGAAGTCGTCGTCTTGGTCGACCGTGCCAGCTGCCGGCTGCGCGGACTGAGGCGCATCGAAGTTCATGTCGAAGTCGAGGTCGTTCGCATCCGACGCAGGTTTGGCCTGCTCCGCCGCCGGCGCGGTGGCGGGAGCTGCAAACGGCGCCATGTCGAATTCCAGGTCAGGCACGGCGGTCGCGTCCGGGTCCGGACGGCTGGCCGCCGGCGGCGCCGGGTCGTTGTTGGTCACCGGCTCGAAGGTCAGGCCACCGAGGTCGAAGTCGAGCGCATTGTCGTCCTCGCGCGTATCTTGCACCGGCGCTGGCGCCGGGGCCGCGGTGCGGTCCTCGTCGTCCTTGGCCAGGGTCACTGCCGCGGCGCCGGCGGCTGCACCGGCGGCTGCGGCGCCGATGCCGGCGCCCACCGACGGGCCGCCGCGGAAGGCGTCTTCGTACTGCTGCGACAGGATGGCCTGCTGGCTGCGCTCTTGCGGCGACGGCGTCGGGCTCGGGGCCGGCGCGGCGTTCGCGTACAGCGGATTGGATGGGTCGAGCGTCAAGCCGAGCGCCGCGGCCTGGGCCCACTCGTCGCCCGCGCCGCCGCTCAGGGCGTGCAATTCGCGCGCCTGGGCCTCGAAGGCGCGCAAGTCCTTGCGCGTGGCGTAGATCTCGAGCAGCTTGAGGCGCACCGGATGGCGTTCAGGGTGGGTGCGCAGCGCTTCCTTCAGGATTTCCTCGGCCTGGGCGTCCCGGCCATAGGCGATGTAGACGTCGGCTTCGGCGACCGGGTCGACCTCGTTGGTGTCGAGCTGGCTGGCCGATGGGGCAAAGCTGGAATTGAACACGCTGTTATTGGTGTCCACGCTCTGGCCGCCGCTCTCGGCGAACAGCGAGTGGGCGCTGGCGCCCGGCACGCCCAGCACCGACGGCTCGGCCGGCGGCGGATTGGCCTCGGCCTCTTTGCGCTTGCGGCGCTGCGCGATGCCCAGCGCGGCCAACAGCAGCACCAGGGCGCCGGCGCCGATGTAGAGCATATTGTCCAGGATGGTGTCGACGAAGCTCTTCTCGGGCGGCGGGGCCGGTTTCTTGGGACGCGGACGCGGCGCCGGCTTCTCGGCAGCCTTCTCGGCCGCGGCCGCGGTGGCCGCAGCGGCGGCAGCCTGCTCGGCCTCGGCGCCGGCGCGGCTCGGCACCGTCATCAGGTTTTCGAGTTCGTTGACGTTCTTTTCGAGTTCTTTTACGCGCGCTTCGGCTTGCGCCAGTTCGCGCTCCTTGGCAAGCGTGTCCTCGACGCTGGCGGTGCCGTCGTCCGGCTCGCCCGCGGCGCCAGGCGCGGCCTTGGACAGTTGCAGCTTGTCCTGCGCCTCGCTGACGGCGGTCGGACGCTGCTCGACGCGCGCGGTCACGCGGCCGCTGGCGCTCTGGCCGCCCTGCGGCGCAGCGCTCGGGGCACTGCTCGCGACCTGGCCGGCCAGCTTGTTGCGGTAGGCGTCGAAGTCGGCCGCATGGGCCACGACCACGCCGCGCGCTTCGCCCTGGCCGGCGCCGCCGCGCACCGAATCGGCGTCGGGGATGCTCAGGATCTGGCCCGACTTCAGGCGGTTCATATTGTTGCCGATGAAGGCATCCGGATTCGCGCGGTACAGCGCGACCAGCATCATGTCGAGCGAGACGTCGGCCGGCTTGACGTCCAGTGCGATGCCGCTGAGCGTGTCGCCGCGGCGCACGCGGTAGTTGTCCTCGGCTTCGCGGGCCTGGGCTTCGCGCGCCTGGCGTTCGGCGCCGCGGCGAGCGGCGACAAGGCGTTCTCTCTCGGCAGCTTCCAGCGCAGGCGCAGGCACGGCGCCAGCCGGCAACTGCGTACGGGGTTGGGTTTGAGACGCCGCCACCACCTGGGCCGGCTGGGTCGTGCGCATCTCGGCCGGGTCGAGCAGGAAGGTATATTCGCGCACCAGGCGACCGTTATTCCAGGTCAGTTCCAGCAGCATGTCGACGAAGGGCTCGTTGAGCGGCTGGGTCGAGCTGACCCGGATCACCTGGCGTCCGGCGCGCTCGTCGACGGCAAAGCGCAGCGACAGCAGCGCCGGATTGAATTCGATGTTCGCGGCGCGAAAGGCCTCGGGCGTCGCCAGCTTGACCGCCATGCTGGCCGGGTCTTCGCCGGCGCCGGTGGTCAGTTCGATTTCGGCGCGCAGCGGCTGGCCAAGCGCCGACAACACCGTCAATTTCCCCAATCCGGCCGCATTGGCCGCGGAAGTCAGGAACACTGCACTGGCCACGGCCGCGGTGATCGATTTCAGCGCGGATGCCACGAGCGGAGATTGGTGCGAAAAATGCATAGTTAGCAGCGAAATGAGTTGGCCGAGGGAAAGGCGGTTTCCCGGAGTCTCAACATAACATCATGCTCTGGAGCACGCAAGCTCCCGACGCACGCCGAGGACCGGAGTATGCACCTTCTGTAAAACAAATGCCCCGCTAACGGGGCATTCGATATTCGGATGGCATGCCAGTTGCCATCAAGGCAAGCAACGTGGCTTAACGTTCAAGCACGATGCGCAGCATGCGGCGCAGCGGTTCGGCCGCGCCCCACAGCAGCTGGTCGCCGACCGTGAAGGCCGACAGGTAGTCGTCGCCCATCGACATCTTGCGCAGGCGGCCGACCGGAATGCCCAGGCCACCGGTGACGGCTGCCGGCGACAGGTCGCGCATCGAGGCTTCGCGGGTGTTCGGCACCACCTTCACCCACTGGTTGTGCCTGGCGATGATGTCGTTGATCTCGTCCAGCGGCACGTCGCGGGTGAGCTTGATGGTCAAGGCCTGCGAGTGGCAGCGCATGGCGCCGATGCGCACGCACAGGCCGTCGACTGGAATGGCTCGGCCCGCGCCAGGGTTGCTGTCGAAGCCCGCGCCGCGTCCCAGGATCTTGTTGGTCTCGGCGCCGGCCTTCCACTCTTCTTTCGACTGGCCGTTGCCCAGGTCCTTGTCGATCCACGGGATCAGGTTGCCGGCCAGCGGCACGCCGAACTGTTTCGTTTCATCGGCGGAGAGGCCATGCTGGGTCGCCAGCACGGTACGGTCGATCTCGAGGATGGCCGACGCCGGATTGTCCAGCAGCGACTTGACCGAGCTGTTAATGGTGCCGAACTGGGTCAGCAGTTCGCGCATATGCTGGGCGCCGCCGCCCGATGCCGCCTGGTAGGTCATGGAGGTCATCCACTCGACCAGGCCGGCTTCGAACAGGCCGCCCAGGCCGATCAGCATGCACGACACGGTGCAGTTGCCGCCGATGTAGTTCTTGACGCCTTTCGACAAGGCCGCGTCGATCACGCTACGGTTGACCGGGTCCAGCACGATGACGGCGTCATCATTCATGCGCAGGGTCGACGCGGCGTCGATCCAGTAGCCGTTCCAGCCGGCCGAACGCAGTTGCGGGAACACTTCACTGGTGTAGTCGCCACCCTGGCAGGAGATGATGATCTCGCATTTCGACAGTTCGGTAATGTCGGTAGCGCTTTTGAGCGCGGTTTCGTTTTTCGCCATCGAAGGCGCGGCGCCGCCCGGATTCGAGGTGGTGAAGAACACCGGCTCGATATGGTCGAAATCGCCTTCCTCTTGCATGCGCTGCATGAGGACCGAGCCGACCATGCCGCGCCAACCTACCAGACCAACTAATTTCATCATCTTCTCTCAGGGTTAACTAAACTTATGCGAGCGCCGCGACCACCGCGTTGCCCATCTCTTCGGTGCCCACCTTGGTGGACCCTGCTTCATGAATATCCGGCGTGCGCAGCCCTTGTGCCAGCACGCGCTTGACGGCGTTCTCGATGCGGTCCGCCTGCTCGGTCAGGCCGAGCGAGAAGCGCAGCATCATCGCGCTTGAGAGGATGGTGGCCAATGGATTGGCCACGCCCTGCCCCGCGATGTCGGGCGCCGAACCGTGCGACGGTTCGTACAGCCCCTTGTTGTTGGCGTCGAGCGAGGCCGACGGCAGCATGCCGATCGAACCGGTCAGCATGGCGGCGGCATCCGACAGGATATCGCCGAACATATTACCAGTAACGATCACGTCGAACTTCTTCGGCGCGCGAACCAGTTGCATGGCCGCGTTATCGACATACATGTGCTCGAGCGCGACGTCCTGGTATTCCTGGTGCACCTCGGTCACGATGTCGCGCCAGAACTGGAAGGTTTCCAGCACATTGGCCTTGTCGACGCTGGTTACACGCTTGTCGCGCTTCCTCGCCGCCTGGAAGGCGACGTGGGCGATGCGGCGAATCTCGCCTTCGGCATAGCGCATGGTGTCGAAGCCTTCGCGCTGGCCCTTGAACGGACCGTCCGGGCATTCGCGCACGCCGCGCGGCTTGCCGAAATAGATGTCGCCCGTCAGTTCGCGGATGATCAGGATATCCAGGCCCGAGACCACTTCTGGCTTCAAGGTCGAGGCGCCAGCCAGTTCGGGATACAGGATCGCCGGACGCAGGTTGGCGAACAGGTTCAGCTCGCGGCGCAGGCCCAGGATCGCCTGCTCCGGGCGCAGCGCGCGCTCGAGCGTGTCGTACTTGTAGTCGCCGACGGCGCCGAACAGCACCGCGTCGGCCTGTTTCGCCAACTTCAGGGTGGCTTCAGGCAGCGGGTGGCCGTGGGCGGCATAGCCGGCGCCGCCGACGTCCGCGCTTTCCATCTCGAACGATTCGCCGAGTGCGTTCAATACCTTCACTGCTTGCGCGGTGATCTCCGGGCCGATGCCGTCACCCGGCAGGATCGCGATTTTCATTGAAGCTGCTTTCTTAGATGGTGTTGGCGAGCCACGGCTGGGCCGCGACGTGGCGTTGTTCGAAGGCGCGGATCTCGTCGGCATGACGCAGGGTCAGGCCGATGTCGTCCAGGCCGTTGAGCAGGCAGTATTTGCGGAACTCATCGATGTCGAAGCCGTACGACAGGCTGCCGTCTTGCGTGCCGATACGCTTGTTCTCGAGGTCGATCGTGAGCTCGAAGCCCGGGTTGGCGTCGACCGCCTGGAACAGCGTCTCGACCTCTTCTTCAGAGAGCGCGATCGGCAGCAGGCCGATCTTGAAGCAGTTGTTGAAGAAGATGTCGGCAAAGCTCGGCGCGACCACGGCGCGGAAACCGTACTGCTGCAGCGCCCACGGCGCGTGCTCGCGCGAGGAACCGCAGCCGAAGTTCTTGCGGGTCAGCAGGATCGACGCGCCGGCATAGCGCGGCTGGTTCAGCACGAAGTCCGGATTGACCGGCCGGGTGCTGCAATCCTGGCCCGGTTCGCCGTGGTCCAGGTAGCGCCACTCGTCGAACAGGTTGGGGCCGAAGCCGGTGCGGCGGATCGATTTCAGGAACTGCTTGGGGATGATGGCGTCGGTATCGACATTGGCGCGGTCGAGCGGCGCCACCACGCCCTGGTGTACGGTGAATTTGTCCATTTTTTTCCCTCATCCCCGCGCGCGGCGGGGACCTAAGTTATTTTCCGCCAGCGCTGGTAACGACCTGGCCCACTTTCGAGACATCGCGACCGATGCCCGAGATGGTGTTGCAGCCGGCTAGCAGAACGGCGATGAGGGACAGTGCGAGTGCTTTTTTCATGATCTTCCTGTTACTGATATACGGTCGTGCCCTGCTCACGCGTCAGAGCGCGCACGTCGACAAAGCGACCCGCGATGCCCGCCGCCGCCGCCATCGCCGGCGACACCAGGTGGGTGCGTCCGCCCTGCCCCTGGCGGCCTTCGAAGTTGCGGTTCGAGGTCGAGGCGCAGCGTTCGCCCGGTTCCAGGCGGTCGGCGTTCATCGCCAGGCACATCGAACAGCCCGGCTCGCGCCACTCGAAGCCGGCATCGACGAAGATCCGGTCCAGCCCTTCGCGCTCGGCCTGCTCCTTGACCAGGCCCGAACCCGGCACCACCATGGCCAGCTTGACGCTGGCCGCGCGATGGCGGCCGCGCACGACTTCGGCCGCGGCGCGCAGGTCTTCGATGCGCGAATTGGTGCACGAACCGATGAACACCTTGTCGATCGGGACTTCAATGATCGGGGTATTGGGCGTCAGGCCCATATAGGCCAGCGCCTTCTCGATGGCGCCGCGGCGCACCGGATCGAGCTCGTTTTGCGGATCGGGCACGCGGCCGTCGATCGCAGTGACCATCTCGGGCGAGGTGCCCCAGGTCACTTGCGGCTGAATGTCCTTCGCATCGAGTTCGACGACGGTGTCGAACTGGGCGCCATCATCGGTGTGCAGGGTACGCCAGTAGGCGACGGCCTGCTCCCACTGCTCGCCCTTGGGCGACAACGGGCGATCCTTGACGTAGGCGATCGTGGTGTCGTCGACCGCCACCATGCCGGCGCGTGCGCCCGCTTCGATCGCCATATTACAGACCGTCATGCGGCCTTCCATCGACAGCGAGCGGATGGTCGCGCCGCCGAATTCGATGGCGTAGCCGGTGCCGCCGGCGGTGCCGATCTTGCCGATCACGGCCAGCACGATGTCCTTGGCGGTCACGCCAGGATTGAGGGCGCCCTCGACCTTGACCAGCATCGATTTCGACTTCTTGGCCAGCAGGGTTTGCGTGGCCAGCACGTGCTCGACTTCCGAGGTGCCGATGCCATGCGCCAGGCAGCCGAAGGCGCCGTGGGTCGAGGTATGCGAGTCGCCGCAGACCACGGTCATGCCCGGCAGGGTCGCGCCTTGTTCGGGCCCGATCACGTGCACGATGCCCTGGCGCTTGTCGTTCATGTCGAAGTACGTCAGGCCAAAAGCCTTGGTGTTGGCGTCGAGCGTCTCGACCTGCAGGCGCGAGGTCGGATCAAGGATGCCTTGCGCGCGGTCGGTGGTCGGCACGTTGTGGTCGGCCACGGCCAGGTTCGCGGAAACGCGCCATAGCCCACGGCCTGCCTCGCGCAGGCCGTCGAAGGCTTGCGGGCTGGTGACTTCGTGCACCAGGTGGCGGTCGATGTAGAGGACTGTGGTGCCATCGGCGTCGGCACGCACGACATGGGAATCCCAGAGTTTGTCGTAGAGCGTTTTTTGCATGGTCGATCCAGTGTTGCGGTGAGGTGAAACGCGGCCGCCAGCGCGAGGCTGGCAGGACCGGGCTTTCGATTATGCCATAATTGTGCAGTGCCGCACCAAGCCGGGGCGGCGCACGTTTATGCCAACAACATTAACACGCAGAAAATAATATTTGCAAGGAGTTTGCTGGATGCAAATAAAAAAAGCCTGTGTCACAAACACAGGCTTTTGTCTGCGCTTTTGGCGCAAGCGGCGAAAAGCGTTGCTTTCTATGCAGCCAGGCGCACGCTGCTCCTGCATCCATCCATCAGGAACGACAAGCCAACCACCAGCACCAGCTCACCCTCGGCCGAGCGCGCGGTGCCGGTGATGCCTTCGACCGTCAGCGCGGTCATCGGCTTGATCACCAGGTCGGCCGTGCCATCGACCGCTTCCATCGCCAGGATGTAGGGCTGCGGCGCGTTGATGACGATGCCGACTTTTTCCAGCGCGGCCTCGTAGCCCAGCGCCAGCGCCAGCGAACGCACCGGCAGCGGGCGGCCCTGGTCTTTCAGCACCGGAGCGCCACCGACGCAGGCGAAATCGTCCGGCAGCTCGACCACGCGCTCGACGACGGCCATCGGCAGCGCCAGTTGCGCGCCCGAGGTCGACACCAGCATGGTCGGCACGATCGACAGCTCGATCGGCAGGCGGATCGCGAAGCGCGTGCCCTTGCCCAATTGACTTTCAATCCGAATGGCGCCGCGGTTCTTCTCGACCGCCGTCTTGACCACGTCCATGCCCACGCCGCGGCCCGACACCGAGGAAGCGACTTCCTTGGTCGAGAAGCCCGGCAGGAACACGAGCTGGTAGGCGTCTTCGTCGCTCTGGGCGCCGTTCTCGCCGATCAGCCCCTTGTCGACCGCCTTCTTGCGCAGGACGACCGGGTCCATGCCCTTGCCGTCGTCCTGCAGCACGATCATGACGCTATTGGCTTCTTGCCAGGCTTTGAGCAGGATGTACGCCTTGGCCGGCTTGCCGGCGGCGACGCGCGCTTCCGGCGCCTCGATACCGTGGTCCAGCGCGTTGCGCAGCATGTGCACCAGCGGATCGTACAGGCTGTCCACCACCACGCGGTCGACTTCGGTCTCGGCGCCTTCGATGGTCAGCTCGACGTCCTTGCCCAGGTCTTTCGCCAGCTCGCGCACCAGGCGCGGGAATTTCTGGAACAGGCGGCCCACCGGCTGCATGCGGGTCGCAAGCGTCGCGCGCTGCAGTTCGGCCGAGTAGCGCGAGGCGCGCTCCAGGGTCTCGGTCAGGGTCGCGATCAGCACCGCGGCCTGGCCTTCGAACTTGAACTGCTGCAGGCGCTCGAGCAGCACTGCGGCCTGGTTGGCGGCCTGCACCGATTCGCCCGCCACTTCGAGCAGCGCGTCGAGCTTGACCGCGTCGATGCGGATGCTTTCGTCCTTGGCCGGCGCGGCGACCGCGGCCTTGTTGTCGGTGCGGCGCTCGACGCCGTCCCAGTTCTTGGCGCCGGCGGCAGGTGCAGCGGCAGCCACCGGTGCGACGACCGGCGTGGCGGCAGCGGGAGCGGCCGCTGCGACGGCGACCGGCGCGGCAGCCGCGCCGCCGGAGATCGCATTCGCGGCCGGCACCACGGCGTTGTACATGCCGGTCCAGTCGAGGCCATCCTCGCCGGCGGCAACCGGCGCTGGCGCCACAGCGACGGCGACCGGCGCCGCCGTCTCGACCGCAACCGGCGCAGCGGGAGCAGTGGCAGCAGCCGGCGCATTGTCCTTGCCTTCGATCGCATCCATCAGGATGCGTTCGAGGTCGCCCGGCATCTGCGCCAGGCCTTCCGGCGGCGTGCCGTTGTTCAGGTCACCGAGCTGGTCGGCCACGAAGCCCGACGCCTGCAGCGCCGCCTCGATGGCGAGCGGGGTCACCGGCGCGGCGCCGGTGCGCAGCGCGTCGAACAGGTTCTCGGTCAGGTGACAGGCCGCGACCAGTGCGGGCAGGCCCATGAAGCCGGCGCCGCCCTTGATCGTATGGAACGACCGGAACACGGCATTGAGCGTTTCCTTGTTATCGGGGTCGCGTTCGAGGCGCAGCAGGTGCTCTTCTACGTTTACCGCCAGATCCATCGCCTCGACGACGAAATCCTTCAGCATATCGTCCATTAGAATCCCAGATCGGCAAGAAGATCGTCAACATTGTCCTGGTTCAGCGCCGCTTCCGGCACCGACGGGCCCTGCATCAGCGGCGCCGGAGCGGCGGCCGGCTGTTCTTTCTTGGCCAGTTTTTCCTTGATGTCGGCCGGCGCGTGGTCGCGCAGCAGCTGGGCCAGCTCGCCCTCGACGGTCTGGGTGATCTTGACGACCTTCTTGATCAGCTGGCCGGTGATGTCCTGGAAGTCCTGGGCCATCATGATCTCGAGCAGGCGTGCGCGCTCGGCTTCAGTGGCCTGGTTGACGAGCCCCGCGAACTGGCGCGAATCGCCGGCCAGGGCCTTGAATTCGTCCAGGCTCAGCTTGCCTTCGAACAGGTCGGCCCAGCGGGTTTCCATGTCCTTGGCCTGCTTTTGCAGCAGGTCTTGCGCCGGCATGCCTTCGTCCAGGGTGTTGAGCACCTTGTTGGCGGCCTGCTCGGTCAGGGTGGCGACGTATTCCAGGCGGTCCTGGGCGTCGACGATCTGGGTCGAGGCCTCGGTCAGCGCCTTGTCGTAGCCCAGCTCGCGCAGCGAATCGTGCAGCAGGCGGACGATGCCGCCCAGGCGCTCGAACATCCCGCCTTCGTGGCTGTCGTCGCCATGCGCGGCCGCGCCCGAGGTGGTGGCCGCTGCCGGGGCCACGGCGGCGACGGCGGCAGTGGCGACCACGGCGCCGGCGGCCGGCGCGGCGGTGGCGGACACCTGGTCGAACAGCGATTCCAGGTCGTCCTCGTCATTGCTCGCTGCGGCCGGGGCTGCAGCCTGGACCGGCTCGGCGGCGGGACCTGGCGGTGCGCTGGTGCGCTGCGCCGCCACTTCCTCGAATAGTGCGTCGAAATCGTCAGCGGCGTCGGTCATAATCCCTGCTTCTCCATAATGTATAAATGTGCAATCAGCACTGCAATCCGGGGGTTCTGCTGCATCCACCTGGCCGGTGGGGCCGAGAAAATTACGGTGGAGTAATTAAAGCGAGTGTAGCAGCGTGGTTGCCTCAGGTAAATCTCAGAGAGAGCAATGCAACAAAATGGACAGGGAAACTTAATTCCGCGACAATCAAAAGCGGGAGTTCCTGATGCTTTTCACAAGCTTGGTGTTGTATTTTGTAATCGCCGGTCAATTTCCGCAGTTCAGTGTCGCATCGCTTCAGCGTGGGTTCATTTGATAGAACTCAACTGTTTGCGTCTCAGAAATCGCCATCCTGCGCGGAGTCGTCAGAATGGGCATGGCCAAGGAGGAGAAACATCATGTACCGCAAGATCCTGATCACCACCGACGGTTCGGCCGTGTCGCAACACACGGCTTGCGCCGGCGTCAAGTTCGCGCAACAGATGGGCGCCGAGGTGCTGGCCCTGTTCGTCGCCCCCGAATACCAGTATCCCGTCTACGTCGAGATCATCCCGCCCTCCTACCCCAGCGAAGAAGACTATATCGCCCAGATGCGGCGCATGGGCGAGGAATACATGGGCAAGATCACCCGCTCCTGCGCCGGCGCCAATCTGCAATACCAGTGCATGACCGCGTTTTCCGATTCGGCCGCGCTCAAGATCGTCGACGTTGCCGAACAAGAGGGCTGCGACCTGATCTTCATGGGCTCGCACGGCCGCAGCGGCTGGAATCAGTTGCTGCTGGGCAGCGTCACCAATAAGGTGTTGTCGCACACGACCAAGCCGGTGCTGGTGCACCGCCTGATCGCCGAGCCGGCGGCCAGCTGAGCCTGCCGGATCACTTGCCGTGTATTTACGGCTACAATAGATTTTTTGCTGATCCGGGGTAGGAAACCGCTTCTGGCGCGAGGAATCGATAATGGTAAGAATCGTCATCGCCGATGACCACACAATCATGCGCGAAGGGCTCAAGCGCATCCTGGATGGCGCCGAAGAAGTCGACATCGTGGGCGAAGCCACCAATGGCTTCGAAGTCCTGTCGCTGGTACGCCAGGGCGGCTTCGACCTGCTGCTGCTCGACCTGTCGATGCCCGGCCGCAGCGGCGTCGACCTGATCCGGCAGGTGCGCAGCGAGGCGCCCAAGCTGGCCATCCTGATCCTGACCATGCACGAAGAGGAGCAATACGCGGTGCGGGCGATCCGCGCCGGCGCCCAGGGCTATCTCACCAAGGAAAGCGCGGGCACGCAACTCGTGGGGGCGATCCGCAAGGTCGCCTCGGGCCGTCCTTATATCAGCACCGAAGTAGCCGAGCAATTGGCGCTGAACATCATGGCGCCGAGCGAGCAATTGCTGCATAAACAGCTCTCAGACCGCGAATTCGAGGTCTTTTCGCACTTGGTGAGTGGCAAATCGATTACCGAGATCGCCAACGGACTGCACTTGTCGGTGAAAACAGTGAGCACTCACAAGACCCGCATCATGCAAAAAATGGGCATGAGCTCCTTGTCGGAGATGGTCCAGTACGCCGTCGCGCACCGCCTGCTATCGCCGCTGAAAGCGTGATGCACTGATGTCCTTTGACCGCCGCGCGTGGCTTTCGTGCGGCGACGCCCCGTTGCCGCCAGTCTCCGGCGCCGGGCGGGGTGTCCCCCTTTCTTCCTGTCCTGCAACCCGCCGTCATTCGGGCGGCGTTCCTGGTGGTAGGAGTATTCCTACGACCACACCATCTGTCCTACCTACATATTCAGGCAACGCTGATATTCGTGCCGGACTCGTGTTGGCATACTGAATTCAGCGTTTCGACTTGCTTGCGATCCAAGTCACGGCGTCAGCCACACGGTGGCCGCCATACAAGCAACCATGGCATGGCAGACGCGCAACCGCACGCCGCCGTGCCGCCGGGATCGCGTGAAACCCGAGTTCCTTACCGGAGATGAGCATGCAGTCCCAGTCACCGTCAGAACAACGCAACGTCACCCAGCCGACCCTGCACTCCCCGATGGAAGCCGGACGCCAGCGCCAGGGACGACTTTGGTCCAACCTCAAGGAAGTCTGCGACCTGCTCCGTATTCCCGCCAGCGTCTCAGTGAGCTCCGAAGAGCTGCTGTTCCAGCACGTGCAGTTCAAGACCGGCCAGCGCGTGCACACGATCGGCCAGGCCTTCGACACCCTGTATATCGTCAATTCGGGCTTCCTCAAGACCGTGCTGATCGACGAGTTCGGCAATGAGCAGGTGCTGAGCTTCCCCATGAAGGGCGATATGCTCGGCGTCGACGGCATCCACACCCGCCACTATGCCTCCGAGGCGGTGGCGCTGTCCGACTGCGACCTGATCCTGCTGCCGTTCAAGAAATTGACCGCACTGGGTCGCGTGCATAGCGAACTCGAGAACATGATGTACGGCGTCATGAGCCGTGAGCTGGTGCGCGAACAAACCATGATCGGCATGCTCGGCGCCCTGTCGGCCGAGGCGCGCGTGGCGCGCTTCCTGGTCTCGCTGGCCGACCGCTTCGCCGCGATGGGATATTCCAGCAAGCTGTTCAACCTGCGCATGACGCGCCACGAGATCGGCAGCTACCTGGGCCTCACGCTCGAGACCGTCAGCCGCACCCTGTCGGCCTTCAACGAGATCGGCCTGATCACCGTCGACCAGCGCACCATCGGCATCAAGGATGCCGAAGCGCTCAAGACCCTGCGCCGCCTGCCGCCCTCGCGTTCGCGCACCAAGGGCGCTGCCCGCCAAAAGGCCGAGCTCGACCAGCCTGGCGACGACCAGGTGCTGGCCACGGTGTAAGTCTTCCCGGCTTCTTGTCAGCGACGGCGCCCGCCTCCTTAGGCGGGCGTTCTCTCGCCGCTGCCCTTATTCCTTATCGAGCGACAACACCCCATCATTGACACGCACCCGGTCGCCCTGGCGGTAGCCAGGGTGATTGTCATACTCGATCGCCTGGGTCGCTTCCGTGGTATCGAAACGTACCGTCACCCGATAGCGCTGGGCGGCCTGCACATCGCTGGCCAGGGGTCGCGCGCTCCCGGTCGCCTCACGCACGATCTCGACTTTCTCGACCACGGCGCAACTGGTGCAGTAGCGCGCCACGCGCGGACGCTCGGTCGTGCGCGGCGGCGGTGGCGGCGCCGCGCCCGGGGCGGCGGCCACCACCCGGGCATCCTTCGACGCCAATTGCCGCACGGGCTCTTGCGCAGGGGCCCCGGTGCCGCTCACCAGGCCATCGCGCAAGACGGTGGTGGCGATCTGGCTGCCCAGCCGCATCTCCGCAGTGACGCGGCTATCGGGCTGGAAACGGTCATGGTTGCCGATCACATAGCTGCCGCTATACCGGCCGGGATCGGTCTCCTGCATCTGGACGCCGCGCGTGGCGCCGTCGATGCTCACGTTCACCAATGCGTTCTGGGTGCCGTACACATGGAAATGCAGGGCCGCGCCCTGTTCAAGGCCCGGTACTTTCTCGACATGGAAACCCTCGATAGCGGGCGTCACGGTACGGCCCTGCGGCGCGGCCTGCGCCAGGGCCGTGCTGCTCGTCGCCAGCAGCATGCCGGCCGGCGCCAGGGCAGCCACCAGCGAACACATCAGGATGCGTTTTTTCATGGCAATCTCCTTAATCAGCAGACGGCATGGCACCGCCTTTAGTCCTGACAGACAGTACTTGTGCGAAAGTGCCAGGTCCGTACGGTCACGAACCAACGGTGCCTGCACTAGCACACAGCGTGCACGGCGTCGCCCGAGGTCACGTAGATATGGTCGCCCGGCCCCGGCTTGACGGCATGTCCGCCCGTAAACGCGCCGAACGACGGCAGGATCAACCCTTGCTCGCCGACCACGAAGCACGGCAGGCGCAGTGCATCGAAACGGGTGGCCAGCACATACACCGGATGCACGTGGCCGGCCAGGCCGTAACCCGGCGCATCGACGCCGGGATGGTGGCAAAAGGCGAACGGCCCGATCGCATGCGGCTCGTCCACCAGCGCGATCCCCAGCGCCGCCGCCGGGTCGCCCGCATGCAGGTCGTGGTTGCCGCGCACCAGCATCAAGTCCAGTCCGGGATGGCGCTGGCGCCAGGCCAGCATCGCCAGTTGGGTCGAGCTGGCATGGGCGGCGCGCGCATGCAAGAAGTCGCCCAGGAACACCACCTGGCGCGCGCCGTGGGTCGCCACCAGGGCGTCGAGCCCGGCCAGGTTTTCCGAGGTCGTCCCGCGCGGCACCGGCACCCCGAGCGCGCGGAAGGAAGCCGCCTTGCCGAAGTGGATGTCGGCGATGATCAGCATCTTCTCGCGCGGCCAATAGATCGCCTTCTCCGGCAGCAGCAGGAGCGATTCGCCGGCCACCTGTACGGTTGCGCCACTCATGCCGCCGCCGCTTTTTCCAGCTCGCGCAGCATGCGCGCGACCCGGTCGTTGAGTTTCTCGGTGCTGACCTTTTCGCGGAAGCGCTCGACCATCAGCGCAAAGCCGAACGGCGTCGCGCGCTTGACTTCGCAATAGGCGATCCGGCGCGCGTGCAGCTCGGCCAGCGTGTCGCGCAGGCGCGTCAGCTCGAGCTCCTGCTCCATCACTTCGCGCTCGGCCTGGGTAAGCAACAGGTTGGCCGCGTCGTGCTTGCGAAACACCTCGAAGAACAGCGACGACGACGCCTGCAGCTGGCGGTTCGACTTCGGCTGGCCCGGATAGCCCGAGAACACCAGGCCGGCAATCCGCGCCACTTCGCGAAAGCGCTGCTGCGACAACTGGGTCGCGTTCAGGCTGTCGATCACGTCTTCCAGCAGGCGCTCGGTATCGAACAACTCGACGCCGGCGCCGGTCGGCGCGTCCAGCATGCGCGCCCAGTCGACCGGTTCCGGCGCCATCAGCTCGAAGCCGTAGTCGTTGATGGCGATCGAAAACGTGATCGGCTGCACCCGGCCCACGCGGAAGGCGATCAGCGACGCCAGGCCCATGTGCACCGAGCGCCCCGCGAACGGATACACGAACAGGTGGTAGCCTTCGCGGCTTTTCATCGATTCGAGCACCAGCACTTCGCTGGTGGGCAGCGCCGACCAGCGCTGCTGGATCGAGATCAAGGGCTCGATGGCGCGCATCTCGGGACCGTCGAACACGCCTTGCGCCGCCAGCCGCAGTTCTTCCAGGGCCGCATGGGCCAGCTCGTTCGACATCGGCATCTTGGCGCCCTGCCAGCGCGCGATCGCGCCGCGCGTGCCGGTGGCGCGCTTGACGAAGGCAGTCAGCTCGTGCACCCGCACAAATTCCAGGATGCGCCCGCCGAACAGGAAGTGGTCGCCGGGTTTCAGGCGCGAGATAAAGGATTCCTCGACGCTCCCGATCCTGCCGCCGCTCATATACTTCACCTGGATCGTGGCGTCCGACATGATGGTCCCGATGCCCATCCGGTGCCGGCGCCCGATGGCGCTGTCGGGCACGCGGTAGACGCCCTCGTCGTCGGGCAGCACGCGCCGGTATTCGGGATACACGGTCAGGCTCTGGCCGCCGCGCGCGACGAAGTCGAGCGCCCACTGCCATTCCTCCGGCGTCAGGTGGCGGTACGACCAGGCCTGGCGCACTTCCTCGTACAATTCTTCGGAGCGGAAACCGCCGCCCAGCGCCACCGTCACCAGGTGCTGCACCAGCACGTCGAACGGCTTGTTCGGCACGTAGCGGCCTTCGATGCGGCGCGCCGCCACCGCCTTCCTGGCGCCGGCAGCTTCCAGCAGTTCCAGGCTATTGGTCGGCACCAGGGTCACGCGCGAGACGCGCCCAGGCGCATGGCCGCTGCGGCCGGCGCGCTGCAAGAGGCGCGCCACACCCTTGGCGCTGCCGATCTGCAGCACCCGCTCGACCGGCAGGAAGTCGACGCCCAGATCCAGGCTGGCGGTGCAGATCACCGCCTTCAGGATGCCGTTCTTGAGCCCCAGTTCGACCCATTCCCGCACCTCGCGGTCGAGCGAGCCGTGGTGCAGCGCGATCACGCCGGCCCAGTCGGGCCGCGCCTCGAGGATATTCTGGTACCAGATCTCGGACTGCGAGCGGGTGTTGGTGAACACCAGCGTCGCCTGGTGGCCCTCGATCTCATCGATCACCGGCTGCAGCATCTGCAGGCCCAGGTGGCCACCCCAGGGAAAGCGCGAGACGTTCCCGGGGATCAGGCAATCGACGACGATCTTCTTGCGTGTATCGCCTTCGACCAGCACGCCGTCGTCACTACCGAGCAGCACCTGGCGCGCCAGGTCGAGGTTGCCCATGGTCGCCGATACGCCCCACACCAGCAGCCCAGGGCGCCAGCACCGCAGCCTGGCCAGCGCCAGCTGCACCTGCACCCCACGCTTGCTGCCCATCAGCTCATGCCACTCGTCGACGATGATCATGTCGAGGTGGCGGAACTGCTCGAGGGCGGCCGCATTGCTGATCATGACCGTCAGGCTCTCGGGCGTCGTCACCAGGGCCGCCGGCATGCTGCGCGCCTGGCGCGCCCGCTTGGCCGGCTTGGTGTCGCCGGTGCGCGCGCCGATGCGCCATTCGGGCAGCAGCTCGGCGGTGGAATCTTCCAGTGCGCGCTGGGTGTCGGCGGCCAGGGCGCGCATCGGCGTGATCCACAGCACCCGCAGGCCGGCCTTGGCACGACCGGTTTCGCGGCCGGCGCGCTGCAGGGCCGCGAACCAGACGGCAAAGGTCTTGCCGGCGCCCGTGTTCGCATGCAGCAGGCCGGACTCGCCGGCAAGCGCGGCCTTCCACACCGCGCGCTGGAAGGGAAATGCCTTCCAGCCGCGCGTGGTGAACCATTCGTCGATGCGCCGGCTAACTTCGTTGCGACTCATGCGGTGGCCGCCTCCAGCAAGCCCTTGAGCGTGTCGAGCGTATCGGCTTCTTCGACCGGCTTGTCGCTGCGCCGCCGCAGGATACGCGGAAAGCGCACCGCGATCCCCGCCTTGTGGCGCGGCGACAGCGCGATGCCCTCGAAGCCGATCTCGAACACCATCGTCGGCTTGACCGAGCGCACCGGTCCGAATTTCTCGATGGTCGTACGCCGGATCGCGTTGTCGACCTGGGCGATCTCGGCATCGGTCAGGCCCGAATAGGCTTTCGCGAACGGCACCAGCTTGCGCTCGGCGCCTTCGCCGTCCCACACGGCAAAGGTATAGTCGGTGTACAGCGAGGCGCGCCGCCCGCTGCCCGGCTGGGCGTACAGCAGCACGGCGTCGATCGCATACGGATCGATCTTCCACTTCCACCAGGTGCCGACGTCCTTGGTGCGGCCCACGCCGTACTGCGCCATGCGGCTTTTCAACATCATGCCCTCCACGCTGCGCGCACGCGAGCCGGCGCGCAAGGTGGCCAGTTGTTCCCAGCTGTCGGCGTGGACCAGCGGCGACAGGCGCAGCTGCGGCTGCCCGAGCTTGGCGACTTCGACCTCGAGCAAGGCGCGCCGCTCGTGCTGCGGCAAGCCGCGCAGGTCGACGCCGTCCAGTTCCAGCAGGTCGTAGCAGCACAGCACCGCCGGCAGCTCGCCCAGCAGCTTGCTCGATAAAGTCTTGCGGCCGATGCGCTTCTGCAGGTCGGCAAAGGGCGACGGCGTTTCGGACCCCGGCTGCCAGATCAGTACTTCGCCGTCGAGTACCAATCCATCCGGCAGGCGCGCCGCCGCCAGTTCGGGAAAGCGCTCGGTGATCAGGTCTTCGCCGCGCGACCACAGGAAATTCTGGCCGTCGCGCCGCACCAGTTGCGCGCGGATGCCGTCGTACTTCCATTCCACCAGCCAGTCGTCCAGCTCGCCCAGCGCCGCCGGATCGCCATTGAGCTGGTGCGACAGGAAGAAGGGATACGGTTGGCCGCCGCGCAGCTTGTGTTCTTCATCGGACTGCTCGGCGATCAATTGGAGAAAACCGCTGGCGGTGGGTTTCACGCGGCCATCGGTCCAGCCCATCAGGCGCTGGGCAATGAGCTTGCTGTCCACCGCGGCGATCGCGGCCAGCGCGCGCGTCACCAGGAGCTTCGAGACGCCAACCCGGAAGCCGCCGCCGATCAGTTTCACCAGCAGGAAGCGCTCGCGCCAATCGAGCTCGTTCCAGTAGCTGAACAGGGCTTCGCGAATGCGGCCCGGATCGGCGCCGCGCAAGGGGCCGATGCGCTCCTCCATCCATTCGGCCAGGCCGACGTCGGAGCGCTCGCTTGGTGGCGGCAGGATGTGGGCGATGGTCTCGGCGAAGTCGCCGACCGCATGATAGGACTCGTCGAACAGCCATTCGTCCAGGCCCGCGTATTCGATGGCGAACTGGCGCAGCAACTTGGTCGGCACCGCCTGGCGCGGCTTGCCGCCAGCCAGGAAGTACACCGCCCAGGCGGCGTTCTCGGGCGCGGCATTGGCAAAATACCCCTGCAGCGCGTCGAGCTTGCGGGTGGTCGACGTGGTTTCGTCGAGGTCGGCGTACAAGCGGGCGAATTCACGCATTGGCGTCTCCCGCAACTGCGCCGGTTTCCGGCTCGCCCTCTTCCTCGTCGCCATACTCGGTCTCGAAGCCCGACGCATCGAGACCGTTCTGGCACAGCCAGCGCACCAGGATCGGAATCGAGCCGTGGGTGACGATCACGCGCTCGGCCTTGGTGGCCTTGATGGCGCTCATCAGGCCCGGCCAGTCGGCGTGGTCGGACAGCACGAAGCCGCGATCGACGCCGCGCCGGCGCCGCGCGCCGCGCAGCAGCATCCAGCCGCTGGCGAAGGAGTCGCTGTAGTCGCCGAAGCGCTTCATCCAGGGCGAGCCGCTGGCGGACGGCGGCGCCACCACCAGCGCGCGCCGCAGCGCGGCTTTTTCGATATCGGTCACCAGCACCGTCGGCGGAATGTCGACACCCTCGGCGCGATAGGCGCGGTTCAATGGCTCGACCGAGCCGTGGCAGACGATGGGACCGATCGCCGGATCGAGCCCGGCCAGGATGCGCTGCGCCTTGCCGAAGGAGTAGGCGAACACCACGCTGCAGCGGCCCTCCTCGGCGTTCTTGCGCCACCACGCATTGATCTCGGCCATCAGTTCGGCCTCGGGCTGCCAGCGGTAGATCGGCAGGCCGAAGGTCGATTCGGTGATGAAGGTGTCGCAGCGCACCGGCTCGAACGGGTCGCAGGTCTTATCCGGTTCGACCTTGTAGTCGCCCGAGGCCACCCACACCTGCCCGCCGCATTCCATGCGCACCTGGCTCGAGCCCAGCACGTGGCCGGCCGGGTGCAGCGAGATGGTCACGCCGTTGTGTACGACCTTCTCGCCATAGGCCAGGGCATCGACCGAGATATCGCCCAGGCGCGACTTGAGCACGCCGATGCCGGGCGAGGCCGCCAGGTAGTGGCCGTGGCCGACGCGCGCGTGGTCGCCGTGGGCGTGGGTGATGACGGCGCGCGCCACCGGCCGCCACGGGTCGATGTAGAAGTCTCCCGGTACGCAGTACAGCCCCTCCTTGCGGACGACGACCATGTCTCCCATGCGACTTCCTTACACCGGGTCGAGGAAGCCGGCCATGAAGCTGCGGCTTTCCCCATCCGGGAAGTCGACCGTCACCTGCTCGCCGGCGACGGCGGTCACCACGCCTTCGCCATACTTTGCCGACCTGGCGCGCGCGCCGACCTCGAACTTCGGCTTTGGCGCTTCCTCGGCCGGCTCGCGGTCGAATTCGTCGTCGCGGATTGCGATGTCTTCGGTCAGGCTCAGCGCCGGCGGGTTCAGGCAGTTATCGCACTTGCAGCATTGTTCGAAACCGGGCGCCTGGTCGCCGAAGTAATCGAGCAGCAGCTTCCAGCGGCAAAAGCCGCTGACCGCGTAGCCGACCATCTGGTCAAGCGCTTCCTTGTCGTGTTCCTGCTTCTGCACGTAGACCTGGGCCAGGCGCGCGAACACGCCCGGGCGCGGTTCGGCCGCACTGGCGATGTATTCCAGCTTGCGGTTCTGGCGCAGCAGTTTGGCGTCCTTGAGCAGCTTGAGGCAGACCTTGATATTCGAATCGGCGATGTCTTCCAGCGCCGCGTCGAGGCGCTTGAGCGTCACCGGCCCCTCTTCGCCCAGGCTGCGCACGCTGGCATGCACCAGTTGCAGCTCCTCGGCATCCGGATAGTGCTTCATCAGGAAGAACTGCTGCAGGCGCTTGTCGTCCTGCAGGAACAGCAAGGTGCATTCGGCGTCCAGCCCATCGCGTCCGGCGCGGCCCGACTCCTGGTAATACGACTCCAGGTTGGCCGGGATCTGCAGATGGATCACGAAGCGGGTGTCGCTCTTGTCGATGCCCATGCCGAAGGCATTGGTCGCGACCATCACGCGCCGTTCGCCTTCCATGAACAGGTCCTGGTTCAATTTGCGCTCGGCGGCCGACAGCTTGCCGTGGTAGAGGGTGACCGATTCGCCGGCTTCCTCGAGCACGGCCAGCATCTCTTCGGCCACCTTGATGGTGGCGGCGTAGACGATGCCGACACCCGGCGTCTCCTGCACCAGGCGCAGCGCCTGCCGGTACTTGTCGGCGGCGCTGGTCGCCTGCTGCACCCGGTAGTGCAGGTTCGGGCGGTACACGCCGGTATTGATCACATGGAGCTTGCGGCCCAGCTGCTTGCCGATGTCGGCGATCACCTCGTCGGTCGCGGTGGCGGTCAGCGCCAGCACCGGCGGGCGGCCGATCGCCTCGATCGCCGCGGCCAGGCCGATATAGGCAGGGCGGAAATCGTGGCCCCATTGCGAGATGCAGTGCGCCTCGTCGATCACGACGATGTCGAGCGTGACTTTCTGCAGCACGGCGATGAAGTCGGGCGACACCAGCCGCTCGGGGGTACAGAACACGATCTCGCACGATTCGCTGGCGATCGCCTCGAGCGCCGCGTGTTCTTCTTCGGCGCACAGGCTGCTGTTGACCTGGACCGAGCGGATGCCGATTTCTTCCAGCTTCTCGAGCTGGTCCTTCATCAGCGAGATCAATGGAGAAACAACGACGGTGATCCCCTCCAGCATCTTGGCCGGGATCTGGTAGCACAGCGACTTGCCGCCGCCGGTGGGCATGATGGCCAGGGTGTCTTTACCGTCGAGTACGCTGTCGATGACGCGCTGCTGGCCTTCGCGCAGCTGCGCGATGCCGAACACGGCGTCCAGGAGGCGGCGGATGGTGTTGCGGCGTACGGCGAGCAAGCCGCGGTGCATGAGGGTGGGGTCGTGTCGGGTCATGATGACACCGACTGTATTAGCACGGCGACAACTCGACCATAGGACACAGCCTACTTCATGCGTAGGACGTCAACTGTTGGCAGGGCTGGTACGTTAAACAGGTATTAAACGACAAGGTCCAAGCTGAGCGTCTCAATTGTGCGACACAATTTCGCGACAAGGTTTAGTCCTACAACTCGACGGAGGATTGGCCGATGCCGAGTGTCCAGATAGACATTTACTATTGTGATCATCATACACAGAATCCCCATCTCAGGAGAACCATCATGTCGCGCCGCCCTATGACCTGGACCGCAGTCCACCTGGCCCTTGCCAGCGCGGCCACCTGGTTTCTCCTGGAGTCCGGCGCGCTGTCGTCGGCCTTGCTGTTCTCGTTCCACTGACCTGGCCGCGGCGGGCCCCGCCGCGACGGACAAGCTATAAAAAAACGCCGCGTCCCACAGGGAGGCGGCGTTTGTCTTTCTGCACAGGCGGGCCGTGAAGCCCGCCGTCGTTCATCAGGCAGCTTTCTGCTCTTCCTCTTCGACCGGCAGGCGGATCAGGTGGTCGAAGGCGGCCAGCGACGCCTTGGCGCCCTCGCCCACGGCGATCACGATCTGCTTGAACGGCACCGTGGTCACGTCGCCGGCGGCAAACACGCCCGGCAGCGAAGTGTGGCCGCGGGCATCGACTTCGATCTCGCCATGCGCCGACAGGTCGATCGTCCCCTTGAGCCATTCGGCGTTCGGCACCAGGCCGATCTGCACGAACACGCCTTCCAGGTCCAGGCGGTGCAGTGCGCCGGTGCTGCGATCCTTGTAGCTCAAGCCGTTGACGATCTTGCCGTCGCCGTGGATCTCGGTGGTCTGGGCCGACTTGATCACCTTCACGTTCGGCAGCGAGTACAGCTTGCGCTGCAGGACCGCATCGGCGCGCAGCTCATTGCCGTATTCGATCAGGGTCACTTCCTTGACGATGCCGGCCAGGTCGATCGCCGCTTCGACGCCCGAGTTGCCGCCGCCGATCACCGACACGCGCTTGCCCTTGAACAGCGGGCCGTCGCAGTGCGGGCAATAGGCCACGCCGTGGTTCTTGTATTCCTTCTCGCCCGGCACGTTGATCTCGCGCCAGCGCGCGCCGGTGGCGATGATCACCGACTTCGACTTGAGCACCGCGCCGCTCTCGGTATGCACCTCGATCAGCTTGCCGCCCACCAGCTTGTTGGCGCGCTGGGTGTTCATGATGTCGACGTCGTATTCCTTGACGTGTTCTTCCAGGGCGACGGCGAATTTCGGGCCGTCGGTGGCCTTGAGCGAGACGAAGTTCTCGATCGCCAGCGTATCGAGCACCTGGCCGCCGAAGCGGTCGGCCAGCACGCCGGTACGGATGCCCTTGCGGGCGGCGTAGATCGCGGCTGCCGCGCCGGCGGGGCCGCCGCCGACGATCAGCACGTCGAATGGGTCTTTCTGGCTCAGTTCAGCGGCCTTCTTCGCGCCGCCGTTGACGTCGATCTTCGACAGGATCTCTTCGACGTTGGTACGGCCCTGGCCGAAATGCTGGCCGTTCAGGAACATCATCGGCACGGCCAGGATCTGCTTGTCTTCGACTTCTTTCTTGAAGACGCCGCCATCGATCGTCACGACCTTGATGCGCGGGTTGATGACCGACATCGTGTTCAGTGCCTGCACCACTTCGGGGCAGTTATGGCACGACAGCGAGATGTAGGTCTCGAATACGTAGTCGCCGTCCAGGGCTGCGATCTGGTCGATGACGGATTGTTCGAGCTTGATGGTATGGCCGCCAACGTGCAGCAGGGCCAGCACCAGCGAGGTGAATTCGTGGCCCAGCGGGATGCCGGCGAAGCGTACGCCGATATCGGTGCCGACGCGGTTGATGGCGAACGACGGGGTGCGCTCGTTTGCTTCCTGGCGCACGGTGATCTTGTTGGACAGGGCTGCGATTTCGTTCAGCAGCTCATCCATTTCGCGCGATTTCGGCGAATCATCCAGCGCTGCAACCAGCTCAATCGGCTGCACCACTTTTTCCAGATAGGCTTGCAACTGTTTCTTGAGGGTTGCGTCCAGCATGATATTTTCCTTTTGTTTGATGACTTACTTGCACAGACCGGGCGTAGAAAGGGCCGCCGCAGCGGCCCGTTCACGGGTGCTACTTGATGCCTACGTACTGCTTAGATCTTGCCGACCAGGTCCAGCGATGGGGTCAGGGTTTCTGCGCCTTCGGTCCACTTGGCTGGGCAGACTTCGCCTGGGTGCGAAGCGACGTACTGGGCTGCCTTGACTTTGCGCATCAGTTCCGAAGCGTCGCGGCCGATGCCGTTGTCGTGCACTTCCATGATCTTGATCTGGCCTTCTGGATTGATCACGAAGGTGCCGCGCAGTGCCATGCCTTCTTCTTCGATCATGACTTCGAAGTTACGCGACAGGACGCCGGTTGGGTCGCCGATCAGTGGGTAGTTCACTTTCTTGATCGCGTCCGAGGTGTCGTGCCATGCCTTGTGGGCGAAGTGGCTGTCGGTCGACACGCCGTAGACATTGACGCCCAGCTTGTCGAATTCTGGCTGGAATGCTGCCAGATCTTCCAGTTCGGTCGGGCAGACGAAGGTGAAGTCGGCCGGGTAGAACATCACCACCGACCAGGTACCCTTGAAGTTCTCTTCGGTCAGGTCGATGAACTTGCCAGCGTGGTAAGCGGTTGCCTTGAATGGCTTGATCTGGGTGTTGATGAGGGACATGTAATCTCCTGTTTGGGGGTGGATGAAACGTATGACAAGCAGTGTACCGCCCTGCTCGCCGTTTGTGAAATTGATTGATTCGATATTCTTGATTGATTTTAGCTATCAGTCAAGTGCGGCTCGCCCATCCCGATAAAAGGAGGGCTCGAAACAAACCCGGACAGTGTGTCGCAAATGGCAAGCGGCTGCAACCGCCGTCTCGCTTGGGGGCCTCCTGCCCTGGCTGGGGTAGCCCGGGCAGGAGTGGCATGATGGGGTGGGTCAGAAGTCGGCTTCGGCGCAGACGGGGACCTCGGTGCAGGGCAGCACCAGGCTGAAGACCGAGCCTTCACCGGGCTTGCTGGCTACGCGCAGTTCACCGCCGTGCGAGATCGCCAGCTGGCGCGAGATGTACAGGCCCAGGCCGAGCCCCTTCGGCTCGCCGTTGCGGGCGCCGCGTTCGTAGGGTTCGAAGATGCGCTCCAGGTCGGATGGGGCGATGCCCTTGCCCTGGTCGCGCACATCGATCCGCACCGTCTCGCCGCTGCGTTCGACGCTGACCTCGACCGGCTGGCCGCAGCCATAGCGCAGCGCATTGGTCAACAGGTTGACGATCACCTGCTCCACGCGGAATTCGTCCCAGCAGCCGTCGACGCCCTCGTGCGGGCGCAGGGTCAGCGAACTGCCGGTGGTGGCCGCCTGCAGCGACAGGTCGCTCACCACCCGTTCCAGCAGGTTCATCAACTCGACCTTGGCCGGACGGATCGACAGCTTGCCGCTGCGCATGCGCGAGACGTCGAGCATGTCGTCGATCAGGCGGATCATCGACTTGATCTGGCGCTCGTCGCGCTGGATCATCGCTTCCATCTGCTGGCCGCCGAAGGCGGCCGTGTTGCCGCGCTTGAGCTGCAGGCTGCGCATCTGGGTTTCCAGGAACAGCGTGTTGAGCGGCGTGCGCAGCTCGTGCGCCACCAGCGACATGAACTCGTCGCGCATGCGCAGCGAGCGTTGCAGTTCCTGCTGGGTCTGGTTCAGCTCGCGCAGCAGCACCTCTTGCTCGTGCCGGCTCTGTTCCAGCGCCAGCATCTGGCGCCGGGTTTCGCGCCGCTGCTGGTCGAGCGCGACGAACACATTGACCTTGCTGCGCACCGCGTCGGCGTCGAGCGGCTTGTACATGAAGTCGACCGCCCCGCTCTCGTAGCCCTTGAAGGCGTAATCGAGCTCGCGCCCCGCCGCCGACACGAACACGATCGGGATGTGGCGGGTGCGGGTGGTCGAGCGCATCACCTCGGCCAGCTCGAAGCCGTCCATGCCCGGCATCTGCACGTCGAGGATGGCCAGCGCGAACTCGTGCTCGAGCAGCAGCGCCAGCGCCTGTTCGCCCGACGCCGCCTGGTAGATGGCGCGCTGTTCATGGCGCAGCAGCGCCTCGAGCGCCTGCAGGTTCTCGGGCAGGTCGTCGACGATCAGTATTTTGCTTGGGTCCTGGTTCATGGGGTCTCCAACAGGGGCAGCACGCTACGGATCGCAGGTAGCGGCAACACGAGATGCGGTGCGCAGCGCCGGATTGCCTCTCCGGGCATCGCGCTGGCCTGCGCTTCTTCAGGGTCTTGGACGATGGTCAGGCCGCCGCGTTCGCGGATGCGGCACATGCCTTCGGCGCCATCGAAATTGGCGCCGGTGAGCAGTATACCGGCAAGCGCCGGACCATACACGTCGGCGGCCGATTCCATCAGTATATCGATTGCCGGCCGGGCAAACTGCACCGGCGGCTCGCAGCTGAGCGAGAAGCTGCGATCCTGTTCGACCGACAGGTGGTAGCCGGAACCGGCGAAATACACGGTTCCGGGCTGGATCGGTTCCTTGTCCTGCGCCTCGCGCACCGGCAGCGCGGTGCGCGCGGCGAACAGCTCGGCCAGGCGGCTGTCGCGGTCGGGCGGCACGTGCAGGATGCAGGTCACGGCCGGCGCGAAACATGATGGCAGCGCCGGCAGCAACCCGACCAGGGCGTCGACGCCGCCGGCCGAGCCGCCGATCACGACCATCTCGATCCGGCGCGATCCCAGCGCGGCGCGCAACTGCTGCTGCGCGGTCTGGACGGCGCTCATGGCGACACCTTGCGGAACACCCGTTCGCGCTTGGCGATCGGTTCGAAGCGCTCGGCATAGCTCGAAAAGTCGATGCTCTCCTTGCTGCCCAGGCCCAAAAAGCCGCGGTGGCACAGCGAGTCGTGGAACAGGCCGAGAACGCGGTCTTGCAGGCGCCGGTTAAAGTAGATCAGCACATTGCGGCAGCTGACAAAGTGGGTCTCCGAGAACACGCTGTCGGTCGACAGGCTGTGGTCGGCGAAGGTCACGTTTTCCATCAGGCTGCGTTCGAACAGCGCGCCGCCATAGGCCGCCGTGTAATAGTCCGAGAACGCCGCCTTGCCGCCGGACTTCTGGTAGTTCTCGGTGTACAGGCGCATGCGATCGAGCGGGAACACGCCGCGCCGCGCCGCATCCAGCGACTCGGGATTGATGTCGGTCGCATAGATGATGCTGCGCTCGAGCAGCCCTTCTTCCTTGAGCAGGATGGCCAGCGAATACACCTCTTCGCCGGTGCTGCAGCCGGCCACCCAGATCTTCAGCGACGGGTAGGTCTTCAGGAATGGCGCGACCTGCTCGCGCACCGCCAGGAAGTAGTCGGGGTCGCGGAACATCTCGGTGACGGGTATCGTCAGGTATTGCAGCAGCTGGGCGAAGCCGTTCGGCTCGTGCAGCACGCGCGACTGCAGTTCGGAGACCGTCGCGCATTCCATCTCGCGCATGGCCACCAGCACGCGGCGCTTTTGCGAGGCGCCGGTGTAGTCGCGGAAATCGTAGTTGTACTTCAAATAGACGGCTTCGACGAGCATCCGCAGCTCGATGTCGAAGTCGCTCGGGGGGTGGCTCAAATTCTCTCCAGGGTTGGCATCCAGACCCGCAGCAGCGAGTACAGGCGCGAGAGGTCTATCGGTTTGGCCAGGTAATCGTTGGCGCCGGCGGCCAGGCACTGCTCCTGGTCGTCCTTCATGGCCTTGGCGGTGATGGCGATGATCGGCAGGCGGTCAAAGCGTCCGTCGGCGCGAATGCGGCGCGTCGCTTCCAGGCCATCCATGCCCGGCATCATGATGTCCATCAGCACCAGGTCGATCCCCGGCACTTCATCCAGTTTCGCAATCGCTTCAAAACCGTTGCGGCCGACTTCGACCCGGGCCCCACGCTGCTCCAGCGCCGAGGTCAGCGCGAACACATTGCGCACGTCGTCGTCGACCAGCAGGATGGTGCGGCCCTCGAACACGCGGTCGCGTCCACGCACTGCCTTGAGCATGCTCTGGCGCTCGGTCGACAGCTCCGATTCCACCTTGTGCAGGAACAGCGTCACTTCGTCCAGCAGGCGCTCGGGCGAGCGCGCGCCCTTGATGATGATCGAGCGCGAGTAGCGCAGCAGCTGGGCTTCTTCGTCGCGCGTCAGGTTGCGGCCGGTGTACACGATCACCGGCGGGAACGAGCACAGTTCTTCGTGCGACATGCGCTCGAGCAGCTCGCCGCCCTGCATATCGGGCAGCTTGAGGTCGATGATCATGCAATCGAAGACCTCTTTCTTCAAGTGGGCCAGCGCCTCGCTGGCGGTGCCCACCGCCGCGATCTCGACGTCATCGTCGGCGATCAGGGCCACCACGCTCTCGCGCTGGCGCTCGTCGTCCTCGACCAGCAGCACGCGCTTGATCTTCTGCGCCGATTTTTCCTGCAGCTTGCGGAACACCTCTTCCAGCTCTTCGCGCGAAGTCGGCTTGAGCGCGTAGCCGATCGCACCCAGGTGCAGGGCTTCGCCGCCGCTCTCGATGCTGGAAATGACGTGCACCGGGATGTGGCGGGTCGATGGGTTGTCTTTCAGCTGCTGCAGCACGGTCAGGCCCGAGCGGTCCGGCAGGCGCACGTCGAGCAGCACGGCGTCGGGACGCTGGCTGACGGCCAGCGCCAGGCCTTCGTCGGCGCTCATCGCCACCAGGCAGCGGTAATCGAGTTCGCGCGCCAGGTCATACAGGATGCGCGCGAACGGCGCCTCGTCCTCCACCACCAGCACGGTGCGGCGGCCGGCGGCCGGATGGTCGCGGTCATCCGGGAAGCTCCCGATCGGTTCCACATTGGCCGGCGTGCTGGCCGGGGCCGGAGCCGAGACGGCCGGCGCTGGCGCCGAGGTGTAATGCGGCAGCTGGACCGGCGCCGCCGTCGTCGGCAGTTCGGCCGGCGCCGGCACCGCGGGGATCCCGCGCGGCAGGGTCAAGGTGAACACACTGCCCTCGTTCGGTGCGCTCGACACCGCCACGCTGCCGCCCAGCAGGCGGGTCAGGTCGCGTGTGATCGACAGGCCCAGGCCCGTGCCGCCGAAACGGCGGCTGGTGGTGCCGTCGGCCTGGTGGAAGGCGTCGAAGATCTTGTCCTGCTGGTCGGCCGCGATGCCAATGCCGGTATCCTGCACGCGGAAGGCGACGTCGCCCTCGGGCGTGGTCAGCACCGACAGGCTGACCGCGCCGGTCTCGGTAAACTTGACGGCATTCGACAGCAGGTTCTTGAGGATCTGCTCCATGCGCTGGCGGTCGGTGTGCAGGCTGGCCGGCACGCCCGGGTCGACCGTGATCTTGAACTCGAGCGACTTCTGGCGCGCCAGCGGCTCGAAGGTACGCGCCAGGCCCTCGACCACGCGCCGCACCGGCACGTCTTCGGGCACCAGTTCCAGCTTGCCCGCCTCCACTTTCGAGATGTCGAGGATGTCGTTGATCAGCTGCAGCAAGTCGTTGCCGGCCGAGTAGATGGTCTGGGCGAAGCGCACCTGCTCGTCGGAGAGATTGCCGCCGCTGTTGTCGGCCAACAGCTTGGCCAGGATCAGGGAGCTGTTCAGCGGCGTGCGCAGCTCGTGCGACATATTGGCCAGGAATTCGGACTTGTAGCGGCTCGCGCTCTCGAGCTCCACCGCGCGCTGGTGCAGCTGCTCCTGCGCCGATTGCAGCGCCGAGTTCTTCATGTCGAGGTTCAGTGCCTGCTCGGCCAGCTGGTCGTTGGTGGTGCGCAGCTCGGCCTGCTGGTTTTCGAGCGCCGACTGCGATTCTTCGAGCGCGCGCGACTGTTCTTCCAGCTCTTCGTTGGCGGTGCGCAGTTCTTCCTGCTGTACCTGCAGTTCTTCGTTCAGGGTCTGGCTTTCTTCCAGCGCATCCTGCAGGCGCTGGCGGTACAACACCGCGGCCATGGCGGCGCCGACCGACTGCGCGATGAAGCCCAGGAATTCGCGGTCGCGCTGCTCCACCGGACGCAGGAAGGCGATCTCGAACACGCCCTTGACCTTGCCGTGGTTGTGGAACGGCGCGATGATCACGGCGCGCGGCGCCGTCTCGCCCAGGCTCGAACCGACCTTGATGTAGTCGGGCGGCAGCTGGTCGAGGACCATCAGGCGGTTCTCTTCGGCCGCCTTGCTGGCCAGCGTGGAGCCCGGCGGGATGATCTCGGCGCGCTCGGTCTCGGAATGGGTAAAGCCATAGGCGCCGATGCGGCGCATCGTGCCGTCGTCGCTGCGCACGTACATGGCGCCGATCGCGCCGTCGAGGTACTTGACGACATAGGGCAGCAAGGCATCGGCCAGCGGCTCCAGGTTGATCTGGCCGGCGCTGCGCACATTCAGTTCGTTCTGGCCGGTGCGCAGCCAGTCCTGGTGGCGCAGCTTGTCGTTATGCTCGGCCTCGTGCCCCAGCACCTCGTTATAGGTGTCGGACAGGTGCACCAGCTGGCGTCGGCCAAAGGCTGCCAGGCTGCCGCCGACGATCGCGGACAGGATCAGGAAGGCGGCCACCGACCAGAAGGTGGTGCTGCGCGCGCTGTCGCTGCGTTCCTGCAGCAGGCGCATCTCGGACGCCAGCACCAGGTCGAAGTTGCGGCGCATCTCGTCGGTCAGCGCCTTGCCGCGGCCGCTGCTGACGGCATCTATATAGCTGATGTCGTTGGCACGGCGGCGGTCGATCATCTCCTGGGCAAAGGTTTCCCACTGCTTCTGGATCTGGGTGATCCGGGTCAGCCGCTCGGCCTGGGCGATATTGTCCTTGACGAGTTCGCCCAGCGATTCCAGGCTGGACGACATGCGTTGCCTGGACAAGACATAGGGAGAGAGAAATTCTTCGTCGCCCGCCAGCAGGTAGCCGCGCATGCCCGATTCCATCTCGGCCGACAGCTTGCGGATCTCATGGGCGCCGCCGATGACTTTCTGGGAATGCTCGACCCAGGTCAGGCTATTGATCAAATAGGCAATGATGCCCACAAACACGATCGCGCTGACAATACTCATGCCTAAGGGCAGCGCGACGTTGCGGGTAAGAATGCGGCGAAACTCGCTGTTTTCGATGGTTGTACCGGCCATGCCTGTTGTTTTGATAGAAAAAAAATATCCTAAGTGTAACGCAAATGTGAATTAGCGCGCACACGAAAGCGGCACGGTCGTGCGCAAGCGGCGCCCTGCCTGCGCGGGATCGATCTTATCAAAATGAATACGAAATGCGCGCACTGCTCAGCGCGCCTTCGTTGCGTGCTTGCGCTAGCTCATGTGGGGCTTGAGGTAGGGCGCTGTGCGGCTCGCCTTCACCCGCGCGACTTCCTGCGGCGGGCCGGCGGCGACGATGGAACCGCCCTTGTCGCCTGCGCCGGGGCCGACGTCGATCACCCAGTCGCTGCCGGCCACCACCCGCATCGTGTGCTCGACCACGATCACCGTGTTGCCGGCATCGACCAGGCGGTTCAGCTGCACCATGAGGCGGTCGGCGTCGACCGGATGCAGGCCGGTGGTCGGCTCGTCCAGCACGTACAGCGCATTGCCGCGCGTGGCGCGCTGCAGCTCAGAGGCCAGCTTGATGCGCTGCGCCTCGCCGCCCGACAGCTCGGTGGCCGGCTGGCCCAGGCGCAGGTAGTCCAGGCCGACCTCGTTCAGCACTTCCAGCGAGCGCTCGACCAGGGGTTCGTCCTTGAAGAAGTCGATCGCCTCGCCCACCGTCATGCCCAGCACCTCGGCGATATTCCTGTCGCGATAGCGAACCTGGAGGGTCTCGGCGTTGTAGCGCGCGCCTTCGCAGGTCGGGCATGGCGCGTAGACGCTGGGCAGGAACAGCAGCTCGACCATGACAAAACCCTCGCCGGCGCAATGCTCGCAGCGGCCCTTGGCGACATTGAACGAGAAGCGGCCCGCATCGTAGCGCCGCTTCTTCGCATCCGTGGTGGCGGCAAAGAGCTTGCGCACCTGGTCGAACAGGCCCGTGTAGGTCGCCAGGTTCGAGCGCGGCGTGCGGCCGATCGGCTTCTGGTCGACCCGCACCAGGCGCCGCACGCCCTCCATGCCGGACACGATGTGACCGGCCAGGGGCAGCTCTTCGTCGCGCTCCAGGTCCGGTTCGTCCGGCTGCTCGTCTTGCGCCGCGCCGCCCTGCCCCAGCGCGGCGCCCACCAGCTCGACCAGCACCTGGCTCACGAGACTGGACTTGCCCGAGCCAGACACGCCCGTCACACTCGTCAACACGCCGAGCGGGAAGGCGACTTCCAGGTCGCGCAGGTTGTTGCGGTGGACGCCCTCCAGCTTCAGCCAGCCGGCGGGCGTGCGCGGCATGCGCTGCGGCGGCGGCGCTTCGCCGAACAGGTAGCGCCGGGTCTGCGATTGCTCGACCTTGCGCAGCCCTTCCGGCACGCCGCTGTACAGCACCTGGCCGCCACGCTCGCCGGCCAGCGGGCCGACGTCGACCAGCCAGTCGGCTTGCCGGATCACGTCCAGCGCATGCTCGACCACGAACAGCGAGTTGCCGGCCGCCTTCAGCTGGGCCAGCGCATCGAGCAAGGCCTCGGTGTCGGCCGGATGCAGGCCGCTCGACGGTTCGTCCAATACGTAGACGACGCCGAACAGGCTCGAACGCACTTGCGTGGCCAGGCGCAGGCGCTGCAGCTCGCCCGGCGACAGGGTCGGCGTGCTGCGCTCCAGCGCCAGGTAGCCCAGTCCCATCGCCAGCAGTACCTCCAGGCGCGCGGCCAGGTCCGCCGCGATGCGCCGGCGCACGATCAGCTGCTCGTTATGGAGGTGGCTGTCGTTCTTGTCCTTGCCCACGGCATAGGGCTGCAGCAGTTCGGCCAGCCGCGCCAGCGGCAGGCGCGAGATGTCGGCGATGTCATGGCCGGCGAACGTGACCGACAGCGATTCGCGCCGCAGCCGCTTGCCCTCGCATTCCGGGCAGGCGGCGCCGACCATATAGCGCGCCACGCGCTTTTTCATCGACGCGCTTTCGGTATTGGCGAAGGTCTGCATCACGTAGCGCCGCACGCCGGTGAAGGTGCCCTGGTAGCTGGGCGTGTCCTTGCGCTTCAGGGCCGCGCGGGTTTCCTTGGGCGTGAGGCCGGCATAGACCGGCACCGTCGGGCTCTCGTCGGTGTACAGGATCCAGTCGCGGTCCTTCTTGGGCAAGTCGCGCCACGGGGTGTCGACCTCGATGCCCAGCGTGACCAGGATGTCACGCAGGTTCTGGCCATGCCAGGCCGGCGGCCAGGCGGCGATCGCGCGCTCGCGGATAGTCAGGGTATCGTCAGGCACCATCGACTGTTCGGTCACGTCGTAGATGCGGCCCAGGCCCGAGCAGCGCGGGCAGGCGCCTTGCGGGGTGTTGGGCGAGAACGATTCGGCATACAGGAGTTCCTGCTCCGGCGGATAGTCGCCGGCGCGCGAGTACAGCATGCGCAGGGAATTACTGAGCGTGCTGACGCTGCCGACCGACGAGCGCGCGGTCGGCGTGCCGCGCTGCTGCTGCAGGGCGACGGCGGGCGGCAAGCCTTCGATCTGGTCGACCTCGGGCACCGGCATCTGGTGGAACAGGCGGCGCGCGTAGGGCGAGACCGATTCCAGGTAGCGCCGCTGGGCTTCGGCATACAGGGTGCCGAAGGCGAGCGAGGATTTGCCCGAACCCGAGACACCGGTGAACACCACCAGCTGCCCGCGCGGGATGTCGAGGTCGACGTTCTTGAGATTGTGTTCGCGCGCGCCGCGCACGTGGACGTAGCCGTCTGCGGCGGCATTGATAGGTGACTTCTTGCTGGGCATCTGCCCTCCGACAACATTGGCGATAGCGTATTCAACCCCAGGGGGCGAAAGCTGTCGGTGCGCCTTTCAACAGTCGCGATCCTGGAACGCCAGGGAGACGCCGGCTGTCGCTGAGCAGCCTCGTCAATCGTGCGGATCGCGCATGGGATAGGGCCCGATGTCGGCAATACGCAGCACCAAGGTGTCGGGGTCGTCCGGGAAGGCGTCGAAGCCATAGTGCCGATAGAACGACGCCGCCCCCTCCTTGGCATCCACAAACAGGCCGAAACCGCCGACCTGCTGTGCCACGCGCCATGCCTTTTCCATTGCCTCATTGAGCAAGTAGGCGCCACGACCCTCGCCCTGACGGTCCAGGGCGACTGCCAGTCGTGCCAGGGTATAGCCCGATACCACCTTCGGCATGCGTTTGCGCATGTCGTCAGGCAAGCTGTCGGTGAGAACGATGCCGCGTGGCGCCATCGCGAAGAAACCAACGATCCTGCCAGGCTCGCCGTCGTCGACCAGCACCCAGGTCTTGGACGTGCCTTTTTTCTGGTGTTGAAACGCAGTATTTCTCAGCCAATGATCGAGAACAGGGACACCGCAATCGAAGCCGTCGACATCATGCACCCGATCCAGCGCTTCCAGTCTCGACGCCATATTTCTCTTTCATGAAGCGTTCGTAGGCCTTCTGCCGGGCGGCATTCGGCTTGGGTGGCGCATCGAGCAGATCCAGCAGCATGGCTGCGTCATTGCGCGACACCTGGACCAGGCTCTCGCGGTCCACGATCTTCTGTGCTTTTTCAAGCGCGGCCTGTACGACGAAACTGTTCAAGGTAGTCCCCATCAATTCTGCCGCCGAGTTTAATGTTTCCGCTACTGTGCTCGAGACCCTTGCGGTAATCCGCTCCCGTTCTGCTGTCGCGCTCATGATGTGCTTGCCTATACAGGGATACAGCAAAAATTTTGCTGCATCCAATGTAGCACTTGCGGGCTATTGGTGTCAAATTGACGCCAGGCGTCATTTTGACACCGGCCGCTCCCCACTGCCGAGCGCTTCAAGTCGTGCACAGAGCTGGTCCTCAAGCGATGGTGCCTGAAACCGCTCCGCAATCCTTGCGCCGCGCTGAATGAAACTCGACGCATCGATGATCTTCGCCAATGCAACCCGCATGCTGCGTGGCGATACCCGGTCAGCGCGCAGGGAAAGGCCAGCGCCAAGCGCCGTCACCCGCGCAGCATTATCGAATTGATCATGTGCCAGTGGCACGATCAACTGTGGAATGGCAGCGCGCAATGCTTCGGCAGTCGTACCAATGCCGCCGTGATGGACCAGGGCAGCGACATGCGGAAGCAGCGCTTTCAGGGGTATATATTGCTGCCAGCAGACGTCCGGCGACAGCCTGGAGGGCAATTGCTCACGATATGGTGTCAGGAAAATTGCTCGGTGGCCCAGTGCGGCGACAGCATGGGCCGCGGCCGCGAAGTAGCTGCGCGCCTGGCGGTTGCCAGTGCCCGGCGTGAACACGACCGGCGGCTCACCCGCGTCGAGGAAGGCGCGCAATTCGGCGCTCGGCGCCGCATCCGGATCGGGATCGTAGAGCGGGAAACCGGCCTGGTATAGCGGCCGCGGCCAATCTGGCGGCGCAGGCGCGAACCAGTCGGGAAACAGCGCCAGCGACAAGTCGGGGATGGACGGAATATAGTCGACCATGCTGTCGACCTGGGGCAGGCCGCGTTCGACGCGCGCCGTGTTCAGGCCAGGCAGCGCCACCGGGTCGACGAAGCGCGCCGCCAGCGCACGCCACAACCAGCGGCGCGCGCCATGTGGCACCCAGGCCGGCACCGGCCAGGGGCCGAGCAGCAACGGGTCGTGCACGGTCGGCAGGTTCGATGGCGCCAGCCACGCGGCCGCGATCTTCAGGCCCGGGCTGGCATGGCGGCACAGGTCGGCTTCGGGCAGGGCCAGCGGATGGGCCAGCAGCACCCGCCGCTCATTCGGCTGCTCATTTGACTGCGCCTGCGTCAGCGCCTCGACCACCATGGGCAGTTGCGCCATCGCCGGGCGCGTCGCTTCCCACACCACGGCCAGGCCGCGGGTTGCATGCCACAGGTGGGGATGGTCGAGCACGGCCACGTCGGCCGGCAGGCCGTGGAAGGTGAGCCCGGCCGACTCGACATACATGGCATGCTGTTCGGGCCCGAGGAAATCGACGCGGTGGCCGCGCTCGCGCAGCGCGCGGCCGATCCAGAGGAAGGGGAACAGGTCGCCGGCCGAGCCGATCGTCGCCAGGATGAAATGCACCCGCCCTCCTCTTCCATATCAGAAGCTCAGTGTACCCTCGATCGAATCGTCCAGCGTCTTGCCGATCATCGCCCCGACCGCCACCTTGACGCCAGCCACCGCGTCGCCGTGCTTGTTGTCCCAGTAATAACCGGTCCTGGGCGTAACCTTGATGACGGTGATGCGCGGATCGTCCTCGCCCCCGGTGAACCAGGTCTTGACCATCGAATTCCACAACTGCTTGATGCGTGCTTTATCTTGCGAGGTCTCGGCGTGGCCATCCAGTTCCAGGAAGCCGGAATGCTTGCCCGACTGGAAGAACAATTTAACGGAAGGATTGGCCTGCAACTCCTGGTTCTTGTGGCTGTCGATGCTGCTCAGGAACCAGATGGCGCCGGCATCGTCGGTCTCGCGCACGCTCATCGGGCGCACGCCGCGGCTCGGGCCCTGGCCGTTGCCGGTGCAAAAGAAGCACGAGTCGGCATCGTCGATCATGTCCTTGATGCGCTCGATGGCGTCAACGCCGGCCAGGTCGCGGCGGTTTTGTTCGGCTTGGTTGCGGTTGATGGAATCCATTGTCTTCTCCTGGGTGCATGGCCATGCGGCCGATGAGAAGACTGTACCGGGATCGCTGTCGCCGGTATGTGAGAGGCCGAACGCTGGACTGATCCGATGAAGAAAGCGCGTCCGGCGCCGGTTCAATAGAGGTTCAAAGGAAGCGGTCCAGGATCTTGCGGCTGTGCTTGTCGATCCTGAACATATCGCGCACCAGGAAGTTGATGCCGTGGTTGTCGGCAACCAGCAGCGAGGCTTCGCCGATGCGGCGGATGTCCTCGTCCACCTTCAGCACGAACTCGGTATCGCCGCGGTCGGTCTTCACAAACCAGGTGCAGGGCGTGGCAAAGCTCGAGACATCCTTGATGGCCAGGATTTCGGGAATGAACTCGCGGCCCTCGATTTCCTCGTGGATCAGGGTGCGGATGTCGGCCGGCATGTCGGCCAGGTCGTCGATCCAGGCGACTTCCTTGCCGCCGTCGCGCACCAGCGAGATGCCCTTGGTCGGGGCCTGGATCGGGAAGGCGCGCACCGGCGTCACGCCGACCCACTCCTCGCCATTTTCGAGGGTGATGACCAGCTTGCCGAAATTGTCGCGGCGCAGCTGGAATGGGATAGTCGAAACGGTAGTCATCATGCGTCCTTGTCGTCCAGGTCCTGGTCCACGTTGCGCGCCTGCGCTTCGTAGAGCCGGTGATAGGCGCCTTCGCGCGCCATCAGCTCGTCGTGGTTGCCTTCTTCGACCACCACGCCGCGGTCCAGCACCACCAGGCGGTCGGCCCGGTGCAGGGTGGACAGGCGGTGCGCGATGGCGATCGTGGTGCGGCCCTGCACCAGGTTGTCGAGCGCCTTCTGGATCTCTTTTTCGGTTTCCGAGTCGACCGACGACGTCGCCTCGTCCAGGATCAGGATCGGCGGATCGATCAGCAGGGCGCGCGCGATCGAGATGCGCTGGCGCTCGCCGCCCGACAGGCCCTGCCCGCGCTCGCCGACCATCGAATCGTAGCCCTGCGGCAGGCGCAGGATGAATTCATGGGCATGGGCGGCCCTGGCGGCGGCGATGATTTCCTCGCGCGTCGCATGCGGCTTGCCGTAGGCGATGTTCTCGGCGATCGTGCCGAAGAACAGGAAGGGTTCCTGCAGCACCAGGCCGATATTGCGGCGGTAGTCGGCCACCGCGAACGAGCGGATGTCCTGGCCGTCGAGCAGGATAGCGCCTTCGGCCACGTCGTAGAAGCGGCAGATCAGGTTGACCAGCGTGCTCTTGCCCGAGCCGCTGTGGCCGACCAGGCCCACCATCTCGCCGGCCTTGATCTTGAGCGAGATGCCGCGATTCACGGCGCGGTTGCCGTAACGGAAACCGACCTCGCGCAGCTCGATATTGCCCTCGATCTTGTCGACTTTCACGGGGTTGGCCGGGTCCGGCACGCTCGATACATGGTCGAGGATGTCGAAGATGCGCTTGGCGGCCGAGGCCGATTTTTGCGTCACCGACACGATCCGGCTCATCGAATCCAGGCGCACATAGAAACGGCCGCTGTAGGCGATAAAGGCCGACAAGGTGCCGACGGTAATGTCGCCGCGCGACACTTGCCAGATGCCGAAGCACCAGATCACCAGCAGGCCGAGCTCGGTCAGGAAGGACACGGTCGGCGAAAACAGCGACCACACCCGGTTCAGTTTGTCGTTGACGGCCAGGTTGTGCTTGTTGGCCTCGCGGAAGCGCGCCGCTTCACGCTTTTCCTGGGCAAACGCCTTCACCACCCGGATGCCGGGAATGGTGTCGGCCAAGACATTGGTCACCTCGCCCCACACGCGGTCGATCTTTTCGAAGCCGGTGCCCAGCTTGTCGCGCACGATGTGGATCATCCAGGCAATGAAAGGCAGCGGCAGCAGGGTCACCACGGCCAGCCAGGGGTTGATCGTGAACAGGATGATGCCCGTCATCACGATCATGAGGACGTCCGACAGGAAGTCGAGCAGGTGCAGCGACAGGAACACGCAGATCCGGTCCGAACCGCTGCCGATCCTCGCCATCAGGTCGCCCGTGCGCTTGCCGCCGAAAAATTCCAGCGACAGCCGCATCAGGTGCTCATAGGTGGTCGAGCGCAGGTCGGCGCCGATGCGCTCGGAAGCCAGCGCCAGCACATACGTCTTGGCCCAGCCCAGCAGCCAGGCCAGCAGCGCGGCCGCGAACAGCCCGCCCATATACATATAGACCAGGTTGGTGTCGATCTGCTGCCCGTTCTGGTACGGGATCAGGACATTGTCCAACAGCGGCATCGTCAGGTAAGGCGGGATCATGTGCGCGCCGGTCGAGCCCAGCATCAGCAGGAAGCCCAGCAGCAGCTGGCCTTTATAGGGCTGGGCAAAGCGCCACAGGCGGAACAGGGTCCAGGTCGACGGCGGCGTATGCAGCACTTTCTCGCAGATCGGGCAGTCGTCCTGGTCCGGTTCGAGCGGCGCCTTGCAACTTGGACAAGTATGCTGGTCGGGCGGCTGGACGGCAATGCCGGTGGCCACGCTGTGCACCTGGTCGCGGAACTGGTCGGCGACGCGCATCGCGTGCAGGTTCTGGCCGAGGGTGAAGCGCCAGGCGGCCAGCAGCCCGCCATCGTCGATCAGTTCGAGATGGCCGACGCCGGCGTGGTCGTGGTGGCGCAATTCGGTACCGGCGCGGTGCGGCCAGTCACGCCAGGTAGCTTCTCCTGGCGCGCGCGCCAGCAGGCGGCGATCCGTCACCAGCACCAGGCCTTTTGAAAAATGTAATTTCGCGTCGAGGTCAACCTCCACGCTGCTTAAAACGTTTTCCCCTGGTGCAAGCTGTTTCGCGACGTCACTTTGCCACCGTTCAGGCAAAGAACTGGCGGCTAGCGCCAGCGACGATGGAATAGCAAGTTGTTGAGTTGTCATGTATTGCGCCCGGTAACAGGCTTTTTGTTCTAGAGGGTGGACATGGCGCCGATTCGGCGATGCACAAGGACCGTCATTACGCCGTTGCGTGAAACGCTCCACAGAGCGCTAGAACGTTTCTGGGTATCGTTTGGATGACACGGAAACCGTGTTTAGTAGGAATGTTGCGGCGCAGTAAGCCGGCAAGTGTACACCGACGCGTGATATGCAGCCGATTTTTCCAGCGCCGTTTTAGGTAGTCAGGCATACAAGGACAAGTTGCCAGCGCGAAGAGAGGCGCCAGGCGGCAAAAGCGATTACATGACCAAGAAGAACGACATCAAATTCCTGCGCGTGACTTACCTGCGCGGACCGAATATCTGGACCTACCGTCCGGTCCTCGAGGCCTGGCTCGATATCGGCGAGCTGGAAGACTATCCTTCGAACCTTCTTCCCGGCTTCACGGAACGCCTGACCGCCTGGCTCCCCGGGCTGATCGAACACCATTGCGGCGTCGGCCATCGCGGCGGCTTCAACGAGCGCCTGGTCGAAGGGACCTGGGCCGGCCACATCCTTGAACACATCGTGCTCGAGGTGCAGAACCTGGCCGGCATGAAGACCGGCTTCGGCAAGACCCGCTCGACCGGCGAGCACGCCATCTACAAGATGGCTTTCCGTACCCGCGACGAGACCGTCGGGCGCGCCGCCCTCGACGTCGCCCACCGCCTGATGATGGCCGCGATCAACGACGCGCCGTTCGACCTCCCGGGTGAAGTCGCGCGCCTGACCGATATGGTCGACCGCCATTGCCTGGGGCCCTCCACCGCCCACATCGTGGACGCCGCCACCGACCGCCGCATCCCGTCGATCCGCCTGACCGACGGCAACCTGGTGCAGCTCGGCTACGGCGCTGCCCAGCGCCGCATCTGGACCGCGGAAACCGACCGCACCAGCGCGATCGCCGAAGGCATCGCCAGCGACAAGGACATGACCAAGTCGCTGCTCTCGTCCTGCGGCGTGCCGGTGCCGGAAGGCGCGATCGCGCGCAGCCCTGACGCCGCCTGGGAAGAAGCGCAGGACATCGGCCTGCCGGTGGTGGTCAAGCCCCTCGACGCCAACCACGGCCGCGGCGTGTCGCTGAACCTGACGACCGAAGCCGAAGTGAGAGCCGCCTACACGATCGCCTCGCTCGAGGGTGAGAGCAAATCCGTGCTGGTCGAGCGCTTCATCCTGGGTGACGAGCATCGCCTGCTGGTGGTCGGCCGCAAGGTGGTCGCAGCCGCGCGCGGCGCGTCGGTCTGGGTGACGGGCGACGGCCGCCAGGACGTGGCCGAACTGTGCGAGACCCAGATCAATACCGATCCGCGCCGCGGCGAGAGCGAGGAATTCCCGCTCAGCCCCGTCAAGCCGCGCGAGAGCGAAGAAAACCAGCTGCAGCTGCAGCGCCAGGGCCTGACTCCCGACTCCATCCCTGCCGATGGCCAGAAAGTGCTGATCCAGGTGAACGGCAACGTCGCCGACGACGTGACCGACCTGGTGCACCCTGACGTCGCCCACGCCGCCGCCCTGGCCGCGCGCATCGTCGGCCTGGACATCGCCGGCATCGACCTGGTGTGCGAAGACATCTCGCGCCCCCTGGCCGGGCAGCGCGGCGCCATCATCGAAGTCAATGCCAGCCCGGGCCTGCTGGCCCACACGAAGCCGGCCAGCGGCACCCCGCGCAACGTCGGCAAGGACATTGTCGACCACCTGTTCGGCGACGACGCCACGGCGCGCATCCCGGTGGTCGGCGTGACCGGGTCGAAGGGCTGCAGCCTGATCACGCGCCTGGTCGGCTGCCTGGTCAACATCACGCGCAAGGAAGTCGGCGTCGCCAACGGCGAAGGCCTGTACCTGAACGCGCGCGCGATCTCGACCCGCGATTCGACCGGCGTCGAGGCGGCCCAGCGCATCCTGATCAACCGTAACGTGCAAACCGCGGTATTCGAATCGAACGCGCGCTCGATCCTGGCCGAAGGCCTGCCCTACGACCGCTGCGCGGTGGGCGTGGTGAGCGACATGAACGGCATCGAGGACGTGGCCGAGTTTTATATCCGTGACCAGGACGCGATGCGCAACGTGATCCGCAGCCAGGTCGACGTGATCCTGCCGGACGGCGTGGCGGTGCTGAACGCGGCCGATGAGGCCGTGGCGAACCTCGCCGAGCTGTGCGACGGCAGCGTGATCTATTACGCGGTCGACGAAAGCAACGCAACCGTGGCCGCGCACCGCCAGGCCGGCGAGCGCGTGGTGTTCGCGCGCGACGGCCGCATCGTGCTGGCCGCGGGCGAGCAAGAGACGCCGCTGATCGCGCTGTCGGCGATGAAGCCGTCGACCGTGAAGTATCCAGAAAACGTGCTGGCGGCGGTGGCCGCCGCCTGGGCCCTCGGCGTGCCGAGCGACCTGCTGTGCGGTGGACTGCGCGCCTTCGACGCGACGCCGAAGAAGTAATCCCTAGTAAAGGAAGACAGTATATGGAAGTATCTCGCGTACGGGCCCTGCGTGGCCCCAATCTCTGGAGCCATCACACCTCGGTCGAGGCCATCGTGGCATGCACGCCGCAGGAACAGTCGATCGCTCTACTTCCCGGCTTCGAGCCGCGCCTGCGCGTGCGTTTCCCGCAGATGGGCGCCCTGCAAACCTACGGCCACAGCGACACGGTGCCGCTGGCGCAAGTGCTGGAACTGACGGCATTGACCCTGCAGGCCGAAGCCGGCTGCCCGGTGTCCTTCAGCCGCACCACCGCCACGCTCGAAACCGGCATCTACCAGGTGGTGGTCGAATACAGCGAAGAAGACGTCGGCCGCCTGGCGCTCGATCTGGCACAGCAACTGATCGACTCGGCGCGCAATGACACGCCGTTCGACCTGGCCGCCGCGCTCAAGCAGCTGCGCGACCTGGATGAAGACGTGCGCCTCGGCCCGTCGACCGGCTCGATCGTGCAGGCCGCCGTGGCCCGCAATATCCCGTTCCGGCGCATGACCGAAGGCAGCATGGTGATGTTCGGCTGGGGCAGCCGCCAGCGCCGCATCCAGGCCGCCGAGATCGACGCCACCGGCGCGATCGCCGAATCGATCGCGCAAGACAAGGAACTGACCAAGAAGCTGCTCGACGCGGCCGGCGTGCCGGTGCCGCAGGGCCGCAGCGTGAGCGACCCGGACGATGCCTGGGCTGCCGCCCAGGAGATCGGCCTGCCGGTCGTGATCAAGCCCAAGGACGGCAACCAGGGCAAGGGCGTGACGGTCAACGTCACCACCCGCGAGCAATTGGACGCCGGCTTCAGGGCGGCCAGCGAATTCCGCGACGACATCCTGGTCGAGCGCTACCTGCCCGGCCACGATTACCGCCTGCTGGTGGTTGGCGACAAGCTGGTGGCCGCCGCACGGCGCGAACCGCCGCAGGTGATCGGCGACGGCAAGCACACCGTGCGCGAACTGGTCGACACGGTCAACCGCGACCCGCGCCGCGGCGACGGCCACGCGACCTCGCTGACCAGGATCCGCTTCGACGACATCGCCCTGGGCACCCTGGTGCAGCAAGGGATGAACGCCGACTCGGTGCCGGCCCTGGGCCAGCGCGTGGTCTTGCGTAACAACGCCAACCTGTCGACCGGCGGCACCGCCACCGATGTAACCGACGACGTGCACCCGGAAGTGGCCGAGCGCGCGATCGCCGCCGCCCACATGATCGGCCTGGACATCTGCGGCGTCGACCTGGTGGCCGACAGCGTCCTGAAACCGATGGAAGAAGTCGGCGGCGGCATCGTCGAAGTCAATGCCGCGCCGGGCCTGCGCATGCACCTGGCGCCCTCGTTCGGCAAGCCGCGCGCGATCGGCGACGCCGTCATCGACACCCTGTTCAAGGATGGCGACGACGGCCGCATCCCGGTGGTGGCAGTGACCGGCACCAACGGCAAGACCACCACGGTGCGCCTGATCGCGCACCTGATGACGGCTGCGGGCCTGCGCACCGGCATGACCAATACCGACGGCGTGTATATCGAAGGCCGCCGCATCGACAGCGGCGACTGCAGCGGCCCGCGCAGCGCACGCAACGTGCTGCTGCACCCGGACGTCGACGCCGCCGTATTCGAGACCGCGCGCGGCGGCCTGCTGCGCGAGGGCCTGGCCTTCGATAAATGCCAGGTCGCGGTGGTGACCAATATCGGCGCCGGCGACCACCTGGGCCTGAACTACATCACCACCCTCGAAGATCTCGCCGTGCTGAAACGCGTGATCGTGCAGAACGTGGCCGTGGGCGGCATGGCGGTACTCAATGCCGCCGACCCGACCGTGGCGGCGATGGCCGAAAAGACCCGCGGCGAAGTCACCTTCTTCGCCCAGGACGTGGGCTTGCCCGTCATGGCGATGCACCGCGCCCAGGGCCGGCGCGTGGTCTTCGTCGAAGACGGCCACCTGGTCGCGGCGCAGGGCAAGTTCGTCGAACGCATCGACCTGCGCGAGGTGCCGATCACCCGCGGCGGCGTGGTGGGCTTCCAGGTCGAGAACGTGATGGCCTCGGTGGCCGCGGCCTGGGGCGTGGGCACGTCGTGGGACGCGATCCGCCTGGGCCTCAAGACCTTCGTCGGCGAGAGCGACAATGCGCCGGGCCGTTTCAATGTGTTCGACTACCGCGGCGCGACCGTGATCGCCGACTACGGCCACAATCCGGATGCGATCGCGGCGCTGGTCAATGCGGTCGAAGGCATGCCGGCCAAGCGCCGTTCGGTGGTGATCAGCGGCGCCGGCGACCGCCGCGACCAGGACATCTCGCAGCAAACCGAGATCCTGGGCAAGGCCTTCGACGACGTGCTGCTGTACCAGGACCAGTGCCAGCGCGGCCGCGCCGACGGCGAGGTCATCAAGCTGCTGCGTTCGGGCCTGGCCGGCGCGACCCGCACCGGCCACGTGGAAGAGATCGATGGCGAGTTCGTCGCCATCGACCGCGCGCTCGACCGCCTGGGCGAGGGCGACCTGTGCCTGATCCTGATCGACCAGGTCGACGCGGCGCTGTCCCACATCACGCGCCGCGTGACGCAAGCCAAAGCGGCCTGACGTTCTGCACAGCAAGGCGGAGTGCTATCCTGCGCGGATGAGCACTTCGCCCCTCGATTCCTTTCCCCCTCTACCACCGCCCGGTGCGGCCATGCTGCTGCGGGCGCTGTTCCAGCGTCCCGCACCTGTATCTGCAGCTGACGGCCAGGTTGGCGCCAGCTACCGCCTCGACCGGATCGACCTCGATCACGTGCGCCGCTACAACGCCGCATTCGGTTTTCCAGGCGATGCCATCCCGCTGACCTTCCTCTACCTGCTGGCGCAGCGCGCGCAACTGGCAACGATGCTGGCGCGCCCGATTCCGTTTCGCATTCCGGGGCTGATCCATGTCGAGAACCGGCTGGCGATGCATGGTCCGGTTTTTCTGGATGCGCCGCTGGCCTTGACGACGACCTTGCAACTGCCGCCAGCCGCGCCGAACGGTGCGCTCCACTGCGTGCTCGAGACGCGCGCCTTCGATGGCGAGCGCCTGGTCTTTTCCTGCGACAGCACCTATCTCATCCAGCGCGGGAGCCGCGCGGGCCGCGCCGCCGCGCCGCAACCTGACACGCCATCCGGCCAGGCGCTCGGCGGATGGACGGTGGCGTCCGATGCGGGCCGCCGCTACGCGGCACTATCAGGCGACTGGAATCCGATCCACCTGTGGCCGTGGACGGCGCGCCTGATGGGCATGCGCACGCCGATCATCCACGGCGCGCACACGCTGGCGACAGCATGCTCGCTGCTGCAGGCGGAGTCTGGCCAGGAGCCCGTGTCGGTCTGGTGCCGCTTCCGCCAGCCGGTGCCGCTGGGTGCAAACGTCGCGCTGTTCGCAGGCCTGGCCGAAGACCGGTTCACGGCGCTGTGCAACGGCCGTGTCGCGATCGAAGGCGGCAGCAGCGCTACGCCTGCCCCATCACCGGCGGCGGTGGCGCATCCGGCAGCGGAGTGAACTCCTGGTCGTCCGCATCCGGCAATTTCATCCTGCCCGCCTTCCAGTCGGCTGCCGCCTGCGCCAGCCGGTCCTTGGAAGACGACACGAAGTTCCAGTACACGTGGCGCTCGCCCACCGGCTCCCCGCCCAGCACCATCACCGTCGCATGTTCGAGCGCCTTCACGCGCGAGGCGCTAGCGCCCAGCACCAGCATCCGGCCGCTCTCGTGGCGCATGCCGTCCATCTCCACCGCACCGGTGGCGATGTACAGCGCGCGTTCCTTGAAGCCGCCGGGGATTTCGGCGGTCGACCCTGGCTGCATGTCGAGATGGGCGTAGAACAGCGGCGAACAGGTCTTGGCGCCGGCGCAGAGGCCGTAGGCATTGCCGGCGATGAGCTGGCCGGCAACGCCGCCATCCTGCCACTGCGGCAGGTCGCTGCCGGAATGGTGCGAGAACGAGGGCGCGATTTCCTCCATCCCGTCCGGCAGCGCAACCCAGGCCTGGATGCCGTGCAGGTGGTCGCCGTGCGCCCGAGCATGCTCGAAGCGCTCGCTATGCGTGATGCCGCTGCCCGCGGTCATCCAGTTCACTTCGTGCGGCCGCACCGGCAGCTCGTAGCCAAGGCTGTCGCGGTGCATGATCTCGCCCGAGAACAGGTAGGTGACGGTCGACAGGCCGATATGCGGATGCGCGCGCACGTCGACGCTGCGGTCGATCCCCTGCGCCAGGTCGAGTGGGCCGATGTGGTCGAAGAAGATGAACGGCCCCACCATGCGCCGTTTCGCGAATGGCAGCACGCGGCCGACTTCCATACTGCCGCCCAGGCTGCGGCGGCGCTGCTCGATGATCATGTCTATCATGCTGTTCTCCTCGTTATGCCGGGCTCATGGCCAGGCTGGCCACCGCTTGCGCGATCTGCACCCGGGCGCCGGTGAGCGCGAGTTCGCGCGCCTCGGCGCCGAATCCGATTTTTTCGGCGTGGATGAAGGTGACGTCGACGATGCCGATGAACCCCAGCAGCTGCCTCAGGTAGGGTTCCTGGAAATCGCTTGCCTTGCCCGGTCCCTCAGAATACAGCCCGCCGCGCGACTCCACGACGATGGCCCGTTTGCCCGTCAACAGCCCCTGCGGGCCGGCAGCGCCGTAGGCGAACGTGACACGCGGGCGCAGCACGTGGTCGAACCAGGCGCGCAAGCTGGAAGGGATGCTGAAATTGTACATGGGAGCGCCGATCACGACGATGTCGGCGGCCTGCAGTTCCGCGATCAGCTCATCCGACAGGGCGCGCGTGGCAAGTTCGGCCTCGGTCGCGGCGACGGCGCGCACGCCGGCCACCGTGGCGGCGCTGAGATGCGGTATGCCCTCTTCGTCGACGTCGCGGCAGGTCAGGCGCACTTCGGGATGCGCCTCGACCAGGCCCCGCACGATGTCACCCACCAGGGTGCGAGAGACGGACGTGTCGCCCGAGGCGCTGCTGTTGATGACCAGGATGTGACTCAAATCGTTCTCCATAATATCGATGTCATGCTTGAAAATTGTCCGTCGCCGTCTTGCGCGGTAGCGGCGGCCTCATACTTGCCTTGCAGGTGCAGCGCGGGGCCAGGCGCTGGCGATCGGCGGCTTGGTATCGAAATACGCCACCAGCAGATCGGTCAGGATGCGGATCTTGCGCGCCGGATGCTGGCCCGGCGGGCGCACGACGTAGGCGCCGGCCGGCGGCGGCGGGTAACGCGTCATGACCGGAACTAGCGCCCCGCTATCCAGGTATTCATGCATCAGGCCATAGGGAAGATAGGCGACGCCCAGCCCGGCCAGGGCGGCCGCGACCAGCGCCATGCCGTTGTCCGCCTTGAAGCGTCCTTGCGGCCGGATCGACACGGTCTTCTCGCCATCCAGGAATTGCCAGGCCTCGGTGCCCTGCATCAGGGCCTGGTGCGACAGCAGCTGGTCTGGCGTCTCGGGCGCGCCGTGGACGGCGATATAGGCGGGACTGGCGACGGTGAGCCCGTAGATCGGCCCGATGCGCCGCGCCACCAGGTTCGAATCCTGCAGGTAGCCGAGCCGTATCGCGCAGTCGTAGCCGTCGGCGATCAGGTCCACATTGTGGTCGCTGTAGCAGGTGTGGATGTGCAGCCGCGGGTGCAGCCGCGCCATTTCCGCCAGCACCGGCGCGAAGTGGGTCGGCCCGAACGACAGCGGCGCGGCGATGCGCAGGCGGCCGCGCAGCTCGCCGGCGGGCAGGATCGTCTCGCGCGCCAGGGCGATCTCGGCGCAGACCCTGGCCGCGTAGTCGCGAAACGTCGTGCCGGCCTCGGTGAGCGCGGCGCCGCGGGTGGTCCGCGCCAAGAGCTGGATGCCCAGCTCCGCCTCGAGCCGCACCAGCCGCCGGCTGACGATCGACTTGGACACGCCAAGCCGCAGCGCGGCGGGCGAGATGCCGCCGGCGTCGGCGACTTCCACGAATGTCTGCAGCTCTTCGATATCCAATCTGGTTCCCGGTTGTGTGAAGCCTAAGCCGCCGGCCTGCCCAGCGGCTGCGGCACGACGGGCAGGTGCAGGTGATCGCGGCCCGACAATTCGTCGCCATGGATTTGCTCGGACAGCCGCTCGGCGTCGCGCTGGCGGATGTCGCTGGCGGCTTCCTCGACCGCGGCCTCGGAAAAGCCGAGGGTGCGCAGGCCCTCGGCGCCCATCAGGTAGGCCGACTCCACGGTTTCCCGCACCTGATAGTCCACGCCCGCGCGGATCAGGGTAATCGCATGGCCGCGGTCGTAGCTGCGCACCAGCAGCCTGGCCTGCGGGAATTCCTGCCTGGCCAGCTCCACGATGTGGTTCGCGGCCTTGGGCTCGTCGATGCACACCATGATGGCGTCGGCTTCGGCGGCGCCGGAATGGCGCAGGGTGTCGAGCCGGGTGCCTTCGCCGAAGAACACCTTGAAGCCGAAGCGCTCGGCATCGCGGATGCGGTCCGGGTCCTTGTCGATCACCGCCAATTTGACGCCGCTCGACAGCAACAGCTGCGAGGCGATCTGGCCAAAGCGGCCGAAGCCGATCACCAGCACCCGCCCTTTCAGGTCGCGCGCATGTTCAACCCCGTCCATCGATTTCTCGACCCGCAGGAAGCGATCGGCCATGGCCGTGAGCAGCGGCGAGAGCGCCATCGAGAGGATCACGACGGTGGCGAACAGGGCGTTCTCGCGTTCATCGAGCACGCCGACCGACAGCGCAGCGGCATACAGCACGAAGGCGAACTCGCCGCCCTGCAGGAACATCGAGGTGCGATGCAGGGCCTGGTGGTTCGAGGCGCCGAACAGGCGCGCCACCACATGCACCACGATGCCCTTCGCGACCATGAACCAGAACAGCATCGACAGCAGCAGCCGCCACTCGGCCGCGACGATCGACAGGTCGAGCGACATGCCGACCGCCAGGAAGAACAGTCCCATGAGCAGGCCGCGGAACGGCTCGATATCGCTTTCGATCTGGTGCCGGTAGCTCGAACTGGACAGCATCACGCCGGCCAGGAATGCGCCCATCGCCATCGACAGGCCGGCAAATTCCATCAGCAGCGCTGCGCACAGGACGACCAGCAGCGCGCCCGCGGTCAGCACTTCGCGCGTGCGCGACCTGGCCAGCAGGGCGAAGAAGGGATCCAGGCCCCAGCGCGCGACGCCCAGCAGCACCGCCAGTGCGGCCACGGCCAGCAGCACGCCGGACCAACCCGACTGCCCCTGCGACACGGGCGACAGGAAGGCGACCACCGCCAGCAGCGGCACGATCATCAGGTCTTCGAACAACAGGATGGCGACCGACTTCTGCCCTTCGGCGCTTGCCATCTCGCCGCGGTCTTGCAGCGCCATCATGATGACGGCGGTCGAGGACAGCACGAATCCCGCCCCGGCGACGAAGGCGGCCGGCCCGGACAGGCCGAACGCAAAGTAGCCGGTCAGCGCCAGTGCGCCGATGGCGGAGAATACCTGGGCCAGGCCCAGGCCGAAAATCTGCCCGCGCATTGCCCACAGCTTGTGCGGCCGCAGCTCGAGCCCGATCACGAACAGGAACATCACCACGCCCAGTTCCGAGATATGCAGGATCGAGCGCGCATCGGTGAACAGGCCGAGCACCGACGGTCCCACCAGGATGCCAGCGCCAAAATAGCCGAGGACCGATCCCAGGCCGAGCCGCCTGAATAATGGCACGGCGATCACCGCCGCCCCCATCAGGACGACCACCGGTCCGATCGTCTGCCCCAAGCTCGCTCCCGCCATCGAATTGCCTTTCTCGTTAAACGTCGTTGATGTGTGTTGCCGGCCAGCCCACTCGCGCTCAGGCCGCGAACACCGAACCGCCCTTCGTGAAGTCCTGGTAGGCCTGCACGATCTCGGCTTCGGTATTCATGACGAACGGCCCGCTGCCCACGATGGGCTCATGCAGCGGCGCACCGGTCAGCACCAGCACGGTCGCATCGCCATCGGCAGCGACTGCCACGGTGCTGCCCTCGCGGCTGAGCATCGCCATTTCCGCGGACCCGACTTCCTGGGCGCCGCCCACGGTGATGTGCCCGGACAGCACCACCAGCATCGACGTATGGCCTTCGGGCAGCGCGAGTTCCAAGCGCGCATCCGCATGCAGGCGCAGGTCCCATACATTGACCGGGGTGAACGTTTTTGCGGGCCCACGCACACCGGACAGTTCGCCGGCGATCACGCGCGCCGTGCCGCTGCCGTTCGGTAGCGTCACGGCCGGGATATCGGCCGCGACGATGCCCTGGTATCTGGCGGGCGCCATCTTGTCGCTGGCCGGCAGGTTGACCCACAGCTGGACCACGCGCAGCGGGCCGCCGGTCCGGGAGAAGCCCGGTCCGTGGTACTCCTCGTGCAGGATGCCGGCGCCGGCGGTCATCCACTGGACGTCGCCGGGGCCGATGATGCCGCCATTGCCGGCCGAATCCCGGTGCGCGATCTCGCCCTCGTAGACGATGCTGACGGTCTCGAAGCCGCGGTGCGGATGCACCCCGACGCCACGGCGCTCGGTCGACGGCTCGAAATAATGCGGTCCGCCGTAGTCGAGCAGCAGGAATGGGCTGATCTGCTGCTGCAGCCCGTGGTAGGAAAACAGGGTACGGACCGGGAAGCCGTCGCCCACCCAATGGCTGTGCTGGGCGCCATGGTGTCCAAGAATGGTTTTTTGCATGCTGGTGTAGTCGCTCGCTTTGTATGGCCGCTGTAACCGGCCTGCGCTGGAGACAGGACGATACCAAGCTGATATCAGTGCGGCAATGTTCAATCCTGCTATTGATTGTTCATTCCTGCTGTCGCGCGCTGCCAGATAAAGCAATAGCCGTCAATCCTGCATGCTGGGTAGAATGTACGGGCAGCGCCCACATGACACCGGAGGGAGACCGCCATTCTTGCCATGGACAATTTATCGCCATCCCTGCCGGACAACGTGATCGGCATGACCCGGTCGCGCCGCGCGTGGAAGGGTGTCGAGCTCGAGGTCACCGGCTACCGGTGCGAGGGCGAAGGCATCCATTTGCTGCCGCATCGGGACCGTGCGCGCCTTACCGTCGTGCTGGAGGAATCCGGCGGCATCTGCGAACCGCTGTTCCGGCCAAACGAGCCCTGCCCGGCCGGGCATATTCCGCGGCATATCCATTTCGCGCCGGCCGGACTGGAAATGTGGGGGTATTCGAAAAGCGTGCGGCACGTCGTCGACGCCGCGCTCGTCTTCGATTTCGCGATGCTCGGCGAGCACCTGGCGATGCGCTTCGATACGGACAAGATCAATTTCCCACAACCTCGTTTCTCGAACGATCGCATCTGGCACCTGACCCGGCTGCTATCGGAGGCTGTCAACAACCCCGATCCGTCGATGCAGCTATATGGCGATGGCATCGTTGCCGCCATCACCTCGCAACTGTTCGCCGCTCCCCAGCTGGCCGACCTTAAACCCGGTGGACTGGCACCTTGGCAGCTACGCCGGGCCATCGAGTACATGGAAGAGAGATTCCCATATCGCATTGAACTGGCGACCTTGTCGGGACTAATCAACTTGTCGCAAGCCCATTTCAGCCGCGCGTTCAAGATCTCGACCGGCATGGCGCCTTACCAATGGCAGCTCGACGTACGTATCCGCCGTGCACAGTCCATGTTGGCCAACTCGGGCGCCTCCCTTGGCGAGGTTGCGCATGCCACCGGCTTCGCCGATACCGTCCACTTCGGACGCACCTTCCGCAAGCTCGTGGGCGTATCCCCCGGCGTCTGGCGCAGCGACTGCCGGCGCTGATGCCCTGACTCAAGTACGCAAGCCCCGGGATGATGCGCATACGGAATAAATAAATCAAATTGACTTATTTGAGTAGAACCACTACAATAGATGCCACTTAAAAACAGTTATTCTCAGTAACAACCCTGCTTTACCGTATTTCCCGCCGGACGGATGGGAAGTAGCTCCTAGGCCTAGCGCCTGCATCTCGACCTCGTTTGACGTCAGCACTTCGTCAAACATCCCCGTTATCGGCATGAACCCCGCCGGAAAGCGTGTCCAGTCCTGCCTGCCGCCTGCCCGCGCCCGAGCGCCATGCGCAGCGCCGCCATTGGGGCCGACCGCTTCCCGTCAACGCCAATGGCTGCAGGGTTCGATCCATTCGCCAAATCGAAGGAGAACAACAACGTGGCAAAACAAATCATCATCGACCAGGTCTTCAAGGTCTACGGCGACAAACCCGACGACGCGCTGGCGCTGGTCGGCCAAGGCGCCACCAAGCAAGACATCCTGGCCAAGACCGGCTGCACGATCGGCGTGTTCGACGCCAGCTTTACCATCGAGGCGGGCGAGATCTTCGTCATCATGGGCCTGTCCGGCTCGGGCAAGTCGACCCTGGTGCGCATGCTCAATCGCCTGATCGAACCGACCGCCGGCCGGATCGTGGTCGACGGCAACGACATCAATACCCTGCCCGACGCGGAACTGCGCGCCCTGCGCCGCAAGGACATCAGCATGGTGTTCCAGTCGTTCGCGCTGCTGCCGCACATCACCGTGCTCGATAACACAGCGTTCGGCATGGAGCTGGCCGGCATCCCCAGGGACGAGCGCCATGCACAAGCCCGCGAAGCGCTGGAACAAGTCGGCCTCGCGGCCTATGCCGCGAGCTACCCGGATGAACTGTCGGGCGGCATGCAGCAGCGCGTGGGCCTGGCCCGAGCACTGGCCAGCGATCCCTCGATCCTGCTGATGGACGAGGCGTTCTCGGCGCTCGACCCGATCATGCGCACCGAGATGCAATCCGAACTGCTGCGCCTGCAGCAGATCAAGCGCCGCACGATCGTCTTCATTTCGCACGACCTCGACGAAGCGATGCGCATCGGCGACCGGATTGCCATCATGAAGGATGGCCATGTGGTGCAAGTGGGCACGCCGGAAGAAATCCTGCGCAAACCCGCCAACGACTACGTGCGCGAATTCGTGCGCGGCGTCGATGCGGCGGCCGTCTTCAAGGCCGGCGACATCGCCCGCAAGAGCCAGATCGTGGTGTCCGAGTCGCCATCGCGCGGCTCGCGCGCGGCGCTGTCGATGCTCGAGGAGCAAGACCGCGTCTACGCCTATGTCGTCAATCCGAAGCGGGAATTCCTCGGCCTGGTGTCGGTCGATTCCCTGCGCAGCGCCCTCGATGGGCATACCGGTCCGCTGGGCCTGGCGCACGCCTTCTTGCCGGAAGTGCAGACCATCAAGGCCGACGAGCCGGTCGCCGGCCTGTTCGGCCAGGTGGCGCAATTGCCGTACGCGGTGCCGGTGGTGGCCGGCGACGGCAGCTTCCGCGGCGCGATCAGCAAGACCACCCTGCTGAAATTCCTCGACCGCGATACGCCCGCCATTCCCGAGGCACAGGAACAGAAAGGACAAGCATCATGAGCAGCACTACCGCAAGCAGCACGGGCGCGAACAGCGCTACCGCAGTCCAGCCGGCCGCCGGGCAGGCTGCCCAGGTCAATCCATGGCTGCCGGAACCGCCGGGCGACACGTCCTGGCTCGACGCGGCCGGACCCGCCGTCACCGACCAGGCTGGCGGCGCCGGCCTGGCGCACATCCTCGATGGCGCACTGCCGCTGCAATCCTGGATCAACGGGGGCCTGGGCTGGGTGGTCGAGCATTTTCGTCCGCTGTTCCAGGCCGTGCGCGCGCCGATCGACGCGACCCTGAATGGCGCCAGCCACGTGCTGCTGGCTGCGCCGGCGCTGGTCGTGATCGCCATCATCGGCTTGCTGGCCTGGCAGTTCACCAGCCGTACGCTGGCCGTCGGCACCGTGCTGGCACTGCTGGCCCTGTCCATGCTGGGCGTGTGGCCGGAAGCGATGGTGACCCTGTCGCTTGTGCTGACCTCGCTGGCATTCTGCCTGGCGATCGGCCTGCCGCTCGGGATCTTCCTGGCCAGTAGCGACCGTGCGCAAAACATCCTGCGTCCGCTGCTCGACGCCATGCAGACCACGCCGGCCTTCGTGTACCTGGTGCCGGTGGTCATGCTGTTCGGTATCGGCAATGCCCCGGGCGTGATCGTGACCATCATCTTCGCCCTGCCGCCGCTGGTGCGCCTGACCAACCTGGGCATTCGCCAGGTGCGTCCCGACCTGATCGAGGCGTCGCGCGCCTATGGCGCCTCGCCCTGGCAGCTCTTGACCCGCGTGCAACTGCCACTGGCGACGCCGTCGATCATGGCCGGCATCAACCAATCGCTGATGCTGTCGCTGTCGATGGTGGTGATCGCCTCGATGATCGCGGTCGGCGGCCTGGGTCAAATGGTGTTGCGCGGTATTGGCCGCCTGGACATGGGCCTGGCAACCGTGGGGGGCCTCGGCATCGTGGTGCTCGCCATCGTGCTGGATCGCCTGACCCAGGCCATGGGCCAACCGCGCCGCGGTGCGCGCCACTGGTATCACACCGGCCCGGTTGGCTTCGTCCTGCGCCGGGTAAAAGGCGGCGCCGCGCGCCCCGATGCGGCCGCGCCCGTCACCGCCAAATAAGAGAAGAAGAAAGGATATCGATGCAACAGACTAAACACTTCAACGCCACCTACCAGGCGCAACGCAAATTCCGCTGGCTGTCGGCCCTGCTGCTGGCCGCCATGACCCTGACCACCGGCCTGGCGGCGGCGCAAACGGCGGACGCCGCGCTGCCCGGCAAGGGCATCAAGGTGCAGGCCCTGCAAGGCCCGCTGGCCGAGGAAACCTTCCAGACCATGCTGGTCAACAGCGCGCTGGAGAAGCTCGGCTACGAGCCGCAGCCGATCAAGGAAGTCGCTTATCCGACCGCGCACATCGCGATCGGCAACGGCGACGCGACCTTCCTCGCCGTGCATTGGGACCCTTTGCACCAGGACTATTACACTAACGCGGGCGGTGACGCCAAGCTGCTGCGCCTGGGTAGTTACGCCGGCCCGGCCGCACAAGGCTACCTGATCGACAAGGCCACGGCCGAGAAGCACGACATCACCAATATCGACCAGCTGCGCGACCCGGCCATCGCCAAGCTGTTCGACCATGACGGCGATGGCAAGGCCGACCTGACCGGCTGCGATCCGGGCTGGGGCTGCGAGGCGATGATCGAACACCATATGGACGGCTATAAATTGCGTGGGACGGTCAAGCACGTGCAGGGCAGTTATTCGGCGCTGATCGCCGATACGATCGGCCGCTACGGGCGTGGTGAGTCGATCCTGTACTACACCTGGACGCCATACTGGGTCAGCAGCGTGCTGATCCCGGGCAAGGATGTCGTGTGGCTGCAAGTGCCGTACTCGTCGAATCCGCAGAACGCCAATACCCGCCTCGACGATGGCAGCGACTATGGGTTCTCGGTCAACACGACCCGCATCGTCGTCAACCGTGCCTGGGCCGAGAAGAATCCGGCGGCGGTCAAGCTGTTCGAAGTCATGCGCTTGCCGATTGCCGACATCAATGCGCAGAACGAGCGTGTGCGCAATGGGCAAGGCTCGCAGGCCGATATCGCGCGCCATACGGCTGGTTGGATCAAATTCCACCAGAAATTGTTCGATGGCTGGCTCGAGCAGGCACGGGCAGCGGCAAAACCCTGATCGGTCGGTCACGGACCCGGCATGCGCGGCGCACCTTCTTGTACAACAGGATGATGTTTGCAGCAAACTGCCGGGTCGATCAGCGATGACCAGTCAGCCGCATCCTGCTGCGTACATCCGTCTTCAAGCGGCCTGGGAGGCCGTCTACAGCGGTCGACGGACCAGCGCTTGCTAGCCCGCCAAACTGGCGTTGATCGATATCGAATCGGCGACTGGAATCACCATTTTCTTCCGTCCGTGCCCGGCATTGCTCACCTCTTCGACTCTGACGAGGCCCAGCTTTCTCAATCGGCCAATGTCTTTCGATACAACGCTCTGCTCTCGGCCGACTGCAACTGCGAGCTCTGAGATGGAGCGCGTCTTTTTGAGCGCCAGACGCAAAAGTTCAAACCGTTTCGGCGTCAGTTCCGAGATGAAATGCGCGAACTCCATGCTGGTCAGGGTGATAGCGTGTGGCAGGCGCGGGGCGCGGGCGTCCAGTGCTCTCGCGACATCCCGTCCTTTGCTTGTCCGCTCGTGCAGATCGGGATCATTCGAAAAGTCGTCTAGCGTAATTTTCTCGCTCATGGTCATTCCCCCTTATTCACGTGTTGAACAGCTACATCCGATAATTCGCGACGTTGACGTCTTCCCCTTCACCAGCCATGATCTCTAACCTCCTGCCTGCTGTCAAACTTTGACATGTGGTGCCATGTCTAAGTTCACGCTGATGGGACTACGCATTCCTGCGCATTCACCGGATCGAAACGCGTCGCTGATCCCACACGCGGCCACTTCGTCGCCCAGCACAGCGCGAGAAACGCGCCATGAAGGCAGTTCGCACCCAACGCCCTGCAACACCAAAGTGCATGCAATAGCTGTTTGCAGCAAACTGCCGGGTCGATCAGGGTAAAATGGCAAGTCCTGGCCTTGCCTGCGCCAAGCTGTACCGATTCAGACGACATGACCACCGCCCCCAAAGAAATCAACGCCGCCGCCCTCAAGAACAGCGCAACGGAAAAGCTCACCCCGATGATGCAGCAATATTTAGGCATCAAGGCCGACTACCCCACCATGCTGGTGTTCTACCGCATGGGCGACTTCTACGAGCTGTTCTTCGACGACGCCGAAAAAGCATCGCGCGTGCTGGGCATTACCCTGACCGCGCGCGGCAAGTCGGGCGACCAGCCGATCAAGATGGCCGGGGTGCCCTTCCACTCGCTGGACGGCTACCTGGCCAAGCTGGTCAAGCTGGGCGAATCCTGCGCGATCTGCGAGCAGATCGGCGACCCGGCGCTGTCCAAGGGCCCGGTGGAACGCAAGGTGGTGCGCGTGGTCACGCCCGGCACCCTGACCGATTCCGACCTGCTGCCTGAAAAAGCCGAGCGCCCGCTGCTGGCCCTGTGCCTGCTCAATCAACGCAAGACCGTCACCGCCGGCCTGGCCTGGCTGTCGCTCGCCAGCGGCAACCTGCGCCTGATGGAATTCTCGGGCGACGCCCGCACCGTCGAACAGCGCCTGGCGCATGAACTCGAACGCATCGCGCCGGCCGAGATCCTGCGCGCCGATTGCGCCGACATGTTCGAGACCGATAGCGCATCTCCATCTGCCAACGCCCACACCCAACGCGTACCGGAATGGCATTTCGACGTACTCAAGGGCCACGGCGCCCTGCTCGAGCAGCTGGGCGTGGCCACCCTCACCGGCTTCGGCGCCGACGGTCTCGGCGCCGCCTTGGGCGCGGCCGGCGCGCTGCTGCGCTATGCGCAATCGACCCAGGGCCGCGGCCTGCAGCACGTGCGGGGCCTCGCCTGCGAGACCGAGAACGAATACATCGGCCTCGATGCCGCCACCCGCCGCAACCTGGAACTGACCGAGACCATCCGCGGCCAGGAGTCGCCAACCTTGTTCTCGCTGCTCGATGGCTGCCGCACCGCGATGGGTTCGCGCCTGCTGCGCCACTGGCTGCACCATGCGCGCCGCGACCAGGGCGTCGCGCGCAACCGCCACCAGTCGATCGCAGCACTGCTCCAGGCGGACGCCAGCGACACGCTGTCGCCGACCCTGGCGCAAGTGCCGGACATCGAGCGCATCACCACCCGCATCGCCCTGCTCACCGCGCGCCCGCGCGACCTGGCCGCCCTGCGTGACGGACTGAAAGCGTTACCGGTGGTGCGCGAACAGGTGGCGCGCTGCTTCGTGCCGGGCGATACCTGCCTGCTGCGCGAGATCCACGACGATCTCGCCACGCCCGGCGAATGCGTCGACCTGCTCACCCGCGCCGTGATGGAAGAGCCGGCCGCGATGGTGCGCGACGGCGGCGTATTCGCGCGCGGCTTCGACGCCGAGCTGGATGAGTTGCGCGCGCTGTCCGAGAACGCCGGCCAGTTCCTGGTCGACCTCGAGACGCGCGAGCGCGCCCGCACCGGCATCGCCAACCTGCGGGTCGAGTACAACAAGGTGCACGGCTTCTATATCGAAGTCACTAACGGCCAGGCCGACAAGGTGCCGGACGACTACCGCCGTCGCCAGACCCTCAAGAACTGCGAACGCTACATCACGCCCGAGCTGAAGGCCTTCGAAGACAAGGCCTTGTCGGCGCAAGACCGCGCGCTGGCGCGCGAGAAGATGCTGTACGACCAGTTGCTGGCCGACCTGGCGCCCCACATCGGCTGCCTGCAGACCATCGCGCGCGCGCTGGCCCAGGTCGACGTGCTGGTGGCCCTGGCCAGCCACGCGCTGCGCCACAACTGGTGCGCGCCGGTGCTGAGCGATGCGCCTTGCCTGACCATCGTCGAAGGCCGCCATCCGGTGGTCGAAAACCAGATCGAGCGCTTCATCGCCAACGACTGCAAGCTGTCCAACGACAGGCGCCTGCTCTTGATCACCGGCCCGAACATGGGCGGTAAATCGACCTTCATGCGCCAGGTGGCCCTGATCACCCTGCTGGCCTATGTCGGCAGCTATGTGCCCGCAACCAGCGCCACGATCGGCCCGATCGACCGCATCTTTACCCGCATCGGCGCCAGCGACGACCTGGCCAACGGCCGCTCGACCTTCATGGTCGAGATGACCGAATCGGCTGCGATCCTGAACGGCGCCACCGAGCATTCGCTGGTGCTGATGGACGAAGTCGGCCGCGGCACCTCGACCTTCGACGGCCTGGCGCTGGCCTGGGCCATCGCGCGCCACCTGATCGACACCAGCCGCAGCTTCACGCTGTTCGCGACCCACTACTTCGAACTGACCCAGCTGCCCGAGTCCTACCCGAGCGCGTCCAACGTGCACCTGTCGGCGGTCGAGCACAAGGACAGCATCGTGTTCCTGCACGCGGTGCAGGATGGCCCGGCCTCGCAGAGCTACGGCCTGCAGGTGGCGCAGCTGGCGGGCGTGCCGTCACAGGTGATCAAGGCCGCGCGCAAGCACCTGGCGCGCCTGGAAGCGCAGGCGCTCGATGCGACGCCGCAGCTCGACCTGTTCGCCGCGCCAGTGGCGGAAGAAGAAATCGGCGAGGCGCCGGCGCCGGCGTTCGCGCCCGCGGCGCAGGACGACGGACTGCGCGACGCGCTCGATGCGATCGACCCGGATGCGCTCACACCGCGCGAAGCGCTCGAACGTCTCTACGAGCTCAAGCGCCTCGCCGCCTGATGCAAGCACTGCGCCGATCACTGTTGCTGGCTGCCCTGCTGGCCTTCGCGTCGCTCGCCGGCGCCAAGGACAAGGCGGACGACAGCGCGCACCGGTTCGCGGTGATCGGCAACGACTCGGGCGAGGACGGCGAGGCGCGCCTGAAACAGGCGCTGGCCGATTCGTCCGAAAAATCGCTGGCCTTCGTCGTCATCAACGGCATCAAGGGCGAGAAGGAAAGCTGCGGCGACCGGCTGTACCAGCAGCGGCGCGACATCATCGAGCGCGCGCGGCGGCCCACCGTCGTGTCGCTGGCCGGCAGCGACTGGACGGCTTGCCGCAACTCGGCCAACCGCACCAATGCGATCGAGCGTCTCAACCGCCTGCGCGAACTGTTCCACGGCGAGCCCGAGTCGCTGGGCCGCGAGAAAATCCACCTGACCCAGCTGTCGGCCAGCCCGCGTTTTCGCAGCTATGCCGAGAACGCCCACTGGAAGGTGGGCAAGGTGCTGTACGCCACCATCAACCTCCCGGCCAATAACAACCACTACCTCGAAGCGGCCGGCCGCAACAGCGAGTACGAAGACCGCACGGTCGCCAACCGCTTCTGGCTGAACCGCCTGTTCGCGATCGCGCGCAGCGACAAGGCCGAAGCGCTGGTGCTGTTTTCGGAAGGCGCGGTGCGGCCGTTCCACCTCGACCAGCCGGCGGGACTACGCGGCCTGCTGCGGCGCGATCCGGTGGAGAAGGATGGCTTCGAGGCGGTACGGCGCCAGATCCAGGGCCAGGCGGTCAAGTTCGATGGCAAGGTGTTGCTGGTCGACGGCGGCACGCCGCAGGGAAAGAAGCCCGGGATAGACTGGAAGGGCAACCTGGGGCAGCTGTCGGTGGGAACGAAAGCGGTCGAGGTGAATGTGAAGCTTGGTAAAGAAGCGACGTTCGCGGTCGAAGACGCGAAGCAATGAGGCATCCGCGGCCCTGCGCGCTTGCAGGAACCGCGAACGATTCGATGATTACTGCAGCGGCTGGCTACGGAAGTGGTCGCCGTCTTCGCTATCGTCCATCTCGTGATGATGACCGCCCGCGCCATGTACGTGGCCGTGCTGGATTTCTTCGGCGGTGGCTGCGCGCACGTCGACCACGGACAGCTCGAAGCGCAGCGCCATGCCGGCCAGCGGGTGGTTGCCGTCCAGGACCACCTTGTCTTCGGCGATCTCGGTCACGGTGAAGATTACCGGCTCATTGTCGCCGCCTTCGGCCACGCCTTCGAACTGCATGCCGACTTCGATCGGCTCGGGCAGGCGTGCGCGGTCTTCGACTTTCACCAGCTCTGGCTCGTAGTCGCCAAACGCGTCGTCCGGTTCGACCTGGATCGTCGACGAATAACCGGCTTCCTTGCCATCGAGTTCTTCTTCGATCTTCGGCAGGGTGTTTTCGTAGCCGCCGTGCAGGTAGACCATCGGCTGCACGCCTTCTTCGATCAGGTTATTCTGGGCATCCGACAGCTTGTAGTTAACTGTCACGACCGTATCTTTGGCAATCTTCATCGCACATCCTTTCGTTGTAAGCCTCGGATTATACCCTTGAAGGGTTCCAGGCCGGGTTCCACACGATGCTCGGCTGGGTATAATGACGCATGAAAAAATTACCGCTTCTCGGGAATATTACTCCCGCCGAGTTCCTGCGCGATTACTGGCACAAGAAACCACTGCTGATCCGTGGCGCAATCCCCGGCTTCAAGCCTTTGCTCAAATTCGAAAAACTGGCCGAGATGGCGCGCCAGAATCACGTTGAATCGCGCCTGGTCACCCAGCGTGACGGCAACTGGGACATGCAGCATGGTCCGCTGGCCGAACTCCCGGCCCGTACCGAACCGAACTGGACGATGCTGGTCCAGGGCGTGAACTTGGTTGACGAGCGCGCCGACGAGCTGCTGCGCCAGTTCCGCTTCGTGCCCGACGCCCGCCTCGACGACCTGATGATCAGCTTCGCCACCGATGGCGCCGGCGTCGGCCCGCATTACGACTCTTATGACGTGTTCTTGCTGCAGGCCCATGGCAAGCGCCGCTGGAAGATCGGTTCGCAGCAAGACCTGACCCTGGCCGAGGGCTTGCCGCTCAAGATCCTGGCCAATTTCAAGCCAGAAGAAGAATTCGTGCTGGAACCGGGCGATATGCTCTACCTGCCGCCGCATTATGCCCACGACGGCATTGCCGAAGGCGAATGCATGACGTATTCGATCGGTTTCCGCTCCCCTTCGTTCCAGGAATTGGGCGAAGCTTTCCTGCAATTCATGGCCGATTCGATCGATTTGCCGGGCCGCTATAGTGATCCAGAATTAAAGCCGGCCAAGAACCCGGCCGAGATTCCGCGCGATATGCTGGACACCGTCACTGAAGAATTGAACAAGGTGCGCTGGGACGAAGAAGACGTGACCGTGTTCCTGGGAGAACATATGTCCGAGCCCAAGCACAATGTCTTCTTTACCGGTCCCGCCAAGCCATTGACCGTCGGCCGCTTCATGGAAAGCGCCGCCAAGCGCGGCATCAAGCTGTCGAGCAAGACCCTGATGCTCTACCGCGGCAAGCACGTCTTTATCAATGGCGAATCGTTCGCCGTCGGCCGCGCCGACAAGGCGGTGCTGGACGTGCTGGCCAACGAGCGCCGCATCGAGGGCGCGGTGCTGGACAAGGCCACCGACGACGTGCTCGAAGCCCTGTATACCTGGTACCAGGACGGCTGGGTCGAGCTGGGTTAAAGGCTGGGGTGTCGATGAACGCGCCACGCACGATCGCCTTCGACACCCGCCTCGACTGCGAGACGCAGTTTCTCGCCTGCCTGGAAGCATCTACCGCTACCCTCGCTGCCTTCGACCCGGATTTCGCGGTCTTCCCCCTTGGCAGCATCAGCATCGACACGGCGCTGCGGGCTTTCCTTGCCCGCGGCGGCCGGCTGCGCCTGGTGCTGCACGACACGGCCCATATCGAGCGCCACTACCCGCGTTTCTCGCGCCTGCTGCGCGACTACGGCCATGTGTGCGAATGCCGGCAAACGCCGCGCGGCCTGCGCCAACTGACCGATTCCTTCTGCATTGGCGACGAGCGGCATATCGTGCGCCGTTTTCATAGCGACCACCTGCGGGGCGCGGCGGCATTCGACGATCCACCGGCCTGCGAACTCGCACAGCACCGATTCGACGCGATCTGGCAAGAGTCACAAGTGACGTTGCAAGTGTCCAAAACGGGCTTATAAAATCATTCGGCGTGACATAACACAAGGTTTTACAGTCGAGTTGCATCTTGTAACAATATGAAGCTTATTCAAGCGCAAATTTCTTTCACCACGGCATGTGTTCGCTATTGCGAAACTGTAAAATTGTCTATAATATCAATCAGGAAGGTTCCGTTGCGTCTATGGCGTTAACGCTATTTGTGAAGGCACGAGAATTCCACCGAGAAATAATTACCGGTAATTATTATTCGCAACAAGTGTTCGACTCTTGTAAATACTAAGGAAAAATCATGAAAAAAACCCTGCTGATCGCCTCCCTGTTCGCTGTGACCCTGGCTGCTTGCGCTAAGAAAGAAGAAGCTCCAGTCGCTCCAGCTGCTACCGAAACCCCAGCTGCTGTTGTTGACGCAACCGCAACCCCAGCTGCTGACGCAACCGCACCAGCTGCTGCTGACGCTGCTGCCGCTGACGCTGCTGCTGCTGCAACCACCGCAACCGACGCTGCTGCTGCTGCTCAGACCTCGGCTGACCAAGCTGCTGACGCTGCTGCTACCACCAAGTAATTCGTTACTTTGGTAAGAAGAACCGGCCTGCGGGCCGGTTTTTTTACGTCTGTCGATATCTCTTGGAATGGATGTAGCGTGGGTGGCAGGGCCGCCACGCTACGATGACATCGCGTGCGGCCCCTGTGGCCATAAAAAAACCGGCCGCGCAGGCCGGTTCTTCATGGAGCGAGCGAAGATTATTTCAGCTCGGTATGCAGCAGGTTCAGGATCTTGCCCGCGGTCGGCGAGGCGTCCGCCTGGCCTTCGTTGTTCTGCACCGTGACCTTGCTGACGTTCGCGCCCTGCTCGGTCTTGACCAGCACGCGGTAGCGCTGGGCTTCCTTGAGCTCGTCTTCCGACTTGCCGCCCCACGAGAACAGGCGCTTGAAGAAGCCATCCTTGTTCTCGGCCAGGTCCGGATCGACGTAGCGCACGAAATACACGCCCTGTACGCGGTCGCGGTCTTCGACGGTGAAGCCGACGCGGTCCAGCGCCAGGCCGACGCGGCGCCATGCGCGGTCGAAGCCTTCGTCGACCTCGACCGTGTCGCCCACCAGCTTGGCGTGCTGCGGGGCCACCGGTGCGTTGGCCACGGTGGCTTCGCCCGTCGCCACTTCCTTGGTGCCGGTCAGCATCGCGACCATGCGGCCCAGGAATTGCGATTCCAGGCCTGGATCGTTGGCGCGCGAGGTCCAGGTGGTGGTTTCGTTCTGCGGGCCGGTCAGGACTTCTTCGGCGCCGCGGTGGCTGACCCAGATCTCGGTCGAGCCGTCCGGCAGGCGCTCGAGGCGGGTGCGGAACTTGTCGCGCTCGCCGGTCGAGTAGGCGCGGTCGAACACGCGGCCGATGGCGTTGCGCAGGAAGTCTTGCGGGATCTTCGAACGGTTCTCGACCCAGGCCGTTTCCATGGTGCCGGTAGTGCTCGACTCGCTCTCGATGGCGAAGCCCTGCTCTTCCCAGAACTGGCGCAGTTGCGGCCACAGCTGTTCAGGAGTCTGCTTGACCACCAGCCAGCGCTGGTCGCCGTTGCGCTGCACGCTGATCGCATCGGTCGAGATCGGGCCGATCTGCTGGTTCGACGCGGCCGCGCCAGGCACGAAGCCGCCGCCGGTGCCGGCCGCAGCGGCAGCTGCCTGGCCCGAGGCAGTGGCAACGCCACGGCCGTCGGGGATCGCGTAGCGGTTATCGCGCTGCAGCTTGGTCAGGTCGGGCGGCACGTCCAGCGGCGCGGCCTTCTTGGCGCTCTTGTAATCGACCTTGTCCCCTTCGAAGATGGTGGTGCAGGCCGCCAGGCTGAAAGCGATCGCCGTGAGCGTCAGGATGCGCGCAGCGGCAGGAGCGGAAACCAGTGGCGCGGAACGCGCGAAGTTGAAGCCCGAGTACTTGCTATTAGTCATGTCGATCGATGTAGGTCAGGAGCCCGAACCCTTGCGGGCCGGGATTAGGAATGAACGCCGGCTTCCACCAGGGCGGCGCGCACGGTCTCGTGGTAAGAAGCAGACAGCGGAGCGAGCGGCAGGCGCAGGCCGGCCGGCATCTTGCCCATCTCGGCCAATGCCCATTTCACGGGCACCGGATTCGGTTCGACGAACAGCTTGCCGTGCAGGCCCAGCACACGGTTATTGATCTCGACCGCACGGGCGATATCGCCGGCCATCGCGGCCGCGCACAATTCGTGCATGGCGCGCGGGGCAACGTTGGCCGTGACCGAGATATTACCGGCGCCGCCGCAGAACATCAGCGCCATCGCGGTCGGATCGTCGCCCGAATACACGGCGAACGATGTGTCGACCATCTTGAGCAGCTCGATGCCGCGGCCGATATTCCCGGTCGCGTCCTTGATGCCGACGATATTCTCGATCGGCGCCAGCCGCGCGACGGTCTCGTTGGCCATGTCGGCCACGGTACGGCCCGGCACGTTGTACAGGATGATCGGCAGGTCGACGGCTTCGGCGATGGTGCGGAAGTGGCGGTACATGCCCTCTTGCGTCGGCCGGTTGTAATAGGGAACGACCTGCAGCGAAGCGTCGGCGCCGACTTCCTTCGCGTGGCGGGTCAGCGCGATCGCTTCCGCGGTCGAATTGCCGCCGGTGCCGGCGATGACCGGGATGCGACCGCCGATATGGTCGACAGCCAGCTTGACGAGTTCGCAATGTTCCTCTGGAGACACAGTGGCGGATTCGCCGGTCGTGCCAACGATAACGATCCCGTCCGTCCCTTCCGCGATATGCCAGTCGAGCAGCTTGCGCAGGGAATCGCGGTCAAGACTGCCGTCTTCGAACATCGGGGTGACGATTGCAACGATACTGCCCTTAATCATAATCTTTGGCCGTGCCATTCAATAAAAAATCTGATTGTAGCGGATAGCCCGCCCCTATGGTTCATTCCTGACCACAATATGGTCGAGCCGAGCCTCGGTTTTGACAAATGCCGGCCCTGCCGCGCACAGGCGCTGCACCTGGGCCGGGTGCGGCCGCTCCACGTGGCCGTCCTCATACGCCAGCACCTGCAGGCCGCCGTCGATGGCCAGTCCCAGCAATTCGCCAGGCGCCAGCAGGAAGGCAGGGTTGGACGGTTTACCGTACACCTGGTTCCCTTGGGCAAAGGTTTCGTAGATCAGGATGCCGTCCGGCCGCAGGCTGGCCGCCAGCTGCGCAAACAGCGGCCGGTGCAGGTAATTGGTGACCACGATCGCCGCAAAACGCCCGGCCTCGAAGGGCCAGGGCGCACCCTCGGCCTCGAGGTCGCAGGCCATGGTCGTGACATTCGCGCCCGCGCTGGCGGCCAGCGCCTCGGGCTTGACGTCCAGCGCCAGCACCTGCAAGCCGCGTGCGGCCAGCAGGCGCGTATGGCGACCGTTGCCGCAAGCCAGGTCGAGCGCCTCGCCGGGTCGCGCCAGGGACGCGAAGCGTTCTACCCAGGGCGACGGTGGCAAAGCCTGCATGTTCACTCGGGGCGTGTCGGGCAGCATCGCGCTCAGAACATCAGGAAAGTGAACGGCAAGACCATCAGGTCCACGATCCAGCGGCCCAGCTGCATGACCGGCACCACCCAGTAGCCCACCAGCTTCAGGAAGACCAGGCCCAGCACGATGAAGAAACCGTAAGGCTCGATGCGCGCGAACTTGTAGGCCAGGGTATTGGGCAGCATGCTCGTCAAGACCCTGCCACCGTCCAGCGGCGGGATCGGCAGCAGGTTGAAGGCCATGATCAACAGGTTCGTGAGGATGCCGGCCTCGGCCATGCGGCGCGGGAAGGTTTCCTCGACGCCGAAGAACACCAGTAGCGCGGCGAACAGCAGCCACAGCGCGGCCATGATCAGGTTGGCGATCGGCCCGGCCAGCGCGACCCAGGCCATGTCGCGCTTCGGATTGCGCAGGCGGCCGAACTCGACCGGCACCGGCTTGGCATAGCCGAACACGAAGGGAGTAAACAGATACATCATGATCGGAATCACGATGGTGCCCCACAGGTCGACGTGCACCAGCGGGTTCAGGCTCATGCGGCCCTGGGAATAGGCGGTGTTGTCACCGAAAAATTTGGCAGCGTAGGCGTGGGCGGCTTCGTGCAGGGTAATCGCAAAAAGGACGGGCAGCGCGTAGACGGCGATGTTGCGTATCGTTTCATCCATAAGGGAGATTCTATCAGAGGCCGCTACGCACTTGTCCTGTGGAATTCTTAAAGCGCATTACAGGCCGAAGGCCGCCGGATCGCCCCTGCCCTCGCGCACCAGCTCCGGTTCGGGGCCGGTCAGGTCGATGATGGTGGTCGCTTCCAGCAGGCCGGCGCCGCCGTCGATGATCAGCTCGATCTGCTTTTCCAGGCGCTCGCGCACTTCTTCTGGGTCGGACAGCATGTGGTCGTCGCCCGGCAGTTGCAGGGTGGTGCCGATCAGCGGCTCGCCCAGTTCTTCCAGTAAGGCCAGGGTAATCTTGTTTTCGGGCACGCGCAGGCCGATCGTCTTGCGCGATGGGTGCGACAGGCGGCGCGGCAGTTCGCGCGTCGCCTCCAGGATCACCGTGTACGGGCCCGGCATGGTCGCCTTGAGCAGGCGGTATTGCGCGTTATCCACGCGTGCGTATTGCGCGACCTCGGACAGGTCGCGCACCAGCAGGGTCAGGTGGTGCTTGTCGTCGACGCCGCGGATGCGGCGCAGCTTGTCGACCGCCGACTTGTCGTCCAGGCGGCACACCAGGGCATAGGCGGAATCGGTCGGCAGCGCGACGATGCCGCCGCTGCTGACGATCTGCGCCGCCTGCTTGATCAGGCGGGCCTGGGGGTTCTCGGGGTGGATCTGGAAATATTGGCCCATCGGTGAATCCTTTTATTATTCAGTCCTGTTAGCGCATCTGCTGGAGCGCGGCGATGCGCTGCTCCATCGGCGGGTGGGTCGAGAACAGCGCGCCCCAGCCGCCGCCGCTGCCGGAAATGCCCGATGCGGACATCGTCTTGGGCAGCGCGCCCGGCGCGAAGCCGCCCAGGCGGGCTAGCGCATGCTGCATCGGCACCGGCGTGCCCATCAGTTTTGCGGCGCCGGCGTCGGCGCGGAACTCGCGCTGGCGCGAGAACCAGGCGACGATGATCGAGGCCAGCAGGCCGAAGACGATCTCCAGCACTACCACGCTCATGAAATAACCGATGCCGGGGCCTTCGCCCTCCTTGCGGAACAATACTTTATCGACGAAAAAGCCGACCACGCGCGCCAGGAATACGACGAAGGTGTTCACCACGCCCTGGATCAGGGTCAGGGTGACCATGTCGCCGTTGGCGATGTGGGCGACCTCGTGGCCGAGCACGGCTTCGACCTCGTCCTGGTTCATGCTTTGCAGCAGGCCGGTCGAGACGGCCACCAGGGCCGAATTTTTGAACGCGCCGGTGGCGAAGGCGTTCGGCTCACCGTCGTACACGGCCACTTCGGGCATGCCGATGCCGGCGCGTTCCGACAGGCGGTGCACGGTTTGCACCAGCCATTGCTCGGTCGCATTGGCCGGCTGCTCGATGACACGCGCGCCGGTCGACCACTTGGCCATCGGCTTGCTCATCAGCAGCGAGATGAAGGCGCCGGTAAAACCGATCACCACGGAGAGGATCGCCACTGCGCCGATATCGATGCCCTGCGCCGAGACACCCCGGCCCAGGCCGAACAGGTTGATGACCAGCGTCAGTACCAGCACGACGGCAAGGTTGGTGGCAAGGAACAGAACAACACGCTTCATGACGGACATCTCCTGGAAGTTGATGACAGGATGCCAAGATTGGGCTTGGCTGCGGAAAATTCAAGGCCCAGCGGTAGGGCGTATCACTGTAGAAAAAAGCGCAGCATCTCGCGCGACGCATTCGGGCCCAGCGCATCGGTATGCGAACCGGCCGCATTGCCGCCGGCCCAGGCGTGGCCGGCGCCGTGCACGGTCCAGTGTTCCGCCATCGTCCGCCCTTCTTCGTTGCGCCAGGCGCGGCGCGTACTGCGGCGCCCGCCATCGGTCGACCCGGCCTCGCTCGCGTGCAGCGGCGTGGCGCGCAGGCCGGCGTGGGCGCCGACGAACTGTTCCAGCACCGCTTCGCCGTTGGCGGAGTTCACCACATGGTCGGCATCGCCGTGGAACACGATCACCGGCACCGCCTCGCGCAGGCTGCGCGCGCGGCCGGGCTTCTTCATGGCTTGCAGGCCCGAGATCATGTCGCGTGCACTGCCCGCCGGCAGGCCGGAATGCACGCCGATCGCGGCGAACAGTTCGGGATATTCGGCGCCCAGCACTGCCGCCATCGCGCCGCCGGCCGACATGCCGGCCACGAATACCTGCGACGGCTCGGCATCGTATTCCTTCATCACCTGCCGGGTCATGCCGGCCAGGATGCCGGGCTCGCCCGCGTCGCGCGCCTGGTGGCCGGGCTCGAACCAGTTCCAGCAGTGGGAGCGGTTGGCGCGGCCATCCTGCTCGGGGTACAGCACCAGGCAGCCGGTTTCCTCGGCCAGCGCGTTCATGCCGGTGCCCACGGCGAAGTCGTCGGGGTTCTGGGTGCAGCCGTGCAGCATGACGATCAATGGCCTGCGCCCGGCTGGCATGTGCGCGGGAATATACAGCTTGTAGCGGCGGCTGCCCGCTTCTCCACTGTGGCTGCCGGCAATGAAACGGCCGGGCAATTCCTGATCAGCCTTCGGCGCGGGACGGGGCCGCGGCTTGCGCTTGCTCCAGGCCGGTGGCGAATTGAGGTCGACGAATTCCGGCGCCTGCGGGTTGGCGGCGGTTTCTTGCTGCGGCGCCACCAGGCCGGCCTGGGCCAACGCCTGCTGGATGATGTCGGTGGCGGCCTTCGGGTCGCGCGCCTGGACGCGGCGCGCCGATTCCATCATCTGGTCAATAAATTGTTCAAAGGGTTTCATGGGTTTGTCTTTCATGAGGATTGCAGGCGGTCGGCCAGTGCTTCGCGCACGGCCGGAGAGGCGAGGAAGGCGCCCAGCACCCGGAGCGAGGCGATCGCTTCCCGGGCCAGGCTGGCCGGGACGTCGTCTTCGATCACGGCCAGGCCGAGCACGTGGATCTCGAGCTGCTGCCCGTTGGCGACGACCTGCTCCAGCTCGCGCCGGGTGTAGCGGTACAGGCCCATGACATAGCGCTTGCGCACCACGGTCTGCCGGATGACATCGGCGTGCTGTTGCAGCAGATTGCGGATCGCCGTGCGGACCAGGTCGGTGCGGTTTGAATAAAAACCCTCCTCGACCAGCAGGTCGACCTGGGCCAGGTCGACCAGGCCGACATTGACCGTTACCTTGTCGCTATCGGGGAGCTTCTTTTCTGGGGAAACTAGCTTCATACCTTGTCCTATACTCTCTATATACTCCATATGGAGTATAAATCAGGTATTTCAAGGTGGCTTGATGAATTTACTTGGGTTGCCGAGTCACAACACGGCCCAGCAGCGAACGCTGCAGCGCGAAAAGCCAGGCAGTGCCTGGCTTGGGAAAAGCGAAGGATCGGTCAGACGCCGGGAGCGCGAATCTTATTGAACTGCAATCCCCGGACGTCATCTCCGATGATCTGGAAGCCGGTCACCTCCTTGTCACTGTCACGCAGGAACCGGAGCCCGCCCATGAATGGCTTGTTGCCCGAGAACCTGTCGGCGTCGAGCGGCTTGAAGTCGACCTGGCCGACACGCAGGTTGCGTGCACTGAGCACCCCGTCGCGGACAGTGAAAACATACGAGGCATTGAGTTCTTCGTTGTGGAAGGTGCCTGCGAACTGGCCGAGCTCCCGATCGGTGTACGACGCCGGCGTGTACCTCTCAAACACCACCGGGTCGCTGGCGCCCATGCTGTAGTGCATTTCCATTCCTTTCCCGCCATCGACGAATTCGACGAAATAGTGATCGTCGCCCTCGATCTTCAGCTGGAATCGCGCGCCGCCCAAGGGAATCAATTCACGCCCTGGCGCGCCGCCCGCACTGCCGTAATACAGCACACCATCCTTGACGTGGATCGCAGCAGGAACGGCCCGGACCGCGGTCCAGTAGTGGCCCGCGTAGTGCGAGAGCTGGGCCGGCGCGACCTGCGCGCGCTCGATGCGCGCATAGTCGATCGTCAGCGGCTCGACAAACTGTTGCTCGAGCAGGACGGACGCCAGCCGCATACCGTAGCTGCCGTTATAGTCGAGCCCCGAGCTCAACACAAAGACGGTGACGTCATGATCGGGAAAGCTGAACACCGAACTTGCGTAGCCGCCAACGGCGCCGATCTGGTATTGCTTCGAGATGCCCCGCTCCTGGCCGGCATGCTGCTGGCCATAGGTCGAGACCCTGGCGATATCGCGGATGATCACGCCACGATCGAGCTTGATCGGCTGGTTCAGTTTGCCAGCCAACGCCTGCTTGCCTGGCGCGGGCGACGCCAGGCTGGCGCGCCATAGCGACAGGTCGCGTATCGACGAATACAGGTTGACCGGGCCGGGCACATTGCGTGCGCCCACATCGTGTTTGTACACGCCGTTACCGGCATTCCGGTAGGGAACCGCTCTATTGCTGATGAACTGGGCATCGTCGTACACGAACTGCGTGTTCGTCATGCCCAGGGGCGTGAAAATATTCTTCTTGCAAAACGCATCGAAAGGCTCGCCCGAGACCACTTCGACCATCCGGGCCAACAGGATGAACCTGCTGTCGCCGCCTGGCGAGAACTCTTCGCCGGGTTTGAAGTTCAGTTTCTTCTGACGCTTGATCAGTTGAAGCACGGCCGCGTGCTGCTCGGGGCCACTCGATTCCCATCCCGCCACGGCTTGCAAGACCTTGTAGCCGGCAATCCCGTCGGTCGAGCTCAGCAGGTGATCGATGGTGATTTTCTGGCCCAGGTCGGGCAGCTCGGGCAAATATATCCTGATGTCGTCGCCCAGCTTGATCTTGCCTTGGCTTTCCAGCATCAACGCGGAATATGCAATGAATTCCCACGCAAGCGTATCGATCTGGAAGCTGGTATCGACGGTCGCCGGAATATTATGCTCGAGATTGGCCTGGCCATAGGCCTTTTGATAGATCAGCTCCCGATTCTTGAACATGGCAACCGCGAGCGCTGGCCGTGGAGTATTGAAATCGCTGAACACCGCGTCGAATTTCTGCATGGTGGCAGCATCGATGCTATTACCGGCATGCGCCAGCGGCGCTGCGAATGCGCAATCAGGCTTGAATAGCAGGAGATAAAGCGCCATTAATATCTGGAACAAGAGAGGTCGACACATACATTCACCTGAAAATGTGGAAATACCCGTACTGGAGGTAGATACGGTTACCCGGCCGCGCACCCGCCCGGATCGATTATCCGAGGGTGATACGCGGCTTCAGGAGCCAATATAGGACGACTGTCTGGCGCGGGGATGGGGAACCATGATTTCGGACTCCGGATACATGATTCCGCAGCCGCGCGTCACGGCGGCGCCAGGGCGCAAGGCCCGAACGGCTACGACGCGGGCGCGCCCACGGCGCGATCGGCGCAGGATGCAAGCGCAGCCGACGCCCTGGCGGCGCGGTAGCCAGCCGGTGTCTGCCCGGTTGTCTTCTTGAATGCAGCGAAGAACGTGGAGGTGGAATTGAACCCGCTGCGCTCGGCAACGAGCTCCATATTCATGCGAGATTCATTGAGTAACAAGTCCTGGGCATGCTGGATGCGGAACTCGTTAACGTAAAGATTGAAGGTTTTGCCCAGGTGCTCGTTAATCGCCTGGGATACCGTCGTTTGCAGGCTCCCGACCTTCTTTGCCAGCAGCGCCAGGCTCAGATTGGGATTCAGGTGGAGCTGCTGTTCACGCATTACCAGGTTCAGCGACTCGATCAGATCGCCGGCATCCTGGTCGGTCAATTTGCGATTCCGGTATTTTTCCTTCTTGCCGACTTCGACTTTCGCTCCGTGGTTCAATATCCAGGACAATATGACGACGTGTACCGAAAAGGTGAACGACAAGGCGCCGACAATATACGAGGTCAAGGGCGTCGTCAGATACGCGATGAGCAGCAGCAAACTGCCGCAATATACGCTTAATAACAGCATATTGCCGCGAGCAGGCCCGCCATGCGTGTCGCGCAATACTGCACGCGATTGCCACAGATTTTTCGCGGCCAACAGCAGATACCCGAACCAGTACGCATGGATGCCGCACACATAGTAATACCATGCGTTCTCATAGCGGGCATAGGGGAAATTCACCGCGACCAAGATAATGCAGGATGCCAGCAAGAGATGCCAGCGCCAGTGACTATCGGCGGCACTGTTGTCCAGATCGGCCAGGTGACTGAATACGTAAAGATAGGTCAGGGGCCCGATCAGCAGGCAGGCGGCCAGGCCGATCTGGAGAAACCCGATCGCGAGATCGGGATTGAAGTAATAAAACGCCGATTTAACCGTACGAAAGCCGACCGCAATCAACAAGGCGCCCAGCATGGTGTTCGTCAGGCGATGGGTGCGGCGGGTGAAAAAATACAGCGCCAGAAAAACGCCATTGATCCCGCCCAGGACGCTGAACAGAAAGAGTAATTGGCTGGACATCGCTCAGCGCGCCCGGGATGTCAACGACAGGGGAGCGGGCTCAGAACCAGTCATGCCACACCGGCGTCACGCTCGACGGCAACGGCGGCAGCTCGGCAAATTCCACCCTTGCCTCGCCCGGCGCATGAAAATCGGTGCCGCGCGAGGCCAGAAAGCCGTAGCGCCGCGCGATCTCGGCATAGGCCTGGTACTGGTCTGGCGTATGGCTGCCGGTGACGACCTCGATGGTATTGCCGCCCAGCTGGCGGAATTCGTCGAACAGCACGCCCTGCGCCGTGTCGCTGAAGCGGTAGCGCCCCGGGTGCGCGATGACGGGGATGCCGCCCGCGCCGCGGATCCAGCCCATCGCCTCGGCCAGGGTGGCCCAGCGGTGCGGCACGTAACCGGGCCGGCCCTCGGTCAGGAAGCGGCGGAACACTTCGGAGGTGGTGGTGCACACGCCGATCTCGCACAGGTAGCGCGCGAAGTGGGTGCGCGACATCAGGTCCGGGTTGGCGACGAAGCGCAGCGCGCCTTCGTAGGCGCCGGGAATGCCGGCCTGCTCGAGCTGGGCCGCCATCTCGCGGGCGCGCTGCTCGCGGCCGTTGCGGGTCGCGGCCAGGCCGGCGACCAGGCCCGGGTTGTCTTCGTCGACCTGCAGGCCGACCACGTGCACGGTCTCGTTGGCCCAGGTGACCGAGATCTCGACCCCGGCCACGAAACGCATGCCGAGCTCGCCTGCCGCCTTGCGCGCGGCCTTGATGCCGCCGACCTCGTCGTGGTCGGTGAGCGCCCACACATCGACCCCGCCCTTGCGCGCATAGGCCGCCACGTCGGAGGGGGCGAGTACGCCGTCGGAGACGGTGGAATGGCAGTGCAGGTCGACTTTCAGCATGGAGTCAATAGGGTATCTGGAACGGTACATTGTACGCGCATTTACCCGCCACTCCACCGGGCGATCACGCGCCGGGCAAGCCGTCGGCGAAGGCGCGAAACGCCGGTGTCGCAAAGCCCTCGCGCCAGACCAGGAAGGTGTCGAGGCGCCCCAGCGGCAAGGTCCTGAGCGCGGCCGGCGCACTGCCCAGCGCCAGCACGCTGGCGGGCAGCACCGTCACGCAGGCGCCGGCGGCCACGCAGGCGATCATCGCATGGTAGGAATTCATCTCTTGCACCCGCCAGGCCGGGGCGCCCGCGACGCCCAGCCGCTCCTCGGCCAGGCTGCGGTAGGTGCAGCCCTGCGGGAAGGCGGCCAGCGAACGCACCGCCACCTGGCGCGCGTCGTCGACGTCCGCTTCGCCGGGCGGCAGCAGCAACAGCAATTCCTCGGTCCAGACCGGCCGCGCTTGCAGCCCCATCTCGGCCAGGCCCGCGCCGCCATCCGGCAAGGCGACGAAGGCGCAATCCAGGGCGCCGGTCCTGACCTGCTCGACGATCTGGCGCGACGGACCGGTGCCCAGGGACAGGCGCATGGCGGGATGGGCGACGTGATAGGCGGCCAGCACGCCAGGCAGGCGGCTGGCCGCCGTGCTTTCCATGCTGCCGATGCGCAGCATGCCGCCCGAGGCGCCATGCGACACGACCTGCCGCGCCTCGTCCTCAAGTGCGAGCAGCCTTTTGGCATAGGCAAGAAACTGTTCGCCCGCCGTCGACAACGCGATACGCTTACCCGCGCGCACCAGCAGCTCGGCGCCGAGGTCCGCCTCCAGTTGCTGGATGCGGGTCGTCACATTCGACGGCGCCCGCCCGAGCCGCGCGGCGGCCTGCGTCACACTGAGCTCCGCAGCCACCGCGCAGAAAATTCGCAAAGATTCAGTTTCCATATATCTTTTCTCAAAACAGAATGATACCATCACTTCATTCTTATTTTGTGAATCAGAGTCAAGCACGAAAGGAGCCCTCCATGCAACCGTCCAACCCGTTCTTTACCCAGTTGTCGATCCAGCATCAAATCATCCAGGCGCCGATGGCGGGCACGTCGACACCGCGGCTGGCGGCGGCGGTGTCGAATGCCGGCGCCCTGGGTTCACTGGGCATCGGTGCGAGCACGGCCGATCAGGCACGCGCGATGATCGAGGAAACCCGCACGCTGACCGGCAAGCCGATCAATGTGAACGTGTTCTGCCACGCGCCGGCCCGGCGCGACGCCGGCGTCGAAGCCGCCTGGCTGGCCCATCTTGCGCCACTGTTCAATGAAGCAGGCGCACCGCTGCCAACCGCGCTCGATGAGATTTATCGTACCTTCAACGATGACGAAGAGAGCTTCCGGATGCTGCTCGCACTGCGCCCCGAAGTCGTCAGCTTCCACTTCGGCCTGCCATCAACCGAGCGCCTGGCGGCCTTGCGCGCGGCCGGCATCCGCACCCTGGCCACGGCCACCAACCTGCACGAAGCGCTGCGGATCGAACAGGCGGGAATCGATGCGATCTTGGCCCAGGGCATCGAGGCCGGCGGCCACCGCGGCATGTTCGATCCGGAGGCGACCGACGAACGGCTGAGCATGGCGGTGCTGGTGCGCCTGCTGGTCAAGCGTACGCGCTTGCCGGTGATCGCGGCCGGCGGCATCATGGATGGCGCCGGCATCAAGGCCGCGCTCGACCTGGGCGCCGCCGGCGCGCAGCTCGGCACCGCCTTCATCCTGAGCCCGGAATCGGCGGCCAACGAGGCCTATCGCGCCAATCTGCAGAGCGAACGCGCCGCCGTCACCACCCTGACTGCGGCAATCTCTGGACGGCCTGCACGCGGCATCGTCAACCGGATCATCTCGCACGGCGCATCGGGCATCCCGGCCGCCTACCCGGTGGCCTATGACGCGGCCAAGCAGTTGCACGCGGTGGCGGCTAAAGCCGGCAACCATGAATACGCCCCGCACTGGGCCGGCCAGGGCGCACCGCTCGCGCGCGCCTTGCCGGCTGCCGAACTGGTGGAAACGCTGGTGCGCGAACTCTATGCTGCCGGCCAGGCCTGATGCGGCTGCGCCTGCCCTTGCCCAGTATTTGATGGGCGAGCTGCAGCGGTACCGCGCCCGGGGCGGGCCGGTCGGCCCGCTGGCGCAGCGTTTCGTACTTGCGCTCGGGGATGGAGGCGCATTCGGGATTGCCCCGGATGTGCTGGACCGGCTCGCCCTGCTGGCGCGGGCGTCGGAACCGCTGGAAGAAGCGCAGCTACGCTGGCTGCACAATCAGCTGCCGGAAATCGTGCGCCGGGTGATCAATCCGGCACCAGCATTGAGCGGATCGTCCCCTGCTTTGCCAGCACATAGTCATGCCCCGCCAGCACCAGGTTGGTCGTCGGCTGGATCACCTTGACGTTGATGAAGATCGTATCGCGCGTCTCGGCGTAGGAACCGACCACCACGGCCTGCGCGTTGTGCGTGCCGGCCACTTCACCCAGCTCGCGGGTGAGCATCAATTCGCCCTGGTTGCGCTTCAGGTAGACGCTGTTGCGCAGCTTCATTTCGAGCACCGGCAAGCCGGTCTGGGCCAGGCGGGTGGCGATCTGTTCGGACACCACGCGGCCCAGCATCGAACTGTGTTCGAGCGCGTCGATATTGACCAGCGTGGCCATGATCAGCGGCTGGTTGCCGGTGAGCTTGCCCTGCAACTGGGCCTGCAGCGCATCGGCGGCGCGGTAGTTGGCGGCGACGAAATCGTTCGCGGCCACCGAGGTGTAATTGGTCGGCTCGAAGGCGCAGCCGCCCAGCACGATGGCCAGGCCCAGCACGCATGCGGAAAGGTTCGGTAGTCGCATGCTTGGGCTCAATGGTCCTTGACTGCAAAGGTTTTGACGGTCTGCACCGGCGGCGGCGCGAGTTTCGCGGCCAGGGCGGCGTCGTACAGCGACACGTCCTCGTCATTGGTGTAGTACACCGAGGTGTTGCGCGCATAGTAGCGCTGCTCGTCGGCCACCGACACGGTGACGATCATCTCGGTCTTCGGCGTATCGCCCGGCGCGAACTGGGCGGTGAACCAGCGATGGGCGTCGTAGCCGTACAGGCCGGCCGTGAGCAGCCATTCAGGGCTGTGCTGGATGCTGGTCAAGACCCAGGCGCCGCTGGCCAGCGCGGTCGGCAAGCCGGTGTAGCGGTATTGCGGACGGTCGGCCGAGAACGCGACCACCTGTGTGTCGAGCTCGATCTTGAGCGCCCCCGGCGCCGGATTCTTGACCACCACGAAGCCATCGTTGACCAGGGCCGTGACCAGGTGCGATTTGACGCCCTTGCTGAAGGTGGACGTTTGCAACGGCTCCACGTACAGCGAGCGGCTCGGCGCCGTCTTCAGGGTCGGCCCCAGCTCGGTCGCCATATGGCGCGCGATCACGCCCCAGTGGGCCGCGGCCTGCACCTTGGCCTGCTGCGTGCTGGGGAAGTTGCTTGCCACGGGAACCGGGCTATAGGGAATGGCGCAGCCTGCGAGCAGCAGGCCTGCGACGAGCGCGCTGGCGCCTCGGTAAGCCATCGTGAATCCTGTCGGTCTATGGTGCGACCGGACTGGCGCACGCTCGGGAACCGACTGTAGCACAGCAGTTGCCTACCGGCAATTTATCTATTGGGGATGAGGTGTGATTACAACGTCAATCACGTCGCTTGCGCGGCCATCGCACCTGCCGGCGGGTCCGCGGCCACGGTACGATTCCGGCCCGCGTTCTTTGCCGCGTACAGGCCGGTATCGGCGCGCTTGAACAGGCTCTCCCACGGCTCGCCTGGCCTGAGTTCGGCCACGCCGAAGCTGGCGGTGACCATCTGGCCGTCCTGGAGGTGCGGAAACGGGTGGCCGGCCACGGTGGCCCTTAGCCTCTCGGCGCAGGCCATCGCTTCCTGCAGGCCGGTGGCAGGGAGAAAGACCACGAATTCTTCTCCGCCAAACCGGCCCACGGCGTCATCGCTGCCTGCGCTATCGAGCAACAGCCGCCCCAGCATCCTAAGGACGGCATCACCGGCGTCATGGCCATGAAGATCGTTGATACGCTTGAAATGGTCGACATCGCACAGCACCAGCGAAGCGGGCCCTCCCAGCTTCTTCAGCTTTGCGGCAACGGCATCGTCGAAGCCGCGGCGGTTCAGGGTCCCCGTGAGCGGATCCGTATTGCGCTCGCGTCGCACATCTTCAAGAAGGTCTGAACAGGCGGCCGCGAAGATGGCCAGTGCCAGGCCGGCGCCCAGCACGGCCAGCGAAAGCTGCAGCGTTTGCCAGAACACGGAGTTGGCGAAGGGACGTTCCCCGATCGGGGCTGAAAAGCCCATCGTCATCAGCGTCCTCGGGAAGAAGTGGAGCGCAAAAGCCAGCAGTACCCAGAACAGGATGCGGTCCACGTGCCGCTTGCCCGTTGCGGTCCTGAGGCGCAGCGCCGCTGCCAGCAAGATGAGCCCGTAACCGAAGTTCTGGATATACACGCGCGCCAGCAGATTGCGATCCACGTAGAAGAAGTAAGCCATCAGTGCCATGAATCCGGCGAGCAGTACCGGGTACCAGGGCCAGGGAAGCGCCCGCCCGGATCGCAGCAGGATTGCCTGTGCCGCCAGCAGGACGGCCGCCGTATACAGCGTCCCCGAGACCATGGCATTCAGGCCCGTATCGCGCGGCCAGTACAGGATCTGCGACACCGCACCCAGCGTGAACAGCAGGCAGGTCAACGCCAGCAGAAGCAGATAAGGCCGTTGCCTGTCGATCGACCAGGCGCCTGCGAATGCCAGGCCGAACACCAGCATGATGCTCGGCCCGATCAGCGACAATGTAACCCTGACAACCGTACCGTCCATTCCCCATCATTCCTGTTGTTGGGCTGTTGCGAGGAATTCCTCGACCATGTTTGCCAGCAGTTCCGGCTGGTCGTGGTGCAGCATATGCCCTGCCTGCGGCACCATGCGCGGCGTCACCTGCTTCAGATAAGTCATCCGGCGGTCCACTTCGGCGCGCGCCTGGTCGCGCGCGCCCATCCAGCGCCACATATCGGTCTCTTCGGCCTCGACCCACAGCACCGGCGCCGCGATCGCGCTCCAGCAGGCCATGATTTCGTCGACATGGTACAGCAGCGGCGAGCTCATTTTATGGGCCGGGTCGCCCAGGATCTTCCATTGGCCGTCGCGGTCCTGCTCGGCCCAGTGGGCGGCCAGGAAGGCGGCACGTTCCGGCGCCAGGCGCGGATTGGTCTTGCGCAGCCGCGCGGCGACTTCATCCAGGCTGGCGTAGCCGCGCATCTCGGGTGGGTCACGCAATTCATCGAGCCACCTGGCCACGCGCCCCGGATACTGCGCCGGCCGGGTGGTCGGTAAACCAAAACCTTCCAGGTTGACCAGCTTCGCGATGCGCTGCGGCCGCGCGCCGGCATAGATGCCGGCGATATTGCCGCCCATGCTGTGGCCCAGCAGGTTGACCGCCTGCCCTGGCGCATAATGGTCGAGCAGCACCTCGAGGTCGGCCACATAGTCGGGGAACCAGTAGGTGTCAACGCCCGAGCGCTCGCTCTGGCCGAAGCCGCGCCAGTCGGGCGCGATCACGTGCCAGTCTCCCTGCAGGCAATCGACCATGAACTGGAACGAGGCCGATACGTCCATCCAGCCGTGCAGCATGAACAGCTTGGGCGCGTCTGGGGAGCCCCAGTGGCGCACATGCATGCGCAGGCCGCGCACGGTAAGGAATTCGGAACGTGAGGCTTTCATGCATCTCCAATACTATTAGTACGTACGTTCGCAGGATTATACGGCCCGGCGGTTGAATTCCTGCGCCGCGGCCCCATCTGCCGGACTTCAAGGCGTGGCATGGGGGTATGGACGGGCGCCGGGAACGGTAAAATAGCGCCATTTCCATCCTCCGCGAGCACATCCATGGCGATTTACCAGCTGGGCGAGCATGCGCCCGAGATCGATCCGTCGGCGTTTGTCGCCGACACGGCCACCGTGTTGGGCAAGGTCACGCTCGAGGCGAACGCCTCGGTGTGGTTCGGCGCCACCCTGCGCGGCGACAACGAGCGCATCACGATCGGCGAAGGCAGCAATGTTCAGGAAGGCACCGTGATGCACACCGATCCTGGCTACCCGCTCGAGCTCGGCAAGAATGTGACGGTCGGCCACCAGGCCATGCTGCACGGCTGCACGGTGGGCGACGGGTCGCTGATCGGCATCCAGGCCGTGGTGCTCAACGGCGCGCGGATCGGCAAGGGATGCCTGGTCGGCGCCGGCGCCCTGGTCACGGAAGGCAAGCAATTTCCCGACCACTCGCTGATCCTGGGTTCGCCCGCGAAGGTGGTGCGGACACTGACACAAGAAGACCTGCTTCGTCTGGAGGCGACCGCCGCGGGCTATGTGGCGCGCGGCCAGCTGTTCAAGACGCAGCTCAAGAAAATCGGATAAAGAATGACGACTACGGATACTGGCACCACCAACAGGGACACCCTGCAAAAATTCATCTTCGACAATGCGGCCGTGCGCGGCGAGCTGGTCGAGATTTCGGACACCTGGCGCGAGATCCAGGCCCGCCATGGCTACCCGAAAGCGGTGCGCTCGGTGCTGGGCGAGATGGTGGCGGCCGGCGCCCTGCTGTCGGCCAACCTCAAGTTCAACGGCTCGATCGTGATGCAGATCCACGGCGATGGCCCGGTGCGCCTGCTGGTGGTCGAGTGCGACGCCGACCTGCGCATGCGCGCCACGGCCAAGCTGGCGCCCGACGTCGAGATCGCGGACGACGTCACCCTGTCGCAGCTGTTCAATGTGAACGGCAAGGGCCGTTTCGTGATCACGCTCGACCCGGCCGACAAGCTGCCGGGCCAGCAGCCCTACCAGGGCGTGGTGCCGCTCGACGGCGACGACATGGCGACCGTGATCGAGAACTACATGCTGCGCTCGGAGCAGATGGACACCCGCCTGTGGCTGGCGGCCGACGACCAGGTCGCGCGCGGCCTGCTGCTGCAAAAGCTGCCGCGCCACAGCGGCAAGGAAGATCAAACCAGGCAGGCCAGCGAGGCCGAAGACCTGGAAACCTGGAACCGCGCCGCGATGCTGGGCCAGACCGTCAAGCGCGAAGAGCTGCTGTCGACCGATATCTCGACCCTGCTGCACCGCCTGTTCTGGGAAGAGACCATCCGCGTGTTCGATCCGGTGCACCCCGAGTTCCATTGCAGCTGCAACCGTGAAAAGGTCGGCAATATGCTCAAGATGCTGGGCCAGGACGAAGTCGAATCGGCGCTGACCGAGCTGGGCGAACTGGGCATCAACTGCGATTTCTGCGGCAAGCACTACGCATTCGACAAGGTCGACTGCGCCCAGCTGTTCGCCAGCGACAGCCCGGTGCAGACCATGATGCCGCCGAGCGGCAGTACGCACTGAGTTAGTCGGTCGCGCCGGCCGCGTGCCGGCGCATCCCGATGCATGGGGGCGCCGCGGCGCCCCTTTTCGTTCAGCGCACGCTGCGAAAGCCCTTGCGCAACTCGTCGGCGAACAAACCAGGCTGCTCCATCGCCGGATAGTGGCCACCCCTGGCGACATCGTTGTAATAGACCAGGGTCGGATAGCGCTCCAGCACCCAGCGCCGGCTGGCCATGTGCAGGTCGCGCGGGAACTGGCTGAACGCCACCGGCACGTCGATCTTGCGCTCCTTGAAGGTCCTCATGCTTTCCCAGTAAATGCGCGCGGAGGACGCTGCGGTGCCCGTCAGCCAATACCAGCTGATGGTGTCGAGGATGTCGTCCATGTCCGCGGCATGGGTCGGGTCGCCATCGTGGTCCATCCAGCGCCAGTATAGATCGAGCAGCCATGCGGCCTGGCCGGCCGGCGAATCGGTCAACGCATAGCCGATCGTCTGCGGGGTCTGGATCTGCATGAGCTGGTAGCCGGAATGATCCTGCTGGAAGTCACGGATGCGGCGCAGCCCTTCTTCTTCCTGCGCGTCGCGTGCTTCCAATCCCTCGAATACCGGGAACATATTGAAGTGCACGGCCTTGACCGCAGGCAGCCCGATGCCGCCCAGCTCATTGGTGATCGAATACCCCCAGTCGCCGCCCTGCGCCACGAACTGGTCGTAGCCCAGCCGGCGCATCAGCTCGACCCATGCTTGCGCGATGCGTTCCGGCGTCCAGCCGGGTGCGCGCGGCTTGCCCGACAGGCCGAAGCCCGGCATCGACGGCAGGACGACGTGGAAGGCGTCACGCGGATCATGGCCATGGGCGCGCGGATCGGCCAGCAGCTGCGCGGCCCGCACGTTCTCGATCGCCGATCCCGACCAGCCATGGGTGATCACCAACGGCAGCGCACCGGGTTCGGGCGAGCGAATGTGCAGGAAATGGATATCGAGTCCGTCGATCGTCGTCGACGATGGCTGGAACGCGTTCAGCCGAGCTTCGGTCGCGCGCCAGTCGTGCCGGTCACGCCAATGCCCGACCAGCGCCTGCAGCCTGGCCAGCGGCACGCCTTGGCTCCAGTCATCGACGGTTTCCTTGTCGGGCCAGCGCGTGCGCGCCAGGCGCTGGCGCAGATCAATCAGGTCGGCTTCGGGAATGGCAAAAGGATGCGGTCGAATGGCGTCGTTCACAGTCGGTCTCCTGATGGATGGTCGGTGGGATAGGCGGGCGCGCGCTCCTTGTCGGCCAGCAGTGCGGCGATGTCGTCGTAGCCGTAGTACAGCGCCAGCTCGCGCGGCGTCATTCCCGTATGGCCCCTGAGGTCTGAGCGCGCGCCGGCATCGCACAGGGCCCGCACCGCGTCGGCATGGTTCTGCCAGACGGCGTCGTGCAGCGCCGACAGGCCGTTATAAGCGCCTTGCGCATCCAGTTCGGGCAAGGGTGTGGCGCCGCGCCGCGGCTCGGCCAGCAGGCGCACGATGTCGGCATGCCCGAAATAGGTGGCGTCGTGCAAGGCGGTGCCGCCCATCAAGCCGATCATGCGGCTGGCGTCGGCGCCGGCGTCGAGCAACAGGCGCGCGATGTCCAGCCGTCCCTCACGGGCCGCGATGCCCAGCGGCGTGTAGTTGTCGTCAAGGCTGCCGACCATCGGCACCTGCTCGTCAAGCGGGACGCCGGCGGCAATCTGGCGCTCGACCTCTGCCGGGTCGCCGGCCTTGACCGCCGCGACCAGGCGCAAGGCGCCAAGCCGCGCAGCATCAGCCGCGATCCTGGCCTCGATCAGGCGCGCGATGGCGTCCAGTCCATCGCCTTTGGCGATGTCGAGCGCCGTCTGCGACCAGTAATTTTGAATAGCCGGCCTGGCGCCGCGCTCGAGCAGGCGCGCTACGGCGCTGATGTGCTTGTGCAGCACCGCGTCCATCAGCGCCGTGTTGCCGAGCACGGGCGACTGCTGGTCGATGAAGGCGCCGCGATCGAGCAGGAAGCCGATGACGTCGGCATTGCCGGACTGCGCAGCCTTGTGCAGCGCGCTTGCCCCCATGCGGGGATCGAGCGCCAGCACGTCGGCGCCGGCGGCCAGCAGGGTCGACACCATATAGGACTGTCCCAAGCCGGCCGCGATCATCAGCGGTGTGAAGCCCTCGGGGTCACGGCGATCCGGATCGGCGCCGGCGCGGAGCAGTTCGGTCGCGGTGGGAAGGTCACCTGCGCGGATGGCGGCATGAAGGGGCATACTATCCTCTTGTATGATTGCTGTCGAAAGCCACAGTTGATAAGTTACCGATAGTAGAGCCGAACTCGACAGGCCCACTGTTAGGTGAAGCACAGATGCGGACACGGATGAGGACGCGGATGGCGTCCATCGCGTTTTCGGCCAAGGTGGTAAGCTGATGCTGTTATGACACTGTTGCATTTTCGAACATCAGCGCCATGTACTCATTACTGAAATGACTGACCGACTACGGAGGAAGCACATGAATATCGATATTGGCATCAGCACCGAAGACCGCGCAAAAATCGTCGACTCGCTGTCGCACGTTTTGGCTGACAGCTACATGCTGTACCTGAAGACCCACAATTTCCACTGGAACGTGACCGGCCCGATGTTCCAGACCCTGCACGTGATGTTCCAGGAGCAGTACACCGAGCTGTGGAACGCGCTGGACGACATCGCCGAGCGTATCCGCGCCCTGGGCCACTTCGCACCGGGCACCTACCAGCGCTACGCCGAGCTGTCGACCATCAAGGAAGAAGCGAACGTGCCGGGCGCGCAAGAGATGATCCGCCAGCTGGTTGCGGGCCAGGAAGCGGTGGCGCGCACCGCGCGTGCGGCATTCCGCATCGCCGACGCAGCAGACGACCAGCCGAGCGCCGGCATGCTGGCAAATCGTATGGA
>NZ_STGG01000020.1 GCF_005222695.1 Massilia sp. HP4 | reverse complement strand
GTTGGCGGCTCTGCCGCCGACGCGGCGATGGTTGGCAGCGAGATCATCTGGCGCGACATCGGAACCGATAACCATCACCGCGTCGGCGGCGAAGCCGCCAACCCTACACCCCGCTTTCGCCGGCCGCCGCCCGCGCGATCTCGCGCGCACTGGGCAGATGGGCCGGCGCACCGACCTGGGCCGCGATCGCATCGATCGCCCCCAGCACCTTGCCGGGTTCGGCGTAATGCAGCATATGCCCCACGCCGGGCGTCACCGATAGTTCGCTATGGCGCAGCGCCGCGTGCAGCCGTTCGGCGTTGTGCGCGCAACCGCAGACCCCGTCCTGGGTGCCGGACAGTATCTGCACCGGCACCTTCAGCTGCCCGTAACGCCGCGCGAGCGACATCGTGGCCGGCACCATCAGGCTGGCGTCGGCGGCATTCGCCCGCAACTGGGCTGGCCGCAATCCCATCCATGGCGAGCGTGCCCGGAAGCGCTCCGATACCGGCATCGGCGCAAACGCGCGGCCGACCGCGGCCGGCCAGATCAGCCGTCCGGCCAGCGGCGCCACCGTATAGCGCAGCACGTCGCCCACCAGCGGCACGGCGGGCGGCGCGCCGACCATGACGTCCAGCCGCACGCTCGGATAGTAGTAACCCGAGACCAGCACCAGCCCGCGCACGAAATGTGGTATCTGCAGCCCCAGGCCCAGGGCCACCAGCGCACCCCAGGAGTGGCCGACCACGATCGCGCTCTCGACTTTCAATTCCTGCAGCGCGTGGTGCAGCAGGCGCGCCTGCCTGTCGGGCGTCCAGACCGTGCTGCGGGGGCGCTCGCTGTAGCCGAAGCCGGGGCGGTCGAAGGCGATCACGCGATAGTGCTCGGCGGCCGCATCCAACAGGCCGCTATGCTCCCAGTCGGTGGCGTCGACGCCGTTTCCGTGCAAGAGCACCAGCGCCGGGCCCTGGCCGCGCTCCAGGTAATGCAGTTTGACGCCGTCGACCGTGATGAAGCGGCCGGCCGGCGGGTGTTCGCGTTCGACACGGCGCGACTTGGCGCGCACGTACAGCCAGGAAGCCAGCAGGCCCAGGCCGGCGATGGCGGCGCCGGTCGACAGGCGGCGCGTGGTGCTTTCGTCACGATATGAGCTGATCACATGATCCCCCTGTGGTCGATGGGATCGGATAGTGGCGCGGGTCGGTCCGCCCCCAGCAATCGTGCGACTTGCGGCAGGAGCTGTTCGGCCGAGGCTTCCAGCTTGAGTGCCAGCATCTCGTCGGCGCGCGTGCGGCCGAGGTTCACGGCGGCGATCGGCTTGCCCGCCGCCTGGGCCAGCCGACAGAAACGAAAACCCGAATACACCATCAGCGACGAGCCGACCACCAGCAGCGCGTCGGCCGCCTCCATCTGGGCCAGCGCACAGGCCGTGCGGGCCGAGGGGACGTTATCGCCGAAGAACACGACGTCGGGCATCAAGACCCCGCCGCAATGTACGCAGGCGGGAATCTCGACGCCGGTGACGGCGTCCGGGTCAAGCGCAGCGTCGCCATCGGGCAGCGGCGCCGCCATCGCCTGCAGCAAGGCCGGATTGGCGAATTCGAGCTGGGTCTGCACGAAAGCGCGTGGGAAGCGCGCGCCACAACCCAGGCAAGCCACATGGTGAATATTGCCGTGCAATTCGAGCAAGGCGTGGCTGCCGGCCTGCTGGTGCAGGCCATCGACGTTCTGGGTGAGGATGAAGCCGAGCCGGCCGCCGGCTTCTAGGGCGGCCAGCGCCCGGTGCCCGGCATTCGGCGCGGCGCGCGCCAGCAGCGGCCAGCCGACCATGCTGCGCGCCCAGTAGCGGCGCTGGATGGCGCGGTCGCGCCGGAATTCCGGACCCTGGATCGGCAGGCGGCCGCGCCGCACACCGTCACGGTCGCGGTAGTCGGGGATGCCGGATGCGGTCGACAGGCCGGCGCCGGTCAGGACCAGCGTGCGCGGATGCCGCTCGATGAACCGTGCCAGGTCGGTCACCTGTCGAAGAAGAAAATCATGTTCTGCCATGCCAGCCTTTCCACCTTTTCGCACATCCTATCATTCGCGAAGGCTTGATCGGCACACGCCGGCCGACGGGATCGTGAGGACATGAAAATACAGTTTCCACATGGTTATAAACGTCCTAGAATTAGCCTCTGAAAATTCCGGAATTTTTTGCATGGCGTCGTTATATGAATTGCTGAATACGCTACGTCCCAGGCGCGCGTTCTTCAGCTCCTATACTTTTTCAGCGGACTGGTTCGAAGCGGTCGTGTACCCGCTGCTCAAGCACCAGGAATGCGAGCAAGTCACCGTCATGCTCGATGCAAGGGAAGCGCGGTCGAGTGTCGACAATTCGACCAGCCACCTGGGCGGCAGCCGCTACCGCATCATCGGCACGACCCCTCGCGGTTCCGGACCCGGCATTTTTCATCCAAAGATCGCGTACCTCGAATGCGAACACCAGGATGTTCTGGTGGTCAGCAGCGCCAACCTGACGACCCTGGGCCAGTGCCAGGCCTTCGAAGTTATCGACGCCGTGTGGGCCGGCGACGCACCTGCAGTGTTCGAGCAGGCGGCCGATTTCTTCGGCGCCCTCCCGCACAGGCTGGCGATGCTCCAGTCGGGCGACCTGAAGGTGCTCGAGGGGTTGGCGGGGCGTGCACGAGCCCAGGCGGCGACATTCGCTTCTCATATGAGCGTGCCGCCTTCGGTGTGGCTGGTCAGCACCGCGCAGCAGAGCGCCGCCAGCCAGTTCATCGCACTCGCCGCACAATATCTACCCGCGCCGGCGACGCTGACAGTGCTCTCTCCCTTCCATGACGCAGACCTGGCCGCCACCGTCCAACTGGCCGGTGCAATCGGGGCGGTCGAGCCGCTATGTGCACTCGCACGCAGCAACGGACGCCTGGTGGCGCCGTTCCCTTCGCCTTCGAACGGAATGCGACGGATGCCGGTCTATGTCGAGGTGCAGAACCAGGGCCGTCCCCTGCATGCAAAATGGTTCGAGCTGGCTGGGAGCGATGGCAGGACGCTGGTCATGACCGGCTCCGTCAATGCGACATGGCGCAGTCTATGGACAACCAATAATATCGAGGTCGCGCTGGTTCGCCTCCGACAGCCGGGAGAGTCGACCGGATGGCTGCCGGTGCACGAGGAGCCCTGCTACGTGCCATGCGAGTTTCCCGCACCCGAAACAGGCCCTGACGCGCTTTTGTTCGTCGCTTCGATCGGTCGCGACAATGTGCTCGATGTAAGGATGTCGGCCACCCTCCCTGGCCCCGTGACCGCGCTCGAGCTGTATTGCGCAGGGCGCAGCTGGCCTCTATCGGATGATGTCGTGACCGACGGCGACAGGATCCTTTGCGTGCTCGACAGGCGTTTCCGCGACGAGCTGCCCGAGGCGGCGCTGTGGCTCGACGTCACCGTCGACGGCATCGTCGGCAGAAGCTGGGTGAACATCGAACGCTCGCTGGGCCTCAAGCCGTCCCAGCTTGACCTGTTCAAATCGATCGCCCGTGTCGAGTCCGACATCTGCGACGAGGAGGATATGTTCCAGCTGTTCAGCGCCGGACACGCGCTGCTGACCGGCAGCAGGCTCGACAAGAAGGGCTTGCCGGGAAAAGCCGTGCGGCGGCCAGAAGGAGTAAACGATATCTCGTACGTCACCGAGGCCCAGTGGATGGCCGGCCTCGACGCCGGCGACGATGCCGGGCGAAGTACAGTGGATGCGGCGGTGCGTCTGTTCCAGGCAATCGGCACGCTTCTCGAGCTCGGCGACGCCGACATTGCGGAGCGGCTCGGCGCTGGGACTGGCAGCGCACCGGCTGCAGCGGATGACGAGACCGATGACGATGAGCAGCCAGCGGACGCCGACGACGGCAGGGGCGACGGGGGCGGCCGGCCCGCTCGCGGGCACGCGCCTCCCGGGGCATCCCGGCTTGCCGGACTCGCGCAGGCCAGGCGAACGCTACAGGCGGCGATCGACCTGCGCCTCAAGCGTCCGATGCCGGACGCCGTCGCGGTGCTGCTGGTGCCGCAAAAGCTCAGGAATCATCTTCGCTCGGGCCTGCCCGAACAGCTTTCCGACGTCGATTTCGGCCATTGCGGTCCCAATCCGGCATATGACCCCGTGCTCGACGTTTACCTGCACGGCATACTGCAGTCCCTGCATTCGTTGACACTCACGCCTGCGGCCGCGGCCGAGATCCTGCCAGTAGCGCTCGGCGCGGCCTGTGTGGCGGGACTGTGCCTGCAGCGGCGCGGGCTCACGGTCGACCATGCGCGGTTCCGCCTTGCGCTCGACTCGCTGGCCAGGCGCCAGATCGCATCCGAAGAGTATGAACAGTTCCTGCACAAGACGTGGCGTGAGGGACGACTTCCGAGAATGCTGCGCTTCGATGTCGCTGACCTCCAGTCCCAGGCAATCCGGATTGCAACGGCGCCCGCGCCCATGACGAAAATCGCCAGCTTGATCGAACGCGCGTTGGACGATGCCGCTCCGCTCGATGCGGCAGCCAGCCCGCTCGACCGGTCGATCGCTTCCGCCCTGCGCCGGCGTCGTGCGCCACGGTGGAAGCTTTACGCCGTGATCGCCGCCGATGAACTCCCAAGACGGGTCAGTTGTCCGCAATGCCACGCTCCCCTTGATACCGACCAGATACGCAGCCTGCATAACGATCGCATGATCCTGTGCAAAGCCAGTTGTGGTCGCCCGATCATTTTCAAGCAGGGCGCAAGCGCAGGGCAAGCGCTGCCACATGAATCCCAGGCACTGACCAGGGATCTTCGACCTGCCACGACGTCAAGGGAAACGGTATGAAGCTCACGGGCCCCGTCTTCACCGACGAGCCGCCACGATCGATCGGTGGCGATTTCCTGGACATGGGGGCGATCGGTGAACGCCTTTACGGAGAGGTATTTCCTGGCTTGAACAACGCCGCACGGCACATCCGCCCCTACGCCGCCATTTGCTGGATCGTCGACCAGGTGCGGAGGCAGGCTTTCGCCGGTGGGCAGGGCGTCGAGCCGGAGGAACTCGTGCGCCGCACCAGGCAAGGTATCTGGAAGATGCAACTCCTTCTGACCTGGGCCGCCACCATGGATGACCTGGATGGCTACCCAGGCAAGACGCGTTTTTCGGACGACCCGGACGAAGTGTTGCTCACAAGAGAAGCCAGCGGCGTGGGCGTATCGTTCTTCGATGCCGTCTGGTACCGGCCCAGTCTGGTCAACGGCCTGCGCTTCCTGGCCGGCAGCAGCAGGGAGGCCACCAGGGACACCTTCGCATGCAGGCCGCCAGGCCTGGCGCTGGCAGGTGCCTACGAAGACCTAGTCGTCCAGCTCGATCCCGCGCTGGCCGCCTGGCTCGCCGATCCGGAACGACTTCATTGCACGCGCCAGCAGCTGCATGCCCTGCGCCCGGTCCTGCAACTGGCGGCCCCGAGTACAGGGGAGTGCACGGCGTTCCTGCAGCAATTCCTTGGTATCACCTCGGTCCCCGTCGGCCCGGGAGGCGCGAAGCGGCGCTGCGGGGTGCTGCTCGTCATGCGCGTACTGGCCGCGCTGGAACGCGAAGGCGCCATCTGCTCGGTGGACACGATCCGCTACACGATGTCGGCTGGCGTGACGCCCGGCGGTGTCGCGATCCTATTGGATGGGGTCGAATCGGCCCAGGCGCACTGGGCCGCGCTACAGGTGCGCTCCGTCCAGCGACTGGCTGCCGAAACCCTCCTGGCGCTGGTCGACCGCCACATCTCGATCGCCGAACAGGATGGCCTGCCACGCCGGGCGGACGACATCGCCATGCGCATCGCCGCCTATCTCGCGACACCAGACGCACGCCCCGTCGTCACCGTGGGCGATCGCTACCGTGAGATCAAGCAGCACCAGGGGAACAACAAATTGGCGCACTGTGCAGGCCATGTCGCCGGCATCGACCTGGTGTGCCTCGAAAAGATCAAGTCGCAGCTGCGAGGCAGTATCAAGAATGACACGTCGGCTTGGGCGGCTGCGGCCGAGGCGGCAATTTCCTCGCTCGTCCTGTGCGCGGTTGAATCGGACAACCTGGCCGCAATGGCTGTCGCCGCACCGCTCTTGCACTGGGATGCTGGAAGGTTCTCTCTGGCTGAGCTGTCCGTCCTCACGACCCGTCATCGGGAATCGGGACTCGCCGAGTTTGCCAGCGACCTGACCAGGAAGTTCGTCATCGAACAGCACCTGCGCACAGCGATCGGACGCTCAGCGAGACAGCACGATGGCATCGACCGTTTCATCTTCAGCCAGGATCGTCAAGGATTGACCCGGATCCCGCACGCGCGTCGCGGCACTTTCGCCGACGTCGGCGAGCCGGCGGACATCCTCTACCATGTGTTGCTCATGCTCGAAAATGGCGGAAAGCTCATATCGCAGCGGCCGTCCGATGTCACGGCAAATCAGCTACGCTTCGTCGCCCGTTTCACGCTCAATGAAGCGGGCCACGCCCTTCTTGCGGGCCAGGAATCGGTGTCGTTTCAGCGCGCCGACACCGCAATCCCGCCGACGATCATGCCGAACGCCAGCACGTGATACAGGTGCGGCGCCTCGCCCAGGAATGCCGACGACAGCAGCGCGGTGAACAGCGGCGTCAGGTTGATGAAGAAGGCGCCCAGGCTCGGGCCCGCGCGCTGCACGCCGGCGCCCCAGCAGCGCATGGCGATGATCGCCGGGCCGATCGCCACGTACAGCAGGGCGGCGGCCAGCGGCCAGCTCCAGGCGATGTGCACGTCGGTCATGGCCCATTCGCCGCCGGCCAGCGCGCCCGACCACATCACGCCGAACCCGACCTGGGCCAGCAAGAAGGCGGCCCAGTCGGCGCGCAGGGCCGGCACGTCCTTCTGCTGCATCAGCAGCCAGCTGTAGAACGACCAGGCGATAGTGGCCAGGATCATGTACAGGTCGCCCGGCACCAGGCGCAATGCCGCCAGCTGGGCCAGGTCGCCGCGGCACATCACGACCAGCACGCCGGCGATCGACAGCACGGCCCCAGCCACTTGCTTGCGCTTGACCGGGACCTTGAAGAACAGCCGCCCGACCAGCAGCATCCAGACCGGCACGCCCGAGGCCACCAGGGTCACGTTGATCGGCGAAGAACTCTGCAGCGCCAGGTACTGCAGCGAGTTGTACAGGCCGACGCCCAACAGGCCGAGCATGCTGTAGCGCTTCCAGTTGGCCAGTACGCCGCTGCCGGCGCGCAGGGCGGCGCGGCCCAGCGGCAGCAGCACGGCCAGCGCGATCGACCAGCGGATCAGGTTGAGCGTCATCGGCGGCACCGCGTCGCGCACCAGGCGGCCGACGATGGCGTTGCCGGCCCAGAGCACGGGAGGGATGGTCAGGAGCAGGGCGGTGGCCGGCGTCAGCCGGTGGTGTGGCGCGGTCATCGGTCAGCAGCGGCGCGGCGTCAGGACGCTCGGCAAGGCCTTCGGCAGGGTGTCCGGGAAGTCGCGCGAATAGTGCAGGCCGCGGCTTTCGCGGCGCGACAGCGCGCTCTTGACGATCAGCTGCGCCACCTCGACCAGGTTGCGCAGCTCGAGCAGGTCGGGCGTGATGCGGAAGTTGCGGTAGTACTCGTCGATTTCTTCCTTGAGCAGCTTGATGCGGTGCTCGGCGCGCTCGAGGCGCTTGGTGGTGCGCACGATGCCGACGTAATTCCACATGAAGCGGCGCAGCTCGTCCCAGTTATGGGCGATGACGACTTCTTCGTCGGCGTTGGTGACGCGGCTCTCGTCCCAGGCCGGCAGCGCCGGATGCTCGACCGTGCCGCTGCCTGCAATGTGCTCGGCGCAGGCACGGCCCACCACCACGCACTCGAGCAGCGAATTGCTGGCCAGGCGGTTGGCGCCGTGCAGGCCGGTGCAGGCGGTCTCGCCCACCGCATACAGGCCCGGGATGTCGGTACGGCCGGCCAGGTCGGTCACGACGCCGCCGCAGGTAAAGTGCACGGCCGGCACCACGGGGATCGGCTCGCGCGTGATGTCGATGCCCAGCTCCAGGCAGCGCGCGTAAATGGTCGGAAAGTGCTCCTTGAGGAAGTCCGGGTCCTGGTGGCTGATGTCCAGGTCCACGTGATCGAGGCCGCGCTTCTTCATCTCGTAGTCGATGGCGCGCGCCACCACGTCGCGCGGGGCCAGCTCGCCACGCTCGTCGTGGGCCGGCATGAAGCGGGTGCCGGCGACCGGTCCTGCCTCTTGCGGCAATTTGAGCAGGCCGCCTTCGCCGCGGATCGCCTCGGTGATCAGGAACGATTTCGCATAAGGGTGGTACAGGCAGGTCGGGTGGAACTGGATGAACTCCATATTCGACACCCGGCAGCCGGCGCGCCAGGCCATGGCGATGCCGTCGCCGGTGGCGGTGTCGGGATTGGTGGTGTACAGGTAGACCTTGCCGGCCCCGCCGGTGGCCAGCACCGTGTGCCCGGCCTCGAAGGTCAGCACCTTGCCGCTCTCGATGTCCTGCACGTACAGGCCGTGGCAGCGCGGCTGGCCGGCCAGCGCCGGCGCGCCTGCATGCACGCCATTGGCGCCCAACTTGTCCGATGTGATCACGTCGATCGCCACATGGTGCTCGAACAGCGCGATGTTCGGATGGACGCGCACCTTCTGCTCCAGCGTCACCTGCACCGCGTGGCCGGTGGCGTCGGCGGCGTGGATGATGCGGCGCTGGCTGTGGCCGCCTTCGCGGGTCAGGTGGAAGCCCAGTTCGGCCGTGGCGTCGCGGGTAAATGGCACGCCCTGTTCGATCAGCCACTCGATGGCGGCGCGGCCGCCTTCGACGATCGTGCGCGTCGCGCCCTCGTCGCACAGGCCGGCGCCGGCTACCAGGGTGTCGTCGATGTGCTGGTCATGACTGTCGCCCGAATCGAGGACGGCGGCGATGCCTCCCTGGGCCCAGCTGCTGGCGCCATCGAGCAGCGCGCGCTTCGAGATGATGGCGACCTTGCGGGTCTGGGCCAGGTGCAGGGCAACGGACAGGCCGGCCAGGCCGCTGCCGACGATCGCGACGTCAAATTTCATGGCAATGTCATATTTGTACAGAGGCATCACTATAAGCGATTTGTGGTCTTTACGTCAGGCCGGGGAAAGGTCGCTGCGGTGGTCTCAATGGTTCGGCCGCGCACCGAGTGCCGGGCCGCATGCGGGCTAGGATGGGGTTTTACTCATCATCAAGGACACACCATGACCGCAGACCGCCACCACGCAGCCGCACTCGCCGACCGGATCGGCTCGATGCGCTTTGCCATGTTCACCTTCCGCGACGGATACGACCACCTGGTCAGCCAGCCGATGACCAAGCAGGACGTCGACGCCGAAGGCGGCCTCTGGTTCTTCGTCAATTCGACCACCGAGCTGTGGGACAGCATCGCGCACCAGCCCGAGGTCAATGTCAGCTTCGCCGACAACGAGAACAGCACCTATGTCTCGGTCAGCGGCCGCGCCGAGCGCGTGGTCGACCGCGCACAGGTCGCGCAGCGTTGGAACCCGATGGTGCAGGCCTGGTTCCCGGCCGGCCCCGAAGACGCCCACGCGGTACTGGTGCGCGTCGATCCGCACGCCGCCGAATACTGGGACTCGAACGACAGCAAGATGGTACGCATGTTCGCCATGGCCAAGGCGGCCGTGACCGGCACCCAGCCCGACGTCGACGGCGAGCACGGCACCATCAAGCTGTAATCCGGCTGAACTTGTTGCGGCAGGGCACGGGTTTGGCTTACAGTAGCGCTCCCGCATCCTGGAGCGCACACGATGACCAGCCCGCTCGAACTGGCGGCCAATGCCTTCACGGCCGCCGCCATCCTGCTGGCTGGCCGCAACAACGTCCACACCTGGTGGACCGGCATCGTCGGCTGTACCTTGTTTGGGGTGCTGTTTGCCCAGAACCGCTTGTATGCCGACGTCGTGCTGCAGATGTTCTTTGTCGGCACAGGCGTGCTGGGCTGGTGGCGCTGGCTGCACGGCAATAACGGGGCGCCGCTGCCAATTACCCACGCCGGCTGGCGCACATTGGCCTGGATGGTCCCGGCCGGTATCGCCGCCACCGCCGCCTATGGCGCCATGTTGAACTTCTACACCAATGCCTACGCCCCGTTCATCGATTCGGCGGTGCTGGTGTTCAGCGTGATCGCCCAGCTGCTGATGATGCAGCGGCGGATCGAGAACTGGCCGGTGTGGCTGCTGGTCAATACCATTGCCGTGCCGCTGTACTATAGCCGCGGGCTGCACCTGACCGCCTTCCTCTACCTGTGCTTCTGGGTGAATGCGATCGTGTCCTGGGTCTGGTGGACCCGGCTGGCCGCGCGACAGCGGGCCAAAGCCTGATCAGGGGCTGGCAGGCGGCAAGTCGTTCTCACCCTGGTTGCCGCCGGTCTCAGCGGCGCCCAGGCCGGTTTCGTGCCGGCCGGCCTGGCTGGCGCGGGTATCTTGCGCGCCGGGATTGGCATGGGTCATGGCCGCGTCCACCGACTCGGTGCGCGGCGCATCCTGCCCATCCGGCCCATCCCGCGCGACCTGCCCGGCGCCGTCGGGCGCGTTGACGTAGGGGCCGGACTGGTTGCGCGTCAGGCCAGGGCCGCCATTGCCGCCGGTTTCTTCCTGGGTCTCGTGGCTTGGCGTTGCGCCTTGCTGGCCGCTGGTCTGGCCACCGACGCCGACCGTCACGGTATCGCTGTCGGGGCCGCTTTTGCCTGGGGTGGAGTTCGGTGCAGTGCTCATCATGGGTCTCCTGGTCTGGTGAAGATGTCGATGTCATTGTCGGGTGAAGCTGGAGAGCACGGTATCGGCATGCAGGGCGGACCGCTGTAGGACTCTGCCGCCCCGGCTGCCGTGGAGTCGACCAGCCCTCAAGCATGATGCTTCCGCAATCACTGGCAGCGGTGCTATACTGTATATCCATACAGTTATCGCGACATCGTCCCATGCCCGCCTTCTTGCCGATCGACCTCGACCCACTGCCCGCCGAGCATCCGGACCGGGCCGCGGCGAGTCGTCCCGACACCGGCATCTACTCCGGCATGCACGACGAGCCGGTCACCTCGGCCCGCAACGACGCCGAACTCGCGCGCGAATATATTTCGCATGGCGAGCTGAGCCCCAAGTCGATCGCCAACCTGCAAAAAGAACTGTACCGCTTCCTGACCTGGTGCCGCGAAGAGGCGAACAAGACGTTCCAGCAGCTGAACGTGGCCGACCTGAACGCCTACAAGGAATTCATCCGCAACCCGCCGCCGGAATGGGTGTGCACCACCAAGTGGCCGCGCAACGATGCGCGCTACCGCCCGTTCTCGGGTCCGCTGTCCGACACCAGCCGGCGCCAGTCGATGATCGCCATCAAGGGCTTGCTGGCCTTCGCCGAGCACACCGGCTACCTGCGCCGCAATCCGGCGCGCCTGGTGCGCAATGTCCGGGCGCCGCACTCGAGCCGCATCACGCGCTACCTGACGCCGGTCGCGCTCGCCTATGCGCTGGCAGCGGCCGAAGCCAACCACGCCGATTCCGACGCCGCGGCCCGCCAGCGCGCGCGCGACCGTTTCCTGTTGATCGCCTTCGCCCAGACCGGCGCGCGCCTGAACGAGATCGTCGGCGCCCGCATGGGATCGATCTATAGCGAGGGCGACGGCCGCTGGTGGCTCGACGTGGTCGGCAAGGGCAACAAGCCGCGCCGGCTGCCGGTGCCGCCGGCCAGCCTGGCTGCCTACCGCGACTACCGGCGCGCCTTCGGCCTGCTCGAGCAGACCAGCCGCGGCGACACGATGCCGTTGGTGCTGTCGAGCCGTACGCGCGACCACGTGCGCGTCACCGACGAGGCAGCCTCAGAGGCGCTGAAGGCAATCTTCCAGCTGGCGGCCAGTGAGGCGGCGGCGCAGGGAGATGGCGACAGCGCCTCCATGCTGCGCCAGGCCTCGCCGCACTGGCTGCGCCACAGCATGCTCACCAACCACGCCAACGGCGGGGTGCAGCTCAAGACCCTGCAAGACACGGCCGGCCACGCCAATATCGCCACTACCGCGGCCTATCTGCACAAGACCGACAAGGAGCGCCACGATGAAATCCTCGGTTCGGGCGGCAAGGGAATCCTGTAGATCTACGCTCAGACCGGGATCGACGACGAGCCGCCATCCGAGCTGCCGTAATTCTGCAACTCGTCGAGTGACAGACGGCGCTCGTTCAGCGCGGCGACAATGGCGCCCAGCTGTTCGTCGTCGGGCTGGATATAGACGATGCGCTGCTCGAGCAGATTGTCCCAGTAGGGCGTGTAGGGCACGGCCGTCTCGGTCATCACCTTGGCCTTGAAGCTGCCATCCTGCAGTTCGCCGACCAGGGTAATGCGCGCGGTATCGGGGACGGTGTTCTGGACCGTGATATTCATGCTCTTCCTTTGAAGGATCAGTTCGTGTGAGCCCATTGTCACGCAGCCAGGGATCGCATGCAAACCGCTGGCCGCCTGCCGTGCGCACCCCGGTCCGCCTGGCCTCGACAGTCGATGGAATCGAATGCCATCGTCAAAATTATCCGCTTTTCAACATGAGCCCCTGCCACCGATACTGGACGCCATCCAACCACAGGGAGTCCAACCGATGAACAAGCTCACCCTCGCGCTGCTCGCCGCCGGCGTTTTGGCGGCCTCGACCGCCCAGGCCCAGGCCGACCTGATCGTCACCAATGGCAAGATCGCCACCATGGCCAGGGAGGGCGAGTTCGTCCAGGCGCTCGCCGTCAAGGGCGGCAAGATCGCCGCCGCCGGCAGCAACGACGGAACAGGCAGCGCGCACACCGGACGGCCAGTGGGTCAAGGTCGTTGGCGGCTGGAGCGAGCACCAGTTCGAGGAAAAGCGCCTGCCGACGCTGGCGGAGATCAATGCCGCGGTGCCGGACAAGCCGGTTTTCATTCTCTATTTATATGGCAAGGCGTTCCTGAACCGGAAAGGCATCGAGACGCTCGGCTACAGCAAGGACACGAAATACCTCGATGGCGAGGTGGAACTCGACGCCGCCGGCAAGCCGACCGGCCTGCTGCTGGCCAAGCCGAATGCGATGATCCTGTACTCGACCCTCGGCAAGACCGGCAAGCTCGATCGCGCCGGGCAGCTGAACTCGACCCTGCATTTCTACCGCGACCTGAACCGCCTGGGCATGACCAGCGCGGTCGATGCCGGCGGCGGCGGCCAGGCCTACCCGGACGACTATGGCGTGACGATCGAATTGGCCAAACAGGGCAAGCTGACCGTGCGCACTTCCTACTACCTGTTCGCGCAACAGGCAGGCAAGGAGCTGCAAGACTACGAACGCTGGATCAGGATGACCAAACCCGATCGCAACGAGCACATGTTCTATGCGAACGGCTTTACCACCGAAGGCGCGGGCGAGAACCTGGTCTCGAGCGCGGCCGACTTCGAGAACTTCCTGGAGCCGCGCCCCGAGCTGCCGCACCATATGGAAGACGAGCTGGAACGGGTGGTGACCCTGCTCGTCAAGAACCGCTGGCCGTTCCGCATCCACGCCACCTATGGCGAGAGCATCGAGCGCGACCTGGCCGTGATCGAAAAGGTCAACCGCAGCACGCCCCTGGCCGGCCTGCGCTGGATCGTCGACCACGCCGAGACGGTGACCGACGACCAGCTCAAGCGCATCAAGGCGCTGGGCGGCGGCGTGGCGGTGCAGAACCGCATGTACTTCCAGGGCGAGGCCTACTGGAAGCGCTATGGCGCCCAAGCCCGGCAACTGCCGCCGATCCGCAAGATGCTCGAGCTCGGCCTGCCGGTGGGGCTGGGCACCGATGGCACCCGCGTCAGCAGCTATGGCCCGTGGCCGTCGATCTACTGGGCGGTGACGGGCAAGACCGCCGGCGGGCTGGCGACCTGGCAGGCGAAGGACGTGCTGTCGCGCCACGAAGCGCTGCAACTCATGACCCGCGGCAGCGCCTGGATGAGCGGCGAAGAAAACGTCAAGGGACGACTCGCCGTAGGCCAGTACGCCGACTTCGCCGTGCTGCCGCAGGATTACTTCACGATGGACGTCGAGAAGATCAAGGACCTCGAAAGCGTGTTGACGGTAGTGAATGGGCAGGTTGTGTACGGCGCGGGCGACTTCGGCAAGCTGTCGCCGGCGCTGCCCGCGGTGGCGCCGGCCTGGAGCCCGGTGCGGCATTTCGGCGGCTACCAGAACCGCTGAAGGATGGCAGCGGCAGGCGCGAGCGCCCGGCTTGCTTGCCGGCGCGCCCGGCCAGGCCTAGAGTGGGGCGATGGGTATCAGCCTGTCGTTCCCCTCGCGCCGCGCACCGACCATCCGCCAATGGCTGGCCTTGCTGCTGGCGGCCTTCATCGTCCCGACCACGCTGGCCGTGGTCGCGCTGTTCCTGCACTCGTATGGACGCGAGCGGGCCGGGCTCGAGCGCGCGTCGCAAGACGTGTCGCGCGCGCTGATGCAGGCCATCGACCGTGAGCTGAGCAGTGCCCAGGCGGCCCTCCAGGCGCTGGCGACCTCGCCCAGCCTGGACGCCCACGACCTGCGCGCCTTCCACGCCCAGGCCATCGAGGTGCTGCACGCGCGGCCCGGCAACGTGCTGGTGGCAACGGATGCGGGCCTGCGCCAGGTGATCAATACCGGCCGCCCGCTCGATGCGGCCTTGCCCCGGCACGGCAATGCGGGCGAAATCCGCAATGTATTCGACACCGAGCGTCCGATGGTGTCCGACCTGTACCTGGGACCGACCGTAAACCGGCTGCTGAGCAGCGTCGACGTGCCGGTGGTGCGGGGCGGCCAGGTGCGCTACGTGCTGTCGATGCAGTATTTCGGCGAGCGCCTCGGCGCCATCCTCGAACGCCAGCAGGCGCCGCCCGGCGCCACCGTCACGATCTACGACGGCCGTGCGCGCGTGGTATGGAGCAGCCGCGCCACCCGCACCGAGGTCGGCCGGCGTGCCAGTTCGGCGCTGGCGGCCGGCTTCGCGCTGGGGCCGGAGGGCACGGTCGACGAGCCGGGTCCGGACGGCGCCGGCCTGGTGACCGTGTTCAGCCACTCCTCGCTGTCCGAATGGACGGTGGCGATCGCCCTGCAGCGCAGCGCGCTCAATGCCAACCTGTGGCGTTCCCTGGAATGGATCATCGTGGGCGGATGCGCGCTGCTGCTGCTCGGCGCGGCCCTGGTGGCGCTGATCGGCACCCGGATCGAGGCGGCCGTGCGCGGCCTGGTGCGGCCGGCGATCGCCCTCGGCCACGGCGAACAGGTGGTGCTGCCGCCGCTGCCGCTCGACGAGGCGCTGGACGTCGGCCATGCGCTGGTGCAGACCGCGGCGCTGCTGCGCGAGCGCACCATCCAGCGCGACGAAGCCGAGCGCGCCGAGCGCACCCTGCGCGAAGCCAAGCGCGCGGTCGAGCGCAGCGAAGCCTTCCTGCGCGGGATCTTCGAAGAGACGCCGGACGGCATCCTGCTGGTCGGGCCGGACTGCCGGGTGGTGCGCGCCAATGGCCAGGCCGAGCGCATGTTCGGCTACCCGGCCGGCACGCTGGAAGGGCAGGCGCTGGATGCGCTGATCGTGGAAGCCGGCGACCAGCCGGGGTCGGTGTGCGAGCGCATGCGCGCCGTCCCGCTGCGTAGCGGGATGGCCGGCACCACCCATCTGCGCGGCCTGCGCCGCGACGGCGACGCCTTCGCGGCCGACGCCATGGCCAATCCGCTGCCCGAGCGGGCGCTGCTGATCGTGACCGTGCGCGATGTCAGCGCCGGCTGGGAGCAGGAGGAAGCGCTGCGCCACGCACTGGAAGACAAGAACACCTTGCTCAAGGAGCTCTACCACCGGGTCAAGAACAACCTGCAGCTGGTCATCAGCCTGTTCAACCTGCAGGCACGCACGCTCAGGGACGGCCGCGCCCAGCACGCCTTGCAGGAAGCGGCCAACCGGGTGCGCGCGATGGCGCTGGTCCACGAACGCCTGTACCAGTCGCGCACCCTCGGCGCCATCCGCCTCGACGACTATGTGGGCGAACTGTGCGTCCAGCTGGCCAGCGCCGGCTCGGCCCACCAGCGCGGCATCGAGCTGGCGCTCGACGTGGCCCCGGTCCACGTCGGCCTGGATCTCGCGGTGCCGCTCGGCCTGCTGCTCAACGAGCTGGTCTCGAACAGCCTCAAGCACGCCTTCCCCGACGGCCGGCGCGGCACGATCCACGTCACCGTGGCGCGCGAGCCGGACGACGGCGTGGACGCGGACGACCAGATGCTGCGCCTGACAGTGCGCGACGACGGCATCGGCCTGCCGCCGGGCTCGGATGGAACTTCACCGCAAACCTTGGGTCTAAGACTAGTTAGCGCCTTGAGCGAGCAATTGCATGCCAAGCTCGTGCTCGAGAACCGCGGCGGCGCCTGCATCAGGCTTGTCTTCCATCCCGGGCTCAACGGCAAGCGCGGCGCCAGCCACGCGGCCGATGCGCTGTCGCACCAGACGAACATGGCCGCCCGCCAGACGGCGCCATAACAGGATCGATCATGCTGCATTCCTTACCGGGCGCGGCCCGGGACGCGCCGAGCCTGCTGGTGGTCGAAGACGAGTCCGTGGTCGCCATGGACATCGCGGGCCAGTTGGGCGAGATGGGCTACCGCGTCTGCGGCTGCGTCGACAACGGCCCTGACGCCATCATTCGTGCGCGCGCCGACCGGCCCGACCTGGTGCTGATGGACGTGGTGCTCAAGGGCGAGATGGACGGCATCGCGGCCGCCGCGCGCATCGGCGCCGAGCTGCAGATCCCGATTCTTTTCCTGACTGCCTACAGCGACGACCAGACCGTCGACCGCGCCGCCTCGGCGATGCCCTATGGCTATCTTACCAAACCGTTCCAGGGCCGCGAGCTGCGCGCCGTGATCGAGGTCGCGCTGCGCAAGGCCGACGTCGAACGCGCGCTGCGCGACAAGGAACGCTGGCTCACGTCGGTGCTGCACGGCGTGGGCGACGCCGTGATCGCCACCGATGCCGATGGCCTGGTCGGCCTGGCCAACCCGGCGGCCGAGCACCTGCTGGGCACCGAGATCCTGCGCGGACGCAGCGCCGCCGAGGTGGTCCGGCTCGAGGACGACGCCGGCGATGCCGTCAGCCTGGCGCGCCACGACTGCCTGGCGCACAGCGGCGCCGCCATGCTCGTGACCCATGAGGGCCAGCGCATCCCGGTCGACTTCTCGGCCGGCCCGATCTGCGACGAGCGGGCCCACCCGATGGGCACCGCGATCGTACTGCATGACGAACGAGAACGGGTGGCGGCCGAGCTGCGCCTGGCGCGCAGCGAGCAGCGCTTTCGCAGCGCCTTCGATAACGCGCCGCTGGGGCTGGCGCTGGTCGACCGCGACAACCGCTATGTGCGCGTCAACCGCGCCATGTGCCGCCTGCTCGGTGCGCCGGCCGACGAGCTGGTGGGCGCCGCGCAAGACGGCTTCGGGGACAGCGGCGACAATGCCATCGAACGCGAGTACCAGCAAGACCTGCTGTCCGGCCGCAGCGACGCGGTGCAATACGAACGGCGCTACCGCCCCAGGGACGGGCGCACGGTATGGGCCCTGGTATCGGCCACCTTGCTGCCCGAGAACCACGAACCGCAGCAATTCCTGATCCAGGTGAACGACGTCACCGAACGCAAGCGGGCCGAAGAAGAACTGGCCCACCTGGCCCACCATGACGCCCTGACCGGGGTTGCCAACCGGGCCATGCTGAGCGAGCAGGTCGAGCGCGAACTGGCCGTGGCACGCCGCCGCGGGGCGCGGCTGGCGGTGGTCTTCATCGACCTCGATTACTTCAAGCACATCAACGACACCTATGGCCACGAGACCGGCGACCAGGTGCTCAAGGAGCTGGCGACGCGGCTGGCGCGCAGCGTGCGCGCGATCGACATTGTCGGCCGCCTGGGCGGGGACGAGTTCGTGGTGGTGCTGTCCGAGGTGTCCGACACGCGCGACGTGATCGCCCTGACCGACAAGCTGCGCCAGGAATGCGGTCGGCCGCTGCACTTGAACAGCCACGAGGTGCGCCTGGCCGTCAGCATGGGCGTGAGCCTGTTCCCCGACGACGCGCAAGACTTCCGCACCCTGCTGCGCTTCGCCGACAGCGCGCTCTACCAGGCCAAGGGAGAAGGCCGCAACAACGTCCAGTTCTACCGGCCCGAACTGACCGCGCGCATGGAGATGCGGGTGCGGCTGGGGACCGGCCTGCGCATGGCGCTCGAGCGGGACGAACTCGAGATGTTCTACCAGCCCATCGTCGCCCTGGCCGACGGCCGGCCGGCCGCCGCCGAAGCCCTGCTGCGCTGGCACCACCCCGAACTGGGCCTGCTGATGCCCGACCTGTTCCTGCCGATGCTCGAAGAATCGTCGATGGGCGAGGAAATCGGCGCCTGGGCCATCCTCCAGGCCTGCCGCCAGGCCGTCCTGTGGCACGCCGACGGCGGCCCCGGACTGCGCGTCGGGGTCAACGTGACGGCGGCCCAGTTCAAGTCGGGCCGCCTGGTGCCGGTGGTCGAGGCGGCGCTGCGCGCCACCGGCCTCGCGCCGGGCCGGCTGTGCGTCGAGATCACCGAGCAGCACCAGCTGGCCGACACCGAACAGACGCGCGCCACCCTGGCCGGCCTGAAAGCGCTCGGCGTGCTGGTGGCGATCGACGATTTCGGCACCGGCTACTCGTCGCTGGGCTATATCAGCCGCCTGCGTCCCGATGAGCTCAAGGTCGACAGGTCGCTGGTGACCGACATCGACACCGACGCCGAGCGCGCCGGCCTGGTGGTGGCCGCGCTCGCCATGGCGCGCAGCCTGCGCCTGATGGTAGTGGCCGAGGGCGTCGAGACCGAGGCCGAACAGGCGTTCTTGCAGGCCCACGGCTGCGACATGGCGCAGGGCTTCCTGCATGCGCGGCCGATCCCGGCGCCCGAGTTCGATGCCTGGCTGGCCAGGGCCGCGAGCAGGGAGGCCGGCGCCCCCGCCCCGGGCCCGCACTGAACCCAGGCCGGCCCGTAGCCGTGATCGGCCCTGGACCGGGAGGGTGGCGCCAGGCTCCACGACGCCGCCTTCGCCCGCGCTCGCGCTCGATGGCCGGTTGTTGGCCGGTTGCATAAGCAGCCACCCGGTTTTCTATAACCGAAAAATAGACGATAGTATTTTCGCGGATCTATAATATGGGGAGAAAAGACGTCATCGTGACGTCTGGCGCGTCCCTATCACACCACCCGATGCTTACTAAAACCAATGCCGTCAATGCCCCCGCCGAAAGCCAGCTTGGCCTGGTGCTGCGCGACCTGAGGAAGGAGCGCGGCATGACCTTGCTGGAGGCGAGCGAGCGCACCGGCCTGCCGGTGTCCACCCTGTCCAAGATCGAGAACGGCAAGATGTCGATCAGCTACGACAAGCTGGTGTCGATCTGCCGCGGGCTCGGGATCGACATGGCCCAGCTGTTCGGCGCCGACGCGCCGGCCGGGACGCAAGCGCCCCGAACCGCCTCCAGCGGCCGCCGCAGCATTACCCGGGCCGGCGCCGGCTATACCATCGAGACCCCGAACTACCGGCACCTGTATCCCGCCGCCGATTTGCTGAACAAGCAGATCGTCCCCATCGTGGGCGAGATCCACGCCCGCTCGATCGCCGAGTTCGGGGAGATGATCCGGCATGCGGGCGAGGAGTACGCCTACGTACTGGAAGGCGCGGTCGACCTGTACACCGACCTGTATGCGCCGACCCGCCTGGAAACGGGCGACTCGGTCTATTTTGACAGCGGCATGGCCCACGCCTACATCGCCGCGGCCCCCGGGCCCTGCCGCATACTAACCATCTGCCCGGCCGACCGCGACCACCCGGCGCCGCACGTCAACGGCCATAGCAGCGCGGCGCCCGAACCCCGGGCCGCGGCTGCCGGCGCCACGAGCCGCGTCCGTCGCCGCTGATGCACGCCAGGCTGCCCGCCGCCCGGGCAGCGTTTTCGTTTATGTAAAATTTTTCAAGCCTGCCGGGGGCCGACGCCAATGTCGGCCTTCCTGGCAGTCGGCATGCCCGCGCCCGGCAGCATCACCACTACATAATTTCTGATTGCGAAAATTTTCTGATTGGGATAATCTGGTTTCACTTTATCCCATCTCCTGCAAGGAGTCGCAATGCGTGATTCTTCCGTGATGAATGCCGCGGCGCCGGTCGATACCGGCGCCGCCGGGCTGGACGCGTTGTTTGACGTCTTCAACCGCAGCGATGCGCCCGGCCTGGCGGTCGGCGTGGCCCGGCATGGCGAGGTGGTCTACCGGCGCGGATTTGGCCTGGCCAGCGTCGAGCTGGCGGTGGCGAACACCCCGTTCACCCGCATGCGCATCGGTTCGACCAGCAAGCACTTCACCTGCCTGGCCGCGCTGTTGCTGGCCGAGGAGGGCAAGCTGGACCTGGATGCCGGCGTGCGACGGCACCTGCCGGAGCTGCCCGCACTGGACGCAGAGCCGACGCTGCGGCAGTTGATGAACCATACCGGCGGCTACCGCTGCCATCTAGACATCGGCTTCCTGGCCGACGGCATGGCAATCAAGCCGGCCGGCCAGGCGCTGGCTGCCCAACTGCGCCAGCGCGAAGCCAATTTCGCGCCGGGCCAGAAACTCATCTACAACAATAGCGGCTACCACCTGCTGTCGATCGCGATCTCGCGTGCCAGCGGCATGGCGTTCGAAGCCTTCCTCGCCGAGCGCATCTTCAAGCCGCTGGGCATGATCGACACCGTCTCGGCGCCGAGCGACTTCGAGATCCATCGCGGCATGGCCACCATGCATGTGGCGCTGCCTGCCGGCGGCTACCGGCGCGGCATCTTCCCCAGCACCGAAGTCCGGGGCGAAGGCGCGATGATCTCAACCGTCGACGACATGCTGCGCTGGCTGGCCCACCTGCGCGGAGCCAAGCGTGTGGGCAGCGACGCCAGCTGGACCCAGATGCTCGCACTGGCGCGCCTGGACGACGGCGTCGAGCTGCCCTATGCGCTGGGCCTGATGCGCCACGTTTACCGCGGCGTGGAGGTGGTGCACCACGCCGGTGGCGTGATCGGGGGCGCTTGCCAGATGCTGACGGTGCCAGCCCACGGGCTGGACGTCATCATCATGAGCAATGGCGCCCCGATCAAGCCCTGGGACCTGTCCCGGCGCGTGGTCGACATCATGCTGGCTGACACGTTGACGTCCGCCTGCGACACCCAGGTGGCCAGCGCGGACCGCAAGGCACTGCTGGGCAGGCGCTATGTCTCGCGCAGCTCCGGCTTCATGGCCGCTTTCGCCGACGTCGACGGCGCCCTGGGACTGGAAGTGCTGCATCAAGCGCCGATGGCGCTGCATGCCGGGGACGGCAAACTGCGCACGCGGTTCGAGGAATCGGCCACCGGCCCGTTCGCCATCGACCTGGCCGCGCTGCCGGCTGGCGCCGGCGCGCCGGCGACGCTGCGGGTATCAGAGGGCAGCCATGCCGAAGACCTGGAACTGCTGCCTGAAACGCCGCCCACGCTGGCACAGGCGGGCCGGGACCTGGTGGGCCGCTATCGCGCGCCGGAGCTGGACGCCCATGCAGTGCTGCGCCTGGACGGCGACGTCCTGCGCCTGGCACTGGCGGGCCGCTTCGGCAGTACGTCGATCCAGCTGGAGGCGTTGGGAGACGACGTCTTCGGCTGGCAAATGGAAGGGGACCTGCCTTTGCGCGGCGCGCTCCGGGTAGAGCGCAGGAACGGCCGGGTGGCCGGCCTGCGCATGGACACCATGCGCACCCGCCACCTGCTGCTGGAACGAGAGGAGTAAGGCAATGCAAGCGGACTTCATCATCATCGGCGCGGGCATCGGCGGCGCTTCGATCGCCTACTGGCTGTCGCGGCACGCCAGCGTGGTCGTGCTCGAGCGCGAGCCGCAGGCCGGCTACCACAGCACCGGGCGCTCGGCAGCGCTGTTCATGGCCAGCTACGGGCCGCCGCAGGTGCGCGCGCTGACCCGCGCCAGCCGCGCTTTCTTCGACGCGCCGCCGCCGGGCTTTTGCGAGCATCCGCTGCTCACGCCGCGCGGCGCGCTGACCTTCGCCCGCGAAGGCCAGCAGGCCGAGCTCGACGCCCACGAGGCGCTGGTGCGCTCGGTCACCGACGCCGTCATCCGGCTGAGCGCCGACGAGGCCGGGCAGCTGGTGCCGGCCTTGCGCGGTGAAGACCTGATCGGCGCCGTGCTCGAGGCGGACGCGGACGACGTCGACGTCGATGCGCTGCTGCAGGGATTCCTGCGCGGCGCGCGGGCCCGGGGCGGCAGGGTCGTGTTCGACGCCGAGGTGCACTCCATGCGGCGCGAGGACGACGAATGGCAGGTCGACAGCTCGCAGGGCCGGTTCCGGGCCCCGGTCGTCGTCAATGCGGCGGGCGCCTGGGCCGAGGCCATCGGCGCCATGGCCGGCGCGGCGCCGATCGGGCTGGTGCCCAAGCGCCGCTCGGCGCTGCTGTTCGAGCCGCCGGCCGGCCTGGGCACCAGCCACTGGCCCACCTTCATGGACGTCGGCCACTCGTTCTACGTCAAGCCCGACGCCGGCATGCTGCTCGGCTCGCCGGCCAACGCCGATCCGGTCGCGCCGCACGACGTGCAGGCCGAGGAACTCGACATCGCCATCGGCATCGACGCCATCGAGCGCATGACCACCCTGACGGTGCGCCGGCCGCGGCACGTCTGGGCCGGCCTGCGCTCCTTCGTCCAGGACGGCGAATGCGCGGGCGGCTTCGACGGCGCGGTGCCCGGGCTGTTCTGGGCCGCGGCCCAGGGCGGCTACGGCATCCAGACCGCGCCCGCCGCCGGCCAGCTGTACGACGCACTGCTGCGCGGGCAGCCGGTGCCCGAGGCGCTGGCCCGCTTCGGCGTCGACCCGGCGGCGCTCAGCCCCTCGCGGCTGCGTTGACTGCCACCATCGCAACACAAATTCGATCCGTAAGGACATTTTTGGAGATACCAGCATGAATCGCCATACCGTAGAAAAAGCCCAGCCCGACTCGCCATTCTCGCCGCGCCGCACCTTGTTGTCGGTGCTGGTGACCCTCGCGTTCGCACCGGTGCCGATGCTGGCCCAGGCCCAGGTGCAAGCCCAGGCGCCGGACGCCGCCGCCCCGGCCGCGGCGAACCAGCCCGAGGCCGAGGCGAACGTCGTCACCGTCACCGCCAACCGCCGCCGCGAGCCGGCGCGCGAGGTGCCGATGCAGGTCAATATGGTCTCTACCGAGAAGCTGGAGCAGGGCGGGGCCAGCTCGCTGGCCGACTACATCGCCGACCAGCCCGGGATCGACGTCAATTCGGGAGGCGGTCCGGGCCGCGGTTCGGTGACGATGCGCGGCGTCTCGACCGGCGACCAGGTGATCGCCGTGGTGGGCATGTATATCGACGACGTGGCCGTCGGTTCGAGCAGCGCCTATGCGCGCGGCGCGATGTCGGCGCTGGACATGGCCTTGCTGGACCTGCACCACATCGAGGTCTTGCGCGGCCCGCAAGGCACCCTGTACGGCGCCGGCGCGATGGGCGGCCTGCTCAAGTACGTGACCAATGAACCGGACACCAACAGCTTCTACGGCAAAATCACGCTCGGCGGCAGCCAGACCCACGGCGGCGAAGCGGGCGGCACGATCAGCGGGACGGTGAACGTGCCACTGAGCGAGGGCGTGGCCGGGGTGCGCGTCTCGGCCTTCCATGACAAGGCTGCCGGCTACACCGACGCGCGCGGCAGGCTGGCCGGCAAGGACGTCAACGGCGGCGCCAGCAACGGCGCGCGTATCTCGGTGCTGCTCGACCCGAGCGCCAACCTGCGCGTGCGTCTCACCGGCACCGCCCAGGACATCCGGCGCGACGGCCTTGACCTGACCGATTACGGCTTCACCACCGGCCAGCCGCTCACCGGCGAGCTGACGCAGACCCTGGCCACCGGCCAGCCCTACCGCTCCCGGGTGCGCCTGGTGTCGGCCGATATCGAGTACGAAATGGGCTGGGCGCGCCTGAATTCGATCACCTCGCTCCAGACCACCCACCTGACGACGGTCAACGACTACTCCAGCGCCTACGTTCCCCTGGTGGCGCAATTCGGCATGAACCTGGAAACCGTGCCGCTCAGGACCGCCAGCGGCCTGCACAAGCGCACCCAGGAATTTCGCCTGACGTCGCGCCGCAGCGACCGGCTGGAATGGCTGGCCGGCCTGTACTACACCAACGAGCGCGGCAGCAATCACCAGGTTGCCGCGTCGACCGTGCCGGGCGGCGCCCCCGGGCCCGACCTGCTCGACGCCAACCTGCCCAGCACCTACCGCGAGATCGCCGGCTACGGCAACCTGACCTGGAAATTCACGCCCAAGCTGTCGGCCACCGGCGGCATCCGCGTCGCCCACAACAGCCAGACCTACCACCAGGCGAGCGATGGCCTGCTGGCGGGCGGGGCCAGCACGGTCGACGGCGAATCGAGCGATACCGCCAAGACCTATATGGCCACCCTGAGCTATGCGCTCACGCCGGTCAGCAATGTCTACCTGCGCGCCGCCAGCGGCTATCGTCCCGGCGGCCCGAACCCCTTGATCCGCGACCTGGCCACCGGCCTGCCGACCGCGCCGCCTACCTTCGACCACGATACCTTGTGGAGCTATGAGGCCGGCTACAAGGCCGACCTGCTGGACAAGAAGCTGTCGGTCGAAGCCTCGCTGTTCGACATCCGATGGGACAAGATCCAGCAGATCATGGCAGTCAACGGGGTCGGGGTGCTGGTCAACGGCGGCAAGGCCGAGATCCGCGGCGCCGAACTGGGGCTGACCTACCGGCCGACGCGCGCGTGGCGCCTGAACGGCAGCCTGTCGTGGCTCGACGCGCAGCTCACCGAGGATGCGCCCAGCCTGGGCAAGGACGGCACGCGCCTGCCCAACAGCGCGCGCCTGTCCGCCTCGCTCGGCGTGCACCGCGAGTTCACGCTGGGAGGGCATCCAGCCTATGTAGGGGTGACGCAGCGCGGGGCCGGCCAGCGCAACTCGGGCTTCGACGGCAGCACCACGCTGCCGAACTACAGCCTGCCCGGCTACGGCTTGACCGACCTGCAGGCCGGGGTCGAGATGGGCGACTACACACTGTCGTTCTATGCGCGCAATGTGTTCGACAAGCGCGCGCAGCTTGGCGCCAGTCCGCTGCTGGTGCCGCTGGGCAGCCCGGTGCAGGTCACCAATGCCCGCCCACGCACCATCGGCGGCAATCTGAGCGTAAGCTTCTAGGGACAGGCAGGCCGCTGGCCGGCCCGGTTCCTTTCGATCGGACTTCTTGAAGGTATGCTATGACCCTGTTAATCACCGGCGCCACGATCATCGATGGCGTCGCCGACAAGCCGCTCACCGGCAACGCCATCCTGGTCGAACGCGGCCGCATCCGCGCGATCGCCAGGCGCGAGGACCTGGACCCGCCGCCTGGCGTGCAGACGGTCGACATGGCGGGCAAGTTCGTCATCCCCGGCCTGATGAACGCCAACGTCCACCTGCTCGTCAATACGACGCTCGAGACGCTGCTGCGCTACGATGGCCGGTATGAAGAGCTGATCACCGAGGCCGCGCAGGTCGCGCTGAAGGCCGGCATGACCACCGTGTTCGACACCTGGGGACCGCGGCGCGCGCTGATGACGGTGCGCGACCGGATCGACCGCGGCGAGACCGTCGGCAGCCGCATCCGCTGCGCGGGCAATATCATCGGCTTCGACGGTCCGTTCTCGGGCGACTTCTTCGGCAAGGCCGCCGAGGTGGCCAGCTCGTGGTTCGTCGACCGCGTCAACGCGACCTGGGTCGAGAACAGCGGGCGCCACCTGATGTGGATGACGCCGCCCCAGGTCGGCGAAGAAGTGTCGCGCTACGTCGCGCGCGGCATCGACTTCGTGAAATATGGCGCCTCCGAACATGGCGGGCTGGCCGCCGGCGCCTTCCTGCAGTTCTCGGAACGCGCACAAAAGGCGATCGTCGACGCCGGGCATGGCGCCGGCCGCACGGTCCAGGCCCACAGCACCTCGGTCGAGAGCCTGCGCATGGCGATCGAAGCCGGCTGCGACCTGGTCACCCATTGCAATATGACCGGCCCGGTGCCGATTCCCGCCGAGACACTCGACCTGTTCGGGCGCACCCGGGCCGGGGCCGTGATCTTCCCGGTGACCGAGGCCGGGCTGGCCTATGTCAAGGGGGCAGTGTCCGACCATGAATGGACGATGTGGTCCGCGGCCGACATCAATGCCCGCAACCTGATCGGCTCGGGCGCACCGATCCTGCTCGGTAACGACGGCGGCGTGTTCGCCAGGGAGATGCTGCGCGAGCCCTGGTTGAAGGCGACCTGGAACGGCATGCCCGAGCAGGAGGCGCTCGGGCGGCTGGCCACCGGGCACTTCGCCTGGCTGCGCGCGATGGAAGAAAAGGGCATGGCGGCGATGGACCTGCTGCACGCGGCGACGCGCAATATCGCCCGCGCCTACAAGGTCGACGCCGATCTGGGCACCCTGGAGCCGGGCAAGATCGCCGACATGCTGGTGCTGGACAAGAATCCGCTGGAGGCGGCCGACCATTACCGCAGCATCCACGCGGTCATCAAGCAAGGCGCGCTGGTCGACCTGGCCGGGCTTCCCGCACATCCGCTGTTGACCGCCGAACTGCCTGCGCCGCTCGAGGAGGAGGGCAATTTCAAGCGCTTCCTGCATAACGGCGCGCGGCTGCCTGGCTGCCCATCGTGCGTCAGCGGCGGCCACTGACATGCCCATCGATTTCGCCGCGGTCATCGCGGACACCACGGGCAGCGGCGCGGTGACCGGCGCATCGTTCGCCTATTGGGATGGCGAGCGCTTGCATCAAGCCGTCGGTGGCCTGCGCAACAGCGTCACCGGGGATCCGGTCACGCTCGATACGCTGATGCATATCGGCTCGATCACCAAGGTGCTCAACGCCACCCTGTTCATGCAACTGGTCGACGATGGCCTGGTCGGCCTCGACGATCCGGTGAGCAGGCATTTGCCCGAGCTGCGGCTGGGCGATCCGCAAGCGCTGGCCGCGCTCACCTGCCGGATGCTGCTCAACCACACCAACGGCATCGACTACGATTGCCCGGCCTACCACGGTTTCGACCAGCAGCGCATCGAGGATGCGATCGCCGACTGCGCCTCGCGGTTGCAAGTCCATGCGCCGGGCGATGCAACAGCCTATTCGAATATCGGCACCGTCATCGCCGGCCATATCGCCCAGAAGCTGAGGGGCGAGGGCTGGTACAGCCTGGTCAAGTCGCGCATCTTCGAGCCGCTCGGCCTGCGCCATTCGCTGGCCGACATCACTGAGTTGCCGCGCTTTCGTGTCAGCGTCGGCGACCAGGTCGATGCCCAGGGCAATTTCGTCCAGAGCACCAAGCCCTTCCTGCCCCTGAGTTTTGCCCCGGCCGGGGCGACCGTCATGATGACCGCGGCCGACCTGGTAAGCTTCGCCCGCGCCCTGATCGCCGGCGGCGTCGGCGTCAATGGCACGCGCATCCTGTCGCCGGCGAGTGCGGCCCTGATGGCGACCGAGACGACCAGGTTCATTTCGCCCATCACCTGGCGCGTGGGCCTGGGGTGGATGATGGCGCCCGGAGGCGTGCTGTTCCACGGCGGCGGCGGCCCCGGCGTGGTGTCGGTGCTATATGCGCATCCCGCGAGCGGTCGGACGTTCGCGCTCCTGACCAATTGCTCGAAGAACGGCGCATTCGATGCACGGCTCGTCGAACCCCTGCTTGACAGCTGGGGCGCGGCGGTCGCCCCCTTGGCCCCGATCGCAGGGCAAGTCGATACCGGGCCGTACGAGGGCAGCTACGAGAACCAGACGTATCGCTTCGATGTCTTGCGCGACGGCGAGCGCCTGCTGGCCAGGATGGTGGCGCGAGTGGACTTCTACGAGACCGATAACGCCCGGGCGCCGGTCTTCGAGCTGGCGCGGATCGGCGCGCACCTGTTCCAGATCAGCCTGGACGGCACGGTGATCCCGTTCCCGCTGGCTTTCGTCAATCCGGACGCCGGGGGCAAGATGCAACGGCTGGGTGCGATGGCGCGGATCTTCAACCGCGTTGCGGGTTGAGGGAGGACGAAACGATGTCGCTCAATGATACCCGGCGATACGCCCGATCCCTGGTTGCCGCCAGCCTGGTGTGGGACAACCACGGGTGCATGCCGCTGCGGCCGCTGGATGAAACGTTCTTGCCGCAGCTCGAGCTGTACCGCTCGAGCGGCGTCGATGTCGCGATGCTCAACGTCGGATTCGGCGAGCAGGGCGTCGAGGAACATCTGCGGATGCTGGCCCATTTCAGGCGCTGGATCGCGGCGCGCAGCGACCGTTATCTGCTCATCCGGACGGTCGATGACATCCGGCGCGCGCGCGAATCGGGCCGGCTCGCGATCGGCTTCGATATCGAGGGCGCCAACGGCATCGGCGACCAGCTCAGCCTGGTCTCGCTCTACTACGACCTGGGCGTGCGCTGGATGCTGATGGCGTATAACGGCAGCAACAGGGTAGGGGGCGGCTGCCAGGCCGACGATGGCGGGCTGACCGCCTTCGGCCGCCAAGTGCTCGACGAGATGGCGCGGGTCGGCATGGTGGCGTGCTGCTCGCATACCGGCGACCGGACGGCCCGCGACGTGCTCGAGTACAGCCGGAATCCGGTGATCTTCTCGCACTCCAACCCGCGGGCCTTGTTCGATCATCCCCGCAATATCCCCGATGCGCTGATGCTGGGTTGCGCGCGAACGGGAGGGGTCGTCTGCCTCAATGGCGCCGGCATCTTCCTGGGCGATAACGACATCAGCACCGAACGCTATTTCCGGCATATCGACTATGCCGTCCAACTGGTCGGCGCCGACCATGTGGGGATCGGGCTCGATTATGTCTTCGACACCGGGGAGCTGGATGGCTATCTCGCCAGGATGAAGGATACATTCCCCGCCGAACTCGGCTACGCGATGGACGGGGGATACCAATGCGTTTCACCCGCCCAGATCGAGCCGCTGGTCGAGCTCCAGCTGAAGGCCGGATATGCCGAATCCGATATCCGCAAGATTCTCGGGACGAACTTGCTCCGCGTGGCTGAAGCGGTGTGGAGACCGAACGAGTAGCAATCGGCCTGGATCACAGGGGTCAAGCAACAAATCTTTCAACAACCAAGGAGGCAAGATGAGTACACGCGAATATTTTCCACTGCAGCTGAAGGGTTATCCGATTTCGGAAGCGGTCCGGGTCGGCGATGTCGTTTACCTGGCGGGGCAGCTGGGCATCGGCGAGAACGGCCTGGTGGAAGGATTCGAGGCGCAGTCGGTCCAGACGATGGACAATATCGGCGCCGCCCTGAAGCGTGTCGGCCTGGGATTCGAACATGTCGTCAAATGCACGGTGATGCTGGACGACGTCAGCAAGGCAGGGGAGTTCAATCGGGTTTACCAGACATATTTCCCGGCCGGCCAGTACCCGACACGCTCGGCGTTCGGCGGCTGCCAGCTGGCATTCGGGGCCGAGGTCGAGGTCGAGTGCATCGCGATCGGGCCGCGCGCGGCCGGCTAGGGGCACGCGCCCGTGGGCGGCCGTTACCTATCGGCGAGGGTTGACATGAGCGGCCGCCATGCGGGGAGCTCCCGCGATGTCCAGATGGTCAGGATAGGCAAGGGATTTCGCCGGATTTGCCAGACCGAGCTCGGTCAGGAACAGGTCTGCGCAAGCTGCGATGAGCCCTGGCCGATGGATCCGGAATTTTTCAATATATCGGGCAGCAGCGTGAGCTACGAGTGCAAGGCATGTGCCAACGAGCGTAAGCGAGTCAAGTGAGCGGCGAGCACGACGCCTGTTATCGCTGCATATTTGACTCGACATTAGCATATATATTGTCGAGTTCAATGCGGGGCCGGGATGCGGCGCTTGTCTTCCGGTGTCGGCGCGGGTAGAGTCCCGGTCACATGATAACCGGCCAAATCCAATGACGATCGCCCATATCTCCGCCGGCGCAGTTGCGCATCGTAACGACGACCACGTGGCAGTCTTCAACCATGGGGGCGCCACGGACATCCTGGTGATCGATGGCGGGACCTCGGTGGCCGAAGGCGACTACCTCGATCCCATCCACGGCGACGTGACCTGGTTCGTGCACTCATTCACGGCGGCGCTGGAGCATCAATTGCGGCCGGAACGCAGCCAGCAAGAATGCGTGCAGGCCGCGGTCGACGGCGTCCGCGCCAGGTTCGAGGAAATCACGGATCGAACTGCCGTGCCGCTGCACGCATGGCCGATCGCGGCCTTGACCTGGATCCGAATTGGCAAACGGGATGGCAGACAATGTGCGTCGCTGTACGGCCTGGGCGACTGCAAGAGCCTGCTGCGCACGGCAGCCGGCGCCTGCATCGACCTCGATCCGTTCGTGAATCCGCAGGACGCCGTGCTGCAGGCCGAGATCGCGAAACTGCGTGCCAAAGGCGTGACCGATCCGGTCGAACGGCGCGAACGCATGCTGCCGATGCTGCGTGAACGGCGTAAGTTCCAGAATACCCAACCGGCGCCGGCGGTGCTGTGCCTGCATCCGAACGGCGCCTTCAATGCGCGCATCCGGAACATCGACCTGGAGGCGGGAGCGAGCCTGCTCATCATGACCGACGGCTTTTATCGCTTGGTCGATCCGTACGGCCGCTACACGGATTCAGGATTGGCCGACGCCTGTATCGAGCGGGGGTTGCCTGCGATGCTGGACGAGCTGCGAACGTATGAGGCGGTGGTCGGCAGCACCGGGGCGCGCGCCGTGAAAGCGGCGGACGATGCGTCGGCGGCGATCTGGACTGCTTGAGCGGGAGCGGACCATGCTGGCGGTTCAGGGCTGCATGGACGGCGGAGTGGTTCACCCTGGCGGTTGAGGCAGATCCGCATTGATCGCCAGAGAGCGTATTTAACATAATATAGATTATGCGAAGTACCGCGACGTGGTGGACGCCGCCTCCCAGACCTACATAAAAGCTCTCGGAAGCAAAGTTGTTAGATCTATCGAAGTAAACTGCTCGATGCTGCTGTCCGCATCCTGTCTCACAAATTTGCTTCCAATCGCTTCCGGGAAATGTGTCAGGCGACGCATCAACCAGCTTGGATGACCTCGTGTCGATCTTCAACTGTGCTAGTGGCCGTCAGCCCCGTCCAGCAATCTGCTGCCGTAATTCGCTGGAAGCGATGTCCGCGCGCGCGGGCGTTTCCGCAGCCTCAACCAACCGCGTCCTGCTGTCGACCGTTGTGCCTCAAGCACGGCAACTCGCGCCTTAACGGCCTTCAGCTGCTCTACGTTCTCTGCTTGGTTGCGGCTTGCTTCACGTTCAAGATGCAGAGCCGACCGGACCGAGTTCCGTCGCGAGCGCGGCCGCCTCCTTGTTCAATCGAGTCAACTTGGGCGAAAACGAAAGCTGCGCCCGCTTCAGTTCCGTTTGTAACCCATGGACCAGATGCTCGTGTCGGCGTTTCCCCTGTTCCCGCTGTTCCTTGACTGCCATCCGATAATGTTCCAAGGCGTCCCGCGCATGTTTATGCTTTTTTTCCAGCAACACTTGGTGCCGTTCGGCCTCGGCCGGCATGCCATTCAGATCAAGCACGCGTTGCTCTGCGATATGCCGCGCGATCTTCTCGGTGGCGAGCTGGTTTTAGACGGTCGCAAGGTCGTGCTCGCGCGCTTCAAGGCACCGCGAGACATCCTTGACAGCCCGTCGCGCCTCGCCGAGCTACGCTTCCAGTTCAGCCCGGGCACGTTCGTCAGCGGCGCACTGATCGTCGATCTGCGCCCGCACCTCGTCGAGCTCAGCCATAGCCTCCCGTTTCAGCTGTTCGGCCAACTGCGTCGCCAGGGCGCGGATGGCATCGTTGACCGCCTGTATCGCGCCGCCCTCCTCGACCTAATTTTCGCGCAGGTGTATGCCCATCCTGAATCGCGGTGACATTAGGCAACGAGTTCCTGTTGTTCCTGAGGGGCGTCTTGAGCTCGTACTCCATTCTTGGAAAGCACGCCGGCTGAGAGTCGGTCGATCTTGCAAACCCCGCGCATCCGGCGCCAGGTCTGTTCCGATCACTTGAGGCCGAGTTCCGCACGCGAGTACGATTTCACCACAGTGGAACCATCCGTGAACTTCTGGCTGATCGTCAACGAAGTCCCCGTTACGGTATATGTAATCACATCGTCCAGGGTATGCTCTCGCCATCGACCAGATTTTGTTGCCCATACCACTTTTTGACCCTCGACTCGGCAACGTTGCTCCCATACAGTTTCATCGTCAGGCCTGGAATAACTCAGGTGGATGACCCCTGAATCAACTTTAGTCACTTTGAGAGTCTTCGGGTCGCGCCCCATCACCGCGCTAATAGCCGCGCGGCAGATCTGCTGCTGATCGAAGTTGACTGCCAGTGCGGGCTTACTCTCGAATGCTGTCAAAAGTACAGCGATGCCTAGTGCTGCTTTCATAGTATTTTTGCCTACGGTATGGTGTTAGGAGAATGGCTGGCGATCAGTAATTCGATGATCCGTCAGTCCATCTGCTCCACTGGGGCCGTCCCCTTTGGCCACTTGGGACACTCAAAAACATGGCCAGCCGTCGCACCACAGGCACAGCACTTTTCTTGAATGTCTGTCACGGCGTTTTCCTTTGGTGTCAGTCCGGGCCGGGTGGCGTTAGCAAAAGTCCGGTCGGCCGCGCCTGGATACGAAGATCGAACGTCGTACCCTAACTGCGGGGCGATTCTAGCCACGCAGTGGTCCACATCGCCAATCAAGCTTGGATATGGTCTATACCATTTTCCGCGATGTCAATGGCTAATGCTGGGCGGCGGTCCAATCAGGGAGTCAACGCGGTCTTCCCGGATTGCTCTTTGGAGTGGCATTTTAATCGGTAAATCGCCACTTTACGAAGTGCAGTACCCTCATGCCTCGCCCCTTTCTTGGTGGCTGGCCAGTTTGGCATGGTCGTGTCCGTAGTCAGCAGCGGTAAATAGTTATCCTGATTGAAATAAATAGATTGGTTAGTTACGTTTTGGAGAAAGCAATGGATGCGATTAGTCAAGGCTCACCAGTTAAAGCTCTATGGTTGCGCTTAACATAACTTGTAAGGTTATGGTATAAACCGTTGCAGCTCTACATTGTTTCAATAACAATGCCAGTGACATTCGACCACCGACGCCTCCGCTCCTGCCAAGGCCATGCCAGGCGAAATTCATCTACCAAAGGACATCATGATTTCTTCTCGCATTCTGGGTAGCATTGTCTCGTCTGCCATTGTGGTAAGCGCACTGGCAGCCTGTTCTGCTCCCGGCGCCCGACCAGGTTTCGACGGTGCGCCGGTCCATGCCGCGCATTTCGAGCGTTTCAGCTATGAGGGCCGTTCCCAGGAAACCGCGACGCCCTCCGCGACGCAATACCGCAACCCCATCCTGTCCGGCTATTACCCCGACCCCTCCGTGCTGCGCGTGGGGGACGACTATTACCTGATCAATTCCTCGTTCACGAATTTCCCCGGCCTGCCGCTGTTCCACTCGCGCGACCTGGGCACCTGGACGCAAGTCACCAACGTGATCAGCCGCCCTTCCCAGGCAAACTTCGAAGGCCTGCGCTCGTCACGCGGCATCTACGCCCCCGACATCTCGTTCAACAAAGGCGTGTTCTACGTGGTCACCACCTGCGTCGATTGCGGCGGTAATATGGCGATGACGGCCACCCGGCCCGAAGGCCCCTGGTCGGAGCCGGTCAAGCTGGCCTTCGGCGGCATCGATCCTTCGCTGTTCTGGGACACCGACGGCAAGGTCTACCTGGTCGGCAACGACGCCCCGGCCGAGCAGCCGCGCTATGATGGCCACCGCGCCATCTGGGTCCAGGAATTCGACCCGGGCGCGCTGGCGGTCAAGGGAGAGCGCACCCTGCTGGTCAATGGCGGCGTCGACATCTCGGCCGAGCCGAGCTGGATTGAAGGGCCCCACATCTTCCGGCGCGGCGACTACTACTACCTGATCGCGGCGGAAGGCGGCACCGGTGACAATCACTCGCAGGTGGTGTTCCGGTCGCGCAGCGTGCGCGGCCCGTTCACGCCCTACGCGAACAACCCGATCCTCAGCCAGCGCAAGCTCGATCCGGCGCGCCGGAATCCGGTAACATCGGCCGGCCACGCGAAATTCGTCCAGACCCCGGACGGGCAATGGTGGGCGACCTTCCTCGCCACCCGCCCTTACCAGGACGGCATGTACAACATCGGCCGCGAGACCTTCCTGTTGCCCGTCGCCTGGAAAGACGACTGGCCGCAGGTGCTCGAAGATGGCAAGGCGATCCCCTTCGTCGCCGAGCGGCCGGCGCTGCCGGCGCAGGACCGTCCCCAGCTGCCGTTGTCGGGCGACTTCGCCTATGCCGATGAATTCGACGGCGCGCGCCTGGCTGATGCGTGGATCGGCGTACGCACGCCGGCGACGCCGTTCCACCGGCTGGAAACTGGCCGCCTGGTGCTGGAGCCACGCGGCCAGCTCGGCGACCTGCACGCCACACCGGCCTTACTCGCGCGCCGCCAGCAGCACCACATCGCCACCGTGTCGACCGCCTTGCGCTTCCGTCCCACCCACGAAGGCGACCGCGCCGGCCTGGTGGCCTACCAGAGCGACGCCTCGCACCTGTTCTACGGGATCAGCCGGATCGGCCAGCGCGACATGCTGGCCCTGTATGTCCGCGACAAGGCCGATGCCGACCGGCTGCTGGCCAGCACGCCGCTGGACGGCGAGGCGATCGAACTCGAGATCCACGCCGATGGCGGGCGCATGCGCTTTTCCTACACGGCAGGCGGCGTGAAGCGGGTCTTGCTCGGCGACGTCGATGCCACCTTCCTGTCGACCAGCAAGGCCGGCGGGTTCACCGGCACGATCATCGGCCCCTATGTGTGGCGCGGCCACGCCGCCGGCGCAGTAGGGATTACGTGCGCCGGCCTTCTCCGATAAGTGGATTGCCGTGATCGACAACATTTTTTGTTATGCGCTACCATTTATTGTTAGGCAATGGTAGGCTTCGGATACGACGTACCTGGACTATAACAATATCAACGATCGGAGGAGACTTGGAACGACATCCGCGAACAATCACGGTGGGCGGCGCTTGCCTGGCGGCTGCGCTCGGCGCAGGGCTGGCCATGGCGCCCGCCGCCGCCCAGCCACCAACGCAGTCGGCACAACAGTCGCAGCCAACGAGCGCACAAGGCCGCGAACGCATCGACTTCAACGACGGCTGGCGCTTTACCCTTGGCGATCCGGGCGGCGACTCGGCGCCCTACCTGTACGACGTGCGCCCCGACGTCAAGCAATCGGCGGACGGCAAGGACGCCGACGCCAGGCCTGACCAGGCCGCCAAGGTCGAACGCGCCGGCGTGCCGCTGCTCAAACCCTGGATACTCCCGAGCGGCAACGCCTTCATCAAGGATCCGTCGCGCCGCCATGCTCGCCCTGCTGCCGATCCGGCCATCGACGCGCCGTATGCGCGCCTGGGCTTCGACGACAGCGCCTGGCGCCAGGTGCGCCTGCCGCACGACTGGGCGATCGCCGGGCCGTTCCTCGAGACCGGGCCGTATGGCGGCATGGGCCGCCTCAAGACCTGGGGCCCCGCCTGGTACCGCAAGACCCTCGACCTGGACGCGGCCGACCGCGGCAAATCGATCTACCTCGACGTCGACGGCGCCATGGCCTATGCCAGCGTCTGGGTCAATGGCCGCCTGGCGGGCGGCTGGCCGTATGGCTACAACTCCTTCCGCATCGACCTCACCCCCTACGTGACGCCGGGCGCGCGCAACCAGGTGGCGATCCGCCTCGACAACACGCCCGAATCGGCGCGCTGGTATCCCGGCGCGGGCCTGTACCGCAATGTCTGGATCACCAAGACCGCGCCGCTTCACGTGGGCCAATGGGGCGTGCACGTCACGACGCCGCAGGTATCGAAGGAATCGGCCCAGGTGGCCTGGCGGGTCACGCTCGACAACAAGGGCGCCGCGCCGGGCAAGGCCGACGTGGTCACCGAACTGCTCGTACTCGACGCCCAGGGCAAGGCAAGCGGCAAGCCGGTGGCGCGCGTGACGTCTGCGCCGGCGACCGTCGCGCCGGGCGCCAGCGCCGACATCGAGGGCACGGCGACCCTGGCCAAGCCGCGCCTGTGGGGCCCGCCGCCGACCCAGCAGCCGCACCGCTACCTGGCCGTGACCACCGTGCGCCAGGATGGCCGCGTAGTCGACCGCGTCGAGACGCCGTTCGGCATCCGCAACTTGCGCTTCGACGCCAACGAAGGCGTGTTCGTCAACGGCGAGAAGATTCCGCTGCGCGGCGTGAACAACCACCACGACCTGGGCGCACTGGGCTCCGCCTTCAATGTGCGCGCGGCCGAACGCCAGCTCGAGATGCTGCAGCAGATGGGCGCCAACGCCCTGCGCATGAGCCACAATCCGCCCGATCCGCAACTGCTGGCGCTGACCGACCGCATGGGGATCCTGGTGGTGGACGAGGTATTCGACTCATGGCAGCGCAAGAAGACGCCGCTCGACTTCCACCTGATCTTCGACGACTGGCACGAGCAGGACCTGCGCTCGATGATCCGGCGCGACCGCAACCACCCGTCGGTCATCATGTGGAGCATCGGGAACGAGGTCGGCGAGCAGTACACCGACAAGGACGGCGCGGCGATCGCGCGCCGCCTGCACGGCATCGCGCGCGAGGAAGATCCAGGCCGTCCCACCACCACCGCCATGAACTACGCCAAGCCCGACATGCCGCTGCCGGCCGAGGTGGACTTGATCAGCCTGAACTATCAGGGCGAAGGCATCCGCCAGGATCCCGAGTTCGAGGGCACCGACCGCATCCGCACGCCGCCGCAGTATCCGGCCTTCCATGCGACATTCCCGGACAAGGTGATCCTCACCAGCGAATCGGCATCGGCCTTCAGCAGCCGCGGCGTTTATTTCTTCCCCGTCCATCCGGCCAACAGCTCGATCGTGCGCGACGGCCGCGGCGGCGATTCGAAGCTGCAGCAGGTCAGCTCGTATGAACTGTACGCCGTCGATTTCGGTTCGTCGGCCGACAAGGTGTTCGCCGCGCTCGACCGCCACCCTTATGTGGCTGGCGAATTCGTCTGGACCGGTTTCGACTACCTGGGCGAACCGACCCCGTACTACGGCGCGCGCAGCTCCTATACCGGCATCATCGACCTGGCCGGCTTCAAGAAGGACCGCTTCTACCTGTACCAGTCGCGCTGGCGCCCGGACCTGAAGATGGCCCACATCCTGCCGCACTGGACCTGGCCGGAACGGGTCGGCCAAGTCACGCCGGTCCACGTGTTTACGTCGGGCGACGAGGCCGAGCTGTTCGTCAACGGCAAGTCGCAGGGCCGCCAGAAGAAGGCTCCCCTCACCTACCGCCTGCGCTGGGACGAGGTGAAATACGAGCCGGGCGAGGTGCGCGTCGTGAGCTACAAGGACGGCAAGGAATGGGCGCGCGCATCGGTGAAAACGGCAGGCGAAGCGGCCGCGCTGCAGGTCAGCGCCGACCGCACGACGATCGACGGCGATGGCCGCGACCTGTCCTTCGTCACGGTACGCATCGTCGACCAGGCCGGGATCGATGCGCCGCGCACCAGCCAGCGCGTCCGTTTTACGGTCGACGGTCCGGGCGAACTGGTGGCTACCGACAATGGCGACCCTACCAGCTTCGAGCCCTTCCCCTCGCCTGAACGCGCCGCCTTCAACGGCCTGGTGCTGGGCATCGTGCGCGCCAAGCCGGGGGCCAACGGCCCGATCACGGTGCGGGCGGTGGCCGAAGGGTTGACGCCGGCGGCGGTGACGCTGCAGGCGCGCCGGCATCCTTGACCACCGCAGGCGGCATCAGCCTTCGCTGGCGCCGCCTGCGCCAGGAATGCGCATCGCAGTCGCATTCCTGGCTGCTCGCTCGGCTTTGCCCTCCTGCCCTGGTCGCTTTCGCGAATGTTGTTAGCTGGTCCGGAGCCTGCGCCTTCGAATAATTGATGCTGGTCGGCGGCCTATGTTGGTTAGTTACGTTTTTTGCTGATGCACAGGCCGCCTTCCGTTCCGCACTCGGGCGCAACCAAGACTGTTCAGTCCGGGTCACCCCTGCGCCGCTGCAGCGGTATCGGCCTGGGCCGGCATGAAGGTCGATAGCCGAACCTGGCTCAATTCGCGCAACAGGGTTCCCGCCGCCTGCGCCATCGCCACGTCCAGCGCGCCATTGATCGCCTGCTCTTGCGCGCATCCCGGATGGTCGACGTTCGCACCGATGGCAAAGATCACCGGCTCCTCGAGCGCCTGGTAGACGTCCAGCATCGTGATGCTGTCGGGATCGACCGCCAGCACCCATCCCCCATTGCGGCCCGCTGTCGAACGTACATAGCCCGCCTCGCGCAGCCCTGCCATCATGCGCCTTACCAGCACCGGATTGGTGTCGAGCACCACGGCCAGCTCCTCGGAACTGGTCGTGCCCTTGCGTCCATAAATATGCACCAGCGCATGAATCATGCGCGCCAGTCGAAAATCGGCTCTCATCGGTATCCTCCCTGCACAAGAATACCGCAACTCCGAAAGTTTCGGAATACCCTATTCAATCGCCACTCGAGGAGTTCGCTTTTCACGAAGCGCCATTTCTACGCTGATAATTTACGTCGGCGGAACTCGGCCGCCTTGTGCCGGTTGCCGCACAAGGCCATGCTGCACCAGCGACGCCGGTGCGATTTGGTCCGGTCATAGAACCACAGTACGCAATCAGGGTGCTCGCATTGGCGCACATAATCGAACTGCCCCCTGGCCAGCAAATCCGCCAGTGACTCGGCGACCAGCCCCAGCGCCTGCTGCGGCGAAGGTGTCGGGCGTTGCCGCGCGAGTAGCGGTCCGTCATCGCCCCATTCCAGCAGCGGCGCCGACTGCATCGCCGCCAGATACCGGTTGAGCCGTCCCGGATCTCCCCTCCGCCCCTGCTTGCGCAGCTCGACCAGCTCGCGCCCGATCGCCCTCAGCTCCCTGGCCTCGACCAGCAAGGCGTCCTTCGCCGCCTGGTCGGCCACCAGGCCGCTATCGACGCCGCAGCGCTCCAGCCAGCGCAAGACGTCATTGCCGCTTTGCCAGAAATCGACGCGCGCGGCGCCCACGCCAGCCTCCGTGTTGAGCAGGTCGAGCGCAAGGTGGTCGGCCACCATCAGCGGTTCGGTCAGGGGGCTTTCCTGTGTGTGGTCGGACATGATCTTCCTTTCGCGATAACCATCAACATTATACTTGAACGGTTACTGAAAGCGTGCAATACTGTTTCCATAACCTCTCAAATACATTTTTAAAGGTTAGTTTAAATCCACACTATCGAAAGGAGTCCTTCATGAAAGCCATTCTTCGCCCCCTCCTCATGGCGGCGGCCATCGGCAGTGCCGGCGCCGCCCAGGCCGCGGAGCAAGCGCCCGCGGTGCGTTACGAGACCCTCCAGGTCAAGGGCGTCGACGTGTTCTATCGTGAAGCCGGTCCGAAAGACGCGCCCGCCGTCCTGCTGCTGCACGGCTTCGGCGCCTCGTCCCATATGTTCCGCGAGCTGATTCCAAAGCTGGCCACCGGCTACCGCGTGGTCGCGCCCGACCTGCCGGGTTTCGGCCTGACGCACGCCGACGCCTCGTTCCGCTATACCTTCGACAACCTGGCTGACGTCATCGATGCGTTCACCACCGCCAAGGGCCTGCAACGCTACGCGATCTATGTGTTCGACTATGGCGCGCCGGTCGGCTGGCGACTGGCCGTGCGCAACCCGGAAAAGATCACGGCGATCGTGAGCCAGAACGGCAATGCCTACCAAGAAGGCCTGAGCCCGGGCTGGGCGCCGATGCAGGCCGCCTGGGCCAATCCGACGCCAGCGAACCGCGAGGCGCTGCGCAAGTTCAACACGCTGGACATGCTCAAGTGGCAGTACGTGGAGGGCGTGAAGGATACCTCGGCGATCGCGCCCGAAGGTTACCTGCTGGCCCATGAGGCGGTGCAGCGGATCGGCGTCGAACCGCAGATGGACTTGCTGGTCGACTATGGCGAGAACATCAAGCAATACACGCAGCTGCATGCCTACTTCCGCCAGTACCAGCCGCCGACGCTCGCGATCTGGGGCAAGAACGACCCGTTCTTCCTGCCGCCGGGCGCCGAGGCGTTCAAGCGCGACAATCCAAAGGCGGAAGTACGCTTCCTTGACACCGGCCACTTCGCGATCGAGACCCATGGCCCGGAGATCGCGCGCGAGATGCGCAGCTTCCTCGACCGCCACCTGGGCGGGCGCAAGCGAGACTAGCCAGCGGCGTTATAGAGCGGAAGCAAAACCCGGCTCTTCCCGCTAGCCGGCCACGGCCTCGCAGGCGGCCAGCACCTTCATCTGCTGGGCCCGCATATGGGTGCAGCAGATGAAGATTTCGCGCATGAAATAAACAAAACCCACGATCAGCGCCAGCATGCCGCCGATGAAGCACAGGGCAATGTACCGGTCCAGCGGCAGGTCGGTCGACTCCCCCAGGAACAGCATGGCGATCACCACGCACACCAGCAGGCCGCACGCCGTGGAGGCGGTGATACTGACGTTGATCAGGTAAGAGCGGTTGTGCAGGCTGAGCAGTTCTGCCACGCAGTCGTTGCCGGGACTGGCCCTCAGGCGGTCTTCCAGCACCCGGGTACGGTCGATCAGGCGGCCCAGGCGGTTGGTCAGGGCGATCAGCAACGTGCCCACGCCGGCCAGCAGGAACACCGGCGCGATCGCCAGCTGGATGGCGCCACCGATATCGCTGAGCTCGAGAATCATGGGTTCCTGTCCTGTTGACGGGTGGCCGTCAGTTTAGCAGCACAGCCCGCCAGTGTGCGCATTCGCCCAGTCTTTTGGCCGAGCCGGAAACGGCGACGATTGCCTCAGGGACCTGGTGATTTCCCCATGGGAAAATCCCCATTAATTCAAGCACATCGCTCCCATGCGATGCGGGAATACGGCTCGGTTTTGTGGACCCGCAAGCGCCGCGATGCAGGCGCGCTACGTCATTTGATGCGCATGAAATCTCGACAAATTGGGACATTCTGGCGCTGGCATTTCGTTAGAGTTCTTGTCCGGGCCAACTTTCCTGTACGAATTAAACACCCTGGAACGGCCCGCACCAGCAACTTTGCAAGCAGGTTTTAGTACGGTTCCACACGCACGTCACCCCTCTTTGACAACCAGCGAGGTCTCTACTATGACAACTCCAGTTTCGCAATGTACCGTGTTCATCCAGGTCTGGGTCGACACCAACGCCGTCCAGGCAGGCAAGACCGGTGGCCTTTATATGGTCGACAACCGCACGTCGCGCGGTAGCCAGAAGGAAGGCTCGGGCACCTTGCAAACGTCCTGCAGCATGAATTCCAATATCTGCTGGTCGGTCCTGCCGGTCGACCCCAACTTCTCGGCGGCCGGCGGCATGATCGGGCTGCAATCGATCGGCAACTCGAATGCCTGGGGTTCCAGCGGCCAGCCGCAGCGGATCGACGGCACGACCTTCACCGGCACGGCGCAGAACGCGGGCACGGCCAACTACCAGATGGGCATCAACGTCCAGGTGCCGGGCCAGTCGGGCATGACGCTGAGCCTGAACCCGACCGTCTCCGTCATCAACTAACCCAGGGAGGACCACATGAGCGCAGATAAATCCATGGCCATGGTTCGCGTCGTCAAACCGAGCGCCACGATGCCGGCCCCGCAGACCCAGGTCGCGATCGCCGTCGACACCGCCTATATCGCCGCCACCTCCGGCCAGTCCGTCAATACCGGCATCTACATGATGGACAACCAGGCGAATATGGACAGCTCGGGCGAAGGTTCGCTCGAACTGACCACCGTCTGCCCGGTCGGCAGCCTGATCGGCTTCTCGGTCTACCCGATGGACGTGAATTCCGGCGACAAGGTCGTCATCACCGGCTTTAACGTCTCCCAGGGCAATGTGTTCGGGAATGTCGGCTATCCGATCCAGATCGACCCGGCCGATGGCAGCTACTGGATCGGCCAGGCGATGAACGCCGGCCGCCAGACCTACCAGATCCAGGTCCGGGTCACGGCCGGCGGCCTGCGGCCGACCAACTACTACATCAACTGGGATCCGTTCATCGTCGCCCGCTGATCCCCGGGCAGGCAGCGGCGCCATGCGCCATGGCGCCGCCCGCGGCAAGGACGCGCGCCGCGTACTTGCCGCCCCGCGCATCGGCTGCGCGGCCGGCCGCAATCCGCAGGCCGTCGTCCAGCAGGCGGGCGGCCCAGCCGAACACGGTGTTCTGGCTCACCACCGCGCGCATGGCGCGCATGCGGGCCGCCTGCTCCTGGAGCGGCATGTCCAGCGCGCGGCCGATGGCGCGCGCGATGCCGGCGATGTCGCGCGGCTCGACCAGCAAGGCCTGGTCCAGCTCGGCCGCGGCGCCGGCCTGGCGGCTGAGCACCAGCGCCCCGCGCACATCGCTGCGGGCCGCAACGAATTCCTTGGCGACCAGGTTCATCCCGTCGTGCAGGCTCGTCACCAGGCAGACGTCGGCGGCGCGGTAGCAGTCGGTGACCGTCGCCGCGTTGGCGCTGGCCGCATGCAGCAGCACCGGCTGCCAGGCGCCGTTGCCGAAGCGGGCGTTGATCCGGTCGGTCAGCGCCTTCACCTGGCGCGCAATCTGCTGGTAGGCGGGCAGCGCGCCGCGGCATGGTGCGCCGATCTGCAGCAGGGTCACCTGCCCCAGCAGCTCCGGGCGCTGTTCCAGCAACAGCTCGAAGGCCTGCAGGCGCTCCGGGATGCCCTTGGTGTAATCCATGCGGTCGACACCGACCAGCAGGCGCACGCCGGGGGCGACGCCAAAGCGGCGCCTGACATCGATGGCCAGGCCAGGGGCCGGCAAGTCCTGGCGGGCCGGCCAGCCGATCGAGATCGGATAGGCGTCTACATGGGCCGTCCCCAGCCCCGGCGCGCAGGCGCTGCGCGCCCGCTTGAAGTTGGCCGCGTCGGCCGGCGTCTGCAGGCCGACCACGGTGCTGGCCAGCAGGCCAGCCATCACCTGCTCCCGCCACGGCAGGCGCGCCAGGCGCTCCGGCGCCGGAAACGGGATGTGCCAGAACAGTACGATGACCGCATCCGGCAGCTGCTCGCGCACCATCCGCGGCACCAGCGCCAGGTGGTAATCCTGGACCAGCACCACCGGCCGCGACGAGGATGCCTCGGCCACCACGGCGTCGGCGAAGCGGCGGTTGACCCGCACATAATGCTCCCAGTCGCCGGTGCGGAAGGTCGGCTCGACGTCGGTGCGGTGGCACAGCGGCCACAGGCCCTCGTTGGACAGGCCGTCGTAGTAGCCGGCCACTTCATCGTCGCCCAGCCACAGGCGGCGCAGGCGGTAAGGGGCATCCAGGTGGCGTTTCATGACATGACCGTGCTCGTCGGTCGTCTCGCGGTCGGCGTCGCCGCTGCCGTGGGCGATCCAGCAGCCGCCTTCAGCGGCCAGCACCGCTTCCAGCGCCGTGACCAGGCCGCCGGCGGGCCGCCGGGCCACGATGCCATCATCGGTATGGGAATGGACGCAGGGCGCCCGGTTCGAGACGACGATCAGGTCGTCGCCGCAGCCCAGCTGCTCGAGCAGGCGGGCCAGGTCGAGGCTGTCGCGCACGTCGGCCGGGCTCAGCAAATTGGCCGGTGCGCGCTGCGTGCGGCCGTCGCCCGGATGGCGGTCAGGCAGATGGGTGGGTAGATGCGCTGGATTGCCGCGCACCCGCGTACTGGGGTGGGATTGGACTCTCGCTGTCATGCAAACAGCTTAATATCTTAGCGTTATCCCCGACCGTGCGCCACCGTACTCAAGCTGACAATTTCTCGGCAGCAATCCCTAGATGGCGATGTAGTGGTCCAGCAGCATTCCCGCAAATAGCAGCGCCAGGTACATGATCGACCAGGCGAAGGACTTGCGGGCGACCTGGTCGCTATACCGTTTATGCACCAGCCACCCGTAGCGCAGGAACACGGCGTTGAGCGCGCAGGCCGCCGCCAGGTACACGACGCCGCTCATGCCGACCGCCCACGGCAGCGCCGTGCCGGCCGCCAGCGCCAGGCTGTAGCGCCACACCTGCAGGCCGGTGTGGGCCATGCCGTGGGTTACGGGAAGCATGGGCAAGCCCGAACGCGCATAGTCGTCGCGCCGGTACATCGCCAGCGCCCAGAAGTGCGGCGGCGTCCACAAGAAAATGATCAAGACCAGCAGCCAGGCCTCCATCGGCACCGCATTGGCAACCGCGGCCCAGCCCAGCGCCGGCGGCATGGCGCCGGCAAAGCCGCCGATCACGATGTTCTGCGGTGTGTTCGGCTTGAGCAGCAGCGTATAGATAAAGGCGTAACCGACGAAAGTCGCCAGGGTCAGCCACATCGTGAGCGGATTGACCTTGGTATACAACAGCGCGGCGCCGGCGCCACCCAGCGCCAGCGAGAACACCACGGTCTGCAGCGGGCCCAGGCTGCCGCTGGCGGTCGCGCGGCGGGCGGTGCGCGCCATGCGGGCGTCGATCCGGGCCTCGAGCAGGCAGTTGACCGCGAAGGCGGCGCCGGCCAGCAGCCAGATGCCGGCAGCGCTGAACAGCAGCACGCCCCAGCCGGGAAAACCTTCGCTGGCCAGCAGGCTGCCGATCACGGCGCAGAACACCGTCAACATGGTGACGCGCGGCTTGGTCAGCACCCAATACTGGGAGCAGTGGCGGGAACAGTAGCGGGCCAGGCGCGTGGCGGCGCCCTCGCCCGCCTCGAGGCCTGCTGTTTCTATATCTGCAACTTTGATATTCGACATGATCGCTGGACCGCGGTGCGACGATGGCGGTCCTTACCCAAAACCCGACATCGTAGAGGAAATCGGGGTGCAGACAAACGGGCAAAATGTCCCAGTTGCCGTAGAGACCACGGAATTTGCCGCGATCAGCCCACTTCCTCGACCGGATGCACGATCGCCGGCGCCAGGTGGACAGGTGACTGATGTGTGAAAACCACATGCTGGATCATGCCCAGCGCGACGTAGGCGAGCAGCTCGCACAATTCCTCGAACAGCTGGGCGCTCGGGACTGCCATATCGAGATGGCAGTACATATGACCTTCGGCGCAGGTGGAGCCCATGGCGCCCGCCACCGTGACAAACAGGCATAGCCAGGGGACGCGGCGCGCGAACGCAGCGCGCACCGGTCCATCGATGCGGTAATGCCAGGCGCTGAACACCAGCCAGGCCAGCAGCACGACGGCGAGAGTCCGGGCCAGCGGCCCGGCCCAATGCGCCGTGGCGGCCATGGCTTCGGCGCCCGGCTGCAGCAGCCATGCTTTCCCCCAGCTGAGCTCGCGCCCTGCCAGCAACAGCCACACGGGCGCCGCCCACAAGGCCAGCATGGCGACCCGCGCCGGCCGGGAGCGCAGGTAGCCGAGCAGCGCCAGCGCGCAGCCCACGCCCAGCACGACCACCTGCAAGTTCTCCAGCAACCCGCCCTCGCGCGACCAGGCCGCGGGCAAGACCAGGCTGGCCGGATAGGACGCCGCCAGCGCCGCCAGCAAGATCCACTCGCCGCGGACAGCCTGCAAGCAGCTCAGCTTTCGTGACATACGTGCTCCGTTCGCATGAAGCCGCGATTCCCGCAACGTGGGGGAACCGATCGGCAATCACGCGATTGTACGAAGCAGCGTCATGCGCACGATTGGTTTGCCGAAAAATCCGACAAAAGGTTGATGTTTCTACGTCAACATCGTCGAATGAGCGCTCAGTGGCCAGCTCAGTGGCCAGCTCAGTGGCCGGCGTGGGCCGGTTTCGCCGCGTTATTGAGTGCCTTTACCGGCGCCTTGATGTCGACCGTCTCGCGCTTGCCATCCTTGCCTTCGAACACCAGGGTAAACGGGACGGTATCGCCTTCTTTCACTTGTGCTTTCAGGTTCAGCAGCATGATGTGGTAACCGCCCGGCTTGAGTTCGACCGGCTTGCCGGCCGGCAGCTCGATCGCCTGCACCTGGCGCATGCGCATGACGTCGCCCTGCATCGCCATCTCGTGCACCTCGACCGTGGGGGTCAGGGGCGAACTGGCCGAGACGAACTTGCTGTCGGCAGCCGCCTGCAGCTGCATGAAGGCGCCGGTCGCTTTCTGCTGGGGCACGGTGGCGCGCACCCAGGCGTCCTTGACGCTGACATTGGCCTGGGCGAAGGCCGAACCGGCGGTGGCTGCCAGCACGGCAGCGGCGGCAAAGTGACGGATGAATTGATTCATGGGTACTCCTGGTGGATGATAAAGGGTCAGGCCGCATGCAGCAGCTTGCGTACATCGGCAGCGTACTCGATCGCCGACTGGCTGTGCGACAGTTTCAGGCGCAGTTTGCCGTTGGTGTCGAAGGCATAGGTGACCGACGTATGGTCGATGGTGTACGAATCGCCGGTCGGCACTTTTTGGTAGATCACCTTGAATTCTTTCGCGGTCTCGGCCAGGCGCTGCTGGTCGCCGTACAGCGCCAGGAACGACGGGTCGAAGGCGGCGGTATAGGCATTCAGGACCTCGGGCGTGTCGCGCTCGGGGTCGACGCTGACGAACAGCACCTGCAGGCGGTCGCCGTCCGGCCCGAGCAGGGTCTTGACCTCGGCGGCCCGCGCCAGCGCGGTCGGGCACACGTCCGGGCACTGGGTAAAGCCGAAGAAGATCAGCACCACCTTGTCCTTGAAGTCGGCCAGCGTGCGTTCCTGGCCCGTCGGGTCCTTGAGGCGGAAATCGCGGCCGAAATCGGCGCCCGTGATATCGGTGCCGTTGAAACTGACGTTCCCGCCGACGTCGCAGCCGGCCACGACGCCCAGGGCGATCGCCGCGCCGGACAACACGAAGGCGCGCCGCGACGCACCAGTTGAAACTCGTTGATTCATCTTGCTACTCCTGATTGAACGCGCGCCGTGCGGCGACTAGCCTGCCAGCAGGCTCGCATCGCACGCGCGCAAAGACAGCGCCGGCGCCATGCCGGCTCGTATTCGTCAAGAGCAGATGGGTGGCCCGCGCGGCGGCAAGGGCGCGCCGGCGCTGGCGGTGGTGTGCGAGGCACCTGAGATGGACACTGCCGCGATGGATGGCTGCGGCAGCGGCGTACGTGGCGCCGCGATGGCCAGCGGCACGGCGGCGGGCAGGCACAGCGGGCAATCGAGCGTATGCCCCTTGCCATGGACGGCCGCGCCGTCGCGGTCGACGAAGACGACCTTGGCGCCGCCCTCGGAACACACCAGCGCCATCGTGGCCGGATGCACCACGGGCGCGGCACTGGCGGCGCCCAGGGTAAGGACGAACCAGGCCAGGACCAGTCGGACCAGCATCGACGATGTGCGCAGGATGTGCATGACCTTCGATTATTGGTGATCGCCCATGCTCGCGTCAACGGCAAACTGCATCCGGAAGCTCTCTCATAACGTAGATGTTGACGCTTGCGCTTGACACGTATTGACGTGCCGGATATCTTAACGTTAAAAGTTGCCTTAGAGCAATTTACCCTTGGTACAGGGGGAGGTACCAGATCACGGCCTTCAAGGGCACGCGGAAAACCCGGACTTGCGCCATGCGGACGGCGGCTGCCGCCGGCGCAGGATCTCCAATCGATAATGAGTACAACAAGGAGTTTTACATGAAGCTACTGCCTCGCGGGCAGTTTGCAGGCCGCATCCGCATGCCCGGCCTGCCCCTCGCGCTCACCATGCTGCTCGCCGCTTGCGGCGGCGGCAATGGCGAGTCGCCCATCTCCCAGATGGAAAGCGCCAGCAAGAGCCTGTTCCGGTCGGTCGCCGGCGCCTTCGACGATACCGAAACCGTTCTCACCCCGAAGAAAGCCACCGCCAGTTCGGCCGAGCGCGGCGACCTCAACGCCTCCGCGGCGATCGACGGCAACACCGGCACCCGCTGGGGTAGCGGCTTCACCGACGACGAATACCTGGTGCTCGACTTCGGCCAGAGCGAAACCATCACCCGCGTACGGATCGACTGGGAAAACGCGCATGCCAGCAGCTACCTGCTGCAGGTGTCGGAAGACGGCAATGACTGGAAGACGATCAAGAAGATCGACGACAGCCAGGGTGGGGTCGAGGACCTCACCGGCCTGAATGGCCAGGGCCGCTACCTGCGCATGCAGGGCATCAAGCGCGCCGGCCAGTACGGCTACTCGATCCTCGAGATCCAGGCCTACACCGGCACGCCGGCGGCACCGGAAGAGCCGAATCCGAACCCCGAACCGGGTCCCGACCCGGTGCCGGGCGACCCGACCAAGCCGGGCGTGCTCATCAAGCCGGTCGAGGCGACCTCGTCGGCACCGGAGAACGGCAGCATGGCGCCTGCCATGGCGATCGACGGCAAGCCCGGTACCCGCTGGTCGAGCAAGCCGGAGAACGGCGCCTGGATCCAGTTCGACTTCGGCCAGCGCACCGCGCTCGGTTACATCAAGCTGAACTGGGAGGCCTCGTACGGCAAGCAGTACACCCTGCTCGCCTCCGACAACGGCCGGGACTGGACCCAGTTGCGCCACGTCGGCAACGGCCAGGGCGGCGTCGAAGAGTTCTTCAACCTGAACACGGTCGCACGCTACGTGCGCCTGCAGGGCGTGGAGCGCGCCTCGCAATACGGCTACTCGCTGTTCGAAGTCGAGTTCAAGACCCCCGGCAACGACAACACGCTGCCCGAGAGCCCGACCTCGGCCCTGCGCTACCCGGCCAACGGCAACGGCCTGACCCCGCTGCCCGGCGCCGACCAGGCAATCGAGACCCTGCAGTTCTCGCTGGCCGACGGCACCCTGGTGACGCGCTTCGGTGCGCGCGGCCTGGCACGCCATGCACGCGAACGCGGCGAGGCCTGGAACGAAATCGGCTACGGCCTCAACGAGACGGTCAACCCCGGCACCGGCCTGCCGCAAGACAAGGGTCCGGGCCACTACCTGAACTTCGTGCCGAATTATTTCAAGAACCGCACCTGGGGCATCGAGATCATCGACAATAGCCGCGTGGCTGGCGTCACCAATCCGAAGCTGATCGTCAACGAGTACACGACGGTCGACTTCCGGTCGGGTGGCGCGGTGTTCTTCCGCAGGTTCGACGATCCGGGAACGACCGACTTCGGTTGGATGACCGGTCGCCGCCTGGTCGACGACAGCGTCAAGATGTGCAAGCCGACCGGCTACCCGCAAAATGGACGCCTGTTCAGCCCGAACGGCATCAACAGCGGCTGTACCATGCTGATCGAGGACTATCCGGGGCACCGCCAACTGGGCGCCGACGGTTTCCCGAACGGCGGCAATGTGCCGGCCCGGCCCCTGGTGAGAGGCGATGTCATCGAGGTCGCGCCTTCCTACTTCACCACCAAGGAGTTCCTGGCGTCGAAGGGCGACTACGGCGACGAGCGCTACTACTCGCAGGAATGGACCTATGTGGTGGGCACCGGCCTGCGTCCATGGTATGGCGTGCAGCCGCGCCTGAACTCGGCGCCGCTGCCGGATGACATGCTGGCCGGCGGCCTCGGTTCGGTGTCATACAACTACAGCGACGAAGGCCTGTACATGTTCCAGCAGCCGCATAATCACATCGGCATGCAGAATATGCAGCGCTTCGTCGAAGGTCGCCGCCTGCTGCACACCAACTTCAGCACCGGCCGCCATAATGAACCGGGCAACGACCGCTACGACGCCGCGATCGGCCTGCAAGGCCAGCATTTCAACGCCTCGAGCTGTGTCGCCTGCCACGGCAGCAATGGCCGCAGCCCGGCCCCGGCAGCGATCAACCAGCGCCTGGACGGCATGGCGGTGCGCGTCGCCACCACTGGCGCCGATGGCCAGCAGTTGCCGCACCCGACCTATGGCACCACGGTTCACATGAACGCGCTGTCGAACGACGGCACGCCACAGAACTGGGGCACCAATGTGCGTGTGACAGGCTTCGACACCCGCGTGGTGGCGCTGGCCGATGGCACCCGGGTCGAGCTGCGCAAGCCGAAGATCGCCTTCGACGGCCCGATCCCGGACACCATCTCGCTCCGCGCGGCGCAGCCGATGATCGGTGTCGGCCTGCTCGAAGCCGTGCCGGAGGCGGACATCCTGGCGCGTGCCCGCACCAGTCCCGACCAGGACGGCGTGCGCGGTGTCGCCAACTTCGTCTACGACCCTGAAACCGGCGCGGTGCGCCTGGGCCGCTTCGGCTGGAAGGCGTCGAAGGCGTCGCTGCGTCACCAGAGCGCCATTGCGCTGCTGCAGGACATGGCAGTGACGTCGCCGGTCTACCCGAATCGCAGCTGCGACGCCAATCCGGCGGCATGCGACTCGGCGCCGAAGCAGAAAGGCATTTCGGAATCCGACCTGCAGTCGATCACGCATTACCTGGCCCTGCTCGCGGTACCGTCCAGTCGTGGCCTCGAGAGCGGCTTCCCGAAAGGCGTGGCGCCGCTCGACGAGCACCGCGTCGACACCCGCCAGGTCGCCGCCGGCGCCAAGCTGTTCGAAAGGATGAACTGCGCGGCCTGCCATACCTCGTCGATGAAGACCGGCTCGACCCACCTGTTCGCCGAACTGCGCGACCAGACCATCCGTCCATACACCGACCTGTTGTTGCACGATATGGGTCCGGGGCTGGCTGATGGCTACCAGGAGGGCCAGGCGTCCGGCAGCATGTGGCGTACCGCGCCGCTGTGGGGCATCGGCTATACCGAGAAGGTGATGGGCAAGGACGGCCAGGTCGGCTACCTGCACGATGGCCGCGCCCGTAGCCTGACCGAAGCCGTGATGTGGCATGACGGCGAAGCGGCCGCCTCGCGCCAGCGTTTCGAGAAGCTTGCGACTGCCGAGCGTGAGGCATTGCTGGCATTCTTGCGTTCGCTGTAAGCGTCAGCACCTGAAGTGAATGGCGTCGGGAGCAATCCTGGCGCCATTTTTATGCCTGATCAATACGGGCGAGCTTGGCAACGCAATACGAAACATATACAATCCATATACGAATCATATACGGAGGACTACCATGGGCATTGTCAATATCGAAGACGAACTGCACGACCAGGTGCGCCTCGCCACCAAGGTCTCGTGCCGCTCGATCAACGCGCAGGCTGCGTTCTGGATCAAGGTTGGCATGCTGTGCGAGACCAATCCCACCTTGAGTTTCAACGAGATCGTCGCGCGCGAGCTGGCCGCCGCCGGCGTGTCGGCCCCGCCCCTGGCATTGCGCGCGGCATGACCAAGCAGCCGCATGAACTGGCGCTGATGGCCGAATCGGGCCGCTTGCTGGCCTGCGTGTTCGGGATGCTCGACCGATTGCCCCTGGCCGGCATGACCACGCTCGAGGTGGACACCCTCGTCGAGCGCTTCATCGTCGACGAACTCCAGGCGCGCCCGGCCAGCAAGGGCCAGTACGACTTCGGCTTCGTGCTCAACGCATCGATCAATCACGTGGTCTGCCATGGCGTGCCGTCGGCGGCCGACGTGCTCATGGATGGCGACATCGTGAACTTCGACATCACGCTGGAAAAGAACGGCTATATCGCCGACTCCAGCAAGACCTACCTGGTCGGCAACGTCGACCTGGCCGCCCGGCGCCTGGTGCAGACGACCTATGAGGCGATGTGGAAAGGCATTCGCGCGGTGCGGCCCGGCGCCACGCTGGGCGACGTCGGTCATGCGATCGAGCGCCATGCCAAGCGCAATGGCTGCTCGATCGTGCGCGAGTATTGCGGCCACGGCATCGGCCGTGAAATGCACGAGGAACCGCAGGTGCTGCACTTCGGTTCCAAGGGTACGGGACTCAGGCTGCGCGAGGGCATGGTGTTTACGATCGAGCCAATGCTCAACCGCGGCGGACGCAGCGTGCGCACCGAAGCCGATGGCTGGACGGTAGTGACGCGCGACGGGTCGCTGTCGGCGCAGTTCGAGCATACGGTCGCGGTGACGGCGACGGGCGTCGAGGTGCTGACGCTGCGTCCCGAAGAACGCGGGATGCTGCAAGCGGCCTAGAACACCAGCATCCGCCAGCCCGGCGCGCTACCCTGTTCCACGAACGACACCATGCCCTCGACACCAGCGCAGTGCGCCGACAGTGCGGCGCACCCGGCGCCGCTGGCATGCAGGGCCTGGGTACAAGCGCGAATCTCCACGCCCAGCTCATTGCTGGCTTCCAGGTGACGCCCGATCGGCCAGCGTTGGTCGCCGAAGCCGGTCGGCAGCCCGGCATTCTGCGCCAGCAACCACTGCACCGACTGGCTCGAAAACAGCATCTTGACGCGCATGTCGAGCGCGGCCGCGGCCTGGGCCGTCATGAAGGGCGTGGCGAGCAGTTCGGGACGCGACAGGTCGCACGACCAGACCAGGATGGACAGGCCGCGCGCCTGCTCATCTAGCTGCTCATTCACGGCTTGATCCAGTCGTCGACCGGCTCCAGCCGCATGCGGCGCTCGGCAAGGTCGGCCAGCGCCGCCCCGTGCGCCAGCTGCGCGCGATCGCGCTCCCAGTCGCTGGCCCGGATCTCGGCGATCCAGCCCTGGCCGTAGGGGTCCTGGTTGATGAGTTCGGGCTTGTCCTCGAGCGCCCCGTTGATCCCGACCACCGTGCCCGAGACCGGCGTCTTGATCGTCACCACGGTCTTGCTCAGCTCGACGACGCCCATGGTCTTGCCCTGTTCGAGCTCGGTGCCAACCGATTTCGGCCGGCACATATAGAAGTAGTTGCCGCTGATCTTGACGCCGAAGGCGCTGACGCCGACCTGGAAGCGGCCGTCGCCCACCGCGCGGCACCACATATCGTTCTCGAGGTCGAAATAGCAATCGTCCGGATAGTCGAAGCCGAGGATGAGCATGGTCCAGGATCAGGGAAGAAACCGCATGGCGGAAGGATGCGGGAGTCGAACCCACCCGGCGACGCATGGCGCCACCAACTGGGTTTGAAGCCCAGCCGCCCCACCAGGGACGATTTCCTTCCGAAGAGGCCGTATTCTACCGCGTGCCGGCAATTCCATCCAGAGGCGGGCTCGAGCGACGCTCGAGGAGCTGCGACTGGCCGAGCACGCTCGCCACCTTGGTGGTGATCACATCGATCGCCGGCCCATTCGCGCCATGCGGCAGGATGACGTCGGCCTTGCGCCGGGTCGGCTCGATGAATTGCTTGTGCATGGGCCGCACCGTGTCCATGTACTGGCCGACGATGCTCTCGAGCGAGCGGCCGCGTTCGGTCACGTCGCGCTGCAGGCGGCGAATAAATCGCACGTCGGGCGCGGTGTCGACGAAGATCTTCAGCGACATCATGTCGCGCAGGTCGGCATCGTACAGGGCGAACAGGCCCTCGATCACGATCACCGGGGCCGGCTTGACGGGAATGGTCTGGTCGGTACGGTTCGATACCGTGAAGTCGTAGATCGGCATGGCGATCTGTTCGCCATTGCGCAAGGCGCGCACGTGCTCGACCAGCAGCGGCCAGTCGAAGGCTTGCGGGTGATCGTAGTTCTGCTCGCGCCGCTCCTGCATCGTGAGATGGGTCTGGTCGCGGTAGTAGTCGTCCTGCATGACGACAGAGACGAGATCGGTGCCGAACGACGCCAGCACTTGCTGGGTCACCGTCGACTTGCCACTGCCGCTACCGCCAGCGACGCCAATGACAAACGGTTGGAAAGGAATCTGATTCATCCCCGAATGATACCGGAGCGGCGGCCGAACCGACAGGGGCGGCGCGCTCCGCAAGAGGTGTCTGTCATTACATCGTCATGCATGCCGCGTACCGTGGCGACGTTGCAAGCAATATCGGCGCAACAACAATTCACAGCAACTTTCGTTACCAAAGAGCAATCACATCTCCTGGATAATCGCCATGACTTCACGCCGCAGATTCTTGAGCAGCAGTGCCCGCGCCGGCATCGCTGCCGCCACCTACGCCGCCTTCCCCGCCTCCATCCAGCGCGCGCTGGCCATCCCCGCCAATAACGCGACCGGCACCATCCGCGACGTCGAGCACGTCGTGATCCTGATGCAGGAGAATCGCGCCTTCGACCATTACTTCGGCACCCTCGCGGGCGTACGCGGTTTCGGCGACCGCTTCCCGATCCCGCTGCCGGAAGGCCGCGCCGTGTGGCAGCAGCGCATGGCGGACGGCAACGTGATGATGCCGTTCCACCTCGACGGCAGCAAGGGCAACGCCCAGCGCGCCAATGGCACGCCGCATGACTGGCTCGACAGCCAGCTGGCCTGGGACAACGGCCGCATGGACCAGTGGCCGCGCTACAAGAACCCGATCTCGATGGGCTACTTCAAAGAGGCCGAGATTCCCTTTCCCTTCGCGCTGGCCAATGCCTTTACCGTGTGCGACGCCTACCACTGCGCGATGCATACCGGGACCGATGCCAACCGCTCGTTCTTCCTGACCGGCACCAATGGCGCCGTCCCCACCGGCACCGCCTTCGTCACCAACGAGTGGGACGCCATCGACGGCGTGGCCGCGGGCGTGAACACGGGCTACACCTGGACAACCTATGCCGAACGGCTCGAGGCTGCCGGCGTCAACTGGATCAGCTACCAGAACATGCCCGACGAATGGGGCGACAATATGCTGGGCGCCTTCCGCCAGTTCAAGCGCGCCAATATCGCATCCGGCTACCCCGTCTCCAGCGGCGGCGCGCCGGGCCAGCCGTATACCAATACCGGCCAGGCCGTCCCCTACAAAGCCTATGACGCGGCAACCGACAATCCGAACAATCCGCTCTACAAGGGCATCGCCAACACCCTGCCCGGTACCAGGCCCGAGCAATACCTGGATGCCTTCAAGCGCGACGTCCGCGAGGGCAAGCTGCCGCAGGTGTCGTGGATGAACGCGCCGTCGATCTATTGCGAACACCCCGGGCCATCGAGCCCGGTGCAGGGTTCCTGGTTCCTGCAAGAGGTGCTGGACGCCCTGACGGCCAACCCCGAGGTGTGGAGCAAGACCGTCCTGATCGTCAATTTCGACGAGAACGACGGCTATTTCGACCACGTGCCCTCGCCATCGGCGCCGTCGCCCGACGGCAAGGGTGGCTATGCCGGCAAGACGACGCTGGCGCCAGGCGACCTGACCGCCGAATACTATACGCACCCGAAGCCGGCCGGCAGCACCCGGCAGCCGGCGCCGGATGGCCGCGTGTACGGACCCGGCCCGCGCGTGCCGATGTATGTGATCTCGCCATGGAGCCGCGGCGGCTGGGTCAATTCGCAGGTGTTCGACCATACCTCGGTGCTGCGCTTCCTGGAGGCGCGCTTCGGGGTCAAGGAGCCGAACATCAGCCCGTTCCGCCGCGCGGTGTGCGGCGACCTGACCAGCGCCTTCAATTTCGTGTCGCCGAACGACGAGGCGCTGCCGGCGCTCAAGGGCCGCAAGACCAAGGGCGAGGCCGACGCCCTGCGCGCGGCGCAGCAGCGCCTGCCGCAGATCCCGGCGCCGGCCGCACCGCATATGCCGGTGCAGGCTGCCGGTACGCGACCGTCACGCGCGCTGCCGTATGAGCTGGCGACCACCTGCGAAGTGCAGCCCGGCGCCACCATGGCCGCCGCGCGGGTGGCACTGAACTTCATCAATACAGGCCGCCAGGGCGCCGTGTTCCACGTCTACGACCGCAAGAACCTGGCCGCAATCCCGCGCCGCTACACCGTCGAAGCGGGCAAGTCGCTGTCGGACGTGTGGACGCCGGCGATCGGCGGCGCCTACGACCTGTGGGTGCTGGGGCCGAACGGCTACCACCGTCATTTCACGGGCAGCGCGCTGCGCGCCGTGGCGGCCGGCCAACCCCGCCCGGACGTGCAGGTGCGCTGCGACGCCGCCACCGGCGAACTGGTGCTACGCCTGGTCAATGCCGGGGCCGCGCCGTGCAGCATCAACCTGGCTGCGAACGCCTACGCGCCACTGAGGCAGCAGCACACGCTGGCGCCGCGCACCGAACTGACCGTGCGCCTTCGGGTGGCCGGCAACGATTACTGGTACGACTTGAGCGCCACCGTGTCGGGCCAGCCCGACTACCTGCGGCGCTTCGCCGGCCGCGTCGAGACCGGCCGCCACACGGTCAGCGACCCGGCGCTGGGCCGGGTCTGAATCCATCATCGAGAGGAATAATATGCATCACATCTTCCGCAATATCGCTGTCAGCGCAGCAATCGCGCTGTGCGCACCGTTCGCCCAAGCCGCCGTGCTCAATTTCGACGACATCGTCGGTCCCGACGACTATGCTGCCTTGCCCGGAAACTACGGTGGCCTGGACTGGACGGACGCCGGCCTGAACGTCTTCACCGGCGCCTGGCCCCACACGCCGCGTTCCGGCCATGGCCAGGCGACGACGGACTGGATCGACGGCGGGTCGTTCGAGAGCACCATCCGCTTCCTGGCGCCGACGGTCTTCAACGGCGCATGGTTCTCGGGCTACGAGGACGGCCATGTCCGCTTCGACCTGTACGCGGGCGGCCGGCTGGTTGCAAGTTCGCAGTCGCTGCAGTTATCAGGCACGTCGACCTTCCTGGACGCGGGCTGGGCTGGCGCGATCGACGCGGTCGTCGTGTTTACCAACGCCCAGGGTTCGTACGGGATGGACGACTTCACCTTCGTGGATCCGGCCCAGGTGCCGGAACCAGGCTCGCTAGCCCTGCTGCTGGCCGGCGCCGGCTGCCTGGTCCTTCGCAGGAAACAGGAGCGTGCCCGGTCGTAGCAGGTGCGCGTCCCCGACCCGCCGCAAGAAACCGATCCGGTCGAAGAACTCCAGGATCTGGATCGCGCGCTTGCGGCCCAGGCCGGTCTCGTCACGGAAGCGCGCCGCCGTGACCTGGCCCTGGGCATCCTCGTGCGCCAGCCGGCGAACCAGGTCGGCCGCTTCCTGCATCACCGCCGGGTGGTAGAACAAGTCCTTCACCACCTGGTAGACATCGCCGCCGCGCGCCATGCGGCCCAGCACCTGGCGCACCTGCACTTCGGGCAGGCGCGCGGTCTGCGCGATATCCCGCACCCAGGGCGGATCGAAGCGTCCGTCGAGCAGTTTCGGCAGCGCGTGTTCGGCCACCACCTGCTCGGCCGCCCGCAAGGCCACGCCGTGTTCGGGCAGGTGCAGGAAACCGTTGCGGCGGTTGATGGCGCCCGCCGCGATCATGTGCCCGGTCAGCTGCAGCCATAGCGCCTCGGGCATGCACGGTGCGGCCAGGCGTCGCGCACGCAGCAGGTCGGGGCCGATCTCGTCCGGATATTTCGCATGGAAGTCGCCCAGCGCCTGCAGCAGGCCGGCCTCGTTTTCCTGCAACCGCGCGCGTGAAACCAGCCACTCGCCGCCGGCGCCGACCACAATATCGGGCACACTGGCCAGGTCGAACGGCCAGCGCGCCAACCCGGCGCTCCTGAGCCAGGTCGCGCCATTGACGCCATAGGGCGCCTGGGCCAGCGCGCCCAGCAGGCGCGCTTGGGGATCGTCGGCGCGCTGGGTGGCGAGATAGGCCAGCCGTTCCGGCGTCTGGCGATAGCGCACCGGTCCCAAGGGGTCGAGCACCGAGCCGCCGGCCACCGTGCGGATCGCGGAGGCGTCGCGCAGGATGAAGCGGTCGCCATGCCAGATATTGGCCGGCTTGTGCAGCACCAGTTGGGCCGGCGCCGCGGCGCCGGGCGCGATCGACGGCTGGCCCAGCACGGCCACCGTCGCCAGGCAATCCTGGGTCGCCGCATGCAGGTGCACCAGGGTGCCTGAACGCAGCGCGCGTTCCTCGCTCGACGCCACTTGCAGCCAGACGTCGATGCGCTGGGTCGCAAGCGCGATCGCCGGGTCGCACAGCACCTGGCCGCGCAGCTCGTCGCTGCGTTCCAGGCCCGCCAGGCCGACGGCGCAGCGCTGGCCGGCATGCGCCTCCTGCGCGGCGCGGCTGTGCACCTGCAGGCTGCGCACGCGATAGACCTTGTCGGGCGTGCCAGCCAGCGCCAGGCCATCGCCGATGGCGACCTGCCCGCTCGAGACGCTGCCGGCGACCACCGTGCCCACGCCATCGAGCGTGAACGCGCGGTCCAGGCCCATGCGAAAACCCGCGCCAGGCGCGCCGTCCACCGGCGCCGCATGCAGCGCCTGCACCAGGCGCTCGCGCAGCGCATCGATGCCGTCGCCGCGCACGCTGGACACCTGCAGCACCGGATAGTCGTCGAGACCAACGCTGGCCAGCAGCCCGGCGACCGCCGCCCTGGTCTCGCGCAGGCGGGCCTCGTCGACGCGATCGATCTTGGTGATGACGGCCGCGCCACGGCGCACGCCGAGCAGGGACAGGATGGTCGCGTGCTCGATCGTCTGCGGCATCGGGCCGTCGTCGGCCGCGATCAATAGCAAACCGAAATCGATGCCGCTGGCGCCGGCCACCATCGTGCGCACCAGTTTTTCGTGGCCCGGCACGTCGACGAAGCCGATCCGGTTGCCATCATCCAGCGGCATCCAGGCATAGCCCAGTTCGATCGTAATGCCGCGCTTTTTCTCCTCGGGCAAGCGGTCGGCGTCGATGCCTGTCAGTGCGCGTACCAGCGCCGTCTTGCCGTGGTCAATGTGTCCGGCGGTGCCGACGATCATGCAAAGTCCCTCTTGTGTTAATCCTGGATCAGCGCCGCCCGCAGCGCCCCCAGTTGCCCCAGCAGCTCGAGCGGGTCGTCGATGCAGCGGCAGTCGAGCAGCAGACGGTCGTCCGAGATGCGGCCGACCACCGGCAGCGGCAGGCCGCGCAGCGCTTCCGACAGCGCGTCGAGCGCCGTGCCCATGCCGCGCTTGCCCGACAGGCTCGGCGCGATCGCCAGGCCGCTCGATGGCAGCCGGTCGATCGGCAGCGAGCCCGAGCCGATCTGGCTCAGCATCGATTCCGGCGTCACCGTATAGCGCGGCGCCAGTGCGGCGCGCAGCGGTTCGAGCAGCGCCTGGGCGTTGGCAGCCACCTGCTCGCGGCTGCGGGTCAGCCATCGCAAGGTCGGAAGCTCGTCCACCAGCAGCTCGGGCTGCAGGTACAGCTGCAAGGTCGCTTCGAGCGCCGCCAGCGGCAGCTTCGACAGGCGCAGCGCGCGCTTCATCGGGAATTTGCGGATGCGGGTGATGGATTCCTTCGAGCCCACGATCAGGCCGGCCTGAGGCCCTCCCAGCAGCTTGTCGCCCGAGAACGTCACCACGTCGCAGCCGGCTGCCAGCATCTGCTGCGGCGTCGGTTCTTGCGGCAGGCCGTACTTGCCCATGTCGATCAGCGAGCCGCTGCCGAGGTCGCTGACCAGGGCCACCCCGCGTGCCTTCGCCAGGGGCGCGAGTTCGGCTTCCGACACCGAGCTGGTAAAGCCCTGCACCGCATAATTGCTGGTGTGGACCTTCAGCAGCAGCGCCGTGCGCCCGGTGATGGCGCGCTCGTAGTCCGCCAGGTGGGTGCGGTTGGTGGTGCCGACCTCGACCATGTGCGCGCCGGCGCTGGCCATCACGTCGGGCATGCGGAATGCGCCGCCGATTTCCACCAGCTCGCCGCGCGAGACGATGGCTTCGCGGCCGCCACCCAGAGCGGCCAGCGACAGCAGCACGGCGGCGGCATTGTTGTTGACCACGGTCGCTGCTTCAGCACCCGTGATCTCGCACAGCAGGCCTTCGACGATGCTGTCGCGATCGCCGCGCGAGCCGGTAACGAGGTCGTATTCGAGGTTGTTCGGGCCGGCCATCATCGCCACCAGGTGGTCGATCGCCGCTTGCGGCAAGACAGCACGTCCGAGATTGGTATGGATGACCGTTCCGGTCAGGTTGATCACCCGGCGCAGGCGCGGCGCCAGGCGCTCGGCGATACGCCCGGCCAGCGACTGGCCGAGCGCCTCCGGCGCGAGCGCGCTCATCGAGAGCACACCGGCCAGGGCCTGCGCGCGCAAGCCATCGACTTGCGCGCGCGCTTCCGCCGCGACCAGGGTATGGCCGTGGCTGGAAACCAGCGCCTGCACAAACGGCAGGCGCAGCAGTTTATCGATCGAAGGCAGATCCTTGACTGTCGCCTTCGAGCCGTGGACCACGGACTCGTAGGTCGACATGATCAGTTACTCCTTGTTTCTTCTTGATCGACAGGATCGTCTTCACCGCCCGTGAGCAGCAGCAGATTGACCCCGTGCGGCTGGAAGCCGGCCTCGGACACCAGGATGTCCAGTGTCAGGGTCGCCACGTCGTCGGCCACCGGGTCGACATGGAGATCCCTCTCCATGCGCACGATCTTGAGATAGTGGCCGCACTCGTCGCAGGTCTCGGCCTGCACCGATGCCTGCGCCGTATCCTCCTGCGCGCCATCGGTGGCCACCGCCTGCAGCGAATGGTAGTGGATGCCCTTGGTGCTCTGGCAGTGGCTGCACTTGACCCGCACCATATGCCACTGTGTCGAGCACAGCGCGCAGTTCAGGTAACGGAAGTTGCTGCCGCTGGGGTCCAGCCTGGTCACCGACGAGGTCGGCAGGCTGCCGCAGCACGGGCACAGGGTCACGTCGAGCGTGCGCCCGAACGGTTCCTGGCGCGCCGCGCCGTGGGCTTGGCTGGTCGCCAGCACCATATGGGTCCAGTACACCTGCAGGCCGGCCGCCACCAGCGGCGCCGCTCCCATGTCCAGGCCGGCTGCGCCTTGCAGCAGCAGTTCGGCCTGGCCTTCGAGATGGTCGTCGTCCTGGGCCAGGACCGCCTGCACGGCGGCCTGGGCCGGGCTGCCCGTGAGACGCGGGACCAGCAGTTCCAGCATGCGGCGCAAGGCCCCACGCCAGGCCGGGTCACGCGGCCACAGCGGCGCCGGCAGCGGCGCCTGGGCGGCGCGGCCGGCGGCCAACAGGTCGTCTGCACTGGGCAGTGCGACCTCCGGGAAGTCTTGCAAGACTTGGTGCTGCACATGCGCCAGTTCGGCGGCGAACAGCAGGAAGTCGCGCATCGCATGCCCGGCCGCCAGCTGACGCAGGCGGGTTTCACGGGTGGCGAACAGCTCGGCGCGCAGCGGGAGGTGCAGGTAGGGCATCTGCTGCCCGGACCGGACCGCGATTTCTTCCGGGCTGAGCAGCGGTGTTGCTTTGGTAACACTCATAGAACAGTGCGATCCTTAATGTTTCTTGCGAGTGATTTCCGGGTTGTTAGTCCGGGTGACTTCCTTATACCACAGCGGGTGGTGCGACTTCGCCCAGTCCTCATGCACGGTGCCGCGGGTCATGGCGCGGAACGAACCCTTGACCCAGATGGCAGCATACACGTGGACGATGACGCTCAGCACCAGCACCAGGGCCGCCACCGCATGCACCAGCATGGCGACACGGCGCAGCGGAATCGGGAAGAAGTCCGCGAACCATGGTTGCCAGAACATGAAGCCGGTGATCAACAGCAGCACCAGGCTGACGGCGAAGGCCCAGAACACGCCCTTTTGGCCAGCGTTGTACTTGTGCACTGGCGGCAGCATGCTTTCGTCGCCGGTGGTCACCATCTTTGGCGCCTTCTTGACCCATTCCGTATCGGACCTGGTCCAGAAGTTGTCGCGCACCACGGCGAAGAACAGGAACACGAAGCCGAGCACCATGAACAGCCCGAAGAACGGGTGCAGGATGCGGGTCCATTGTCCACCGCCGAAGAAGACGCTGAAGAAGTACATCGAAGGATGGAACAATGCCAGCCCGGTCAATCCCGCGCAGATGAACAGCAGGGCCACGGCCCAGTGGTTCATCCGCGTACGGTCACGATAGCGAGTGATAAACATGTTCTTCTCCTTAAACGCGCGGTTCATCGCGGACTACGTCGCGCTGGTCCGCCCCGGGCGTCGGCTGCACCGGCGGTTCGTCCACATGGGTCTCGATCGGACCGACTTTCATGTAGTGGAAGAAGCCCGCCACGGCGGCGCCGATCATCGCGGCCACGCCCAGCGGCTTGGCCACGCCCTTCCACAGCGCCACGGTCGGGCTGATGGTCGGGTTCTCCGGCAGGCCCGAGTACAGGTTCGGCTTGTCGGCGTGCTGCAACACATACATCACGTGCGTGCCGCCGACGCCGGCCGGGTTGTACAGGCCGGCGTTCTGGTAGCCGCGCTCCTTCAGGTCCACCACGCGATCCGATGCGTAGTGGATCATGTCTTCCTTGGTGCCGAAACGGATGGCGCCGGTAGGACAGATCTTGACGCAGGCCGGTTCCATGTTCACTGCCACGCGGTCCGCGCACAACGAGCATTTATAGGCCTTCGAGTCCACCTTGCTGATGCGTGGCACGTCGAACGGGCAGCCGGCGACGCAGTAGCCGCAGCCGATGCAGTTTTCGCTGATGAAGTCGACGATGCCGTTGGTGTACTTGACGATCGCGCCCGGCGCCGGGCAGGCCTTCAGGCAGCCCGGCTCGTCGCAGTGCATGCAGCCGTCCTTGCGGATCAGCCACTCGAGGCGGTCACCTTCGTCAGGCGTCTGGGTGACGACTTCCGAATACTTCATGACCGTCCACGACTGCGGCGTCAGGTCGCGCGGGTTGTCGTAGGTACCGTTGGTATCGCCGATCTCGTCGCGCAAATCGTTCCACTGCATGCACGCCACCTGGCAAGCCTTGCAGCCGATGCAGCTGGAGACGTCGATCAGCTTGGCGACTTCGGGCTTGTGGGTACGGGCCACCGGCACGGTCGCCGTGGTGGCCGACCGCGCTGCGATATCGAGAGATTGTAGTGAAGACATGACTTAAATCCTTTCGATATTGACCAGGAACGACTTGAACTCGGGCGTCTGGGTATTCGCATCGCCCACGAACGGGGTCAGCGTGTTTACCAGGAAGCCCGGCTTGGTCAAACCGACAAAGCCCCAGTGGTTCGGCAACCCGACCGTATCCACCTTCATGCCATCGCAGTCGAGCTGCGGAATGCGCTTGGTGACGACGCACTTGGCCTTGATGTAGCCGCGCATCGACGACACCTTGACCATATCGCCATTGCCGATGCCCTTGGCCTTGGCCAGCTCTTCGCCGATCTCCACGAACTGCTGTGGCTGGAGGATTGCGTTGCTCTGCACGTTCTTGGTCCAGTAGTGGAAGTGCTCGGTCAGGCGATAGCTGGTCGCAACGTACGGGAAGTCCTTCGCGGTGCCGAATGCTTCCATATCGCCCTTGAACACGCGCGCCGCAGGATTGGCACGGGCTTTCGGGTTCTTCGGATGCATCGGATTGTGCGGGAACGGCGACTCGAACGGCTCGTAGTGCTCAGGCAGCGGGCCTTCGGCCATGCCGGTCGGCGCGAACATGCGCGACACGCCCTCGGCCGTCATGATGAACGGCTGCACGCGGTCCTCGTCGCCCGGATTCGCATCCGGACGGATATCCGGGATGTCGGATCCGGTCCAGCTGCTGCCGTTCCATGCGATCAGGTTGCGGTGCGGGTTCCACGGCTTGCCCTGCGGGTCGGCCGAGGCCGCGTTGTACAGCACGCGGCGGTTGGCCGGCCATGCCCATGCCCAGCCCAGCGTGTTACCCACGCCGTACGGGTCGGCATTGTCACGGTTGGCCATCTGGTTGCCGGCCTGGGTCCACGAACCGGCATAGATCCAGCAGCCGCTGGCGGTGGTGCCATCGTCGCGCAGCACGCCGAAGCCCGGCACCTGGTCGCCCTTCTTGACCAGCACCTTGCTCGGATCCTTGGCGTCCATGATGTCGGCCAGCGCCTTGCCGTTAAACTCTTTCGCGAGTTCTTCAGCGGATGGGCTGTGCGGAATCTTGTACGGCCAGGCCAGGTTCACCATCGGGTCAGGGAAGGCGCCGCCATCCTTGATGTACGCATTCTTCATGCGGGTGAACAGGTCGGCGATGATCTCGATGTCCGGTTTCGCCTCGTATGGCGCCTCGGCGCCCTTCCAGTGCCATTGCAGCCAGCGCGACGAGTTCGACAGCGAACCGTCTTCCTCGGCAAAGCAGGTGGTCGGCAGGCGGAACACCGTGGTCTGGATCTGGGTCGGATCGACGTCGTTCGACTCGCCGAAGTTTTGCCAGAATTCGGACGTTTCCGTGTTCAGCGGATCCATCGTCACCAGGAACTTGAGCTTCGACAGGCCGGCGATGATCTTCTTCTTGTTAGGGAAGGAGCCCACCGGATTGAAACCCTGGCAGATATAGCCGTTCAACTTGCCCTGGCCCATCAGCTCGAAGGCCTGCAGCACGTCGTACAGCTTGTCGATCTTCGGCAGGTAGTCGAAGGCCCAATTGTTCTCGGCGGTCGCGGCATCGCCCCACCAGGCTTTTTGCAGGCTGACGAAGAACTTGGGATAGTTCTGCCAGTAGCTCATCTGGTTCGGACGCAGCGGCTTGAGCGCGCGCGGCTTGTAGTAGGTCTCCAGATCCTGCTCGTTGTCGGTCGCCAGCGACAGATAGCCCGGCAGCGAGTTCGACAGCAGGCCCAGGTCGGTCAGGCCCTGGATGTTGGAGTGGCCGCGCAGTGCGTTCAGGCCACCGCCGGCGACGCCGACGTTACCCAGCAGCAGCTGCATGATGGCGCCGGTACGGATGATCTGCGAGCCCTGGCTGTGCTGGGTCCAGCCCAGCGCATACATGATCGTCATGGCGCGGCCCGGCACGGCGGTCGACGCGATGTACTCGCAGACTTTCATGAACTGCTTGACCGGGGTGCCGGTGATCTTGCTGACCTGTTCCGGGGTGTAGCGCGAGTAATGGCGCTTCATCACCTGCAGGACGCAATTCGGGTCTTGCATGGTCGGATCGACCTTGGCAAAACCGTCTTCACCTATGGCATAGCCCCACGACTTGTTGTCGTAGCGGCGATTGGCTTCGTCGTAGCCGGAGAAGATACCGTCCTCGAACGAGAAGTCCGGGCCGACGATGAAGCTGGCATTGGTGTAGTTCCGGACGTATTCGGTCTGGATCTTGTCGTTGCTAAGCAGATAGTTGATGACGCCGCCCAGGAAGGCGATGTCGGAGCCGGCGCGGATCGGCGCGTAATAGTCGCTCATGGCGGCCGAACGCGTGAAACGCGGGTCGACCACGACCAGCTTGGCTTTATTGTGGTGCTTGGCTTCGATCACCCATTTGAAACCGCATGGATGAGCCTCGGCGGCATTGCCGCCCATAATCAGTACTACATCGGCATTCTTGATGTCAACCCAATGGTTGGTCATCGCGCCACGTCCGAACGTCGGGGCCAGACCGGCCACCGTAGGTCCGTGTCAAACGCGAGCCTGGTTGTCGAAGACGAGCATGCCCATCGAACGCATTGCTTTATGCGTGATGTAGCCCGTTTCGTTGCTCGCCGCGGACGCACACAGCATGCCGGTGCTGGTCCATCGGTTGACTAGTTTGCCTTCGGCATTGTTGACCACGAAGTTGGCGTCGCGGTCATCCTTCATGAACTTGGCGATGCGCGACATCGCTTGGTCCCACGAAATACGCTTCCATTCCTTGCTGCCCGGCTCGCGCACCTCTGGGTACTTGAGGCGGTTCGGCGAGTGCACGAAGTCGAGCAGGCCGGCGCCTTTCGGGCACAGGGTACCACGGTTCACCGGATGGTCCGGGTCGCCTTCGATATGGATGATGTCCGAGGTGACGTTCTTTGCGCCGTCGCCCAGGCTGTACATCAGCAGGCCGCAGCCCACCGAGCAGTACGGACAGGTGTTGCGCGTCTCCTTGGCCTTTGCCAATTTATAGTGCCGCGTCTCCGCCATCGCCGGCAACGGCGAGAAGCCGAGCGCGACGATGGTGGAAGCGGCCAGTCCCGCACCGCTTACGCGGAGGAACTGCCTACGATTCATGCCCATCTAGGTTCTCCTACTAGTAATGGATTGCGCACGCCGCAAAAGGGTCCGCCGGGGTCGATGCCCCGGCATGCTGGCCCCATTGCGCCGCCGCCACCGCCAGGTGGCCTGCGCACTTTCTACGCCGCTGGCCGTATTACTTGGCCGGTGGCGTTGTTGCCTGGGTGGCGCCATCGCCACCGGTTGGTTCCGACGCACCGCTGTCGCGCGGCTTGTCCGCATCCTGTCCTGCCACGACACCGCCGATCGCGGTGCCACCTTCGCCCGGGCCGGTGCCCGGAACAGCATCCGGCGAGGTGGCCGGCTCGGCGACGATGCCGGCGTGCGGATCGGGATTCTGGGCAGCGACCGCCGCGGGCGACGCGGGATCGGTCGGCGCGGGCGACGCCTCGACGTCGGCCTTCTTGTTGCAGGCCGACAGGGCGAGCACGGCGGCCAACATGCTGGCGCTCAGCAGGGTGCGATTTTTCATCATTGAGTTATGTTGCATTGCAATATCCGTTGACCTTGAGATATATGGGAAATATATAGGAATCGATGAGCTCTACAAATAAGTATTTTACGCAATGTATACATTTCCTGCGTGACATTAGGTGAGAATTGACCCGCGATTGTCGTGCTGCCTTGCGCGGCTGCCCTCGCTGTAATGACAGGCAGCCGCCCCTCATCTCTTCCATCCGCAGTTGCCTTCCATCGTCTCGTTACGGCCGGAAAGCCTCTAATGATAACGATTTCATCGAAATACAACGTTATCAATAAATATTTACTACAAGCCCAGAAAACCTAATGATTGCGCCTAACATTAGGTGTTATATTTACTGACAGGTTGTATGGCAGCTCCTGATCAAAGCGCCTGGCGGCCTCGGTAGCACCCGATAAAGGAACCCCATAGATGGGTTCTTCAAACAAGACGGAGACACAACATGAGACAGTTGAACAAGTCGGCCATCGCCGTGGGCGTCGCACATCTGTGCTGGTTGTCCGCAGCAGTCGCACAGGAAGCCCCCACGCCCGCCAGCGCACCCCAGGTAGTGACGGTCACCGGCCAGCGCGCCGCACTGGACAGCGCCCAGCAGCTCAAGAAGAATGCCGACGAAGTCGTCGATTCGATCGTCGCCGAGGACATCGGCAAGCTCCCCGACAAATCCATCACCGAAGTGCTGCAGCGCATACCGGGCGTGACCATCGACCGCACCATGTCGCGCGCCGACCCCGAGCACTTCTCGGTCGAGGGCTCGGGCGTGTCGATCCGCGGCCTGTCCTGGGTGCGCTCGGAACTGAACGGCCGCGATTCCTTCTCGTCCACCGGCGGCCGCGCGCTGAACTTCGGCGACGTGCCGCCCGAATTGATGGCCGGGGTCGACGTCTACAAGAACCCCTCGGCCGAACAGATCGAGGGCGGCATCTCGGGCCTGGTCAACCTGCGCACCGCCCTGCCCTTCGACATCAAGGGCCAGCGCATCACCGGCAGCGTCGAGGGTACCTACTCGGAACTCAAGAAGGGCAAGACCCGCCCGGCCGGCTCGATCCTGTATTCGAACCGCTGGCAGACCGGGATCGGCGAGATCGGCGCCCTGGTCAACTTCGCCAGCTCGCGCAGCGTCACCCGCACCGACGCCTTCCAGGTCGAGCCATACTACCCGGTGGCCGACGCCGAACCGGGCCGCACCGTCTGGATCCCGAAAGGCGCGCAGTGGCGCACGCTGGACTTCGACCGCAAGCGCCAGGGCACCTATGGCGCCCTGCAGTGGAAGAAGGACAATACCCTCAAAAGCCACCTGACCTGGTTCCGCTCCAAATACGATATGCGCTGGGACGAGAACGCGCTGTTCTCGGCCGAAGGCACGCCGACCAACCTGCGCGTGACCAACGGCGTGTATGACGCCAATGGCGGCTTCCTGAGCGGCACCATCACCAACCCGACCGGCGAGGCCATCGAGTACGCCAACAATGCCCGCACCGAGCGCCGCGATTCGGTCACCACCGACATCGCCTGGAATATCGAATGGAAGCCGGCCAGCAACTGGACCTTCACGTCCGACCTCCAGCACGTGAAAGCGCGCTCGGAAGGCTTCGATTCGACCGTGGCGCTGGGTACCCTGATGCCGGCGCTGAACCTCGACGTCACCGGCCCGCTGCCGCGCATCACCTTCACCCCGGCCCAGGCTGCGGCGATGAGCGATCCCAACAACTTCTTCTGGGCCTTCTCGCAAGAACACCTGGACCGCAGCGTGGCCGAGCAAAAGGCCTGGAAAGGCGACGCCAAGTATGACTTCGACCACCCGATCCTGCGCGACCTGCGGATCGGCGTGCGCCTGACCGACCGCGATGCCAAGACCATCGTCTCCAACCCCGACTACAACTGGGTCGGGATCTCGCAGCGCTGGATGATGCCGTGGCAGATCAATAACCTCGCCTACCTGAGCGACCCGCGCTTCAATGCGCCGACCTCGGTTAATCAGTTCAACAACTTCTTCAATGGCAAGGCCGATGTCCCGGCCATCATCTTCCCGAACCAATCGGTGATCAGCGGCTATCCGGGCAGCTATGCGATGCTGCACGGCTTCCACGATATCCTGTGCGCCGAGGCGGGCAACACCTGCGCACCATGGAAAGCCGCGGCCTTCGGCGAAGCCAACCCGTCGGGCGACAACGAGCAGGCCGAGAAAACCAAGGCCCTGTACACCCAGCTGCGCTTCGCCTTCGACGAGCTGCGCTTCCCGGTCGACGGCAATGTGGGCGTGCGCTACGTGAAGACCGATTCGCAATCGTATGGCTACACGGTCTACAACTCGACCTTCACGATCCCGCCGGGCGGCACGACGGGCTTGCCGGTGCCGGTCATTCCCGCCTTCGCCGGCCGCGAAGATTACGAGAACAGCTACCACAACTGGCTGCCGAGCCTGAACCTGCGCATGAAGGCCAGCGACGAACTGCAATTCCGCTTCGCCATCGGCAAGGGCATGTCGCGCCCCAACTTCGACCAGTTGCAGGCCTATACGACCCTGGGCCAGAACGTGACGAGCACCACCACCGGCAACGGCGCCGACCAGGTCACCAACGTCACCTCGGTCGGCCATACCGGCGAGGCGAAGGGCAATCCGATGCTGCGCCCGGTCACCTCGCGCAATATCGACCTGACGGCGGAATGGTACTTCGCCAAGGCCGGCTCGCTCACCGTCGGCCTGTTCGACAAGCGCCTGAAGGACATCATAATCAAGCAGACGTCGGCCTACCAGCTGACCGACACCGCAGGTCGTGTAATCGATTTCAGTGTGGCTACCCCGGTGAATGGCGCGCGCGGCAGTGCGCGCGGGGTCGAGATCGCCTACCAGCAGTACTTCGACAAGCTGCCCGGCTGGCTGGCCGGCTTCGGGGTGCAGGCCAACTATACCCACGTCAAGACCAAGCGCGACCTGTACAACCCGGTGTTCTCGCCCTGGTGCAGCGCCGGCAACAATGCGGCCAACCTGAACCTGAACCTGAACGGTTGCGACACCAATGGCCAGACCTTCGGCGACCTGCCGCTGGAATACATGTCGCGCAACTCCTATAACCTGGCGCTGCTGTACGACCGCGGTCCGTGGTCGGCGCGCCTGGCCTGGAGCTGGCGCTCGAAGAACCTGCTGGGCAATAACAACAACGGCACCAACGGCACCAATGGCGTCGACACCAACCCGGACAGCCCGACCTTCGGCCAGAACGTGGTCGCCTGGGGCTTGCCGATCTGGGCCGATGACTATGGCCAGCTGGACGGCGGCGTCAGCTACAAGTTCAACGACAACTACCGCATCGACTTCCAGGCCCAGAACCTGACCGACGCGAAGTACAAGCAAATCATGACCCACCACATCGGCGACAAGGGCCGCGCGTGGTTCGTGACGGGGCCGCGCTACAGCGTACGTCTCGGCGTGTCGTTCTAGGACGTTCGCGCCGGCCGCGCCGTCCATCCAGGGCGGCGCGGCCGGCGTGTGCGCCGTTATTTACGGACTGATTCATGCAGAACACGACTTTCTCGTCGCTCGATACCTTCGTCTTCTTCGTCTACTTCGTCGTCGTGGCCGGCTACGGCCTGTGGGTGTACCGCCGCAAGCAACGCTCCACCTCCGCCTCGCACGACTACTTCCTGGCCGAGGGCTCGCTGACCTGGTGGGCCATCGGCGCCTCGATGATCGCCTCGAACATATCGGCCGAGCAGTTCATCGGCATGAGCGGCTCGGGCTTCAGGATGGGCATGGCGATCGCCGTCTATGAACTGATGGCGGCCTTTACCCTGATCCTGGTGGCCGTGTTCTTCATGCCGGTCTACCGCAAGAACCGCATCTACACGATGCCGCAATTCCTCGAGCAGCGTTATGGCGGCTCGGTGGCGACCATCATGGCCGTGTTCTGGCTGTCGCTGTACGTCGTCGTCAACCTGACCTCGATCCTCTACCTCGGCGCGCTGGCGATCGGCGCCATCGCCGGCATCGATGTCTGGACCTGCATGCTGTTCCTGGCCGTGTTCGCGGCCGTCATCACGCTGGGCGGCATGAAGGTGATCGGCTATACCGACGTGATCCAGGTGCTGTGCCTGGTGCTGGGCGGCCTGGTGACCACCTGGCTGGCGCTCGAACTGGTGGCCCGGCACAATGGCGGCGGCGGCGCGCTGGGAGGCTTGCAGCACCTGCTCGGAGCCGCGCCCGGCCACTTCGACATGGTGCTGGCGCGCGACAACCCCAACTACCTCGACCTGCCCGGCATTTCGATCCTGATCGGCGGCATGCTGATCGTGAACCTGAATTACTGGGGCTGCAACCAGTACATCATCCAGCGCGCGCTGGGCGCCGACCTGCATACGGCGCGCAAGGGCATCCTGTTCGCCGCCTTCCTGAAATTGCTGATGCCGGTGATCGTGGTGCTGCCGGGGATCGCGGCCTTCGTGCTGCACCAGCAGGGCGCGCTGGGCGGGGCGATGGGCATGGACGGCGAGGTCAATCCCGACCGCGCCTATCCGGTGCTGCTCACCCTGTTGCCTACGGGCCTGAAGGGCGTCGCCTTCGCGGCGCTGACGGCGGCCGTCGTCGCCTCGCTGGCCGGCAAGGCCAACAGCATCGCCACCATCTATACCTTCGATATCCACAAGAAGCTCATCAACCCCGGCGTGTCGGAGCCCCGCATGGTGTGGATCGGGCGCGTCACGGTGGTGGTGGCGATGCTGCTGGCGGTGCTGATCGCGCCCTTCATGGGCATCGACAAGAAAGGCGGCTTCCAGTACATCCAGGAATACACCGGCTTCGTCTCGCCGGGCATCCTGGCCATGTTCCTGCTGGGCTTCTTCTGGCGTCCGGCGACGGCCGCGGCTGCGATGTTCGCCACCATCGGCGGCTTCGTCGCCTCGATCGTCCTCAAGTTCCTGCCGGGCGTGATGGACCTGTCTTTCCTGGCGCCGGTCGGCTTCGCCGTGCCGAACGTGCTTGGCGTGCACGAGATCCCCTTCCTGGACCGGATGGGCATCGTGTTCGTGTTCGTGGTCGCCGGCATGGTCGTCATCAGCAAGCTGTTTCCCAAGAAGGGAGCCGAAGAAGCCAAGCGCATCGAGATCGATGCGCGCATGTTCACGGTGCAGCCGGGCTTCGCGCTCGGCTGCGCCATCATCTGCCTGGCGCTGGTGGCCGTCTACGCCGCCTGGTGGTAGCCTGGTTTGAAAGAAGCACGATAATGACAATAGGAGACTCAAGAATGCATCATGCCTTGCCGACCGGCCGCTGGGCCCTCGTTCTCGCCGCCGCCTGCGCCGTCCAGTGCGCGCAAGCCGCCCCCGACGCCCACCAGGACCGCGCCGCCAAGCTGGTAGGCCAGATGACCATCGACGAAAAGATCGGCCTGGTGTTCGGCCGGTTCGGCGCCGAACACCAGGGCAAGCGGCCGCCCGCCGGTTCGCTGGCGCAGTCGGCCGGCTACATCAAGGGCATCGAACGCCTCGGCATCACGCCGCAGTGGCTGACCGACGCCGGCATCGGCGTCGCCTCGCAGCCAGGCAAGAACACGCGCGAGCGCACCTCGCTGCCGGCGGGGATCGCCACCGCCGCCACCTGGAATCCGCAACTGGCGTTCAAGGGCGCGGCCATGATCGGCAAGGAAGCGCGCTTGTCGGGCTTTAATGTGATGCTGGGCGGGAGCGTGAACCTGGCGCGCGAACCGCGCAACGGCCGCAATTTCGAGTACACCGGCGAAGACCCGCTGCTGGCCGGGATCATGGCCGGCGAACAGATTCGCGGCGTGCAGTCGAACCACGTGGTCTCGACCGTCAAGCACTATGCCTACAACGACCAGGAGACGGGCCGCAACCACCTGAACGTCAAGATCGACGATGCGGCCGGCCGCATGTCCGACCTGCTGGCCTTCCAGATCGCCATCGAACGCGGCAAGCCGGGCTCGGTCATGTGCTCGTACAACCGGGTCAAAGGCGTGTACGGCTGCGAAAACGAGCACCTGCTGAACAAGGTCCTCAAGGGCGACTGGGGCTACAAGGGCTACGTGATGTCGGACTGGGGCGCCGTGCACTCGACCATCCCCGCCGCGCTGGCAGGCCTCGACCAGCAATCCGGCTACCCCTTCGACAAGTCGCCCTACTTCGACGGCGCGCTGAAAGAGGCGGTAGAGAATGGCCACGTGCCGCAGGCACGCCTGGACGACATGGTCGCCCGCATCCTGTGGGCGATGGCGAGCAATGGCGTGCTGGATCATCCGGTCAAGGACGCCAGCCAGGAGATCGACTACGCAGCCCACGCCCGCATCTCGCAGGAAGATGCCGAGGAAGGCATCGTGCTGCTCAAGAACGAACGCAATGTGCTGCCGCTGGGGGTCGGCCTCAAGCGCATAGCCATCATCGGCGGCCATGCCAACAAGGGCGTGCTGTCGGGCGGGGGTTCGGCCCAGGTCTATCCGCGCGGCGGCATGGCGGTGCCGAATGAAGGACCGAAGACCTGGCCGGGGCCGATGGTCTACTTGCCTGGCTCGCCGATGCAGGCACTGGCCAGCCGCAGCAAGGCGAAACTCGACTGGCATGACGGCAAGGACCCGGCCGGCGCCGCGAAGGTCGCCGCCGGCGCCGACGTCGTATTGGTGTTCGCGACCCAGTGGACGTCCGAGGCCAACGACGTGCCCAACCTGTCGCTGCCGAACGCGCAGGATGCGCTGATCGCCACCGTGGCCAAGGCCAATCCGCGCACCGTGGTCGTGCTGCAGACCGGCACCCCGGTGACGATGCCCTGGGTCGACCAGGTGGCGGGCGTGGTCCAGGCCTGGTATCCGGGCACGAACGGGGGCGAGGCGATCGCGCGCGTGCTGAGCGGCGAAGTCGACGCCTCGGGGCGCCTGCCGCAGACCTTCCCGAGGCTTGAAAACCAGCTGCCGCGCGTAAAACTCGACGGCCTGGGCCTGCCCAAGGACAGCCGATTCGACGTCGATTACGATATCGAAGGCGCCGCGGTCGGCTACAAATGGTTCGACCTGAAAGGCCACAAGCCGCTGTTCGCCTTCGGCCACGGCCTGTCGTATACCAGCTTCACCCATGCGAACCTGAAGGCCGAGGCGGCCGATGGCGGCATCCGCGTGCAATTCGACACACTCAACAGCGGCGCGCGCGCCGGCAAGGCCGTGCCCCAGGTCTACGTCTCGAAAGTCGGCGCCGGCTGGGAAGCGCCGAAGCGCCTGGGCGGCTGGGACAAGCTGGCACTGAACGCCGGCGAGCGCCGCAGCAGCACGGTCAGCGTCGATCCGCGTACCCTGGCGGTATTCGACGCCAAGTCGAACCGCTGGAAGATCGCAGCTGGCGACTATCGCGTGATCCTTGCCACCGCCGCCGACGCCCCGGTCCAGACGGTAACGGTGCGCCTGCCGGCCCGCG
>NZ_STGG01000019.1 GCF_005222695.1 Massilia sp. HP4 | reverse complement strand
TCGCGGCCAGCCTGGTGCTGGCCGCGACCGCCTATCAGCGCAGCTTTCTCGAGGTTGCGCTGCTGAGCGGCGCCGAGGATGGCCGGTCCGCCTGGCGTGTCCGTGCCGGCGTCGACGCCTCGGCCGGCGGCTCATCGCGCGTGCAGGTGCTCGACGATGGCCGGCGCCTGCGCATGGCGCTGAACGTGGCCAGCGGCACGGCCTATCCGTTTGCAGAAACCAACCTGTTCTTCCTCGGGCCGGATGGCGAACTGGCGCATGCCGACCTGACGCGCTATGCCACGGTGTCCTTCATCGCCACCTGCGCGCCGGGCAACACCCTGTCGCTGGTCGCGCCGACCTTCGAGGAAGGACTGTCGCGGCGCGACGACCTGGCCAGCTACCGTGCGCCCTCGAGCTTCTTTTCGTGCAGCGAGCAAGGCAGCCGGGTCGAACTCGACCTGACGCGCATGGAAACGCCGCAGTGGTGGTTCGCCCATGCCGGGCTGCCGCTGTCGCGCCAGGCCTACCGCCTGGACCGGGTGCCGAAACTGGCCATCGGCAGCACCTTCCAGAGCCCGCGCGATGTGCCGCTGGTGGTCGACGTCAGCGCGCTTACGCTGCATGGCCGGGACCTGTGCTGGGTGGCCGTGCCAGGCGTGGCGCTGCTGCTGGCCTGGGCCGGTTTTGGCCTGTGGTTCTTCCGCGCCCATGGGCGTGCCTTGCGCGCCGACCTCCATGACAAACTACAGAAAGACTTGCCGATCGTGGCCTACCAGCAGCTGTCCCTCGAATCGCATCGCGACCGCGAGAAGGCCGCCATCCTGCAGGCCATGGCGAGCCGCTACGACGACGCCGACCTGGACCTCGAATCCGTCGTGCAGGCGGCGGGCGTGAACCGCAACAAGGTCAACGAGATCCTCAAGGCCGAACTGGGTTTCACTTTCACCGGCTACCTGAACAAGCTGCGCCTGACCGAGGCGGCGCGGCTGCTGGCCGAAAAGGGAGCGGCGACCGTGTCCGAGATCGCCTATACGGTTGGCTACAACAACGTCTCCTACTTCAACAAGCTGTTCAAGGAGGAGTATGGGTGCACGCCGAAAGCCTTCCGCGCTTCGCTGGCCGGCGCGCCCGATGCCGCCCGGGGAGCTGACACGGGCGGCACGATTGCTTCAACTATCCGCATGGGCCACGCCGTGAAAGGCAGGGCGACGTATGCTGGGCATTCGTCCTGTTCACCCTCGGAGAGTTGAACCATGAAGCAGAAGCGCCTCTTTTACGCCGTTGTCGCGGCCATGTTCGCCCTGCCCCTGGCTGCCCTGGCGCAGCAGCGCAGCATCGACGTCGACGTCAACCAGGTCCAGGGCAAGCTCGATCGCATGTTCAACCTGTCGGTCGGCGCCGGGCGCGCCAACGAAGGCTTGCGCGCCGACTGGCAACAGCAGCTGGCAGAGATCCGGCGCGATGCGGGCTTTCGCTACATCCGCTTCCATGGCCTCTTGAGCGACGACATGGGCGTATTCAAGATCGACGCCCAGGGCAAGGAGCAGTACAACTTCCAGTACATCGACGCCCTGTTCGACTACCTGCTGAGCATTGGCATCAAGCCCTTCGTCGAACTGGGGTTCATGCCGAATGCGATGGCCAGCGGGTCCAAGACCATCTTCTGGTGGCGCGGCAATGTGACGCCGCCGCGCGACTACGCCCAGTGGGAACGGCTGGTCGAGGCGCTCACCCGCCACTGGACCGAGCGTTATGGCAAGCAGGAAGTCGCGAGCTGGTATTTCGAGGTGTGGAATGAGCCGAACCTGGACGGCTTCTGGGCTGGCACCCAGGACGAGTACTTCAAGCTGTATGCGCACGCGGCGCGCGCCGTCAGGCGCGTCGATCCGTCATACCGGGTCGGCGGCCCCGCCACCGCCGGCGCGGCCTGGATCCCCGAGATGATCGCCTATGCCGACAAGAACCGGGTGCCGCTGGACTTCGTCAGCACCCACTCATATGGCGTGGGCGAAGGCTACCTCGACGAATTCGGCACCAAGGGCACGGTGCTCGGCACCGACGATATGGCGGTCGCCAGCGATGTGCTCAAGAACCGCAGGGAGATCGCAGCGTCGACCATGCCCAGGCTCGAACTGCACTATACCGAATGGAGCTCGTCGTACACGCCCGCCGACCCGACCCACGACAGCTACCACCAGGCCGCCTACATCCTCAAGAAGCTCAAGCAGAGCAGCGGCGCGGTGCAGTCGATGTCGTACTGGGTGTTTACCGACATCTTCGAGGAACCCGGGCCGCGCTTCGAAGCCTTCCACGGCGGTTTTGGGCTGATGAACACCCAGGGCATCAAGAAGCCGGCGTATTTCGCCTACCAGTTCCTGAACCAGCTGGGCCACACCGAACTGAAGAACGCCGACAAGGATTCGTGGGCGACGGTCGACGACCAGGGCAATGCCCAGGTTCTGCTGTGGGATTACACGCACACGCTGCCGAAGGGGGTCAATAACCAGCAGTTCTTCGTCAAGGACTTGCCGCCGAAGGACAAGGGCCAGGTCGCGGTGTCCTTGCGCGGAATGAAACCCGGCGCCTATACGATGACGGTGTCCGAAGTCGGTTATCGACGTAATGACGCCTACACAGCCTATATCGGCATGGGCTCGCCCAAGCAGCTGAGCCGCGGCCAGGTAACGACGCTCAAGGGCCAGGCCACAGGCAAGCCGCAACGCCAGCAGGCCGTCACGGTAGGCGCCGACGGGCGCCTGCATACCACGATGCCGCTGCGCGAGAACGATGTCTATCTGCTGCAGTTCAGTCGGAATCGGTAAGCGTCCAGCCACCGGGCAGGTATCGAGTTTTTGGTTCTATTACATCGACGCCGATATCGTCTCCCGCAACCACTGATGCGCTGGATCCCGGTGGGAACGCTCATGCCAGAGCATGACCATCTCATACCCGGGAACGTCGACAGGTGGCTCGACGATCTGCAGCAGATTGGTACTGCGTACCAGGCGCGACGGCACCATGGCGACAAGGTCTGTACTGGCCAGGACGGACATCATGAACAAGAACTGTGGAACGGACAGCACCACCTTGCGCTTCAATCCTGCTTTTGCAAGCGCCTCGTCCGTCACGCCATAAAATCCGCCGCGATCTGGCGACACGATGACGTGCTCCAGTTCGCAAAACTCCGTCAGCGTGAGTTGCGGATGCAAGCGCGGATGACCCACTCGACCGGCGAGTACATAGCGCTCCGCGAACAGCGTCCGACGGCGTAGTCCGGGAGGCGAGCCTTCGACAGTATGGAAGGCAAGATCGATGTCACCCTGTTCCGCTTGCTTCGCAATATGTGACGGTACCAAATCCAGCACTGCAAGCCGGGTTGCCGGCGCCGCCGCCCGGAGAGCGGCCATTGCAGGTAACAGTATGGTCGACCCACTCGAGTCGGAAGCGGCGACGCGCCAGGTATGCCGGGACTCTGCCGGGTTGAACGGGCGGGCTGGCGTCACTGCGCGCTCCAACGATTCAAGGGCCTCGCGCAATGGCTGAAGTAATTCCTCAGCCCTTGCGGTGGGCTGCATTCCACGCGGCCCAGGCAGCAACAGGGGATCGTCAAAGATATCCCTCAGCTTGGCAAGATGCACGCTGACAGAAGGCTGCGAATAGTTAAGGCGACGTGCTGCCCGGGTTACATTCCGTTCAGCCAAAAGCACGTCGAGAGTGACCAGCAGATTCAGGTCAAGCTTGCGCAAATTACTCATTCTAATAGCTCGTATATGGAGAATTCATTTCCAATATACCTGACGCGAGCCTATCCTGCCCTCTCCTGCTTACGTTAAAAGATCGGTCATGAATATTCTTCTCGTCTATGCACATCCAGAGTCCAAGTCCCTGAACGGAGCGTTAAAAGACTTCGCCGTACAGCGGCTGCAAAGCGAGGGACACCTGGTGCAAGTGTCAGACCTGTACGCGATGCAATGGAAAGCCGCAGCCGATGCCGAAGACACCACCCATCGGTTATCCACGACGCGGTTCGATATTGCCTTCGAATCCAGGCACGCATTCGAAAACGGCTTTCAGAGTGAAGACATTGCCCGCGAGCAGGAGAAACTGCTGTGGGCCGATGCGGTCATTCTTCAGTTCCCGCTGTGGTGGTACTCCATGCCGGCGATCCTGAAAGGTTGGGTAGAGCGGGTATATGCTTTCGGCTTCGCCTATGGCGTTGGCGAGCATTCCGACTCACACTGGGGGGATCGCTTTGGTGAAGGCACCTTGGCCGGGAAGCGCGCCATGCTCATGGTCACAGCGGGTGGCTGGGATTCGCACTATGGTCCGCGTGGCATCAACGGTTCAATCCACGACATGCTCTACCCTATCCAGCACGGTATTCTGTTCTATCCGGGCTTCGACGTGATGCCGCCGTTCGTAGTGTATCGGGCTGGCAGTATGGATGAGAACAGGTTTACGCATATCTGCGATGAACTCGGCCAACGGTTCGACACCTTCTTCAGCGCAGACCCCATCGCGTTTCGTCCCCAGAACAAGGGTGACTACAATATTCCGGCGCTTACCTTAAGGGACGACATTCTCCCCGGCCAAACCGGGCTGTCGATACACGTCTCGGATCGCAGGGACGAGGATCTGCATATTGAATCGAGCAAGTACTGATGAAGACCACGGCAAACAAGGATCTCGTACGACGTTTTCTGAGCCACTTTGAAAATGGCGTTGCAAACGAGCTTCTTGACATGATGAGTAATGAAGCGACATGGTGGGTCAATGGCAAACCTCACGTGTTTGCTTTTGCCGGATTAAAATCCAGGGCCGAAATGCGGCCTGCCCTTGACGCGCTTTTCGCCTTCTTTGAAGGTGGATTGAGAATGGAATTGAAGAGCTTGATTGGCGAAGGCGACACCGTGGCGGTTGAAGCGCGCTCTGATGGAGTAACGAAGGGTGGGAAGCACTACGGGAACGAGTACCACATATTGTTCCGGGTTCTTCAAGGCGAGATCGTCGAAATACGGGAATACACTGACCCCATGCATGCGGTGGAGGTGCTGCGGTAATACGCTATGGCGCTCTGGCACCAGCGCGGGCCCGAATCAGTCATTCCCCAGCCTCCCCCTAAGGTAAAATCGTCTCTGCGGATCGCGCCGGTCCGCAATCACGCGGCACGAAAGGGGCTCAACATGGCAAAGAAAGAAGAGTTGGACGAGGAAACGCTGGCATTCATCCAGTGGTGTATCGAGGTGGAGGGATTCCTGGTCGCCGGCGGCGCCACCGTCAAGGAAGCCCAGGATCACATCGAGGAGCAGATCGACTGGTTCACCGACCAGTTCTACGATTCGCTCACGCCAGAAGAAGCCGCGAAGGAAGCGCTGGCCTGAAGTAAGTCAGCGCGGATAGGTGAAGCCGGTGCGGATATCCATCGGCGCCAGGCTTCCCCGGGTGCGCACCATCAGCCGCTGGGGCGGCGCTTCGCCGGCCAGCGCGCCGGGGGTGAAGGGCAATCCTTCGCCCTTGCGCACCAGCGCATCGCAGCGTTCATAGACATTCGGGCAGCCTGTCGCGGCCAGCAGCGCCTGCACGACCGGCACCTTCCACAGGTCGACGCCGCCGGCGTTGAACTGGCAGACCAGGTAGCCATCGGCGCCGCCATAGCCTTCCACGATCAGGCCCGGCAAGCCATCCTTCTCCCCATCGATCAGCTGCACCAGCGAATCCGGCCCGATCGCACGCCAGGTATCGGCACGGCGCTCGACGGCCGCCTGGACGCGGCGCTTGATGAGCGCGTGGTCGATCGCCTCGTTCTCGTTCAGCGTCCAGATCCGGGCCGCGATCTGCGACCTGGCGTTGTAGGCGGCGCGGGCGAGGAAGGCGCGCGACGACGACTGCACCAGCGCGGTGACGCCGATCTTGTTGCGCTCGTGCGGCTTGCCGTCGACTTTCTCGATGGCCGATGGGTAGATCCAGGGGTCGCCGGCAAGGATCGACTTTTCCTTGCCCTGCTTGATGGTGATGATGAGCATGTGCGGCTTTCTTGACTAAGGGCGGGATGATAGCACCGCCCATCCTGTCGCACTACCACCCCACTCGTTTACGGACAAAGGCGGTCAACAAGTCGGCATTGGCCTGGTGCTGCGCCACGCGCGGGTGCTTGCCGTAGCCGGTGAACGGGAAGAACAGCGTATCGATGCGCGCGTCGCCAGCCGTCCGCAGGTTCTTCACGGCCGCCTCGACATAGCCCGGCCAGGGCGAACCCGCCCTGGTGGCATCCATGCTGCCCAGCGCGCACACGATATACGCCTTCGGATACAGCGAGCGCACGCGCGCGACAAAGGCCTTGTAGGCCGCGATCCGCTGCGCGGCGTTCGGCTCCGGCCGCAGCTTGTGGTCACGCGCGATCAACCAGCTGTCGTTCTGCATCAGGTTCACCACCACCACGTCCGGCGTCCAGCGCGAAAAATCCCAGCGGCTGTCGTTGTCGCCGACGGCGCTCAGCTGGTCATAAAAGTCCGGCATCGTAAACGGAAACCAGCTGATCATGATCCCAATGCCGCCCTGCGACGTGAAATGCGCCTCGGCGCCGAGCTGGCGGGCGGCGATTGCGGCATACGAGCGATAGTTGTTCTTGTCCTTGCCGTGGTGATCCTCGCCGTCGTCGGGCGATTCATTGCCCATGCCGCTCGTGATCGAGTCGCCGAAGAACTCGATGCGGCGACGCGGCCTGGCCGGCGGCGGCGCCAGGCCCGCCTTGTCGTCCAGCTCGAGGCCGCGAAACACCGTAGCGCCCTCCTCGCCTTCGGTGCGCTTGGTGAGCAGCATGCGGTGCTGGCCGGGCGCGAGGCCATTGGCGACCAGATAGCGCTTCTTGCCCTTCTCGAGCTGCAGGATGATCGGCCGCTTGGTGTCGCCGTCGAGGAAGACGTTATAGAAGTTCTTGCCGTGCTGGTCGTCGAGCACGATCGCCAGCGAGGTGCCGGTGAAATTCGCCGTGACCGACGTGCCCGGCCAGCTCAGCACCGGCGCGCGCGGATCGCTGGCATCGATGCGGCCGGTGTATTGCAGGTGCTTGTGGTCGGGCGCGACCGTCTGGAACGCCCAGGCCGGCGTCAGGTGGAGCAAGCCGGCCAGCGCCAGGCTTGTCGTGTAGCGAAGGATGTTCATGGGTCTCAAGGAAACGGCCGGGCACGCGCACGCGCCCGGCCCATGGTTACAGCTTGATGCTGACCGGCTTGCCGTCGTAGACCACCGTCTTGTCGGCAGCATCCATGTCGGCCGCGGTCGACACGCCCGGCTTGATCACGCGTACGCGGAACTCGCGCTTCTCGACCATCCCCTTGTAGCGTCCGACACGCTCCCCGATCTGCACCACGCCGCTCTTGTCGTCGTAGCTGATCTGGATGCGGCTGGCTTCGCCGCGCTGGTAGCCGTTGCTCACGCCGTCGTCCTCGTACAGCGTCGCGACGCCATTGGCGCCGGCGTACACGTTGACGGTCACCGGCGCATCCGGCTTCTCGTCGACGTACTGGGTGACCGGGCCGGAGGTGATCACCGAGCCTGCCTTGACGAACAACGGCATGCGCTCGCGCGGCGCCTGGATGGTGCGGGTCGCGCCGCCCTGGTGGCGTTCGCCCGTGTGGAAGTCGTACCAGTCGGCGCCGGCCGGCAGGTAGACCTGGCGCTGGCGCGCCTTGTACTCGTACACCGGCGCCACCAGGAACGATGGCCCGAACATGTACTGGTCCTTGACGTTCCTGGCCTTGTCGTCATGCGGGAAGTCCATCGCCAGGCCGCGCATCATGGTGCCCGAGCTGTAATGGGTGTCGGCCGCGATCGTGTAAATATACGGCATCAGGCGATAGCGCAGCTTCAGCCACCACACCATATTGTCGCGCATGGCGTCGTCGCCGGCCGCGATGTTATAGATCTCGCGCTTGACGACCTCACCGTGCGAACGGAACAACGGCGTGAAGGCGCCGAACTGGAACCAGCGGTGATTCAGCTCGCGCCATTCTTCCATGTCGGCCGGATTGGCCTTGGCGCGGCTGGTGGTGCGGTTTTCCTGGGCCGAGCCGACGTCGCCGGTCTGGAACCGCACCTCTTGCGCATAGCCACCGATATCGTGGGTCCAGTTGGGGACGCCCGACATCGACATATTGGTGCCCGACGCAATCTGGTCATACAGGTTGTTCCAGCGGCCGACCGTGTCGCCGCTCCACACCGCCACCGCATTACGCTGGATGCCGGCAAAGCCCGAGCGCGACAGGATGAACTGGCGTTTATCCGGCTGGTCGCGCTTCAAGCCGTCGATCATGGCGCCGGTGCTCACCAGGCTGTAGGGGTTGAAGGTGATCTCGCCGGCGCCGTAGACGGTCGGCCCGATCAGTTCCTTGAAGTCTTCCAGGCGGCTGTTCGACAGCACGTCCGGCTCGGTATTGTCCATCCACCAGGCGTCGAAGCCCAGGTCGACCAGCTTGGTCTTCATCTGGCGATAGTAGATGTCGCGCGCTTCCTTCGTGTACGGGTCGTAGTGGCTGTTCAGGTAACCCTTGCCGACCCAGTCGCGCGATCCGTTCTCGACGTTCTTGGTCCACATATGCCCCTTGGACGCGAACTCCTTGTAGTTGTCGGTATTGGCGTAGAACTTGCCCCACACCGACAGCATGATGCGTGCATTCTGCTTGTGGACCGCGTCGACCATGCCTTTCGGGTCCGGAAAGCGCGTCTTGTCGAAGTCGTGCGAACCCCAGCCGTCCTCGGGCCAGTAGAACCAGTCCTGCACGATATTATCGAGCGGCCAGCCGCGCTTGCGGTATTCGCCCAGGGCGTCGAGCAGCTGCTGCTGGGTTTCGTAGCGCTGGCGCGACTGCCAGAAGCCATAGGCCCACTTCGGCATCATCGGCGCCTGGCCGGTCAGGTGGCGGTAGCCGGCGATTGCGCCATCCATGCTGTCGGCGCTGATCACGTGGTAGTTGATCGCCTCGGCGATCTCGGACGACATCGTCAGCGAATGGCGTTCAGGCGCGGGCAGCGGGTTGTTGTGGGTGATGGCCACCATGCCGCCCGACGGTTTCCACTCCAGGTGCAGCTTGACCGGCTTGTTCTTCTCAAAACTGACCTCGAAGTTGTGGTACCACGGGTTCCAGCCCATGCGCCACACATCCATGACTTCCTTGCCGTCCACCGTCAGCTTGGCGTAGTCCGATGAATAGAGCTGCATCTTGTGCACGCCCGGCTTGTCGCTGCTCATGGTGCCTTCCCACACCACGCGCACGTTCTTCAATTCCTTGGCCGGCTTGAGCTCCCTGGGCCAGTTCTCGTCGACGTCCTTCAGGTACTGGTAGGCGATGTCTTTCTCCTGGCGTGTCAGCGCCAGCTTGCCGTCGACGTAGTAGCGCGCGGTCAGGCCGGCCTGTTTGCCGTCCGGACTGCGCAAGACCAGGTCGCGCGACATATGGTCGTACGGCGTCGCATCGCCGAAGCGCGAGATCGAATTATTGTCCCACAAGAGGCCATAGCCCTTGTCGGATACCACGAATGGCACGGCGGCGATCATATTGTGCTGGGCCAGCAGCACGTCCTCGCCGTTGTAGTTCATCTGGTTGTTCTGGTGCTGGCCCAGGCCGTAATAGGCGTCCTGCGTTCCGTGGTTGAAGCCCTGCTTGATCGCCAGGAAAGGCTTGCCGCCCACGTTCACGGGCGTCATCGATTCCGAGGCCTGGGCCAGGAAGCGCTTGCCGGCGGCGTCGAAGAACTGGACCTGGCCATTCTTGAGCGAGACGGTGGCGGCGATCTTGCCGGCCTTGAGCTGGACGCTGTCCGCGCCGGGCGCCACGGTGAACGCACACTTGTCGGCACATGGCGTGGCCACCGTCATCAGGGACGGCGTCAGGGTCTTGTCGGCCTGGGCGAGCTTCACCACCTGGATGATGTTGTCGCTCATGAGGTTCAGGCGCACCACCTTGGCGCCGCTGTCGGGCCGCACCTCGATGCCGGTGCCGGTCTGCTGGAAGGTGCCCGCATGGGCCTGCAGCCCGGCGGTCAAGAACAGCACCGCGGCTGCTACCTGTGTCTTTCTCATACCCGTACGCATTTGTAAATCTCCTGTCTTCATCGTTGTCATTCCTGGTAAGTCCCGAGCCTGACCTTCAGCACCACCGGCGTCGCCGGCAGGTTCAGGCCATAATCGGTCTGGTCGCCGTTCCAGTTGCGCTCCATGACCCAACGGCCATCGGCGTCGAAACGGCCCTGCTCCACCCGCGCCAGGAGCGAAGGCTTGCCCGCGTTCGGGCCATTCGGTGCAAACTTCACCCGAGCCTGCTGGCCGACGAGCACGAATTCGTCCTCGCCGACCTGGGCGAAAGACACGCCGCCGTTCGGTTTTTCGGTACCCGACTGGTACTCGCTCTTGTCCTTCAGGTACTGGCGCTCGCCGAACTGGAACTCGCGGAACGACACGGTCGCTTTCCAGCCCTTGAAGGCAACGGCCTGTTCGGCGCGGTCGTCGCCCTCGGCCACGCCTTGCGTGCGGCCCTCGAAGGCCCAGCGCGCCCACTGGCGCTGCATCGGCGCGAAGGCGCCGTACACGGTGGCGAACGGCTCGACCATGCGGCGGTCGGTGAACTTCGCGCCGAGCGGGTAGTTGCTGTACTCGAAGTAATCAAGCCCGAACGGCGCCACGCCCAGCGCGCCCATGCCGAAGGCCTGGTAGACGTAGCGCGCATAGCCGGGCGCGTTGCCCATCTCGGGCACCATCAAGGCATTGTCTGGCCGCTGATAAGACTTCAGGATTGCGCTCACCTTGCTCGACTCGGGCATATAGATGTCGGGCGCCGCCAGGTCGATGTGCGGCGCGGCCGCTTTATAGATGTCGATCACGTCATAGGTCGGGCCGCCGCTGGCGAAGTTGCCCTTCCATGGCGCGGCCGGCTTGCCGTCGACCGAGGGCTCGCGCAGGGCCGCGTTGACGAACATCGGCAGGTCGTAGACCGCGCGCCCCGCTTTGGCGATAGCCTCGATATAGCTGGCGATGGCCCATGAATGGAAGTACTGGTCGGCATAGTCGCCATACACCTGGCGCCAGCTACCCTGGGTCGCGCCGGCCACCTTCGGCTTCTGGCGCGCCAGCACCGCGGCCGGCACCGGCTGCCGGAACGCCGCCTCGGCGCGCTCGCCGAAATCCCGCGCGACGCCATACGTGCCGACCTCGTTCTCGACCTGCACCATGATCACGGTGCGGTGGCCGCTGTCGATCTTCTTGATGTGCTCCATCATCTTGACGAAGGCGCGGCGGTCGGCCGCCAGGGTCTCTTCGCCGAACGGCGAATGACTGTAGACCGTCTTGCCGTCCTTGTCCTTCATGCGCGGGAAGCGCCGGTTGTCGAACTTGACCCACTGCGGCAGATAGCCCGGTCCCGTGTTCTTCCAGGTCCCGAACCACACGATCACGAGTCGGAAATCGTTTTCACGAGCCTGTTTGACAAGGACGTCGAGGAAGCTGAAATCGAATTCCCCTTCCTTCGGCTCGACCTGCTCCCACGCGATCGGCATCTCGAGGGTATTCGCCTGCGCATCCTTGAGCGCGGCCCAGACCTTGGGCAGCGCCGCCGGATAATTGCTGGAGTTGTGCGCCTGCCCGGCCAGCATCAGGAACGGCGCACCGTCCACCATCAGGGCGTGGCGGCCATCCTTTTCGACGAGGCGCGGCAGCTCGGGGGCCGCAGTATCCGCGACTGCGCCGGCGCTTGCCAGCAACAGGCAAAGGGAGCCTAGTCGGCGCGCGATCTGGTTCAGGGTCATGCTGGTCGTCTCCTTGGTTGTCGTTCTTGTCGTTAGCGGAACTGCGCCGCGTCCAGCGCGCGGCCCTGGCCTTTTGCCAGCGCGATCTCGATCAGCTTCGCGCCATACCGAATCTTGACCGGGCCGCCGTCTCCCGCCACCGCACGGATGGTTGCGGCTTGCAGGCGGCCGCCGGCCCAGCGCAGGTCGATTTCATAGCCGCCACGTGCGCGCAATCCCTTGACCGAGCCAGTGGGCCAGTGCGATGGCAGTGCCGGCAGCAGGTGAAGCTCGCCGCCCTGCGATTGCAGCAGCATCTCGGCAATGGCGGCGGTGGCGCCGAAATTGCCGTCGATCTGGAATGGCGGGTGCGCATCGAGCAGGTTCGGATAGGTGCCGCCGGCGTTGTTATGTTCCGAGAAGATGCCGGCCTGCTCGGCCGCGCGCGCGCCTGGCGCCGCCAGCAGGCCGCGCAGCATCCGATAGGCCCGGTCGCCATCGTGCAGCCGGGCCCAGAACGCCATCTTCCAGGCCATCGACCAGCCGGTGCCGGCGTCGCCGCGGGCTTCCAGGGTGCGGCGCGCCGCCCGCGCCAGTTCGGGCGTCCGTACCGGATCGATCTGCCGCCCCGGGAACAGCGCGAACAAATGCGACACATGACGGTGGGTGTCTTTCGGCGTGTCGAGCACCGGGTCTTGTTTCTCGTCCAGCCATTCGAGCAGCTGGCCCCAGCTGCCGATGCGCGGGCCGGCCAGCCGGTCGCGCATGCCGGCCAGAAGCGTGCGCAGTTCCGGATCGACCTGCAGGATGCCGGCCGCCTCCACCGTGTTGTTGAACAGGTCCCACACGATCTGCTGGTCATAGGCCACGCCATCCTCGACCGGGCCGTGCTCGGGCGACCAGCCCTGCGGCGCGACCAGGCGCCCGTCGGGCAGTTCCTTCAGGTAGTCCTGCCAGAAGGCGCTGGCTTCCTTCATCATCGGATAGGCCACCTCGCGCAGGAAGCGTGCGTCGCGCGTGAAGGCATAGTGCTCCCAGAAGTGCTGGGCATACCAGGCGTTGCCGGTCTTGTTCCACAGGTAGCCCATGGCGCCGAACGGGTTCGATTCGGTGCGCAGGGTCCAGCCGCGCACCGGCTTGCCATCGGCGCGCCGGAACTCGTCGGCCGTGGCCTGCCGCCACACGGGCGCCATGCCGTTCACGAAATCGAAGAAAGGCTCGGCCAGCTCGCCCAGGTTGGTCACCTCGGCCGGCCAGTAATTCATCTGGAGATTGATGTTCGTGTGGTAGTCCGAATTCCACGGCGGCGTGAGATTGTTGTTCCACAGGCCCTGCAGATTGGCCGGGAGCGAGCCGCGCGAGCTGGACGCCAGCAGGTAGCGGCCGTACTGGAAGTACTGGGCCTCCAGTTCCGGATCGCCGCCCTCTGTCGTGTAGGCCAGCAGGCGCGCATCGGTTGCCAGCTGCCGGCGCGCGGCCGGCGTCTCTCCCAGGTCGATCGCGACGCGCTTGAACAGGCGCTGGAAATCGTCTTCATGCTCGGCGCGCAGCAACTGCACCGGTCGCGCCGCTGCCTTGTCCACTTGGCCGGTCACGCGCGCCAGCGGGTGTTCACCCTCGAAACGACGCGCGGCATCGAGCACATAGCTGGTGCCGGCGCCAAGGATCAAGGTCAGCCCATCGGCGCCGGCGAACGTGATCCGCTTGCCATCTTCCATCAGCTTGCCGCCCTCGTTCACCACCTGCACCTGGCTGGCGTAGGACATGACGTTGCCGCTCGCTGCCTGGCCCGGCAGCGCAAATCCCTTGAGCGTGCCCGAGGCATGCAGGCGCTTGTTCGATACCGAGAGCCTGGCGCCGTGGCGGTCGGTCAGCGACACGGCGCCGGTGTACTGGCCCGGCCGGTCGGCGGTGAGGCGCAGCACGATCACCTGCGACGGATAACTGGCCCAGGCTTCGCGCGTATAGCGCACGCCCCGGTGCGTGTAGCTCACGGTGTGCACGCCGCGCTCCAGGTCGAGCGTGCGACGGTAGTCGGTCACCCCCTCTTGATGGCCCGGCAGCTCGACGAACAGGTCGCCGAAGGGCTGGAAGGCGCCCATGGTCTTGTCGTCGCCGGTCCACAGGGTGATGTCGTTGAACTGCAAGTGCTCGCGGCCGGGCTGGCCGAACACCATGGCGCCGATGCGGCCGTTGCCGATCGGGAGCGCCTCTTTCTCCCAGCCCTGGTCGTTGTCCTGCGCCGGCCGGTCATAGCGCAGCACCATCCCGGGCGCGGCGGCGCTCATCGAGGCGAATGCGAAGGCAAAGGCGCCGAACGCCAGGCGCAAGCTCATGCAACGGATCATGTCGGTCCTGGCCTTCCATAGACGATGCCGCGGCCGGCGGTGCTCATATACACCACGCCGAAGCGGTTCATGTCGCCGACGATGAAGTGGCCGTCGCCCGGGCCGCCATACTGGTGGGCGTCGTCGTTGATGCGCTGCCAGCTGCGGCCCAGGTCGAGCGAGCGATACACACCGCGCACGCCGCCGACGCTGCCCCAGATGTACACCGTTGGCTCCACCTTGCCTGGCGCGGCCTTGCCGAATCCGACCGCGCCACAATAGCCGACGCCGGCCACCGGCGCGAAGCTGGCGCCCCCATCGAGCGAGCGCACCAGGCCACCGTCCTTGAGCGCCACCCACAGCTCGCCTTCGCGGCCCGGCAAGGCGCGGATCAAGCGCGAGCCGCCCGCCGGCAGGCTGGCGCGCGCCTTGAAGCTCGCGCCGGCGTCGAGACTGACCATCAAGGCCTTGTCGTCATAGGCGTAGAACACCTTCGGGTTGACCGGATCGGCGACGGCGCGCAGCCTGCTGCCCTCGAGTCCCGCTACCCGCGTCCAGCTGGCGCCTTCGTCGGTCGACCGGTACAGGACCGATGCCCCCTGCGGGCTGTGCACCAGGGTCGCGCCATCGCTCGACATCGCCACCTGGCCGCGCTTGCCCTGCAGCGCCGCCGCCCGGGTCCAGGTCAGGCCGCCGTCGCGCGTGACGAGCATCGCGTCGCCCACGCGGACCAGGCTGCCGGGCCGGCGCGCCGCGCCATCGAGTCCGGTAGTGGTGCCGATCTCGGGCCGGTGGATGCGACCGGGCCGCGCCGGATCGTCGTGCACGAAGCCGTCGTAGTCGCCGATGGCCGACACCAGCGGCGCGCCCGGCATGCTCACCAGGCCAAGCGGTACCGTCTCTTCGAGGCCCTTGACCGTGAAGGTCCAGGTAGCGGGAACGGCATCGATATCGGCCGTGCGGAACACGCCGTTGCCCGAGGTGACCCAGACCGCGCGCGGGTCGAGCGGATCGAATTGAACCGAACCCGCCCAGTGGATCGCATGGCCTTCCAGCCAGGGCACGCCGGCCGCATCGCGCCTGAAACCGCGCGCGATGACGTCGACCCAGTTGGCGCCGGCGTCATGCGACACGAAGATGCGGTCGCCCCGTGCATCACCCTGGGCGATGAAGGTGTTGATGGTGGAGACCACCAGCCGTCTCGGGTTGCGCGGGTCCACGCTGACGCCGGCGAAGGGCCGGGTCCAGCCCACGGGCGTGACGTTGCGCCAGGCGTCGCCGCCGATATCGTACTGCCACACCTGGCCGCGATCGACCGGTTCGGTGCCGCCCTTGTCTGGATGCGGGCCGGCGCCGTTGGCATAGGCGATATAGAGCTTGCCGGCGCCGTCGAAGGCAGCGCGCTGCGGCATCAGGCCGGCCGGCGCCCCGCTCACCGGCGCGAAGCTGGCGCCGGCATCGTCGCTGCGGTACAGGTTCGGGCCCACGCTGCCAAAGCGCGACACGCCAACGAACAGCCGCTGCGCGCGACCGTCTTTCACGCTGGCGGGATCCGGCAGCACGATGTTCAGGCCGACGTCGTTCGGCGTCGCGGTCACCGGCAGCGCCGTATTGCGCTGCCAGGTCTTGCCGCCGTCGCCGCTTTCGAACAGGCCGTCGCGGCGCGAGCCCAGATACAGCCGCTTGGCCGCGCCGGGATCGACGGCCAGGCGTTCGCCGCTTTGGCGCCCGAAGCCGTTGCCATGGGTCTTGAACTGGGCGCTGACGTCAATGGTCTCGAAGGTCTTGCCGTAATCGGTCGAGCGCAGGATGGCGCTGCGGCCGTCGTTCAGGTACGCGATCCCGGCCAGCAGCCAGAGATTGGCCGCATTATCCGGGTCGATCGCCAGTGCATCGATGCCGAGCAGGCCGGTCTGGTCCTCGCCCACCCAGTCGAGCAGCGGCGTCCAGCGGCCCTCCTTCGCGCTCCAACGGTAGGCGCCGCCGACATCGGTGCGCGCGTAGGCGATGCCCGGTTCGCTGCGGCTGGGGACGATGGCGGTCACGAAGCCGCCGCCACCGATGGCGACGCTGTCCCAGGCATAGCTGGCGCCGGACGGGCTACTACCCGCGGCGCGGGCGCCTTGCGGCACCGCGAGTGCGACGGTCGTGGCGGCGACTGCGACGCAGGCGGCCGCAACCACTACCACGTACGCGCCGAGTCGGCGCGCGATCGTGGTACGCATGATGTCTCCTGCTCATATTTATTATTGGCTTGCTGGCAACCATGCTAATCAATACAGGGGTCGCGTGCAACAAAAATGTTCGCGCTAACAGAAAACGTTATCATTCGGGCTGAATGTTTTATTCGCGAGCGACGGCGCAGCAGGCCTGGGCACTGTTTGATTGCGCATGACATCCATGCCCCACAGGCAAGCCCATCAATTATTACAAGGAATCCCACCATGAATATCAGCGGCGAAATGATCATCGGCCACCAGATCGTGCACGGCAGCGCCGGCAGCGCGCATGCCTTCGACCCGGCACGCAAGGAGCAGCTGGAACCGGCCTTCGGGCTGGCGACAGCAGACGACCTGGCCCGCGCCTGCGACCTGGCCGATGCCGCCGTCGAACCCTATCGCGCCCTGCCGCTCGAGCAGCGTGCGCGCTTCCTGGAGGCGATCGCCCAGCAGATCCTCGACCTCGGACCGATCCTGGTCGAACGCGCCTCGCAGGAGAGCGGCTTGCCGGCGGCCCGCCTCGAAGGTGAACGCGGCCGCACGGTGAACCAGCTGCGCCTGTTCGCCAAGGTGGTCCGCGACGGTCACTTCCTGGAGGCGACGCTCGATTCGGCCCTGCCCGAGCGCACCCCGCCGCGCCCGGACCTGCGCATGCGCAAGATCCCGGTCGGGGCGGTCGCCGTCTTCGGCGCCAGCAACTTCCCGCTCGCGTTCTCGGTCGCGGGCGGCGATACCGCCTCGGCGCTGGCAGCCGGCTGCCCGGTCGTGGTCAAGGCCCACAACGGCCACCTCGGCACATCTGAACTGGTGGGCAAGGCGGTGCTGAAGGCGGCGCTCGATTGCGGCATGCCCGAGGGCGTGTTCTCGCTGCTGATCGGCGAAGGCAACCAGATCGGCGCCGACCTGGTGAGCCATCCGGCGATCCGCGCCGTCGGCTTCACCGGTTCGCGCCGCGGCGGCCTGGCGCTGGCCCAGATCGCGGCCAAGCGCAAGGAACCGATTCCCGTGTACGCCGAGATGAGCAGCATCAATCCGGTCTATCTGCTGCCCGGCGCCCTGGCGTCTGGCGGCGCCAGATTGGCCGGCGCCTTCGTCGACTCGCTGACGCTGGGCGTCGGCCAGTTCTGCACCAATCCGGGCCTGGCGATCGGCCTGGCCGGCCCGCAGTTCGACGCCTTCCGCGACGCCGCCGCGGCAGCCCTGCAACTCAAGCCGGCCGGCACCATGCTCACCGCCGGCATCCACCAGGCCTATGACTCGGCGACGGCCAAACGCGCCGGCGTGAGCGGCGTGCAGCTGGTGGCCAACGGCAGCCTCGAAGGCCCGGGCTGCGCCGCGCGCGCCGCGCTGTACCAGTGCGACGCCGCGACCTTCTTGGCCAATCCGGCGCTCGAAGAAGAGATCTTCGGACCGGTGTCGCTCTTGATCGCCTGCGCCAACCAGGACGAGATCCTGGCCGTGACGCGCCATCTGGAAGGCCAGCTGACCGCCACCGTGCACGCTGTCGAGAGCGACCACGCATTGGCCGGCGCCCTGCTGCCGCTGCTGGAGCGCAAGGTGGGCCGGATCCTGTTCAACGGCTTCCCGACCGGCGTCGAAGTCGCCTATGCGATGGTGCATGGCGGGCCATTCCCGGCCACGTCCGACCCGCGCAGCACCTCGGTCGGCGCCACGGCGATCGAGCGCTTCCTGCGTCCGGTGTGCTACCAGGACGTGCCGGCCGGCCTGCTGCCTGAAGCGCTCAAGGATGGCAATCCGCTCGGGATCGTGCGCCTGGTGGATGGCGAACTGAGCTTGCCGAAGTAAGAGCCTATCCCGGTAGGTGGGGAGAAGCTCATGGCGACATGCGCGTAGGCGATGCATGGCGAGCGTGGGCAAGGCGCGAGGAGGCCGCATGGCGAGCCATGCAACGACGAGCAACGCAGCACACGCCAGCCAGGCGCGCCAGGAGCGACTCCCACCTACCGGCATAGGCTCTAAGTGACCTGGCCGGGCCTGCGCCCGGCCATTTGCAGCTCAGCGCGTACCGCTGCGCGTCGCCACGTCCAGCCACACGGCCAGCGTCAGGATCAGTCCCTTGACGATCATCTGCCAGTAGGCGTCGACGTCGAGCATCGACATGCCGTTATCGAGACTGGCCATCACCAGCGCGCCGACCAGGGCGCCGTGCACGGTGCCGGCGCCGCCGCGCATCGAGGTGCCGCCGATGAAGCAGGCCGCGATCACGTCCAGCTCGGCCGACGCGCCAGCCGACGGCGAACCCGCCGCCAGGCGCGCGGTATTGATCAGGCCCGCCAATGCGCACATCAGGCCCATCAGGCCGAAGATCCACAACTTGACCTTGCGCACGTCGATACCCGACAGGCGGGTCGCCTCCATATTGCTGCCCACCGCATAGATGCGGCGGCCGAACACGGTCTGCTTCGCGATATAGCTGAACGCACCCAGCAGGAACAGCAGGATCAGCACCGGCAGCGGAATGCCTTCATAGCTGTTGAAGGTGGAGATCAGCCCGGCCAGCACCGCCCCTGCCAGCGCCACCCTGAACACCGAGCGCCACATCGCGATCACCGGCAAGCCGTGGCGCGCCGCGTTGACCCGCTGGCGCCAGGCCAGCACGCCGGCCAGGGCGAACAGCAGCAGGCCGAGGGCGATGCCCCAGCTTGGCGGCAGATAGGCCTGGCCCAGCTGCTCCATGCCGGGCGACACCGGCGCCACGGTGGCGCCGTCGGTCAGGCCCAGCACCACGCCACGGTAGGCCAGCATGCCCCCGAGGCCGACAATGAAGGACGGTATGCCCGCATACGCCGTCAGGTAGCCGTTGAGGAAGCCGCACATCAGGCCCGCGCCCAGCACCACCGCGATCGACAGCGGCAGCGGCATGCCGTGGGTGACGTCGAGCACCGCCGCCATCCCGCCCAGCAAGCCCAGGAGCGAACCGATCGACAGGTCGATCTCGCCGGCGATGATGACGAACACCATGCCGCAGGCGAGGATGCCGGTGATCGACATCTGGCGCATCAGGTTCGACAGGTTGCGCGCCGAGGTGAAGCCGCCATCGGTCTTGAAATGGAAGAAGGCCCAGATCAGGGCGATAGCCACCAGCAGCGCAAGGATTTTATATTGCGTGAACAGTCGCTTGAGTGTCGTTGTATCCATGGGATTCGCTTCGCTTGTCACGGCTGGCCCAGGGCGGCGGCCAGCACCGTCTCCTGGTCCAGGCCATCGTTGATGAATTCTCCGCCCAGCCTGCCCTCGCGCATCACCAGCACGCGGTCGGACACGCCCAGCACTTCGGCCAGCTCGGACGAGACCATGACGATGGCGATGCCCTGGGCCGCCAGCTCCAGCATGAGGCGGTAGATCTCGAACTTGGCGCCGACGTCGACGCCGCGGGTCGGCTCGTCGAGGATCAGCACCCTGGGGCCGGTCAGCAGCATCCGTGCCAGCACCGCTTTCTGCTGGTTGCCGCCCGAGAGCGCCGTGATCGGCAGCGCGGGGCTGGCCGTCTTGAGCGCCAGGCGCGCGATCTGCCCCTGCACCGCGCTGGTTTCTTCGCCATCGTCGATGCGGGTCAGGTGGGCATAGCGCTGCAGCACCGACAAGGTGATGTTCTCGCCCACCGACAGGTCGCGCACGATGCCGTGGTGCTTGCGGTCCTCGGGCACCAGCGCGAAGCCGGCGCGGATCGCCTTCAAGGGCTCCGAGGTGTCGACTTTTCGCCCTTCCAGCCACACTTCGCCCTCGTGCCGTCCCGGATACGCGCCGAAGATCGCCGTCACCAGCTCGGTGCGGCCGGCGCCGACGATGCCGGCGATGCCCAGGATCTCGCCGCGCCGTACCGAAAACGACACGTCGTCCACCTTCTTGCGGCGCGGATTCTCGGGGTCGTAGCAGCTGATGTGGCGCGCTTCCATCACCACGTCACCGATGTCATGGGCCAGCGTCGGATACATCTGGTTCATCTCGCGCCCGCACATCTGGGCGATGATGCGCTCGACGCTCATCTGCGGCATCGGCGTGGTGGCGATGTGCTTGCCGTCGCGGATGACGACGATGGTGTCGCAGATCGCAGCGACTTCTTCCAGCTTGTGCGAGATATAGACGCAGGCCACGCCGCGCGCCTTCAGGTCGCGCACGGTCTGCAGCAACACATCGATCTCGGAGGCGCTCAGCGATGCCGACGGTTCGTCGAGGATCAGCAGGCGCGCATTCTTGTTCAGCGCCTTGCCGATCTCGATCAGCTGCTGGTGCCCGCCCCCATAATGCTTCACCGGCAGCGCCACGTTCACGTCCGGTAGCCGCAGCCCATTCAGGATCCCGGCGGCGCGCCGGTTCATGGCCGGATAGTCCAGGCGCCCGCCGGGCAAGGTGATCTCGTTCCCCAGGAAGATGTTCTCGGCCACCGTCAGCTCGGGCACCAGCATCAGCTCCTGGTGGATGATGATGATGCCGGCGTCCTCGGTCTCGCGCACCGAGCGCGCGCGCAGCGCCTGGCCGTCCCACAGGATCTCGCCATCCCAGCTGCCGTGCGGGTAGACCGCCGACAGCACTTTCATCAGGGTCGACTTGCCGGCCCCGTTCTCGCCGCACAGGCCGACGCACTCGCCCGGCCGGATCGCCAGGTCGATGCCGTCCAGCGCGGCCACCCCACCGAATCGCTTGGCGATTCCCTTCATTTCAAGCAGATAGCCCGACATCGCACCACTCTACAAGGCGTGAAAAAGCCCCGGCCCGCGCGCGCGGGCTCGAGGAAAGGAGAGATCGGATCGAGCGCTGGCTACTTGCCGGCCAGCTGTCCCTGGGTATAGAAACCGTCCTTGACCAGCAGGTCGACGTTGGACTTCGTGAGCGGAATCGGCTTGAGCAGCACCGTGCTGACCTGCTTGAAACCGTTGTTGATCTGCGCGTTATAGGCCGGCTTCTCGTTGCGAACGAGTTGCACCGCCAGGGTAGCGGCGCTGGTGGCGATGGTTTTCAGGGGCTTGTAGACGGTCATCGACTGGGTGCCGGCGATGACGCGGCGCACCGCGGCCAGGTCGGCGTCCTGGCCCGAGACCGGCACCTTGCCGGCCAGCTTCTGCGCCGCCAGTGCCTGGATCGCGCCGCCGGCGGTGGCGTCGTTCGACGCGACCACGGCGTCGATCCTGTTGCCATTAGCGGTCAGCGCGTTCTCGACGATGGACATCGCCTCGGACGGGCTCCAGTCCTTGACCCACTGGCGGCCGACCACCTTGATATCGCCCTTGTCGATCAGCGGCTGCAGCACCTTCATCTGGCCTTCGCGCAGCATCTTGGCATTGTTGTCGGTCGGCGCCCCGCCCAGCAGGTAGTAATTCCCTTTCGGTTTGAGGCCGACGATCGCCTGGGCCTGCAGCTCGCCCACCGCCGTGTTATCGAACGAGATATAGGCGTCGACATCCGCATTGAGGATCAGGCGGTCGTACGACAGCACCTTGATCTTGGCCTTCCTGGCTTCGCGGATCGCATTGTTCAGGACCGTGGCGTTATACGGCACGATCACCAGCACGTCGACCCCGCGCGAGATCAGGTTCTCGATCTGGGCCATCTGGCGCTGCTCGCTGGCGTCGGCCGACTGCACATAGACCTTGGCGCCGAGCTTTTCGGCGGCCCCGATGAAGTAGTCGCGATCGCGCGTCCAGCGCTCGAGCCGCAGGTCGTCGATCGAGAAACCGATCTTGGGATTCTTCGCGTCCGCCATGCTCGGTGCGGATGCGAACAGCATTGCACAACCGAGTCCGATGGCGATACCCATCTTCGTGATGCCATGTTTCATTGCTTGTCTCCTGTTTTTTATCGGCGCAGCGACCTTGCCGCCAGCGTCGTATTGACATTTTGCTCAAGAATTGACGTTAGCGCTACCCCCGGATCCTTCCATGTCAGTGATTATGGCGTGGCATATCGTGCGCCACGCCCCGGTAAGGCAAGGCCAGTTCCATGCAGGCGCCCCGATGCAACTGGCCGACCGTGGCGCGGTAGATCTCCTGCCACGGCGTCTGGCTGGCGGGAATCGCCGGCGGCGTTTCCTGCTTGCGTGCTTCCAGCTCTTCATCCGACAGCTTCACGTCGCAGCGACCGTGGTTCAGGTCCACCCGGATCACGTCGCCGGTGCGCAGCAGCGCCAGGTTGCCGCCGGCCGCGCTTTCGGGCGAGGCATTCAGGATCGATGGACTGTCCGAGGTGCCCGACTGGCGGCCGTCACCCAGGGTCGGCAGGTTCATGATGCCTTCCTTGATCAGGTGGTCGGGCGGCTGCATATTGACCACCTCGGCCGAACCGGGCCAGCCGACCGGGCCGGCGCCGCGGATCACCAGCATCGTGTACTCGTCGATGCCCAGGCTCGGATCGTTGATCCGGTGGTGGTAGTCGTCCGAGCCGTCGAACACGACCACCTTGCACTCGAAGCAGTTCTCGTGGCCCGGATTGGCCAGATAGCGCGCGCGGAAGGCCGGCGAGATCACGCTGGTCTTCATGATCGCGAAGT
>NZ_STGG01000018.1 GCF_005222695.1 Massilia sp. HP4 | reverse complement strand
CACTTCTTCGAAAACCAAGCCTTGCATCATTGCCACCTGATGAGTTAACTCGACAGTGGCTGAGACCGGCGCACATGGGAAAGGTTCGCATAACTAACGCGAACAGCGCCCAAAAAAACGCCCGCTCGGTGAGGAGCGGGCCAAGTCCAAAACTAGGGATGTCCTGAAAGAGACAGTTCCATCTTAAGTGCGCGGCATGGCGCACTCCGTACGTTCACGCACACTGCCAGCCAATTCGTTTCAACCGGTCCTGCTTTGACATCGCCAGCCCAGCCGTGCATTTCCCATCTGCGCTTTCTGCTAAGGTCGTCCCAGCCAGGAGCGCGACAGCAGCGTGCGCGCACCGGCGCTTTTACGCTCTGGAGGACATCCCATGCACATCAAACTGAACGACCAGGTCGTGCTGGTGACCGGCGGCGACTCCGGCATCGGTCGCGCCATCAGCATCGCCTTCGCCGCCGCCGGCGCCAAAGTGGTGGTCAACTACAACAGCAGCCAGGACAAGGCCGACGAGGTCGTGCGCCACATCGAGAAGGCCGGCGGCCAGGCGCTCGCGGTCCAGTGCGACGTCTCCAGCGAGGACGACGTCGCTCGCCTGTTCGACGAGACCGACAAGGCCTTCGGCGGCCTCGACATCCTGGTCGCCAACTCGGGCATCCAGAAAGATGCCCCGTTCGCCGACATGTCGCTGGACGACTGGAAAGCCGTACTCGACGTGAACCTGACCGGCCAGTTCCTGTGCGCCCGCGCGGCGGTGCGGCGCTTCCGCCAGCAAGGCAACCGCGGCCGCATGCGCGCCAACGGCGTCATCCTGTGCATGAGCTCGGTCCACGAAACCATTCCCTGGGCCGGCCACGTCAACTATGCCGCCTCGAAAGGCGGGATGGGCATGTTCATGCGTTCGCTGGCACAAGAAGTGGCGAAGGAACGCATCCGCGTCAACGGCATCGCGCCCGGCGCCATCCGCACCCCGATCAACGAGGACGCCACCGAGGGCGAGGCCGGCAAGAAGCTGCTCGAGCTGATTCCCTACGGTCGCATCGGCGCGGTCGACGACGTGGCCAGCCTGGCGCTGTTCATGGCCTCCGACCTGGCCGACTACATGACCGGCACCACGGTGTATGTCGACGGCGGCATGTCCCTCTACCCAGGATTCGAAGACAATGGCTGAACCCAACGCAAGCCGCCCGCCGCGCCCGATCGCCGACCATGGCGCGATCGGCAATATGGCGACGATGGCGTTGGTCGCGACGGATGGTACGGTCGACTTCCTGTGCTGGCCCGACTTCGACAGCCCCAGCGTGTTCGCTGCCCTGCTCGACCCCGGGAAAGGCGGCCACTTCAGCGTCGCGCCCGAGAACGAGGACATGCGCGTCGTGCAGACCTATGTACCCGACACCAATGTGCTGCTGACCCAGTGGCTCGGTGAAGACTGCAATGTCGAGCTCACCGATTTCATGGTCGGCCCCGAAGAGCTCGGCCATGGCCCGGTGCGCCTGTTGCGCCGGGTGCGCGTCAGCAGCGGCACGGCCCGGATCAGGGTCGATTGCCAGCCGCGCTTCGACTACGCGCGCCAGCGGCCCGCGGTCGAGGTCGGGCCAGACCAGGTGGTGTTCGCGGCCCCCGGCGCCCCGCGCCTGCGCCTGTCGGCGCCGGTGACGTTCACGGCGACCGACGGCGGCGCCAGCGCTTCCATCGTGCTCAAGGACGGCGACGTGATGGACTTCGTGCTCGACCAGGATGGCGACTCGGCCCTCGACGCCGATGCGCGCGATACCCTGCTGGCCGAAGTCGTCCAGCGCTGGCAGGACTGGACCCGGCGCTCGACCTACAAGGGCCGCTGGCGCGAGGCGGTCAACCGCTCGGCGCTGGTGCTCAAGCTGATGACCTCGTGCCGCCACGGCTCGATGGTCGCGGCCGCGACCTTCGGCCTGCCCGAGGTACTGGGCGGTTCGCGCAACTGGGACTACCGCGCGACCTGGATCCGCGACGCCTCGTTCACCGTGTATGCGCTGATGCGGCTGGGCTACATCGACGAGGCGAAGGCGTTCACCCGCTGGGCCGGAGAACGGCCGAAACACGACAAGACCGAAAGCCACCTGCGCATCATGTATGCGCTGGACGGCAGCCAGATCGGCGAAGAGATCGAACTCGACCACCTGGCCGGCTATGCCGACTCCAGGCCGGTACGCATCGGGAATGCCGCCGCGACCCAGTTGCAGCTCGATATATTTGGCGCCCTGCTCGACGCGATCTACCTGAGCAACAAGTATGGCGAGGCGATCTCGCATGCGGACTGGGTGGGCGTGTGCGAGGTGGTCAACTATGTCTGCGACAACTGGCAGCGCCCGGACATCGGCATCTGGGAAGGCCGCGAGGAGCCGCGCGAACACCTGCATTCCCAGCTCATGTGCTGGGTGGCGGTCGACCGCGCGGTGCGCCTGGCCAGCAAGCGCTCGCTCAGGGCGCCGTTCGAGCGCTGGATCGCGACCCGCAACGAGATTTCCAAATACATCTGGGACGCGTTCTGGAACGAGGAGCTGGGACACTTCGTACGCAGCAAGGGCTCGCGCGACCTCGATGGCGCGCTGCTGATGATGCCGCTGGTGCGTTTCGTCGGCTCGACCGATCCCCAGTGGCTGGCCACGCTGGACGCTATCGGCGAGCAGTTGGGCGACGATGCGCTGGTGCTGCGCTACGACCGCGACGATGGGCTCGAGGGCGAAGAAGGCGCGTTCGCGGCCTGTTCCTTCTGGTATGTGGAATGCCTGGCGCGCGCCGGCCGCATCGACCAGGCGCGCAATAATATGGAGAAACTGCTCGCCTACGGCAACCACGTGCATTTGTATGCGGAGGAGTTCACCAACAAGGCCGAGCTGCTCGGTAACTTCCCGCAGGCCTTCACCCACCTGGCCCTGATCAGCGCCGCGACCTATCTCGATGCTGCGCTCGACGGCAAGATCGAGCATCCCTGGCAGCTATAGATAAAGGCAAAAAAAACCCGCGCCGTTGCCGGTGCGGGTGAAGTCCAAAACTAGGGATGTCCTGAAAGAGACGAGTCCATCTTAATGGCGGCATTGGCGTCGCTCGGTGCGCTGATTCACACTTTGACATGATTCTTTAACATTTTTTCAATCGTTGATTATTCCAGCCAGCGAAATAAACATGTGCCTGTAGAGTGATTCCCGTCAAGTCTGTTTGATCCCACACTGGCTACATGGATTGCGAATGACGCGGTCCACCAACCACACAGGACCAAGCCATGAAAATCCATCACCACCCACTGTCCGGCCACTCCCACCGCGTTGTCCTGTTCGCTTCGCTTCTCGGCATTCCGCACGAGCTGGCTGAAGTCGACCTCATGGCCGGCGCCCACAAGCAACCGGCATTCCTGGCCCTGAACCCGTTCGGCCAGGTCCCGGTGCTGGAAGACGATGGCGTGGTGATCGCCGATTCAAACGCCATCCTGGTCTATCTGGCCACCAAGGCCGGCCGCCGCGACTGGCTGCCGGTGGACCCCGTCGGCGCCGCGGCGGTGCAGCGCTGGCTGTCGGTGGCGGCCGGCGACGTCGCCTACGGCCCGGCGGCGGCGCGCCTGATCACCGTGTTCGGCGCCAAGTACAACGCCGACGAAGTCATCGCGCGTGCCCACGCCCTGCTGGCCCGTCTGGAAAGCCACCTGGCCGGGCGCGACTGGCTGGCCGCCGGCCATCCGACCATCGCCGACGTTGCGCTCTACAGCTACCTGGCGCGCGCTCCCGAAGGCAATGTCGACCTGGCCGGCTACCCGGTCGTCCAGCGCTTCCTGCGCCGCATCGAGGCACTGCCGGGCTTCGTTCCCTTCGTCCAGACGCCGGTCGGCCTGGCCGCCGCGGCATAACGACGGCCCCCACACAAGCATCGACGCACATACCGACAGGAGACGAAGATGGCCGAACAACTGGACAAACTGCCCACCTGGCACGAAGGCGAACAATTCATCCAGGCGAAGCTGGGGGTGGCCGAACGCATGGACGTCGTCGGCCGGCGCGTGGTGCGCGATTTCATGCCCGACCAGCACCGCGACTTCTATGCCCAGCTGCCCTTCATCGTGCTGGGCAGCGTGGATGCCAGCGGCGATGCGTGGGCAACTTTTCTCGAAGGCCGGCCGGGATTCATATCCTCTGCCACGCGCACCACGCTGGACCTCGCCACCCGCGTGCACCCGCTCGACCCGGCGGCCGACGGCATGCACGATGGCGCGCCGGTGGGCCTGCTGGGCATCGAGATGCACACGCGGCGCCGCAACCGCATGAACGGCTTGTTGTCGCACACGGATGCCGGCCTGCGTATCGACGTCGACCAGAGCTTCGGCAACTGTCCGCGCTACATCCAGCTGCGCGAGTTCTCCTTCGAGCGCGAGCCGGATGCCCCGTTCACCGGCCAGGCCCAGCACCTGGACGCGCTCGACCCGGCGGCGCGCGCGCTGGTCGCGGGCGCCGACGCCTTCTTCGTCGCCTCGTATGCCGACCGCACCGATGATGGGGGACGGCGCCAGGTCGACGTCTCGCACCGCGGCGGCAAGGCCGGCTTCGTGCGTGTCGCCACCGACGGCACGCTCACGATTCCCGACTTCGACGGCAACCTGTTCTTCAATACCCTCGGCAATATCGTCCTCAACGGCAAGGCCGGGCTGCTGTTCGTCGATTACGCCAGCGGCGAGCTGCTGCAGATGAGCGGCGACGCCGAAGTCGTCTTCGACTCACCCGAGATCGCCGCCTTCCAGGGCGCCGAGCGCCTGTGGACCTTCAAGCCGCGCCGCATCGTGCGCCGGCCCGCGGCCCTGGCCCTGCGCTGGGCCTTCCACGACCGCGGCTGGTCAGATCACTCGCTGATGACCGGCGACTGGCAGCAGGCCGGCGAGCGCCTGCGCGCAGCCGAATTTGCCAACCGCTGGCGCAGCCTGAAGGTGGCGCGCATCGTCGAGGAAAGCGCCTCCGTGCGCTCGTTCTACCTCGAGCCGGACGACGGCGCCGGGCTGCTGCCGCACTTGCCGGGCCAGCACCTGCCGATCCGGCTCACGCCACCCGGCGCCGACAAGCCGCTGATCCGTACCTATACCCTGTCGCACGCGCCGTCCGACGGCGGCTACCGGATCAGCGTCAAGCGCGAGAGCCTGGTGTCGCGCCACCTGCATGAGCAGCTGCGCGAAGGCGACGTGCTCGAGACCCGCGCGCCGGCCGGCGACTTCACGCTCGACATGGCGAGCAGCCGGCCGGTCGTGCTGCTGGCCGGCGGGATCGGCATCACGCCGATGCTGGCGATGCTGCGCCACATCGTCTACGAGGGCTTGCGCAAGCAAAAGATCCGCCCCACGACGCTGTTCTATGCGGCCCGCTCGACGCCCGAGCGCGCTTTTGACGCCGAGCTGGCCGGGCTGCTTGCCGCCGCCAAGGGCGCCGTCAAGCTGGTGCGCGTGCTGAGCGAGCCTGGCGACGCCGCCCTTGGCCAGGACTACGACGTCGCCGGCCGCATCGACATGGCCCTGCTCGGCCGCTACCTGGCCTTCGGCGACTACGAGTTCTACCTGTGCGGCCCGCCGGCCTTCAGCCAGGCGATCTACGACGGGCTGCGCGGCTACAACATCGCCGACGGACGCATCCACGCCGAAGCCTTCGGGCCGGCCTCGCTGGCGCGCACGCCCGACTGCGCGGCGGTGGCGACCGCCCCCGCGCGGCTGCCGCCGGCAACGGACACGGTGCCGGTCATGTTCATGAATTCGCTCAAGGAAGCGCGCTGGACGCCTGGCGGCGGCACCCTCCTCGAGCTGGCCGAGGCGCGGGGGCTCGAACCGGAGTTCAGCTGCCGCGAAGGCACATGCGGGACCTGCCGCACCAAGGTGCTCAAGGGTGCGGTGACTTATATCAAGGAGCCGGGCGCGAGTGTGGCAAAGGACGAGGCACTGATCTGCTGCGCGGTCCCGGCGACGCAGCCGGAGGGCGACGGCGGCCTGCAACTGGCCCTGTAACGAGCGCGTGCAGGATGGCGAGGACAAAAAAAACCCGCTTCGTTGCGGAAGCGGGTGAAGTCCAAAACTAGGGATGTCCTGAAAGAGACAGGTCCACTATAGGGGCGCTGCAAGGGCCGCTCCGTGCGCTGTCACACACAACACTGTTAAATTTTCCACGCAACGTGTTACATCAAACAAAATGCCGCCGCGGCAAGGCCGGGGCGGCATTTTTCATGCAGCGCGGGTGAATTACACGACTGCGCCGTCGGTTTCGTCTTTCTCCTTGATCGGCTTGATCAGGTCTTCACGCTTGACACCCAGCCACATGGCCACGGCCGCCGCCACGAACACCGACGAATACACGCCGAACAGGATGCCGATGGCCAGCGCGATCGCGAAGTAGTGCAGCGCATAGCCGCCGAAGAACAGCATCGACATCACCATCATCAGGGTCGAGCCGTGGGTGATGATGGTACGCGAGATGGTGCTGGTGATCGCGTGGTCGATCACCTCGGTGGTGGACATCCTGCGCTGCTTGCGGAACATCTCGCGGATCCGGTCGAAGATGACCACCGATTCGTTGACCGAATAGCCCAGCACCGCCAGGGTTGCGGCCAGCACCGTCAGCGAGAATTCCCACTGGAAGAAGGCGAAGAAGCCCAGGATGATCACCACGTCGTGCAGGTTGGCGACCACAGCGGCGACGGCGAACTTCCATTCGAAGCGGATCGCCAGGTAGATCATGATGCCGACGATGACCATGATCAGCGCGTTCAGGCCGTTCTGGGCCAGCTCGTCGCCGACCGACGGGCCGACGAATTCCACGCGCTGCAGGCTGATCAGCTCTTCGCCGGTCGCCTTGGCGCAGCTGGTGTGGTTGATCACCTCGCCCTTGGCGGTCGTGACCTGGCTCTGCTTCGGCGCGCCGCCGTCGGCGGCGCAGATGGCGTTGAACACGCGCGCCGAGGTGCCGGCCGCTTCGGTGCCGTCCAGGATCGGCAGGCGCAGCATGATGTCCTGGGCGGTGCCGAAGCTGGCCACCTCGGGGTGCGAATAGCCCATGCCGCGCAGGGTCGTGCGGATCTTTTCCTGGTCGGCCGCATGCGGATAGCGCAGCTCCATCACGGTGCCGCCGGTGAACTCCACCGAGAAGTTCAGGCCCTTGTAGAACAGGAAGAACACCGCGAGCACGAAGGTGATCACCGAGACCGCATTGAGGATCAGGGCGTGGCGCATGAACGGGATGTCCCGTTTGATCTTGAAAAATTCCATGTCAGTCTCGAGTCCTTACTTCTTGGTGGGCGACATGCCCGGCTGCCAGACCGTGCCGATCGAAATCTTGGTCAGCTTCTTCTTGCGGCCGTACCACAGGTTGGCGAAACCGCGGGCCACGACGACGGCCGAGAACATCGAGGTCAGGATGCCCAGGCAGTGCACCACGGCGAAGCCGCGCACCGGACCGGAACCGAAGATCAACAGCGCCAGGCCGACGATCAGGGTGGTCACGTTGGAGTCGACGATGGTGTCCCAGGCATGCTTGGAACCGGCCGCGATCGCCGCTTGCGGCGGCGCCCCGCCGCGCAGCTCTTCGCGGATACGCTCGTTGACCAGCACGTTGGAGTCGATCGCGACGCCCAGCGCCAGCGCGATGGCGGCGATGCCCGGCAGGGTCAGGGTAATGCCCAGGATCGACAGCAGCGCGAGCAGGAACAGGACGTTGGCCGCCAGCGCCAGCGCCGAGAACACGCCGAACAGGTGGTAGTAGACGATCATGAAGACCGCGATCGCCACGAAGCCCCAGATGGTCGAATGCAGGCCGCGGTCGATGTTTTCCTGGCCCAGTTGCGGGCCGATCACGCGTTCCTCGACGAATTCCATCGGCGCCGACAGCGCGCCCGAGCGCAGCAGCAGGGCCAGTTCGTTGGCGTCCTGCGAGGTGCCCATATTGGTGATCTGGAAGGTCGAACCCAGTTCGCTCTGGATGGTCGGGGCCGACAGCACGTTGTACACGCCCTTCTCTTTCAGCAGGATCGCCATGCGCTTGCCGACATTGTCGCGGGTCGCCTGGCGGATGCGGCGGCCGCCGTCGCCGTTCAGGTCGAGCGAGACGGCCGGCTGCTGGTTCTGGTCGAAGCTGGCGGTGGCGCTCGAGATGTACTCGCCGGTCAGGATGATGTCGCGCGACAGCACGACCGGGGCGCCGCGGCCTTCGGTGAACAGTTCGGAATTGATCGGGATGGCGGCCGACAACTCGGTGCCCGGGGTCACGGTCGAATCGACCATGCGCAGTTCGAGGGTGGCGGTGCGGCCGATGATGTCCTTGGCGCGCGCCACGTCCTGCACGCCCGGCAGCTGGACCACGATGCGGTCGGCGCCCTGCTGCTGGATGATCGGCTCGGTGGTGCCCAGCTCGTTGATACGCTTGGACAGGGTCACGATGTTCTGCTTCACGCCGGCTTCGATCGAATTCTTGATCGCGTCGGGTTTCAGGCTGACGACCAGCTTCTGGTCGGCGCCATCGGCGGCGTCGGCGAAGTTGATTTCGTTCGACTGCGCGCTGAGCACGGTACGGGCGGCGGTGCGGGTGGCGGCGTCGCGGAAGCGCACCTCGACGGTGTCGCCCACGCGCTCGATGCCGGCGTGACGGACGTTCTTGTCGCGCAGGTTGCTGCGCACGCTGGCCTGCAGCGCTTTCACTTTATTGTCGATCACGGCCTTGGTGTCGACCTGCAGCAGGAAGTGCACGCCGCCGCGCAAGTCGAGGCCCAGGCTCATCGGACCTGCGCCGATTTTCTCCATCCAGGCCGGGGTGTTCTTCACCAGGTTGACGGTGACGATGTAATCGGGATTGGCCGGATCGCGGTTCAGTTCTTTTTCGAGGGCCAGCTTGGCCTCGAACTGGTCTTCAGTGCCGGCAAAGCGGGCGCGCACCGAGGTGTTGTGGCCTTCGCCTTCGAGGGTGATGCCGGTGGTGGGAATGCCGGCACGCTTGAGCGCATCCTCGACCAGGGTAGTGGAGGCGCTGGTGATGTTCAGCGTCGAACGGCCCGATGTCACCTGCAACGCCGGCGTTTCGCCGAAGTAGTTAGGCGCCGTGTACAACGCGCCGAGCAGCAGCGCGAAGACGATCATTAGGTATTTCCAGACGGGATAGCGATTCATAGTGTTCCGGCGTTCAGGTTGGGCAGTGCGGCCCGGAGGCCGCACGGGCTTGCTCTTACAGGGCTTTCAGGGTGCCCTTCGGCAGCAGGGTGGTCACCGCATTCTTTTGCACGGTGATTTCGGTGCCGGTTGCGATTTCCAGGGACACGTAGGCGTCGGTCACTTTCGAGACGCGGCCCACGATGCCGCCGGCGGTCACGACTTCGTCGCCCTTGGTCAGTGCATCCATCATCGCTTTCAGCTCGCGCTGGCGTTTCTGCTGAGGACGGATCATCAGGAAATACATGACCACGAACATCAGGATCAGCGGCAGGAAGGTCGTCAGGCTGCCCATGATGCCTGGGTCAGCGGCGGCGGTTTGCGCGTAAGCGTTGGAAATGAACACAAGAACTCCGATGGTGAAGTTAAAAAAATAAGCGGTGTATTCTAGCATCGGCTAGTCGCCGAGAACCAAATCTGGAGATAGGTATTCTTGCTTTTCGGTATTGCAAGAGCTTGCTAGAAATTAAATTTCGGCGCCGCCGTCAATACGGCAGCGCCGGGCTCAGCGGGTGAGCGAGCGCTTACACGCCCCGCGCACGGCCGGCGTTGAACTCGATCCGGAACGCGTTGAAGCGGTCGGCATCGATGGCGTCGCGCATTTCCTGCATCAGCTTCAGGTAGTAATGCAGGTTGTGGATCGTGTTCAGGCGCGCGCCCAGGATCTCGTTCGAGCGGTGCAGGTGGTGCAGGTAGGCGCGCGAGAAATTCTTGCAGCAATAGCAATCGCAGCTCTCGTCCAGCGGCGCCTGGTCATCCTTGTAGCGGGCATTCTTGATCTTGACGTCGCCGAAGCGGGTGAACAGCCAGCCATTGCGCGCGTTACGGGTCGGCATCACGCAGTCGAACATGTCGACGCCGTTCGCGACGCCGTCGACCAGGTCTTCCGGCGTGCCGACGCCCATCAGGTAATGGGGCTTGTTCTCGGGCAGGCGCGGGCCGACGTGGGCCAGGATGCGCTTCATGTCTTCCTTCGGCTCGCCGACCGACAGGCCGCCGATCGCCAGGCCCGGGAAATCGATGTCTTCCAGGCCGGCCAGCGATTCGTCGCGCAGGTGTTCGTACATGCCGCCCTGGACGATGCCGAACAGCGCGTTCGGGTTTTCGCCGCCGGTGAACTCGTTCATCGAGCGCTGCGCCCAGCGCAGCGACATGCGCATCGATTTCGCCGCTTCATCAGCGGTGGCCGGGCGGCCGTCGATCTCATAGGGCGTGCATTCGTCGAACTGCATCACGATGTCCGAGTTCAGCGCGCGCTGGATCTGCATCGAGATCTCGGGCGACAGGAACAGTTTCGAGCCGTCAATCGGCGAGGCGAACTTGACGCCCTCTTCCGTGATCTTGCGCATCGCGCCCAGCGAAAACACCTGGAAGCCGCCGGAGTCGGTCAGGATCGGCTTGTCCCAGCCCATGAACCCGTGCAGGCCGCCGAACTTGTTCATCACGTCCACGCCGGGGCGCAGCCACAGGTGGAAGGTATTGCCGAGGATGATTTGCGAGCCGACTTCTTTCAGTTCGACCGGGTCCATCGCCTTGACGGAACCGTAGGTGCCGACCGGCATGAAGATCGGGGTTTCGATGGTGCCGTGGTTCAGCTTCAGGCGGCCGCGGCGGGCATGCGACAGGCCGCTGGTGTCTTTTTTGAGCAGGGTAAATTCGAGCATCGTGTTCTTTTCAGCGAGATTGGGTCGTCAGCAGCATGGCATCGCCATAGCTGAAGAAGCGGTATTCGTTGGCGATTGCGTGGGCATAGGCCTTGCGGATCGGCGCGAAGCCGGCGAAGGCCGACACCAGCATCAGCAGGGTCGACTTGGGCAGGTGGAAATTGGTGACCAGGCGCGTAACAGTCTTAAAGCAATAGCCCGGCGTGATGAAGAGTGCGGTGTCGGCGCTGCCGGCGACCAGTTCGCCGCTTTGCGAGGCCGATTCCAGCGCGCGCAAGCTGGTGGTGCCGACGGCAACCACGTCGCGGCCGGCGGCCTTGGCGGCGCGCACCGCGTCCACCGTCTCTTGCGCGATGGTGTACCACTCAGTGTGCATCTTGTGCTCGCTCAAGTCTTCAACCCGCACCGGCTGGAAGGTGCCGGCGCCCACGTGCAGGGTGACGTAGGCGAAGTTGACGCCTTTTTGCGCCAACTTGTCGAGCAAAGGCTGGTCGAAGTGAAGGCCGGCCGTGGGCGCGGCGACGGCACCCGGCTCTTTCGAGTACACGGTCTGGTAGCGCTGCTCGTCGAATTCGTCGGCGGTGTGCTCGATATACGGCGGCAGCGGCAGGCGGCCGTGGGCTTCGATCAGCTCGAACACGTCGCCTTCGAAATGCAGGGTGAAGAATTCGCCGGCGCGTGCGCCGACCGTCACGTCGAAGGCATCGGCCAGGCGGATGCGGTTGCCGGGCTTGGGCGACTTGGAAGCGCGCACCTGCGCCAGCACGGTGCGGTTGTCGAGCACGCGCTCGACCAGCACCTCGACCTGGCCGCCGGTTTCCTTGACGCCAAAGAAACGCGCCTTGAGCACGCGGGTATTGTTCATCACCAAGAGGTCGCCCGGCTGGAGCTGGTCGACGATGTCGGCGAAATGGCGGTCGGTGATCAGGTCACCATCGAGCTGCAGCAGGCGCGAGGCGCTGCGATCGGGCAGCGGCAGCTGCGCGATGCGCTCGGGGGGCAGCTCGAAGTCGAAATCGGAAAGCGAGTACATTATTCTCAATTCTGGGAAAATAAGCGCTGCCAGCTTTACAATACAGGCTCCAGCGCTGATGGCGAACCTTCTATTTTACGCCAGCGAGCGCCATTTTGCCGCGATATGCCCGCCTCCAAGACCACAAATCCACCCAAGACCCTCGAAAGCAAGCTCGCCCGCCTTGGACTGCGCAGCGACATGGACCTGGTATTGCACCTGCCGATGCGCTACGAGGACGAGACCCAGATCGTGTCCATCCGCGAGGCCTGCCTGCGCGGCGGCCACGTGTCGCAGGTCGAAGGCGTGGTAACCAAGAACGAAATCTCGTTCAAGCCGCGGCGCCAGCTGCTGGTCACGATCGCCGACGAATCGGGCGACCTGCTGCTGCGCTTCATGAATTTCTATGGCAGCCAGGTCAAGCAGATGGCCGAAGGCGTGCGCATCCGCGCGCGTGGCGAACTCAAACACGGCTTCTTCGGGGCCGAGATGGTGCATCCACAATATAAGGTGGTCAACGAGGGGGCGCCGCTGCCCGCTTCGCTCACGCCGGTGTACCCGGCCGGCGAGGGGCTGTCGCAGACGGTGCTGCGGCGTGCGATCGCCGACGCCATGAAGCGTATCGACTGGAGCGACACCGTACCGGCCGCGATCCGCGCCAAGATGGGGCTGATCGACTTCGAGCCGGCCGTGAAACTGCTGCACTATCCGCCGGCCGACGTCGACGAACACGCGCTGGGAGAGAAATCGCATCCGGCCTGGGAACGCATGAAGTTCGACGAGCTACTGGCCCAGCAGCTATCGCTGAAACGGGCGCAGCGCGCACGGCGCGAAAAGGGCGCGCCGCATCTGCGCGCGGTGGGTGCGCTGTCCGAGGCCTTCCTGGAAGGGCTGCCGTTCGCCCTCACCGGCGCCCAGCAGCGCGTGGTGCAGGAGATCCGGGCAGACCTGCGCGAAGGCTATCCGATGCAGCGCCTGCTGCAGGGCGACGTCGGCAGCGGCAAGACCGTGGTGTCGGCACTGGCCGCGGCGCAGGCGATCGACAGCGGCTACCAGGCCGCCTTGATGGCGCCGACCGAGATCCTGGCCGAGCAGCACTTTCGCAAGATCGCGGCCTGGATGGAACCGCTGGGCGTGAAGGTCGCCTGGCTCACCGGCAGCCTCAAGAAAAAAGAAAAGGCCGCGTCGAACGAGTTGATCGAATCGGGCGCGGCGAATCTGGTGATCGGCACCCACGCGCTGATCCAGGATACGGTGAACTTCGCCCGACTGGGCCTGGTGATCGTCGACGAACAGCACCGCTTCGGCGTCGGCCAGCGCCTCACCCTGCGCAACAAGGGCAGTGACGGCCTGGTGCCGCACCAGCTGATGATGTCGGCCACGCCGATCCCGCGCACGCTCGCGATGACGTATTACGCCGACCTCGAGGTCTCGGTGATCGACGAGCTGCCGCCGGGCCGCAGTCCGATCGTCACGCGCGCGATCGACCAGATGCGGCGCGACGAAGTGATCGAGCGCGTCTACGCGGCAGCGCTCGAGGGACGGCAGGCCTACTGGGTCTGCCCGCTGATCGAGGAATCCGAGGCCCTGCAACTGCAGACCGCGACCGAAACCTACGAGACGCTGGCCGAATCGCTGCCCGAGCTGCAGGTGGGGCTGGTGCACGGCCGCATGAAGCCGTTTGAAAAACAGGAAGTGATGGATGCCTTCACGGCCGGCCAGGTGCATGTACTGGTGGCGACCACGGTGATCGAGGTCGGGGTCGACGTGCCGAATGCGTCGCTGATGGTGATCGAGCATGCCGAGCGCTTCGGCCTGTCGCAGCTGCACCAGCTGCGCGGCCGGGTCGGGCGGGGATCCGCCGCCTCGGTGTGCCTGCTGCTGTACCAGTCGCCGCTGGGCCAGGTCGCCAAGCAGCGCCTGATGACGATGCGCGAGACCACCGACGGCTTCGAGATCGCGCGGCGCGACCTGGAAATCCGCGGCCCGGGTGAATTCCTGGGCGCGCGCCAGTCGGGACAGGCGATGCTGCGCTTTGCCGACCTGGAGCTCGATGGCTGGCTGGTCGACCGGGCGCGCGACGTGGCGCAATACCTGCTCGATGGCGAGAAGCCCGAGAAGATCGCAGTGGTCGATGCGCACCTGGCGCGCTGGCTGGGTGGGCGCGAAGAGTTCTTGAAAGTCTGATGGAGGAAATGATGTCGGAACAAGCGCTGGATATCGATGGGTTGACGGCCCTGGCCCAGGCCTCGGCCCTGGTGACGGCCGGCTGCGGCTGCGAGATCGCCAGCTACCCCGGATGGACGCGCACCCCGGTGTCCTTCCCGCAGGCGCACATGCGCCCGGCCGGCACGCTGGCGGGCGACCCGTATGACGAGCCGACCTTCGCCGAATATCACCCGAGCGGGACCAATTACTGGTCGCCCGATGCGCCGATCGCCATCCATTATTTTCCGTACAACCGCTGCTCGGTGCAGCAGTGCACGGTATGCCTGCGCTACTGCCTGACGTATGTCGAGGCGGGCGGCTATTACGTCGAGCCCCGCATTCGCGCGCTCGATGCGCGGCTTATCGTGGATGCGCCGGTGGCCGACTGAGCGCGTCTTACATGCTGGCGAACGTGAGCCGGTTCCCGAACGGATCCTTGACGCTCAGCTCACGCGACTCCCACGGCGTGTCCTCGATCCCGGGCCGCGCGTAACCATACTGTTTGGCGCTCAGCTCCGCATGCAGGCCATCGATATCGTCGACCTCGATCCGTAGCGCCGCGCCAGGACAGCAATCGCCATGATGCTCGCTCAGGTGCAGCACGCAATCGCCGCGCGAGACCTGCAGATAGAGCGGCATGCCGGGCCCGAAACGATGGTCCCAGTCGACCGCAAAGCCGAGGTAAACGACATAGAACTCGCGCGCCTTGGCCTCGTCGAAGATGCGCAGGATCGGCGTGACGCTCCCGAGTTTCATGAAAGTCCCTTCAGCCGCGGTCGGCTGCGTAGCGCAGGCCGATCTGGCGCCGGATCTCGTCCATCACGCCCATCAGCGCCAGCGTCTCATTGAGCGTCATCGACGGGCTTTCCAGCAGCCCCTCGCGCCAGCAGCGCTGGGCCTCGATCGCCTCGTGCACATAGCCGTTGCCGACATACGGCGTCTCGATCGTGCGCTCGCTGCCATCCTCCAATTTGACGGTAACCGAGGTCGCGCGGTGGAACATCGTGTTCATCCGCACCTGGCCGCGCTCGCCCGACACGGTCAGCTCGGCCGGGGTACGCGCTAGCAGCGAGCAGCTGCAGACCGACATGGCGCCACCTTCGTGCTTGAGCGTGAAGCCCGTCTGCACGTCGACGCCGGTCGCGCCCATCTCGGCCTGGGCGCGCACTTCGAGCACGGGGCCCAGGAGGCCCGCCGCCACCGACAGCGGATAGATGCCCAGGTCGAGCAGCGCGCCGCCACCCAGCTCGGGGTTGAACACGCGGTGCTCGGGCCCGAAATTGGCCGCGAAGCCGAAATCGGCGACGACCTGGCGCGGCGTGCCGATCTCGCCCGAGGCCAGGATGCGTTTTACTTCCAGATAGGCCGGCAGGTAGCGCGTCCACATCGCTTCCATCAGGAACAGGCGCTTCGAGCGCGCCAGCGTGACGACCTGCTCGGCCTCGCGCAGGTTCATCGTGAACGGTTTTTCGCACAGCACGCCTTTACCGGCGCGCAGCGCCATCAAGGCGTTCGCGGCATGTTCCGGATGCGGCGTGCCGATATAAATCAGGTCGACGCCCTCGGCCCGGGCCAGCAGCTCGCAAGAACCGTAGCTGGCCAGTGCGCCGAATTCGTCGGCGAAGGCTGACGCCTTGTCCTGGCTGCGCGAGCCCACGGCGGCCAGTACGGCGCCCGGCACGTCCTTGAGCGCATTGGCGAAGGCACGGGAAATCTTGCCCGTGCCGAGGATCCCCCAGCGTACCGTTTCAGCCATCGGCTTCTCCATTCATGCCGTCCGCTTGGGACGAAATACAGTCGTATCCAGATAAAAATCCGGGTCTTGTCCAGGCCACCAGCCGGGAATCCCCAGCACCTGCAGCGGCGTGAAGCCGCCCGGCGTCAACGCTTCATTTTCCAGGCTGGCCGTGACTGCGCGGTCGATCCAGGCCCGGCGCGCGTCCCATTCCAGCCCAAAATAATCGTCGCCGGCAAACACCACCCGCGTATGCGCGGTGATCGCCTTGCGCGGCGCCACCAGCTTTTCCATCAGCGCGTGGCCGAACAGCCAGGCCTCGGCGTCGCGGCCGAACATGCCTCGCTTATCGTACAGGGCCGTGAGCCAGCGGTGCGCACGCAAATCCTCGACCAACGAGCGCCCTTCTGCATTGTCGCGCACCACCAGCAAGGCCGCGTTCTCGTCGAAGATGGTGGCCGCATCGCGCGCAGGGCCACGCGACTTGCCGACGCCTGCCTTTGCGATCTGCGCCGCCTGCAGCGCGTTCAGCGCGCGCTTGATACCCGGGAAGGTCTGCCACACCAGCGCATTGAAGAAGTCGTGCAGGTTGTCGCGGGTCGGCACCTGGCCGGTGGCGCCAATGAATTCTTCATAGGCCGTCGCTTCCGGCAGCGCGGACTGCGGCACGAAGGACAAGGGCATGCCGGCGCCATTACGCAGGTCGAGCGCGCGCGCCGCCAGGTTGAAGGCATCGATGAAACCTTCGGGCGGCGGCGCGGCGCGTTCAAACGCCGGGCGCACCGTGTCGTACCACGGGTGGGCCCAGTCGATCGGCGGCAGCACGGTGCCGCTTATACCATCTTCCAGTTGATACTCTCGCCCGCATTGAGCGGCACCAGTTGGTGCTCGCCCATCGGCACGGATTCGGGCAGGGTCCAGCTTTCACGCTTGAGCGTGATCGTGCCTTCGTTCCGCGGCAGGTTGTAGAAGGCCGGTCCGTTGAAGCTGGCGAAGGCTTCCAGCTTGTCGAGCGCGCCGGCCTGGGCGAAGGCTTCGGTATACAGCTCCATCGCGTGCAGCGCGGTGTAGCAACCGGCGCAGCCGCAGGCGGCGTACTTGGTATGCACCGCGTGCGGCGCCGAGTCGGTGCCCAGGAAGAAGCGCTCGTCGCCGCTGGTGGCGGCGGTGACCAGCGCCAGGCGGTGTTCTTCGCGCTTCAACACCGGCAGGCAGTAGAAGTGCGGGCGGATGCCGCCACGGAAGATCTCGTTGCGGTTGTACAGCAGGTGGTGGGCGGTGATGGTGGCCGCGATCGGGCCTTCGGCTTCGGCCACGTACTGGGCCGCATCCTTGGTGGTGATGTGCTCGAACACGACGTTCAGGGCCGGCATGTCCTTGCGCAGCGGGCGCATCACGCGCTCGATGAACACGGCTTCGCGGTCGAACAGGTCGATCTCGTTGTCGGTGACTTCGCCGTGCACCAGCAGCGGCATGCCGACTTCCTGCATCACTTCGAGTACCTTGTAGCAGTTCTTGAGGTCGGTGACGCCGGCGTCCGAGTTGGTAGTGGCGCCGGCCGGGTACAGCTTGACCGCGTGGATCAAGCCGGTGTCCTGGGCGCGCCGGATCTCGTCCGGATCGGTGTTATTGGTCAGGTACAGCGTCATCAGCGGTTCAAACGACATCGCTTCCGGCAGCGCGGCCAGGATGCGGGCGCGGTATTCCTGCGCCATGGCCGCGGTGGTAACCGGCGGCTTCAGGTTCGGCATCACGATCGCGCGGCCGAACTGGCGGGCGGTGTGCGGCAGCACGCTGGCCATCGCCGCGCCGTCGCGCAGGTGCAGGTGCCAGTCGTCGGGGCGGGTGATGGTGATGGTGTCTGGGGTCTCGATGGTGGACATGGCGGCTCTCGAAAAACGAATGGCGTATTTTACCTGCGCCGCGCCGCGTGGGGTGCGTTCAGGCCCCCTGAAAGGCAGGTCGGATTGCCGTAACGGCAAGGGTGTACGCGTGCTTGACAGCACTAACTGTGCCTAGGATACTGCGGAACTTGCCATAATCTTCAGTATCAACCGGCCTTCGGTCCTCGAAAACCGGTCATTGCCCGAACAATCTGCCAGCGACAGCGCGATCCGCCGCCGCCGGCCCTGCACAGGTCCACACGACAGGAAGCTTTATGAATAATCGAAACCGCCTGACTACCTTCATCATGATCGCCCTGGTAATCGGCATCGTGGTCGGCTACCTGGTCAACGCCAACACGGACACCGCGGGCGCGACGAGCTTCTCCGACACGATGTCGCTGATTACCACGATGTTCCTGCGCCTGATCAAGATGATCATCGCGCCGCTGGTGTTCGCGACCCTGGTGGTCGGCATCGCCAAGATGGGCGACGCCAAGGAAGTCGGCCGCATCGGCATCAAGGCGCTGGGCTGGTTCATGATCGCCTCGGTCATCTCGCTGTCGCTGGGCCTGGTCCTGGTGAACATCTTCCGTCCGGGCGACGCGCTGTTCGCGGCTGGCATGATGCCGCCGGTCGACGCGCAGTCGGGCATCACCACCGGCAGCCTGACGCTGAAGGACTTCATCAGCCACCTGATCCCGACCTCGATCGTCGACGGCATGGCCAAGAACGAGATCCTGCAGATCGTGGTGTTCTCGCTGTTCTTCGGCACCGCCGCCGCGGCCGTCGGCGCGCGCGCCACGCCGATGATCGACGCCATCGACGGCGTCGCCCACGTGATGCTCAAGCTGACCGGCTACGTGATGAACTTCGCCCCGATCGCGGTGTTCGCGGCGGTGGCCGGCATCATCGCCAAGAGCGGCCTGGGCGTGCTGTCGACCTACGGCATCTTCATGGCCCAGTTCTACTTCGGCATCGCGCTGTTGTGGATCGTCCTGATCGGCATCGGCATGGCCGTCATCGGCCCGCGCATCCTGCGCCTGATCTCCGAGCTGCGCGGCCCGACCGTGCTGGCCTTCTCGACCGCCTCGTCCGAAGCCGCGTTCCCGAAAACCCTGGAAAGCCTGGAGCGCTTCGGCGTCAAGAACCGCCTGGCCTCGTTCGTGCTGCCGATCGGCTACTCGTTCAACCTGGACGGCTCGATGATGTACTGCACCTTCGCGGCCGTCTTCATCGCCCAGGCCTACGGCATCGACCTGTCGGTCGGCACCCAGATCACCATGATGCTGGTGCTGATGCTGACCTCGAAGGGCATGGCCGGCGTGCCGCGCGCCTCGCTGGTCGTGATCGCCGCGACCCTGAACCAGTTCGACATCCCCGAAGCCGGCCTGTTGCTGCTGCTGGCGATCGACCACTTCCTGGACATGGCCCGCTCGGCCACCAATGTGATCGGCAACGGCATCGCCACCGCCGTCGTCGCCAAGTGGGAGGGCGACCTGGGAGAACCGAACAAGGAACCCGCCGTCTCACCGCTGAAGTAGACGTGGCGAGCGGCTGCCCGTAATACCCGAGGCCTTCCAGCGATGGAGGGCCTTTTTTATAATGACAACAAGGAGCGAGAGATGAAACACATGGTTGCCGCCGGCATGCTGCTGGCCCTGAACAGCGCCCACGCCGCCACCCAGACGGTCGATTGCGGCCGCCTGCTGGACGTCCAGAAAGGCAGCTGGCGCGAGCGCGTCAGCATCGTGATCGAAAACGGCAGCATCGTGTCGGTCGGCCCCATGACGCAAGCCGCCGGCAATATCGACCTGTCGCGCCACACGTGCCTGCCGGGCCTGATCGACATGCACGTGCACCTGACCAGCGAAACCCAGCCGGCGGTCGACGCCTACCGCGACCGCCTGGCCGCGAACCCGGCCGACATGGCTTACCGTTCCGTGAAATATGCCGAGCGCACCCTGATGGCCGGCTTCACCACGGTGCGCGACCTGGGCGCCAACGACAACCTGAACATCTCGCTCAAGCGCGCCATCGCCGCCGGCGAAGTGCCGGGCCCGCGCATGTTCACCGCCGGCAAATCGCTGGCCACGACCGGCGGCCACGCCGACCCGACCAACAACCTGTCGCATTTCCTGTCCGAGAAGATCGGCACGCCCGGCCCGACCGAGGGTGTGCTCAACAGCCCCGAAGAAGCGCGCCAGGCGGTGCGCACCCGCTACAAGGATGGCGCCGACCTGATCAAGGTTACCGCCACCGGCGGCGTGCTGAGCCAGGCCGCCAGCGGCCACAACTCGCAATACACCGAGGACGAGCTGCGCGCCGTGGTCAGCACCGCCAAGGATTATGGTTTTCGCGTCGCCGCCCACGCCCACGGCGCTGAAGGCATGAAGCGCGCGCTGCGCGTCGGCGTCGACTCGATCGAGCACGGCACGCTGATGGACGACGAGGTCATCGCCCTGTTCAAGAAGAGCGGCGGCTGGTACGTGCCGACCATCTCGGCCGGCCGCTACGTGGCGGACAAGGCGAAGGATCCGGATTATTATTCCGCCCTGGTGCGACCGAAAGCGGCCGCGATCGGTCCCCAGCTGCAGGCCACTTTCGGTCGTGCTCATCAAGCCGGCGTGAAGATCGCCTTCGGCACCGATGCCGGCGTGTTCCCGCACGGCGAGAACGCGAAGGAATTCGGCTATATGGTCGAAGCGGGCATGACGCCGATCGAGGCGATCCGCGCGGCCACCGTCAACGCGGCCATCCTGCTCGACCAGCCAAAGCGCCTGGGCGCGGTCGACGCCGGCTTCGCGGCCGACATCATCGCGGTCGAGGGCGACCCGTTGAAGGACGTGAAAGTGCTCGAGCAGGTCAAGTTTGTGATGAAGGACGGCGTGGTCTACAAGAAGCCTTGATTGGCGCGCCGAGTTTTTGAGTATCGAGGAGACGTAATATGCTGTTCCCATCCACCGCACGCGCGCGCGCCGCGCTGTTCGGCTTCCTGTTCATGTTCGCAGCCGCTGCGGTGCAAGCCGAAGCTGCCAACACTGCGGCCAAGCTGCCGAACGTGACCATCCTCGCCACCGGCGGCACCATCGCAGGCACCGGCGCTTCCAGCACCACGACCATCGGCTATACCGCCGCCACCGTGGGCGTGCAGTCGCTCATCCAGGCGGTGCCCGAGATCGCGAAGGTGGCCAATGTCACCGGCGAGCAGGTGTTCCAGATCGCCAGCGAAAATATCAGCGACGCGCAATGGCTGCAGCTGGCCAAGCGCGTCAACCTGCTGCTGGCCCAATCGAACGTGGACGGCATCGTGATCACCCACGGCACCGACACGCTGGAAGAAACCGCCTACTTCCTGAACCTGGTGGTCAAGAGCAAGAAGCCGGTGGTGGTAGTCGGCTCGATGCGGCCCTCGACCGCGCTGTCGGCCGACGGCCCGATCAACCTGTACAACGCGGTGCGCCTGGCCGGCACGCCCGAGGCAGCGGGCCGCGGCGTGCTGGTGGCGATGAACGACCAGGTCCACGCAGCGCGCGACGTCACCAAGGCCAATACCACCACGGCCGACACCTTCCGCACGTCGGAACTGGGCGTGATCGGCTACATCCAGGGCGGCAAGCCGTTCTTCTATCGCGAGGTCTCGCGCAAGCACACGGTGGACACCGAGTTCGATATTTCGAAACTCGATGCGTTGCCGCAGGTGGACGTAGCGTATGCGTATGCCAACGTGGGCGACGTGGCGGTCAATGCGCTGGTCGCGGCCGGCGCCAGGGGGCTGGTGCATGCGGGCGTGGGCAATGGCAGCCTGCCGGCAAAAACCAGGCCGGCGCTGGTCAAGGCGCGCAAGGATGGCGTCGTGATCGTGCGCGCGAGCCGCGTCGGCCAGGGCATCGTGGCGCGCAACGGCGAAGCCAATGACGATGAGCTGGACTTCGTGGTGGCCGATACCCTGAGCCCGCAGAAAGCGCGGATCCTGTTGATGCTGGCGTTGACCAAGACGACCAGCACAAGGGAAATCCAGCGCATGTTCTATACGTATTGAACGGCTGATCGACAGCCGATTGGACGCGTCGGCGGGAAACCCGCCGACCCTACGTAGGGTTGGCGGCTATGCCGCCGACGCGTTCGACGGACTCCAACTCCATGGGCGGCGACGCCACATCTTCATCGGGGCGCGCCAGCTGCCTTTCCCACATCTGCGCATACAGGCCCTGCGCCGCCAGCAGCGAACCGTGCGTGCCGCGTTCGACGATCTTGCCGTGGTCGAGCACGATGATCTGCTGCGCATCCGCGATCGTCGACAGGCGGTGCGCGATCACCAGGGTCGTGCGGTTCCTGGCGATTTCCTTCAACTCCGCCTGGATCGCCTGCTCCGCGCGCGAATCCAGCGCCGACGTGGCCTCGTCGAAGATCAGGATCGCCGGATCCTTCAATAGCGTGCGCGCGATCGCTACACGCTGCTTCTCGCCGCCCGACAGTTTCAGCCCGCGCTCGCCCACCATGCTTTGATAACCATCCGGCAGGCTCTCGATGAAGTCATGGATCGACGCCGCGCGCGCGGCCGCCACGATATCGTCGCGGCTGGCGCCCGGCCGGCCATAGGCGATGTTGTATTCGATCGTGTCGTTGAACAGCACGGTATCCTGCGGCACGATGCCGATCGCGCTGCGCAGCGATTGCTGGGTGATGTCGCGCAAGTCCTGGCCGTCGATGCGGATCGCGCCGCCATTCACGTCATAGAAGCGGAACAGCAGCCGCGACAGGGTCGACTTGCCCGAGCCGCTATGGCCCACCACGGCGGTCGTGGTCCCGGCGGGGATGGTGAAATCGACGTCGAACAGGATTTGGCGCTTGGTCTCGTAGCTGAACTCGACGTGCGAGAACGTCACTTCGGCGCCTTGCGTCACCAGCGGCCGGGCCTTGGCGTCGTCGGCCACTTCGCGGTTCTGGTCCAGCAGGCCAAACAGACGCTCCATATCGGCCAGGCTTTGCTTGATCTCGCGGTAGATCACGCCCAGGAAGTTCAGCGGCAGGTAGAGCTGGATCATGAAGGTATTGACCAGCACCAGGTCGCCCAGGCTCATGGTGCCGACGATCACGCCCTCGGTCGCGCGCCACAGGATCAGGGTGACGGCGGTAGCGATGATCAGCGACTGGCCGGTATTCAGGAAGGACAGCGAAGTCTGCGAACGCACGCCGGCGTTCTCGTAGTTCTTGAGGCCTTCGTCATAACGGCGCGCCTCGTAGTCCTCGTTGCCGAAGTACTTGACCGTCTCGTAGTTGAGCAGCGAGTCGATCGCCTTCGTCGATGCCTTCGATTCCAGCTCGTTCATCGTGCGCCGGAAATGCGTGCGCCATTCGGTGACCACCACCGTGAACGTGATGTAGGACGCCAGCGCCACCGCCGTGATGATGGTGAACCAGATATCGTAGTTGAACACCAGGTAGACCAGCACCAGCGTGATCTCGACCAGCGTCGGCAAGATGTTGAACAGCGAGTACGAGATCAGCGAGTTGACGCCGCGCGTGCCACGCTCGATATCGCGCGTCATGCCGCCGGTCTGGCGGTTCAGGTGGAAGCGCAGCGACAGCGCGTGCAGGTGGCGGAAAACCTTGAGTGCGATGGTGCGCACCGCGCGCTGGGTCACGCGCGCGAACAAAAATTCGCGCAGCTCGGTGAATACCGTCATCGACAGGCGCAGCAAGCCATAGCCGACCAGGAGCCCGAGCGGCAGCACCAGCAGCGCATGCGGGTGCGCCGGGTCGATCGCCAGGCCGTCGATGATCTGCTTGAGCACCAGCGGCACGCCGACATTGGCCATTTTTGCGCCGACCAGGGCGGCCATGGCGGCCATCACCCGCCACTTGTAGACCCACAGGTAGGGGAACAGGGTTTTGAGCGTCGCCCAATCGTTGCGGGGCACGCCTGTGGCGTCGGGAGGAAGTGGAGCGGAATTACGGCGCATGACGGGGCTTCTGGATTTATGGTTCAATTCGGGACGATTGTAGCTTTTACCGAGAATTCAAGATGACCACGCCCGAAAACACCGTAACCGCCCCCACCACTGTACGTCTGCCGGCAGGCAAGATGCCTGAGCTGCGGGTCATGCCTGCCCCGTCCGACGCCAATGTGTATGGCGACGTGTTCGGCGGCTGGATCATGGCCCAGGTCGACCTGGCCGGCTCGCTGCCGGCCACCCGCCGCGCCAATGGCCGCGTGGCGACCATCGCCGTCAATTCCTTCCTGTTCAAGAACCCGGTATTCGTGGGCGACCTGCTGTCCTTCTATGCCGACATCACCAAGGTCGGCAACACCTCGGTGACCGTCTTCGTCGAGGTGTACGCCGAGCGCAACCGCCTGGCGGCCGAGGTGGTCAAGGTGACCGAGGCCACGCTGACCTATGTCGCCACCGGCCCGGACCGCAAGCCGCGCCAGTTGCCGCCGCTCGAATCGCTGGTGGCGCACCGCTAGCGAAAAAGGCCGCCGGATCGGCGGCCTTCGGCATCAGGCGGTCTTCTTTTCGTCGCGCAGTTCGCGCCGCAAAATCTTGCCGACGTTCGTCTTCGGCAGCGTCTCGCGGAATTCGATGTACTTCGGCCGTTTATAGCCGGTCAGCTGCTCCTTGCAGAATTCCTTGAGCTGTTCGGTGGTGAGACTGGCATCCTTCTTGACTACGTACAGCTTCACGGCCTCGCCCGAATTCTGGTCGGGCACGCCCACGCAGGCTACTTCGAGCACGCCCGGGTGCGCGGCCACCACGCCTTCGACTTCGTTCGGATAGACGTTGAAGCCCGAGACCAGGATCATGTCCTTCTTGCGGTCGACGATGCGGGTATAGCCTTGCGCGTCCATGATGCCGATGTCGCCGGTCTTGAAGAAGCCGTCCGCGGTCATGACCTTGGCCGTCTCGTCGTCGCGCTGCCAGTAGCCGGCCATCACCTGCGGGCCGCGCACGGCGATCTCGCCGGCGGTGCCGAACGGGACTTCGTTGCCCGCTTCGTCCAGGATGCGCAGCTCGGTCGACGGCAGCGGCAGGCCGATGGTGCCGGTGAAATCGGTGATGTCGCAGCGATTGGCGGTCACCACCGGCGAAGTCTCCGACAAGCCATAACCCTCGACGATCGGGATGCCGGTGGTCTTGAGCCATTTGTCGGCCACCGCCTTCTGCACCGCCATGCCTCCGCCCGGGCACACCATCAGGCCCGAGAAATCGAGCTTGGCGAAATCGTCGTTGTTGAGCAGGCCGTTGTACAGCGTGTTCACCGCCGGGAAGATGTTGATGCGGTAGCCACCCAGCTCTTTAATAAAACCCTTGATGTCGCGCGGGTTCGGGATCAACAGGTTCATGCCGCCGATGCGCAGGCCCAGCAGCGCGCAGACCGTGAGCGCATAGATGTGGTACAGCGGCAGCGCGCAGGCGAACTGCGGCTGCTCGCCGGCCTTCATGCGCGACAAGGTCGGCCCGAACCAGGCTTCGTTCTGCAGCACGTTGGCGATCACGTGGCGGTGCAGCAGCACCGCGCCCTTCGAGACGCCGGTGGTGCCGCCGGTGTACTGCAAGAAAGCGATGTCGTCATGGCCGATCGTGACCGGCTTGAGGGTCTCGCGCGCGCCTTCGCTCAGCACCTTGTTGAAGGCGATCGCGCCCGGCAGCGAATAGGCCGGCACCATCTTCTTGACCTTGCGCACCACCAGGTTGACCAGCGTGCCTTTGAGGCCGCCCAAGAGGTCGCCCATGGTCGCCAGCACAGTGTGTCTTACCTTCGTTTGGCCGATGACCTGCTCGAGCGTGTGCGCAAAATTCTCGAGCACCACGATCGCCTCGGCGCCCGAGTCGGCCAGCTGGTGCTGCAGCTCGCGCGGGGTGTACAGCGGATTGACGTTGACGACCACGTAGCCGGCGCGCAGCACGGCGGCCAGCGCCACCGGATACTGCAGCACGTTCGGCAGCATGATGGCCACGCGCGCGCCGGGCTTCAGGCCGCGCGCCTGGAACCAGGCCGCCATCCGCTGCGACATGGCGTCGAGTTCCGAGAACGTGATGGACTTGCCCATGCAGGCATAGGCCTTGCGGTCGGCGTACTTGCGAAACGCCTCTTCGAGCAGATGCGTCAGCGAGCGGTACTGGGTCGGGTCGATATCGGCCGCCACACCGTTCTCGTACGACGAGAGCCAAAATTTGTCCATCTGTGTTGCCTTCCTTGTTGGTTCCAATAAAACGCCAAAGCCGCCCCGCAGGCGGCTTTGGCTGGCTGCGCGTTGCAGCCTTGTTGTGCCGTGATGCCTACGCTACCGTTTCCGCTTGCTTCGTTTCGTCCCTCAGCGCGCGCCTCAGGATCTTGCCGACGTTGGTCTTCGGCAGCTCGTCGCGGAACTCGATGTACTTCGGTCTCTTGTAGCCGGTGAACTGCTCCTTGCAGTAGCCCATCAGCTGTTCGGCCGTGAGGCCTGGGTCTTTCTTTACCACGAATACCTTGACCGCCTCGCCCGAATGCTCGTCCGGCACGCCGACCACGGCGCATTCGAGCACGCCCGGATGGCCGGCGATCACGCCTTCGAGCTCGTTCGGATAGACGTTGAAGCCCGAGACCAGGATCATGTCCTTCTTGCGGTCGACGATCTTGACGTAGCCGGCGGCGTCCATGAAACCGACGTCGCCCGAGCGGAAGAAGCCGTCGGCGGTCATCACCTTGGCGGTTTCGTCCGGACGGTTCCAGTAGCCGGCCATGACTTGCGGGCCGCGGATCGCGATCTCGCCGATCTCGCCGGGGGCCATGGTGCGGCCCTCGTCGTCGATGATCGCGATATCGGTCGACGGCACCGGCAAGCCGATGGTGCCGGTGAATTCCTTGCTGTCGGCGCGGTTGCAGGTCGCCACCGGCGAGGTCTCGGACAAGCCGTAGCCTTCGACGATGGCCACGCCGGTCAGCTCGCGCCACTTGTCGGCCACGGGCTTTTGCACCGCCATGCCGCCGCCATTGCACATGCGCAGCGCCGAGAAATCGAGGTGGGCGAAGTCGGGATTATTGGCGAGCGCGTTGTACAGCGTATTCACCGCCGGCAGCATATTGACGCGGTATTTTGCCAGTTCCTTCACGAAGGCCGGGATGTCGCGCGGATTGACGATCAGGACGTTCAGGGCGCCCATGCGCATGCCCCACATCGCGCACGCGGTCAGCGCGAAGATGTGGTACAGCGGCAGCGCGCACACGATCGTGACCTGCTCGCCGGCGGTCTCCTGCATGCACGGCTGGGCCCAGGCCTCGGTCTGCAGCACGTTGGCGATCACGTTGCGGTGGGTGAGCGTGGCGCCTTTCGACACGCCGGTGGTGCCGCCCGTGTACTGCAGGAAGGCGACGTCGTCGACCTTGAGTTCGGCCGGCTTGAACGGCATGCGCTCGCCCTGGGCCAGCGCTTCCTTGAAGGTGACCATATTCGGCAACGAGAACTCGGGCACCATCTTCTTGACGTTACGCACCACGAAGTTGACCAGCATGCCCTTCACGCCGCCCAGCAGCTCGCCCATGCTCGCCACCACCACGTGGCGCACCGGGGTCTTGCCCATCACCTTCTGCACGGTGTGGGCAAAGTTTTCCAGCACGATGATCGCTTCGCTGCCCGAGTCGCTGAGCTGGTGTTCGAGTTCGCGCGCGGTGTACAGCGGATTGACGTTGACGACGGTGTAGCCGGCGCGCAGCACGGCGGCCAGCGCGACCGGATACTGCAGCACGTTCGGCATCATGATCGCCACCCGCGCGCCCGGGGCCAGGCCGCGGCTTTGCAGCCAGGCGGCCAGCTTCTTCGAATGCGCATCGAGTTCGCCATAGGTGAGGAACTTGTCCATGCACACATAGGCCTTGCGGTCCGCGTATTTGCTGAAGGACTCGTCGAGCATATGCACCAAGGAGCGGTATTGATCCGGATCAATCTCCGCAGGCACGCCCGGGGGATACGACTGCAGCCAAGTTTTGTCCATCGGTCACCTCTGTCTCGATATCGCTACTGCGATTTTTATCGTTCTGGTCGGCGGCCGGAGGTGCTTGCCGGGCGCGCCTGCGCACGTGGCTTATGTGTTTGCCATCGCTGATGTGATGCTATCGGGCAGCGCCCCTGTGCGCAAGCGGTTTTACCATGATTGGAACCTGTCCTCTACGGCGAGGCCGCGATGGTGCGCTGCACCACCAAGGTGCCGGGTGGCGTCATTACATCGAAGCGCTTGAGCGCGCGATGACGATCCTCCTTGTCGAGCCTGGCCAGCCGGTTGACGGCCTTGTAGAAGCCCTGCCACGACTTCTCGCGTTGCAGCAAAGCGCGAAATGCCGGCACGAAATCGTTATAGGTCGCCACCGATGCCAGGTGGGCGTTCGACAGCGGTTCGGCGAAGAAGCGGTCATAGCCCGCGTAGCCGCCCCAGTTGGCCTTGAGCACCTGGTAGTCGTCCTGCAGCGCCAGGAACAGGCGCGCCTTGGCCGCGCGCTTGACGCGGTCCGGCTCCATGCTCTTGTAAGTACGCTCGAGCTCGCCGCGATAGCGCAGCAGCAGGGCCAGGAAGTCGCTCTTGCGGCTCTTGTAGCGCTCGTAGGCTTCGCTCATCTGGGGATTGCCGAAGCGCTCGAGCCAGGCTTCCACGCCGGCCTGCTCCACCGCGCTGGCAAACGACTCGTTGAACTGCGAGTCGCCCGCCACGTACACGACCTGGTGCGCCAGCTCGTGGAAGATCAGGCGCGCCAGTTCGGCATCCGGGTAGTTGATGAAGGTCGACATCAAGGGATCGCTGAACCAGCCCAGGGTCGAATAGGCGCTCACGCCGCCGACCTCGACGTCATTGCCCTGGGCGCGCAACTTCTTGGCATAGGCCTGGGCTTCGGCCTGGCTGTAGTAGCCGCGGTAGCTGACGCAGCCGGCCACCGGGAAGCACCACTGGATGGGCTTGAGCGACAGCTCGGGCGTAGCGACCACGTTCCACAACACGTAGGGCCGGCCGAGATTGGTGTAGTTGGTATAGCTGCCGTTGTCGGGCAGCTTCATGTCGTGGATGGCGAAGCGGCGGATCTGGCGCGCCGACTCGAGGCGGTGGCGCAATTTGACGTTGGTATTGCCGTCGGCGATCCAGTCGTCGATCGAGCGCGCATTGCTCAGCAATTGCAGCTGGCCTTGCGCGGCCTGGGTGTAGTAAGAGAGGGATGAGCAGCTTGACAACATGAGGGCCGCGGCTGCGGCGGCCATGACTGGCTTGAAGGCCTGGGAAAATCTAGAGGGTTTCATCTCGCGTCAAGGGTGCAGCTCTTTCGACCTGCACAAGGGTGTCGTAGAAAGTGGGCGCCCGGCCCATGTCGGTCAAACGCTGGCTGGTGACTTCATTGGCGTTCTTGCCGTCGCTGGCGAGTTTCTTCCACCAGACGGACAAGCCCACCACCAATCCAGCACGCGCCTTGTCGGTCACGCGTGCGCGGGCGAGGAACGAACCGCGGTCGTTAAAAATGCGCGCCATCTCGCCGTGGGCAATGCCGCGTGCGGCAGCATCAATCGGGTGGATGTCGAGGTGCGGTTCGCCCTCAGTTGCGCGCAGGCTCTTTACATTGACAAACGTTGAGTTGAGGAAGTTCCGCGCTGGCGGAGAAATCATCGCGAGTGGGTATCTTTCGGCAAGCTCGGGATTAGACGCGACCGATTCATACGGCGCGATATAGGTCGGCACCGGATCGAGTCCGTCGGCCAGCATGCTCTCGGAAAAGAATTCGCACTTTCCGGACGGGGTCGTGAAACCGCCCTCGGCGAACGGCGCGGCCGGCATGTCCAGTTTTTCCCAGCCGCTGCGCTTGAGCGAATCCCAGTCGAAGTGGATCGCACGCGCATCGTTCTTGTTGAAGGCCTGGGCCGCGATCTCGTCGTCGCTCTCCGTAAAGCAGGGATCGTCATAGCCCATGCGCGCCGCCAGCAGGCGGAAGAATTCGGTGTTCGGCTTCGATTCGCCGACCGGCGCGATGGCCGCGTTATTCGCCATCATGTACAGGTGGCCATAGGCCAGGTGCGCATCGACGTGTTCGAGCTGGGTGGTGGCCGGCAGCAGGATGTCGGCATAGTCGGCGCTATCGGTATGAAAATGTTCCAGCACCACGGTGAACAGGTCTTCACGCTCGAAGCCCTGCTGCACCTTGCGCGAATCGGGCGCGATCGCCAGCGGATTGGCGTTATAGACGATGACGGCCTCGACCTTCGGGCCGAACCCGGGCGAAGCCTCCCTGAGCAGGTCGTCGCCGATGGTGGTCATATTGATCGTGCGCGGCGTGCGCCCGGCCAGCAGGTCGGGGCGCTGCAGCGCCGGGCGGTTGGTCGGGAACGAGGCCGAGGTCGACAGCTGGATGCCGCCGGCCGGCTGGCGCCAGGCGCCCACCAGCGCCGGCAGGCAGGTGATGTTACGCACCGCCATGCCGCCACCGCGCACGCGCTGGATGCCGTAGTTGATGCGGATCGCGGCCGCGTCGCCCTGTTTGACGGTTTTTCCGTACAGGCGCGCCAGGTTCACCACTTCGTCGACCGTGATGCCGCAGGTCTCGGCGGTGCGTTCCGGCGTCCATTCGAGCGCGCGCGCTTTCAGGGGTTCGAAGCCGAGCGTGTATTGCTCGATATAGTCATGGTCGAGCAAATCTTCTTTGATCAACACATGCATCATGCCCAGCGCCAGCGCGGCATCGGTGCCTGGCAGCGGGGCGATGTGCTGGTGGCACTTCTCGGCCGTCAATGAGCGATACGGATCGATCGCGATCAGGGTGGCGCCACGGCGCTTGGCTTCTTGCGCGCGCATCCAGAAATGCAGGTTGGACGCGATCGGATTGCCGCCCCAGATCAGGATCAGTTTAGCGTCCTGGAACTGTTCGAGGTCGGTGCCGATCGAACTGCCGATGGTATAGCGATAACCGGTGGCGCCGGCGGTGGCGCAGATGGTGCGATCGAGCAGCGAGGCGCCCAGCTTGTTGAAGAAACGCAGCGACATCGATTCGCCTTGCACCAGGCCCATGGTGCCGCAGTAGCTATAGGGCAGGATGGCCTCTGGGTCACGCCCGGCGATGTCTTTCAGGCGCGCTGCGATGGTGGTCAAGGCCTCGTCCCAGCTGATGCGTTCGAATTTCCCCTCGCCCTTGCGGCCCACGCGGCGCATCGGATACAGCACGCGATCCGGGTGGTAGGTGCGCTCGACATAGCGCGACACCTTGGTGCACAACACCCCGGCCGTGGTCGGATGCTCCGGATCGCCCTTCACTTCTTTCGCCACGCCGTCTTCGACTTTGACGAGGATGGCGCAGGTGTCGGGACAATCGTGTGGGCAGGTCGCACGGACGAGGGTAGAGGTCATATTCTTATGAAGCTTTGCTGAAAAAACTGCGTGAATCCAATACTTTATACGATTCCGGCGGCCTTCGTACCCTCGACTTTGAAGACTGTTTGAGGCAGGCTACAATAGTTAAACGCATGCCATGCAAAGGCTCTGACAAGCGTGGCAAGATTACTTAGAACAGTGCGGAGAACACGATGAAACTAGTGGAACCTATCCTGTCTTTCCAGGCCGAGATCGAAGCGATCCGGCGTGACCTGCATGCCCACCCCGAGCTGTGCTACGAAGAACACCGCACCTCGGAGATCGTCGCCGAGCGCTTGACTGCTTGGGGCATCCCCGTGGTGCGCGGCCTGGGCGTGACCGGCGTCGTCGGCATCGTCAAGAACGGCACGTCGCCGCGCGCAATCGGCCTGCGCGCCGACATGGACGCCCTGCCGATGCAAGAATTGAACGGCTTCGCGCACGCCTCGACCCATGCCGGCAAGATGCACGCCTGCGGCCATGACGGCCACACGGCGATGCTGCTCGGCGCCGCCCACTACCTGGCGCAGCACCGCAATTTCGACGGCACCATCTACCTGATCTTCCAGCCGGCCGAGGAAGGCGGCGGCGGCGCCAAGCGGATGATCGACGACGGCCTGTTCGAACGCTTCCCGATGGACGCCGTGTATGGCATGCACAATTGGCCAGGCATCCCGGAAGGCCATTTTGGCGTGGTATCCGGCCCGATGATGGCGTCCAGCAACGAGTTCCGCGTGACGGTGCGCGGCAAGGGCGCCCACGCGGCGCAACCGCACCGCGGCATCGATCCGGTGATGGTGGCGGTGCAGATCGCGCAAGCCTGGCAAACCATTATCTCGCGCGAGAAAAATCCGCTGCACACCGCGGTGCTGTCGATCACGCAAATCCATGCAGGCAGCGCCACCAACATCATTCCCGATCATGCCGAATTGGTCGGCACCGTGCGCACCTTCACCACCGAAGTGCTCGACCTGGTCGAGCGCCGCATGCAAGACATGGCCAACGGCATCGCGGCCGGCTTTGGCGCCAGCATCGATTTCGGCTTCAAGCGCAATTACCCGCCGCTGGTGAACCATCCGGAACAGACCGCGTTCGCGATCGAGGCGATGCGGGCGGTAGTGGGAGCGGCGCAGGTCGATGCCGATGTCGAACCGACCATGGGCGCCGAGGATTTCGCCTTCATGCTGCAGGCCAAGCCGGGCTGCTATGTCTTTATTGGCAATGGCGAGGGCCAGCATCGCGCTGGCGGCCACGGGCTCGGTCCATGCCAATTGCACAATGCCAGCTATGACTTCAACGACAACCTGCTGCCGATCGGCGCCAGCTACTGGGTGCGGCTGGCAGAGATGAGCCTGCCTGTCGGCTGAACGATGGATTGCCGGGAGCTGCCTGCCCGGCATGTTGTTAATTTAGAACAGGCCCAGGAATTTCTTGCGGGCCGTGTTCTTGCGCGCCGGGTCGACCACGTCGGTGACGTTGTACTCGTTGAACTTGTCCAGCAGCTTCGCGAAGCCGCGGCGGCGGGCCAGGTCCATCTCTTCCTTGAAGAGCGGCACCACGCAGTGGAAATAGACGTCCTTGCCATCGACCGTCACCGAGTGAAACGGTTCCGGGCTCGACGCCGGCGGCAGCACGATGGCGCCGCAGAAGCGCACGCCCGCCGTGTACGGCGTGGCCGGGTAGCCGTTGGGCAGCGAGTGGCCGAGGCCGATCCAGCTGCGCTCCTTGTGCGGGTAGTGCGCCAGGTGGCGCAGCAGCGCGACCGGCCAGTACCAGCGCTCTTCCTGCATCGACTTCTCGTCCAGCTGCCAGGTGGCCGGCAGGGCCATCATGAGCTCGGCATAGGCTGGCGCGCCTTCCGGCACGTTCATCGCCTGCTTGCTCATGCCCGACGTCACCAGGCGCACATAGGGGTAGGATTCGCTCGGTCCGATCACGTGGATGTCGACCTGGATGCCGTCCGCCTGGGTCTCGTGGAAATACAGGGCGGGCGCCCCCAGGTGGGCGGCGATGTGCTCGCCGACTGGATCGTGCGGCAGCACCGCGGGCTCGGGCTGGCGCTGCATGGGCGCGGCGAGCGGGTACAGGGGAGTGACGGTTGGTTCGGCCATTATTATTGATGTGTGTCGGTTACGGCGGGCGTCTATGATACCTTCGCTACATGGTTACGTGAACGCCAGCACGCTATTGTTCTCGCTAGTACAATACGGATTGCACAAGATACGCACTTTCCTTCCCTAGGATACCCATGACCATTACTAAGAAAAAAATTGCTGCGCTGGCTGCCGTGTGCGCCGCGCTGTTTGCTCCCCTCGCCTCGGCCCAGTCGACCGTGGGCAATGGCTATATCGATTCCGCCTCTTTCGAATTCGGTACCAACCCGCAACAGCGCATGTACCGCATTGCGGTCCAGTCCGACTGGGACAAGCGCTGGTTCGCCGGCAATGGCCGTCACCTGTCGGGCTATTGGGAGGGCAACCTGGCCCTGTGGCGCCTGAATTCCTATGAGAACGTGCGTGGCCAGAACAAGAACCTGATGGCGATCGGCTTTACCCCGGTGTTCCGCTATCAGAATGACAACAAGCTCGGCCTGTACGGCGAGATCGGTATCGGCGTCAACCTGTTCTCGACCCTGTACAAGAACGAAGACAAGGAACTGTCGACCGCCTTCCAGTTCGGCGACCATATCGGCATCGGCTACACCACCCAGAAGTGGGACTTCGGCCTGAAGTACCAGCATTATTCGAACGCCAGCATCAAGAGCCCGAATGCCGGCGCTAACTGGTTCATCGCCAAGGCGGCTTACCGCTTCTGATGTCTCTGCGTCATGACCGGCGCCTGGGCCTGCCTTTGCCGGTCCATGGCGCAGGTTAATGTCAATCCGTGACACAATCGGGCCTTGAGCGGCGCTTGCCGCCTGTTGTATCCACGAGGCCCGATTGACCCCTTCGCCCACCCTCAAGCGCTACCTTCCCTGGCTCGTCGCCACTGCCCTGTTCATGGAGCAGCTCGACGCGACCATCGTCAATACCGCCATTCCCAGCATTGCCGCCAGCCTCGGCGTCACCCCGCTGAGCCTGAAATCGGTCGTTACCAGCTATATCCTCGGCCTGGCGGTCGGCATTCCCCTGAGCGGCTGGATGGCCGACCGCTTCGGCACCCGGCGCGTGTTCTTCACGGCCATCGCCATCTTTACCTTCGCATCGGTGCTGTGCGGGCTGTCAGTGAGCGCCCACATGATGACCGGCGCGCGCCTGCTGCAGGGACTGGGCGGGGCCATGATGATCCCGATCGGCCGCCTGTCGATCGTGCGCACCTTTCCCAAGAACGAGCTGCTGGGGGCGATGAACTTCGTCATCATCCCGGCCCTGATCGGACCGCTGCTGGGACCGACGGTCGGGGGCCTGATCGTGCACTGGACGTCATGGCGCGTGATCTTCTTCGTCAATATCCCGGTCGGATTGGCGGCGCTGTATTTTGTCTGGCGCCATATGCCGGACTACCGTTCGGAAGAACGGCGCCCCCTGGACGTGCTCGGCCTGATCCTGTTCAGCAGCGGCACCGCGCTGCTGTCCTGGGTGCTGGAAGTGTTTGGCGAGCATACGCTCGACGGCATGACGGCTGGCCTGTTGTTCCTGCTGGCGCTCGGACTGCTGGGCGCCTATGCCTGGCATGCCTGCCGCGTCAAGTTCCCGTTGCTGCGCCTGACCCTGCTCAAGGTACGCACCTTCCGCATCGCGGTGCTGGGCGGCTTCGTCACCCGCCTCGGCGTGGGCGGCCTGCCCTTCCTGCTGCCGCTGCTCTACCAGTTGGGCCTCGGATTGCCGGCGTGGCAATCGGGCTTGCTGATGATGCCTGCGGCGCTGGCGGCGATGGGCATGAAATTGTTCGCCCCCAGGTTGCTGGCGCGCTTCGGCTATCGCCAGGTACTGTTGCTCAATACGATCATGATCGGTATGACCATCGCCATGTTCACCTTGGTGGATGCCGGCACGCCGCTGGCGGTGATCGTCGGCATCAGCCTGATGCAGGGCTTCTTCAACTCGCTGCAGTTCTCGAGCATGAATACGCTGGCCTACGCCGACGTCGAGCCGGCGGATACCAGCATGGCCAGCACCATTTCCAGCTCGTTCCAGCAATTGTCGATGAGCTTTGGCCTGGCGGCGGGCTCGATCGTCACGGCCTGGTTCCTGGGTGGCGTGTCGCAGACCAACGGGGGCCAGGTGACGCAGGCCCTGCACCACGGCTTTACGGTGCTGGCGGTGCTGACCCTGTTCTCGTCGGCCGTGTTCTGGCGTCTGCGGCGCAACGATGGGGACAGCATCAGCCGCGGGCAGAGCGTTGCGCCAGTGGCCGAGCCGGTGACGGTGACGGCGCAATAGCCGCAGGCGTACTTCGCCGGCTTATTTCGCCGGGTGCGGAACGACGTCCACCGATCCGTGTTTCAGGATTGGGTTCTTAACTGCAGAGAAATAGACCTGCCGCTGGCTCATGGCGATATAGGTACGGTGGCGATGCAGGAAGTCAGTGCCCAGTACCAGCAGGCCGCCCGAGTGCGGTAGCTCCATCAGGCGTATCTTGAAATCCTTGACCTCCAGCCCGCCGATCGACATTTGTCCGACCGGCACACTCCACACCGGCTTGTCCGAACCATCGCCGGGAAGCGGAGCTTCCTGGGTCGCGCCGGTCGCGCCTGGCTTCAGTCCCAGTGGCCCTGCGGCGCTTGCAGGAAGATAGGAGTATGGCGTTGCTGTCGACAGCAGTGCCCAGACCTCCTTGCCGTTGATGTTCACGCTGAATACGGGGCGCGGATCGCGTTTCCACAGGTCGACCCTGATGGGCACTGCGACAGCCTTCGGATCCCAGTAGGCGAGATGCTGGCTGGAACATCCTTCGGGATTGAAATGCTTGAGATAGCCTTCGTCCAGCGCGACCTCGAGATCCGTTTGCAAGAGATTGCCGGCGCCGACGCGCGCGCCAAAAGCGTCATCCATGAAATCCTCGACCAGGTACCAGCTGTCCCTCAGCTTGGTCCGGCCGAAATCCGCATGGTCGACAAAGGCGTTCACCCCCTCTGTGACGACGAACACACCACTTGGTAAGAAATTACCGTCTGGCACGTAGTTGATGGTGCCATTCTTGTGGTCCTCGAACCGGGTGCTGGTGACATGACGTACCTTGATACCCAAGCGATCCAAGGTCTTCTTGTTGAGGACGATGTTTTGTGCGGAACCGATATTCACCACGGCAGGAATGGGGGCGCCGTTGAGATTGGCTTCCATGATGGGGCGCAGGTCAGCGGTGAAGGTCAGCGGCACCGTGGCCAGTTCACCCATGTCGCAACTGGCTGGTAGCGATTGCGCGACAGAAGGGTTGGCGAACATCGCGGCCGCAAGTAGGACGGGCGCTGCCGTGCGAGCATGCAGTGTCGAGAGAATATGGGTCATCGGTTCCAATCATGTGCGTGGACGAAAGCACACTATAGCCAATGACGGGGCGGTTTAAGTTCTCTCCTAAGCGTGGTCTACATCCCCCCATAAGCATGGGTTCAGGCGATTTAGGCGAGATCGGCACCCAGGCGCCCAAAGCAAAAAACCCCCACCTGCACTACACGCGATCTTGAGCGCGTGTAGGCTGGTGGGGGTTTTTCTATATAACTAGCCTGACGATAACCTACTTTCACACTGGTTGCAGCACTATCATCGGCGCAAAGTCGTTTCACGGTCCTGTTCGGGATGGGAAGGGGTGGGACCGACTTGCTATGGTCATCAGGCATGACTTGTACGAGCATTCGTTGGACGCGTCGGCAGCGAAGCTGCCAACCCTACGTCGGGCGAAGCTCTGAATCTGGAAGAAGTATTGTTTGGGTGGTAGCTTGTATTCAAGCAGTTGTACTCATCAACCTCGGACTACCAAGGTTATAGGGACAAGCCTTACGGGCAATTAGTACTGGTTAGCTTAATGCATTACTGCACTTCCACACCCAGCCTATCAACGTCCTGGTCTCGAACGACCC
>NZ_STGG01000017.1 GCF_005222695.1 Massilia sp. HP4 | reverse complement strand
TGGCGGGAATGATCTCCCGCTTCGATGGTAGCTGTTTCTTTTTCATGTTTATCCTTTAGGGACATATTGTCCCTTATTTGGATGTTCATGAAACCCGGACCATCTCAACCTGACCCCGGTTTTGGACCCCGGTTTTGTGACCCCGGTTTTGTGGGCGGGAAACCCGCCCACGCTACGTCGATGCGGCCATCTGTCAGGCCGCGGCCTCCAGCGCCAGCGTCTCGGCCAGCCGGGCGATCGCAAAGGTATTGCGGCCCATACGCTTGGCTTCGTACAGCGCGCCGTCGGCCAGCTCGCTGATGCCCTGTGCCGTCACATCCGGCGCGTCGGCCAGGCCGACGCCGATGGTGGCGCTGACAGCAATTGCATGGCTGCCGACCACGAATGGCGCTTCCATCGCCTGCATGATCTTCTTGGCTACCAGCTCGACGTCGCGCGGCGAGCCGACTTCGTCCAGCAGCACCGTGAATTCGTCGCCCGCCAGGCGCGCCACCAGGTCGGAGCTGCGCACCACATTGCGCACGCGGCGCGCGAACTCCACCAGCACCATGTCGCCCACTGCGTGGCCGTGGCTGTCGTTGATCTGCTTGAAGTGGTCGATGTCCAGGTACAGCAAGGCGAAGGCGCGCTCGCGCTGCGGCGCACGCTGCACCGCCGCCTGCAGCGCCAGCTCGAACTGGCGCCGGTTCGGGATCCCGGTGAGCGCATCGGTGTGGGCCAGCGCATGCAGGTTACGCTCGTGCATGCGCGCCGCGGTGGCGTCGGTGGTGAGAATATAGACGCCCACCACCTGGCCGTCGCGCAGGTGCGGCAAGAAAGTCGAGTGCACGATGCGGATGTGCTTCTTGCGTACGATGTCGTGCTCGCACTGCGAGGCCTTGCCTTCCCAGGCATCCTTGAGCGCTTCCTGCTGCTGCGACCAGTATGCTTCGCCGAAGGCCTCGACCATGGTCTGGCCGACCACCTGCTCGGGCGCCCGGCCCAGCCAGGACTGGTGCACCGCGTTGGCGAACACGTAGCGGTGGTCCTGGTCGAGATGCGCGATCAGCACCGGCAGGTTGTCGGTGATCGTGCGCAGCCGCTCCTCGCTCTCGGCCAGCCGGTCCTTCGACGCCTTCAGTTCGGTGATGTCCTTCATCGCCACCACCGCGCCCAGGGTCTTGCCCTGGGCATTGCGCAGCGGGCGGCCCGAGGCCATCAGCGTGCAGGGAGTGCGTCCACGCGGCGCGATCACCATCGCGCCGTCGCGCACCACCTCGCCCTTGAGCGCGCGCACCAGCGGCACCTCGTCCATCGCCATCGGCGTGCGGCCGTCGGCGTGGTGCAGCGAGTAGTATTGCGACCATTCGGCCGGCGCGACCGACTTCAGGTCCAGGCCATGGAAGTCGCGCGCGGTGCGGTTGAACAAGGTCAGGTGGCCGTCGGCGTCGCAGGCGACCACCCCGACGTCGATCGATTCCAGCACCGCGTCCAGCAGCTCCTGCTTTTCTTCCAGTTGCTGGCGGATGCGAAGGCTCTCGGCCATCCGCTGTTCCAGCTCGGCGGTGCGGACGGCGATACGGCCTTCGAGTTCGGTGTTGAGCGACTTGAGCGCCTGCTCGGCGAGCATCCGCGCCGCCACCGCCTTCATGTGATTGAGTTCGACCTCGACCAATCCGGCCAGGTCCTGCAGCACCTGGCGCTCCTGGACGCTGAAACTGCGCGGCGATCGATCGATGATGCACAGCGTGCCGACCGCCTGGCCGTCGCTGTAGACCGGCTGGCCGGCATAGAAACGGATCCGCGGTTCGCCCGTCACCAGGACATTGTCGGCAAAGCGCGGATCGCATTGCGCATCCTCCACCACCAGCATCTCGCGCGCCTGCACGGTGTGCGTGCAGAACGAGATCGAGCGCGGCGTCTCCTGCGGCTCCAGCCCGGTGCGCGACTTGAACCATTGACGCTCGGCGTCCACCAGCGACACGAGCGCGATCGGCACGCCGAAGGTCATCGCGGCCAACCGGGTGTAGCGGTCGAAGCGCGTCTCGGCGGGCGTGTCGAGGATCTCAAGCTCGGCCAACGCGGCAAGGCGGGCCTGTTCGTTGTGGGCGTAGGTGACGATGATGGTGCTCTTCCAAATACCGGTTCAGGGGCGGCGGGTCGAGGCCGTGACGATGTCGGGACTTCAGGTATCAGCGCGCCCGTGGCCGAATCTTACATTGGGTTCCTAGTGGAAACTACTGTTTCCGCTGCGAGCGTTGTGTGGCGTAGACGGTTTTACACCCGGCGCCGATTAATGTTTCCGCATGGAATTAATCGCAGTGCGTCCGGTCGCCGGATCGTCCGTAAACACGGCGTCCACGCCCGCCTCGAGATAGGCGCGGATCTCGCCCGCCGCGTCGCCGCGCTGGCTGGGCGAGGCGACGGGCGCGGCGCGCAGTCCGGCCGGCAGGAAGGGATTCTCGGGCCGCATGGTCCAGGCATGGACCGCCAGCCCGGCGGCGCGCGCATCCTGCACGAAGCGCGTCGGGGCGCCCAGCTCGCCGGCCGCGTCGCGCGGGATGACGATGGTCTTGTACGGCGCCACCACGTCGGCGTAGCGCGCGATCTCGCGCAGGCCGTGCGGCGTGGTCATGCCGGCATAGGTCAGGCCGCTGCCGGCGGCGAGCGCGTCGTAGGGCGCCCCGGGCGGCGCGCCGACCAGCTGCACCAGGCGGTAGCCGGCTATGGTGCGCAGCTCCTTCAGGTTGCCCACTTCGAAGGACTGGATGAACACGGCCGCGTCGCGGCCGCGGTAGCCGTTCGCCGCCAGCACGTCCACCAGGCGCCGTTCGAGCGGCAAGCCGATCGACTTGAAGTAGCTCGGGTGCTTGAGTTCCGGCACCAGGCCGATGGTCTTGTTGCGCGCCCGGCTTTCGCGCTCGACCAGATCGATGATCTCTTGCAGGGTCGGGATGGCGAACTTGTCATCGTAGGCCGTGTTGGCCGGGCGGTTGGCCGGAATCCGCTCGCGCGCGCGCAGCTGCCTGAGTTCGGCCAGGGTGAAGTCTTCGGTGAACCAGCCGGTGACCACCACGCCATCGATGGTCTTGCTGGCCTTGCGGCCGGCGAATTGCGCCAGCCCGGCGACGTTGGTGGTGCCCGAGATCTCGTTTTCGTGGCGCGCCACCAGCACGCCGTCGCGGGTAGCGACCAGGTCGGGTTCGACGCTGTCGGCGCCGTCCTCGATCGCCTTGCGATAAGCGGCCAGCGTGTGCTCGGGACGCAGGGCCGAGGCGCCGCGGTGGGCGATGACGCTCGGCGAGGCGGGCCAGGACGGGCCAGGGTTCTTCAGGTCGTGGGGAGTGCTGGCGCAGCCCGCCGCCAGCAGCGCGACGAATGCGCAGCCGAGGATGCGCGAGGATAACGGGTGCCGCATGGGATGCCTCCAGTTGCCGGACTTGCCCGCATTGTCACAGGGCGGCATGACACCGCCGTGACATGTCAGATATCCAGATGCGAAATCAAGAGCCGGCGCTGTTCAATGTCGTCCTGGCTGCCCTCCCCTTTCGGGCCGAGCGAGATCCCGACCGACATGATGTCGATCAGCAGCAGCTGCAGGATGCGCGAGATCATCGACAGGAAGGTCGTGCTGTCCTCGCTGTGGTCGACCGCCAGGCATACGCTGGCCTTCTTCGCCAGCGCCGACCTGCTGCTGGTAATGGCGATGACGTCGGCGCCCTGCGCGCGGGCGGTGTCGACCGCTTCCAGCAGGTCGGGCAGCTGGCCGCCGGTGGAGATCGCGATCACCACGTCGCCCGGTCCCAACAGGCCCGCGGCCAGGTTGAGCAGGTGCGAGTCGCCGTACAGCGCGGCCGGAATCCTGAAGCGGAAGAACTTGTGCTGGCCGTCCAGCGCCACCGCGCGCGAATTGCCCATCGCGTAGAACTCAACCCGGCGCGCGCGCCGCAGCAGCTCGATCGCGCGGTCGATCGCATGCACGTCGAGCGCGTCGCGGAACTTCAGGATCGCCGACACCGTGTTGTCGATCACCTTGGCCGACAAGTCGTGGGTGCTGTCGGTAACGCGCACCTGGCTGTGGCGCACGGGGATGGTGCCGGTCAGGCTGCCGGCGAACTTCAGCTTGAATTCGGCCAGGCCCTGGAAGCCCAGCGAGCGGCAGAAGCGGATCACGGTCGGCTGGCTCACGTCGGCCAGGCGCGCGATCTCGGCGATCGGCTCGGACAGCACCTTGCGCGGATGGTCGACCACCAGGCTGGCCACGCGCTGCTCGGCCGGCGAGAGCTCGTGGCGCAGCTGCTGCACCCGGTCCATCAGCGTGTTGGCGCCGCTGCGGCCGCGCAGGTGTTCGAGCAGGATGGCCGAGACGCCATACAGGGCCGGGTTCGGCGTCATGATGACGAAGGTCGGGATCTGGGCGATGTAGTCGGTGAAGCGCCCCTTGGCCTCGAAGCGGGCGCGGAACGGCGATTGTGCAAACCACTCGCCCATGCGCGGCACGATGCCGCCGCCGATGAAGATGCCTCCGAAGGCGCCCAGGGTCACCGCCAGGTTGGCGGCGGCGCTGCCCAGCATGCCGGCGAAGGTTTCCAGCACCTCGAGGCACAGCGCATCGCCCGCGTCGAGCGCGGCGGCCATGATCTCGGCGGTGCTGCGCGGCGGCGCGTCCACGCCGTTACGCTGCGCCAGCGCGCGGTAGATCAGTTCGATGCCGGGACCGGAAATCAGGCGCTCGTTCGAGACGTGCTTCCATTCGCGCCAGGCGTATTGCAGGATCGCGAATTCGCGCTCGTCGCTCGGCGCGAAGTTGACGTGGCCGCCCTCGCTGCCCAGGGTCACGAAACCGTCGATTGTCGGGATCACGCCCGATACCCCGAGACCCGTGCCGGGACCGAGCACGCCCGATACCGCATGGGTCTGGACTTGTCCGCCGCCGACCTGCAGCAGGTCTTTCGGCTGGAAACCGGGCAGCGCCATCGCCAGCGCGGTGAAGTCGTTTACGATCAGGAGCGTCGACAGGCCCAGCGCGCGGCGCACTTCGTCGGTCGAGAACTGCCAGTCGCGGTTGGTCATGCGGATGAAATCGCCGCTGATCGGATTGGCCAGCGCGAAGGCAGCGTGGTTGATGCGCCCGTTCGGATGCTCGGCCAGGTAGGCGTGCAGCAGCGGCACGATGCCGTCGTAGTCGTCGCAGCGCAGCACGGTGACCTGGGACATGACCCCGGGCGCGGTCTCGAGGCCGAAGCGCGCGTGGGTGGCGCCGATATCGGCCAGCAGGCGCGGACCGTCGGCAAAGGCCGCCCGCGTGGGTTTCAGTTTGGTGTCTGGATCAACGGTCATCGTGCAAGGATACCATTGAACGAAATGCAAGAGGATGACGCCGGCGGCGGGGCCGGCGCCATCGGATCACACGATGATCAGCGCACCAGCCCCTCGATCAGCGCCTTGTGGAACTGCACCGGATCCTGCATCTGCGGCGCATGCCCCATGTCGGGGAAGGTCACCAGTTTCGAACCCGGAATCGCCTGTTTCGTCTGCTCGGCCAGCACCGTGTAGTTGCCGAGCTTCGGCCGGATCGCGGCCGGCGCCGCGTCCTTGCCGATCGCCGTCGTGTCCTTCAGTCCCATCAACAGGAAGGTCGGCGTTTTGATCAGCGGGAACTCGTAAATCACCGGCTGCGTGTAGATCATGTCGTAGATCAGCGCCGAATTCCAGGCCACGAGTTCCTTGCCCTTGCCGCGGTACATACCGGCCAGCATCTGCACCCATACCTCGTACTCGGGCTTCCACTGGCCGTTGTAATAGGTGGTGCGCGAATACTCGCGCAGGCGCTCGGCCGAGGTCTTGAGCTCGCGCTCATACCATTTGTCGACGCCCAGCGACGGCACGCCCAGGTTCTTCCAGTCTTCCAGGCCGATCGGATTGATCATCACCAGCTGGTCGGTGAGGCCGGGATACATCAGCGCATAGCGCGTGGCCAGCATGCCGCCGGTCGAATGGCCGATGACGATCGCCTTCTTCACGCCGATCGAGTCGAGCAGCTGGCGGGTGTTGTCGGCCAGTTGCTGGAAGGTGTACTGGTAGTGCCGCGGCTTGGTCGACTTGCAAAAGCCGATCTGGTCGGGCACCACGACGCGGTAGCCGGCCTGGGTCAAGGCCTTGGTGGTGCCGTCCCAGGTCGCGCCGCAGAAGTTCTTGCCGTGCATGAGCACCACGGTGCGGCCGTTCGGCTTGGCCGGCTTGACGTCCATATAGGTCATCTGCAGGTCGACACCCTGGGACTTGAAGCGGTATTGCTGCGTCGGTTCGGGGTACTTGAACTCCTCGAGTTCGGGTCCGTACACTGGTTCGGATGCGGATTGGGCGATAGCCTGGACCGGCAGCAGCGCGAGGGCGAAACTCATTCCCGCGACAGCGCGGGCAATGCGTGTAAAGACTGGCATGGCAATCTATGCAAAGTTGACGGAACTTCCAGTCTATCCCAGTTTACGTGTGTTTCGATACCGTGATTTCAGGCCAGCAGCGCGCGCATCTCGGGTACCGACAAGGGCGCCGCCTGCGCCTGCTGGAAGCGCCGCAGCACACGCTCGATCGCCTGGGCCGGCTGCGCGCGGCTGAAGTACCAGCCCTGCACGCAGTGCACGCCGCGCTCGGACAGCCACGACAGGTCGGCCTCGTCCTCCAGGCCCTCGCACAGCAGCTCGGCGTCGAACACGGCGGCGATGCCCTGGATCAGCGCAAACACGCCGGCGGTGCGGGCGTCGCTCGCCACGCCGTGCACGAAGCGGCGGTCGGCCTTGAGGCGGTCGAAGGGGAAGCTGGTGAGCGCGTCGAGGTTCGAGTAGCCGGTGCCGAAATCGTCGACCGCCACCCGCACCCCGAGCGCGCGCAGCGCCGAGATGCGCTGGTGCAGCAGCGTCGGCGAATCGAGCAGCTGGCTTTCGGTGACCTCGAATTCGAGCAGGTCGCCCGGCACGCCGGTGGCCGCGAGGATATCGGCCAGGCCCGCGAAGATCTGGGTATGCATCAGCGAGGCGCGCGAGAAGTTCAGCGCCACCGGCGGCACCGACAAGCCGCGCGCGCGCCAGTCCATCAGGTCGTGGCAGACCAGTTCCAGCACGTGCATGTCGAGTTCGAAGATGCGGCCCGAGCTCTCGGCCTGCGGCACGAACATCGCCGGCCCCACCAGGCCGTAGACCGGATGGCGCCAGCGCACCAGCGCCTCAAGGCCGATCAGGCGGCCCTGGCCGACGTCGACCTGCGGCTGGTAGTGCACTTCCAGGCGACCGAAGCGCAGCGCGCCGCGGATCGCTTCGCGCAGCTCGTAGCGCAGCCGCGCGCGCGCCATCAGCGCCGCATCGTATTCGTGCACCGCGCTGGCGCCCTGCTGCTGGCGGATCGACGACACCGCGATGTCGGCGGCGTCGAGCAGGCCGTCGGCGCTTTCGTCGCACGGCAACGCCTGGCGCCGGATGCCGATGCGCGCATGCAGGGTGTGCATGCAGCCCGGCTCCACCTCGAACGGCTGGTCGATCGCCGCGCACAGGCGCGCCAGGCGGGCCTCGTGTTCTCCAGGGGTGGAGACCAGCGCGAACGCGAACTGGTCGGCGCCCAGGTGGCCGAGCAAGGCGCCATCGGCCCAGTCCTCGATGCGCTTGCCCATCAGGCGCAGGATGCGGTCGCCCGTCTCGCGCCGGAACAGGTCGTTCACCTGGCGAAAGCCGATCAGGTCGACCATGCCGACCGTCACCGTTGCGCCTTCTTCTTCGAGCAGCATGCGCTGCAGGTGGTGCAGGAACACCGCGCGGTTGAACATGCCGGTGACCGGGTCGCAATAGCGCAGCTCGAGCAGGTCGGCCGCGATGCGCGCCAGGAGCCGCAGTTGCGCAGCCTGCGCGACATCGAGCGTGCGCGGGCTCGGGCCCATTACCCACAGGTTGCCGAGCAGGTGTTCGCTCTCGCCGCGCAGGGGAATGGCGGCGTAATGGCGGCAGTGCGGCATGCCGGCCACCAGCGGATTGGCGGCGAAGCGCGGATCCAGGCTGGCATCGAGCACCTCGAACCAGTCCTCGCCCATGCCCACCGCGCTGTCGCAGAACGAGCCTTCGCGCGGAAAGAAGCTGTCCTGGATCCCGATATGCGACGGCAGCCAGATGCGCGACTTGAACATCAGGCTGATGCCGCCGATGTCGGCGCCGGTCGCCTGCACGGCCAGCCGGGTGATGTAATCGAGCTTCGGATCGGGCGATTCGGTCCGGACCTCCGGTTGGTCCCGGTCGTCCAGCGGATACAGGCGCGGCTGCGCGGCGGCGTCCTGCACCAGCAGGCGCGCCTTGCCCCGCACCTGGCGATAGATCATTCTTGCCCTGGTCATGCTGCGCATATGCTCTCCCCTCTCGCGTCGTTCGGCATCGACGCGTTGCGGCCGCACGCTCGCCGGCGGCTGGCCTGCAAAACATGAATGTGTTATCAGCTTAGCAGTGTTCGCGCGCAGGCAGCGTCAGCACGGTCGGGAATTCCGCGCAGCAGGTTTTCATGCACCGGGAATGACGCCGTGCACCGCCAATGGCGCACGGCGCAGGCGGAACGTCAGTCCTGGGCGATCAGCGCCACCGGCGCGGCGGTGTCGAATGTCACCTTGCCGTCCTTGACCACGGCGGTCTTGCCGGTGTACCAGTCGCGCACGGTGGCGCCGTCATGGAATACGCCGCCGACCTGGATTGCCGCCGGCTGGCCGCCCGGCAGGTCGAGCGCCACCACCACGCGGTCGCTCACACCATTCTTTTCCCAGGTGCGCTTGAAGGTATACGGGCTGTGGCTGATCATCTGGTGCACGCCCGCGCCCACCGCCGGATGGGCGGCGCGGAACCGGCCCAGGCGCGCCCAGTGCGCGCGGATGTCGGCCACGCGGTGCGCGCCGCGCGCCGCGTTCGACTTGAGCTCGTCCCAGTTCATGAACGAGCGCAGGGTGGCGTCGCCCTCGGCGCCCTCGACACGCAGGATGCGCGCGGTCTCGTCGCCGTAGTAGATCTGGGCGGCTCCCGGCGCCAGCAGCAGCTTGTTGGCCGACTCGAATGGACGCTCGCGCAGCGGATCGAAAGGACTGCTGTCGTCGTGGGAGCTGATGTAGTTCAGGACTGAATAGCCCTTCATCTCGCCCTGCAGGATGGTCGAGTACTCCGAGAAGATCTTCTCGTAAGGCTGCCTGGCGTCGCCGCGCAGGCTGAAGCTGATCATGCTGTCGAAACCCTGGTCGAGGTAGTCGACGAAGTCGCCGCCGCCCAGGTCGAACTTGCGCGCATGCTTGATCTCGTAGTTGTAGACCTCGGACACCATCCAGAACTTGTCGTCGCCCAGGCGCTTGCCCGGATTGGCGCGCTTCCAGTCCTCGAAGGCGATGCTCGCTTCTTTCTTGAGTTCCTTCCACAGGCCAGGCTCGGTGTGCTTGACCGTGTCGGCGCGAAAGCCATCGATGCCGTACTTGCGCACCCAGTCCGCATGCCATTTCATCAGGTAGTAGCGCGGTGCGCGCGGGTAGCCGGTGCGCTTGAAGAAGTCGTCCAGTTCCTTCACCTCGCGCTCGTAGCGTCCTTCCTTCTTCCACTTCGCCACCAGGTGCGGCGGCAGGTCGACCTTCGCATCGCTACCGGTCAAGAAGTCGGGCAGGTTCGCCACCAGCGTGCAGTCGATCGTGGTGCGCGCATCCTTGTAGGTGCACTGCGGGCCGGTGCGCACCCACGACTTCGGCCACACAGGATCCTGCTTCGTTACCGGGCCGGTATGGTTCATCACCACATCGAACACGATGCGGATGCCGTTGGCGTGGGCCGTGTCGACCAGTTCCCGCAGCTCGGCCTCGGTGCCGAAGGCCGCGTCCAGCGCGGTGAAATCCCTGGCCCAGTAACCGTGGAAACCGTAGCTCTTGCCGGTGCCTTCGTCGGTCGAGCCGTGGATCTGCTCGATGACCGGCGTGAACCAGATCGCGTTCACGCCCAGGTCGCGGAAATACCCTTCCTTGATCTTGGCCGTGATGCCGGCGATGTCGCCGCCCATGAAGCCGCGCATGATGGCGGCATCGTCCTTGCGGCCATATGCCTTGTCGTTGGCCGGATTGCCGTTGTTGAACCGGTCCGTCAGCAGGAAATAGACGGTCGCGTTCTCCCAGGCGAAGGGCTTGCCGGCCGGCGCCGTGGATGTCTGTGCGACGGCGGACGAGGCGGACGACAGCGCGCCAAAGGCGAGCAGCATGGAGGCGGCAAGGACGGGTAGTTTCATGCGGTTTCCTGTAGGTAGGTGGTTAGGTGATGACGGTGGGTTCGCTGCGCCCCGTGCGCTGGCGCAGGCCGGACACGCTGTCGGCCACGGCGATCAGACCCTGCAAGGCCTGCTGGGTATCGAGGTCGTGCTTCGCGGGATCGGCCTCGTAGCGTTCGAGGTAGAGACGGACGGTGGCGCCTTCGGTGCCGGTGCCGGACAGGCGCAACACGATGCGCGAGCCGTCGCTCATGATGATGCGGATGCCCTGGCGGCTCGCGACCGAGCCGTCGACCGGGTCGCTATATTCGAAATCGTCGGCCTGCGCCACGTGGTGGCCGTCGAGGGCCTGGCCGGCCAGCTCGGGCAGGCGCGCGCGCAGCGCGTCCATCATGGCGGCGGCGGCTTGCGCGTCGACTGCCTCGTAGTCGTGGCGCGAATAATAATTGCGGCCGAAGCGGGCCCAGTGCGCACGCAGGATTTCACCGACCGGCTGTTTGCGCACCGCCAGCAGGTTGAGCCAGAACAGCACCGCCCACAAGCCATCCTTCTCGCGGATGTGGAAGGAACCGGTGCCATAGCTCTCCTCGCCGCACAGGGTGGCGAGATTGGCGTCCATCAGGTTGCCGAAATACTTCCAGCCGGTGGGCGTCTCGAAGCAGGAAATGCCGAGCGCCGCGGCCACGCGGTCGGCCGCTTGCGAAGTCGGCATAGAGCGCGCGATGCCCGTGATGCCGCCCGCATAGCCCGGCGCCACGCTAGCGTTGGCGGCGATGATGGCCAGGCTGTCGGATGGCGCGACGGCGATGCCGCGGCCGACGATCATATTGCGGTCGCCATCGCCGTCCGAGGCGGCGCCAAAGTCGGGGGCGTCTGGCGCCGACATCGCCTCGATCAGGTCGGCCGCATTGACCGGGTTCGGATCGGGATGGCCGCCGCCGAAGTCTTCCAACGGCTGGCCGTTGACCACGGTGCCGGCCGGCGCCCCAAGGAGGTCTTCGAGCACCGCCTTGGCATACGGCCCGGACACGGCATGCATGGCGTCGAAGCGCATCGTAAAACCGCTCGCGAACAGCGCGCGGATCGCATCGAAGTCGAACAGGCGCGCCATCAGCTCGGCGTAGTCAGCCACCGGGTCGATCACCTCGATCGTCGTGTTCTCGATGCGGGTGCTGCCCAGCCGGTCGAGGTCGACGTCCGCCGCATCGCTGATGCGGTATTCGGTCAGCGTCGTGGTGTGCCCGTAGATGGCGTCGGTGATCTTTTCCGGCGCCGGGCCGCCATTCTCGATGTTGTACTTGATGCCGAAGTCGCCCTCGGGGCCGCCCGGATTATGGCTGGCCGACAGCACGATGCCGCCATGACAGGCGTGCTTGCGGATCACGCAGCTCACGGCCGGCGTCGACAGGATGCCGCCGCGGCCGACCAGCACCCGTTCGACGCCGTGGGCCGCGGCCATGCGCAGGATGACCTGGATCGCCTCGCGATTGAAATAGCGGCCGTCGCCGCCTACTACCAGGTGGCGGCACTTGCCCTCGCCCAGGGTCAAGAAGATCGCCTCGACAAAGTTCTCGAGATAGCTGGGCTGCTGGAATTCGCCCACCTTCTTGCGCAAGCCCGAAGTTCCAGGACGCTGCCCGGCAAACGGGGTGGTCGCGACGGTCTGGATGGTCATGCTGTGCTCCTGTCTGGGTAAGTTTGTGCTCGCATACTCACCCCGGACGGAGTGAATATGTTAGTAAAACATTACGATACGACAGCCGCAAAAAGGACGGCGCGCGCGGGTTGGCAACAGCCTGGATCAGGCCTTCGAGACCGGCGCCGCCTTGTCGGTGACGAACAGGGTCAGCACGGCCGCGACCAGCATGCAGCCGCCGCCCAGCACCAGGGTCAGCACCGCATGGCCGCCGAACAGGTGCTTGGTCACGCTGCCCAGCAGCAGGCCGCTGACGATCTGCGGGATCACGACGAAGAAGTTGAACAGGCCCATGAAGTAACCCATGCGCTTGGCCGGCAAGGAACCCGCCAGGATCGCGTAGGGCATGGTCAGGATCGAGGCCCAGGCGATGCCGATGCCGATCATCGGCAGCACCAGCATCTGTTTGTCGGTGATCATGAACATGCTGGCCAGGCTCAGGCCGCCGATGGTCAGGCAGGTGGCGTGCACGATCTTGCGCGAGGTGGCGCGGGCGAACACCGGCAGGATGAAGGCGGCCAGCGCCGACACGCCGCTGTACACCGCGAACATGATGCCGACCCAGTTGCCGGCGTCCTGGTAGGCGCTCGATTGCGCATCGACCGTGCCGTAGACGTTGTCGGCGATCGCGGTGCCGGTATAGATCCACATCGCGAACAGCGCGATCCAGGTGAAGAACTGCACGAAGGCCAGTTGCACCATGGTGCGCGGCATCTTGCCGAAGCCGCCCAGGATCTCGACGAACATCGTGCCCACGCCGCGCGAGGCCTTGCGTTCCTTATGGAAGGCTTCCATGTCGGGCGGCGGCAGTTCGTCGGCGAACAGCACGGTCCAGCTCACGGCCAGGAAGAACACCAGGCCGCCGGCATAGAACGAGTAGCGTACGGTGTCCGGGATCACGCCGCCGACGGCGGCGTTCGATACGCCCATGCTCTCGAAGAAGGTCGGCAGCAGCGACGCGATCACCGCGCCGCAGCCGATGAAGAAGGTCTGCATCGCATAGCCCGCGGTCTGCTGGGCCGGGTCGAGCTTGTCGCCGACGAAGGCGCGGAAGGGCTCCATCGACACGTTGATCGCGGCGTCCATCATCCACAGCACGGCGACTGCCATCCACAGCGCGGTGGAATTGGGCATCAGGAACAGCGCGATCGCGGCCAGCACGGCGCCGATGAAGAAGAAGGGACGGCGGCGGCCCCATTTGGGGTGCCAGGTGTTGTCGCTCAGGTAGCCGATGATCGGCTGGACCAGCAGGCCCGTGACGGGCGCCGCCAGCCAGTACAGGGCCAGGTTGTCGGGATCGGCGCCAAGGGTGGCGAAGATGCGGCTGGTATTGGCGTTCTGCAGCGCGAAACCGAACTGGATGCCGAAGAAGCCGAAGCTCATATTCCACAGCTGCCAGAACGACAGGCGTGGCTTGCCCACGGTCGATTGCATATCCATTGTGTGTCCCCAATCTGGCCCGACGTCAGCGGGCTTTTCTCGTGTGTGATTGCATGGCCGCTCGACGATGAGCGTACCAAGAGTGCCTTGTGCAGGATGCAGCGCGAGGCCGGAAGGGACGAAAAGAAGCGACTACAGTCCGGCTAGCGTATCTGTAGCAAAATAACATGGAGGTTTCTAGGTGTCAATCGCGGCGTTCTCATAGTGAGGACGCCGCGACAGCCTACGGTAAAGACAGAATTTTGTAGTCAAACAACAGCTCTAGGCTTTACCGTCTGTCCGAATGAGCTCGCCGCCAACTATCACCGCGTCGTCGGCGAAGCCGTCAACCCTACCCTTTGCGATGCGGCTTCTTGCCGGCCGGCTTTTCGCCCAGGCGACGTTCGACGCCCTTGGCGGCATACGGCTTCTTGGCCGGCGGCGTGGCCGGGGTTTCGCCGTCGCGCGTGATGGCCAGCTGGCGGCCCGCGACCCAGATCGTCTTCAGGTGCTCGACCAGGTCCTTCGGCATATCGTCCGGCAGGTCGAGCGTGCTGTAATCGTCATAGATCTCGATACGGCCGATGTGCTTGGACGGGATATTGGCTTCGTTGGCGATCGCGCCGACGATATTGCCCGGCTTGGCGCCATGGGCGAAGCCGACTTCGATGCGGAAGGTGGCCATGCCCGGCTCGGGGTCGCGCATCACGCGCTCTTTCTTGATGCCCGGCTCGCGCGCCGGACGCGCCGGACGCTCTTCCCAGTCGCCGCGCGGTGCGCGTGGCGCGCGCTCCTGCACGCCGCCGCCAAATTCGCGCTGCGACGGCACGAACTCGGGACGCGCTTCACGATCGGGCTTGGTCAGCAGCAGCGGCTCGTCGCCGCGCGCCAGCTTGGCCAGCGCGGCCGCGATATCGATCGCCGGCACATTGTCGTCGCGCTCGATATCTTCGATCAGCGAACGGAACACTTCCAGGCCGCCTTCGGCCAGGGTAGCGCGGATCTGGTCCTTGAAGCGGGTGACGCGCACTTCGTTCACCGCCTTGATGGTCGGCAGCTCGAGCGGCGCGACCGGCTGGCGGGTGGCGCGCTCGATCGCCTTGAGCAGGCCTCGCTCGCGCGGGGTGATGAACAGGATCGCGTCGCCGCTGCGCCCGGCCCGGCCGGTACGGCCGATGCGGTGGGTATAGCTCTCGGGGTCGGACGGCACGTCGTAGTTGATCACGTGGCTGATGCGCTCGACGTCCAGGCCGCGGGCGGCAACGTCGGTCGCCACCAGGATGTCGATCTTGCCGTTCTTGAGCTGCTCGATGGTGCGCTCGCGCTGTTGCTGGGCCATGTCGCCGTTGATGGCGGTGGCCGCGAAGCCGCGCGCCTGCAGCTTGGTCGCCAGTTCTTCGGTGCCCAGCTTGGTACGCGCGAAGATGATCATGCCGTCGAATGGCTCGGCCTCGAGGATGCGGGTCAGCGCGTCGAGCTTGTGCATGCCGGCCACCAGCCAGTAGCGCTGCTTGATATTGTCGGCGGTGCCGGTCTTGGCGGCAACGGTCACTTCTTGCGGGTCGCGCAGATAGGTCTTGGCAATGCGCTTGATGGCCGGCGGCATGGTGGCCGAGAACAGCGTGGTCTGGCGGCCTTCCGGGGTTTGCTGCAAGATCTGCTCGACATCGTCGATGAAGCCCATGCGCAGCATTTCGTCGGCTTCGTCCAGCACCAGGGTGGTCAGCTTCGACAGGTCGAGCGAGCCCTTCTGGATGTGATCGATAACGCGGCCCGGGGTGCCGACGACGACGTGCACGCCGCGGCGCAGGCTCGACAGCTGCGGGCCGTAGCTCTGGCCGCCGTAGATCGGCAGCACGTGGAAGCCCTTGATGTGGGCGGCATAGCTCTGGAAGGCTTCGGCGACCTGGATCGCCAGCTCACGCGTCGGCGCCAGCACCAGCGCTTGCGGCGCGGTCTGCTTGACGTCGATATTCGACAGGATAGGCAGTGCGAATGCGGCAGTCTTGCCGGTCCCGGTCTGCGCCTGTCCCAACACGTCGCGCCCTTCCAGCAGCATTGGAATGGTGGCGGCCTGGATTGGCGACGGCGTTTCGTAGCCGACATCTTTCAATGCTTTCAGGACGGGCGCCGAAAGATTGAGGTCGGAAAACGATGGGATTGGGGTGTCGGACATGTAGAAGTTGCTCTTAAATAAGTAGAAACGAAAGCGATAGTTTACACCGTCGCCAAGCGCAAGGCGCTAAATAGAACTGGATGCGTACTAAACAGGCGCGGATCCGCGGCCAAAACCACAGAATCCGAAAAAGACGAAAGCCCTTGCAGGCAAGACCTGCAAGGGCTGTCAGCTGCCGTGGTGGGCGGCGTGCCGTAGTGCAATGCGGTACTTACAGCTTGTAGTTCAGGCCCAGCAGCATCTGGCGGCCGTACTTGCTGTAGCCGCGCGGACGGTCTTCGGTACCGGCGTAGCTGCGGAAAGCGGTGTCGGTCAGGTTGTTTACCTGGAACAGCACCGACAGGCCTTCGATCTGCTTGAAGTCGTAACCCAGTTGCAGGTCGACTACTTTATCAGCTTTCACGTAAGTCAGCTCGGTTGCACCGCCGATGCCGCCAATTTCACCCACGAAATCGCTACGGTAACGCTGGCTGACGCGGGCGGAGAAACCGTCTTTCTCATAGTAGGCAGTGAGGTTGAACACGCGCTTGGACAGGCCCGGCAGCGGGATCGCGAGGCTGCCGAAGCGCTGGTCGACGATCGAGATTTCGCTGCTGGTGAACGAGGCGTTGGCAGTCACGCCGAAGCCGTCGAGCATAGGGTGGATCATGTCGAGCGGGGTCGAGGCCGCGAATTCCAGGCCTTTCAGGGTGCCGCCTTCGCCATTCATCGGCTGGGTCATGGTGCCGATATTGGTCAGCGCGCCCTGCAGGTTGAACTCGGAGAAGTCACGCGGCACGGTCACGCTGTAGATATACGAGGACAGGTCCTTGTAGAAGCCGGCGGCCGAAATGTAACCCTTGTTGCCGAAGTATTTTTCATACGACAGGTCGACCTGCTTGGCGCGCCATGGATCGAGCTGGGCATTGCCACCGTTGCCCCATGGGGTGCCGGTGGTTTGCGCGGTCAGGCCCACTTCAAGGGCGGCGTTCAGCTGGTTCAGCTTGGCGCGCGCCAGGGTCTTGCCGGCGCCAAAGCGGATGAATTGCTGGTCGGGCAGGCTCCAGGCCAGGTTCACGCTCGGCAGGTAGTCGGTGTATTTCTTGCCGTCGGTCAGCGGCACCAGGTCGGCGAACGGCCAGGCGCGCAGCGTGTTCGCGGTCGAGCTCTGGTCGGTCTCGATGACTTGCATGCCGATATTGCCGCGCAGCGGCATCGACATCAGTTCGGTGTCGATGTTCAGCTTGGCGTAGCCGGTCTTGACCTTCTCTTCGATCGACCAGTTCTTGGTCGCGCCCCATGGCACCAGGACCGATGGGGTGAATGGGCCGAAGTTGTTGGCCAGCACCGAGTCGATGTCCCAGCTCAGCGCGTTCTGCAGCGCATAGAGACCCTGCGAATTGTTCAGTACGCCGGGCGCGAAGGTGCCGTCGCCGATCTTCGAGAAGCCGGTTTCCAGGTGTTCCTTCTCTTTTTCGCGCTTGGAGTGGTTGTAGCCGACTTCGAGGCTGCTGAACGGACCGTCGGCGAACTTGCGCTCGAGGCTGACGCGGAACGACGTCATCTTGTCGGTCATGTTCGGGGCGTTCACATAGCCTTCGCCGAACTGGCCGCCGATGGCGATCTGCGACGGATCGTCGTAGGCGCCGGACAGGGTCAGTTGCGGGATGGTGCCGCCGTTGTAGCTGTAGTCCAGGGTCTGGCGGGCGGCGCGGCCGGCGTTGATCTCGATCAGCTGTTCCTTGTGGTCGGCCTTCGAACGGCTGATGTCGACGATACCGACCCAGTCGCCCGAGCTGTAGCGGTTGTTCCAGCCGAAGGCGGTCAGCTTGTCGTCGCGCGTCATGCGGTTGTTGCGCACGACCGGATTGACGTTGTTGGCGGTGCCGGCGATGGCGGTGCCATTCACCACGGTCGCGTTCGAGAAGCGCACTTCGCCATCGTCCTTCAGCGGGATCTCGATGCCGCGGCGGATTTCTTCCTGGTCGAAGCGCGAGTGATAGACGTCAAAGGTCGAGCTGAAGTTGCGGTTCGGACGCCATTCCAGCACACCCATCAGGCCATCGCGTACCTGGTCGCCGGTGGTGGCCATCGACTTGATGCCCTTCGGCACTTTGACGGTCGAGCCCGGCACTGCATTGGTGTCGTCCACCCAGTCCCAGGTCTCGAACTGCTGGTGCACGTTCGGCTTGTCCTGGCGCGCGTAACCGATCGCCACGCCGATGGTGCGGTCGGCGAACTGGTCGATGTAGGAGGCGCTGATGCGGCTGCCGGTGTCGGGCGAGCCGGCGCTGATCTCGCCTTTCGAATTCTTCTCACCGCGCACATTGACGCTGATGGTGCGCTCGCGCAGCGACAGCGGCTTGATGGTCTGCAGGTTGACGGTGCCCGACAGGCCCTGGCCGATCACGGCGGCGTCACCGGTCTTGTACACGGTCACGGCATTGATCAGTTCGGATGGGTACTGGTCGTATTCGACGCTGCGGTCCGAGCTGGTGGTGACCTGTTCGCGGCCGTTGAGCAGCGCCGTCGACAGGTCGCCCGAAGTACCGCGGATGCTGATCTGCTGGGCCTGGCCATTGACGCGCTGGGCCGACAGGCCCGGCAGGCGGGCCAGCGATTCGGCGATCGACACGTCCGGCAGCTTGCCGATGTCTTCCGAGGAGATGGCTTCGACGATGCCGGTCGATTCGCGCTTGACGGCGATCGCATCTTCGATCGCGCGGCGGATGCCGGTGACGGTCACGGTGGTGACCGGCGCATCCGGATTCAGGGCGGCGGTCTCACCGGTACTGGCGGTTTGCGCATGCGCGCTACCGGCCAGGACCGTGACAAAGATTGCGCAGCCGGCGGCAACCGGGCTCAGCTGGAATGCGGCACGCTTGGTGGCGATGTTTTTCATGTGTCCCCTCAGAACGATGTGGTCCCGAAAACAGCGCATTGGCCGGACCGGGATCGGTTTTTTGCGACAAAATCAACCTTGGGCTGGATTCTGTATTAAAACTAGATGCACTGTCAACGGGAGTTACTTGTAGCAATGATCATGGCACGATTTTCGCCAAGTGGCTGTAAATCCAAGGGATTTGCGTTGTTTATGAGCTACATGACAATTTAGCAGTTCTGTAGTCGCGCTACAAATGCTCTGATAACCGGCATGATTTTGCCGTAATGCACCATTACGGTGCATGTCTTGTAGTAAATCGTTCAGATCGATTGAATCGCCACAACAACGCTGAAAATTTGCTACAAGTAAGCCGCTCCCCACGCAAGTTGCCGAAGACGGGACGAAAAAAAAGCCGCCCATCGGGGCGGCTGCCTGGCGGGGTCGGCCGTGGCCTACGGCTTGCGCGCCGCGCAATGCTTCGCAATGTACTCGTCATGCGACGGCATCACGTCCACGCATTTGCGGATGACGTCGCGCACGCTTTCCATGTACTCGGCAATATCCGCTTCGGACTGGGTATCGGCCAAGGGGTGGTAGCCGTCGATCGGCATGTTCTGCCCTTCGAGCACCTGCAGCCAGCCCACTTCGGAAAACAGCTCGTTATCGACCCGCACGATCTTGCCGCGCGAGCGGTACAGGTCCATCTTCTGGCGCAGGGTCTCGGGAATCGCCATGTGCGCGCACTCGGTCCAGTACGCCGAATCGGTGCGCTGGTTGAGGTGGTAGTGCAGGATGATGAAGTCGCGCACGCGCTCGTACTCGAAGCGCGACTGGCGATTGAACTCGATGCGGTCGGCTTCGCTGAAACGGCGGTCCGGGAAGAATTCGACCAGGCGCGCGATGCTCGATTGGATCAAGTGGATGCTGGTCGACTCGATCGGCTCCAGGAAGCCGCCCGCCAGGCCGATCGCCACCACATTGCGGTTCCAGGCCTGCTTGCGCATGCCGGTGCGGAACTTGATCATGCGCGGCTCGGCCAGCGCGCGGCCATCCAGATTGGCCAGCAAGGTGGCCGCCGCCTCGTCGTCGCTGATGAAACGGCTGCAATACACATGGCCGTTGCCGGTGCGGTGCTGCAGCGGGATGCGCCACTGCCAGCCCGATTTATGCGCCGTGGCGCGCGTAAACGGGGTCCTGGCCGGCACCGATTCGCAGGGCACGGCCAGCGCGCGGTCGGCCGGCAGCCAGTGGTGCCAGTCTTCGTAGCCGGTCTCCAGGGTCTGCTCGATCAAGAGGCCCCGAAAGCCCGAGCAGTCGATGAACAGTTCGCCGTCGACGCGCTGGCCGCTCTCCAGTTCGACCGCCTCGATGAAGCCATCCGGCTCGCGCTGGATGGCGCGCGCAATCTTGCCCTCGATGCGGATCACGCCGCGCGCCTCGCACAGCTTTCTCAGATACTTCGCATACAGGCTGGCGTCGAAGTGATAGGCATAGGCGATATCCCCCAGCGGAGAATTCGGCACGTCGGTGCGCGCCGGCATGAACTTGCCGGCCTTGGCAGCCATGCGCGTGATCGAATATTCCTCGAGCGGCGCGGCCTTGCCCAGCGCGCGCATCTTGTGCCAGTACTGCTCGAACGGCACGGTGGCCAGGTCCTGGCCCATGCGGCCGAAGCCGTGCATATAGCGCTCGCCCAGCTTGCCCCAGTTGACGAATTCGACGCCCAGCTTGAAGGTGCCCATCGTCTCGCGCATGAACTCCGCCTCGTCGATGCCGACCACGCGGTTGAAGCGCTGGATCATCGGGATGGTCGCCTCGCCCACGCCGACGATGCCGATCTCGTCCGACTCGACCAGCCGGATGTTGTAGCGGCCATTGAGCATGCTCGAGAGCGCCGCCGCCGTCATCCAGCCCGCGGTGCCGCCGCCGACGATGACGATGTCCTTGATTGCCTGGTTTTCCATATTTTTCTACCCTAGTCTCTTCCAACGAAAAACAACCCCCGGGGCCGGGGCCGCGAGGGTTGCATTGTAGTGCGATCCGCAGTGCCTGCTACATCAGAACTTGTAGTTGGCGCCGAACTGGTAGGTGCGGCCGTACTCGACGCGGCGGGTGATCGAATCGCTGCTGTCCGTGTACTCCAGGAACGGTGCATTGTTCCAGTTGTTCGCCTGGGCGAACACCGACAGGCCCTTGGCGAAGCCCGACTGGATCTCGTACGAGACCTGGAAGTCGACGATGGTCTCGCCCTTCACGAAGGTGTACTGCAGCGTGTCCGAGAAGTCCGGCGACTGGCCCAGGAAGTCCGAACGCTTGCGCGCCGCGGCGGCGATCTGGAAGCCGTTCTTCTCGTAGTACAGGCGCAGGTTGCTCACCTTGCGCGACAGCCCCGGCAGCGGGATGCTGGTCGCCGCGACCTGGACGTTGCCGAAGCCCAGGGCCGGCAGGTCGATCTTGGAGCGGGTATCCGAGTGGTTGGCCAGGACGCCGAAGCCGTCCAGCCATGGATGCACCATCTCCAGCGGCACGTTGATCGCCAGCTCGTAGCCGCGGATGCTGCCGCCCTCGCCGTTTTCAGGACGGTTCAGCACGCCGATGGTCGAACCGGCATTGGCGCCGGTGCTCGGCAGCGGCGTGGTCGAGGTGATCCACGGCGCGAAGTCGTACTCGGACGGGGTGCGCAGGATGAAGGTGTCGAGCTTCTTGTAGAAGCCGGCCACGCTGACGTAGCCCTTCTTGCCGAAGTATTTTTCGTACGACAGGTCGAAGGTCTTGGCCTTGAACGGCTCGAGCGTCGGGTTGCCGCCGCCGCCGCTCAGGAACGGGTTGGTCACGCCGGTGTTCACGCTGAAGCCGATGCCGCCGCGCAGGTCGTCCAGGCTCGGACGCGACAGCACTTGCGCCACGCCCATGCGCAGCACCTGGTCGTTCTTCAGGTCGAACGACAGGTTCAGGCTCGGCAACACGTCCCAGTAGTCGTGTTCGCCGATGGTGCGCACCACCGGGCAGCTGTCGGCGGTCTCGCCGGTGCAGTTGCCGCTGTTGTAGCCGCCGCCCATCTGCTTGGTGTGCACGAACTGGGTGCCGACGTTACCGCGGTATTCGAAGCCGAACAGCTCGCCGTTCAGGTCGCCCATGACGTAGGCGGTCTGCACGGTTTCCTTGACATCCCACATCTTGGTGAGGATGTCGGCATTGACCTTCGGGGCCAGTTCGTACACCGAGCCGAGCGAACCGAGCGGGTTCCAGGTCGAGATCGGGATGCCGCTGGTGCCGGCGGTGCTCGTGGAAGCGCCCGGCATCGGGACGGCGCCGAAGCGGTCGCCGCCGATGATCATCAGGCGGCCTTCGTCGCCGCTGCGGGTCTTTTCGCGATCGGTGAAGTTGTAGCCGAACTGGATCGCCGAAACCGGGCCCCATTCGGTGTTGCGCTTGGCGTTCAGGCGGATCGATTTCAGCTTGTCGTCGATATACGGCTGGGCCAGGTAACCGGCCTGGGCCAGCGGATTGTCGGCCGTGCCCGACCAGCCATTGACGTCGGTCAGCTGGGCGATGTTCGGGTCGGCGTAGTTCGCGCCGGTACGCCAGGCGATGTCGGTGAAGTTGCCGCCATTGAAGCCGGTCCACGAGATCGTGTCCAGGTTGGCGGCATTGCCCGGCAGGCCGGCGGTGGTCTCGTAGCGCGAACTCAGCTTGGTCGCCTTGGACCAGGTGATGTCGGCGCTGGTGTTCCATTCGCCCAGTTTCAGCTCGTTCTTCCAGCCGACGGTTTTCAGGTCGTCTTCGGCGGCCTCGATGTGGTTGCGGACCACGCCCTTGTAGTTGGTCAGGGTGCCGCTGGTGGCGATGCCGTTCTGCACCACGACGTCTTGCAGCACGCCGGCCGGGTCGTACAGGCCCGAGGTGTTGGCGCCGACCGCGCCTTCCAGGCCGCTGCGCTTGAAACCGGTTTCGCCGGCCGAGTAAAACACGTCCAGGGTCGAACGGAAGTTGCGGTTCGGACGCCATTGCAGCGAGGCGAAGGCGCCGTCGCGGTTGTGGTAGCCGGTCTCGGTGTCGGCCGTGAAGCCCATCGGCAGGATCACGTCGCGGCCCTGGTAGGGCAGCACCGAGGTCTGGCCGCCCCAGGCGTCGAACTTGCGCTGCTCGCCGCCGGTCTCGTCGTACGAGGTCAGGCCGACCGCCACGCCCAGGGTACGGTCGGCGAACTGGTCGATGTACGACAGCGAGAAGCGGTCGCCATCGCCCTCTTCGGCGGTGCGCACGCCCAGGCGGCTCTTCTTGTAGTTGACGGCGATAACGCGCTTGCCGAAGTCGAGCGGCTGCACGGTTTTGAGGTCGATGGTCGCGGCCAGGCCCTGGCCGATCACGCTCGCGTCCGGGGTCTTGTAGATTACGACGCCGCCCATCAGCTCCGACGGGAACAGGTCGAATTCAGGATTGCGGGCGTTGCCCGTCGAGGCCATTTCGCGGCCGTTGAGCAGGGTGCCGTTGAAGCTTGGCGACAGGCCGCGCACCGAGATCTCGGACGCGCGTCCCGAACCGCGGCTGCGCTGGGCGGTCACGCCCGGCAGGCGGGCGATCGACTCGGCCACCGAGGAATCGGGCAGCTTGCCGATGTCTTCGGCCGAAATCGCTTCGACGATGGAGTTCGAATTGCGCTTGACCGAAATCGCCGCCTCGATGCCCTGGCGGATGCCGGTCACGGTGACGGTGGAAACGCTCGGGGCCGGCGCCGGGGTGGCGATGACTTCGCTGGTGGCGGCGGCGGTCGGGGTGTTCGGTGCGACGGCGGTCTGCGCTTCGCTGCCCGATGCCTGCGCGAAGGCCTGACCAGCCAGTGCCGACAACAGGACGGCGCAGCCCGCGGCGAACGGGTTCAACGGGAATGCGGTACGCGCCGACTTGCCGGCGCGCCTGGTGGCGGTAGCTTTCATGTGTCTCCTCGGTGGAAGGCTGGTCCCGCAGCATGCCGCTGCCGGACTATTGCCTCAACAATTTTTATCAGCTCCGATCACACCTCTGTACTTAAACTAGATGTTGCAATCGAAAAACTGTGTGTATCGACAATAATGGCAGGTTTCAGAAAAAACAGTATCGCGCGCGTTGTAACTGAGCTACAGAAACTGCTATTTTTTTATGTAGCAGCACTACATCAACCCTATTTCTGAAGCAAATCTTAAGATTTGACCTGGGTGCAGGTTGTAGTCAGACTATAGGCCGCGCAGGGTGTATTGATTGTTCATCGCTAGTTTCTATAGTACGCTTTCGCCTACACAACAACTCTTAGTGCCTGTTTTCGTAGCCTTCTGAATGGGTTTGTAGTCTTACTACCTGTGCGGGCGGCGACGGCGGCGGCGCTCAATAATCATGAGACAACTCCTCGCCAGCATCGTGCTCGCCGGCGCTTCGCTTGCCGTCCACGCCCAATCCACCGACATCGCCCGCATGGAACCGCCCTTCTGGTGGGCCGGCATGCAGAACGAGCAAGTCCAGCTGATGGTGTATGGCGACAAGATCGCCGACCTCGACCCGTCGCTGGCGTACCCGGGCGTGCGCATCGCCTCGGTCACCCGCACCCCGAACCGCAACTACCTGTTCATCGACCTGGTGCTCGATCCGAAGGTCAAACCCGGCAGCTTCGACATCGCCTTCCAGGGCGCCGGCCGCACGGCCAGCTACACCTATCGCCTGCTCGAACGCGAACCCGGTTCCGCCGCGCGCCAGGGTTTTTCCAGCAAGGATGCGATCTACCAGATCATGCCGGACCGCTTCGCCAACGGCGACCCGTCCAACGACAGCGTCGAAGGCATGCCGGACAAGCGCGATCGCAAGGGCGGCCTGGGCCGCCATGGCGGCGACATCAAGGGCATCATCGACCGCCTCGACTACGTCGCCGGCCTGGGCTTCACCCAATTGTGGCCGACGCCGCTGGTCGAGAACAATATGCCGGGCTATTCCTACCACGGCTATGCAGCCACCGACCTGTACAAGATCGATCCGCGCTACGGCAGCAACGAGGATTTCAGGCGCCTGTCGCAGGAAGCGAAAAAACACGGCATCGGCATCATCCAGGACGTGGTGCTGTCGCACATCGGCAGCCACCACTGGTGGATGAAGGATTTGCCGGCGCCGGACTGGATCAACTACAACGACAAGTTCGTGCCGACCCACCACTACCACACGGCGGTGCAGGACCCGTACGGCTCGACGGAAGACGCCGACAACTTCACGCGCGGCTGGTTCGTCAAGAGCATGCCCGACATGAACCAGTCCAATCAGCTGGTGGCGAACTACCTCATCCAGAACAATATCTGGTGGATCGAGTACGCGGGTTTGTCGGGCCTGCGGATCGACACCTTCGGCTATTCGGACAAGCCCTTCCTGGCCGAGTACACCAGGCGCCTGATGGCCGAATACCCGAACCTGAACCTGGTCGGCGAGGAATGGTCTACCAAGGTGCCGGTGGTGGCCTACTGGCAGCGCGGCAAGCAGAACTTCGACGGCTACCAGGCCCACACGCCGAGCCTGATGGACTTCCCGGTGGCCGAGGCCATGCGCCGTGCGCTGGCCGATAAAAAAGGCGGCAACGTGTTCACCGACGTGTATGAGACGCTGTCGCTCGACTACCTGTACCCGGAGCCGGGCAACCTGGTCCTGTTCGCGGACAACCACGACATGTCGCGCATCTACAGCGAAGTGGGCGAAGACTTCGACAAGTACCGCATGGCGATGATCTTCATGATGACGGCGCCGCGCATTCCGCAGTTCTACACGGGCGACGAGATCCTGATGACCAGCGCCGTCGGCGAGCGCAACGACGCCACCTACCGCACCCCGTTCCCGGGCGGCTGGGCCGGCGACAAGGTCAACGCCTTTGCGGGCATTGGCCTGTCCAGCAAGCAGCGCACCGCACAGGATTTCGTGCGCAAGCTGGCCAACTGGCGCAAGGGCCAGCCGGTCATCCATCACGGCAAGATGATGCATTACGGGCCGCAGGACAACACCTGGGTCTACTTCCGCTACAACGATGAAAAGAAGGTGCTGGTCGCGTTCAACAACAACAGCAAGGAGATGTCGCTGGACGTCGGCCGCTTCAGCGAGATGCTCTCCGGCGTGGCCAGCGGGGTCGACGCCCTGACCGGCAAGACCCATGACCTGCGCGAGAAGCTGGTGCTGGCGCCGCGCGCGGCCATCGTCCTCGAACTGGCTGCACCGCAATGAAGCGCCGTGCCATCGCCCTGGCCGCCCTGCTCTCCTGCAGCGGGTTGCCAACGCAGGCCCTCGCGCAGGACGTCGACGGCCTGTACGTGCGCGGCGCCTTCAATGGCTGGGGCACCGCCAGCCCGCTCGCGGCCAGGGGCGATGGCATCTACCAGGCCGATGTCGAGGTCATGCCCGGCAACCACGCCTTCAAGCTCGGTACCGGCGACTGGAGCGCGGAGTGGGTGATCGATCCGGACAAGAGCACCAGCGTCAAGCCCGATACCGGCTATCGCCTGGAGCAGCAGTCCGGTCCCGAGACCTTCCTGTTCGTGCGCCAGCCGGGCACTTACCGCTTCACGGTCGATGCCCGCGACAAGTCGGCACCGGTACTGAAAGTGGCGCGCATCGCCGACGCCCGGCGCGATAGCGGCGTCGATCCGCATGCGGGCCACGCGGTCCGGGCGACCCAGCAATGGCCGACCTGGGACGGCAAGGTCGAGACCGTGCGCTACTCGACGCCAGACGCGCAGGCGCCCCTGCGCCGCTACGTGCAGTCGAGCACCATGCTGCTGCGCGATCCCGGTCCGCAGCACGTCGCGTATGCCGAAGAAGACGGCCTGCCGCGCGTACGCAGCGGCAATCTGGCCTTCGACGCCCTGTTCGCCATGGCGGGCCGCGAGATGCGCCAGAATTCGGTCAGCCAGATCAATGACGGCAACTACAACGGCGGCAATGCGATCGACTGCGCCTGCTTTGCCACCGGCGAAAAATGGGCCTATGTCTGGACCCGCGACCTGTCGTACGCGGCCGACCTGGGCCTGGCCCTGCTCGACCCGCAGCGGGTGCGCAATTCACTGGATTTCAAGCTCTCGGGCTGGCGTCCGGACATCACCGCCGCGCCGCAGATCCCGGGCACGCCGGACGGCCTGCAGATTGTGCAGGATACCGGCAGCGGCGGCAGCTGGCCGGTCAGCACCGACCGCCTGACCTGGGCGCTGGCGGCCGAGGAAACGCTGCGCACCCTGCCCGCTCTTGACCGCGCGCCGTTCGCCGCGCGGGCATTGAAGGCGCTGTCGAACACGATCGAGATCGACCGCGTGGCGGCCTTCGATCCGGTGACCGGCCTGTACACGGGCGAGGAGTCCTTCCTCGACTGGCGCGACCAGACCTATGCCGCCTGGATCCCGGGCGACCTGGCCTCGATGGCCAGCTCGAAAGCGCTGTCGACCAACGTCGTCTACTACCAGGCACTGAACCTGGCGGCGAAGCTGGCGCGCGAACACAAGGATGCGGACAAGGCGCAACGCTACGCGCGCTGGGCGCAAGAACTGAAGCGGGCGATCAACGAGCGCCTGTGGTTGAAAGACGCAGGCATGTACAGCAGCCTCACCGCCGGCCACCTGGACGGCGCGCCGCTGCACAAGTTCGACTGGCTGGGCCAGGCGCTGGCCATCGTCAGCGGCGTGGCCGACGACAGCCAGGCGCGCTCGATCCTGGCGCGCTATCCGCATGGCCCGCTGGGCGCGCCGATGATCTGGCCGCAGCAGATTGGCGCGCCGGTGTATCACAACCGCTCCAGCTGGCCGTTCGTGACCGCCTATGGCCTGCGGGCGGCTGCCCTGGGCAAGAACGCGGCGGTGGCCGACGTCGCCTATGCCTCGCTGATGCGCGGCGCGGCGGTCAACCTGTCGAATATGGAAAACCTCGAGTGGCTGTCCGGCCAGCCGCTGCTGCTCGACGAGAACAACCCAGGGCTGAGCGGCCCGGTGATCAATTCGCGCCGCCAGCTGTGGTCCGTGGGCGGCTATCTCGGCATGGTGATCGGGAATGTGTTCGGGGTGGAGACGCTGGACGACGGCATCGCGTTCAAGCCCTTCGTCACCGGGAAGCTGCGCCGCGAGACCTTCGGCGCCACGAACCAGATCGCGCTGCACGACCTGCGCCTGCACGGCAAGCGCATCGACGTGCGCCTGCAATTGCCTGCCGCGAGCGCGCAGGATGGCTATTACGCGGTCGAGCGCATCGCCCTGAATGGCAAGCCGGCGAAGGACACGATCGGCCTGGCGGAACTGGCCGCCAGCAACCGCATCGAGATCGTGCTGGGCAAGCTGGTGGCGGGGCAGCAGGACATCCGCCGCGTCAATGCCAACCCGTATGAAGAAGCGAGCGCGGTCTTCGGTCCGCGCGAGCCGACCATCGACAGCCTGTCGCGCGCATCCTCGGGCCCGGCCACCCTGCAGATCGGCGCCAACGGCAATGCCGCCAACGTCAGTTACCGCGTCTACCGCGACGGCAAGCTGGTGGCCGACAAGCTGCCGGCCGGGGCCTGGATCGATCGCGCGGCGGCTGCCACGTCGTGCTATGCGGTCGAGGCGCTGTTCACCGACAGCGGCAATGCGAGCCATCACAGCCAGCCGCGCTGCGTCGATGCGGGGATCGAGATTCCCGTGACCGATGCGCGCGTGCGTTCGAACCTGCAGGCGGCCGCGCCCGATGCACGCTTTACCCGGGCCCATTTGAAAGACTGGGGCAAGCCGGACGACAGCTTCACCGTCGAAGGCATCGCCATCGAGCGGCCGGGCGACTACCGGATCCAGGTGCGCTACCACAACGGCGCCAACCAGGTGAACCTGGGCATCAGCGGCGGCGTGAAATGGCTGGCGTTGAAGGATGCCAATGGCAAGGTCGTGGCCCAGGGCGTGATCCAGCTGCCGCATGCGCCGCTGCTCAAGGAAAACACGCCGAGCGTGTATTCCACGCCGCTGGCGGCGCGCGTCAAGGCGGGCAGCTACCGCCTCGAGATGACGGACTTCTACAATATGAGTTATCTCGAGAGTAACCGCAGCTTTACCGGGGCCGGTGGGGCGGAGCCATCGAACCGATTCGATATCTATGGCGTGCGCTTGTTGCGGGTGGAATGATCATTCCACCGGCCGCGGCTCGCCGCGCCCCTGCTCCGACACCAGCAACTTGAGCCGCCCTTCGAGCACCTTGAATTCGAAGGGCGTCGCCATCTTGCTCACCTCGCCGTCGACCGCCACCTTCAGGCGCTTGCGGCCATAGAACGACGGCGTCTTCACCGTCATGCGCTTGAACGGGAAGGCGATCACATCGTCGCCCGCACCGAGCTTGCCGAACGCCCCACGGATCAGCAAACCCAGTAGTCCGAGCTTGCCCATCGGCTTGGGCGCCAGTGCCACCAGCTGCCCTTCTTCGACCGCCTCGGTCAGGTCTTCCATGCCGACCTGCTCCATCTGCAGGCGGTTATTCCCCACAAACAAGGTCGTGGTGCGCAGGCGTTTTTCCTTGCCGTCGAGCTCGAGCGTGATGCGCAGGTGGCGGTGCGGGCGCAAGGCCATCTTGATCGCCGACAGGAAGGCGACCACACGGCTGCGGCCATACTCGCGCTTGTCGTGTTCGCGCTCCTCGAGCAAGGCCGGATACAAGCCCACGCTGGCATTGACCAGGAAGATCTTGTTGTTGAGCATGCCGATCTGGACCGGCCTGACTTCGGCGCGCAGCATCGCGTACACCGCCTCGGCCAGGTCTTCCGGGATGCCGTGGGTGCGGCCGAAATAATTAAAGGTTCCTTGCGGCAGGACGCCGAACAGGCAGCCGGCCAGCACCGCCTGGTGCGCCACCGTGTTGATGGTGCCGTCGCCGCCGGCGGCAACCAGCACGCCGCTGCTGGCGAGGGCCTTGGCGGCCATCTCGCGCGCGATGTCTTCCAGCCGTTCCGGCTTGTCCACCACTTCCAGGTGGCAGACCCGGCCCGACTTGTCCATGACCTCGCGGATCGTCGAGATGCGTTCTTCGGTCTCGGAATGCCCGGAACCCGCATTCAAGACTATGTAGAAATGGGCATCAGGGAGCAACTCGGTGGATGGCATCGCGGTTCGATTCGATAAGACAAGCGTTGAGGATGCGCCATCGTAACACCGTCAATACCGCGCGCAAGGTGCGCTACTCAACCATCGAGCTCGGCCAGGTAGACGTTGACCGGCGGCTGGTCGGGCGCCAGGCTGGCGCGGCGCTCGAAGCGCAGGCCCAGGCGCTGCAGGAGCGCGATCGAGGCCGTGTTGGCCGGCGAAGCGATCGCCGCCAGCTTCCGGATACCCAGCGCCGCCGCATGGCGCACCACCGCCTGCCCGGCCTCGAAGGCATAGCCGCGTCCCCGGTGCTCGGGCATGAAGGCATAGCCGATGTCGACGTATTCCAGCGTATCGCGCTTGACCAGGCCGGACAGGCCGAGCGGCGCGCCGTCTTCCAGCCGTTCGACCAGGTAGAGCGAGTGCCCATGCCGCGCCTGCATCGCGATCGGTCCTTCGCGCAGGCCGCGCAGGGCGGCGTCGACGGTGCGCAGCTTGCGGTCGCCGATATGCTCGATGAAGGCGGGGTCGTTCGCCAGCGCCAGGTAGAAGGGAGCGTCATCCTCGGTCACGAGGCGCAGGCGCAGGCGGTCGGTGGTGAGAATCTCAGTCATGACCGGGATCATACGCTTGCTTATTTACTTTCGACTACTCGTCCGCGGTCGGCCAGTGGTCGGGATCCTGCAGCAGCTGGTACATCACATAGGCGTCGACATAGCCGAGGCGCTGGTGGCGGAAGGCCTTGGGCAGCGTGCCGACGATGGAAAAGCCGAGCTTCTTCCACAGGCCGATGGCGGCGGCATTGGTGCTGACCACATGGTTGAACTGCATCGCCAGGTAGCCATGGCTACGCGCTTCGGCCAGGCTGTGTTCGCCCATCAGGCGGCCGATGCCGGCCCCTTGCGCCGACGGGCTGACCATGTAGGACGCATTGGCCACGTGGTGGCCGCGCCCGACCTGGTTCGGCACCAGGCGGTACATGCCCAGCACCCGGCCAGCCGCGCTCACGGCGACGAAGCTGCGCACGCCCTGGCCCAGCCAGTAATGGTGACCGGCTTCGCGCGAGGTCGCGATGGTGAACACATAGCTCTCACCGGCCACGATGTGGGCGCAAAAAATGGTCCAGATGGCCTCGAAGTCGGCTTCGGCGGCGGGGCGAATTTCAATATCTTTCACAACAATCAGTATGCAGATGCCATAACCCGGCGGTCAGTTATTTTGCCTGAAAACTCACAAATAATCACGGAGACCCCGGATTTACCGCTTTATTGCCCTGGGGCAGCCTAAAGTCGACCGCTGCGGGCCGTCCCTCCAGGTGCAGGCGGCTGGCGGCCGGCGGCGCTTCGGCCACCACCCGGCCGCGGCGCAGCACCAGCCGGCGCGCCGCGCGCAGGCGGATCGCCTCGACCGTCGAGCCAGCGTCGAGGATGACCAGGTCGGCATGGCAGCCCGGCGCCAGGCCATAGCCCTCGAGCCCCAGGATACGCGCCGGCGTTTCGGTGATCGCGCCATAGCAGGCCTGCATCGCCTCGAGCCCCGTCATCTGCGCCACGTGCAGGCCCATGTGCGCGACCTCGAGCATGTCGCCCGAACCCATGCCGTACCAGGGGTCGAGCACGCAGTCGTGGCCGAAGGCGACGTCGACGCCGGCCGCCATCAGCTCGGGCACGCGGGTCATGCCGCGCCGCTTGGGGTAGGTGTCGTGGCGGCCTTGCAGGGTAATGTTGATCAGGGGATTGGCGATCGCGGCCACGCCGCTTTCCGCGATCAACGGCAGCAGCTTGCTCACGTAATAATTGTCCATCGAGTGCATCGAGGTCAGGTGCGAGCCGGCCACCCTGCCCTGCAGGCCCAGGCGCTGGGTTTCATGGGCCAGCGTCTCGATATGGCGCGACAGCGGGTCGTCGCTCTCGTCGCAGTGCATGTCGACGTAGAGGCCGCGCTCGGCCGCGAATTCGCACAGCAGGCGCACCGACTCGGCGCCTTGCGCCATCGTCCGCTCGAAGTGCGGGATGCCGCCGACCACGTCCACGCCCATGCCGATCGCGCGCTTCAGGTTGTCGAAGGCGGTCGGGCTGCGCAGCAGGCCGTCCTGCGGGAAGGCCACCAGTTGCAGGTCGAGGTAGGGCGCCACCCGGCGCCTGACCTCCAGCAGGGCTTCCACCGCCAGCAGCCGGTCGTCGCACACATCCACATGGCTGCGGATGGCCAGCAGGCCGCGCGCCACCGCCCAGTCGCAATAGCGCAGCGCGCGCTCGACCAGCGCGTCCTGGGTCAGTTCCGGTTTCAATTCGCCCCACAAAGCGATGCCTTCGAGCAGCGTCCCGCTGCGGTTGACGCGCGGCAGGCCGTAGCTCAGCACCGCATCCATGTGGAAGTGCGCGTCCACGAAAGGCGGGCTGACCAGGTCGCCGGCGGCGTCGATTTCTCGCACGCCATGGGCGGCCAGGCGCGGTTCGACGGCGGCGATGCGCCCGTCGACGATGCCGATGTCGGTCTGCTGGCGGCCGTCGGGCAGCGTGGCATTGCGGATCACGAGGTCCATGGTGACTCCATACAAGGGAGGCAATTGTAGCAATTTCGGCAAATTGGCTTTGAAGCCAAACAAACAATGCTGCAACGCAATATTACCCGTTATAAATAAGCCATGATTGTGCATTGCAACACCCGCCAATCGTGGGTACACTGGCTGATATTGCAGCGCGCCATACTGACCGATAGGAAATCCAATGACTTCACTTCCCGAGCAATTGTCCGCAGCATCTACCAGGCAACTGAGCGCCCAGCTGGATGCGCAGTTTCGCTTCTTCAATACCTTTGCCACCCAGGCGCTCGACAATGCCAGCCGCATCGTCGCGCTCAACCTGTCGGCCTCGCGCGATTCGGTCGAGCGCTCGTCGCACACCCTGCGCCAGCTGATCGACGCAACCCAACCGCGCGACCTGCTGGTGCTGCGCACCCATGCCGAAGAGCAGGTGCGCAGCCTGTTCAACTACGGCCGCGAACTGATCAACATCGGCGCCAACGCCCAGCCTTACGGCCTGCGCACGATCATGCAGACAGCTGCGCCGCCGGTTGCCGCTGCGGCAGCGGTCACCGAAGCGCTGGTTTCCGAGGCGCCGCAGCAAGCCCGCGAGGCCTCGGTCGAGGCGACCGAAGTGGTTGCCGAACAGCTCACCGAACAGCTCACCAAGCAGCCCACCGAGCAGCCCACCGAGCAGCCCACCGAGCACGTCGCGCAGGCATCGGCGCAGCCGGCCGATCCGGCACCGGCGCCGGCGTCGGAACCATTCGTGGTCGAGCAAGCCGAGCCGGTCACAAGCGCGGCCGAGGTACAGGCGACCATCCTCCAGGAACCTGTTCCCGTGTCCGAGCAGAAGCCGATCGCCAAGGCCGTCGGCAAGGGCGCCTCGAAGGCTGCCGCGGCGGCGCAACCGCTTGCGGCCCCGGTCGAGGACAAGGATTCGGCCACCGTCACCCGCATCGGCAGCCCGCCCAAGCGCCGCAAATAGCGTCCCGAATCAGCGCCGAATAGGCAAAACGACTACACTAGCGGGCTCTGGCCCGCTTTTTTTTCGGGCGCATTTCCAAGGATTTCGAATGAGTTTGTCCAGGCTGATCGGCGGCTTCGTGCGCCGGCATTGGCAATCCTATGCCTCGTCGGCCTTCATGCTGGTCGGCGTCGCCATCTGTACCGTCCTCATCCCGCGCAAGGTCGGCGCCCTGGTCGACGCCCTCGCCGCCAACCGCCTCGGCCAGCACGAGCTGCTGGTCGGGATCGCCCAGTTGATCGCACTCGGCGTGGCGATCTACGTGCTGCGGGTCTGCTGGCGCATCCGCCTGTACTCGGCCGCCTACAACCTGGGCGTCGAGCTGCGCACGCGGCTGTACGCGCGCCTGGCGGCGCAAGGCCCGGCCTTCTACCAGCGCCAGCGCACCGGCGACCTGATGGCCCTGGCCACCAACGATATCGACGCCATCGAGATGGCCGCCGGCGAAGCCTTGCTGGCCGCCTTCGACGGCACGCTGACCCTGGTGATGGTATTGGGGATCATGATGCTGGGCGTCGACTGGCGCCTGGCCTTGGTGGCGCTGCTGCCGTTCCCGCTGATGGGGCTCGCGTTCTGGTATATCTCGACCCATATCCACACCGCCGAAGGCGATGCGCTCAAGCGCTTCTCGGCACTCAACGACCACGTGCAAGAGTCGCTGTCCGGCGTACGCACCCTGCGCGCCCTGGGCCTGGAAGGCCGCAGCGCAAACCAGTTCGGCGAGCTGGCCGGCAATGCCGCGCAAGCCAGCCTGACGGCGCAGAAATGGGAAGCGGCATACGAGCCGGCGGTCGGCCTCACCCTCACCGCCGCCACCGGCCTGACGCTCGGCCTGGGCGGCTACCTGGTGTGGCAGAACGAACTCACGGTGGGCGCGCTGACCAGCTTCACGATGTACCTGGGCCAGCTGATCTGGCCGATGTTCGCGGCCGGCTGGGTGCTGACCCTGATCGAACGCGGCCGCGCCGGCCTGGCGCGCCTGCAGCCGCTGCTCGACGCCCCGCTCTCGGTGGAAGACACCGGCACGGTCGAACAGGTCGGCCAGGGCCCGCTGGTGCTCGACAACGTTACCTTCGCCTATGGCGGCGCGCAGGCGAACCTGCAGCAGCCGGCGCTCGACGGGGTGTCGCTGCGCCTCGAGCCGGGCCAGACCCTGGGCCTGGTCGGGCCGACCGGTTCCGGCAAGTCGACCCTGCTGCGGGTGCTGCTGCGCCAGGCCACGCCGCAGGCCGGCCGCGCCGAGTGGGCCGGCCAGGCGCTGGACGCCTACCGCCTGTCGGCCCTGCGTTCGGCCACCAGCTGGGTGCCGCAGGAATCCTTCCTGTTCTCGGCCTCGATCGCCGAGAACATTGCGCTGGCCCGTCCCGGCGCCTCGCGCGACGAGGTGATGGCGGCAGCCCAAATGGCCGACATCCACGACGACATCCTGCGCTTCCCGCACGGCTACGACACCCCGGTCGGCGAAAAAGGCATCACGCTGTCGGGCGGCCAGCGCCAGCGGGTCGCGATCGCGCGCGCGCTCCTGGCTGCCAGTAACCTGCTGTTGCTGGATGACGCCCTGTCGGCGGTCGACACCGGCACCGAGACCCGCATCCTCGAACACCTGGCCGCGTTGCGCCAGGCGCAGCCAGGACGCGCCGCCATCATCGCCAGCCATCGCCTGTCGGCGGTGGTCGCGGCCGACCACATCGTCGTGTTGAAAAGCGGCCGGGTAGTCGAAGCCGGCACCCACGATCAACTGCTCGCGCTGGATGGCTGGTATGCCAGCCAGTGGCGTTACCAACAACTGGAGGCCAGCCTCGATGCAATCTGAAGCAAAGCCTGACAAATCGGTCGAGCGCGGCGAACTGCGCGACCAGGCCAGGCTGGCCACGCGCCTGCTGCGCCGCGCCGCCGCTCCCGAAAAACGCCACCTGGCCGTCGCCACCCTGTGGCTGATCCTGGCCGCCGCGTTCGAAGTCCTGGGCCCGCTGCTGGGCAAGGCCCTGATCGACGACCACCTGCTGCCGCGCCACCTCGACTGGCCGCAGATGATCCTGCTGCTGGGCGGCCTGGTCGTCACCGGCTGGATCGCGAGCTGGGTGCGCTACCTGCAGCTGATCCGGCTGTCGGGCCTGGCGATGCGCTCGGTGCAGCGCCTGCGCGAATGGGTCTATGGCCATGTGCTGCGCCTGCCGATGGCCTTCTTCGACCGCGCCATCACCGGCCAGCTGGTCAGCCGCGTGACCAACGACACCGAGGCGGTCAAGACCCTGTACATCCAGGTCCTGTACGTCATGCTCGACAACTCGATCGTCCTGGTCGGCACCATGATCGCGATGGCCTGGCTCGACTGGCGCCTGATGCTGATCGTGCTGACGCTGGTGCCGGCGGTGGTCGGCATCGTCTGGCTCTACCAGCGCCTGTCGGCGCCGGCCGTCACCCGCGCCCGCGCCCTGCGCAGCGACATCAACGCGCAGATGGCCGAATCGATCGGCGGCATGAGCGTGCTGCAGGCCAGCAATGCCGAACTGCGCTTCGGCGAGCGCTTCCTGGGCACCAACCGCAAGCACTACACGGCGCGCGTGGCCGAGCTGCGCGCCAACGCCTTCCTGCTGCGGCCCGCGCTCGACCTGCTCAATGTGGCCCTGCTGGCGCTGGTGATCTTCGCCTTCGGCCAGCGCCAGGTCGGCGCGGTCGAGGTGGGCGTGCTGTACGCTTTCGTGAGCTATATCGCGCGCGTGGTCGAGCCGCTGATCCAGATCACGATGCAGTTCAGCGGCTTGCAGCAGGCGGTGGTGGCGGCGGCGCGCGTAAACACCCTGCTCGACGAAGCGGGCGCGCCGGAACACGACCCGAAACGCGCGCACGACGACACTTCTTTCTCGGCCGATGCGCCGGCAGTGCGGGTGCGCAATGTCGAATTCGCCTACGTGCCAGGCCAGCCGGTGCTGCACGACCTGTCGCTCGACGTGCCGCAAGGCGCCTTCTTCGGCATCGTCGGCCACACCGGCAGCGGCAAGTCGACCTTGCTGTCGCTGCTGCTGCGCTACTACGTGGCCGATAAGGGCAGCATCGAGATCGGCGGCCTGCCGCTGGCCGGCATCGGCAACGAACGCTTCCGCAACGAGGTCGGCCTGGTACCGCAGGATCCGTTCATCCTGGCCGCCACCGCGCGCGAGAACATCGACATGGGCCGCGGGTTGCCGCTCGCGCGCCTGCAGGCGGCGGCGCGCGCCGCCCACGCCCACGATTTCATCTGCGCGCTGGAAGACGGCTACGAGACCCAACTGGGCGAAGGCGGCTCGCGTTTGTCTTCGGGCCAGAAGCAGTTGATCGCGATCGCGCGCGCGCTGGCGGGTGAGCCGCGTATTTTGCTGCTGGACGAAGCGACGTCGCGCATCGACAGCGCCACCGAGCAGATCGTGCAAGAGGCGCTGGAAGAATTGCGCGGCAAGGTGACCATCATCGCCATCGCGCACCGCCTGTCGACCATCCGCGAGGCCGACCGCATCATCGTGCTCAATCACGGCAAGATCACCGAGGCCGGGCCGCACGAGGAACTGATGCGGATCGAGGGCGGCTTGTATCAGCGGCTGTATCTGTTGCAGCAGATCGCCGTCTAGATTCGGCTCCAGTTGAAACAACCGGCCGGCGCGCCGCTGCCGCTGACCAGCAGCGCGCCGTGCCGGTACAGGTGCCAGCGGCGCGATTCGGGCACCGCCATCACGACTACGCCCATGGCGCGGTCGCTCCATACCAGCCGGCCGTCGACCGCGTCGAGCGCGGCGAACACTTCGCGCGGGCCGGCGCCGGGGTGGAATACGACGGTGGCCAGTTCTTGCCCCGGCGGCGGCATCAGCGCCCAGGCGCCGGCGCCGGCCGTGCCGGCGGCCAGCAAGGCCATCGCCGCGGTCGCGTTGCGCATCCCGCCGCCGCCGCCCTGGCGGCACAGCCAGCGCCAGCCCAGCACCAGCGGCACGATGCCGAACGCGGCCAGCCATGAGAGGTCCCACAGCAGCGGGTTCGGGCTGTCGATGCGGATACGGTGGATGCCGAGCAGCCAGTGCGACAGCAGCGCGTCGATCGCGTGCCAGGCGCCGAAGCCGACCAGCATCGCCCCCGCCAGCGGCCGGCCCCAGTCGACCCCGCCGCGCCGCTGCGCGCGCCACAGGCCAATCAGGCCGGCCAGGGCGACGATATACATCAGCAGGTGGAAGTAGCCATCCCACAGCACCTGCAGGCGCAGGTCGTCGAGGCCTGCGACCAGGCTGAGGAGATGGTGCCACTGCAGGATCTGGTGCAGCAGGATGCCGTCGAAAAAGCCGCCGAGCGCGAAGCCCAGCGTCGCGCCCCACCTGGCCCAAGGCGATCTCAACATGTCCCTCTCCTCATCGATGTCGTGCCTCCAGTATAGGAGGTGGGGTCAAACGACATCGCACCGTTCCCTCAACAAATAATCTGTGATTTAGTTATCGGCGGCATATGCGGATCGTTGACAATCCATCTCCTGACGACTGGATGGACAATGGCGCGTTTTGCCTGGATTGACGGGCTTTCTGGACAAACGGCATGGGCTTGGCCGACGGTCCCGAGCCTGTGTCATTTTTGTGACATTTAAATAGAAAGTGAAATTTCTACTTTGCAACAGCCATATAATGGGCCAAACAACTTCCGCCGGATTACACCGGCGCGACGAGAAACGGCATGTTGGCTGTCCTGCACTGCGCATTCGCGCGCTCCCGCTCCCACGCACTGACGCTGGCCCTGTGCGCGGCATCGGCGTGGGCGTTCGCCGATGACGTCGCGCCGCTGGACCAGCGCATCGCCGAGATCCGCGAACTGAACCGCTTCGTCCCCGAGCGCGCCCTGCCGAAGCTGGAAGCGCTGGAGCCCGAGGCCCGCAATGCGCCGCTGGCGCAGCGCATCGAGTTCCTGAACCAGCTTGCCGTGGCGCGCCATGGCCTCGGCCACCATGCCCAATCCTTTGCATTGGCCAATGAGCTGATCGCCATCGGACGCGAGCACGACCACCCTGGCGCGTTGGCCAAGGGCCTCCTGATGCAGGGCTATTCCGCCTTCGCCCAGCATCGTCCGGGAGAAGCGCACCGCCTGGTCTGGGAAGCCGAAAAGCTGGCCAATACAACGCAAGACATGGACCTGCGCGTGCGCGCAATGATCTCGTCCGGCGAGTCCCACGCGGAGGACGGCAACCTGCCGAGCGCCCTCGAGCGCTTGCAGGCAGCGGCCGCACTGGCGCGCAAGAATGGCGATCCGGTCCATATCGTCATGGCGCTCAATTCGCTGGTACGCCTGTATGCCAAGATGCGCGAGCCCGAAAAAGGTTTTGGCCTGATCGACGAAGCACTGGCTGCGGCGCAGAAAGCGAATTCCCCCGGCCGCATGGCAACCATCAAGAACGCCGAGTACTGGCTGGCGATCGATACCGGCCAGCGCAAACGCGCGCTACGCGCACTGCAAGAAGGACTGGCCCTCGAACGCTCGATCGGCGCCAACAAGCGGATCGTGGTATCCCTGATCAACTTGTCCGACTTCTATCTCAAGACGGGGGACTTCAAGAATGCGGCTTCCTACGCCGAGCAGGCGGTCGCGGCAACCGGCCCCTTGAACGACCGCGCGCTGAACGCGACCGCGCACTTGAACCTTGGCCAGGCCTACCTCGGCATCGGCCGCGTGGCCGAAGGCAAGCGCCAGATCGAGATGGGCATGGCCGGCTACGAGGAAATCGGCGACAAGCCTGAGCTGCAGACGGCCCTGGTCGAATACGGCAGCGCACTGGAACGCGTGGGCGACCTGCCGGGCGCGCTGCAAGCCTATCACCGCGAGCGCAAGATCTCGAACGAGCTGTTCGAACGCCGTCGCCAGCAGGCCATGCTCGAGCTGCAAGAGAAATACGAGACCGACAAGAAGCAGCGCCAGATCGAGCTGCTGCGCAGCGAGAACCTGATCAAGTCGACCGAGATCGACAACCGCCGCCTGCAGCAGCGCGTGTGGTGGCTGCTGGTGGCGGTGTTCGCGCTGGCCGCGACCGTGGTCGGCCTCTTGTACCGCAAGGTACGCCATGCCAACGCCCAGCTGCACGAAAAGAACCGCGAGCTCAAGCAGCAGAGCGTACGCGATCCGCTGACGGGACTGTATAACCGCCGCCACTTCCTGGAGTTTATGCGCACGCCAGCGCCGGCTGGGCAACAGGTCGACGGCGGGGCATTGTTCCTGCTCGACGTCGACCACTTCAAGAACATCAACGACACCTATGGCCACGCGGCCGGCGACGCCGTGCTGACCACGATCGCCGCCCGCCTGTGCGAGATCCTGCGCGAGACCGACATGATCGTGCGCTGGGGCGGCGAGGAATTCCTGGCCTACCTGCCGACGGCGCCGGCCGGCAAGGAGGGCCTGGACGAAGTGGCCGGGCGCATCCTGGCCGGCATCGGGGCCACCGTCATCGACCATGGCGGCACGGCGCTGAGCGTGAACGTGTCGATCGGTTACGCGCCCTTCCCGCTATCCGTGGGCAAGCAGGCCCTGGCGTGGGAACGGGTGGTGAACCTGGTCGACATGGCGCTGTACCTGGCCAAGTCGCACGGGCGCAACCGGGCCTATGGCGTGCGCGGTTTTGCCGACGACAGGCTGGCCAGCATCGATGCGATCGAGCAGAACCTGGAACATGCGTGGCGCGCGGGGCAGGTCGATTTGTCGACCGTGATGGGGGAGCGGGAGCCGTTGAGGGCGGCGAACGGTTGAGGTGTGTGCGTAGAAGACCGCAGTGATTTGCTGTCGGCAGACACGCTGGTCAGGGTCCAGTCCCCAAGCCGCGTAGCGCCGCGCAGATATGTTCATGGACGATGAGTTCTATTGTCATCCACGGCAAAAGGTTTTAATTCAGAAATGAGATCACTCCAACGGCCGCGCTCAAACACGGTAATGGCCTTCTGATCAATATCATTGTCGTGAAACCCGGTCAATGTGATACCTAGCTGGATGCGGGCGTGCTGGCGGTCGCGCAGCAGTTCTTGCAGATGCAGGAGGAGCGTGCCCATGCGGATTCCTTGTACGCATCATGACGTTGTTTGCATTGCAATCATGTCATGTGCGCACAAGCTGTTGCTGAGCCAGCTGGGACGAATCCCTCTCCCTTGTGCGGGTTCAATCGTGCGAAGATTTGCCGGCCGCAAGAGTGTCAACCCTCGCGGCCGGCGGGTGAGGAAAACCTCAGAAGGCGTACTGCACGCCCGCCGATACGACGTCGGCCTTGGCGCCCCTGTCCTTGTCCTTGCCGTAACGCTCATACTCGCCGACCAGCGATACGTTCTTGGTCAACGCGTACTGCAGGCCGACCGCGCCATACAGGCCGGTGTCGTGATCGGTCCAGTTGGTATTCCTGTAACCGCCCTTGCGCTCGTTATACGAGGCGCCCAGCTTGCCGTAGGCCGACAGCGCCCCGTTCAGCGGCAAGGTGTACTTGGCCGCGAGATAGCTGCTGTTGCTCTTGACGAAAGCGTCGTTCCCGCCCGCGCCCGAGGTGGCACGGTAATCCTGGCTGTCAAAGCGGGTGTGGCCGGCTTCGACCGCCCAGTTCTGGTCGAAGTTATAGCCGGCAAAGACCTTGCCGCCGGCCTTCCAGTCGTCGATGGTCTGATTCTTGGCGCCGGCAACGCTGGCGCCGACATAGACGCCCGCCAGTGGGTTGCCATTGGCGACGACGCCCTGGGCTTGTGCGGAACCGATGGCGACCAGGCTGGCCGCGAGAGTGATGAGCAGTTTGTTCATGATGTCCTCTGTATTTCGTCTGGTTCGCAATTCCTCATGAATTGCGTACTGGAAAGATACACCCGCGCCAAGCGTAGATGAATAGTCCATAAGTAAGCATTTGTAACTAGGATAATCCTGATCGGAGTTACACGCGCTGATGACTGGGATATGTCGGTACATTCCCTACTGTTGCATGCACGATCCCAGCCGATACCACGTATGCACTCGGTTACTTCTGGATACAAATATCCATTGCCGTGCCGGTCAATGCCGGTGCTGGCCCTCGGCTGGCGCCGGCACGACAAGCTCCACCGTCTGGCTTGTGATGACCTTGTGCGTGGGGTCGGCCAGTTCGAGCAGCACCTTGTGCGGGCCGGGCGGCAAGCCGACCAGCACGATCGGCTCGTTGCTGGCGTCGGCCCAGTGCCATGGCGTGCCGTCCACCGTTACGTGCAGGTGGCCGATGCGCGGCGACACGTCGAGCGCACCCTTGCCATACACCGGCACGATGCGGATGTTCTCGGTGCGGTAGCCGATGAAGACCTGGCCTTTCGTCAGCGGCCCTGGCAGCGGCTGGTCGACGAACAGCCTGGGAGCCGCCTCGTTCTCGATCGCCACCACGGCGATCGGGCGGGCGCCGCCGACATCATGCGCCAACACCGGCAGGGACAGGGTGGCGGCAAGGCCGAGGATCAGGGCAGGAAGTAGTCGCATGATGTTCTCGCCATGTTCTCTTAAACGAGGTTGATGTCGACGTCGATATTGCCGCGCGTCGCCTTCGAATACGGGCAGGTCTGGTGCGCGGTATCGACCAGCGTGCGCGCCGTGTCCTGGTCCAGGCCGGGCAGGTGCACGTTCAGGCGCGCCTGCAAGAAATAGGCGCCGTCGGCATTGCACAGGTCTACTTCGGCGTCCACCGCCAGCCCGGCCGGCAGCTTCACGCCCAGCTTGTTTGCCGCGAGCCCGATCGCGCCGATGAAGCAGGCCGACCAGCCGGCCGCGAACAGCTGCTCGGGATTGGTGCCCTCGCCTTTCGAACCGGGCGAGGACAGTTGCAGGTCGAGGCGCCCGTCCGAACTGCGGGCCGCGCCATCGCGTCCGCCCGAGGTGGTGTGGGTCTTGCCGGTATAAAGCACTGTTGCATTGGTGTTCATGGTCGATCTCCTTACATCCATTTGGCGACGTCGAGGATGGCCTGGGCGAATTCGCGTGGCGCTTCCTGCGGCAGGTTGTGGCCGACACCCTTGGCCAGGTGGCGGTGCTCGTACTTCTTCAGGAATTTCCTGGCGTAGTTCTTCGGGTCCGGATGCGGCGCCCCGTTGGCCTCGCCCTCCATCGTGATGGTCGGCACGGCGACGTCGGGGAACCTGGCCAGGCGCCGCTCGATGTCTTCGTATTGCGGCTCGCTCGGCGCCAGGCCCAGGCGCCAGCGGTAGTTGCTGATCGAGATGGCGACATGGTCCGGGTTGTCGAGCGATTTGGCCGAGCGGGCGAAGGTCGCATCGTCGAACTTCCATTCGGGCGAAGCCAGCTCCCAGATCAGGCGCGCGAAGGCGTGCGTGTTTTCGCGGTAACCGCGTTCGCCGCGCGGGGTGGCGAAGTAATACTGGTACCACCATTGCAGCTCGGCCTTCGGCGCCAGCGGCTTGATATTGCCCTCCTGGCTGCCGATCAGGTAACCGCTGACCGAGACCAGCGCATTGAAGCGCTGCGGCCAGAGTGCGGCCAGGGTGGTCGCGATACGGGCGCCCCAGTCGAAGCCGGCGACGATGGCGCGCTCGATCTTGAGTTCATCCAGGAAGGCCACGGCGTCGGCGGTGAAGCTGGCCTGCTGGCCGTTGCGGAGCGTATCGGCCGACAGGAAGCGCGTGCTGCCGTAGCCGCGCAGGTGCGGCACGATCACGCGGTAGCCGGCCGCGGCCAGGATCGGCACCACGTCGATGAAGGCATGGATGTCGTAGGGCCAGCCGTGGAACAGCACGATCGGCGTGCCGGTGCGCGGCCCGGCATCGACATAGCCCACGTCCAGCACGCCGGCGCGGATCTGGCGGATGTCGGTAAAGGTGTTGCTGGCCGGGGAAATCCCGCTGCCGGCCGCGCCGGCGCCGGCCTTGGCGCCGGCGGGCGCAGCCTGCACGGCGCCCATGAGGCTCGATTGAAGCGCGACGAAGCCAAGCGCCGTCGTGTTTAAAAAGCCCCTGCGTTCCAGGTTGGTGGTGGGTTTCATGATGTTCTCCTTCTGGTTCACAGCGACATGCCGCCGTCGATGGTCAGGCTGGCGCCGGTCATGTAGCCCGAGTCGGGGCCGGTCAGGTAGGCCACCAGGCCGCCGATCTCGGCCGGCTGGCCGACGCGCTTGACCGGGATCAGGGGCGTGATCATCTCGAGCAGGTCGGCCGTCATGTCGGTGGCGATCGGGCCGGGCTGGATGTTGTTGATGGTGATGCCGCGCGGCGCCAGGTCGACCGCCAGGCCCTTGACCATGACCTTGACCGCGCCCTTGGTCATCGAATACACGCTCGAACCCGGGTGGCTGGTGCGCTCGGCGGCATTGCTGCCGATGGTGACGATGCGGCCGCCCTCTTCCATATGCGGCAGCGCAGCCTTGATCGCCAGGTAGACGCCGCGCACATTCACGTCGAGCATGCGGTCGAGGTTCTCGATGCTGAACTCGGCCACGTCGGCGATGTGCAGGATGCCGGCGGCGACGACGACGATGTCGATGCGGCCGAAGCGTTCCATGGCCTGGCGCACGGCCGACTGCAGGTCGGCGGCGTTGCCGCTGTCGGCCTGGATCGCCAGCGCTTCACGGCCCTCTTGCTCGATGGCGGCGACCACCTCGTTCGCCTTGGCGGCGGCCGCGGCATAGGTCAGGGCGACGTTCGCGCCTTCTTGTGCCAGGCGCAGCGCGATGCCGGCGCCGATGCCGCGCGAGCCGCCGAAGACGAGTGCAGTTCTGGTGTGTGCGGTGCTGGTGTTCATGGTGGTTCTCCTTCGTGGGTTGAAAAAATGCTTATGCGGCTTCGGCAAGCAGGGCCTGGATCTTGGCTTCGGTCTGCTGGTAGGCGCCTTCGCCGAAGTGGGTGTAGACGATGCGTCCGCGCTTGTCGATCAGGTAGACGGCTGGCCAATAGCGGTTCGAATAAGCTTCCCAGGTGGCGTAACGGTTGTCCTGGGCGACCGCATACGGGATCTCGAAGCGCTTGATCGCGGATTGCACGTTCGAGGTCGAGCGTTCGAACGGATACTCGGGGGTATGGACCCCAACCACGACCAGTCCCTGGGTTGCATACTTCTCGTGCCAGCGCTTCACATGGGGCAGCGTGCGGATGCAGTTGATGCAGGTGTAGGTCCAGAAGTCGACCAGCACGACCTTGCCGCGCAAGCCCTGCATGGTCAGGGGCTGCGAATTGAGCCATTTGTCGATGCCCGTGAATTCAGGGGCGGTCTCCGCCCTGGCGAACGGCGCGCCATGGGACGAGGCGGCGTTGAAGAAGGTGGCGCCGGCGAGCAGCATGGTGAACAGGCGTTTCATGATGGTTCCTTTCAAAACGAGACGAAGTTGGCGAGGTGGGCGTACAGCAGGACGTCGTACTGGAAATAGATGGCAGCGGCGGTGGCCAGGATCAGCGCGCCGAACAGCTGTTGCAGGCGGTCGGCATGGCGGGCCACGGCGCGGATCCGGGTGCGGACGAACTGGCCGCCGTAGGCGATGACGAGCATCGGGATGCCGGCGCCGATGGCGTACAGCACCAGCAGGCCCGCCGAGCGCCCGATATCCCGGGCCTGGGCCACCAGCACCAGGATCGAGGCCAGCACCGGCCCGGCGCAGGGCGTCCAGACCGCGCCCAGCGACATGCCCAGCAACAGGCCTCCCAGGTTGCCGGCGCGCGCCTCGCCGCCAGCGGGTGTCAAGCGGCTCACGAAGGCGCTCAAGTGGTTCATCAGCGCGGCATACGGCGCCTTCCACAGCATCGCCACGCCCAGCACGGCCAGGATGGCCAGGCCCGCATGGCGCAGGGTTTCATGGGCCAGCACGACGTGCTGCGAGGCGCTGGCCAGCAGCATGCCGAGCGCGGCGAACGAAATGACGAAGCCGGCCACGATGAACAGCGGGCGGGTATTCCGCTGTCCTGCGGCGCGCTCTTGCAGGGTGCCGCCCAGGACGATGGGCAGGATCGGAAGCACGCAGGGCGAGGCGATGGTCAGCACGCCGCCGAGCAGGGCAAGTGGTGCGTCGATGGGAGTTGTCATGGTACGGTCCTCCTGTTGGGATGACCGTATTGGACCGCCGTGGCGTATCCGGGATGTGTCGGGAATGGGCGTTCTTGCAATGTACTGTACCCAGCCTGGGCCCAGATACATTGGCATACAAAAGTGGGCGATAGTTGAGATATAAAGACGGCACTGCTACCCTTGAACAGACTTCTGCCAGGTACCGACCATGGAACATACCGACCATATCCTGATCGTCGACGACGACCTCGAGATCCGCGAACTGCTCGCCAGCTACCTGGAAAAACAGGGCATGCGCGCTTCCACCGCCGCCAATGGCCGCCAGATGCGCGCGCTGCTGGAACAGCACCAGTTCGACCTGGTGATCCTCGACCTGATGCTGCCGGGCGAGGACGGCCTGGCCCTGTGCCGCGACCTGCGCGCCGGCAAATGGCGCGCGCTGCCGATCCTGATGCTGACCGCGCGCGACGAAGAGACCGACCGTGTGGTGGGTCTCGAGATGGGCGCCGACGACTATCTGACCAAGCCGTTCGCGGTGCGCGAGCTGTTCGCCCGCATCCGTTCGGTGCTGCGCCGCGCGCGCATGCTGCCGCCCAATTTCGAGGTCAAGGAGCCCGGCCGGTTCCTGGTGTTCGGCACTTGGCGCCTCGACACCGTCGGGCGCCACCTGCTGGACCGTGACGGCACCATGGTGGCCCTGAGCGGCGCCGAATACCGCTTGCTGCGGGTCTTCCTCGACCATCCGCAGCGCGTGCTGTCGCGCGACCAGTTGCTGAACCTGACCCAGGGCCGCGACGCCGACCTGTTCGACCGCTCGATCGACCTCCTGGTCAGCCGCCTGCGCCAGCGCCTGCAAGACGATGCGCGCGATCCCCGCTACCTCAAGACCCTGCGCAGCGAAGGCTATGTGTTCTCATCCGCAGTCGAGGTCGCGGACGGCGAGGCATGAGCGCCCCCCTGTTGCGCTGGCCGCGCACCCTGTTCGTGCGCCTGGTGCTGATCCTGTCGATCGGCCTGGCGATCGCGCATGGGCTGTCCTATGTGCTGATCATGAGCGAACGGCGCGAAGCCACGGTCGGCCTGATGCTGGGCTACCTGGAGCAGGACGTCGCCAGCTCGGTGGCCTTGCTCGACCGCCTGCCGGCCGCCGAGCGCGCCGCCTGGCTGCCGCGCCTCGAGCGCCGCACCTACGGCTTCTCGCTCGGCCCCGGCGACCAGGGCTACCCGCCCGACAGCGCGCATGCGCGGCGCATCGCCGAGGCCTTCACGGATGCCATCGGCAAGGAGTACCAGGTCACCGCCCGCGCCGTGCCGGGCTACCCCAACCGGGTGCAGGCGACCGTGATCCTGGGCGACGGCACGCCGCTCACGATCGACATGCGGCCCGCCGGCCTGCCGGTATCGAACTGGCTGCCGGCCGTGCTGCTCGGCCAGCTGGTGCTGCTGGCGGCCTTCACCTGGGCCGGCGTGCGGCTGGCGACCCGCCCGCTGGCCCAGCTGGCCGACGCCGCCGACCGCCTTGGGCCCGACCTCAAGTCCGCGCCGCTGCCCGAATCCGGCCCGCAAGAGGTCACGCGCGCGGCCCGCGCCTTCAATGCCATGCAGGCGCGCATCGCCGGCTACATGACCGAGCGTACCCAGATCCTGGCCGCGATCTCGCACGACCTGCAAACCCCGATCACCCGCATGCGCATGCGCGCCGACATGCTCGACGACAGCGTCCAGCGCGACAAGATGAACCGCGACCTGCTCGAGATGGAAGCGCTGGTCAAGGACGGCGTGGCCTATGCGCGCACCTTGCACGGCACCCTGGAGGCGCCTTGCCGCATCGATCCCGACGCGATGCTGTGCAGCCTGGTCGGCGACTACCAGGATGGCGGGCGGGCCGTGACCCTGCATGGCAAGGCCGGGGCCTCGATCGCGACCCGTCCCCACGCGCTCAAGCGCATCCTTGGCAACCTGGTCGACAATGGCCTCAAGTACGCGGGCGAGGTCGAAGTGAGCGTCCAGCAGCTGGTGGATGGCGAGCTGGCGATCGTGGTGCGCGATTTCGGCCCCGGCATCCCCGAGGCCGAGCTGGAGAAGGTATTCGAACCCTTCTACCGCCTCGAAGCATCGCGCAACCGCGATACCGGCGGCACCGGGCTGGGGCTGGCGATCGCGCGCCAGCTGGCGGCGACGCTCGGTGGCAGGCTGACCCTGGCCAACCATCCCGAAGGCGGGCTGCAGGCCAGGCTGGCGATCCGCGACCTGGCCCAGGAGTAAGGCGACGCCGGACAGCTGGCGCAAATCGAGCGCTCCCTGGCCCGCGAAGCCGCCAGGCGCATCTGCAACCCGGCGACCGGGTCCGCCATTCGAGCAACTACCTCGGCTGGATCGACGCGACCGTCGTCGCCGACAAACAAGCCCAACGACATTTCGTCGACAAGCCTGCCGCATAGTGCAGCCATTCACCCAGCGACCATCGACAGGACCATCCATGAAGCTCATCTCTCTTTTCGCCTCTCTCCTCGCCGCCTCGGGCCTGGCCAATGCGCAGCAGCCGCCGCGCTGGGGCCTGGGCTTCGGCGCCGCCGTCTCGGACTCGGTATATGCCGGCGAAGGCACGCGCGTCACGCCCTTCCCGCTGGTGTCGTACCAGGGCGAGCGTTTCTACTGGCGCGGCATTAGCGGCGGCGCCCATCTCGTCAAGCGCGGCGGCTTCTCGCTCGACGCAACCCTGTCGGCCCGCTTCGACGGCATCGACAGGGACGATTTCGGCGTGCCTGAACTGGCCGGGCGCGGCATCGACCGCGCCCTGCTCGAAGACCGCGACGACGCCTTCGACCTGGGCCTGGCCGGCAGCTGGCGCGGCGCGATGGGCCAGCTCGACCTGGGCGTCAAGGGCGACATCACCAGTACCAGCAAGGGCTACGAGGCCAACCTCACGTACTCCTATCCGGTCCAGTGGGGGGCCACGCGGATTTCGCCCAATGTGGGCGTTTCGCACCTGTCGAAGAAACTGGCCAATTATTACTACGGCATCTTGCCGGAAGAAGTGGCGCGCGGTGTCGCCAGCTACCAGCCGGGCAGCGCCGCCGTGGCGCGCATCGGCGTCGACGTCATGCGCCCGTTTGCCGGCAACTGGGTCTTCATCGGCAACGTCGCCTACCGCAAGCTGCCGACCAGGCTGTCCGACAGTCCGCTGGTGGAGAAGGACAAGGACGGCTCGGTATCGGCCTTCATTGGCTTGAGCCGCGGTTTCTGAGCATGTGCCCGCGGACCGGTCGCGCAGGTTTGATGCGATACTGGTCCGCCCGATTCAACCGACATTCGGTAGCGCCCAGGATGACCAAGCAGCCACTCAGCATTCTCATCATCGAAGACAACGCCGGCCTGGCCGCGAACATCTACGACTACCTGGAAGCCTGCGGGCACCAGCCCGACGCCGCGCCGGACGGCGAGTCGGGCCTGGGCCTGCTTGCGATCAATCGCTACGACGCCATCGTGCTCGACTGGATGATGCCGCGCATGGATGGCATGACGATGCTGGCCCGCCTGCGCCAGGACAGGAAATCGCGGATACCGGTGATCGTCCTCACCGCCAGGGACCAGCTCGAGCACAAGCTGCATGGTTTCCTGACCGGCGCCGACGACTACGTGGTCAAGCCGGTGGCGCTGGCCGAACTCGAAATGCGCCTGCGGGTGCTGGTGCAGCGCACGCGCGGCGCCGTGGCCGAGTCGCAGGTGCTGGAAGTGGCCGACCTGCGCTTCGACCTCGGCACGCTCGAAGTCAGCCGCGCCGGCAAGACGCTGGCGATGACGCCGGTGCGGCGCCAGCTGCTGGAACTGTTGATGCGCCGCTCGCCCGGCCTGGTGCGGCGCGAAGAACTGGAAACCCTGATCTGGAAGGACGACGTGCCCGACAACGACGTGCTGCGCTCGCATATGCACATGCTGCGCAAGGCGGTCGACGGCGACGCGCCACGCAAGCTGCTCAAGACCATCGCAGGCAGCGGCTATCGGTTGGGACTGAGCGATGAGTGAACGCCTACTGCCGCGCATGTCCAGCCTGCAGCGCAAGATCAGCGCGGTCTTCGTCCTGTTCGGCCTGCTCATGGCGCTCGGGCTGGCCGTCCAGGGCAACCTGAGCCAGAACCTGATCGTGCATCCGCTGTGGGAAGAACTGTTAAGGTCGAGTACCGCCCAGTATGTCGCCGATGGCAGGCTGGCGCCGGGCATGCAGTTGCCGGCGACAGGCCGGATCCGGGGCTGGCGCCTGGACGATACGGCGATACCGGCCGACATGCCCGCCTGTTTCGCCAGGCTGCGTCCCGGCTACTACGACGAGCAGCAGATGGACAGCTACGAATCGGACCGCAGCCATGCGGTGCTGGTCACGCAGGTCAACGGCGGGGAACGCATCGTGATGGCGGTCGACATCACCGAACTCGAGGATTACCAGAACACCCTGGGCATGGTCAGCGCACTGATCGCGGTGCTGAGCGGCGCGATGATCGCCGGCTCGATCGCCTGGGTCTACCGCAGCCTGCACCGGCCAATGGGCGTGCTGGCCCAGCGCATGGAAGAACTCGATCCCGAGCAGCCGTCGCAGCGCCTGGCAACCGACTTCGCCCTGAGCGAACTGCACGACATCGCCGTCATCGTGAACGGCCACCTGGAACGGGTCGAGCGCTTCATCGAGCGCGAACGCAGCCTGCTCGACCAGGCCAGCCACGAATTCCGCACGCCGATCGCCGTCATCGCCGGCGCTGTCGACGTGCTCAGGCTGCACGAGCTGCCACCGGCGGCGGACGCGCCGCTGGCGCGCATCGCCTCGACGGTCGAGAACCTCACCGAGATCATGGCGGCGCTGCTGTTCCTGTCGCGCGAAGACGGCAAGGCGCCAGTGGAAACCACGCGCCTCGATTCACTGGTGATGGCGCTGATCGACGACCACCAGCACCTATTGGAGGGCAAGAGCGCGCACTTCGTGGTCGAGGCATTGGAGCCCCTGACGGTGAACAGCCCGGAAGCGATCGCGCGCATCGTGGTGGGCAACCTGCTGCGCAATGCGGCCGAGAACAGCTACCAGGGCGCGATCCGGGTGAAGCTGATGGAGGGGCGCCTCTGCATCCAGGACAGCGGCGAAGGTTTCGACACGGTCGCCGCCGCGCGGCGCTACACGCAGGCGCTGCGCAAGTCGGCCAAGCAGGGCGGCGGCCAGGGCCTGGGGCTGTTCCTGACGCGGCGGGTGTGCGAGCGCTTCGGGTGGACGCTCAGCATATCGTCCGACCCCGCGCACGGCACGCTGGCGGAAATGACGTTTACCTGACCTCACTGCCTCCCGGGATCGGTCGACGGTCAGTCGTCGTCACCGATCTCGTCCGCTTTCTCCTGGATTTTCTCGCCGGCGCGTTCCACCGACTTGCCGACTTCCTCGGCGGCGCGGTCCAGGCCGCGCCTGGCTTCCTCGGTCGCGTCCTCGACCTTGTTGCGGGCATCGTCGACCGCATCGTCGACCTTGGCCAGTTCGTCCTGCACCGAATCGCTCACCTTGGCGTTGGCCTCGTCCAGTGCCTTGCCGATGCGCTCGGCCGGGCCGGCGCCGTCCTCGTCGCGGCTGCAGCCGGCCAGCGCCAGGAGCACCAGCGGCACCAGCAGCGCCTTGGTCATGCTTGCCTTCATTCTCCACCTCTTGCGGTTTTCTCAACGCCTTGAATGATACACCGGGCCGTGCGGCATGGATGTCCTTACAAGGTCAGCCGCCGCGCTTCGGATCGGCCAGCGGATGGCTGCGCCGGCGCCGTTCCTCGCGCGTGCAGGCGGCAGCCGCCGCATTGAGCGCATCCTGCACCTTGCGCAGTTGCTGTTCGCTGGCGCGCGTCTTGCGCAGCGCGATCAGCTCGTCCTGCGCGTCTTTCGGCTTGCATTCCTTGGCCAGCGCGATCGCCGTGCCCATGCGGCGTTCGATGCGTGCCTCGGTCGGCTTGGTCAGCATCCAGGCCAGCCACAGGATGCCGAGCGCGATCAGCCACCAGCGCAGGCGGATCGGCTTGCGTGCGGCTGCGGCCGGCCGCGGCGGGGCGCTGGGGCGAACGGGTGGCGCCGCGGGGGCCGGCATTGGTGGCGCTGGCGGCGGCGCGGCCTTGGCCGCGACTGGTGGCGGTGGCGCGGCCTTGGCCGCGACCGGTGGCGGTGGCGCCGGCGGCGGAACGACCACGGGCTCGGGGCGTTTATCCGGGACTGGCGCCGGCACTGGCGCAATGGCCGCCTTCACCGCCACCTGCGCCGTGCCGCACCAGGGACAGAAATCCACCCGGCGCGGAAAGGCGCGTCCGCAGCCGACGTTCACGCAGCGATGGCTGGACTGGGCTTGCTCCATACCCATCCTTAACCCGGATCCGGCACGCCGTCGTCGGGATCGGGTATCCCTTCGTCCCGCGTTCCACCCAGCGCCGCCGCCAGTTCCGGCAGCTCTCCCACCGTGCTCCATTTGCCGATCTTCGGATGCCAGCGCATGTCCCAGGCGCGGGTGGCATGGTCGATCTCGCCGCGCGCGGCCTGCTGCGCGATCTCGTCGACCGTGAATGGCCCGCGTTGAAAGCCGCCGACGAACAGCTTGAAGCGCGGCGCCGTGGCCGGCAGCGGCGGCGGCGCGACATGCGCCGGGCGCGGCGCCAGGGCCTGCGCCGCCGCTGCCTCGTCGGCCAGCAGTGCGGGCAGGATCACGCGCTTGTCGACCGCGCGCTCGACTTCCCAGTTGTAGGCATCCTGGCTGGAGCCCGGCACGGTCTCGGTCCAGCGTTCGACATGACCCAGCAAGGCTTCGATCCGCGCCGGCTGCAGGCCCGGGTCGGCCGCCTGCGCGCGCCGGATCCAGCTGTCATAGAGGCGCCGCGCGGTGATGTTCGGCAGCGATGGCGACGGCAGCTGGGCGCCGGTCTCGTCGACTTCGAGCCGCGGTTCGTAGACGCGCAGCTGGTAGTGGCGCATCAGCGCCGCCAGCAACACCAGCCGCTGCGGACCGAGGGCCGCCAGGCGCGCCTGCACCGCCGCGATCACGCCTTCGCGGTAATACGGCGGCAAGCCGTTGGAGCGGATCGCGAACTCATTGCCGATCTGGAGCCATTCGCCGGAGCCCGGTTCGACCTCGAACAGGTACTGGCCGCGCGGCTGGAACGCAGCCTCGCGGTCGCCCAGCTCGGGCTTACGCCGGATGACGCCCAGCGCGATCGCCTGCAGATACCACTCGTAGTCGTCGGCCAGCCGTCCCAGCTCGTCCATCGACGGCGAGATCGGATGACGAAAGCGCGTAGCGTCGAAATGCAGGTGGGTCGGGATCTTGGGGTTCTCGATCTGGTAAGAGGCGCGCCAGGTCGGCAGGCCGCGCAGCACCGTCATCGGATAGCCGGACAGCTCGATATAGCACACCGCCCTGCCGCTCACGCCGGTGTTGACGATCGAGACCAGCTCGCCATGGAAATACCCGGTGGGCACGGCGGCGCGGATCTCGGCCTCCATGCGCCGCCAGGCGACCGGATCGCCCACGCCGATGAAGCACTTGAACTGGTCGGCGTTCGGCGTGAACTCGGCCGAGAAGCGTGCGTTCACCCACGGCATGGCGCTGCGGATCCACTCGGCGAAGATGCGCTGGCGTTCCTGCGGCGACAGGCCCGACAAGCGCTCGAGCAGCGGATCGACGAGTTCCTGCTGAGTCAACTGCTGTTCCAAGCCCTGGCTCGACAACTGCAGTTGCGCGCGCCGGAACAGTTTCAACAGCAGCTCGTCGCGCAGGCGCTCGTCGCCCAGCTGCGGGAACAGGCGCGCCGAGCCGCCGAATTCGAGCAGCACTTCCTCGCTCCAGATGCTGGTGTCGCCCGTCAACCGAACCGGCGCCGGCGCCGTCTCGACGCCGAGCTTGATCGTGGTCGCATGCTCCTGGCGGGCGTCGGCGCGCAACTGGCCGATGCGCTGGTCCACCGCACCCAGCATCGCCTGCACGGCGCGCCGGCCTTCCTGGAATTCGCCAGCGATGCCGCTCCATTGGGCCTGGCCCTGTTCGTCGGTCGATTGCGGTTCGCCCAGCCAGGCCGACATCGTGCGCATCACCTCGATCGACTGGCCGGCGGCAACCGCCAGCAAATGAAAGCGCAGGTAGTCGGCCAGGTCGCGCTTGAGGTGGCCCATGACTTCGCGCGCCTGCGGCTCCTTGCCGAACAGGCGGCCGGCGGCCTGGCCCAGGTTGTTCAGCGATTCCCCGACCTGGCGCGTGCGCAGCGCATCGCGGATATCACGGTAGCGCCGGCCATTGCGTTCGGCATGGCCCAGGTCGCGCTGCAGCAGGCGGGCCTTGACTTGTTCGAGCAGCGACAGCACGAATTCCAGGCCGCCCTGGCGGCGGTCGTCGAGCAGGGCGTACAGGCGCTCGCGCACCCTGCCCTTCAGGCGATTCGACAGTTCGTCGGTATGGCGCTTGATGCGGTCTTCGCTGGTCTCCGCGGTGGCGCCGGCTTCGCGGATCGCGTCGCGTTCCAGTTGCGGCAGCAGCTCGGACACCTTTTCGCGCCACAGCTTGATGTCATAGGACGCCATGATGCGGTCCATCTCGATCTGTACGCGGCTCTCGACCCGCTCGAGCAGCGAGCGGCCGTCGCGGTCCAGCAGCAATGCATTGGTCAGCGCATATTCGGTGAACGGCGTCACGTCGACCGAGCCTTTGCGCAGGTCGGGGAATTCGTCGAACGGCCTCTCGGCCATCTCCATCTGTTCGCGCATGAAGACATCGCGTTCGGCGTCGCCGGCGCGCCGCGCCGCATTGTTGCCACCTATGCCATCGCTTCCCGCCAGGCCGAAGAACGCCTTGACCATCAGCGCCGCCAGCTCATAGGCGCGGATATCCTCGTGCAGGCTTTGCTGGGTATCGAGCACCGACTGGCCGAAGCTGGAAAACACCTTCGAATACGATAGCCGCATATCGCCGAAACGCGCCTCGGGCACGCGCGGGTTGTACGGCCCCAGCTTGTGCTGCTGCTGGTTGACCGCCACCGAGCGCTTGCGGTTGGCGAAATCGGCCGAGGCGAAATCTTCGAACAGCGTGTCGGCCACCATCTGGTAGACGTCCTTGACGTCGAGCGTGGCCTTGTTGGCCAGGTTCGCCGTATCGACGAAGTACACGTCGTCGAACGGCGCGCCGCGGCCCGCGATGCTGTCCGGGTCCATCCACGCGACGTTGGCGTTCATGTCGCGCATCGCGGTCTCGAGTTCCATCAGCGTCGCGTAGGCATTCGCCTCGGTGCGTTCCTTGTTGGCCTTGGCGAAACCGGACGGCATCAAGAGCACCAGGTCGACCTGGCTGTCGGACACTTCCTGGCGCGCGATCGCCTTCGACAGCCAGCCGAGATCGAGCACGCTGCCCGCGCCGGTGCCGCCGGCGCTTGATGCGATGACGACGATCCTGAATTTCGAGGTATCGACCTGCAGCCCGAGGCGCTGGTAATTCTCCTTGCGCTCGATACCGGCATTGCTGCTCAGATAATTCAGGGCGCCCTTGATCCGTCCGCGCAGCTTCGGATACTTGTCGAACAAATACAGCCGCGCCAGCGCGCGGATCTGGCCTGCGCCTTTCGACGGGTCGATCCCCAGCGAACGCAGCTTCTTGGGCCGCAGCGGCATCCAGCTCTCGATCAACGGGAAGCGCGCCAGGCTGTCGTCTGACTCGTGGTATTGCGGCAGGTCGAGCGGTTCGACCAGGCGTTCTTCTTCGCTAAGACGCACCAGCTCGTACCAGGGATCGGTGCGCTGCGATTTTCCCTCATCGATGACGGCATTGTTGTCGAGGTCGAAGTGCAGGAAGCGCGCCACCGGGAAATCGGCGATCGATTCGACCCGGGTCGGATGGCGCCGGTTCCAGACCGCCGACAGGATGCGGCGCCGGATGCGCATCATGACTTCCATGCCGGTGCCGCCGGCGCCGATGAACAAGGTCGGCCGCAGGTCGACCTTCAGTTCGGCCGGGCGGGCATTGATGCTGGAAGGGTTCGGGATTTCTGCCATGGTGTGGGGACTCCCTTTTTTAACGACGGCCGATGAACAGCGAAGCGACCAGCGCCACCAGCCCCACCGCCACCAGCGGGCCGGTCACGGCGAAGGTCAGGAAGCGGCTGGCGTTGATGATGGCCAGCACCGCCGCCGCCGACAGGAAGCCCAGGCCGACGAACAGCAGCCAGCCCGCATTGCCGGCCGAGGAAGGCGCCACGCGCTTGCGTACCAGGTGGTGCACATAGGCGCCGCGCACGAAGAAGTAGACGCTGATCAGGATCAAGAACACGATGCCGCCGATCGCCAGGTCGCGGTCCGAGGTGTCGGCCACTGGCAAGGAATGCGGGCGCCCGGCGTAGGGGTCGACCGGCATCACCTCGACCGGGCGGGTGGCGGTGCCTGGCAGCGTGCGCGGCAACGAGTCTTGCGGCGAGGCCGATTCCTCGGGCAGCTTGAAGCCGGGATCGGCGGGGGATGGAGCATCAGTTGGTGGCTGGGTTGCCTGCATGGAGTCTTCCTTCCTTTTTTATCAGCGGCCAAGCCGCACTTGCGCGCCTTCGCGCACATCGAGCAGGCGATGGCCGAACAGCGTGGTCTTGAGTTGGGCAACCGTCTCGCCGTGGCGGTCATGCACCGGCTGGGTGGTGCCGGGACGGCCGCGCAAGGTACGCACTTCTTCGTCCACGACTACCTGCGCCGTGCGCGGACGCGCCCAGGCCCAGGCGGCAGCCGCCAGCGCCGCCAGCAGCGCCAGCAAGCCACCCACCAGCGCCAGCATCGGCCCCATGCCATAGTGAACGCGCACCTCGACCGGCAGCACCGCCGTCGACGCCTGTACCCGCGCCGGCGGAATGAAGATGTCGGGCAGCGGGTCACCCGGGAACAGCGCCGCCATGCGCTGGCGGAAGGCCTGCGACAGCACCAGCTTCTGGTCGGCCAGGTGCAGCTCGATGCGGCCCGGCAGCACGTAGGCGGAACCGGCCGACCTGAGCGCGGCCAGCGACCATTTGTCGGGGATCTGCGCCACCGGCAGCGCCATGCTGGAGCCCAGCGGCGCCGGCTGGCCGGGCGCCAGCGCGCGCACCTGCTTCGTATCGAGCGCGATCGGGCGGCTCTCGCCGGCCAGGGTCGAGCGCGCGCTCAGGGTGGCCGCATCGATCGTGTAGGGGTACATCGTGTTTTCCAGGTTCCACTCGATGCGCGCCTGCGGCGTGCGTGCATCGGGCGCCACGTCGGCGCGCAGCACGCCGCCCGCGCTGGCGAAAGAGACGCCCGGCGCATTGACGACGCGGCGCGGCGCCAGCTTCACCGTGTCGCGGTCGAGCGGCTTGAGGCGCGCCGGCGGTTCGGTGATCACCTGGGCGATGCGTCCCGACGCCAGCAGCGCGTCGAGCGCCGCCGCGCCTTCGGCGCCCACCGCGAAGGCATACACCATCAGGCCGTTCGCGCTGTAGTGCTTTCCCTGTACCGGCATGCGCAGCGGGAAGGCCAGCGCCTTGGCGATCGCATCGCCGCCGTGGATCAGCGCATAGAATTCGCGGTTGCGGGTGGCCGTGGCCTGGTCGTTGTTTGGGCTGTTGCGGTTGTTCGTCACCAGCCACACGATGCCGGCCCGGCCCTTGAGCACCTGCCCGGTCGCGGCGCGCACCGCTTCGCCCAGGTCGGTGTCGGCCAGCGCCGTGCCGCCCGGCTTTGTTGCGGTATCCAGGTCGGCGATGGCCTGGGCCACGCGGGCGCGCACCGGCGTTTCGCCGGCCTTGAATGACAGCAGCGCGCGCGGCGACGGCGCTCCGTCCCGGGCTTGATTGAAGCTTGCCAGCACCAGCGCCTCGCCCGGCTGCACCACGCTGCCCGCCAGCGCCGCCACCAGCGGCTTGAACGGGGATGTGGGGTCGCTGTAGAACGGCTCCATCCAGCCCGAGTTCTGCACCAGGAAGACGTGAGGGACCGCCTGCGCGCACATGGAAGCACAAGCGAGCAGGGCCGCCGACAGCGGGCGCGCGACGGTCCTCATCGCGCCAGCTCGTCCAGGCGCCAGCCGCGCATCTGGTTCCAGTCGGGGTGGTGCAGCCACAGGCAGCCGCCCGCCACCACCGGCACGCACTCGAGTGGCCGCGACAGGCGCGCGATCTCGTCCAGGATCACGTTGCGGCGCCCGATCCATTCCACCGTGGCGCGCGGGATGATCCTGTCGCCCAGCGCTTCCTCGGCACGGAAGTTGGCCTTGTGGAAGCGCAGCACCAGCCCGCTCGGCTGGCTGCGGTTATTGTTAAAGCTGCGCAGCAGCGGCAGCACCAGGGTGTCGTCGTGGTGCGGGTCTTCGACGTGCTCGTTCGACCAGGGTTCGTCCAGTACCGGATGCCCGCGCCGGAACAGGAAATTGGCGAAGCCCAGGCGCGCGCCGTCGATCGCCATGCGCGCCGGCAGGTGTTCAAGGCCGGCGCCGAGTTCGAGGTAGGAATAACCCTGGCCGTCATGCCCGATCTGCCACAGGCGGCCGTCGCGGCTCTGCGTCGGCCCGCCGAAGTCCAGGCGCGGCTGCCAGTGCAGCGGCCAGGGCGTGAACTGCGGCGCCTCGCCCGGCCGCCACGCCAGCTGTCCCTGCGCGTGCAGCCAGAACAGCCGGCCGTCGTAGCCAAGCGGGCGGCTCCAGCCGGCCGCCGGCGCATCGACGCAGGCATATTCGTGCACCTCGTCCAGGTCGAGGCGCAGGCTCCACAGGCGCACGCCGTCGTCGCCCCCGGCCAGGCAAGCAAGATGGCGCCGCATGAGGCCCGGCGCCGCCACGATGGGCGCGGCCAGCACGCTCTCGGTGCGATAGGTTTCGCTGACCGGGTCGATCCATATCCGCTGCAAGCCATCGAGGCCAGGCACGACGCCGGCCTCGCCGCGGCGCGGCTCCAGCGCGGCAATCCACGTATGGCTGGACGCGGTGAACACCAGGCTGGCGGCGCCTGCCTCGGGTGTGAGCACATGCCAGCTGCCGCCCAGCGGATCCCAGTATTGCAGCACGCCGCGGGTGTGCGCCAGCGCCAGCAGCCGTTCGCCGGGAAAGCCGAAACCGGCGGCGGCGAATACCGAGCAGGCATTGGGCGGCGCCGGTATCGTCAGGTCGCAGCGGCCCGGCGCGGGGGCGGCCGGCCGTTCTTCGAGGCTGTCGCCGAGCGGCGTCGAGGTCACTGGCAAGCCATGCGGCACGTGACGCGGCAGGACGTCGTCGGCGCCCGGTCCCCACCAGCCGCGTGTGCGCGCCGGGGTGCCGCCCAGGCGCAGCAGCGGGCGCCCGCAGCGCGGGCAATAGGCGAAACCTTCGGGATAGATCGGCGCGCAGCGGCAATCGAGGGGCAGCGAGGCGCCGAGCACGTGGGCGACGTCGGGCAGGCGCTGGCGCGCACGGCCCTGCCAGTCGACCGGCCCCAGGCCCTCGCTGGCGAGCAGCGAAAATTCGCCGCTCTTGTCGTCTTCGTGCCAGATGCTGGCAGGCGTTTCCCATCGGTACGTCATTGCTGCCTTTCGCTCGGCCATATGATTTGTCGAAACACGACCCACAGGCCGCTCCGTTGTCCTTGCTATTGCTCAAATGATAGCTCCGCGAACTGTCCCGCGGCGCGCCGTTCACGAGGTAGCGCGGTGCGATCCCGGACGGATCAATAAGTGAGCTGAAAGCGGGCTCATGGCCTGGCTGGACGGGAGCTTTCGCCTGACGTACGTATAATGGCCGCCTGCCGTTCCACCTTTTTGTTGCGCTTCCCGATTCCGCCATGACCGCTGCCGCTGCCGACTCCCACGACCACGACCACGACGACCTTCCCATGCACGCCGTCGATGCCGCCACCCGGCATCTGGCCGATGTGCTGACGATCGCGCTCGAACACGGGCCCGGGAACAAGGCGCTGGTGGTGTACGACACCCGCACCGGCCTTTCGCGCGCCCTGCTCGACGCCTACCGGCGCAACCTGCCGCAAGCCACCTTCGTCGACTTCGATGCCGTGGCGCCAGACGCTGTACTGGCGGCCTTTCGCACCATGGCGGCGGGCGAGCTGGTGGTGCTGCTGCAGTCGTCGAACTTCCGCCTCGACGGCTTTCGCATGCGGGTCGAGCTGTTCAAGCTCGACCTGAAAGTGATCGAGCACGTGCACCTGTCGCGCATGCCGGGCATCCAGGGCGAGCACTACATCGATGCGCTGGCCTACGACCCGGCGTACTTCAGGGGCACGGGACGTGCGCTCAAGGAGCGCATCGACCGCGCGCCGCATGGCCGCGTGGTCGGCGGCGGCGAGACGCTCACCTTCGCCTCGCCGTTCGAGCCGGCCAAGCTCAATATCGGCGACTACAGCGACATGAAGAACGTCGGCGGCCAGTTCCCGATCGGCGAAGTGTTCACCGAAGCGCTCGACCTGGAAGCGGTGCATGGCCGGGTGCAGATCCACGTGTTCGGCGACACCAGCTACCGCTCCAACCGCCCCGAGGTGCCGGTGACCCTGGTGATCGAGGGCGGCCGCGTGGTCGATACCGAGAACGCGACGCCGGCCTTCCAGCAGGTGCTGGACAATATTCGCGCGGACGAGGGCGAAGTCTGGGTGCGCGAGCTGGGCTTCGGCCTGAACCGCGCCTTCACGCGCGAACTGCGGGTCGACGATATCGGTACCTACGAGCGCATGTGCGGCATCCACCTGTCGCTCGGCGCCAAGCATGGCGTGTACCCGAAGCCCGGCTTCAAGCGCAAGGATGCGCGCTACCACATCGACGTGTTCGCGGTGACCGACGCGGTCTACCTGGGCCAGGAGCGGGTGTACGAAGACGGGCGCTGGCTGGCCTGATGCCGGCCTGGGTTGGCCTGGCGCGGGGCAATCGCGTGGTATGATGGCCGATTGTAAAACGGGAGCCCATCATGCCGGACTCGCTATCGAGTCATGTGAGGGAAATCCAGGCCATCGCCGCCGTGCCGCGGATGCTGGAAACCGTTGCCGCGCTGACCGGCCTGCGCTTCGTCTGCATCGCCCACGTCACCGCCAGCAGCTGGACCGCCTGCGCGGTACATGACCGCCTGGGATTCGGCCTCGCCCCCGGCGCGGCGCTGGACGTCACTACCACGCTGTGCGAGGAAGTGCGCGATTCCCGGCAGGCGGTCGTCATCGACTGCGTGCGCGACAGCGCATGCTACCGCGATCACCATACTCCGCGCATCTACGGCTTCCAGAGCTATTTTTCGATCCCCATCTTCCGCCCCGACGGCTTTTATTTCGGCACCTTGTGCGGTCTCGATCCGGAACCGGCCCGGCTGAGCGACGGTCCTACCATCCCCGCCCTGACCCTGTTTGCCGAACTGGTGTCGCGCCAGCTCGAAACGGAGCGCTCGCTGAGCGCGGCCCGCAGCGCGCTGCTGTCCGAACGCGACACCGCGGAGCTGCGCGAACAGTTCATCGCCGTGCTGGGCCACGACCTGCGCACGCCGCTCTCGGCGATCCTCACCGGCGCCGAGCTGCTGGCGCGGCGCCACGATGACCCGATGACCCGCCAGGTAGTGGAGCGGATGCGTGGCAGCGCGCTGCGCATGTCCGGACTGGTCGATAACGTCGTCGATTTCACGCGCGGGCGCATGGGGTCGGGCCTGGCGCTCGACATGGCCCGCCATTCCGACGTCGACCGGGTGCTGGAACAGGTGATCGACGAGCTGCGCAGCGTGTATCCCGGTCGCGCCATCGCCAGCAGCATCGCGCGCGGCCTGACCCTGCACTGCGATCCCCAGCGCCTGGCGCAACTGCTGTCGAACCTGCTCAAGAACGCGCTGGTGCACGGCGCCGAAGGGTGTCCGATCGAGGTACGGGTCGACATCGACGACAGCCGTTTTGTGCTGGAGGTGCGCAACCAGGGGCCGGACCTGGGCCGCGACGTCATCGCGCAACTGTTCAAACCCTACTGGCGCGCCCGCTCGCGCAGCAGGGACGACGGCCTGGGACTGGGCCTGTACATCGTCGACCAGATTGCGCAGGGGCATGGCGGGACGATCGGCGTCACATCGCGCGATGGATGGATCGCCTTCAATTTCACCATGCCGCTCGGCTTATGAGCACCACACCCATGGTTATGCGCGATGCGCATGTTTCAATATTTTTACAAATACCTTAAGCAGTTGATGTGTATCAGGATTAGAATTCTTTTCTAATATCAACTAAAAACCCAGGGGAACCATGTTCCGTTTGCCCATAGGCGTGGCAGCGCTATGCTTCGCCGCTTCGGCGTTCGCCATCCCGGCGCACGCGGCCGCACCCTTCGACGACAAATTCCGCCAGCTCGACGAGCTGCTGCCGACGCCCGGCGCGGTGCGCACCGCCTCCGGCGCGCCGGGCCACGCCTACTGGCAGCAGCGCGCCGACTACACGATCCGCGCCACGCTCGACGAAAGCAAGCGCGCGCTCTCCGGCGCCGGCACGGTGACCTACCATAACAATTCCCCGGATACGCTCAAGTACCTGTGGCTGCAGCTGGACCAGAACATCTACAAGCCGGGGTCGGACGCGCGCCAGGGCGCCACCCTGCCCTCGCGCGGCGCTTGGACCGGCGCCACCGCGCAGACCGGCCTGAAATTTGACGGCCTGCGCACGCTGCTCGAGCAGCGCACCTTCCCCGGCGGCTTCGACATCCTGGCCGTCAAGGATGTGAACGGCCGCCGCCTGCCGCACACCATCAACAAGACGATGATGCGGATCGACCTGCCGCAGCCGCTGAAACCCGGCGCGCGCGTGACGTTCAGCGTCGACTGGCGCTACAACATCAACGAGCAGAAGGTGCTGGGCGGGCGCGCCGGCTACGAGAAGTTCGACGACAACAACGACCTGTTCGAGATCGCCCAGTGGTTCCCGCGCATGGCCGCCTACTACGACGTCTATGGCTGGCAGCACAAGCAGTTCCTGGGCGCGGGCGAATTCACGCTCGAATTCGGCGACTACGACGTGCGCATCACCGTGCCGGCCGACCACGTGGTCGCCTCGACCGGCGAGCTGCAGAACCCGGGCGACGTACTCACTGCCGCCCAGCGCGATCGCCTCAGGCAGGCGCGCACGGCGAACAAGCCGGTGATCATCGTGACCCAGGCCGAAGCCGAAGCCGCCGAGAAGGCGCGCAGCGCAGTTGGCACCGGCGCCAGCAAGACCTGGCACTTCAAGGCGAAGAACGTGCGCGATTTCGCGTTCGCCTCGAGCCGCAAGTTCATCTGGGACGCCCAGGGCGTCAACAGCGGCCCGCATCAGGTATTGGCGATGTCGTACTACCCGAAGGAAGGCAATCCGCTGTGGGAGAAGTATTCGACCCAGGCGATCATCCACACCATCGAGCAGTACAACAAGTATTCCTTCGACTACCCATACCCGACCGCGATCTCGGTCAACGGCCCGGTGGGCGGCATGGAATACCCGATGATCTCGTTCAACGGCCCGCGTCCGAGCAAGGACAAGAAGACCGGCGAGATCACGTATTCGCAGCGCACCAAGTATGGCCTGATCGGCGTGATCATCCACGAAGTGGGCCACAACTACTTCCCGATGATCGTCAACTCCGACGAGCGCCAGTGGACCTGGATGGATGAGGGCCTGAATACCTTCGTGCAGTACCTGGCGCAGCAGGCGTGGGAAGAGAACTGGCCCGACAGCCGCGGCGAGCCGCGCCGCATCGCCGACTACATGAAGAGCCGTAACCAGGTGCCGATCATGACCAACTCGGAGTCGCTGCTGCAGTTCGGGAACAATGCCTATGCCAAGCCGGCCGCCGCGCTCAACGTGCTGCGCGAAACGGTGCTGGGCCGCGAGCTGTTCGACTTCGCGTTCAAGGAATACGCGCAGCGCTGGAAGTTCAAGCGCCCGACCCCGGCCGACTTCTTCCGCACCATGGAAGACGCTTCCGGCACCGACCTCGATTGGTTCTGGCGCGGCTGGTTCTACACCACCGACGCAGTCGACGTCAGCGTGGACGGCATCACCGAATACACGGTCTCGAGCCAGGATCCCGACGTCGAGAAGGCCTTGCTGCGCGCGCGCCGCGCCGGAGAACCGGTCTCGGTCACCCAGCAGCGCAACCAGGCTCTGCCCCGCCGGGTCGATGCGCATCCGGAGCTGAAGGACTTCTACAACGAGAACGACGACTTCACCGTTACCAACAAGGACCGCAACCGCTACCAGGAAAAGATGGCCGGCCTGGAGGATTGGGAGAAGGCGCTGCTCAAGGAAGGCAAGCACCTGTACCTGGTCGATTTCACCAATATCGGTGGGCTGGTGACGCCGCTGGTGGTGGAGATCGAGCTCAAGAGCGGCAAAAAATATATCGAGCGTATTCCGGCCGAGGTGTGGCGGTATTCGCCGACCAAAATCACCAAGCTGTTCGTGACCGATGAACCGATGGTGGGGCTGACCCAGGATCCGTATTGGGAGACTGCCGATATCGACGTCAGCAACAATAGCTGGCCGCGGAAGGCGACGCCGTCGCGGCTCGAGTTGTTCAAGACCGAGCGGGATCCGAATAATCTGATGCGCGATGCTAATACCAAGCTCAAGGAGAAGGCGGACACGCCTTCGGCAGAGTGATCGTCGGCTTGGCTTCTTGTTGAACGCGTCGGCGGCGTAGCCGCCAACCCTACGCCGGTGGTGCCATCGCGCCGCCGGTGTTTTACTTCTGGCTGTCATTTACATGAATCTCAAGCACCTGCAGGCGACCCTCGCCGCCCTCGTTCTTTCCGCTTCCGCCAGCGCCGCCGGCCCGGTCTTCGACGACAAATTCCGGCAACTGGAAGAATTGCTGCCGACGCCGGGCGAGACCCGCAACGCGGCCGGCGCGCCGGGGCACAAGTACTGGCAGCAGCGCGCCGACTACCGGCTGCAGGTCGCGATCGACGAGAACAAGCGTTCGCTGTCCGGTTCCGGCACCGTTACCTACCATAACAATTCGCCGGATACCCTGTCCTACCTGTGGGTGCAGCTGGACCAGAACATGTTCCGCAACGATTCGGACAACCGCACTATCTCGACGCTGCCGTCACGCGACGCCTGGCAGGCGCGCGGCAATGATGGCGTCAAGTTCGACGCCCTGCGCCTGACGCTCGAATCGCGCAAGTTCGACGGCGGCATCCACATCGCCAGCGTAACCGGCAGCGACGGCAAGCCGCTGCGGCACACGATCAACAAGACCATGATGCGCATCGACCTGCCGCAGCCCCTGAAGCCCGGCGCGCGCACGTCGTTCAACGTGGCCTGGAGTTTCAATATCCCCGAGATGAACGTGCTGGGCCGCCGCATGGGCTTCGAGCGCTTCGACGACGGCAACGACATCTACGAGATCGCCCAGTGGTTCCCGCGCATGGCCGCCTATTACGATGCGGCCGGCTGGCAGAACGCGCAATACCTGGGCGACGGCGAATTCACGCTCGAATTCGGCGACTACGATGTGCAGATCACGGCGCCCGCCGACCATGTGGTGGCGTCCACCGGCGAACTGCAGAACCCGGGCGACGTATTGAGCGCCGCCCAGCGCGAGCGTCTCAAGCAGGCGCGCACGGCCGGCAAGCCGGTCATGATCATCACCCAGGCCGAAGCGCAGGCCAATGAAAAAGGCCGCGCGACCGGCACCAGGACCTGGCGCTTCAAGGCGCAGAACGTGCGCGATTTCGCCTTCGCCACCAGCCGCAAATTCATCTGGGATGCGCAGGGCATCAACAGCGGCCCGCGCCAAGTGATGGCCATGTCCTATTACCCGGCCGAGGCGAATCCGCTGTGGGAAAAATATTCGACGCCGGCCGTGATCCACACCATCGAGCAGTACAACAAGTACTCGTTCGACTATCCGTATCCGGTCGCGATCTCGGTCAACGGCCCGGTGGGCGGCATGGAGTACCCGATGCTGTCGTTTAATGGGCGCCGGCCGGTGAAAGACGCCAAGACCGGCGAAGTGACGTATTCGAAGGCCGCCAAGTATGGCCTGATCAGCGTGATCATCCACGAGGTCGGCCACAATTACTTTCCAATGATCGTCAACTCGGACGAGCGCCAGTGGACCTGGATGGACGAGGGCATGAACAGCTTCGTCCAGTTCCTGGCCGAACAGGCGTGGGAAGAAGGCTATCCGGCGCGCCGCGGCGAGCCGCGCGACATCGTCTCGTACATGCGCAGCACAAACCAGGCGCCGGTGATGACCAATGCCGAATCGACGCTCCAGCGCGGCAACAACGCTTATGCCAAGCCGGCTACCGCGCTCAACATCCTGCGCGAGACCATCCTCGGCCGCGAGCTGTTCGACTTCGCCTTCAAGGAATACGCCGAGCGCTGGAAGTTCAAGCGCCCGACACCGGCCGACTTCTTCCGCACCATGGAAGACGCTTCCGGCACCGACCTCGACTGGTTCTGGCGCGGCTGGTTCTATACCACCGATGCCGTGGACATCAGCGTCGACGGCATCACCGAGTACACGGTCAGCAGCCAGGATCCGGACGTCGAGAAGGCGCTCCGCCGCGAGCGCGCCAAGGGCGAGCCGGTGTCGATCATGGACCAGCGCAACAAGGGAATGGCGCGCCGCATCGACGCCCACCCGGAGCTGAAGGACTTCTACAACGAGAACGACGAGTTCACGGTCACCAATAAAGACCGCAACAAGTACCAGGAAACCATGGCCGGCCTGGAGGACTGGGAAAAGGCGCTGCTCAAGGAAGGCAAGCACCTGACCCTGGTCGACTTTTCGAACAAGGGCGGGCTGGTGATGCCGCTGATCGTCGAGATCGAACTGAAAAGCGGCAAGAAGATCACCGAGCGGATCCCGGCCGAAGTCTGGCGCTATTCGCCGAAGCAGATCACCAAGCTGTTCGTCACCGACGAGCCGATCGTGGGCCTGACCCAGGATCCGTTCTGGGAGACGGCCGACATCGACACCAGCAATAACAGCTGGCCGCGCAAGACCACGCCGTCGCGCCTGGAACTGTTCAAGACCGAGCGCGATCCCAATAACCTGATGCGTGACTCCCTGACGCCGCTGAAGGGCGCCGCCGCACCGAAGGCGACGCAATGACCTTGCATGGTTTGAAAGCGCTGTGCGTCGCCCTGCTGCTGTGCCTAAGCACAGCGGCCAGCGCGCACCGCTTCCACTTCGGCATGACCGACATCTCGTACAACGAGCGCACCGGCAGCACCGAGATCGTCCACACCTACACGGCCCACGATATCGAAGCCCTGCTGCTGAACCTGTACCAGCGCCAGTTCGATCTCTCCGACCCCGAAGACCAGGACGTGCTGCGCAAATACGTCGAGCGCCAGTTCTGGATCGCTGGCCAGGACGCCACGCGCCTGCCGGCCAAGTGGATCGGCATGATGGTCGACGCCAACAGCGTCGTCATCTACCAGGAAATCGAGGACACGCCGCTCACCCGCGCCGCCACGATCCGCCAGGGCGTGCTGATCGACTTCCTGCCCGAGCAGGTCAACACCGTCAACCTGAACACCGGCGGCGCCGTGCGTTCCCTCACCTTCAACCGCCAGGCGCTCGAGCAGCCGGCCCGGTAACAAAGTCCTTTTCCAGGCTTTCCATGATCCTGCGTCCCATTCCCTGCGTGCTGGCCGCGCTGTTCGCCACGCCCACCGTCCATGCCGACGACTTCCAGCTCCAGCGCGTGCTGGTCGAAGGCGCGCGCGCCAGCCAGCTGGGCATCGCCGACTCGGCCGGCGCCGGCAGCGCGGGCGCGAAGGACCTGGCGGGCCGCATCGCCTACCGTCCCGGCGAACTGCTCGAAGTCACGCCCGGCCTGATCGCCAGCCAGCACAGTGGCGAAGGCAAGGCCAACCAGTTCTACCTGCGCGGCTTCAACCTCGACCACGGCACCGACCTCGCGACCTGGGTCGACGGCATGCCGGTCAACCAGCGCAGCCACGCCCACGGCCAGGGCTGGACCGACCTGAACTTCCTGATCCCCGAACTGGTCGGCCGCCTCGACTACCGCAAGGGCCCGTACTCGGCGCGCGAAGGCGATTTCTCGTCGGCCGGCGTGGCCTCGCTCACCTATGCCAACCGCCTGGTGAAGGATATCGCCTCGGCCACCGTGGGCCAGGATGGCTACCGGCGCGCGATGGCCGCCGGCTCGCTGGACGCGGCCGACGGCAGCCTGCTGTACGCACTGGAAGCGATGCACAACGACGGCCCGTGGACACGGCCGGACGACTACCGCAAATTCAATGCCGTGCTGCGGTTCAGCCGCGGCTACGCCAACAATGGCTGGAGCGTCACCGCGATGGGCTATCGCGGCGATTGGCACTCCACCGACCAGATCCCGCTGCGCGCGGTGCAGGACGGCCGCATCGGGCGCTACGACCTGGTCGACGACAGCGATGGCGGCCAGGCGCGGCGGTTCAGCCTGTCGGGCATCTGGCGCCGCACCGACGCCGACTCCGCCTCGAAAGTCAGCGCCTACGCGATCCGCAACCAGCTCGAGCTGTTCTCGAATTTCACCTATTTTCTGAACGACCCGGTGAACGGCGACCAGTTCGCCCAGCCCGACCGCCGCGTCACTACCGGCATCGACGCCACCCACACCTGGCATATGCACCGCAGCGCGGAGCTGTCGTCCGACCTGACGGTGGGCGCGCAGCTCCAGAACGACAATATCTTCAATGGCTTGTACGACACGCGCCGGCGCGAGCGAATCGCGACCACGCGCGAAGACCACATCGTCGAGACCAGCGGCGCCGTCTTCATCGAGCATGCCACGCGCTGGAGCGCTGCGCTGCGCACGGTGGCGGGGGTCCGCGCCAGCAACTACCGCTTCCGCGTCGATGGCGACCGGCTTGACAATGCCGGCAAGGCGCACGACACCCTGGTCACGCCGACCCTGAACGTCGTCTATGGACCATGGGCGTCGACCGAGCTGTATGCCAACTACGGGCATGGCTTTCACAGCAACGATGCGCGCGGCACGGTGGCGACGGTCGATCCGAAGACCCTCGATGCGGTCGATCCGACACCAGGCCTGGTACGCTCGCGCGGGGTTGAGCTTGGCATACGCACCGAAGCGATCCCCAAGATGCAGACCTCGCTGGCCATCTACCGTCTCGACTTCGATTCCGAGCTGACCTATATCGGCGACGCCGGCAATACCGAGGCGGGCGATCCGAGCCGCCGCCATGGCATCGAGTTCTCGAACTACTACCGCCCGCTCAAGTGGTTGTCGATCGACCTCGATGCAGCCTGGGCGCGCGCCCGTTCGCGCGGCGAGAACCTCGACGGCGATCGGATACCCGGCGCCATCGAAGGCGTGGCCCAGCTGGGCGTGACGGTGGACCCGGGCGGCCCGTGGTCGGGCTCCCTGCGCCTGCGCTGGTTCGGCCCGCGCCCGCTGATCGAAGACGACAGCGTGCGCTCGAATGCGAGCCTGACGCTCAATGGCCGCATCGGCTACCGGCTGGCGAACGGCCTGCGGCTGGAACTGGAAGGCTTCAACCTCACCGACCGGCGCGCCTCGGCCATCGATTACTTCTACGAATCGCAGCTGCAGGGCGAAACCGCGCCGGTGGCGGACGTGCACTTCCACCCGATCGAGCCGCGCTCCTTGCGCCTGACCCTGGTCAAGCAGTGGTAGTGACGGGCCGGCATTGACATTTGGCGGCGCGCGGCCTGTAATGAGGTCATCCTTCGACTTCTCGGGATGACCGCCATGCCGCTACGCTCCCTGCTCGCCATCGTCTGGCTCAGTACCGGCATCTTCAGCATCTATATCGCCACCTTCTACGGCGGCGCGATCCTGGCCGGCACTCTCGAGAAGGACTGGAACGAGGTGCTGCCGCGCCTCTACGAACCCGGCTCGATCGCGGCCGCCACGATGATCGGGATGCACTTCATCGCCGGCTCCAGCGTGCTGCTGCTCGGCCCCCTGCAATTCATCCCTTCCCTGCGCGCCCGCCATCCGCGCCTGCACCGCTGGACCGGCCGCGTCTACCTCGTCTCGGCCCTGCTGGCCGGCACCGGCGGCCTGGCCTACCTGGCCCTGAAAGGCGCGGTCGGCGGCATCGTGATGGAAATCGGCTTCGGCCTGTATGGCGTGCTGACCGTGCTGGCGGCGCTGCAGGCCTGGCGCCATGCGGCCGCGCGCCGCCTCGAGCTGCACCGCGCCTGGGCGATCCGCCTGTTCGCGCTCGGGATCGGCTCCTGGCTGTACCGCATGTACTACGGCATCTGGCTGAAAGGCCTGGGCGGGGTCGGCCATACCCCCACCTTCGACGGGCCGTTCGACATGACGATGAGTTTCTTCTTCTATGTGCCGAACCTGCTGGTGGCCGAATACTTCATCCGGCGCCAGGCGCAGCCGGCCCTTTCGATGCCGCGCCGGGTGCTCGGCCAGGCCGGCATCGTGGCGCTGGTGCTGGTGCTGCTGGCGGCGACCTGGCTGTTCGCCCATGCCTACTGGTTGCCGCATATCGGCCGCCGCCTGGCCCCGCTGTTTGCCTGATTTAGAGCCTATCCCGGTAGGCGCGGCAAGAGCGACTCCCACCTACCGGGATAGGCTCTTAGCGCATCTGTCGTTCGGCGGGGGCGGTCACCCGTAAAGACGAAAAGTGCTACGCTAACGGGATGACTACACCGCAACTCCCCTATACCGAACCGTCGCAATTGACGGAAGCACTGCGCAGCACCGGTTACGCCGTCCTGCGCCCGACCGACGTCGCCCGGCTGGCCGGCTGCGGCATCGACGAGCTGGACACGCTCGTGCCGAGCTGGGACCGGCTCGAGCTCGACGAATACCTCAAGGATGGCGGCCGCTATCGCCGCCGCCGCCACTCCTGCTTCATCGACGACGACGGCACGCTCGCCCAGACGCCGCACCGCGCGCACTGGCAGCCGGTCGAGTACAACGCGCTGCATGGCGGCATGCACCGCCTGTTCGCGCCGATGGAAGCGGCCACCATCGCCAATCCGGCCTGGGAAAAACTGCTGTGCGCGCTGGGCGGCGTGTGCTCGGCGGTCGCCGGCCAGCAGCGCTGGTTCGTCGAGGCGCACCAGTTCCGCATCGATACCGCCGACGGCATCGGCCGGCCCACGCCAGAGGGTGC
>NZ_STGG01000016.1 GCF_005222695.1 Massilia sp. HP4 | reverse complement strand
CACCGCGACGGCGTGAACTTCGTGGCCGTGATGCTCGTCGGGCGCAAGGACATCAAGGGCGGCGAGACGCGCGTCTTCGACGCCCACGGCCCGGCCGGGCAGCGTTTCACCATGTTCGAGGCCTGGACCCTGCTGCTGCTGGACGACGCGGCCGTGATCCACGAATCGACGCCGATCCAGCCGCTGGGCGAACACGGGCACCGCGACACGCTGGTGCTGACCTGGCGCGCCAACGCCTTCCAGGGCGAAGACGTCCAATAAACCCGTCACAGGCAAAAAAAACGCCCGCGAAACCTGATGGTTGGCGGGCGGGAATCCAATTTTCGGAGAAAACTGGAGGAGACGGTTCTAATATAGTCTTTTTTATTGTGCAGTGCAATACGGTAGAACTACTGTAGTTGTTTCAATAGAGGAAGCCCTCTAATGCTCTCATCTGCAGAGTGCGTTTGCGGCAGTGCGCAAATTCCCTTTTGGCGCCCTTCCCTATCTTTAGGCCACATTCTCGGCTGAATCACCCCGTCCTGCATCCATCCTCGTCTATCCGTGGCGCCGCGTGCGCGCACCTGTTGTCCGTATCGTATTTGCTACACTTGGCCGATACCGCAGAAGACATTCACACCATGATAAAAATTCGAACCACGCGCGTCCTCGCCATTACCCTGGCCGCCGCCCTGTGCGCCGGCATTGCACTGGCCACCGCGAACCGCGCCACCGCCAAGGATGAAAAAGCGCCGCCGCGTCCCGCCCTGAGCGTCACCACCGCCCGCCCCGCCACCACCAGCCTGCCGATCAACCTGACCGCCAACGGCAGCATCGCCGCCTGGCAGGAAGCCGTGATCGGCAGCGAGTCGAACGGCCTGCGCCTGGCCGAGGTGCGGGTCAATGTCGGCGACGTGGTCAAGAAGGGCGAGGTGCTGGCGGTGTTCTCCGACGAGACGGTGCGTGCCGAGATCGAAGGCGCGCGCGCCGCGCTGCTCGAGGCCCAGGCCAATGCCCAGGAAGCGAAGGCCAACGCCGAGCGTGCCCGCAGCCTCGAAAGCTCGGGCGCGATGAGCGCGCAGCAGGTCATCCAGTATGTCACCGGCGAGCGCACGGCCGCGGCGCGGGTGCAGTCGGCCCAGGCCACGCTCACCCAGCAGCAGCTGCGCCTCAAATACACGAAGGTAGTCGCCCCCGACAGCGGCGTGATCTCGGCACGCAGCGCCACCGTCGGCGCCGTGGTCGGCGTCGGCACGGAACTGTTCCGCATGATCCGCCAGGGCCGCCTCGAGTGGCGCGCCGAAGTCGTGGCGCAAGACCTGGGCCGCATCAAGCCCGGCGCGAAAGCGCTCGTGCGTGCCGCCAGCGGCGCCGAGATCGCCGGCAAGGTGCGCACCGTGGCGCCATCGGTCGATCCGCAGACCCGCATCGCCCTGGTGTATGTCGACCTGCCGCCGGCGCTGTCGAACGACACCCCTTTGAAAGCCGGCATGTTCGCCAGCGGCCGCTTCGAACTAGGCGCCTCGAACGCGCTGACCGTGCCGCAGCAGGCGGTCGCCGTGCGCGACGGCTTCAGCTATGTGTTCGGCCTGAACGCCGACAACCGCGTGAGCCAGGTGAAGGTGACCCTCGGACGCCGCCTGGGAGAGCGGGTCGAAGTCGTCAGCGGCGTGAATGCCGACACCCCGATCGTGGTGCAGGGCGCCGGCTTCCTCAACGACGGCGACCTGGTGCGCAACATCGCCACGCCGGCGCCAACCCCGCGCGCCACGGCCGCGCGCTGAGGACGGCACGATGAATTTCTCCGCCCTCTCGATCCGCAACCCGATCCCGGCGATCATGCTGTTCGTCCTGCTCACGGTAGCAGGGCTGCTGGCCTTCAATGCCAGCAAGGTGCAGGACTTCCCGGACATCGAACTGCCGATCGTGACCGTCACCGCGACCCTCGACGGCGCCGCCCCGGCCCAGCTCGAGACCGAGGTCGCGCGCAAGATGGAAGACTCGATCGCCACCCTGCAAGGCATCAAGAACATCTATACCCGCGTGCTCGACGGCGTGGCCACCGTCACGGTCGAATTCATCCTCGAGCGCGATCCGGCCGATGCCGTCAACGACGTGCGCGACGCGGTCTCGCGCGTGCGCGCCGACATGCCGGCCGAGCTGCGCGACCCCACCGTCACCAAGACCGCCACCGCCGGCCGCGTGGTCTCGACCTTCACCGTCGCCGCCAGCGAGGGCTCGGGCCTGGACGACCAGGACCTGAGCTGGTTCGTCGACAACGACGTCTCCAAGCGCCTGCTGAGCGTGCCCGGCCTGGGCGCGGTCAAGCGCGTGGGCGGCGTGTCGCGCGAGGTGCGGGTCGAACTGGACGACCAGCGCATGGCCGCCCTGCGCGTGTCGGCGCTGGATGTGTCGCGCCAGCTGCGCAATGTACAGCGCGAAGCGCCAGGCGGACGCGGCGACGTGGCCGGCGTCGAACAGTCGGTGCGCACCCTGGCCACCGTGCAGACGGCGCAGCAGCTGGCGGCGATGGACATCCCGCTGCCGGACGGCCGCCACGTGCGCCTGGATCAGGTGGCCACAGTCAAGGACACGGTCGAGGAGCAGCGCGCGCTGGCCGAGCAGGATGGCCGCAAGGTGGTCGCCTTCGAGGTGTTCCGCACCCGCGGCGCCGGCGAGATCGACGTCGCCACCGGCGCGCGCGCCGCGATGGCGCAGCTGGGCCAGGAAAATCCCAAGCTGGTGATCAAGGAAGTGATCGACAACTCCTACTCGGTCGAGGAAAACTTCGACGCCTCGATGCACATGCTGTACGAAGGCGCGCTGCTGGCGGTGCTGGTGGTGTGGTGGTTCCTGCGCGACTGGCGCGCGACCCTGATCGCGGCCGCCGCCCTGCCGCTGTCGGTGATCCCGGCCTTCCTGGGCCAATACCTGTTCGGCTACACGCTGAACATGGTCACCCTGCTGTCGCTGGCGCTGGTGGTGGGCGTGCTGGTCGACGATGCGATCGTCGAGATCGAGAACATCTCGCGCCACCTCCACATGGGCAAGACGCCGATGCAGGCCGCGCTGGAAGCGGCCGACGAGATCGGGATGGCGGTGATCGCGACCACCTTCGCCCTGGTCGCCGTATTCCTGCCGACCGCCTTCATGGGCGGCATTCCCGGAAAATTCTTCAAGCAGTTCGGCTGGACCGCGGTGCTGGCGATCCTGGCCTCGCTGCTGGTGGCGCGCCTGTTGACGCCGATGATGTGCGCCTACCTGATGAAGGCGCCCAAGCACATCCACAAGGATGCCCAGGGCAACCCGCACGCGCCGCAGGACGGCCCGCTGATGCGCCGCTATCTCACGGTGATGCAGTGGTGCCTGCGCCGCCGCGGCCTGACCATGCTCGGCGCGGCCCTGTTCTTCGTCGGCTCGCTGGCCCTGGTGCCGCTGCTGCCGACCGGCTTCATGCCGCCCGCCGACCGCTCGCAGACCCAGGTCAATATCGAACTGCCGCCCGGCTCCACCCTGGCCCAGACCCATGCGGTGGCCGAGCAGGTGCGCCAGCAAGTGATGGCGGTGACCGGCGTCAAGAGCGTGTTCAGCTCGATCGGCGGCGGCTCCAGCGGCGACGCCTTTTCGCCCGGCGCGGCGGCCGAGGCGCGGCGCGCCGTGCTGACCGTCGCCACCGTCCACCGCAGCGAGCGCGACATGAAGCTGGGCGCGATCGAGAACGGCATCAGGCAGCGCCTGGTGGGCATCCCCGGCGCCCGCTTCACCGTCGGCATGCCGGACGCCGGCACCAAGATGCAGCTGGTGCTGCGCAGCGACGATGCCCAGGCGCTCACCGCGGCCGCGCGCCAGGCCGAGCGCGAGCTGCGCACCCTGGGCGGCATCGGCAACGTCAGCTCCAGCGCGTCGCTGGTGCGCCCCGAGATCATCGTGCGGCCCGACTTTGCGCGCGCCGCCGACCTGGGCGTGACGGCGGCGTCGATCGGCGAGACGGTGCGCGTGGCCACCGCCGGCGACTACGAGCAATCGCTGGCCAAGATGAACCTGGACGAACGCCAGGTGCCGATCCGGGTCAAGCTGCCCGACACGGTGCGCGCCGACCTCGATGCCATCGGCCGCCTGACGGTGCCGGGCGCGAACGGCCCGGTGCTGCTGTCCACCGTCGCCGACATCACGATGGAAAGCGGCCCGGCCCAGATCGACCGCCTGAACCGCAGCCGCAACGTGACGCTCGACGTCGAGCTGTCGGGCCGCGCGCTGGGCGAAGTCAATGCCGAGGCGCGCGCGCTGCCGGTGTTCCAGTCGCTGCCGTCGTCGGTGACCATCGCGGAACTGGGCGACGCGCAAGAGATGCAGGCGCTGTTCAACAGCTTCGGCGTGGCGATGCTGATCGGCGTGCTGTGCATCTACGGCGTGCTGGTGCTGCTGTTCTCGGACTTCATGCAGCCGGTGACGATCCTGGCCGCGCTGCCGCTGTCGATCGGCGGGGCGTTCGTGGCCCTTCTGCTCACCAGCAATGCACTGTCGATGCCGACCATGATCGGCCTGATCATGCTGATGGGGATCGTGACCAAGAATTCGATCCTGCTGGTCGACTATGCGATCCTGGCGCGCGAGGCCGGGATGAACCGCTTCGACGCCCTGGTCGACGCCTGCCACAAGCGCAGCCGCCCGATCGTGATGACCACCATCGCCATGGGCGCCGGCATGCTGCCGCTGGCGCTGGGCTTCTCTGGCGACCCGAGCTTCCGCTCGCCGATGGCGGTGGCGGTGATCGGCGGCCTGATCACCTCGACCTTGTTGAGCCTGCTGGTGGTGCCGGCGGTGTACACCTATATCGACGACCTGGAACACTGGCTCAAGCGGCATGGTCGCAGGCTGCGGCGCCAGGGCGCTCCCGCGCCGGCACCGGCAAAAACCGGGGAAACCAGCCCAGGCTAGGCTTACAATACCGCCATGCGTATCCTCGTCGTCGAAGACAATCCCGATATCCTGGCCAACCTGTACGGCTTTCTGGAGCCCAAGGGCTATGCGGTCGACTCGGCGCGCACCGGCTACGCTGGGCTGGCCCTGGCTTCCGAGAACGGCTACGACGTCATCGTGCTCGACGTCATGCTGCCCGGCCTGAACGGCGTGGAACTGTGCCAGAAGCTGCGCGCCGAGCTGCGGCTGGCGACCCCGGTGCTGATGCTGACCGCGCGCGACAGCCTGGCCGACAAGGCCGCCGGCTTCGATGCCGGCGCCGACGACTACCTGGTCAAGCCGTTCTCGATGGCCGAACTCGATATGCGCCTGCGCGCGCTGGTGCGCCGCGCCGAAGGCCGGCAAGCCGTAGGCAGCGAGCTGCGCTTCGGCGGCATCGTGTTCGACCCCGACCTGCAAGAGGCTTCACGCGACGGCGTGCGCATCACGCTCACCAAGACCGGCTACGCCCTGTTGCGCTGCCTGTTGGCCGCGGCCCCGCGCATCGTCACCCGCGAGACGCTGGAACAGGCGCTGTGGGGCGACGACCGGCCCGAGAGCGACGCCCTGCGCACGCATATCCACGCGCTGCGCCAGGCGCTCGACAAGCCGTTCGTGCACCCGATGCTGCATACCATCGCCGGTGTCGGCTACCGCATCGCGCTGCCCGACGCTGCCCCCTCTTCGCATGCTGCGGACTGATTCGCTCAAGCGCGGCATCACCGCCGCCTTCGTCCTGTTCGGGGTGGTGCTGTCGCTGCTGGTCGCCATGCTGGCAGCGCTGGCGGTCGAGGGCATCGAGGTGCACCTGGTCGACAACCGCCTGTCCGACGTCGCCACCTGGGCCCTGCCGCGGCGCGCGGCCGGCCTGGAGACCGACCTGCCGGCCGGCGTGCGCTTCCACCTGGGCAACGAGATCCCGCCGCGCCTGCGCGGCCTGGCGCCAGGCATCTCCGACATCGAACTCGATGGCAAGGGCTTGCAGGTCCTGGCCGGCAGCAGCGCCGGGCAACCCTATGTGGTGGTCGACTACGAGAGCGACTACGAGCAGGTGGAGCTGGTCGTGTATTCGATGTTCGGCGGCTTCTTCTTCGTGTTCGCCCTGCTCGCCGCGAGCCTGGGCGGCTACGTCGGGCGCCGCATCGTGATCCCGATGCGCGAGCTGGCCGACGCAGTCACGCAAGGCGCCTCGCCGCTGCCGCATGCCAGCCGCGAGGACGAACTGGGTGTGCTGGCGCGCGCCCTCGACGCGCACACCTCGCAGCTGCGCGCCTTTCTCGACCGCGAACGCTTTTTTACCGGCGACGTCAGTCACGAATTGCGCACCCCGCTCACCGTGATCATGGGCGCAGCCGAGATTTTGCTGCAGGACGAAACCCATCCCGCGCTGCGCGCGCCGGCCGCCCGCATCTATCGTGCGGCGCAAGAGGCCACCGAATGCGTCACCGTCTTGCTGCTGCTGGCGCGCGCGCCCGGCGTCGGCGAACTGGAACCGGTCTCGGTGAGCGCAATCGCACGCCGCGAGACCGAGCGCCACCAGGCCATGGTGGCCGGTAAACCCGTCGTTCTGCGCTGCGTGGGCGAGGCCGACGTCGTGGTGCGCGCGCCGAGCGAGCTATGCACCTCGATCGTCGGCAACCTGCTGCGCAACGCCTGCCAGTACACAGAAAGCGGCGCCGTCACCGTATCGCTCGCGCCGCAGCGGGTGATCGTCGAGGACACCGGCCCCGGCCTGCCGGACGCGGTGCGCCAGGTGCTGGGCCAGGCCGAACGCGCGGCCCCGTCCAGCGGTTCGGCCGGCACCGGCCTGGGCCTGTCGCTGGTGACCCGCATCTGCGAATACCTGGGCGCCACCCTTGTCTACGAACGCTGCCCGCACGGCGGCAGCCGCTTCACGATCACCTTTCCCGGCTAGTCCGGCGCGCGATAGCGCTGTTCGCGGTACAGCAGCGACGGCAGCATCACGTGCGCCATCGCGCGGTCGACCTTGTCCTGGCCTGGGGCGCCGCTGCCCGGATCGAAGGCGCCGCTGGCGGCATCGTAGCGCGCCGCCAGCGGCGCCTGCCCGGGCCGCAGCACGGTCGCATCCGATCCTTCGAGGTAGGCGAAATAATCGTTGAACTGGATCAGCGCGCGGCCCGGCGTGGTGGCGTCCTTCACCAGGTCGCGCCCGATCATGGGGTGCGTGCTCGACACGCCCAGCAGCGACAGCAAGGTCGGGCCCAGGTCGACCTGGCTGGCGATGGTCGCAATGCGCTTCGGTTCGATGTCGGCGCCCAGGATCAGGCCGGGGATATGGAATTTCTTGATCGGCACCAGGCTGTTCCCGTAGACGCGGTTGTCGTGGTCGGCCACGATCAGGAACACGGTGTCCTTCCAGTAGGCCTGCCGCTTGGCTTCGCGGATGAAGTTGCCGAGCGCGTGGTCGGCATACTTGACCGCATTGTTGACGGTCTGCTTGTCGGGGTCGTGCAAGGTGATCTTGCCATCCGGGAATTCGAACGGCTCGTGGTTCGAGGACGTGAAGATCAGGCTGAAGAACGGTTTGTCTTGCGCATGCAGCGTCTTGAGGCGTTCGAGCGACTTGTCGAACAGGTCTTCGTCCGACGCGCCCCAGCTGCCCACGAAGGCCGGCTTCATATCGCCGATGTCGACGATGTTCTGGAAGCCGTTACCGGTAAAGAAGCTGCGCATATTGTCGAAGTGCGCCTCGCCGCCGTAGACGAATTCGGTGCGATAACCCTGGCGGCCCAGCCCATCGGCCAGCGTATAGAAATTGTTCTGCGACAGCGACAGTTTCACCGTGCTGCGCGCCGGCGTCGGCGCATAGCCGGCGACCACCGCCTCGATGCCGCGCACCGAGCGGGTGCCGGTGGCGTACAGCTGCTCGAACCACCAGCCCTCGTGCTTGAGCTTTTCCAGTTCCGGCGTCACCGGCAGGCCGCCCAGCGATTCGACGAAGGTGGCGCCCATGCTCTCCTGCAGCACGATGACGAGGTTCAGGGGTTTGCTGCGCTGGACCGCCGCCTGCTGGTAATGCAGGGTCGGCAGTTCCGGATTCGGGAAGCGGTAGTCGCGCAGCCACGGCGCCGCCTTCACCTCGGCCAACACCTGTTCGCGCGGGAAGTCGCCATAGATTTCGGACGACTTCGCCTCATTGCCCATCGCGCGGATCGCATCCAGCACCGACCAGGCCGAGTTGATGACAAGGGAATTGACCATCGCATCGCCGGTCAGGGCGAACATGGCCGGATTGGCCGGGCGATGGCCGGTGGTGGAGCGGATCTGCACGAACACCAGCAGGCACAGGAGCGGCCAGACCAGCAGCAGCTTGCGGCTCGGCCACATGGACATGGTGGCCGACGTTGTTTTCAACAGGCGCAGCAGCGCGATGCCGAGGATGACGGTCAGCGCGCAACCCAGCAGCAACGCGGTGCGAAAGCCATGCCACAGGGTCGAGAATACCTCCTGCGGATAGCCAAGGTATTCGATGAACAGACGGTTCGGCCGCGCATCGTATTGCATGATGAACTGCGGCGAGGCCACTTCCATGAACACGATGAAGATCAGTGCGAAGCCGGTCCAGGCCACGCTGGCGCTGCGCCACAGGCGGGCACTGCGGGCATGCGCCAGCAGGGGCGCCAGCAGCAGCGGAATGGCGAGGCAATAGCCGAGCAGGATCAGGTCGGCACGCACGCCCTGGACCAGGATCTCGGGCACGATGCCGGTGGCGGATACGCGCGGCCATTGCCAGGCAATCAGTGCGAGCCTGAAACAGGAAAGGAGAACCAGCCCGATGCACAGCAGGTGGACGAGCGGTGCGAACGGACCGGCCCAGCCTGTGATGCGCGCCAATCCGATGGACGGAACCGGTGACGTCGTCGATCCGTCACTGATACTTTTGGGCAGATGAAGTTTCTCGATATTCATGCTAAGCATGCTAGGTCGCATGCTGTCATCGAGATGTTAGTGAGGCGTTAAGGAAGCGTTAAACCAGGACGAAAAAAGCCCGGCCAGCAAACGCCGGCCGGGCCGTTCAAGGGGCGCGCCAGCCGGCGCGCTGCCTTGCGACAAGATTAGTCGCGGTAATCGCGGTAGTTGCGATACTCGTGACGGTCGCTCGAGCCACCCAGCAGCTTGGCCAGGATGAAGCCGACGCCCACCGCGGCCAGCAGTGCGCTGCCCGGATTGTTCTTGACGTATTCCTTGCCCTGGGCCGACAGTTCCGAGCACTTCTCGCTCATCTGGGCCGAGCCGCCGCCCAGTTTTTCTTGGGCCGAGCTCAGCAGACCGCTGACCTTGTCGACACCGGCGTGGGCGCGCGAAGCCAGGTTGTCGACGACAGGCTGGGCGGCTTGCGCTGCCTTGTCGATGCCTGCGTGCACCTTGTCTGGCGAGATCGACGAAATCGCTGCCTTGATGCCGCCGACGGTCGATTGATCGCCGTTGGACGAATCCGACGACGATGCCGACGACGACGGGGTCGACGATGCCGACTGGCTCGACGACGAAGCGCCCAGGCCGCTATTGCCCAGCGAACCGCTGCTGCCTGCAGCCGAGCTCTGGTTCGACGAGGACGAGGACGACGACTGCGAGCCGATCGACGAACCGGTGCTGCCCATATTGCCGCTCGACGAGGCGCTCTGCTGGCTCAGCGACGATGGCGACGACGACGAGCTGGTGCTGCCCAGGTTCGACGACGCGCTCTGCTGGCTGCCCGACGATGCGGTGGTGCCCTTGTTCAGGCTGGAGTCCTGGCTCTTGCCGATGTTCGAACCGGCCTTGTTGGCGTCGATGCCTTTACCTTCGTTAGACTTTTGATTATCCATGATGTATCCCTCATAAAATAGTGTGACCAACGCGGAGTAGACCGATATTCGACTATCACCACATTCTTCCTTGAATCAGTCCGATACAAAACGCGGGAACGATAGCTGCCTGCGGTACATCAATGGCAGCGCTGTCTCATGCCCAAGATCAGTTGCTTGTTTCACTGACCTCAAACCAGCACAAAGTTCCATCGATCTATCAGGCTGACCGTCCCGGATCTCGGGGCGAGCGCCCTTCCAGGGCTTCGTCACGAGCGCAGTATCGAACCAACTGCGTCGCGATACAAAAAATACAATGGATCAGCCATCAGACACAGTGCGCTGCCTAACAGAGCCGTTCCATCCGCTTCGAAACCTGCTTTTTATCAATTGATAGCGGATTAAAAGCGCGTTGCTAGTACCATACGGGGTTTCGCCCAAGCAGGGCGTCCGGTACGACATCACATGGCAGTAGAGAAATTTTCAGGCAGCCGCCTACCGCCGCGCCAGGCCCAGCCGGCAGAGCAAGACATGGCGGCGAAAAAACTGGCCGAAGCCGAGAAAGCGGCGCAGGTGCGCGGCGTGGCCTCGATCGAGGCGATGCGCGACGCCATCCGCCAGGCCGCGCGCGCGCTTCCCGCATTTACCGCGGTGCCGCGCGTCGGCCGGCTCGATGCGGCCGATTTCCGCGCGCGCGCCGCGGCCGGCATGCCCTTCCTGGTCACGGGCATCGTCAAGCACTGGCCCCTCGCTCACCTGACCGCGCAGGACTTGCGCGAACAGTTCGGCCACCTGCCCGTGCGCGCGCGCGTCGGCGACTACGTCAATACGGCCTTCGCGCCCGACCGCGCGATGCAGGACATGCTGCTGCGCGACTACCTCGACCTGGCGCCGCCGGATGCCGCGTCCGATCTGCCGCCGTATGTCGGCAACCTGTCCCTGCGCGAACTGAACCGGCTATGCCACTGGCCGGCCTGGTTCGACAAGATGGGGCCTCCCCGCTTCTGGATCGGCCCGGCGCGCACGGTGACGCCGATGCATTGCGACTACGACGACAATATCTTCGCCCAGCTGTGGGGCAAGAAACGCATCTTCCTGGCGCCGCCGCACCACGACGTCTTCTTGTATACCCGCGAGGCCAACCCGCTGCTGTTCGGCTCTCCGGTCGATCCGGAAGCGCCCGATGTCGAGGCCTTCCCGCTGGCGCGCCAGGCGGCGCTGGTCGAAATCATCGTGGAACCTGGCGACATGCTGTACGTGCCGGCCGGCTGGTACCACCAGGTGCGGGCGCTGAGTTTTTCGCTGTCGTCCAACCGCTGGGCGCGCGGCCAGCCGCTGGCGCTGGGCGGCTGATCCTTCAAGCGGCGCGGCCTACGCGGCCCGCCGCGGCTCCTCGACCGCCGGTGCGGACACGTCGTCGTCCGGCAGCAGGAATTGGGTGGATGGCCGGCCGTCGGCATTGTGCTGCACGATGCGCGTCGGGCGGCCGTGGGCGTCGAGCCAGACCTGGCCGATGCCGGCGCCGTTCCACAGGCGCTCGCCGCTCGTCCTCTGGTCGGGCAGGCGCGGGCTCAAGGCCAGGTCGCGGCGCTTGGTGAACCAGTTCAGCGGCGAGCGCGGCGAATACAGCCAGCGGTTCAGGCGGTCGAGCCAGTCGAGCAGGCGGCGCGGGAACTCGTTCTTGATGCCGCTGCTGGTGATCTGCCAGACGTGCTGCGGACGCTCCGATTCACGCACCTCGACGTCGTAGACGAAGGAGTAATGCACATCGCCCGACAGCACCACATAGTTGCCCGGCGTGCGCGAGTGGCGGAAGATATTGAGCATGCTGCTGGCCGCGCCGCGGTGCGCCATCCAGTTCTCGGCGTCGACCGTCAGGGCCAGGCCGGCGAAGGTGGCGATGCGCTGCACCACCTCGATCAGCTTGACCCCGAACATCGGCGCCGGCGAGACGATCACGGCGGCCGTCTCGTCGAGCAGCTCGTGCTGCAACTCGGTCAGCGATTCCCAATCCATCAGGCCCGACGGATGGCTTGGCGTGCGCCGGTTGCGCCAGCGCCGGGTACGGGTATCGAGCACGATGATGGCGGGCTGGGTGCGCAGCATGTAGTCCCACTGGCGAAACGCCAGCAGGCGCTGGACCAGTGCATCCTGGGCCTGCGGCTCGAGCCGGCCGCGCGCATCCGGGGCGGCGCTCAAGTCCACCATGGCGTCGAGCGCCTCGCCGAACACGTCGGGCCGGTTGCCCCAGCCCTGGCACAGCATATAGGCGATCAGGGCATTGCCGATGATGCGGCGCGAGAACGGGTGTTCGTAGGCCGTCGTCTCCCACCTGGCCGACAGGTTCCAGTCGTCGGTGATGTCGTGGTCGTCGAAGATCATCAGGGTCTGCACATGCGCCAGCAGGCGCGCGGCCTGCGGCAACTCCTCGCAGAAACCCTGCAGCGCGGCCCATTCGCGCTGCCAGCGTTCGACGTGCTTCGGCTTCAAATCCGGCATCGCCGGCTCGCCCACGACCTGCCACGGCGTGGGCGACCACACCAGCAGGTACATCGCCATCACCTCGGCCAGCGTGACCAGGTGGTTGTGGGCATTGGCGGTGGTGAAGATCGGCTTCTCGGAGCCGCCGAAGAACTTGTCGCGCAAGTCGTCGTTCGATTTGAAGGCGGGCAGCAGGTCTTCGCGCCGGTAGTAGCCGGCCGGGTGGGCATACAGCGCCGCGCTGTCTTCCACGACCGCGCCATCCAGGCATTCGCCGTACAGGCCCAGCCGCTCGATGAGCGCATGCACCGCCGCCAGCATGGGGCCGGCCACGTCGTCGGCATATACCTGGTCGCCGCACAGCATCAGCATGGCGGGCCGCGCCTCGGTCTCGTCGATATGGCCGGCCAGCAGGGCGTCGGCGCAGGCCAGGCCGTCGCGCGAGCGGTGGTGCGGCTTGCGGCAGGAGCCGTAGAGGATGTTGTCCATGCGGCTGCGCAGCACGAAGCTGGGGCGTGCCTGCCCTGCATGCAGCAGGTGCGGCGCCCACTGGGCAATGCCCTCGCCCGCGGCGTCGACCAGGTCGTACTCGACCAGCGTGTCTTGCGGCAGCGGCGCGTCCAGGGCGATGTCGACCAGGTGGATATATGCATGGGTGCCGACCCGCACGACACGGCAGCACGACTCGTCGAGCCGCACACTGTGCGGCGCGGCGCCGCCTGGGGCGAGTTCCAGGACCAGGTCGAGCGCGGCGCTGCCGACGAGCCACAGCACCAGGCGGCCCGGCTCGAGGCGGCGCAGGATCGGGCCGGCCAGCACCGAAGGAAGGTCAGCGGAAGGTGGAGTGTGGATCAACGCGGCACGGGCTTCTAGGGGAAAGATCGGCCGAGTGTAGCAGATGACCTGCGTTCATCCGCGCGCGATCACGGTTCCTTCAGTAGTAGACGCAGATGCGCTGGCCGTCGATCTCGTGCACCCGGATGTCGAGCTGGTACAGGTCGCGCAGCACCTCGGGCTGGATCAGCTCGAGCGGCGTGCCGTGGTAGGCGACCTTCCCGCCGCGCATCGCGACGATGCGGTCGGCGTAGCACGAGGCGAAGTTAATGTCGTGCAGGACCAGGATCACGGTCTTGCCCAGTTCGCGCGAGGTGCGGCGCAGCAGCGCCATCATGTCGACCGCGTGGCGCATGTCGAGGTTGTTGAGCGGTTCGTCGAGCAGCACGTAGTCGGTATCCTGGCACAGCACCATCGCGACGAAGGCGCGCTGGCGCTGGCCGCCCGACAATTGGTCGAGGTAGCGCCCGGCCAGGTCCGACAGGCCCAGGTAGCCGAGCGCGCGCTCGACGTGGGCCGCATCGTCGACCGTCGGCCGACCCTGCGTGTGCGGGTAGCGGCCGAAAGCGACCAGGTCGCGCACCGTGAGGCGCATCGGCAGATGGTTGTCCTGGCGCAGGATGGCCAGGCGCTTGGCCAGCTCCTTGCTATCGCCGTTCACCACGTCGATGCCGTCGACCAGCACCCGGCCCGCGCTCATCGGCAGCAGGCGGCTGATCATCGACAGCACGGTCGACTTGCCGGCGCCATTGGGGCCGATGATGGCGGTGACGCCGCCGGCCGGCAAGGTAAGCGTCACGTCGTCGACCACGACGGTGTCGGCATAGCGTTTGCTGATATGGGAAATCTCGATCATGCTCGGTACTCTCTAGGTCGGCTTCTTGCGGGTGATCAGGAACAGGAACAGCAGGCCGCCGACGAATTCGATGACGACGCTGACGGTGGCATTCAGTTCGAGCACGCGCTCGAGCAGCACCTGGCCGCCGACCAGGAACACCACGCCCCACAGCACGGCCATCGGCAGCAGGTATTTGTGCTTGCCCGAACCGGCCGTCGCATACGCCAGGTTGCTGACCAACAGGCCGAAGAAGGTGACCGGGCCGACCAGGGCGGTCGATACCGATACCATCACCGCGATCAGGGCCAGCGTGAACATCACCGTGCGCCGGTAGTCGATGCCGAGGTTCAGCGCGATCTCGCGGCCCAGCATCAACACATCGTACTGGCGGCGCAGTCGCCAGGCCGCGACCGAGGCCAGGCCGATCGCCACCGCCGCCACCCACAAGAGGCCGGTCTGGATCGCGTTGAACGAGGCGAACATGCGGTCTTGCAGCACCATGAACTCGTTGGGGTCGATCAGGCGCATCACGAAGCTCGACAGGCTGCGAAACAGCAGGCCGAACACGATACCGGCCAGCAGCATCAGGTGCAGGCTGTGCGCCGCGCCGTTGAACAGCGCGCGAAACAGCAGGCAGGCGAAGCCCGTCATCAATACCACCTCGACCGCGAAGCGCAGGTTGGGGTTGCCGGTCTCGGTGAGCGGATCGATGCCGAGGGTGAAGATGATCACGGCCTGGATCAACAGGTACAGGGCATCGAAGCCCATGATCGACGGGGTCAGGATGCGGTTGTGGGTAATCGTCTGGAACAGCACCGACGACACCGCGATCGCATACGCCACCAGCAGCATCGCCGCCAGCTTGGCGCCGCGGAATGGCAGCACGAAGTCCCAGTTGCCGCCGGCGCCGATCAGCATGAAGGCCGCGACAACGGACAGCGCCAGCGTGGCGAGCAAGGCGAGCCTGATTTTAGGGGAAACATCAAGCGTCACGTGAACGACCTCGCAGCAACAGGAACAGGAACAATGCGCCGCCAATGATGCCGACCACGGTGCCGATCGGGATCTCGTAGGGATACACGACCAGGCGGCCGACGATGTCGCAGGCCAGCACGAACAGCCCGCCGAGCAGCGCGACCCACGGCACCGAGCGGCGCATATTGTCGCCAAACAGGATACTGACCACGTTCGGCACGATCAGGCCCAGGAAGGGAATGCTGCCGGCCGTGACCACCACCACCGCCGAAATCGCCGACACGATCAACAGGCCGTAGAAGGTCAGGCGCTTGTAGTTCAGGCCCAGGTTGGTGGTGAACTGCTGGCCCATGCCGGCGACCGTAAAACGGTCGGCCGCGACCCAGGCCGCAAAGGCCAGCACGGCGCCGATCCACAGCAGTTCGTAGCGCCCGCGCAGCACGCCAGAGAAATCGCCGACGGTCCAGGCGTGCAAGGTTTGCAGCATGTCATGGCGGAAGGCGAAGAAGGTCGTCACCGCCTGGATCACGCCGCCCAGGATCAGGCCGACCAGCGGCACCAGGTAGGGGGAGCGCATGGGAATGCGTCTCAACAGCCCCAGGAACAGGAAGGTGCCGGCCATCGCAAAGCCTGCTGCCACCAGCATCTTGCCGAACACGGGCGTGTCGGGCGCCAGCAGCGCCAGCACCAGCACGCCCAGGGTGGCGGCTTCAATGGTGCCGGCGGTGGACGGTTCGACGAAGCGATTCCGTACCAGCATCTGCATGATGAGGCCGGCCACGGCGAGGGACATCCCGGCCAGCAGCAGGGCCAGGGTACGCGGCAGGCGGCTGACGACCAGCAGCTGCCAGGCGTCGGACTGGGTGCCGGCCAGCAGGCCGGCGAAGCTGAAATCGCCGGCGCCGATGGCCACGCTCAACGCGACCAGCGCCGCCGTCAGCAATAGCGGCAGCGCCAGCCAGGCGTGCGAAATGTGTCGCGCAGAGCGCACGCTTGCTGCCATCGTGATCAGCGTCCCGCGGAGGTCAAGGCGCGCGCCAGCTGGTCGACATTTTCCTGCAGCGCGGTGATGCCGGCGCCGCCCAGGGTGTACCAGTTCAGGCCATCGAGGTAGACCACGCGCTTGTTCTTCCAGGCGTTGGACTGGCGCACCAGTTCGTTGTCCAGGAATTTGGCGGCGGCCGTGCCTTCGCGGCCGATGGCGGCGTCGCGGTCGATCACGAACAGCCAGTCCGGGTTGGTCTTCTGGATGAATTCGAAGGAGATCGCCTGGCCGTGGTTCGAGGTGTCAAGCTTGGCTACTGCCGGCTTGATGCCGAAGGTGTCGTGCAGGACGCCGAAGCGCGAACCCGGACCGTAGGCGCTCATCTTGCCGCCGGTGGTGAGCACGATCAGGCCGGTACCGGCATTGGCGGCTTGCGTCTTGAGGGCGGCGATCGAGCTATCGAGCTTGTCGTTCAGTTCCTTGGCGCGTGCCTGCTTGCCGAACAGGCCGGCCAGCGTGTTCACGTTGTTCTTGGCGCTGGCGACCAGGTTGCTGCGGTCCGGGGTCAGGTCGATGGTCGGCGCAATCTTGGCCAGTTGCGCGTACTTGGCCTGCGAACGGCCGCCGACGATGATCAGGTCGGGCTTGGCGCCATGGATTTTTTCATAGTCCGGCTCGAACAGGGTGCCCATCTTGGGCGCGCTGTTGTAGCGCGCCAGGTGGCGCGGCAGCGGGCGTGCGGTGGTGCTCATGGTCGGCACGCCGGCCACAGGTCCGCCTGCCGCGTTCACGTCCAGCGCCGACAGGTTGTCGAGCGTGGTGGCGTCGAGCACGATGACCTTCTTCGGGTTGGCCGGGACGGCGGTGGTGCCGCTGGCGTGCTTGATCTGCACGGTGTTCTGGGCCGCATTTTGTGCATGTACGGGGAGCGCGCCGAATGCCAGGGCGGCGCCGACCGCCAGCACTGCGCGGCGGCCTTGGAAGATGTTCTTGATGGTCATGTCGGTGTTCCTGTCTCGTTCAACAATTGGGGATTTAGAAGCGTGTGGTAATGCCCAGCCACAGGCGGCGGCCGTCGCCGACCGTGTTGTAGGTCAGCTCGTCGAGGCGCTTGTCGCTGACGTTGAACAGCGCGGCCTTGATGGCGACGTTGCGGCTCCAGTCATAGGTCATGCCGATGTCGCCGATCGTGTAGTCGCCGTATTCCCTGGCGCCGTTCGGCAGGGTCACGCCGTTGCTTCCCGAGCGCGCGGCGGCGTTGATTTCCTTGCCGTTATAGGTGACCGAGGCCCACAGGTCGAGCGCGTCGGTCAGGTTCCAGTCGGCGCGCAGCGTGCCGCGGTGCTTCGGCGTGCGGGTCAGCGCATAGCCGGCGTAGGCGCCGCCCTTCTGCTCCGAATCGGTATAGGTATAGTTCGACTTGAACGCCAGCGTGCGCACCGGCTGCCAGGTCAGGCCCAGCTCCAGGCCCTGGATCGTGGCGTCGTCGATGTTGTAGCTGTACCAGAGGCGGTAGTTCGGGTCTTCCGACCAGCGCGCGATCGACCCGTCGTCGTTGTAGATCAGCGCATTGGCCACCTTGTCCTTGAAGTCGGTGTAGAACAGGGTCGCATTCGCCTGGATCCCGGCCTTGTTGTTGAAGTGCGCGGAGAGCTCGTAGCTGGTGCTGGTCTCGGCCTTCAGGTCCGGGTCGCCGATGATCACGCCGCAGGTGCCGGTCGGGCCATAGGTGCAGCCGCCGCCGCCGGTGGTATAGGCGTAGCCCGGCGCGATATTGCGGATCTCAGGGGCGCGAAAGCCACGCGAGATGCCGCCCTTGATCGTGACCGCGTCGCTGGCATGCCACACGGCGTACAGGCGCGGCGACCAGTGATTGCCGTAGATTTCATGGTCGTCGGCGCGCAGGCCGGCGGTCAGGGCCAGGGTGTCGGTGATGCTCCATTCGTCTTCGACGAACAGCGCCTTCTGGATGATGCTGAAGTGCTCGTCGACGCCGCTGCGGCGGCCCGGATTCTGATCCAGCAGTTCGCCGCGGTTGTACTGGCCGCCGACCACCAGGAAGTGGTCGCCCATGCGGGCATTGAGCTTCGCGTCCAGCACCGTGTTCTTGATCTCCGGCGCACGCTCGTTGCGGATGTAGTTCCCACTCCGGTCTTGGGTATGGGTCTCGCGCTGGCCCTTTTCCTGGGTCAGGGCGACTTGCGAGGTGGCCCAGCCCCAGCGGCCGTTGTGCGACAGCGACCAGTGGTCGCGGCTGTGTTCCTGGCGCGAGTTCGATGCGGTCGGCGCCAGCACGCGGCCGGCCGAGCTGTGGCGTTTCAGTTCACTCTTGCCGGCTTCGAGCAGCACATCGTGCTGCGCGTTCGGGGTCCAGGCCAGGCGTGCGGTCAGGTCGCGGTCCTTGGCGCCGTTGAAGCCGTTCAGGATCTCGTCCTCGGTGCGCTTGTTCTGCTTGCCCCACAGCTGCAGGCCGAGGACGTTGCTGGCAACGGGTCCGTTCAGGAAGAACTGGCCCTGGGTCGAGTTGCCCGAATCGCCGTGCTCCTGCAGGGTGCCGTCGACACCGAGCGAGCCGCCCCAGGCCTTGGCGACCTTGCGCGTGATGATGTTGATGACGCCACCCATGGCGTCGGAACCGTACAGCGACGACATCGGGCCGCGCACGACTTCGATGCGCTCGATCGCCGCCAAAGGCGGAATGAAGCTCTGCTCGTAGCCGGCGTTGCCGTTGGTGCGCGCATCGCGGGTCGACTGGCGCTTGCCGTCCACCAGGATCAGCGTGTATTGACCAGGCAGGCCGCGAATCAGGATATCCTGTTCGTTGGCGACACCGGTGACGGTCACGCCTTGCACATCGCGCAGGGCATCGGTCAGGTCGCGAAAAGGGCGCTTCTCCAGGTCTTCGCGGGTGATCACGGTGATGCTGGCGGGAGCGTCGGTGGCCGACTGCTCGAAACCGGCGGCAGTGACCACGACGGTCGGCACGGTGCCGGATGCGCCGGCGGCTTGCGGGTTGAAATCGGGCGCTTCAGGTGCATCCGGCGCCGCGTGGGCGCTCATGGCAAGGGCGCCGTGGAGTGCTGCCGCCATGGTCGTACGCTTGAACCATGCCGTTGTCGTGTGCTGCATACGCTGTCGTTCTTTCCGTCGTTCAAAATTTCTGCTTGCGGCGAACACCTATTGCCAGGACCGTTCGTCGCGAATGATAATGATTATCATATGCAATTAACCGTCAGAAAGTTTGTCAAGTTGTGGCAAACCTTGATCACCCAGCAATGAATACAGTGTCCACTTCCCCTTCCCGCATCCTCGTGGTCGATGACCACGCCGACATCCGCGACCCGCTCGCCGCCTTCCTGCGCCGCCACGACCTGGAGGTGATGACCGCGGCCGACGCCCAGGCGGCGCGCGCGCTGTTGCGCGAACACCGGATCGACCTGGTAGTGCTCGACATCATGCTGCCGGGCGAGGATGGCCTGTCGCTGTGCCGCCACCTGGCCGAGACCAGCGGCACGCCGGTGATCCTGTTGACCGCGATGGCCGGCCAGGACGAGCGCGTGGCGGGGCTCGAGATCGGCGCCGACGACTACGTGACCAAGCCCTTCGATCCGCGCGAACTGGTGGCCCGCATCAAGGGCCTGCTGCGGCGCTTGAGTCGCGCCGCGACCGGTTGGCCGGGCCGCCGCTATGCCTTCGGCGACTGGACGCTGGACATGGACAAGCGCGAGCTGCGCGATGCGGGCGGCGAGCCGGTGGCCCTGAGCAGCTCCGAACTGCGCCTGCTCGGCGTGCTGGTCGAACGTGCCGGCAAGGTATTGAGCCGCGACGAGCTGCTCGACCTGACGCGCGACGGCGAGGTGCAGAACTTCGACCGCAGCATCGACAGCCAGGTGAGCCGCCTGCGCAAGAAACTGGAAAGCGATCCGCGCCGCCCCCGCCTGCTCAAGACCTCGTGGGGCGACGGCTATGTGTTCACCGCCGACGTCAAGCCGCTGCCGGCGGCCGGCTGATGCGCCTGATCCCGAAGACCATGGGCGGCCAGCTGGTCGCCACGATGCTGCTGGCCGTGCTGCTCGCGCACGCCGCCGCGATCATCGTGCGCCAGATGACGCCGGACGCCATGCATCCGCTGGCGGCGCGCTATATGCTTGACCGCATGGCCGGCGTCTACCAGTCGCTGCGGCTGGCGCCGGAAAAAGCAGAAGAGCTCTTGGCGTCGATCGGCACGCCGGCCACGCGCTTCTGGCTGGCCACGAGCGCCAGCGCCGACAGCCCGGCGATGAGCGAGGCCGAGCACCAGCAGGCAAAGGCGCTGGCCGACCGCCTGCCGCGCGCACCGGCCCCGCGCAGCTGGGTGCAGCTGACCGACCACGTGCCGGGCGCCGATGGCGTGCGCAAACCGGGGATGCTGGCCTCGGTCCAGCTGCCGGACGGACGCTGGCTGGTGGGCTACCACCAGTCGCCCAGCGGCAGTCCGTGGTGGCGCCCATTGCACTTCTCGGTCCCGGTGAGCACCCTGCCGGTGCTGCTGGTAGCGCTGCCCTTCATCGGCCGCATCCTGCGTCCGATCCGCGCGCTGGAGCGCGCCGCCGAGCGTTTCAGCCGCGGCGAGCATGACGGCCCGCTGCCGGTGACCGGCCCGCGCGAGGCGCGCGAGCTGACGGCCGCCTTCAACACGATGGCCGAGCGCCAGCAGCGCTTTAATGAAGACCGCACGCGCATGCTGGCCGCGATCAGCCACGACCTGCGCACGCCGATCACCTCCTTGCGGGTACGGGTGGAGCTGATCGACGACCCAGAACTGCGCGCCGCAATGATCCGCACGCTCGAGACGATGGGCCTGATGGTGGAACAGACCCTGCGCTTCGCGGCCGAGGAATGCATCGGCGAGCCCTCGCAAGACATCGACCTGGCCGCCCTGATGCACGACCTGGCAACCGAACTGGCGCGCCCCGGCAAAAGCATCCGCTACGCCGGCCCGGCGAACCTGCCCTACCGCTGCCGCCCGGTGGCCCTGCGCCGCGCCCTCGGCAACCTCGCCGAAAACGCGATCCGCCACGGCACCGAAGTAAGGCTATGCGCCAGCGTCGCGCAAGACCGCAACGACGTGATGCTGGCGGTAATCGACAACGGCCCCGGCATCCCCGAGGACGAGCTGGACCGCGTTTTCGAACCTTTCGCCCGCCTCGACAGCGCCCGCTGCCGCGACACGGGCGGCGACAACGGCCACGGCAGCGCCGGCGGCAGCGGCGTCGGCCTCGGCCTCTCGATCGCCCGCTCCTGCGTCGAAGCCCACGGCGGCACCCTCACGCTCACCAACACCCCCCCCGGCCTCACCGCCACCATCGCCCTCCCCACCTAACCCGCCAATCAGGGTCAGAGTAGAATTGTTGAGCAATTTCTCCGCCAGGCTGATAATGAGGGTCAGAGTAGAATTGATGGCCAAGATCGCAAAAGAAACACCAAAACGATCAACTCCCAGAGGTCCATTTTTTAAATAAATTGCAAAATAACTCTACTCTGACCCTCATTAATTTCGGGGTCAAATCGCTACACTCAGGACATTCTTCTCTCATAGGAGAAAATACTTCATTCAATACAAATTCTCGCTTTTAATTTCATAACGCTCGGCAATTAATCAGCGTTTAAATAATTAGGGTCAGAGTAGAATTACTGAGCAATTTCTCACCAAGCGCGGTTAATCGGGGACAGGGTCATCTTGGCTGGCAATTTCCTTCCAAAGGAATAATTAGGGTCAGAGTAAAATTAAAAGCAATTCTGGAGAATTGCTCAATAATTCTACTCTGACCCCGGTGGTGAACTGGGGGGGTGTGGGGGCGATGAATTGGCGCACGAGTGAAGATTTCGCTTGCGTGGCGTATTGGCTGATATAGAATGATGAATGAGAATCATTATCATCTGATCGAAGGCGCGCCGTTCGGTCTGCCACTACCTTGCGTCGAGAGGAACGACATGTGCGATAAACACGCTTCGAACGTACCCTGCCCTGCTGACGGCCCGCAGGGCTCGCGCCGGCGGCGCGTCTGGGAGCTGTCCCATGCCTGCCATTGCCCGCTGGTCGGGGTCGGGCTGCCACTGGGTGGGCTGCGCAAGCTGGTGGAGAAGGTGACGGGCGGGAAGGTATTGCACGACGATTACGATATCCACGTCGGCACCGTCAGCGAATGCGCGCTGCGCACTCCCGTCGCCGATGCGGTGCAGAAGGAACTCGAGCGCCGCTATGCGCAACATATCCAGCGCTTCCGCTCGGCCAAGACGACTGAGCAGGTCGAGGCCATGTGGGAAGCGGCGGTCGCTGCGGGCGATGTCGCCGGGGCGTTCTGGGCCGGGCTGTCGCATCCGCGCTGCAGCACCGCGCTCGAAGAGAAGATGTGCCGCGATATCCATATGGTGCAGCACCAGGCCGGCGCCTGCGCGCGCGCCGATATCAACAAGTTCAATGCGGTCGTGGCCGACAATGCGCGCCTCGAGCGCGAAGTGGCGCGCCTGCAGGAACGCTGCAATGCGCTGGGCCAGGAGAAGGCGCTCGAGGGCGAACGCCACGAAAGCCAGTTGCGGGCGGCGCGCGCGGCGACCATCGCGCGCGATGGCGACGTCCAGGTCCTGCGCGCCGAACTGGCGCGGCTGCAGGCCAGTATCCCCGAACTCGAAACGCGCGAGCGCCTGGCCGAACGCGTGGCGCAGATGGAAGCGCGCGAACAGTCCCTGCGCACGCAACTGGTCGAACTGAAGGCGGCGCGCGCACCGGCGCCGGTGCAAGAGACCGAAGCGGCCCCCACGCCGATCCAGGCGGTGCCGGTGGCGATGCCGGTGCGCCTGGAAAACCGCAGCGTATTGTGCGTGGGAGGCCGCAGCAGCAGCGTGCCGATCTATCGCAATATGATCGAGCGGGTCGGCGCCCAGTTCGCCCACCACGACGGCGGCCTCGAAGACAGCAGCAGCCAGCTCGATGCCAGCCTGGCCGCCGCCGACCTCGTGATCTGCCAGACCGGCTGCATCAGCCACAGCGCCTACTGGCGCGTGAAAGACCATTGCAAGCGCCACGGCAAACGCTGCGTCTTCGTCGATAATCCAAGCGTCTCGAGCCTGGTGCGCGGCCTGCAGGAAGCCGCCACCGAGGAAACCCAGCCCGGCTGAATCAGGTGGCCAGCGCGCGGATCGCCGCCACCAGGCGGTCCAGCTGCGTCGTGGTCGTGAAGTACGAGGGCGTTACACGGATGCAGCCGCCGCCCACCGGCCCCTCGCGCGCCACCGTGAAGATGCCATAGCGATCGAGCAGCGTGCGCGCCAGCGCCACATTGTCCTCGAACGAAGTCTTGTCTTTCAGGCGGAATGACGTCAAGGCGCCCGCCATCCCCGCGTCGTCCGGCGTCAGCACGTCGACCCGCGGCAGCTCGCGCACCCGCGTCACCCAGTAGTCGCGCAGCGAGCGCAGATGCGCGGCACGTGCGGCCAGCGGGATGCGCGCATGGAAGGACAGCGCCTTCGGGATCGTCATCACCGCCGCCACGTTCAGCGTCCCGGCATTCACGCGGGCGCGGATGTCGGCCGGTGGATGCTCGGTATTACCGCAATCGATGTCGATGTCCTGCAGGCGGCCGTCGCGGATATACAGGAAGCCCAGGCCGAGCGGCGCCCCGATCCACTTGTGCAGGTTGGCGCCGACGAAGTCCACGCCCAGGTCGGGGATGCGGAAATCGAGCTGGCCGAACGATTGTGCGATGTCGGCCACCACGTCCACGCCGCGCGCGCGCGCGATGCGCGCGATCTCGGCCACCGGCAGCACCAGGCCGGTGCGGTGGTTCACGTGGGTCAGCAGCAGCAATCGCGTGCGCGGATGCCGCTGCAAGGCATCGGCATAGGCGTCGATGACGTTCTGGCGCGTGGCCGGCTCGGGAATCGTCACCGACACCAGCCCCGCGCCGCGGTGCTTGGCCAGCGCGCGCATGGCGTCCATCACCGTGCCGTAGTCCAGGTTGCAGATCATGACCGTGTCGCCTTGTTTCAGCAGGCGGTAGTTCAGGATCAGGTTTTGCAGCGCCTCCACCGCGCTGCGCGTGATCGCGATCTCTCCAGGCGCGACACCGGCATGCGTCGCCAGCTGCGCCCTGATTGCCGCCAGGTCTTCGCGGTCGAAGCGCGTGCGCAGGTAGTGCGAGTTGTGGCGGTTCAGGTAATCGAGGTTGCGCTTGTAGTCGTCCAGCACCGGACGCGCCATGATGCCGTAGTAGCCGTTTTCCAGGTTGACGATGTCGCCGGCCACGTCGTAACTGGCGCCCAGGCCAGCGTCGTCGATCGCGGCGGCCGGCGCGGTCATTGCCCCACTTCCCAGCGTCAGGCCGGCGGCGGTGCGCAGCAGCTTGCGCCGGCGATACGCGAATGGTTGCATGAAGACTCCCGCAAGAATGGATATGCAGGAAAGTATAGGCAAGCGCTTGCCCGCCGGCGTGGGCCGCGAATGATCGTCCCATAAGCGCCATTGATACCCCGGCCACGGCATGCGCCCCGCCGGAGTAGAATCGGCTCACCATCACCATCGGAAACCCAGCCCATGCTCAGCCGCGACATCGAGATCTTCCGCACCGTGATGACCTCGGGCTCCGCCACCCGCGCCGCGAAGGTGCTGGGGCTGTCGCAGCCGGCGGTCAGTATGGCGCTGCGCCGATTGGAAGAACGCGCCGGCCTGGAACTGTTCCAGCGCCCGGGCGGCAAGCTGCAGCCCACCCAGCAGGCCCAGGCCCTGCTGGCCGAGGTGCAGCGCCACTTCGTCGGCATGGACGTCATCGAGCAGCGCATCCGCAGCCTCAAGCAGTTCGGCGCCGGCCGGGTGCGCATCGCCGCCTTTCCCGGCCTGGGGACGGGCTTCGTGCCGCGCGTGCTGGCCGACCTGGCGGCCGCCGGCACGCGCAGCATGGTGTCGCTGCAGGTCATGGGGTCGCAGGACGTGCGCAGCCAGGTGCTGCGCGACGAGGTGGAGCTGGGCATCGCGGCCCAGGACATCTCCACCGCCGGCGTCGAACATGCGCTGTTCGCGCACTACTTCGGCGTGGTCGCCCTGCCTGCGGGCCACCAGCTCGCGCGCCACAATGTGATCACGCCAAAGCAGCTGGCGCGCCATCCCTTCGTCGCCCTCCAGCCGGACGACGCGGTCAGCCTGCGCCTGGACGCGATCTGCCGCGGCCACGGCGTGCAGTTGCAGACCGCGGTCGAGACCTCGTACACCTTCAGCCTGTGCGAACTGGTGCGCAACCGGATCGGCATCGCCCTGGTCAATCCGGTCACAGCAAGCGACTACCTCGATGCAGGCCTGGTGTTTCGCCCGTTCTCGGAGCGGCTGGAGTTCACGGCGCTGACGATGTGGCCCGCCGGCCGTCCGCTGTCGCCGTTCGTGCGCCAGATGCTGGGCGCGATGCGCGCCCGGCTGCAGGTCGATATGGACAGCTTGCGCGCGACGATGCCGCACGGTGCAGGTACAGCCCTACTGCACCAGTTCCATTCTGTCATCGAGTAGAAATCGACAACATTGCCAGGAATACTACCCGCTTCGTGCAGATAGACCGGGATTAGTCGCAGAATACAACGATCCCGGCCACGGACCCGCGCACGATTGCAAATCTATTTGCCATCAGGAAACTCAGCACCTATAGTGGCCTCCTGCTCCCAATGTGACAATTTGCATTTTAAAAATCACGATCGTATGAAACTCAACCGCATCGGCATCATCCTGATCGCCTGCGCGCTGGCGGCGATTACGCTGGTCGTGGCGTTGCTGGTGGTACGCCAGCAGGACAGCCAGGCGGCGCAGGTGCGCATCAAGGGCGTGGGATTGGTGAAATCGCTCAGCACCGTTCCGATGGCGCTCCTGACCGACAACGGCAAGAGCGGCGGCCTGCTGGCCGCCCTGCTGGCTTATCACGACAACGGCGAATTCGCGTATGCCACCATTGGCGATGCCAGCGGGCGCACCCTGGCCGAAGTCGCGGGCCGGGGCAGCATGACCCCGGTCGTCCCCTTGCCCGCCGGCGCCGCGAATGGTTTCGGCGAGCGCGCGCTGCCGGCCAGCGAGGGCGCAGCCGCTCTGCGCGAGTTCTATGGCCCGCTGGCCGACCGCAGCATGGGCACGCTCTTCGTGCGGGTCGGTTTCTACCAGCCGCGCTACACGGTGCTGGCCCAGGACGTATCCTTCCTCGCGCTGTTGGCCCTGGCCATGTTCCTGGTCGTGCCGGTGGTCTATCTCGTCATCAAGCGCGAGATGCGTCCACTGGCCGCGCTGTCCACGCAACTGCGCACGCTCGCCGCTCCCGCCCGGCACGACAAGGCCGACAGCGGCGACATGCGTGAACTCATCGCCAATATGCAGGACTACCTGGCGCAGGCCGGCGCCCGCATCGCCCAGCTCGAACAGGGCGCCCAGAACGCCACGGCCGATAACCGGCTGCTGCAATACGGCAGCAAGAAGCTCAACGCGGCGCTGCAGTCGCTGCCCGACGGCCTGTTGATGCTCGACCCGGCCGGCGACGTCACTTTCGCGTCGGGCAAGATCGAGCCGCTGCTGGGCATTCCGATGGAGCGCATCGTCGGGCAACCGGTCGACAGCTGGTGCTGCGACCCGGCCCTGCGCGGCCTGCTGGCCCGCTACAGCGGCGATGTGCGTGACAATGCGCGCTCGCACGCGGTCGCCTTCGCGCCCGCCAATGTCGATGGCCGCCAACTGCAGGCGAGCGCGCAAGCGCTCAGCGGCGGCCACGGCACGATGTCCTTCGGCACCCTGGTGGTGCTGCGCGACGTCACCCGCGAACACCTGGCGCGCCAGGCAGGCAACGATTTCGTGGCCCATGTCTCGCACGAGCTCAAGTCGCCGCTCAATGTCATCGGCATGTATGCCGAGATGCTGGCCGACAGCGACGAGGAAAGCCTGCGCGTGGAGTCGCTCAATGTGATCCAGGACGAGATCGAGCGCATGAACGCGCTGGTCGGCAACCTGCTCAACGTCAGCAAGCTGGAAACCGGCAGCATGAGCCCGGAGCGCAACCGGGTGCGCCTGGACGACCTGCTGCGCGACGCCCATGACCAGGCCCTGCCGCGCGCCGAGGGCAAGCAGCTGCGCGTGCTGCTCGACCTGCCGCGCGAACTCGAGGCGGTGGCCATCGACAAGGACCTGTTCAGGATCGCGCTCAACAACCTGCTCACCAATGCCATCAAATACAACCGCCCCGGCGGCAGCGTGACGCTGGCCGCCCGCAATGAGGACAATGAAATCGTGATCAGCGTACGCGACACCGGCATCGGCATTCCAACCGCAGACCAGGGCCGTATCTTCGACAAGTTCTACCGCGTCAGCGAGAGCGACGCGCCGGTCAAGCGCGGCGGCCACGGTCTCGGCCTGTACCTGGCGGCCCAGATCGTGGAGCTGCACCACGGCCGCATCGTGCTCGACAGCGAGCCGGGCGTCGGCAGCACCTTCTCGATCCACCTCAAGATCGTGTCGGCTCCCGCCGGCGCCGCCGTACTGTGAGCGCGCGTCGCATCCTGCTGGTCGACGACGAGCCGCATGTGCTGCGCGTGCTGCGCCTGGCGCTCGAGCGCGAAGGCTACGCCGTCGCCACCGCGAGCGACGGCCACGCGGCGCTGGCCCGCATGGCCGAACAGCTGCCCGATGTCCTGATCAGCGACATCCAGATGGACGGCATGGACGGCCGCACGCTGTGCCCGCTGGCGCGCGCCACCTATCCGGACCACCCTTTCCTGATCCTGGTCATGACGTCGATGACGGCGCTCGACGAACGCGCCTGGGCGCGCGAACTCGCGCATACCGAATTCCTTGAAAAGCCCCTGAGTCCGCGCCAGCTGGTGGCGCGCCTGTCACGCCATTTTGCCGCCCTGGCGTCCACGCCCGGGCAACCGCCGGAGCCTCCCCATGCCGCATAAGCTGTTGCCGACCATCGACTTCACCCGTCACGCGCGCTGGCTGCAGCGCAGCACCGGCGGCGATCATGCGCTGGCCGTGTGCGACGCCGGCGGCGCCCCATGCTGGAGCGCGGACGGTCATGACGGCCTGGCGGACTGGCTGGCGCAGCTGAACGCCGGCGGCTTCGCCTGGCCGTGCAACGGCGATGGCATGCAGCGCCACGACAGCGGCGAATCGAGCCTGCTGTACCTGCCGATCAAGGCCAAGGGCCAGCCGATCGGCTTCCTGGCGGTGCGCTGCGCGGCAGGCGCCGGCGACGCTCCGTTCGCATGGGACGCGCTGGCCGAGGCGCTCGAAGACGTCGCCGCGGCGATCGGCGACGCCTGCAGCGTGCAGGGCGAACTCGACGCCATGGCCGACGAGCTGTCGGACCGCTACGAAGAACTGCACCTGGTCTACGCAATCGATCGCCAGGTCCAGGACATGACCAGCGGCGAGGATATCTTCGGCAGCCTGCTCGAGAGCTGGGCCGAACACATGGACGCCGACGTCGCCGCCTTCATCAAGCCGGGCGAAAACCTGTGCGTGTCGGCCACCAACCTGTCCCGGCCGATCCACAACCTCGACCTGGTGCTGGTGGAGATGCGCGGCGACCTGTATCGCTTCGCGCACTCGTCGCGCCAGCCGATCGTGATGAACGCGCCGGACGATCCGCGCCGCGCCTACATCTTCACCGACATGCCGTTCAAGATCCTGTGCTGCCCGGTGTTCCAGGACAAGTCGGTCGTCGCGATCCTGGTGCTACTGAACCACGCCCACAAGGAAGATTTCAGCAACAGTGACCGCAAGCTGGGCGAAGTGCTGGCCAACCACCTGTCCAGCCTGTCGCGCATGCACAGCATGCTGGCCGAGACGAGCAAGTTCAACCAGCAGATGGCGGCGGCGCTGATCGAGGCGGTCGAAGCCAAGGATCCGTACACCCGCGGCCACAGCGAACGCGTGCACCACATTGCGATGGAGATCGGGCGCGCGCTGCGCCTGCCGGCGCGCGAACTGGACAACCTGTTCTGGGGTTCGCTGCTGCACGACGTCGGCAAGATCGGCATCCCGGACGCCGTGCTGTGCAAGCCGGGCCGCCTGACGCGCGACGAATTCACCTTCATCATGGTGCACCCGGAACGCAGCTACGAGATCCTGCGCCACATCGACCGCCTGAAGGGCGCGGTGCCGGGCGCACGCCACCACCAGGAAAAGTACGACGGCACCGGCTATCCGCATGGCCTGGCCGGCAACGATATCCCGTACAACGCGCGCATCATTGCGGTAGCCGACACCTACGATTCGATCACCAGTTCGCGCGCCTACCGGGCCGGCCGCAGCCACGAGGTGGCGATGGCCGAGATCGCGCGCTGCGCCGGCACCCAGCTCGATCCCGGCGTCATCGCCGCATTCGAGCAGCTGTGCCGCGCCGAGCCGGGCTGGATCGCCGACTTCGGCATCGCGCGCGACCCGGCCGCGGCAGCCTGCGCGGCATGAGCATGGACACCGCATCCGCCGAACGGATCACCAGGAGCCGCATCGGCGCGATGACCTACCTGGCGCCGCTGACGGCGCTGGTGGCGGACGACGCGGTCCAGACCCTGCAGGCGGCGCTGAATGAATGCGTGGCCCGGCACCAGGTATCGATCGTGGTCGACCTGGGCAAGGTGACGCTGTTGTCGGGCCACGCGCTGGGCATGATGGCCGACATGGGCGAGCGCCTGGCGGCCCTGGGCGGCTGGCTCAAGCTGGCCTATCCGAATCCGCTGCTGCAGGACATCCTGGCCGCCACCGGCCTGCTCGATCAGCTGCCGCTGTTCGACGCCCGGCCGGCCACGCCGCGCCGCGCGCGCGAGCCCGGCAGCAAGCTGGGCGACATCCTGGTCGAACGCGGCGCCGCCAGCGCCGAGCAGGTGGCCGAAGCGGCGCGCCTGCAGGACCAGACCGGCAAGCGCATGGGCCTGATCATGGTCGAGCGCAAGTGGATCACCGACGCCGCGCTGTACCAGGCGCTGGCCGACCAGCTGTCGCTGCCCTACGTAAACCTGCGCACCGGCCTGTACGATCCGGGCGCGCTGGCGCTGATCGAACGCGACGTCGCGCGGCGCCTGAACGTGTTGCCGCTGTTCCGGGTCGGCGACACGCTGACGGTTGCCAGCGCCGAGCCCCAGGCCATCCACGCCATCGACGAGATCCGCACCCGTACCGGCAACCGGATCCGGATCGTGGTGGCGCCGCCGGCCGACATCCGGCGCCTGGCCGACGAAGCCTATGGCGGGGCCCTGCCCGACTTTATCCATACCGAGGCCAGCGACCTCGAACTGATCGAGTCGACGATCCCCGACGACTATACGCAAATCGACGAGATGGCCGGCGCCAGCCCGGTGATCAATATGGTCAACGCCGTGATCCAGCGCGCGATCCGCGACGGCGCCAGCGACATCCATATCGAGATATCGCGCAACCGCGCCCGCATCCGCCTGCGCATCGACGGCGTGCTGTACGAAGTCATGTCGCCCAAGGTCGACCAGCATCCGGCCATCGTCTCGCGCCTGAAGGTGATGGCCAACCTCGACATCGCCGAGCGGCGCCTGCCGCAGGATGGCCGCATCCAGGTCGCGACCCAGGGCCGCACGGTGGACCTGCGCTTTTCCTCGCTGCCCGGCATTTATGGCGAGAAGGTGGTGCTGCGGGTGCTGGACAAGAACCAGTCGATCCTCGACGTCGACAAGCTCGGCATGCAGGCGAATGCGGCCGGCGCCTTCAAGCGCCTGCTCGGACGCAGCCACGGGCTGATCCTGGTCACCGGCCCCACCGGCAGCGGCAAGACCACCAGCCTGTACGCCGCGATCAGCCATCTCAAGAGCATCGAGAAGAACATCGTCACGATCGAGGATCCGGTCGAATACCAGCTCGACATCATCAACCAGAACCAGGTCAACGACGCGATCGGGCTGACATTCCCGAAGATCCTCAAGCACGTGCTGCGCCAGGACCCGGACATCATCATGATCGGCGAGGTGCGCGACCGCCAGACCGCCGAGATCGCGGTGCAGGCCGCGCTGACCGGCCACCTGGTGCTGACCACGCTGCATACCAACGACACGCTGGGCGCGGTGTCGCGCCTGGTGGAGATGGGCGTCGAGCCGTATCTGCTCTCATCGGCCCTGATCGGGGTGATGGCGCAGCGCCTGGTGCGGCGGGTGTGCCAGGGCTGCCGCACCAGCTATCTCGCCACACCCGAGGCCACCGCCGCCTACCGCTGGCATGGCCAGGGCGACTTGCGCCTGATGCGCGGGCGCGGCTGCCCGGCGTGCTACGACTCGGGCTACAAGGGTCGGATGGGCATCTACGAGCTGCTCGAAGTCGGCCCGGAACTGCAGCGCATGATCGTGGCCAACGCCAGCAAGGACCAGCTGGCGGAGCAGGTGGCGGCCACCGGCCACCGCGACCTGTACGCCGACGGCATGGCGCGCGCCTTCGACGGCCACACCACGCCCGAGGAAATCGCGCGTGTCGTCCATTCGCTCTGACCCAGACCGCCATGCCGCTCGAACTCGACGCTTCCACCACCACGCCCCGCCCAGCCATGGCGCGGTCCCTGTTCCGGGCGCGCGCGCCGGGACTGCGCGAACGCGCGCTGTTCACCGAACGCCTGGCCTTGCTGCTCGAGACCGGCGTGCCGCTGCACGCGGCCCTGCAGTCGCTGCTGGAACAGACCGAGCAGGCGCAGCTGCGCGCGATGATCGCCGCGATGTGCGACGACATCCTGGCGGGCGAACGCTTTTCAGTGGCGCTGGCCAGGCATCGGCTCTTTCCCAGCACCTACGTCAACCTGATCGCTGCCAGCGAAGCGGGCGGCTTCATGGCCGAGGTGCTGGTGCAGCTGGTCGAACTGGACGAGAAAGAGGAACGGCTGCGCAGCACACTCGTGTCGGCCCTGTCGTACCCGCTGATCCTGCTGGCGTTCTCGTTCGGCGTGGTGCTGTTCATCCTGGTGTCGGTGTTTCCGAAGTTTGCGGCCATGTTCGCGTCGATCCACGACCAGCTGCCATGGACGACGCGGGGCCTGATGTTTGTCAGCCGGCTGCTTACCGAGCACGGCGCGATCGTCGCCGCCGTGGTCGCGGCCCTGGCCGGCGGCGCATGGATGCTGGTGCGCCGTCCCGATGTGCGCGTCGCGATCGACCGCGCCAAGCTGCGCCTGCCGGTGCTGCGCGAGGTGTTCGCGAAGATCTACCTGGCGCGCCTGCTGCGAGTGATGGGAATCTCGCTCGAGCGCGGCGTGACCATCCTGGCCACGCTGGAATCCTGCCGCGCGGTGGTGCCGAATGCCGACATCCAGCGCTTCATCCGCGATCTCGAGAATGACGTCACCGAAGGCAAGGGCATCGCCGCCGGCTTCCAGCACAGCGGTTTCGTGCCCGTCGCGGTGCGCCAGATGATCGCCACCGGCGAACAGACCGGCACCCTGGGACGCGTCATGAGCCGCATCTCCGATTCCTATGACCGCGAACTCACGCGTCACCTGGCGCGGCTATCGAAGCTGGCCGAGCCGGTGATGCTGCTGGTGATGGGCATCCTGGTCGGGACGATCGTCAGTTCGCTGATCCTGCCGATATTTAAATTATCACGAAGTGTGCATTGAGGCGTTAACGAAAAACCACACATTCCCACACGATTGAAAAATTGATGACGTACGGCAACCCCTACATGTTACCCTTTTGAATTAATAATTTCTATAAGTAAAGTTGACAATTCGACTTTATCAACCGGGCGGAAAAACACATGACCACTTCCTTCAAACGCGCCGCAGCGGCCGGCTTTACCCTCATCGAATTGCTGATCGTCGTGATCATCCTGGCGATCATCTCGGCCATCGCGATTCCGCAATTCTCGGCGGCGACGTCGGATGCACAAAGCTCGGCACTCGACGCCAATCTTGCCACTATCCGCAATTCGATCGAACAGTATCGTGCACAGCATACCGGCTACGTTTATCCAGGAGCTACTGCGTCAGAGGGAGCCACTGACGATTGCGAAGGCGAACCCGGCACTGGAACCGCCACGACGCCGGAACAGTCGTTGAAAGATCAGCTCCAGTATCCTTCGAATGCGGCGGGTCAAACGTGCACCGTGGCTAACGAGAAGTTCCGCTATGGCCCATATTTGCGCAAAGGCATCCCGGCTGAACCATTCAGCAGCTCCGACGAGATCGCTGTGACCGCCGATGCAACCATCACCTTGGATGAAGGCAAGGAAGCGGTGGGTTGGGCTTACAGCACCAAAACCGGTCAATTCCTCATCAATAACAGTGGCAACGACGCCAACGGCAACCCGTTCTCGAAACGCTAAGTAGAACTGGCAAGTAGTGTGATGTCACGCGTGGCCTCGGGCTACACGCTGCTCGAACTATTAATGGTCGTCGTCGTTCTGTCGATCGCGGCAGTTGTCGCTATTCCCTCGTCCGCGCCGATGATGGAAGTCCAGGCTGAGACGGCCACCGGAGAAGTCGCCCTCGCACTACGCTTGGCCCGCGACGACGCCCGGCGCAGTGGGCAACAGCGGCTGGTCAGCTGTGATCCGGGCGCGGGCACCGTCACTGTCCGCGCCGTCAGTACCGAAAAGGACACCACATCGCCGTCGGGCCAACCGATCTACGTAGTGGCGCTCGACTCCGAACCCGCCGGATCCACCATGACCCTCGTAAGCTGCAGCTTTACATTCGACGACAACGGTACCGCCGCGACGGTCGTATTCGACGCCAGCGGCGATCCAGTGCGCGGTATCGGCAAGGGTCCCGTGCGCGACAAGGCGTTGCGCGCCGGAGCGATCGTACTCGGCGCCGGCCATGTTCGGCGCAACGTCAACCTCGGCGCCACCGGCCGCATCACCCAATCCTGACCATGCCAGTATCGATGTCCATCCGTCCATGGCGCACCAGGTGCGCCGGCCTGACGCTGCTCGAAGCGCTGCTCGCGCTGGTGCTGCTGGCCGTCTGCCTGGCGCCGGCGCTCGACGCGCTGCGCAACGCCGTCGCGCAGGCGCCGGTTTCCGATGCGGCCGCGCGCGACCTCGACTGCGTCAGCTCCCGGATGGAGATCGTGCTCGCCGAACCCTACCAGCGCTTGCTGGCCAGGGCCGGCAACTGGGCCACGCCGTCGGGCTATTCGGCCGCTGCGGGCGACGGCTGCCCGGCCGTCGCAGTCTACGTGGCGCGCTACGGTATTGAAAAAAGCGGCGCGATCGGCCCCGGCGGCGACAGCGACCACCTGCTGTACGTCGGCGCCGAACTGGCCGATCCGACCGCCGGCAGTCGCTTTACCCTGGCCACCCTGGTGACCCGATGAACACGCGCGCCGAAGGATACACGCTGGTCGAGCTGCTGCTGGCCCTGGCCATCGCCGCCATCATCCTGCTGCCGCTGGCGGACATGCTGCGCACCAGCGCCGACAGCGCGCGCCTGGTGCGGTCCCGTATCGACCTGGGCGCCGAGGCCACCTTCGCCCTCGACAGGATCGCCGCCAAGGCGACCGCCGCGACGGGTACGGCGGCCGCATCGGAAGAGTGGCTCAAGCTGCTGGGTTTCGCAGCGTGCAAGGACACGCGCGAACTGCTGGAAGGCGCCGGGTGCGGCCAGCCAGATCGCAACGCCATCGTGGCCGCCAACGTCGACCGGGTCGACCTCAGCGCGCCCGATACTCCCACCCCGACGCTGCGCATCGCGCTAACCCTGAGCCACCCCGACGTTGCCGAGCCGATCACGCGCGCGCGCACGGTGCGCGTCGGAGCCAATCCATGACGCGGCGGCGCCAGCATGGCGCGGTGCTGCTGATGGTGGCGATCGTACTGGCGACCGTGGCCGCGTTGGCGGTGGGCGTCAATCGGCTGGCGAGCACTGAGTCGCGCGCGGCCCAGGGCGACTACGAAAGCCGCGCGGCAGTCTATCTTGCCGATGCGGGCATGGCGGCGGCCCGGTGGAAAAACCAGGTCGCCGGCTGCACCAGCGACAGGATCGCCCCCACGGCTCTCGGCGCCGGCACCTTTACCGCCGAGGTGCCGGCAGTGAAAGGCACGGTCAAGAAGATCGACATCGCCGCCAGCGGCGTGGTCAACGGCGTCACGCTGCGCACCCTGGAGCGCAAGCAAGTCACGCTGCACGACCTGAGCAAGGCTGAGACGGTGAAGCTGACCGAGAAGGCCCGCGACATCACGATCGACCGCGCCGACGACGACACCGACGATGACGACAAACAGTTGTGGCTGGAATTCGACAGCGCGCACGCCCTGCTGTACTGGGCGATGGGCGATATCAAGAAGGACGCGCTGGTGCTGTCCGCCACCCTTGCCCTCACGCCCGACGGCTCGAATGGCGCCGGTGCCGTCGTGGCAGTGCAGCGCCTGATGACGCCCTGGGAAGACGACGCCAGCTGGAAGCGACCGCACGACGACGACGCCCGCTGGGACGGAGGCAACTACCTTGCGCAGCCCGCGGCCACGACCACCGTCGCCGGCGCCACCATCGCCCGATGGGATGTCACGGAACTGGTCAACGGCTGGTTCGGCGGCCAGTTTCCCAACCACGGCATGCTGCTGCGTCTCACCAATCCCGGCCCGAGCGTTCGCTTCCACAGCCTCGACGCCTCGTCCAGCCGGCACCCGGTGCTGCAGGTGCTGAGCGCCCGACGATGCTGATCGGATGACACCATGGAGCAGACCACACCCGTGACCCAGCTTTCCGTCGCCTCGACTGCGACGCCGCCGCCACGCTTCGCGGATACCTTCGCCGCCCTCTGGTCGTCGACCAGGTTCAGTGCGCCGGAGCTGGCCGACTATGCCACCGGGCACATCGAACGCGCAACCCGCCAGGGCGTCAGCCTGCTGGCGCTGGCGGCCCTGCTGTTCCTGGTGCAGACCGCGGCCTTCGCCTCCTGGTTCGACCTCGGGCCGGGCTACAGCTACACCTATATCCTGCTGGCCGCGCTGGCGCTGCATGTGTTCTGGTCGGCGCGCCAGGTGCGCGACGTCCAGGCGCTCAACCTGCTCGCCATGCTGCTGCTGATCGTCTGCGCCTCGGCGCTGGTGCTGCTGGCGCGCCGCTCGGGCACGCTGCACGTGGTGGTGATGCTGAGCGTGGCGATACTGCTGATGCTGATCCCGCTGATGCCCTGGGGCCTGCGCGAAGCCTCGCTCACCTGCGCGGCCATCTACCTCATGTTCACTTCGCTGACCTTCTTCACGCGCCTGGAATTCGGCGATGTGGAACTATGGACGCTGCAGCTGGCGATGCTCACCTCGACGCTGCTGTCGCTGGTCCTGGTCGGGCGCGCCCTGCGCGTGCGCAAGAACGACCTGGCGCTGCGCTTCAGGCTCGAGCGCACCGGCGCGGCCATGGCCACGCTGGCCGAGCGTGACCACCTGACGGGTGCCTGGAACCGGCGCTTCCTGGAGCGCGAATTCGCGCGCGTGGTGGGGCTGCACGCGCGGCTCGGCGCGCCGGCCTGCTTCGGGCTGCTCGACATCGATCAATTCAAGCCCCTGAACGATACCTACGGCCATCGCCAGGGCGACAGCGTCCTGCAAGCCGTCGCCGCCGCCTTTGAAGAGCGGCTCGATGGCGAGCTGGAATGCCTGGTGCGTCTTGGCGGCGACGAGTTCGCCTTCATCCTGGCCGGCGGCGGCGAGCCCCGCGCGCGCCTGGCGGCAACGCTGGCCGCGGCGGCGGGGCTTGCCACGCACAGCGGCGAGCGCGAGATCCCGGCGCCGTCCTTCAGCGCCGGCCTGGTGGCGCTCGACCTGGCATGCACGCTCGACGCGGCCTACGCCCAGGCCGACGCGCTGCTGTACCAGGCCAAGCGCGCCGGCGGCGCCGCGATCCGCTGCGGCAGCATGGCGCAAGGCGCGACGCCATGAACCTGCGGCACTGGATCGCACGGCTGGGCCGGCGCCTGGGCTCCGGGGCGGCAGCGGCGCGCCCGATCGGCGCCGATTTCGCCGCCACCAGGCTGAACCTGGTGCAGGCCGAACGGCGCGGCGACTGCTGGCAGCTACGGGCCGCGACCTCGCGCGCGTATCCGATGCCGCGCGAAGCCTTGCTGGCCAACCCCAGGGAGCTGCTGCGCTTCGTCAACGCCGCGCTGGCGCAGGCGCCGTTCGAGGGCCGCCGCGTGGTGTCGGCGCTGTCCCCGGCCGACGTGCGGATCCTGCCGCTCACGGTGCAGGTGGCGCAGGGACAGACCGAAGCGCAGGCGGTGGCGCGCGCCGCAGCCGAGCAGCTGGGCGAGCGCGCTGCGCAGCATGTGGTCGACTACTACCAGGTGCGCGGCGCCGACCAGGAAAGCGGCGAACGCCAGGTCTTGCTGGCCGCAGCCCCGAAAACGCACGTGCTGGCCTTCCTGGCGATGCTCGAGCGCGCACGCCTGACGCCCGTGGCGCTCGATATCGGCCCCGCCGCGATCGGCCGCCTGCTGGCTGTATTGCACGGCAGCGACGTCGGCCAGTCGGTCGCGCTGCTTAACTTCGGCACCAGAAAGAGTTACCTGACCGTGATCTGGGGCCGCCGCCTGATGCTGGACCGCGAGATCGCTTTCGGCGAAGACATGCTTGCGCGCGCCGTGGCCGACGCGCTCGACCTGCCGCACGATACCGCGGCCAGCCTGTTGCAAGAACACGGCATCGGCGCGCGCGAGGCGGTGCCGGATACCGGTCCGCACGGCGAGCTGCGGCGCGCCATCCGCGCCATCCTGCATCCAGCCTGCCAGGCGCTGGCCGACGAGCTGGCGCATACCCAGATATACGTCGCCTCGCGCACGCGCGGCAGCTCGATCAGCCGCCTCTACCTGAACGGGAGTCTCGCGCGCTATCCCGATATCGGCGCGCGCATGGCCGAACTGATCGACGTGCCGGTGCACCTGCTCGATCCCTATGAGGCCTTCCCGGCCACGGCCCCGGCCCCGGCCGACTTGCAGCGCGCCGAGCACGCAACCGCGATCGCGCTGGCAACCGGTCTCGCGCTGAGGGAGGACGCGCATGGCTGACATCGACATGATCCCGCGCAGCTATCGCGACGGTGTGCGCCTGCGCCGCACCGCCCGCCGTACCGCCTGCGCGCTGGCGGCGGTGGCGATCGCCACCGCCGCAGGACATGCGGCGCTGCGCTGGAGCAGCGCCGCCATGGAACGCCAGGCCTCGCTGTTGCGCAGCGCCGCCAGCGCGGCGCAATCGGACCAGCAGCGCGCCGCCGCGCAGCGCGACGCGCTGCTGCGCGAACGGCAGCGCGCGGCCCTGCTGGACGTGGTGCGGCGCGAAGGCGAGCTGGCCGCGTTCGCCCAGGCCATCGACCGCGCCCTGCCCACGGATACCTGGCTGACCGCGATCGCGCTGCGGCGTTCCACGCGGGCGGCGCCAGCCGGCGCGGCGTTGCCCGCGGGCGCCGGCCCGCAGGACACGTATGCGACCGGCAATGCGCACGGCGATACCCTGCTGCTCGAGAGCCACGTGGAGCTGAGCGGCCAGGCTGGCAGCTACGAAGGCATGACCGATTTTCTCGCCAATCTCGGCCGCGTTCCCGGCCTGGCGAACGTCCAGCTGCAGGCCAGCGGCGCCAATGCCGAAGCCAGCGCGATCGACTTCCGCGCAACCCTCTGGCTCACTCGGCGCGGGGAGGCCGAATGAGGCCCGGCATCGGCGAAGCCCTGGCCGCGCTGCCGGCGCGCCAGTTGAATTTGGTGGCGATCGGCGCGATCGGCATCGCGCTGGCGCTGGCCTGGAGCGTTGGCCTGCGCGCTCCGCTGGCGGCCCACGCGCAGCAGCGCAAGGCGCTGGCCACGCTCGAAGCGCGCAGCGCCGCGGCCAGCGCGCATGCATTGCCGGCGCCGGCGCCTGCGGCTACGGCATCCGCCGCGCCGCTGGTGGCGCCGGCGCCGCTGGCGCTGATCGCCGCCGTCAGCCGCAGCGCGACCCGTGCCGGCGTGACCGTGTCGTCCGCGGCGCAGGGCGCCCAGCAACAGGTCGCCGGACTGCGCCTGCACACCCTCGACATCGCGGCCGGCGGCAGCTATGCGGCGATCCTGGCCTGGCTGGCCGACATCGAGGCCAGCCAGCCGACCGTCGGCATCGTCCAGCTGTCGCTGGCGCCCGCCGCTGCCGGCGAGCAGCGCAGGATTTCGCTGCAACTGGCCATCTACGACACCCAGGAACAACCATGACCTACTGGCTCCCGCCGTTCATCGCACTGATGCTGGCCTTCCCCGCCGGCGCCGAGCCGCTGCGCGACCCGTTCCAGCGCCCCGCCGCGAGCCGACCGGCTGCGCCGGGCGACACGCCCGACAAGCCGCCGCGCCTGCGCGCGCTGGTGCTGGGCGGCGCGCGTTCGCTGGCCAATATCGATGGCCAGGTGCTCGCCGTCGGCGAACGGTTTTCCGGCTACACCGTGCTGCGCATCGATGCGCGCGGCGCGCTGCTGGCCCGCGCCGGCAGCGAGATGCTGCTGAACATGCAAGACAAGGATTCCCGATGAAACCGCGCCATCTGCTGTGCGCCCTGCTCGCGCTGCCGTCGTTCGTCCATGCCCAAAACACGCCGGTGCCCGCCGCTCCCGTCGCGCCGGCGGCCATTCCGGCCACCATGTCGTATACCTTCCGCGACACCCCGGTCAGCGAACTGTTCAACATGATTGCGCGCAGCGCACGCGTCAATATCATGCTCGGACGGGGCGTCGGCGGGAACGTCTCGATCAACCTGTACGACCTGACGGTGCGTGAAGCCATCGAGGCGATCGCACAGGCCGGCGGTTTCAGCGTGAGCGAACGCGCGGGCGGCTTCCTGATCGAAGACTCGCGCGCCGCGCCGGCCGAGGGGCCGGACGCGCTCGAGGTGAAGGCCTTGAAGGTGCGCTACGCCGATGTGACCAAGGTCGGGGCGATCCTGGCCCGCCATGTCGGCCCGATGGGTGCGGTCACGGTGCTCGACGAGACCCGGACCGTGGTGCTCGAGTCGAACGCGGCGGGCCTGCAACGCGCGGCCGCCGTCCTGCGCGAGATCGACCGCGCGCCGCAACAGATCCTGATCGAAGCGAAGATCCTCGAGATCACGCTGGACCAGGCCGAGAATTTCGGCGTCGACTGGTCGCGCGTCTTCAGCGAGGGACCGGACGTGTTCGGGGCCACCGGTTTCGCCACCCGCGCCGGCCCGCGCTTTTACCTGAACCTCGTCAACAAGAACATCGAGGCCTACCTGAGCGCGCTGAGCAACAAGGGACGGGTGCATACGCTGGCGACGCCGCGCCTGCTGGCGCTCGAGGACCAGGAAGCGACGACCAATGTGGGCGACCAGCTCGGCTACCGGTTGACGACGACGATCAACAACGTCACGTCCGAATCGATCCAGTTCCTCGACACCGGCGTGATACTGCGCGTGACGCCCTCGGTCGACGCCGATGGCCGCATCATGCTCAAGGTGCGGCCGGAAGTCAGCTCCGGCACGGTGTCGGCGGGCATCCCGTCGAAGAAGACCACCGAGGTCAATACCCAGCTGGTGGCCAACGACGGGCAGCCGGTGCTGATCGGGGGCCTGATCAAGCGCAGCGCGACCTACCGCCGGCTGGGAGTGCCGCTGCTGTCGGACATCCCCCTCATCGGCGGCATCTTCTCGAGCACCGAGGACGGCGGATCGGCGACCGAGACCATCGTGGTCATCACGCCGCGCATCGTGCCGGCTGGCGGCGTGGCGATCGATGGCGTGACCGAACGCACGCTGGAGCAGGCCGAGCACGCGATGCGCACGCGCAACGAGGCGTTGGACCGCAAGCTGCACACCATCGCGCCATGAGCCGGTGGGCAGGCGGAAGGCATGCCCTATCGTGCCCGGCCAAAGAAAAAGGGCTACAAGCGCGAGCCTGTAACCCTTTATCCTGCAAATCTTGGTGCCGCTGACCGGAATCGAACTGGTGACCTTCGCATTACGAATGCGCTGCTCTACCGACTGAGCTACAGCGGCGAAACCTGTGCTTCGCCTTTCCTTTCGGCGCACGACAATGAAGCCGCCGTGACGAAAGAACCATATTCTAGCAAACAATGCGGCAAACTTGCTAGTGTGTATTGCAGGCGTGCCGCATCCCGGGCTAAAACGGCGCAATCATTCCTGGTGATAGCCCGTCACGACCTCGACTTCTTCCTTCGAGCCCAGGAACACCGGCACGCGCTGGTGCAGCTTGGTCGGCGGGATGTCGAGGATGCGGCCCTTGCCGTCGGTGGCGGCGCCGCCGGCCTGCTCGACGATCATCGCCATCGGATTGGCTTCGTACATCAGGCGCAGCTTGCCCGGTGACGCGGGATCGCGCAGGTCGGCCGGATACATGAACACGCCGCCGCGGTTCAGGATGCGGTGCACGTCGGCCACCATCGAGGCGATCCAGCGCATATTGAAATCCTTGCCGCGCGGGCCCGTTTCGCCGGCCAAGAGCTCGTCGACATAGCGCTGCACCGGCGGATGCCAGTGGCGTTTATTGGACATATTGATGGCGAATTCGCGGGTTGTGACCGGGATCTGCATATCGCTCTGTGTCAGCACCCACGATCCCATCTCGCGGTCCAGCGTGAAGCAGTGCACGCCGTTGCCGGTGGTGAGCACCAGCATCGTCTGCGGGCCGTAGACCGCATAGCCGGCCGCCACCTGGGTGCTGCCGGCCTGCAAAAAGTCTTGTTCGGTCGGCTGGTTCATGCCTTCCGGCGCCTTGAGCACCGAGAAGATGGTGCCGATCGAGACGTTGACGTCGATGTTCGACGAGCCGTCCAGCGGATCGAACAGCAGCAGGAATTCGCCCATCGGGTAGCGGCTCGGGATCTGGCGGATGGTCTCCATCTCTTCGGACGCCATCGCCGCCAGGTGGCCGCCCCACTCGTTCGCCTCGAGCAGGATCTCGTTCGAGATCACGTCCAGCTTCTTCTGGACTTCGCCCTGGATGTTCTCGGTCTCGGCGCTGCCCAGCACCTCGCCCAGCGCCCCCTTGCTGACCGAATAGCTGATGCGCTTGCAGGCGCGGGCGACGACCTCGATCAGCAGGCGCAGCTCGGCGTTGATGGTCTGGTGCAGGCGCTGCTCTTCCACCAGGTATTGCGTCAAACTTACGCGTTTCATGACTTCCTCAGGTTTGGTTTGAATTCTTGTAGGGTCGGCGGCTATGCCGCCGACGCGGTGATTGTTTTCGGTGCCGTTCTCGGGCTCGATGATCTTGCGGCCAACTAACGACGCGTCGGCGGCACGGCCGCCAACCCTACCTCAATTTGCCAGCGCTTTCGTGACCACTTCGCGCACATCGTTCGACAGCTTGCCCTGCCCCGCCACCTGCTGCAGCGCGGCCTGCATCTGCGCCTGCAGCGCCGGCGCGTAACGGCGCCAGCGGTCCATGGCGCGCGCCAGGCGGCTGGCGACCTGCGGGTTGAGCGCGTCGAGCGCGATCACCTGCTCGGCCCAGAAGGCATAGCCGCTGCCGTTCGGCGCGTGGAACTGCACCGGATTGTTCATGCAGAACACGGCCACCAGGCTGCGCGCCCGGTTCGGGTTGCGCAAGGTGAAGGCCGGATGGCGCATCAGCGCGCGCACCGCCGCCACGTCGGTGGTCGGCGCCATGGCCTGCATCGAGAACCACTTGTCCACCACCAGGGCTTCGTCCTGGAACTCCTGGTAGAACGCGTCCAGCGCACCGGCGGCTTCTGGCACCCGCGAAGCGATCAGGGCGCCCAGCGCGGCGGCGCGGTCGGTCATATTGTCGGCATGGTCGAACTGGCGCTGGGCCAGGGCCACGCTGTCGTCGCCAGGGGCCGCATTCAGGTAAGACAGCGCCAGGTTCTTGAGCGCGCGCTTGCCGGCGGAGAGTGCATCCGGGCTGTACGCGCCCGGGGTCAGGTTGGCCTCGTACTGCGCCAGCAGCTCGCCGCGCAGGCGCGCGCCGATGTCGGCGCGCACGAACTGGCGCGCGATGTGCACGGCCAGCGGGTCGACGCCGTCGATCTGCTCGGCGATCATGCCCTCGGATGGCAGCAGCAGGGCCTGTTCGCGGAAGGCCGGATCGAGACTGTCGTCGACCAGGACCTTGCGCATCGCCTCGATGAAGGTGTCGTCCAGGTTCAGGCTGGTGCTGGTATTGCCCTTGGCGGCGGCCTCGCCGGCCAGCTTGAGCAGGCGGTTCATGGCCAGGCGCTGGCCCGCTTCCCAGCGGTTCACCGGGTCGCTGTCGTGGCTGAACAGGTGCAGCAGGTCGGCATCGGTATAGCTGCCCTGCAGGACTACCGGCGCCGAGAAGCCGCGCAGCACCGAGGCCACCGGCTGCTCGCGCACGTCGGTGAAGACAAAGGTCTGCTCGGCCTGGGTCAGCTCGAGCACCGCCGTGTTGCCGCGGTCGACGCCGCCCTCCACCAGGCGCATATCGTTGCCCGCGCCGTCCAGCAGGCCGACCGCCACCGGGATGTGGAAGGGCAGCTTGTCGGCCTGGCCCGGGGTCGGCGGGCAGGACTGGAACAGCTTGAGGGTATAGGTGTGGGCGGTCTCGTCCCAGCGGCCCTCGAAGCGCAGCACCGGCGTGCCGGCCTGGCTGTACCAGCGCTCGAACTGGGTCAGGTCGCGCCCATTGGCGTCGGCCATCGCGCGGCGGAAGTCGTCGCACTCGACCGCCTGCTCGTCGTGGCGCTCGAAATACAGGTCCATGCCCTTGCGGAAGCCATCGACGCCGAACAGGGTCTGGTACATGCGCACCACCTCGGCGCCCTTCTCGTACACCGTCACCGTATAAAAATTATTGATCTCCACGAAGGAGTCGGGACGCACCGGGTGCGCCATCGGGCCGGCGTCCTCGGGGAACTGGTGCTGGCGCAGGGTGCGCACCTGGTCGATGCGGGTCACGGCGCGGCCGGTATCGGTACCGATCATGTCGGCCGTGAATTCCTGGTCGCGGAACACCGTCAGGCCTTCCTTGAGCGACAGCTGGAACCAGTCGCGGCAGGTCACGCGGTTGCCGGTCCAGTTGTGGAAGTATTCGTGCGCCACCACCGCCTCGATGCCCTGGAAGTCGACGTCGGTCGCCACCCGCGGGTTGGCCAGCACGAACTTGGTGTTGAAGATGTTCAGGCCCTTGTTCTCCATCGCGCCCATGTTGAAGTCGCTGGTGGCGACAATCATGAAGCGGTCCAGGTCGAGCTCGAGGCCGTATTTCTCTTCATCCCAGCGGATGCTGTGCTTGAGCGACTGCATCGCGTAGTCGGTCTTGTCCAGGTTGCCCTCTTCGACCCACACCTGCAGCAGCGCATCGCGCCCGTCCGCCAGGCGGAAGGTCTCTTCCTGGCACACCAGGCGCGCCGCGACCAGCGCGAACAGGTAGGACGGCTTCTTGAACGGGTCTTCCCACAGCGCATAATGGCGGCCGTCTTCGAGCTCGCCTTGCTGGATGAGGTTACCGTTGGACAGCAGCACCGGGAAGCGGGCCTTGTCGGCGCGCAGCATCACGGTGTACTTGGCCATCACGTCCGGGCGGTCCGGGAAATACGTGATGCGGCGGAAGCCCTCGGCCTCGCACTGGGTGAAAAAGTTGCCGTTTGACACATACAAGCCGCTGAGCGTCGTGTTCTGCTCGGGCACGCAGACCGATTCGATCTCGAGCACGACGTCGTCGGGCGCCGTGTGGATCGTCAGCAGGTTGTTGGCCAACGTGTAGTCGGCAGCGGCCAGGGCCCTGCCATTCAGGCGCAGCGCCACCAGTTCGATCTCTTCGCCATGCAATTCGATGGCCCGCCCGCTCGCCGCCGGATTGCGGCGCAGGGTCAGGCGGTTGGCCACCACGGTTCGCGCGGGATCCAGGTCGAAGCCGAGCTCGACAGTATCCACAAGGTAACTCGGCGGGGTATAGTCTTTCCGGTAGATGGTCTGGGGCGTATCGGTGCGCATAGGAAGGGTCCGCAAACACAGTGGAGAAGTGCTTATTTTACCAACAAGCTTTTCCGGTGTTTCGTCCGATTCCATGTATCGCAATGTGTGCACGGTAACTGGGTGTAAATCCTGGTTTATTGATGCCGAACAAGAGGTAAGCTAGATCATCGGGGTAATTCCGCACAATTTTTGGAGATTCGGTATGAAACGCCTCATCATGGTCGCCGCCGGCACGGCGCTTGCGCTGCTCCTGGGCGGTTGCGCGACCACCATCCGCAGCGATGTCACCACCTTCCACCAATGGCCGGCCCAGATGGAAGACAAGAGTTATGTATTCGAGGTGCCGTCGCCGCAGGACGACACGCTGGAATGGCGCAGCTACCAGGAACTGGTGCGCGGCCAGCTGGCGCGCCAGGGCTTCCGCGACGCCGACGGCGCCACGCCGGCGTTGACGGTCTCGATGCGCTTCACCACCACCGACCTGCCGGTGCGGGTGCTCGAGCCGATCATGACGCCGTATTTCTATCCGAGCGCGCGCTTCGGCTACGGCTACCGCGGCTTCAACCGCCGCTACTGGGGCGGCTGGTACAGCCCGTTCTACGATCCGTTCTGGGGTCCTTATCCTGCCTACCAGACCTCGATCGAGCACCATTACCGGCGCGAGCTGCAGGTCTCGATCAAGGCGGCGCGCGACGGCAAGCGCCTGTTCGACGTCACGGTGCACAACACCAGCCGCAATATGTCGACGCCCGAGATCATGCCGGCCCTGGTGCACAGCGCCTTCGAAGGCTTCCCGGGCCCGTCGGGTGTGGCGCGCCGGGTCGAGGTCAAGCAGGAGCCCAAGGGCTGACCGACCCCGTGCGCTTGTCATGAAGCCGGGCCTTGCCCGGCTTTTTTGCGCCTGGAAGAAAAAAGGCCCGCCACGCGGTGCGCGACGGGCCAACGAGAGACAAGCGGTAAGGCCGGCGGCTAGAAGTTCATGTCCAGCTTGACGGCGATGTTGCGGAAGGCGTTGCGCTGCGGCGACCAGGTGGTGGTGGTCACCTGGGCCAGCGGATTCGGCGCAAACGCATTGAAGTTCCCCAGCTGGACCGAGCGGTTGCTCATGTAGCGCTTGTCCAGCAGGTTGTTGACGCGCACGCTGAACGTGTATTTGCCGGTCCGGTCACGCAGGCCGAAGCCGGCGTGCAGGTAGGTAGTCGGCTGCACATAGTTGATCGGGTTCTGGTCCAGGTTCGTCACCATGTCGCTGGCGTGAGCGATGGTACCGGTCACAAAGCCATCGAAGCTGCGGCTCGGCATCCGGACGTCGTAGCGGAAGTTGACGGTGGCCTTGCGGCGCGGCGCGAACGGCATGCGCCCGCCGCTGACGTCCTGCGTGTTCTGGTTGCCGAACTCGGGATTGCGCAGGATGCAGCTTTCATTGAAGCCGCCGTTCGGGCTGCCCGGCACCTGGTAGCACTGGGCATTGCGGAACTCCGTTATCGACGCATCGGTATAGGCGAAAGCCGCGTTCACCAGCAGGTTGCCGGTCACCAGGGCGTTCACGTCCAGCTCCACGCCCTTGGTCTCGACGCCCGGCAGGCTGTTCAGGCGGGTCTGGTAGATCAGCGTATCCGGGATATAGCTGCCCGAGTTCTGCTGGTAATCCTCGAACTTGGAGCTGAAGGCGGTGGCCGCCACCGTCAGGCGGTTGCCCAGGAAGCTGCCCTTCATGCCGACCTCGAAGCTCTCGGCGGTTTCGGGCTTGACCGGCTGCTGGCTTGCAGTGAGCGCGTTCAGGCTGCTCGTGATGTCATAGGCATGGCCCTTGTAGCCGGTCGAGCCGGACACATAGCCCATCAGGTTGGGCGTGAACTGGCGCTGCAGGCTCAGTTTGCCCGTCACGTGCTCGTCATTGTTGCCCAGGCTCGAGAACACATGGGTCGGCCTGAACGGGCTGCCGAACGGCAGCGCCGACGGGTTGCCGCTGCCATTGAAGCGATAGCCCGATTCCTGCTCGTTGTAGCGCAGGCCGGCGGTGAGCGTGGTGCGCGGGATGAATTCCCAGCTGGCCTGGCCGAACACCGCCTTGTTGATGTTATAGGTGTCGCCATAGAACTCGGTCGGGCTGGTCGCGATCAGGCCGTACTCGCCGCGCTTGAAGTAGCGCGCCAGTTCGTTCTTGCCGTACCAGACGCCGGCCACGTAGCGCAGCGCGCCGCTGTCGCTCGAGGTGTAGCGCAGTTCCTGGGTGCGCGAGATGACGTCGAAGCGGCCGTGCTGCGACGAGCCGCTGTTGATCCCGGCCGGCAGGCCGGTGCCGGTCACCGGGTAGTACAGCATCACCGGCAGGTCGGTGAAGTCCTGGTCGCGCGAATCGTTGGCGTGGTAGCGGTCCATCGAGGTGATCGAGGTCAGCGTGCCGCCGTTCGGCAATTCCCAGTTGACGCGCAGGCCGGCGCCGCGGGTGGTCGACTCCTGGCCGGTAAAGGTGTCGTTGCGGATGTTGATATTGTCCTTGTTCGGCGAGATCCCATCCAGCGCCAGGCCGATCGGCATGGCCGGGATGTTGTTCAGCAGGCCGTTCTGGGTGTTGGTGCCGGTAACGCCGTTGATCACCACCACGCAGCAATCGGTCAGCGTGTGGTTGTAGCGCGGCGAGAAGTCGACGCTGACGTTGTCGAGCGGACGCCAGGTCAGCTTGCCCAGGAAGGTCTTGCCGCGCGCGCCATTGGTCCACTTGCCGGTGGTGAGATTGTGGACGTTGCCGGCGAAATCGTTCTGGCTGGCGGCGATGCGAAAGCCGAATTTCTCCGAGACGTCGCCGCCGATCGAGGCCGACAGCCGCCATTCACGGTCGTCCGACATCAGCACGCTGGCGCGGGTACGCACCGGGCCCGAGATCGGCTTGGTGACGATGTTGATGGCGCCGGCGATCGCCGACTTGCCGAACAGCGTGCTTTGCGGGCCCTTGAGGATCTCGATGCGCGAGACGTCGGTCAGGTCGCGGAAAGCCTGCACCTGCATGCCGATCGGGATGTCGTCGACGATCACGGCGACGTCGGATTCGACGCCGATGCCGATCGACTGGGTGCCGATGCCGCGCATGTTCAGGCCCGTGTTGGCCGGGTTGTCGGACTGAGTCTTGCTCAGCGATGGCGACAGCTCGATGATGTCGTCCAGGTCGCGCACATTATTGCGCTGCAGGAGCTCTTCGCTGATCACGGAAATCGACTGCGGCACGTTCTCGAGCCGCTCGACGCGCTTGTTGGCGGTGACCACCACCTGTTCGAGCGCCGGGGCGGCGCCTTGGGCAGGCTGCGGGGCTTCCTGGGCCTGGGCCGCCATGCTGAGCATGGCGCCCGCCACGGCAAGCGCCATGGGACACAACACGATACGGTGTTTCGCTGGCATTTTCATCTCCTGATATTATGTTTTTGTACTGCCTTGAATGCCTGATGCGCCGCCGGTCTATGCCGGTCTAACGCACCATGCACGGTTTCTTGCTGTCGAACCTCCAGTTCGGAATGAGGTATTGCATGCCGACGGCGTCGTCGCGCCCGCCCAGGCCCATCTGCAGGTAGCGCTGGTGGGCCGCCTCCACGGCCTCGATGTCCAGCTCCACGCCCAGGCCCGGCGCGGTCGGCACCGCGACCATGCCGCCCTCGATGCGCAGCGGATTGCGGGTCAGGTGCTGGCCGTCCTGCCAGATCCAGTGGGTGTCGATGGCGGTGATCTCGCCCGGCGCCGCCGCCGCCACGTGGGTGAACATGGCCAGCGAGACGTCGAAGTGGTTGTTCGAATGCGAGCCCCAGGTCAGGCCCCAGGCCTGGCACATCTGGGCCACGCGCACGGTGTCCTGCATGGTCCAGAAATGCGGGTCGGCCAGCGGAATGTCGACCGCCTGCAGTTGCACCGCATGCACCAGCTGGCGCCAGTCGGTCGCGATCATATTGGTGGCGGTGCGCAGGCCGGTGGCGCGGCGGAACTCGGCCATCGTCTCGCGGCCCGAATAGCCGTCTTGCGGCCCGCACGGGTCTTCGGCATAGGCCAGCACGTCGCCCATGTCGCGGCACAGCCGGATGGCGTCGCCCAGCAGCCAGCCGCCGTTCGGGTCGAGCGTGATGCGCGCCTGCGGGAAGGCTTCCTTCAGGGCGCGCGCGGCCTCGATCTCGTCTTCGCCGCGCAGCACGCCGCCCTTGAGCTTGAAGTTGCGGAAACCATAGCGCTGCTGGGCGGCGCGCGCCTGGGCCACGATGGCGTCGGCATCCATGGCCGCCTGGTGGCGCAGGCGCAGCCAGTCGTCGGCGCCTTCCGGCTCGCCCGATGGACTGGCGTACGGCAGGTCGGTGAGCTCGCGGTCGCCCACGTAGAACAGGTAGCCCAGCATCTCGACCTGGTCGCGCTGGCGGCCCTCGCCCAGCAGGTCGGCCACCGGCAGCCCCATGAACTTGCCGAGCAGGTCGAGCATCGCGCATTCGACGCCAGCCACGGCGTGGATCATCACGCGCAGGTCGAAAGTCTGCTGGCCGCGGCCACCGGCGTCGCGACCGGCGAACACCTTGCGCATCGTGCGCAGCACGCCCTTGAAGGCGCCGATCGGCTGGCCGATGACCAGGGTGCGCGCTTCTTCCAGGGTCTGGCGGATGCTCTCGCCGCCGGGGACTTCGCCGACGCCCTGGTTGCCGCTGCTGTCGGTCAGGATCACGAGGTTGCGGGTAAACCAGGGAGCGTGGGCGCCGCTCAGGTTGAGCAGCATGCTGTCGCGGCCTGCGACCGGCACCACGCGCATGGCGGTGACGTGGGGAGTGCCGCCCGTCGCCGGTGGCGAGATCGAGGTAGGTGCGTCGGATGAGTTCGTTGTCATGTATTTCCTGGGTCGTGATACCGGTACCAAATTGAAATCAATGATACCGGTATCTTTTTGCGGCTGTCAACGATTTATGACGCGCTTGTGGAATAACAACGGGGATGGGTCCCGCCGCGTGGATGCGGCGGGCCGGACGGTCAGGTGCTGCCGCGCTCGACGATGATGAAACCGACGTCGCGCACCAGTTCCTCGACCGGCTTGCCTTCGGCGCGGTCGATGATCAGCTGGGCGGCGGTGGTACCGATGGCGGTGCCGTCGATGCGCACCGTGGTCAGGGGAGGAAGCAGGTCGCGCGAGAAGGCCTGGTCGCCCAGGCCGACCACGGCCAGTTGCCGGGGCACCTCGATGCCCAGCGCCAGCGCCTCGAGCAGCACGCCCTGGGCCATCATGTCCGAACTGCAGAAAACGGCGTCGATGGCGGGATCGTGCGCCAGCAGCTCGCGCAAGCCGGTGCGGCCGCTGCCGAGCGTGGTCGGGGCCGGCACGATGCAGGTCGGCACCGCCGCGCGGTCCATGCCCAGCTCGGGCCGCAGCGCCAGCACGGCGTCGGCGAACTGCCGGTTGCGGCGCACCGCCCGCTCGTCGTTGGCGCTGATGGTCGCGATCTTGCGGCGGCCGCGCCTCACCAGGTATTCGGCCACCGCCTTGCCGATCTTTTCGTGCGAGAAGCCGACCAGCATGTCGATCGGGCTGTCGGTCAGGTCCCAGGTCTCGACCACCGGGATGCCGCTGGCCAGCAGACGGCGCCGGCCCTGCTCCGAGCGCATGATCCCGGTCAGCACCACGCCATCGGGACGGCGACCGATGATGGCCTCGAGCAGCGCATCCTCGCGCGAGTTCTCGTAGCCGGCCTGGCCCAGCATCAGCTGGTAGCCGCGCGCCGCCAGCGCATCGGTCAGCGCCTGCACCATCTCGAGGAACACCGAGCCGCTGATGGTCGGCACCACGGCCGCCACCATGCGGCTCTTCTTGGAGGCCAGGCCGCCGGCCAGCAGGTTCGGCACGTAGCCGATCTGGTCGACCACCTCGCGCACGCGCTGCAGGATGTCGGGCGAGACCGAATCGGGATTGTTCAGCGCGCGCGAGACGCTCATCGGCGCGACGCCGGCCAGGCGCGCGACGTCGCGTACCGTGGGCGTGGCGCCCTTGCGGCTCTTGCGGGGTGCGGGGTCCTTCGATACGGGTTTTTCCATGACCGCGATTCTAGCACCGCGGTCATGGTTGCGGTAACATCAGTCCGACAGCGTGAGCTTTCCGCGCAGTCGGATCGCATCCGAGGCCGTGCCCACCATCAGCTCGAACTCGCCCGGCTCGGCCACCCATTTCAGGCGGCTGTCGTGGAAGGCCAGCGTGTCGCGGTCGATCTCGAAGCGCACCGTGCGCCGCTCGCCCGGTTCCAGCTTTAGCTTCTGGAAACCCTTCAGTTCCATCAGCGGCCGCACCACCGAGGCCACCGGGTCACGGATATACAGTTGCGCCACCTCTTCGCCGGCACGCTTGCCCGTATTGGCCAGCGTGAACGACACCGTCACCTTGTCGCCCTGCCGCATCGACGGCCGGCTGACGGCCAGGTCGCTGTAGGCGAAGCTGGTATAGCTCAGGCCATGGCCGAAGGCATAACGCGGCGTGTTCGGCGAATCGATGTACGCCGAGCGGTAGACGATGTTCGCCTCATTGAGCACCGGCCGTCCCGTGCGGTACTGCTGGTAGGAGATCGGGATCTGGCCCACGCTGCGCGGGAAGGTCATCGGCAGCTTGCCCGACGGGTTGTAGGCGCCGAACAGCACGTCGGCCACCGCATTGCCGCCCTGGGCGCCGGGGAACCAGGCGTACAGGATCGCCGCCGCCTTCGCGGCGACGTTCTCGAACACCAGCGGGCGACCGGCCATCATCACCACGACCACCGGTTTGCCGGTGGCGGCCAGGGCGTCGAACAGCGCCGCCTGGCGCCCGGGCAGGCCGATATCGACCCGCGACTTGGCCTCGCCGCTCATGTCCCACGATTCGCCGATCACCAGCAGCACGGCTTCGGCATCCTTGGCCGCCGCCACCGCGGCGTCGAATCCGCCCGTGTCGACGCAGGCCACGTCGCAGCCCCTGGCGACGGTCAGCCTGGTTTGCGGCGACAGCTGGGCGCGGATCCCCTCGACCAGGCTCACCACGCGGCTTTCGTCGGACGCGACGATCCAGCCGCCTTCCAGGTCGCGCTTGGCCTCGGCCAGCGGTCCGATCACCGCCAGCGACTTCAGGCCGGTGGCGAACGGCAGCGCCCCATTGTCGTTCTTGAGCAGCACCAGCGACTTGCGGGCGACGTCGCGTGCGATGCGTGCGTGTCCAGGATCGTTGATGACCGCTTTCTCGCGCGCCGCATCCGAGTAGCGGTAGGGATCGTCGAACAGCCCGAGCTCGAACTTCTTGGTCAGCACGCGGCGTACGGCGTCGTCCAGCACCGATTGCTTCACCTTGCCGGTCCTGACCCGCTCGGCCAGGTGGCGGGTGAAGGCATAGCCCTCCATATCCATGTCGCTGCCGGCATTGATGGCCTGCTCGGCCGCCTGCGCCAGGTCGGCCGCATAGCCATGCTCGACCAGCTCCTTGACCGAGGCCCAGTCGCTGACGACGAAGCCGGGATACTGCCACTGCCCTTTCAATATGTCGCGCTGCAGATAGCTGCTGGCGGTGGCCGGCACGCCGTTGAGCGTATTGAACGAGTTCATGAAGGTGGCCACGCCGGCGTCGACTGCCGCCTTGAACGGCGGCAGGTAGACTTCGTGCAGCTGCTGCTCGCTCATGTCGGCCGCATTGTAGTCGCGGCCGGCGATGGCGGCACCATAGCCGGCGAAGTGCTTGGCGGTGGCCATGATGCGGTCCAGCGCGCCGAGCTTCTCGCCCTGGAAGCCCTTGATGCGGGCGACCGCGATGCGCGAACCCAGGTAGGTATCCTCGCCGGCGCCCTCCATCACCCTGCCCCAGCGCGGATCGCGGCCGATGTCGACCATCGGCGCGAAGGTCCAGTGGATGCCGCTGGCGGCGGCTTCCTTCGCGGCGATATACGCCGACTGCTCGATCGCTTCCAGGTCCCAGGACGCCGATTCTCCCAGCGGCACCGGGAACACGGTCTTGTAGCCGTGGATGACGTCAAGGCTGAACAGCAGCGGGATTTTCAGGCGCGACTGCAGCGCCAGCGCCTGGATCTCGCGCGTCTCGGCCACGCCTTTCACGTTCAGCATCGAGCCGACCTTGCCGGCGCGGATGTCGGCCAGCTTGTCGCTGAATTTCTCGCTGCCCGGCCCCGTCATCTGGCGGCCCGACAGCTGGTGCAGCTGGCCGACCTTTTCCTCGAGCGTCATGCGCTTCATGAGCGCGTCGACTTGTTGCTGGATCTGGCGGTCGTTCGCCGATGCGCCGGTCGCGCAGGCCAGCAGCGCAGCCGCTGCCAGCAGGGTCTTGGTCATTCTCGTCATGCCCGGCCCCTTATTGGTACTTCTTCTGCATCTGGTCGTAGAACTCCTTCAAGGTATGGAAGGCTTTCTTCTTCTGGCCGGTGTCCGAGATCAGGCCCTTGCGGTTCCAGAAATCCTGGAAGTACGGGTGCTGGCGGCGCGGCGAGCGGAAGTCGGCCAGGATCCAGGGCGTCATGCCGCGCAGGCCGGGGATGGCGGTGAGCATCTTGAACTGGTTCTTGTACAGCTGGTCCTGGTATTCCTCGCTCCAGCGGGTGTCGGCATCGGCGTGGTAGCCGCCCAGCGCATCGGCGCCGAATTCGCTGATCACCACCGGCTTGTCGTACTTGATCTTGAAGCGGAAGGTCAGCATCTCCTTGTTGTTGCTCCAGTACCAGCCGGCGTACTCGTTGAAGGCGGCCAGGTCGAGCTTGTCGGCCAGCGGATCCTCGACCATGACTTCCTTGCCCTCGCGGTGCACCTCGAGCGCCGCCGCCACCAGGCGGGTGTCGTCCAGGCCGCGCACGGTGTCGGCCAGCTTGCCCATGAAGGCATTGCGCGATTCACCCACCGGGGTCTCGTTGCCGATCGACCAGATGACGACGCTGGCGCGGTTCTTGTCGCGCACCACCATATCGGTCAGCTGCTGGTGGGCGTTGCGGAAGGTGTCGGGGTTGGTCCACGAGATGGTCCAGTACACCGGCACCTCGGCCCACACCAGCAGGCCCATCTCGTCGGCCAGGCGCGACATCTGTTCGCTGTGCGGGTAGTGCGCCAGGCGCACGTAGTTCGAATTGAGCTCCTTGGCCCACTGCAGCATCATGCGCATATCGGCCTCGCCGCGCAGGCGGCCCTGGACCAGCGGATTCTCGTCATGCAGCGAGATCCCGCGCAGGAAGATCGACTTCCCGTTCAGCAGGATGTCCTTGCCGCGCGTTTCGATGGTGCGAAAGCCCACCTTGTCCTTCACGGTATCCTGCGCGGCGGCGATCTCGACGCCGTACAGTTTCGGGTCTTCCGGCGACCAGTAGCGCAGCTTGTCCACTGGGATCTTGAAGTCGGCGCGGCCATTGGCGTCGGTCCTGACCGTGGTCTTGATGCCGGCCTCGGGGATGTTCACGCTGACGCTTTGCTGCGGCTGGGCGCCGGCCAGCTGCACGAAGCCCTCGATGCGTTTCAGGTCGCCCTTGGCCAGCTGCACCTTGTAGTCGGCGATATAGGTGGCCGGAACTTCGGCCAGCAGCACGTCGCGCGTGATGCCGCCGTAGTTCCACCAGTCGGTGTTCACGGTCGGGATCTCGTCCTGGTGGCGCATATTGTCGACCTTGACCACGACGAAGTTGCGGCCCTTGTTCAGCTTGCCGCTGACGTCGAACTGGAAGGGCGTGAAGCCGCCCTTGTGCGTGCCCAGCTTCTTGCCGTTCAGGTAGACGTGGGCCTGGTAGTTGACGGCGCCGAAGTAGAGGAAGTAATGCTTGCCTTCCCTGGGCTCGGCGTTGAACACCTGCCGCATCCACACCGTGCCCTCATACAACGACAGCTTCTCGACCTGCGAATTCCAGTCGCCCGGCACCTTGAGCGTCGGCGACAGCTCGAAGTTGTACTCGACCACATGGTCCTTGTTACGTGCCTGGAGGTCTTCGTAGAAGCCGCCCTTGCCGGTCGGCGAGGCATCGAAGGGCTCGTGACGGTAGTCGTAATAGCCCATCTCGTAGGGGTCGATGATGTAGTTCCAGCGGCCGTTCAGGCTCAGGTGCTGGCGGTTGTAGATGTTCTGCAGCAGCGGCGCAGTGCCGGTGGCGACCGGCTTGCCCGCGGCCGGCGCGGCGGCCGCGGCGGCCGCGGGGGCGGTAGATTGGGCCTGTGCCGATGCAGGCAGCTGCCACGCCAGGGCGAGCGCACACAAGGCTCCCCCCAGTGCTTTACCGAAAAGCTTCATTGTCATCTCCTCCGTTGACCGGCGACTCCGTGGATTGTTTGGTACCGGTATCATATTGAACGGTCATCGTAGCGGGACATTTTTGCTGTGTCAACAAAATACGTGGCAATCAGGCGACGTGGAAAGGATTCCGTCGCCGCGGGAAGGCCAGCATCACCGAATACTATGGTACCGGTATCCAGACAAGGGATTCACAGCTGCGGCAGGATGTGTTCGCCCAGTTCGCGCAGCACATCGTCGACCGGCCGCGGTCCCCGCTGCAGGTTGAACAGGATGTGCGCGACGCCGAGTTCGCGCATGCGCTCGAGATAGGCGGCCAGCGCGTGGCGCCCGGTGCGCAGGCCGAGTTCGATCGCTTCGGCCGGCGCCGCCGGGTCGTCCAGCAAGTCCAGCTGCACCGACTGGACGAAGGGCTTGCGCAGGCCAGGCGCGCGCTGGTCCTGCGCCATATGCCACAGGGCGATGCGGCCCTTCTGCCGGTCTTCTTCGCGGTGATAACTCGCCCAGCCGTCGGCATGTTCGGCGATCCACTGCAGCGACTGGCGCGCGCTGCCCACCGCGATCATCGGGATGCGCGCCTGCGGCGGCGGCAGCACGCGGTACTGCCCCTTCTCGACGCCGGCGCCCGGCCCCGGCTCCAGCGCCGCACGGACGGCCTCCCAATGCTCGCGAAAGGCGAGCTCGCGCGTTTCCAGGTCGGCCCCGAAGCGCGCGAATTCTTCCGGACGGTCGCCCGAACCGACGCCCAGCAGCAGGCGGCCGTGGCTGATCCGGTCCAGGGTCAAGGCCGCCTTGGCCACGTGCAGCGGATGGCGCAGCGGCAGCACGATGGCGCCGCTGGCCAGCACGATATCCTGCGTCACCGCCGCGAGCGCGGCCAGCCACAGGAAGGGATCGTCCAGCGCCGCCGTCTCATTCGCGCTGCCCTGCGGGATCATGAGCGGCACGTCGCGGGTCCACAGGGCGGCAAAGCCCAGCGCATCGGCCAGGCGCGCATGCTGCTGCGCCAGTTCGAGGTCGGCCAGCGCACCGGGCTGCCCCTGCATGGGCGTCATCAGCCCGACCGTCAGGCGGCCGGGGACGAATACCTGTTCGTATGCCCGGTTGAAGTCGCCCATGGCGTCAAGTGAAATAAGCTTCGGAACCGAAGGTCAGCGCCACGACCATCAGCATGGCCAGCGCCAGCACGATCAGCAGGCGGCCGAACTTCGGCGCGCCGTCGCCCGCCGGTGGCGTCGGCGGCGGCGCGGGCGCCACGGGATCGTCGTCACGGGCGTCCCTCATGGCAGCAGCACCGTCGAACCGGTCGTGCGGCGCGCTTCCAGGGCGCGGTGCGCATCGGCCGCCTGCGCCAGCGAAAAGCGCTGGTGCACCTCGACCGTCACCTGGCCGCCGGCGACCATCCCGAACAGCTCGGCCGTCATCGCTTCTTGCTCTTCTTGCGTGGCCATGTAGTCGAACAGGGTCGGCCGGGTCAGGAACAGCGAGCCGCGTTTCGACAGCTCGGCCGGGGCAAACGGCGGCACCGCGCCCGAGGCATTACCGAAGCTGACCATCAGCCCGCGGCGCCGCAGGCAGTCGAGCGAGGCGGTGAAGGTGTCCTTGCCCACCGAGTCGTACACCACCGGCACGCCTTCGCCGCCGGTGATCTCGCGCACACGCGCCACGATGTCCTCGTCGTTGTAGTTGATGACGTGGGCCGCGCCATGGCGCAAGGCCAGCTCGCCTTTCTCCTTCGAGCCCACGGTGCCGATCAGCGTCACGCCGAGCGCGCGCGCCCACTGGCAGGCGATCAGGCCGACGCCGCCGGCCGCGGCGTGGAACAGGATCGTGTCGCCGGCCTCGACCCGGTAGGTTTGACGGAGCAGGTACTGCACCGTCAGCCCCTGCAGCATCATGGCGGCCGCCGTGTCGAAGGCGATCGCGTCCGGCAATTTGACCAGGAAGCGGGCCGGCATGGTGCGCGCGCTGGCATAGGCGCCGAGCGGGCCGCCGGCATAGGCCACGCGGTCGCCCGGCTTGACGTGGGTGACGCCCTCGCCCACCGCCTCGACCACGCCGGCGCCTTCCTTGCCCAGGCTGCCGGGCAGCGGCTGCGGGTAGAGTCCGGTGCGGAAATACACGTCGATGAAGTTCAGGCCGATCGCGTGCTGGACGATGCGCGCTTCGCCGGGGCCGGGCGCGGGGGCCTCGACCTCGACATACTCCATCACTTCTGGGCCGCCGGTGGCGGCGATCCGGATCGCTTTGGCGAGCATGGCGTTCTCCTTTAGCTAGTGGTACCCATCAGCTGCGACAGCACCAGGCGCGCGGTCGAGACGTTGGTCGCGCACGGGATGTTGTGCACGTCGCAGGCGCGCACCAGGGCGTTGATATCGGGTTCGTGCGGCTGCGGCGTCATCGGGTCGCGCAAGAAGATCACGCAGTCGATCAGGCCATCGACCAGCAACGAACCGATCTGCAGGTCGCCGCCGATTGGCCCCGAGTGCTTGCGCTCGACGGCCAGGCCCAGCTCGTTGATCAGGCGCCCGCCCGTGGTGCCGGTAGCCGACAGGGTGCAGCCCTGCAGGAAGGCGCGGTACTCGGCGGCGAGCGCGATCATGTCGTCCTTCTTCTTGTCGTGCGCGATGAGCGCGATGCGCGGGATGGTGGTCTGGGTTTTGGTGGTCATGTCTGGCAGCGGCAAGTGGTCCCGGATGCACGGGAGGTTGGCATATAAGAATACCGCAATTGCGCACGCTGCCATTCAAACCACCTTCGGCGCCCTGGCGTTCTGAACACGATCAAGGTCGGCGCACGGCTGTGGCGGCAACGCCGAAGTTCGACACGATGCCCGGGTCGATCGCGGCGGCGTGGCGAGTGGGGCGTGGTAAGGGAGTTGCACCGCCGGCCCCTGGCCCTGGGCTCATCCGGCGACGGCGGCCTCGGCGTCAAGCCGCATCCGGCCGCGTTCGCCGAACGGGCCATGCGGCACAGGGTCGAAAAGATGCACCTCAACCAAAAGGAGAAATCATCATGACCTTCATGACAGAGCGCGCGGGTCCACCGGGAGCGCTGCAATGAACCTGAGCGACGTCGAAGCACGCCTGGGCCGCGACCGCATGGTCTTGCTGGCCCTGATCGCAGTCTCGCTGCTGGCCAGCCTGTGCTGGGCCGGCCTGGTGCTGGGCGGCCTGGTGCTCAGCACCCAACCGCTGGCCGATGCCGCCGCTACCGCCGGCGCCGCCGCAAGTGCCGGCGGCACGGCCAGCGCCGCCAATACCGCCAATGCTGCCAATGCTGCCGCGGCCATCGCGGCGCCCTCCCTGGCCTACCAGGCCGCCCAGCTGGTGCTGGTGTTCCTGACCTGGGCCGGCCTGTGTACGGCGCTGATGCTGCCGCTGGCCAGCCGCGCCACGGTGCTGTTCGCGCGCCTGGCCGGCCACCGCGCGGCCCAGCGCGCGCGCCTGCGCACGGCCCTGTTCGTGCTCGGCTACCTGGGCGCCTGGACCGGCTTCGCCCTGCTGGCCGCGATCGTCCAATGGACCTTGCACGAGTCCGGCCCCAGCGGCGCGGTGCGCCACCCCCTTCTCCTCGGCCTGGCCATGGTGGCGGCCGGCGTCTACCAGTGGACACCCGCCAAGCATGCCTGCCTGGAGCACTGTCGGGCGCCACTACCCGGCATCCTGGCCGGCTGGCGCGACGGCCTGGCCGGCGCGCTGGGGCGCGGCGCGTTTCATGCTCGCCAATGCCTGGGCTGTTGCTGGCTCCTGATGCTCCTGCTGCTGGCCGCCGGGCCGGACAACCCGGCCGCGATCGTCGTCGTCGGCCTGTTCGTGCTGGCCGAGATCCGCCTCGTCAGCGGCCACTGGATCGCCTGCGCGGGCGGCCTGGCGCTGCTCGCCCTGGGAACCCGACTGTTGTTTCCATGACAGTCGAAGCCGTGCCGGGCGACGATTTTGCAAGAGGGGCCTATGCTAAAATACCGGCCACTCTTGCATACCGTCTAAGGAATCCTCGACATGGCTGGACACAGCAAATGGGCCAATATCAAGCATAAGAAAGCCGCTACCGACGCCAAGCGCGGCAAGATCTGGACGCGCCTGATCAAGGAGATCACCGTGGCCGCGCGCATGGGCGGCAGCGATATCCCGTCCAACCCGCGCCTGCGCCTGGCGGTCGAGAAGGCGGCTGATGCGAATATGCCGAAGGATAACGTCACCCGTGCGATCCAGCGCGGCTCGGGCGAACTCGAAGGCGTCAACTATGAAGAAGTGCGCTACGAAGGCTATGGCATCGGCGGCGCGGCGATCATCGTCGACTGCCTTACCGACAACCGCGTACGCACCGTGGCCGAAGTGCGCCACGCCTTCAGCAAGTTCGGCGGCAATATGGGCACCGAGGGTTCGGTCGCCTTCATGTTCACGCACACCGGCCAGTTCCTGTTCGCGCCGGGCGTCGAAGAAGACAAATTGATGGAAGCCGCGCTCGAAGCCGGCGCCGACGACGTCGCCGCCGATGAAGAAGGCGGCTTCGAAGTGCTGTGCGATCCGCACGCCTTCGCGAGCGTCAAAGGGGCTCTGGAAGCTGCCGGCTTCAAGGCCGAAGTGGCCGAAGTCATCATGAAGCCCGCGACCGAGACCGTGTTCACGGGCGAAGACGCGGTCAAGATGCAGAAACTGCTCGATGCGCTCGAAAACCTGGACGACGTCCAGGAAGTGTTCACCAACGCCGTGATCGAAGAATAACCTTGGTACGCAATATGAAAATCCTCGTAGTCGGCTCGGGCGGCCGCGAACACGCGCTGGCGTGGAAACTGGCCCAATCGGAACGCGCCCAGACGGTCTTCGTCGCGCCCGGCAATGGCGGCACCGCGCTCGACGATCGCCTGGTGACGGTCGACCTGAGCGACCCTGAAGCGCTGGCCGACTTCGTGGTGGCCGAGGGCGTGGCCCTGACCCTGGTCGGCCCCGAAGCGCCGCTGGCGGCCGGCATCGTCAACCTGTTCCGCTCGCGCGGCCTCAAGGTCTTCGGCCCGACCCGCGAAGCGGCCCAGCTCGAGAGCTCGAAGGACTTCGCCAAGGCCTTCATGCACCGCCACGGCATCCCTACCGCCAAATACGAGACTTTCTCCGATGCCGCCGCGGCCCACGCCTACATCGACGCCAATGGCGCGCCGATCGTCATCAAGGCCGACGGCCTGGCCGCCGGCAAGGGCGTGGTGGTCGCGATGTCGCTCGAGGAAGCGCATGGCGCGGTCGACCACATGCTGTCCGATAACGCCTTCGGCGACGCCGGCGCCCGCATCGTGATCGAGGAGTTCCTGGCCGGCGAAGAAGCCAGCTTCATCGTCATGTGCGATGGCAAGAACGTGCTGGCGCTGGCCACCAGCCAGGACCACAAGCGCTTGAAGGATGCCGACCAGGGCCCGAACACGGGCGGCATGGGCGCCTATTCGCCGGCGCCGATCGTGACGCCGTCGATGCATGCGCGCGTGATGCGCGAGATCATCAACCCGACCATCCAGGGCATGGCGCGCGACGGCATCCCGTTCACCGGCTTCCTGTACGCCGGCCTGATGATCGATGCCGAAGGCAACCCGCGCACGCTCGAATTCAACTGCCGCATGGGCGACCCGGAAACCCAGCCGATCATGGCGCGCCTGAAAAGCGACTTCGCCACCGTGCTCGAACATGCCTGCAACGGCACCCTCGACACGGTCGAGCTGGAATGGGACCGCCGCACCGCCGTGGGCGTCGTGATGGCCGCCGCCGGCTATCCGGACAACCCGCGCAAGGGAGACGTCATCGACGGCATCCCGGCCGAGGTCCCGGAATGCGTCACCTTCCACGCTGGCACCCGCCTGGTGGACGGCAAGCTGCAGACCAGCGGCGGGCGCGTGCTGTGCGTAGTCGGCCTGGGCGACAGTGTCAAGATGGCGCAGAAGCAGGCCTACGAGACCGTCGAGAAAATCCACTTCAATGGCGCGCAGTATCGGCGCGACATCGGCTGGCGTGGCGTGAAGTAAAGCCCGGCCACCACGAACGCCAGATATAACTACCAGGTGCGCAGGTGTACAATCTGCGCACTTTTCATTCCCCGGTCAAATCCCCATGTCTTCCCCCCATCCCGCCGCCATCAAGGCCTGGCTGCTCGAGCTCCAGGCGCGCATCGTCCACGGTCTCGAACAGGTCGATGGCAAACCGTTCCTGCGCGACGAATGGGTGCGCCCCGAAGGCGGCGGCGGCATCTCGCGCCTGGTCGAGGAAGGCAATGTGTTCGAACGCGGCGGCGTGAACTTCTCGCACGTGCGCGGCGCGGCACTGCCGCCATCGGCCACGGCCGTGCGTCCGGAACTGGCCGGCCGCGCCTGGGAAGCGATGGGCGTGTCGCTGGTGCTGCACCCGCGTAACCCGTACGCGCCCACGGTGCACATGAACGTGCGCTTTTTCGAGGCGACCGCGCCCGGCAAGGAGCCGGTCTGGTGGTTCGGCGGCGGCATGGATTTGACCCCGTATTATGGCGAGATGGACGACGCGCGCCACTTCCACCAGGTCTGCCACGATGCGCTGGCGCCTTTTGGAGAACAGCTGCATCCGCGCTTCAAGACCTGGTGCGACGATTACTTCTATCTCAAGCACCGCAAGGAACCGCGCGGCGTGGGCGGCATCTTCTTCGACGATTTCAATGAACTCGGCTTCGAGCAATCGTATGCGCTGGTGCAGAGCGTGGGCGAACGCTTCCTGGATGCCTACCTGCCGATCCTGCAGCGCCGCAAGGACCAGCCGTATGGCGAACGCGAGCGCGACTTCCAGGCCTACCGGCGCGGGCGCTACGTCGAATTCAACCTGGTCTGGGACCGTGGCACCCTGTTCGGCCTGCAGTCGGGCGGGCGTACCGAAGCGATCCTAATGTCGATGCCGCCGATCGTCAAATGGCGCTACGACTGGCATCCCGAACCCGGTAGCCCCGAGGCACGCCTGTATTCCGACTTCCTGGTGCACCGGGACTGGCTGGCGCCGTGACCGGGGCCGCCGGCGCGCCTGGCCGCAACCGCTGCATCGCCGTCCTGGGCGGCAGTTTCGATCCGGTGCACCGGGGCCACGTCGCGCTGGCGCAGCTGTTCGCCCGGCTGTTGCGGCCCGACCTGCTGCGCATCCTGCCGGCCGGCCAGCCGTGGCAAAAGACCGGCCTCGAAGCCGGCGATGCGGACCGCATCGCGATGCTCGAACTAGCCTTCGCACCGCTGCGCAATGAGGCGCTGCCGGTGACGATCGACCTGCAGGAAGTCGAACGCACAAAACAGGGTAAAGGCGCGACTTACACGGTCGAAACCCTGCGCGTGTTGCGCGCGGAGCTGGGCCCGCGGGCCTCGATCGTGTTCCTGATGGGCGCCGACCAGTTGCGCAAGCTCGACAGCTGGAACGAATGGCGCGAATTGTTTGCCCTCGCCAACCTGGGCGTGGCGACGCGTCCAGGCTACGACCTGGCGCAAGAAGCATTGCCACCCATGGTGGCCCAAGAACTGTCGGCGCGGCTTGCAACGCCCGACACCGTGCGCCTGCTGGCGCACGGAAAAGTCTGCCTCGCGCCGACGCTGGATGTGGACCTCTCGTCCAGCCAGCTCCGGACGGCCTTGCACTCCGGCGCGGATGCAAGCGCGCTCGGGATGGCGCAAGTGCTAGACTATATTCAACAACATAACCTGTACAAAAACTAATGGATATCAAGAAACTGCAAACCCTCGTGGTCGACGCCCTCGAAGACGTCAAGGGCCAGGACATCGTCCTGTTCGACACGACCCACCTGACCAGCCTGTTCGACCGCATCGCCGTGGTCTCGGGCACCTCGAACCGCCAGACCAAGGCGCTGGCCGCTTCGGTGCGCGACAAGGTCAAGGCTGCCGGCGGCGACGTCATCGGCATGGAAGGCGAAGACACCGGCGAATGGGTGCTGGTCGACCTGGGCGACATGATCGTCCACATCATGCAGCCCGCGATCCGCCAGTACTACCGCCTCGAAGAGATCTGGGGCGAGAAGCCGGTCAAGCTGGGCGCCGCCAAGCGCAAGTCGACCGCCGAGGGCATCGATGCCGACGCCGCCAAGCCGAAGTCGAAGCACCTGGCCGCCAACCAGGCGCAAGAAGCCGCCAAGCCGGTCAACGAACGCAAGCCGGCCGCCAAGCGCGCGACCAAGGCCGCCACGACCGAGACGGCTGCCGCCAGGAAGCCGGCCGCGAAGAAGGCAGCCGCCAAGGCAGTCCCGACCGGCAAGACCGTGAAGGTCGCGCCGAGCAAGACCGAAGTCGCCGCCGTCGAAGCGACCAAGGCCAAGCCGCCGAAGCGCGTGAGCAAGGCCGCCGCACCGAAGGCCGCACCTGCCGCCGAAGCCGCCGCACCGGTCAAGAAGGTGATCCGCCGCATCAAGAAGGATGCCGAGTAAGGGCGAGGCATGCAGTTGATCATTGCCGCGGTCGGCCACAAGATGCCGGCCTGGATCGAGTCCGGCTTCACCGAGTACACGAAGCGCATGCCGCCCGAGCTGCGCATCGTGCTCAAGGAAATCAAGCCGGTCGAGCGCTCCGGCAGCAAGACCGCCGCCACCGCGATGGCGCTCGAGCGCGAGCGCATCGAGGCGGCGCTGCCGAAGGGCGTGCGCATCGTCGCGCTGGACGAACGCGGCAAGGACCTGACCAGCGTCGGGCTCTCGCAACAGCTTGAAACCTGGCAGCGCGACGGCCGCGACACCGCCTTCCTGATCGGCGGCGCCGACGGCCTCGATCCCGAGCTGAAGGCGCGCGCTGAAGGGCTGATCCGCATCTCCAGCATGACCCTGCCGCACGGAATCGTCCGGGTCATGCTGGCGGAACAGCTTTACCGCGCCTGGTCGATCACCCAGAATCATCCCTACCACCGTGTCTGAACGGCTCGACGCCGAACCAACCCGCGATGAAAAACCAGAATAAAATCTACCTCGCCTCGAAAAGCCCGCGCCGGCGCGAACTGTTGCGCCAGATCGGCGTGGATTTTGAACTGATGCTGCTGCGCAGCGATCCGGGCCGCGTGGTCGACGTCAGCGAAGACGTACTGCCGGGCGAAGACGTGCACACCTATGTGGCACGCGTGGCGCGCGCCAAGGGCGCCTTCGCCTACAACCTCCTGCTGCAGCGGCGCCAGCCGCTGCGCCCTGTATTGACAGCCGACACCACTGTCACGATCGACGGCGAGATCCTCGGTAAGCCGGCCGATATCCGCGAGGCGGTGGCAATGCTCGAACGCCTGTCCGGCCGCACCCACCAGGTGCTGACCTCGGTCGCGGTGCACGCCCAGAACGTGACCGAGCAGGTCACGCAGGTGTCGAACGTGCGCTTCGCCACCTTGACTGCGGCGCAGATCAGGGCCTATTGCGCCACCCTCGAACCGTATGACAAGGCCGGCGCCTATGGCATCCAGGGCCCGGCTGCGCTGTTCATCGAGCATATCGAGGGCAGCCATTCCGGCATCATGGGGCTGCCCTTGTTCGAGACCGCGAACCTGCTGCGCAAGGCCGGGTTGGCGATTTAATCTTTGTGTTCGTGCCGGCTGATTTCACGGCCAACCATCACCGCGTCGGCGGCAGAGCCGCCGACCCTACGGCGCCCCCTTCGGGGTGTATCATGTCATCCTGAACAATACGCACGGCAGGATCCATGAACGAAGACATCCTCATCAACATCACACCGCAGGAAACGCGCGTGGCGCTGGTCCTGCAGGGCGCGGTGCAAGAGCTGCACATCGAGCGCACGCTCACGCGCGGGTTGGCGGGGAACGTCTATCTGGGCAAGGTGGTGCGCGTGCTGCCGGGGATGCAGTCGGCCTTCATCGACATCGGCCTGGAGCGCGCCGCTTTCCTGCACGTGGCCGACATTTGGGAAGCGCGCAGCCACGACGGCGGCAATGCCCCGCCGACCCCGATCGAAAAACTGCTGTTCGACGGCCAGGTATTGACGGTGCAGGTCATCAAGGACCCGATCGGCACCAAGGGCGCGCGCCTGTCGACCCAGATCTCGATCGCCGGGCGCATGCTGGTGTACCTGCCGCAAGACCAGCATATCGGGATCTCGCAGAAGATCGAAAAGGAAGCCGAGCGCGAACGCCTGCGCGCGCGCCTGCAAAGCCTGCTGCCGGCCGACGAAAAAGGCGGCTACATCGTGCGCACGATGGCCGAGGAAGCATCAAGCGACGATATCGGGGCCGACGTCGACTACCTGCGCAAGACCTGGGGCGCCATCGTGCAGGGCGCCCGCACCCTGCCGCCCACCACCCTGCTGTACCAGGACCTGAGCCTGGCCCAGCGCGTGCTGCGCGATTTCGTGCACGACGAGACGGCCAGCATCCAGGTCGACTCGCGCGAGAACTTCATCAAGCTGGCCGAATTCGCCCAGGTCTATACCCCGAGCGTATTGTCGCGCATGGCGCACTACACGGGCGAGCGACCGCTGTTCGACCTGTACGGCGTGGAAGAAGAGATCCTGCGCGCGCTGGGCCGGCGCGTCGACCTGAAATCGGGCGGCTACCTGATCGTCGACCAGACCGAGGCGATGACGACCATCGACGTCAATACCGGCGGCTACGTCGGCGGGCGCAACTTCGCCGACACGATCTTCAAGACCAACCTGGAGGCGGCGCACGCCATCGCGCGCCAGCTGCGCCTGCGCAACCTGGGCGGCATCATCATCCTCGACTTCATCGACATGGAGAACAACGAGCACCGCAACGCGGTGCTGGCCGAGCTGAAGAAGACCCTGGCGCGCGACCGCACCAAGGTCTCGGTGAGCAGCTTCTCGGCCCTGGGCCTGGTCGAGATGACGAGGAAGCGCACCCGCGAATCGCTGGCCCACATCCTGTGCGAACCCTGCCCGGCCTGCTCGGGCAAGGGGCAAGTCAAGACCAGCCGCACGATCTGCTACGAGATCCTGCGCGAGCTGCTGCGCGAAGCCAAGCAGTTCAACCCGCGCGAATTCCGCATTGTCGCCTCGCAAGAGGTGATCGACCTGTTCCTGGAAGAAGAATCGCAGCATCTGGCGATGCTGGGCGACTTTATCGGCAAGCGCATTTCGTTGCAGGTCGAAAAAGGGTATCACCAGGAACAGTACGACGTGATCCTCATGTAAGCGAATACACGTCTTTCAGTTTTTCCTAGGTGAAAAATAAATTTCTATTTCGCATTTTTGCGTTTTGGAAATAAAATACCCATTCAACCGGCCTGTTTGAATGGGATATGCGCCATGGATTTGCAGTTACCTAAAGATATTTACATTAGTGTCTTATCGGAGCTGGATACTGTTTTACAAAGCTTGAAAGACTTACCCTCTGATAAGGATACTTCGCAAGCGAAAGATAAAGCGGTCCAGATCTTCAGCGAACTCAGTAAGGATTTGCGCGGCAACATCGAATCGCTGAGCAAGAATGCCGAATGGGACACCTTCACCATCGCCTTTTACGGCGAAACGAACGCCGGTAAATCCACCATCATCGAAACGATGCGGATGCTGCTGAACGAATCCGGGAAACTGGCGCAGCAGCAGGAATTCAGGGATCTACAGCAGAAATACGGCATTAGTGGGGAACATCTGGCGCAGATGCGCAATGCCGTCGAAGAAGCCGCGCAAGCTTGTTCAACCTGCCAGGCCAGCCTGGATGCACTGGACGATCATTTCTCTCGCCAAACCCACATCCAGCGCGAGCGCGTCGATGAGTTGCGACAGCAAATCGCCCGGCATAAGGAAACAGCATCCGTATGGCGCAAGCTGCTCGATCTCTTCATCAAGCTGCCGCAGCAAAAGGAAACTGCACACCTGGAAAAGGAACTGCAGGCTGCCGAAGCCGCCAAGCGCCAGGAAGCCGCCGCGCTTGAACAGCAACAACGCGCGGCGCGGCAGGAACATGAAGGTCGCGAACAGTCGCTAAAGCAGGCCGAAGCGTCGCTGGCGCTTCTCGAAAGCCGTGCCGACGGCGCCATCATCGGTAACGGCACCTCGGACTTTACGCTCGACACCACCCCGTATCATTTCTCGAACGGCGAACAGCGGTTCGCATTACTCGACGTGCCCGGCATCGAAGGCAAGGAAACCCGCGTGATGGACGCCATCCTGGCCGGCGTACAAAAAGCGCATGCTGTTTTCTACGTCACCAACAAGGCCGCAGCGCCGCAAAAAGGCGATGACCGCCAGCCCGGAACGCTGGAAAAGATCAGGCAGCACCTTGGTGCGCAAACCGAGGTATGGACGGTTTATAACAAGCGTGTCACGAATCCGATCCAGCTCAAGGCGGATCGCCTGGTCAGCGACGACGAACAGGCCAGCCTGCAGGATCTCGATCGCCGGATGCATGAAGTCCTGGGTGAGCAATATCGCGGTACGGTGGCACTGAGCGCCTATCCGGCGTTCCTTGCAGCCGCATCGTGTCTCGTGCCCGACTCGCAGAACGCCGCCAACAAGGCCAAGTTCATGGCAAAGCGAAGCGGACAGGAGTTACTCGAGCGGTCAGGCGTCGCGGCTTTTCGCGAGCTGCTGCTGACCGACCTGGTGAGGGACTTCAAGCGCAAGATTACCCGCTCCAATTACAACAAGGCGAACCAGGTTGTCCGCGGCACCATCGACGAAGTTTCGAAGACCCTGCGCGAATCCTTCACACCGCTCGGCAAAGAACTGAAAAAGGATGCCGAACAAGCGCAAATGCAGCTCGAGACCGCGCTCGATGCACTCAAGTCGCGGCTCGAATCGCAGGGCGAGAGCGCGATCTCCCGGTTCAACAATAACGTGCGCAAGAAAATCTACGACGAGATCGAGGGCGACATCAGCAACGACGATTTCAAGGATGCGCTGGAGCGGTTCATCGCCAGGGAACAGGCCACGCTGGTCGCCGAGCTGCCGGGCATCATGCAGAAGGAGGTCGAGAAATTCCAGGTCCAGATCGACGATATCGTCAAACGCTTCCAGACCTTCGCGGCCGAACTGATGGACGCCTATGGAAACATCCGCGTCACCGGACTTGGCGGCAAGCTCGACCTGAAGATCGATATCGACAACGGTATTAATATTCCCGGCCTGCTGGGCGCATTGGTTGGCGGCGCGCTGATGATCTGGAATCCAGCCGGTTGGGTAGTGCTGGCAATTGGCGCCATCACGGTACTGGCCGGTGCGGTCAAGGCAGTTATCGGATTCTTCAGCTCGGATTACAAGAAATCGCAGCAGCGCAAATCGGCCAATTCGAACCTGGACAATATCGCCGACAAGATGCGCGAATCCCTGAACGACAGCCTGGCCGCTGCTTTACCGCAGCTTGAGCCGAAGGTCGAGGCCCTGAAAGCGGTGCTGGATAAGCCGGCGGCCCAGATCGCCAGTGTCGTCACGATGCTCGGCAAGTCCGAGCGTCAACTCAAAAACCTTTCCAAGAAAATCGAAACCGCAGGGACTCTGTAATGGAAAACACGCTCGGTGCATTCAAGGCACAACAATCGAAATCGCTGGAGATATTGAAAAAGCTGGGAGACTTCCTGCACATGGGGGCTCAGGTCGGTGTACAGATCGATCCCAGCGTGCAGCAGAAGCTCGACACCGCGGTCAATACCGTTGCAGGCGAAAAACTCAAGGTGGCGCTGGTGGGCGGTTTTTCCGACGGCAAGACATCGATCGCGGCCGCATGGATGGAAAAGCTCGACAAGTCCACCATGAACATCAGTCACCAGGAATCGTCGAATGAGGTACGCATCTACGAGGTCGGCCAGGATTTCGTGCTGATCGACACGCCGGGCCTGTTCGGATTCAAGGAACAGGTGAACGCCGAAACGCACGCGCTCGAGAAATACAAGGACATCACCAAGAAATACGTCAGCGAGGCGCACCTGGTCCTGTACGTGATGGATCCGACCAATCCGATCAAGCAAAGCCACAAGGATGACCTGGTGTGGCTGTTCCGCACGCTGAACCTGCTGCCGCGCACGGTGTTCGTGCTGAGCCGGTTCGATGAAGTGGCGGACGTCGAGGACGAGCACCAGTATCGACAGAACCTGGCGGTCAAGCAGGACAATGTGCGTGGCCGCCTGACCGAACTGATCGCCCTGCAGGCCGATGAAGCAACCCAGTTGTCGATCGTCGGCGTGGCCGCCAATCCATTCGACCTGGGAACCGAACACTGGCTTTCGAATCTCGACCAGTTCAAGGCGCTGTCGCATATCGGGCTGTTGCAAGCGGCGACGTCGGAAAAGATCGCGGCAAATGGTGGCGCCTCAGTGATCGTCAGCGAAACCAGGAAAAGCGTGATCCGCGACGTGCTGTCCAAGCAGCTGCCGGTGGCGGTGCAGAACGACAAGCGCATCGCCGCCGAAGTCGACAAGCTGGAGAGCATGAGCGTGCGCCTGCAAAAGCAGCTGCTCGGCGCCAAGTCGCAGATCGTCGATACGCGCATCAGCCTGCGCAGCTTCGTGATCGACTATTTCGCCGACCTGATTCTCCAGGCCAAAGGCGTCAACATGGATACCTTCCCGGACTTCTTTGAACGCGAGGTCGGCAGCAACGGCATCATGGTATCAACCCGCCTGCAAAATGAATTCGAACGCCAGCTAAAATCCGTCACACAGGAAATCAGCAATATGAAGATCGGCTTCGATGCCGAGGTCAATCACTTCAACTCCACCGTTACGCAGTTCGGCAAGCAGGGCCTGGATTACCTGGTCAAGAGCAAGGTGGTCAACAACACCACCGTTCTTGCAACACGCGACGGCATCGTGACTGCCGCCAAATACATCGGGCTTGACCTTGGAAAAATGCTGAAGTTCAAACCCTGGGGAGCGACGAACCTTGCCAAGGGCGTGAATGGTGCGCTGGCGGTCGTCGGCCTTGCGCTGGAAGCATGGGACAGCTGGGAACAGGCCAAGCGCCGCGAAGAGTTCCAGAAGGCCATGGCCAAGATGGTCGATAACTTCGAAAGGCAGCGCGAGGAACTGGTCCAGCTCCTCGATGGACCACGCTTTGTCGAACAATTCTTTGCCGGCTTCCTTGAGCTCCAGGCCGACGTGGAAGAAGTTCAGAACAATGTGGAGCAACAGCGAGTACAGCGCCGGCGCTTCCATGAATGGCGGCAAATGGGCGAAGCGATCGACGTGCAGTTTTCCGAGGTCGTAGCCTGAACGGTCGATGATCCGATCTGCTGTCCAGGGCCTCGGTCCCGCACAAGCTGCCGGACGGTTCGCCGATCCGGGCCTGTTCCTGGGCGACCCTGCCAATGCCGACGCCGCACTCATCGCGTTCAAGACCGCGCTGGCCGGCCACCGCGTGTTCGCGCGCGAGACCGATCCGCGATCGATCTGATCGCACCCTATGTGGGAATAAGTGACATTAGCGCCTGCGACGATCGTTATAATCGCCCTGCGGCGCCGCGAAGTTCGCGGCGCCGCTTTTCTTCGTCAACAGCAGGAAAGCACCCATGTTCTGTTCACATTGCGGCGCGCAGATGGCGCCGGACGCCGCCTTCTGCTCGGTCTGCGGCCACAAGGCCGGCAGCGAGGCCCCGGCCGCCGTCAACCTCGACAAGCGCGACGCGCCCGTCCCTGTTCCCGGGACGCCGGACGGCATGCCCGACGGCGTGAAAGGCTGGAGCTGGGGCGCCTTCTTCCTCAACGGGATCTGGGCGATCGGCAACCGTACCTGGATCGGCCTGCTGGCCTTCGTGCCCTATCTCGGCTGGATCGTCGCGATCTGGCTGGGTTTCAAGGGCCGCGAGATGGCCTGGAAAAACAAGCAATGGGACAGCCTCGAACACTTCAACCGGGTCCAGCGCAGATGGTCGCAGTGGGGCATCGGCATCATGATCGCCTTCACCCTGCTCATGGTGGTAGGCGCCTTTGTCGCCCCCGAGGAAGCGCTGTACGAGGAGCCGCCCGCGGCCACCCAGACGCGGGCCGACACGGATGGCGGGCCGGTAACCGAGCGTGGCCTGGTCGACAGCAATGCCGACAAGCTGCCAGCGTCGCTGTCGACCGTCGCCGGCCTCCTCGACCGCCGTACCGATGCAAATGGCGCCCGCGCCCTTACCTTGGGCGGCCGGGTGCTGTTCAGCGGCGAGGACGCCGGCTGGCAGTTCCCGCTGCGCAGCTTTACGCTCTCGGGCGGCAAGGAAGCCATCCTGATGGCCAGCAGCGGCGGTCGCGGCAACAGCTGCGAGACGCTGTTCTTCTTCCTGCTGGCCGATGCTTCAGGCGTCAGGCCGACGCCCATGTTCGGCACCTGTTCGGCACGCGGCAGCTTCGTGCAGCGCGGCGACACCATCGAACTCGAACTGCCGGATGTGAGCGGCGCCTCGACCATCGTGCTCAAGGATGGCGTCGTGACCGAGGACGGCCAGGTGCTGAGCCTGACCGGCATGAACGACCCGTCGCGCTAAAGTAGCGTCAGCGCTCCGGCGCGAAGAACAACTGCTCGCCCGCCGGCTTGAACGAGGCGATGCGGGCCTGCCCTTCGGGGGAGGTGATCCACTCGATCAGCTGCTTTGCGCCCTTGTAGTTCACGCCGGCGTGTTTGGCCGGATTGACCGCGATGATGCCGTAGGGGTTATACATGCGCTTGTCGCCCTCGACCACGATTGCCAGCCCGGTCCTGGCCTTATAGGCGCCATAGGTCGCACGGTCGGTCAGCGTATAGGCGCGCATCTCGGCCGCCATGTTCAGCACTTCGCCCATGCCCAGGCCGGCCGAGACGTAATTGGCGCCCTGCGGCTTGACCGCCGCGCGCTGCCAATAGCCCTTTTCCATCGTGTCGGTGCCCGAGTTGTCGCCGCGCGAGATGAACCTGACGTCTGTCGCCGCGATGCGCTTGAAAGCGTCCACGACATCCTTCGCGCCCTTGATGCGCGCCGGATCGGCCTCGGGGCCGACCACGATGAAGTCGTTGTACATCACGTCGCGCCGGTCCACGCCCCAGCCTTCCTCGACAAACTTGTCTTCCATCTCGCGCGCATGGACCAGCGTCACGTCGACATCGCCGTTCCTGGCCAGCTCGAGCGCCTTGCCGGTGCCGACCGAGATCACGTGGACACGGGTCCTGGTCTTGGCCTCGAACACCGGCAGCAGGTGCTTGAGCAGGCCCGAGTTCTCGGTGCTGGTGGTGGTCGACAGGCGGATCACTTCTTGCGCCAGCACCGAAGGCGAGGCGAAGGCGGCGCACAGCAGGACGGCTAACAGCGAACGGCGTTGCATGGTTTTCTCCTTGTTGTAATGGGGTTTATCGCACTTCCAACTGCCCCTCGCGCAGCTTGAGCCGCCGCACGCCGGGCAGGTTGATCAGGTCGCGGTCGTGGCAGGCCATCACCACGCTGGCGCCCTGCTCGACCAGGGTCGGGATCAGCGCGATGACCTGCTCGCGCGCCGCGCCGTCGAGATTGGCCGTCGGTTCGTCCAGCAGCAGCAGGCGCGGCTGCAGCACGCGGGCGCGCGCCAGCGCCACCCGCTGCTTCTCGCCGCCCGACAGGCGCGCCGGGATGTTGTCGCGCAGGTGCAGCACGCCGGCCCAGGCCATCGCCTCGTCGACCAGGCCTCGCACCAGTTGCCGGTCGACGCCGCGCGCCAGCAGGCCGTAGGCGATGTTGTGGCCGACGCTGGTCGAGAACATGATCGGGTGCTGGTGCACGTAGACGATGCCGCGCCGCAGCTCGCCCGGATATGGATACAACGGCAGGCGGCGCCCCTCGAATTCGACCGTGCAGGCGTCGCACCGTTCCAGGCCGCCGAGCATGCGCAGCAAGGTACTCTTGCCGCTGCCGTTGGCGCCGGTCAGCACGTAGGCGCCGGCCCTGTCGATGGCGAGCCGTTCGATGTCGAACAGCAGGCGCTCGCCGTAGGCCTTGCGCAGGCCATGCACGGTCAATAACGGAGGCACGGCAGCAGTCATAGTCTCGCTCCCGGGTTGTGCGCCTCGCCCTGCAGCAGCACCAGCACGCCGTTCATCAACAGCGCCAGCGTCACCAGCACGATGCCCAGCGCGATGCCCTGGGCGAACTCGCCCTTGCTGGTCTCGAGCGCGATCGCGGTGGTGATGGTGCGCGTCTCGCCCTCGATATTCCCGCCCACCATCAGCGCGCAGCCGACTTCCGAGATCACGCGCCCGAAGCCGCTGATCACGGCCGCCATCACGCCGTAGCGCGCCTCGTGCAGCACGGTGAACATCACGCGCAGGCGCGAAGCGCCGTGGGCATGCGCGGTCTCGGCGTAGCGCGGGTCGAGCGCCTGTACTGCCGCCAGCGTGAAGGCCAGCAGCACCGGCAGGCCGATGATGAGCTGTCCGAGCACGATGCCCGGCTGCGAGAACAGCCATTCGAGCCCGCCCAGCGGTCCGCGCCGCGACAGCATCAGGTACAGCAGCAGGCCGATCAGGACAGTGGGCAGCGACAGCGCGGCCTGGGCCAGCCAGACCGCGATGCGCCGTCCGGGAAAGCGGTGCATCGCGATCAGGTAGCCGAGCAGCACCGCCGGCGGCGTGGCCAGCATCAGGCCCAGCAAACTGGTCTTGATCGAGACCCAGACGATGTGCCACAGGGCCGGGTCGCCGCTGAACAGCAGCGCGAAGGCGTGCGTGGTGGCGTCCAGCAGCGCCATCTAGCTGCGTGGGTCGGCGTCGGCGCGCAGGTCCGGCCGCACGTAGGGGGTGTCGAGCAGTTGCGCCTCGAATACCAGGCGCTCGTGCCCGGCCAGCAGCAGGAAATGGCGTCCGCTGCAGCGCGCCAGCAGCGACATGCCGACCCGCTCGGCCACCATCTGGCCCATCTGCGTGGTGCCGGAGCGCGACAGCAAGAAGGGAATGCCCATCTGCGCGCCCTTGATCACCATCTCGGAGGTGAGCCGGCCGGTGGTGTAGAACACCTTGTCGGCGCCCTCCACGCCGTCGAGCCACATCAGGCCGGCGATGGCGTCGACCGCGTTGTGGCGGCCCACGTCCTCGACGAAATACAGCAGCTCGCCACCGCCCGAGAACAGGGCGCAGCCGTGCACCGAGCCGGCCTGCTTGTAGACCGACTGCTGGGTGCGGATGGTATCGACGATGCGGTAGACGCTGGACTGCGCCAGCCGCGCATGCGGCGGCAGCGCGATCTGGTCCACCTCGTCCATCAGGCCGCCGAACACCGAGCCCTGGCCGCAGCCGGTGGTGACCACTTTTTTCGCGGTGCGCGCCTCGACATCGTCGATGCCGTGGCGGGTGACCACCGCCACCGCGTCCACCGACCAGTCGACCTGGATCGACACGATGTCTGCGAGCGAGCGCACCAGGCGCTGGTTGCGCAGGTAGCCCAGCACCAGCGCCTCGGGCGCGCCGCCCAGGGTCATCAGGGTCACCAGTTCGCGCCGGTCGACGTAGATCGTCAGCGGCCGCTCGGCCGGGATGGCGATGGTCGAGCGGCGCCCGCGCTCGTCGATGGCCAGCACCTCGTGGGTCAGGACGGCGCGCGCCTCGGACAGCAGCGGGCGGCCGGCGCCGGAACCGTGGCGCGCATCGCTGCGCATGGCATTGCCGCTTGCGTCCTTCCTGGCCAAGACATTGCCTCCTCTTGTTGGCGGTTTTACAAAAATAGTATAAACCTCCAGGCCGGCGCACGGCTGAATTCATTTACTTTTATGCAAGCTCGCTTGCGATGGAGCCCCGTGGGCGGTATAACATCCGCCTTTCGTCCAGCAACTTCGCACCATGCAGCCCTCCGATTTCCGACGCATCAGCGACATCCTGCGCCACCGCGCGCTCCACAGGCCGGACGCGCCGGCCCTGGTCGAGGATGGCCGCGCATGCTCGTATGCGCAACTGGCGGCGGCCGCCGATGCGCATGCGGCGCTGCTGCGCGGACTCGGCGTGCGTCCGGGCGACCGCGTGATGCTGGTGGCCGAGAACTGCGTGGCCCAGGTGGCGCTGCTGTTCGCCGCCGCCGCCATCGACGCCTGGAGCGTCAACGTCAACGCGCGCCTCTCCGAGGGCGAACTGGCCACCATCCGTGAACACAGCGGCGCGCGCCGCGTGCTGTACCTGACCGGCAATTCGCCGGACGCCGCGCGGCATGCCGCGCGCGCCGGCGCCCTGCCCTGCCCTGGCGAATTTCCCGGCGTGCTGGCCGGCCCGCTGGACACCGCCTGCACGCCCGAGCCGGTGGCCCCGGGCGGCGACCAGGTCGCGGCCCTGGTCTACACCACCGGCACCACCGGCCAGCCCAAGGGCGTGATGCTGAGCCACGCCGGCCTGCTGTTCGTGGCCGCCACCTCGAGCCGGCTGCGCGGCCTGGCGCCAAGCGACCGCGCCTGGGGCGGGCTGCCGGTCTCGCATGTGTATGGCCTGGCCTCGATGCTGCTCGGCACCCTGTACGCGGGCGCCTGCGTGCGGCTGGCGCCGCGCTTCGACGCCGGGGCCCTGCTGGCCTCGATCCGGGCGGGCGAGCTGACCATCGTGCAGGGCGTGCCGGCGATGTATGCCCGCCTGCTGGCCCTGCAGGAAGACGGCGCTGGCACGATCCCGTCACGCCTGCGCTTCTGCTACGCCGGCGGCTCGCCGCTCGACCCGGCCCTCAAGCGCGCGGTCGAGGCCATGTTCGGCCTGCCGCTGCACAACGGCTACGGCCTGACCGAAGGCGGGCCGACGGTCAGCCAGACCCGCCTCGACGCCCCGCGCGCCGATACGTCGGTCGGCCTGCCGATCCCCGGCGTCGCGGTGCGCATCGTGGGGCGCGATGGCCGCGAGGTGGCGCCGGGCGAGCCGGGCGAGCTGTGGGTTCGCAGTCCGGGGCGCATGCGCGGCTACTTCCGCGACCCGGCAGCGACTGCCGCGGCGCTGCCTGCGGGCGGCTGGCTGGCCACGGGCGACCTGGCGCGCCAGGATCCCGACGGCGCATTGTTCCTGCTGGGCCGCACGCGCGAACTGATCATCCGCTCCGGCTTCAATGTCTATCCGCTAGAAGTCGAGACGGCGCTGAACGCGCATCCGGCGGTCGTACAGTCGGCCGTGCTTGGACGGCCGCTGCCCGGGGCCGAGGAGGAGGTCGTCGCCTTCGTCGAGGCGCACGGGGTGGACGAGGCGGTGCTGCAGGCATGGTTGCGTCCCCGCCTGGCGCCCTATAAACGGCCGGCGCGCATCGTGTTCATGGAGGCACTGCCGGCCGCGCCGAGCGGCAAGATCCTCAAGCGCCGCCTGCCGCTGAACTGAACTAGCGCCGCCGCTTCTTCCAGTCGTAATCGGGCCCGGTGACGTCGACGCCGGGATGACCCACCACGTCCGGATGCTCCGAGCACATGGTGATGAAGCGCATGCCCTCGCCCGCGCGCTGGCGCTTGCGCAGCTCTTCCACACGACGGGGGCCACACGACGGGGGTCACGACGGGGGTCAGGTCTGACATTCGGACACAGCCCCAACAATATCAGCCCCGCAGGCATTGAATTGCCATTCTCAGACGTCAATTAAAGCTGAGGTCGTGTCCGAATGTCAGACCTGAGGTGGTCCGGATTTCTCGGACATCTATTTGAGCACACGGAATGCTGCATCGACGGCGGCTGGCGTTTGGTAGCCCAGGGTTTGATGCAGCCTCTG
>NZ_STGG01000015.1 GCF_005222695.1 Massilia sp. HP4 | reverse complement strand
TATTCCGCAACGCGCCATCGGCAGCAAAACGCCCGTCCTCGCGCTCAAGGAATGGCAACAGAAGCGACCTGAGTTATTCGTTAAACGCGTTTATGATCAAACGGGACTCGACACTTAGCCGAGACAAAGAACGAGGCATTTCGACTTGCGCGCACAGAATGTCCACCAGGGCGCTGGAAATCTCGTCGAGCCGCTGCGCTAGCGATCAAGGATAAGGTCATAGCGTTTTCCGCCAAGGCTGGCAGGCAGAAGCTGAAGGACACCTATTCTGGAGCTCAACAGACAGTCTACGACTGGTTGGGTGAAATGCCCGATGCTCCCGAGCTCTTCAATAACTTGAGCACTTGGTCGCGGAATCTGCCTTCAGATACCTAACTCTGTCACAGCGTTCTACAATCGAGAAATTGCAAGAGGAGTTGATAAAAAAACTATATCCGAGCTAGCTGAGGTAGTGCTTCAGCTAGCTCGCAGTCTATCTGTTCAAAGGTGAACTGCTTACGCTTGGCTTCATTGTCTAACCCAATGTAAGGAGTTCCACACATGTACGATTCGTTCCTGAATATCTTTACGATCTTGCGGAAGCGCGAACTGTGTTCGCGCATTGGACTGTCGTCCGCGCAGATCTACGCAATGCTCGATCCTAAGTCCTCTAGCTATGATCCTACGTTTCCGAAGCAGATTCGTTTGGGAGCTTCGGCCGTTGGCTGGTTGGAGCATGAAGTTCAAGGCTGGCTCGAAGCGCGGGTTAAACTGAGCCGTGAAGACAAAGAAGAACAACAGAAGAGCAGCAGATCTCTCAAAGCTCAAAAGAACCTGAAGGCGGCTGAACGCATCCAGGCGCAGCCTTGCAAAAACTTGGAGTCGGCATGAACTACAAACGTCCATATCCGGTTAATGCCTTGCCACCTTTGTTAGCAGCCACAGTCAAGGAACTCTGCGCAAACTCTAGTGTTCAAGCAGAGTTGGCCGCGCCCTTGGTCCTGGGAGTCGCCTCCCTTGCTTGCCAAGGAGAAGTGGATGTTGCGAGGCCCAATTGCGAGCCTAGCCCTTGTTTGCTTTACACCGTGGCAGTCTCTGGGTCCGGCAGCAACGCCAGAAAGACCAACACTAGCACCAGCAACCGTCCCTACAGCACCGCCAAAACGGCGTCCTTGGTTCTTCTGATAGACGCGGTTGCTCCGGCAATTGGGGCAAGTGGCTGAGGGGTGGAGGCCATTTTCGATTACCGAAGGGTTTTGTCCGTTCACGTTCATCTCCAATAAGTGTGAATAAAAACTGACGAGCAGGCAGATTCCTTCCTGTCTCACTAGAGTGATATGTGGCTGAAAATTTTTTGACGTGTGTGTGTGGTGAACGTGTCAGAGTAGAAATGGTCCAGTTGGTCCAGTTGCGTTGCTACTCAATACCGGCCCTGTAATCCCCACTTAATTAATAATTCGACACCCCTATCTGATCTATTTTATTGCATCATTGCCATCATTCAGCGGCTGCACTTCGGTGGTAAGCGCCCTTCATGAGGTGTTGGGCGCACCTTTACCCGTGCGAACCACGCGGGACTTACGAAAGTGCCGTAGTTATTTCGCACACTAAGCCATTGCACCGTTTCCTTATGGTATTCTTGTAATTTTGAAACTCGCGCGAACGCAAACCGATTAACGGTGGTGACTAGAATGGCAATGTATCGCTTAGCCAAGCTTGTCGTTGAGAAAATGACAACTTGACTGAGTAATCATGATTCATTCCAAACATTAATCCGGATGCGAAAGAGGCCATCAACAGGACTCGAATGTCAAAACAGTTTTTTGAGCAACCGATTCTTAACTCTCCGTATGAGTATCCAGGGCGTCATTGGGAACTCGATGCAACTGGGCAACCAACCCAGAAAATTGTCGAAGCACGTCGCCTGGCAGAGTTCATTACACCAATCCCGAAGGCTAAAAAACAGAAGAGCGTTGGCAAACAAGACGAGCTGTTGTTTGATGCCGATCTGTCTACACAAGAACAGGCGTACGACCACACTGCAGTAATCAACTCAGTGCGCCAGGAGGTGGACAAGTGGCGTGTGCTGAAGAATCCGTCCGACTGGCGCGTTACGCCCGAGACGGCGCGGCTGTTGCAGCACTGGAGACACCATTCTTTCAGCAGTATTCGTCCGTTCTTCTGCCAAGTCGAAGCTGTTGAGACGATCATCTGGCTTACCGAAGTCGCACCACAGCTTGGTAAAGTCGGCCACACGTTCCTTAGCCACCTTGCTAACGCCAATAACGATGCAAATCCAGAGTTGCTACGTCTAGCACTTAAACTCGCTACTGGCGCAGGCAAGACTACGGTAATGGCGATGATTATTGCGTGGCAGACCCTCAATGCGGTACGCCGGCCCGGCAGTAAGAAGTTTACTCGCGGGTTCCTTCTTGTCGCACCTGGTCTGACGATTAAAGATCGTCTGCGAGTCTTGCAGCCCAATGATCCGGACAGCTACTACGCCAGCCGTGAGTTGGTGCCTGGAGACATGCTGGATGACCTGAATCGGGCAAAGATCGTCATTACGAACTATCACGCCTTTAAACTTCGAGAGCGCATTGAATTATCTAAGGGCGGCCGCCTTTTGCTGAAAGGACGAGGCGGTGACGAGCTAAATACTCTGGAGACAGAAGGCCAAATGCTTCAGCGCGTTATGCCCGATTTGATGGGCATGACTAATGTGATGGTCATTAACGACGAGGCTCATCACTGCTATCGGGAGAAGCCTGACGCTGACGCTGACGTCCTCAAAGGCGACGAGAGAAAGGAAGCCGAAGAGAACAACGAAGCTGCTCGCATGTGGATCACTGGGTTGGAGGCAGTCAACCGCAAGTTGGGCGTTGCCAGAGTGGTCGATCTATCTGCCACACCGTTCTTTCTGTCGGGCTCCGGCTATATCGAAGGTACTTTGTTCCCTTGGACGATGAGCGACTTTTCGCTAATGGACGCCATCGAGTGCGGCATTGTCAAACTGCCCCGTGTTCCCGTTGCGGACAACATCCCTGGTGGCGAAATGCCGAAGTTCCGCAATCTGTGGGAGCACATCCGTACGCGTATGCCCAAGAAGGGGCGAGGCGCTGGTAAGGCGCTTGACCCGCTCAGTTTGCCGGTGGAGCTCCAAACGGCGCTTGAGGCTTTGTACGGTCACTATAGGAAGACCTTCGATTTGTGGCAAGCTGCTGGTATCAAGGTGCCGCCTTGCTTCATCGTGGTGTGCAACAACACTGCCACGTCCAAGCTGGTCTACGACTTCATCTCGGGATTCCACCGAGAGAATGAGGATGGCAGCATGACGCCAGTCCCCGGCCGCTTGGAACTATTTCGTAATACCGATGAGTACGGCAATCCTTTCGGTCGTCCGCGCACGCTGCTAATCGATAGTGAGCAATTGGAATCCGGAGAGGCTCTGGATGAAAGCTTCCGTGCCGCTGCCGGCCCGGAAATTGAGCAGTTCAAACAAGAGGTTTTTGAGCGCGGTGGTGTTCTAGCTGACGAACTCCGCGCAGGCAAAGAATTCGACGATGCACGGTTGCTTCGTGAAGTGATGAACACCGTAGGCAAGGCTGGCCGCCTAGGTGACTCGATTCGCTGTGTCGTCTCAGTTTCCATGTTGACCGAAGGCTGGGACGCCAACACTGTAACCCACGTGCTGGGTGTTCGTGCGTTTGGTACCCAACTCTTGTGCGAGCAGGTGATCGGTCGTGCGCTCCGACGTCAATCATACGACTTAAATGAAGATGGATTGTTCAATGTCGAATATGCTGATGTGTTAGGCATTCCGTTTGACTTCACCGCCAAGCCCGTGATTTCCAAGCCTCTGCCGCCGCGAGAGACTGTGCAGGTTCGCGCGCTGCCAGAACGTTCAAACCTGGAGATTCAGTTTCCACGGGTTCAGGGCTATCGAGTAGAGTTACCAGACGAACGGCTAACTGCGGAGTTCACGCTGGACTCGGTGTTGGTGTTGACGCCAGACCTGGTTGGCCCCTCCATCACACAGAACGCTGGCATCATCGGAGAGACAGTAGACCTCAGCCTTGAACATCTGGCTGACATGCGGCATTCCACGTTGCTGATGCACCTCACAAAGCGCCTCTTGATGAACCATTGGCGTGATCCAGGCGACGAGCCCAAGCTGCACCTATTTGGGCAGCTGAAGCGCATCACGAAGGAGTGGCTGGACACATGTTTGACCTGCAAAGGGGATACTTACCCGGCGCAGTTAATGTATCAAGAGCTTGCCGACGAAGCCTGCAATCGCATCACGGCGGCCATCACCAAGGCGGAACAAGGCAATAAACGCCCCATCAAGGCGGTGCTTGACCCTTACAACGCCACTGGAACGACACGCTTTGTCAACTTTAACACCTCGAAAACCGAGCGCTGGGAAACCAACGGTCCACCGCCTAAGTGCCACGTCAATTGGGTCATTCTCGACAGCGACTGGGAATCGGAGTTCTGCCGTGTGGCAGAGAGTCATCCACGCGTGGTGGCATACGTCAAGAATCACAACCTGGGCCTTGAGGTGCCCTACCGCTACGGCTCAGAGACGCGCAAATATCGACCAGACTTCATCGTTCAGATCGATGACGGTTACGGCCCCGATGATCTGTTAAATTTGATTGTCGAGATCAAAGGCTATCGAGGTGAGGACGCTAAAGATAAGAAGTTGACCATGGAAACCTATTGGGTGCCAGGCGTCAACAACCTAAACTCCTATGGACGCTGGGCTTTTGTCGAGTTCGTCGACGTGTACCAAATGCAGCATGACTTCGCCAAGAAGGTCGAAGCCGAGTTCAACAAGATGATCGACGCCGTTGCCCCGGCTACCGAATCAGTTACCGAGGGCGTAATTTGATATGGCAACCACGAACAACACCCCGCTGAGCGTTGAAACGCTCAAGCATGAAGACGCCACTCGCAAGAACATCCCGACGGCCGAGTACCAATCAGTCATGAAGAAGGATCAGCAAAAGCCGATCCCTGTTCGCTACCCGCGTGCCCGGGAAGACCGCAACCGCGATCTGGACCCGCAACTGGTCTGGCGTGGCAAGGACCAGCAAGACTGGTCAGACTTGGTTGTACACGCGCCTCCGTTGTACATCCAGGAAAAGGTACACCCAAAGGTCTTGATTGACGATCTCAAACGCCAGACTGAGCGTGTAGACGCCTCCAATGCGCCGCAAGTCGACATGTTTGCCGACTTCAATGGTCTCCCAAGCGAAGATGCTAAGACGGAGTTCTATGCGCATGATGCACATTGGGCAAACCGAATGATACTTGGCGACAGTTTGGCAGTGATGGCGTCTCTCGCCGAACGAGAGGTGTTGCGAGGCAAAGTGCAATGCATCTATTTTGATCCGCCTTATGGAATCAAGTTCAACAGTAACTTCCAGTGGAGTACTGCCAGCAAAGATGTAAAGGATGGCAACGTCCTGCACATTACGCGTGAACCAGAACAGGTAAAGGCCTTTCGCGATACGTGGCGCGACGGTATACATTCATATCTCACATACCTTCGCGATCGACTTACTGTTAGCAAAGATTTACTCACGGATTCTGGGTCGATCTTTGTTCAGATTGGCGAGGAGAATGTACATCGGGTACGCGCTATCCTAGATGAGGTCTTCGGTGACTCAAATTTTGTGAGTCAGATTAACTTTAAGACCACAGGAGGGGCTGGCTCTCCCAGCGGTGGAACAGAAACTCTGGCCTCGGTCAATAACTTTATTCTTTGGTTTGCCAAGGACGCGTCTCGGGTCAAATACCGCCAACCATATCGGTCTAAGAGCGAGCTCGCTGGAGGTGCTGCGGCTTATAGTAAGCTTGACTTTTTTGATCGGTTGGATCGAAGGAATGCTACCGAAGACGAAAAGACAAAAGTGCCCAAAGGTGCCCGTCTATTCTGTTTGGATAATTTAACCAGTCAAAGCTCTGGAGGCCCACAGTTTTTCGACGTTGAACTCGACGGCAAGAAGATATCGGTGGGAAAAAGCGGGTGGAAAACAACCGAGATTGGAATGGGGCGTTTGAGGCGCGCTAGGCGCCTTGCCTTAGCAGGACAAACTCTTCGTTATGTGCGATATTTAGAGGATTTTCCTGTTTATCCCTTCAATAACTCCTGGGATGACACTGTAACAGCTGGATTCGCTTCCGACAAAGTTTACGTAGTTCAAACGAACCCCAAAGTCATTGAGCGCTGCATTCTGATGACGACTGATCCGGGAGACCTCGTCCTAGATCCCACGTGTGGCTCAGGCACAACTGCATATGTTTCTGAGCAATGGGGCCGTCGCTGGATCACCATTGATACATCGCGTGTGGCCTTGGCCCTTGCTCGGGCGCGCATCATGGGGGCTCGCTATTCGTATTACCTCTTGGTGGATAGCCGTGAGGGACAACTTAAAGAATCTGAGATAACACGCACGGCGCCTTCCACCGCGCCGACGCGCGGTAATGTGAGGCAGGGATTTGTCTATGAGCGAGTACCGCATATCACTCTAAAATCCATTGCCAATAACGCCGAGATTGATGTGATCCACGAGCACTACCAAGCTTTGATAGAGCCTTTGCGTGAGCAGATCAATGAAACTTTGGGTAAAGCTTGGCAAGAATGGGACATCCCTCGCGAGGCCGACATTAAGTGGCCCGAGAGCGTGGCAAGAATCCATGCCGACTGGTGGAAACAACGCATCGCCCGACAGCAAGCTATTGATGCTTCCATCGCGGCAAAGGCGGAATTCGAGTACCTCTACGATAAACCTTACGAGGATAGGAAAAAGATCCGAGTGGCCGGTCCGTTTACGGTGGAGAGCCTCTCGCCGCACCGTGTCCTCGGCGTCGATGAGAACGATCAGCTAATCGACCCCAGCGATCCGAAGGTTGCCGAGGGGCAGGCAGAGTACAACGCTGCACGTGACTTCGTTCAGATCATCCTTGAGAATCTCAAGACCGCTGGAGTGCAGCAAGCCCATAAGGAAGATAAGATCGTTTTCAACTCGCTAGTACCTTGGCCGGGTGATCTGGTCTGTGGTGAGGGCGCCTACGAAGACAACACTGGTGAAAAGCGCGCGGCTATTTTCATTGGTCCCGAGTTCGGTACTGTATCTCGTCCGGACTTGGTATCTGCAGCGCGCGAAGCTGGCGATGCTGGTTTTGACGTGCTTATCGCCTGTGCCTTCAACTATGACGCGCACTCTTCCGAGTTCGAAAAACTGGGCCGAATTCCTGTGCTCAAGGCACGTATGAATGCCGACCTGCACATGGCCGAAGACCTCAAGAATACAGGCAAAGGTAATCTGTTTGTGATCTTCGGCGAACCAGACATTGACATCCTGCACGCGGAAAACGACCAGGTGTGCGTCAAGGTGAACGGCGTGGATGTGTTCCACCCCAACACTGGAGAAGTGCGTAGTGATGGCGCGGACGGCATCGCCTGTTGGTTTATCGATACTGACTACAATGAAGAAAGCTTCTTTGTCCGCCATGCCTACTTCCTCGGCGCCAATGACCCCTACAAGGCGCTCAAAACTACGCTGAAGACTGAGGTTAATGAAGACGTTTGGGCAACCTTGAACAGCGACACGTCGCGCCCGTTTGCCAGGCCTAAGTCCGGTCGGATTGCTGTGAAGGTGATCAACCACCTCGGCGATGAGGTGATGAAGGTATTTAAGGTCTTATGATTTCGTCCTCTCCATTGCCAATACCCGCCGGTGGCATGGCTGCATCAGCAGATATCGTGGTCACTGGTATGCCTATTCCGCCTATCGAGCGCATACGCATCTTCAGTGACAGCCAATGGGAGGATTTTGTTCTCGAATGGGCCGATTCGCTACGCGATCAATACGGCACCGTCGAACGATGCGGTGGTGCTGGCGACATGGGACGGGACATCATTGCCTTCGACAAGGCTAACCCGGTGATCTGGGATAACTACCAGTGCAAGCACTACAAGGCAGGTCTCGCACCGGGTGATATTTGGGTGGAGTTGGGGAAGCTGGTTTACTACACCTATATCAAAGAGTACACGTACCCTCGGAAGTACTTCTTCGTGGCACCACAAGGGGCTGGAACCAAGCTTTCAAATCTACTACGTAAGGCTGACAAGCTAAAAGCCCAGCTGATAGATAACTGGGGGAAACATTGCAAGAACGGCATTACATCGACAGCCATCGTTGAGCTGGATGCGACTTTGCGCGGATATCTTGATGGGTTGGATTTTTCGATCTTCGAGGCAGTACCTCCACTGCGGATTATTGACCAACACGCTAAGACGCGCTGGTATGCGACGAGGTTCGGTGGCGGTCTCCCAGCCCGCCCAAAGTTTGTCGCGCCTCCAGCGACTGTTGCGGCGCACGAAGTCACGTATGTGCGCAGCCTCTTAGACGCTTATGGGGATCATCTGAAATGTGCTTTACCTACGGTGGCTGCTCTGGGCGCGCATGAAGAAGCTAAAGAGCATTTCAACGACGCACGGCTTGAGTTCTACAGTGCCGAAGCCCTTCGTGCGTTTTCTCGGGACACATTGCCTCCTGGTGCATTCGAGGAGCTTCAGAATGAGGTGCATGGTGGAATCAAGGATGAGATGCGAGGCGCGCATACGGACGGGTATCGGCGAGTACTGTCGGTGGTGAAGACGGCAAAGCTATTGCCCATTACTGACCACGCACTAAAGGAACGTTTGTCTACCTATGATCGTGGAGGCATCTGTCATCAGCTTGCTAATAATGGTAAGGTCAAGTGGGTCAAATGATCGAGTCACCTTATACCAAGAATTTACCTCCTTTCAATGGGCCAGTTGAGACTGGTCTTCGTGCCCTGTCTTTATTGAGCGAGGCATTTCCGGAACAGTATTCGCTTCAAAGATTAGTGGTTTTAGATTACCTGCTCATACACTCCGACGACTTGCCGGGCGGTCCACCTGGTCTGCACCCGAGGACACCGCACCGGGGCGGCGAGCTATTGGTGCGCCGCGCCATGCTGGAGCAAGGTCTGATGCTGTACCAAAGTCGTGGACTATTGGAGCGCCATTACACAGAGACAGGCCTGATGTTCGCAGCGACAGACAGAGCCGCTGGCTTTTTGGATGTCTTGTCCTCCGACTACGTCGCTGAACTAAGAGAACGTGCAATATGGCTCGTGCCGTTGTTCGGTGACACCTCGGACAGTGATCTATTGAAAATTGTTAATTCTCAGTCTGGGGAGTGGGGCGCAGAATTCGCGATGGAGTCTGTGCTGAGAGTGGAGGACGCCGAGTGGCAATAACAGGATTTCAAATTCGCCGATTGACATTAGTGGGTAGTGGCGTGCCCAATGCCGAAGTGCAGTTCCGCGAAGGACTGAACGTTGTGTCGGGCCCTTCCGATACAGGCAAGACGTTCATTGTGCAATGCATCGACTACATGCTAGGTGGGAGGGACATCCCAAAGCTCATCCCTGAAGCGTCCCGATATGAGACCGTACATCTTGTGTTGAGCGGGCCGAATGAAGACGATGAAGTGGTGTTGGAGAGGTCAATCCGTGGCGGTGACTTCAAGCTTGTCAATTCCAGTGAAACAGCGCGTACCCTCTCTGCGAAACACACTGCCGGAGATAGGAATTCGTTATCTCAGTACTTGTTGGGTCTGTCCGGCTTCAGTGGGAAAAAAGTACGTAAAAACAAGCAAGGTGTCACTCGCGAAGTAAGTTTTCGAGACTTGGCGCGTCTGGTGCTAATTGATGAGGAAACCATCATTAGCAGTACATCCCCAATTTTGTCTGGGCAGTACACCGGTGCTACAGCTGAGAGTGCAGTCTTTCGCCTGCTGCTAACTGGTGTGGATGACAGTTCACTGATTTCACGTGAAGATCCGAAGGTCGCCAAGGGCAAGCAGGCTGGAAAAGTCGAGATGCTTGAACTACTGCTGAATCAGACTAAAGGGCGCATGGCTGAGTTGCAGTTAGAGGGCGATGCGCAAGCTTGGCAAGGACAATTGGCCCAGATTGAGACGCTGTTTGAGAAGGCACAAAGAGAGCTTGCTGTTGAGCAGAAGAACGCGGCACATCTTGAGGGCACGCGCCGAACGGAGTTGAATAGTCTGCGGAAACTTGAGTCGCGATTGGGAGTTCTAGGGGAGTTTCAACGCAGGTTTGAACTCCTTGAGCAGCAATATCGGTCGGACCTTCGTCGTCTCGAAAGCATTGCAGAGGCCGGTACGAGGCTAAGCCAAATGAACGAGGAGCGCTGCCCGATGTGCGGCGCCGAGGCTGAGCATCAGGAGCATGAACATCAAAGGGGCGAGGCAACTCCAGAAGATGTAGCGCAGTCATGCCTTGCAGAGGCAGCCAAGATCAAATCGCTGATCTCAGACTTGCATTTAACGAGAGCTGAAAATGACCGAGAGATCGGGCGGCTTAACGAATTATGTAGTCAAGCCAAGGAGAGTGTTCAGGCAGTAGCAAGGCAACTCACGGAAATGCTAAAGCCGAGAGTGGAGGTCGCCCTGCTTAGTTTGCGTGAAAGTCAGACAAACAGAGATACATATCGACGCGCCCTTGAACTGCATGGGCGCGTAAAAGAACTACAAGGCTTGATGGTGAACCTCGGGCAGAAGAGTTCAGAGAAAGGGACGGAATTGGAGTCCGCCCGAGTACGTTCGGACGAAGCCGAGGCATTTAGCCAAGAGGTCGAATCGTTGTTACGCGCCTGGCATTTCCCTGGGCTCAGCCGCGTTACATTCAGTGAAGGCGACCAAGATATCGTGATTTCCGGTCGGACGCGGTCGAGCCACGGAAAGGGCGTACGAGCTATAGCCCACGCGGCCTTTAACTTGGCATTGCTTAAGTACTGTCTCAAGGATGAAAGGCCACACCCGGGCTTTGTTCTTATCGACTCTCCGCTTGTAGTATACCGTGAGCCAGATACCGACGAGGACGGCTTTTCGCATGATGTGAAAGATGCGTTTTACCGTTCGATTGCTGAGACTTTCCATGCATCTCAGGTGATCATTTTCGAAAACGAAGATCCGCCGTCCAACTTAGATTCGCACGCGAACATCATCCAGTTCACTGGTGCATCGCATGGGCGCCAAGGATTTATTCCAAAAGATGTTTGACCCTGGGGGAATATTGGAATTCCGAATCGCAGACACATTCACCGAAAGCCTCGCTAAGCTCACGGGAGATGAACAGAAGGCAGTGAAGACAACTGCGTTCGATTTACAGTTGAACCCGGCTCATCCCAGCATGAGCCTCCATCGGATCGAGCAATCAAAGGACAAGAACTTCTGGTCCGTCAGAGTCAGTAGCGACATTCGCCTGATCGTGCACAAGACGGCCAGTAGCTTCCTGCTCTGCTACGTCGATCACCACGACAAAGCTTATAAGTGGGCAGAGCGTCGAAAGCTCGAAGTACATCCGAAGACTGGTGCAGCTCAGTGGGTCGAGATCCGTGAGCGTGTGGCGGAAGTCATCGTCCGCGGGGATCATGTTGCAACAGTGTCCGAAGCTGTCAAAACAAAATCCGACCGGTTGAAATCGAGCGAACTATTGTTTGCTAGACGGCTCGACGAGGAACTACTGAGCTACGGCGTCCCTCCTGAATGGCTGGGTGACGTGCGTAAGGTCGACGAAGACGGATTATTGTTGTTAGCTTGCCATCTTCCGGCGGAAGCCGCGGAGGCATTGCTCGAACTTGCGACTGGCGGTACGCCAAAGCCAGTTGCAGCGATCCAGCCTGGGACCGATCCATTCACCCATCCGGATGCTCAGCGCAGATTCCGGGTCATGAAGGACGTCGAAGAGCTGGAGCGTGCACTCGATTTTCCTTGGGAAAAATGGACCGTTTTCCTTCACCCATCGCAGCGGCAATGGGTTGAGCGGGATTATGCCGGGCCAGCGCGAATTTCAGGTTCGGCCGGCACGGGTAAGACCATTGTCGCGCTGCATCGCGCAGTTCATTTGACTCGGCAGTACCCGGATAGCCGAGTGCTAATGGCAACCTTCTCTGAGACGCTGGCTAGTGCACTGGCAACAAAGCTGCAAAATCTGATAAGCAATCAGCCACGGTTGGCCGAAAGGCTAGAAGTCCAGTCCATGACGTCAATTGGAAAGCGACTTTATAGCGCCTATTGGGGGAAGCCCAAGCTGGTGTCTCAGCCTCAAGTGGAGGTCATCTTGCGTAAATCCGCCAAGATCGATTCCAATCTGAAGTTCAGCCACCGGTTCCTGTTTGGTGAGTGGAACGATCTCGTCGACGCTTGGCAGTTGAAGTCGTGGGACGACTATAGGGATATAAAACGCTTGGGGCGTAAGACCCGATTGTCCGAAATGCAGCGTTTAGCCTTGTGGGCTGTCTTCGAACGGGTGCAGGAAACGTTGAAGCAACAAGGGCTGATTACGCAATCGGAGATGTTCACTCGTTTGGCAGAAAAAGCAGCGACACTGCCTCACCAGCCCTTCGATTTCGTAGTTGTTGACGAGGCGCAGGATGTGAGCGTCGCGCAGCTTAAATTTCTCGCAGCCTCTAGCACCAGCAACGGAAAGGTTCGAGCGAACAGCCTTTTCTTCGCCGGCGACCTGGGACAGCGGATCTTTCAACATCCATTTTCGTGGAAGTCACTGGGCGTCGATATTCGCGGCAGATCGCGCACTTTGCACATTAACTACCGAACTTCACATCAAATTCGGGCTCAAGCTGACAGATTGCTGGGCCCTGATGTTTCGGATGTTGATGGTAACGTTGAAGACCGACGTGGGACGGTGTCTGTGTTCAATGGTCCAGCTCCTGAAATTCGGTCTTTCAATTCAGAGACTGCTGAAAGCAAGGCAGTTACTGCATGGATTCTCGACCGGTTAAAGGATGGTTTAGTAGCACACGAGTTGGGCGTGTTCGTTCGTTCAGAGGCTCAGATCTCGCGGGCTGTCGCAGCAATCACTGCCTCGGGCATCCCGTTCAGTGTGCTGGATGAGAATGTGAACACGCCCAACGGACGAGCGAGTGTCTGCACGATGCACTTGGCAAAGGGACTGGAGTTTAGGGCAGTGGTTGTGATGGCCTGTGATGATGAGGTAATGCCACTACAAGAGCGCGTACAGTCGATCACTGACGAGGGCGACTTGGAAGAGGTCTACAACACGGAGCGCAATCTTCTGTACGTGGCCTGTACCCGCGCTCGGGATCGCTTATTCGTCTGCGGCGTTGAACCTGCATCAGAATTTATAGAGGACTTCCGATAATGGTGTCAACTTGTTAACTTTTGGGTGCGTCTTAGATTAACAAGCGGCAATATCTGTTTTTTGTACACGCTAAGGTACATGCGACCAGGTTTTGATGGTTGCGGTGGATATTGCTCGTCTATGGCGCCCCAATATTCCGTACCGCTGCATGTAAGTGTGTCGCCCAACCTTGAATAAATCGAAAATGAAACTCGTTTTTTCAGTCGGCCCTGTCCAGCGCGGAAGCCGTAACTCATTTTTTCTAGTTCCGAACAATTGGGACGATTATTCCTTCAAGACAACGTTCCGTCTGCACTATGTAGATGCGAACGGAGATTCGATTGAAGTTGGAACAGTAAAAATCGGCTTCATTAAGCAGAGTCATGGATGGACTCGGGATGAAATGCCCAGTGTATTCACTGAGCTTCCTGATGGGTGGTTTTCCCTGGGTCAAGATGTCGAATACTACAAGACCTTAGCAACACTCCCGTTACCTGAAAATGCCGTTCTCCGGGCATTAAACGACGTAGCATGGGATCCAGCGAATTTTGAAAAAGCCAAAGATGAGCGCGTTTTCAACAATTCATTGCTGCGTGGCGTTAGCCTTGCAACCCTGCATGGACAGTATAGACGAGTTATCAACGGTGAAACGGAGCTGACAGAATTCCATTTTGGCTATGCCGAGGCGGCAACGGAATCGCATGCTGAGGTCGATTTAAAGTTTCAGGTCAAGCCTGCTTCAAAGCCATCGACCAACATTCACGTACTCATCGGTCGCAACGGCGTTGGCAAAACAACATTGTTGAACAATATGGTCAATGCCATTATGGCGTGCGATTCGGAAACAACTGGCAGTTTTTATACGCTTGGGCGCTTCGGACGCGAATCCCTCCCTGAGGATTATTTTAGTAGTCTGGTATCAGTATCTTTCAGTGCATTTGATCCGTTTATTCCTCCGCTAGATCAGCCTGATAGGACAAAAGGCGTTGCATATTTCTACGTCGGAATGAAAAAAGCAAGACGAGGCAGAGGAAAGCTACCTCCCAAAGATGAGGGCGAATTATCTGAGGAACTCGCGAAGAGTATCGAATCATGTTTGGCAAAGTCTGAAAAGGCGAAGCGATGGGTGTCTGCAATTCGCAGACTTGAATCAGACTCGAATTTTGCCGACATGAATTTAACTCGACTGGCGGAAGTGGAGGCGGACGAGGTCTCTAGGAGAGTGCGTGGTTTCGCCAACAAGATGAGTTCTGGGCACTCAATCGTTCTGTTGACGATAACCCGTCTGGTCGATACGGTTGAAGAAAAAACTTTAGTGCTGATGGACGAGCCAGAAAGTCATCTTCACCCTCCGCTCCTTTCCGCCTTTACTCGCGCATTGTCTGATCTGCTACATGATCGGAATGCGGTTGCAATCATCGCATCACATTCTCCGGTGATCGTCCAAGAGGTTCCAAAGTCATGCGTCTGGAAGCTTACTCGCATAAGAGCCAGTGGACGGTCAGATCGTCCGGAGCGTGAGACGTTCGGCGAAAATGTTGGCGTCCTAACTCGGGAAATTTTTGGTCTAGAAGTTTCAAAATCGGGCTTTCATGATGAGCTACAAAAGACCGTAGATAAGGGAGGGGATTTTGATGAGATCATGGAAGAATATGATTTTCAACTCGGCTTCGAGGCACAGGCTATTCTGCGCTCAATGATCGAAGCCCGAGCTGCGGATGAGAGGTCATGAGACTTCTAAAGCCGCTCATTGAGAAACCAATGAAAATCTTCGACGATACGCTGGCTGACCTTAGCCCGGCCACGTCGCAGGAAAGAATTGCAAAAGTTCGCGACGAAGTAGGCGATGAATATCTTTCGTATTTGGATAAAGCGATTCAAAACACGCTCTACACAATACCAGCGTGCGATTACGGGAAGTCTGATCAACTCATACTAGGCACTGCCACTAAAGGAGACTTTGTAGCGCAGTATGACACAGGTATGGTAGGTTCTGCAGCTGCGGGTAGGCAGCACTATGATCGCATACGCGCCTTAGCATTATTCAACAAGTGCCCTTACTGTGGTATTGGTGACGTAGCTACACTAGACCACTACTTGTCGAAATCTCGATATCCAGTCTATTCCGTAATGTCCGCAAACCTTATACCTTGCTGTTCAGACTGCAATAAAGTGAAAGGTGGCGGTGTTATTAGCGAAGGATCTCAGACGTTGCATCCGTACTTTGAGAAGCCAATAATCGACCAAACATCCTGGCTTGTCGCTTCGGTAAGCGAGAAGCATCCGAGGATAGCAAAATTTCGAGTAGATATACCTGTGCACTGGCCTGCGGACCTCGCGCGTCGGACCATCAACCACTTCGAAGAATTGGAACTAGCCCGACGTTATTCTATCCAGGCCGCGGTGGAACTAGGTAGTACCTCCGAGTACCTCATGGACCTTACTGAATTTGATTCGCGGCGATCCCACCTCAGAAGAATGGCACGGGTTGAAGATGGCATTCATCGGAACTCCTGGAAGGCTGCTCTCTATAGGGAGTTGGCACACCTTGATTGGTACGCTTTGGAGGGCTATCTGAGACCATAGGCTCAGCGTTGCAATAGTTGCAACTATTGCAACGCGCAGACCCATGCGAGCTCTCATGCCGGTCGAGCGAGGAGGGTATGGCTGGTGGTGTCGAATGGGAATTGAACGCTGATAAATATGCTATTAGTTGATTGAAACAAATATGCTCTGATGTTCGATCGGCACCGTCACCCTCATTCTTATCGAGTCTTGTAGCTATCTTTAGGTACACGCTTAGGTACACAAAACGTTTTAGCAGTAGCAAAAAACCTGCTTCTGTATGGGGTTTTCTTGGTCTTTCAACATTCTGTATCGAACGGTCAACAGGCTTCAGGCCGGCCCGTGCTAGGCTTGGAATATGGATAAATACAACATTCCTCCTTCCTCGAAGCCGATGCGGCGTACGGTCTTCAGGCTGGCGGCCATGGCGTTCGGCGCCAGCCTGCTCGTCTCCTGCTCCAGCCTGATCGGCCCGCGCCAGGTCGAGCTCCCCCTGCACAAGCTGCAGGCCGGCCTCGACAAGCGTTTCCCCGTCAACGAGCGCCTGCTGGAATTGTTCGACGTCCAGCTCACCCGTCCGCAGCTGGCGATCCAGCCGGACCAGGACCGGGTCGCGCTGGCCGTCGAAGCCTCGGTCGCGCCACCGTTCGCGCGCGCCTGGACCGGCAATATCGCGTTCTCGGGCCGCCTGTACGTCGACCCGGGCCGGGCCGCCGTCATGATGGCCGAGCCGCGCATCGACCGCCTGCAGCTCGGCAACCCAGAAGCCGAGCGCCAACTGACCCGGGTCGCCAACGGCCTGATCGACACCGTCGCGCGGGACATGCCGGTATACACCTTCGAGCAGAAAGACTTGCGCTACGCCGGCGTGCAATTCGTCCCGACCCGGATCCAGACCACCCGCAACGGCCTGCTGGTGACGCTCGAGCCGGCCAAACAAGCCGGCGCACACAACGGTGCGCGCCGATAGTTGGCTTTACACTACGATTTTTGGCCGTACACCGTGGCTTGTGCGGGCACAAACGTTGCACGCATGTCAAATCGATCCACGGGAACCGGGCAGGGGATTGCACCCGCCTGGCATTGGGCGCACACTGATACGCAATGAAAGTCGTGATGGGTTCGCCTGTCGCGGCCCGGCTTGCGCTTTCTCATGCACACGGAGTTCCGCTGAAGTAATCTTTCTCTGACTTCAGGCAGCCGTGTTAGGGGGTGGATCTTGGAAACGACACACGAGAGTTTTCCGGACAGTGGGCTGCCCGCCGAGCCGCCCGTGGCCGTCTCAGTTGCCACCACAGGCAGCATGCCGACCCGCGCCAGCCTGCCGGCCAAGGGCTCGTGCTGGTACTGCGAAAAACCGCTCGACAGCGTGCGGCGCTTTTGCGGCAAGGCTTGCGCCGACTCCTTCGACGAAGAAGCCGAGTTCACGCGCTGAACGGCGCGGCGGCGGCTAGCCGCTGTCGGCCTGCTCCAGCAGCGCCAGCGCGCCTTCGAAATCGAAGCGCCAGACCGCCGCGTCGAATATCGCCACCCGTTCGACTCCCAGGCTCGCTAGCAGGCGCGGGCGCAGCTGGATCGCCAGTTCCAGGGCGCGACCGTCGCCGATGTCGAGCATGGCGCGCAGGCGCGCCAGGTCGTCCAGACCGGCAGCTTGTGCCGCCACCGGCGCGTCGGGCGCGGCCAGCAGCACGTCGACTTCGGCCAGCACGCGTGCGAGTTCGTCGTCGAGCGCCGTCACCAGCGCTGGCGGCGGCGGGCTTCCGGCCTTCAGCGCCAGCTCGACCTCGAGCGCCAGCTGGCGCAGGCGAGCCGCCTCGATCATTCCGGCCGCGCCCTTGAGCGTGTGCGCGATGCGCTGGGCCAGCGCGGTGTCGCCCTCGCCGAGCGCCGCATGCAGGCGCGCCGCCGGGTAGCGGTAGTCGCCGGCGAAGCGTTCGAGCACGCGCAGGAACAGCGCGCGGTCGTCCATCACCCGCGCCAGGCCCGCCGCCAGGTCGAGGGCTGGCCCGTTGCGCAGCGCGGCAGCGCCGCTCACCGCGTCGTGAACGACCAGGCGCGCGTGACCGCCGCGCCATTGACCGTACCAGTGAATTCGACCTCGTAGGTCGTGGCCGCGCGCAGCGGGAGCAGGGGCACGATGGAGGCCGCCGTCTTGCTGCCGAGCGGATCGACGCGCAGCACCTGCAGCGCGGCGCCGCCGCGCGGGCGCACCGTGAAGCTGGAAACCGTCAGCGTCGCATCGAGGTTGGCGTGCACGCTGATGGGATAGCCGACCTCGTTGCGGTCCGGGACCGGATCGGGTTGCTCGGTATTGCTGAAGAAGTTGGCAGGCACCTCGGTCTGGCCGTTGAACGGCCAGGTGACGATCGTGCCGCGCGCGATGCCCGGACCATAGCCGTTGCGGCTGGCGAAATCGGCAGTGAAATAGTTATAGCCGCTGGCCGAGGTGGCAACGCCGGTGCCCAGCTCGCGGAACATCGGCTCGAAGACTACGAAGCGGTGGTAGATCGCCGTGATCAGCTCTTCCACCATGAAAAAGCCGGAGCGGTTATTGGTGCCGGAGATGACTTCGCCGTAGGCGAAGCCGCGGTTGCGGTCGAGCGTGTAGCTGGCCGCGGCCAGGCGGTCGCCGAGGTCGGCGCCGGTAAAGCCCTGCCGGCCCGGTTCCTGGTCGTGGCTCATCAGGTTGTTGATCCGCTGGTATTCCGAGTGTCCGAGGGCGGCGTTGTCGATCTGCGCGTTCTGGGTCACGGCCGGCACGCCGATCTGGCCACGCCGGTAATTGATCCAGTTGCGGCCATCGAGGGCGATGTTGCCGCTCAAGACCGGAGCGTTCGCGCCTGGTGTGGCAGTCGGTTCCGGCGCCGCCGGGTTGGGCGCAACCGCCGTGCCGCCGCCGATGACCGGGGAGTCCTGGCTGTCGCTGACGCCATCGCCGCATGCAGCAAGGGCCAGCGCGGCTCCCAGGGCCGCGGCGATTGTCCGCCAACGTGGCGCATAGCTCATTTTGCAACTCCTGTCAATACGTATGCGTGGAGCGTCATTCTAGGCCAAAACCGGCGATCATGAACTGCGCTGCGACCATTGCGCAACACCCTTGTAGGCCACCCTGTAGAATAAGCCAATATTTGCCTTGTCGAGTCGACCATTGAAGCTATCTAACCAGCAACGCCTCGCGCGCGCCAAGTTTGCTTTGCCCAGTTTCGTCACGCTGCTGTCGATTGCCTGCGGCTTCGGCAGCATCGTGATCTCGGTCGATAACGCGCGCATCGGCGACCCGGGCGATTTCCGCCTGGCGGCGATCCTGCTGGTGCTGGCCGGCGTGTTCGACGCGCTCGACGGCTTCGTGGCGCGCGCCACCAATACCCAGTCCAGCTTCGGCGTGCAGCTCGACTCGATCGCCGACGTCATGAATTTCGGCTGCGCGCCCGGCCTGCTGCTGTACTGCTACGGTTTCAGCCAGCTGGGCGACCTGCACCCGACCCTCGAGCGCATGGGCGGCCTGGCCTGCTTCGTGTTTGTCACCTGCGGCGCACTGCGCCTGGCGCGTTTCAATATCAGCCATGGCCGCACCGACCCGCGCTACTTCGTCGGCATGCCGATTACCGCCGGCGCGGCCTGCGTGGCGTCGGTGGTGGTGGCCTGGCCCGATCCCGTGATTTCGGTGGGGGCTGCCTTCATGGTGTGCGCGCTGATGGTCTGCGTCGGCGCGTTGATGGTCTCCACCATCCGCTTCCCGAGCTCCAAGCATCCGAAGGGCAAGGTCATGCTGGCGCTGCTGGGCGTATGCCTGGTCGTGCTGGCGGTGCTGCAGGAGCGCTTCTTCGTGCTGTTCTTCCTGGTCTATGTGTGCGTGACCTTGCTGCTCAACATCGGCTGGAAGCTCGGCTGGCGCGGCGTGGCGCCGCCAAAAGTATTCGAAGACTGATCGGCGCAGCCGTCGAGGTTCTTAGGCGAACTTGTCGAGCATTGCCGCCAGGTGAGCCGCGCGGGAACGCGCGTCGTCCAGGTCCTCGGCGTCGCCGGTCTGGGTCAGGATCGATGAGGTCAACAGTTGCACGAAGGAGCGGTCGAGCGCCTTGCGCGCCGCCGCCATCTGCTGCGCCACCGCGTCGCAGTCCGAGGGCGAGTCGGCCAGCGCGATCAGCTTTTGCACGCCGCGCAGCTGGCCCTCGATCCGCGCCAGCCGGTTCATCAGGTCTTTCTTCTGCTGTGCGCTGAGGGCCTTCCCCTCGACGATGCGGAGCGGGCCCTCGACCATCTCAGGCCACCTCGTGTCCGCGCGCGGCGCGCAGGATGCGGAACCAGTCCTCGCGTTCGAGCTCGAAGCTGGCGCCCAGCACCGCTTCGCGGATCGCCACGATGCGCCCGCTGCCGGTCAGCGGAATCGGACGGCAGGGCAGGCGCATGATCCACGCAAACACCACGCTGCAGAACGGTTGGCCGATGCGGTCGGCGATGTCCTGGATCACCTGGCGCAGCGTCGCGCCGCGTTCGTCGAGCGCGTCGAACAGGCGGCCGCCGCCAAGCGGCGACCAGATCATCGGCGCGATGCCCAGGTCTTGCAGCCCGTCGAAGGTTTCGTCGAACATCGGCGCAGTGTGCAGCGGCGAGAATTCGACCTGGTTGGTGGCCAGCGCGATGCGGCGATTCAGCGACTCGAACTGGTGGCGCGTGAAGTTCGATACGCCGAAGTGCAGGACCTTGCCGTCCTGTTTCAGGCGCGCGAAGGCAGCGGCGATCTCGTCGAACTCCATCAGCGGATCCGGGCGGTGGATCAGCAGCAGGTCGAGGCGGTCGGTGCCGAGCTTGCGCAGCGACTCCTCGGCCGACGCCATGATGTGGCTGGCGCTGGTGTCGTAGTGCTGGATCGTGTGGCCGGGGCGCGCCTTCGATACCAGCTTGATGCCGCACTTGCTCACCAGTTGGATGCGGTCGCGCAGCGACGGTTGCGCGCGCAGGGCGGCGCCAAACAGTTCCTCGACGCCGTAGTTGCCATAGATGTCGGCGTGGTCGAACGAGGTCACGCCCAGCGCGATGCACTGCTCGATGAATTCGACCCGGGCCGCGACCGGCATGTCCCATTCCGTCATGCGCCACATGCCGGCCACGATACGCGACAGTTCGAGGCCGCCTTCGCGGGTCGGGATGCGGGGGAAGACAGGTTGGGCAGGCGCTTGCGGCATCGCGGTTCTTTCGTCATGACAGGATCGCATGATTATAGCGGCCTGCGGCAGGCCTTGCGCCAGCCGTCCTGCATGAAAAAAGCCCGTCCGGCATGACGCGCGGACGGGCCTTGGCAGAGCTAAAACCGGATTACTGCATCCAGAGACGCATCGAATCCCAGGCACGCCCGAAGATGCTCGCTTCCTGCACTTCTTCCAGCGCCACCACCGGCAGCGACAGCAGCGGCCGGCCGTCGACCGTCATCTTGAGGGTGCCGACCTGGCCGTTCAGCGCCAGCGGCGCGACCAGCGGATCGCGGCGCTCCAGCACCGGTTTCAGTTTGCCCGCCACGCCCTTCGGCACGGTGACCAGGATGTCATTGGTAAAGCCGATCTTGACGGTCGACTGCGAACCCTTCCAGATCGACGGGGTCTGGATCGCCTGTCCTTTCGAATACAGCTTGACGGTGTCGAAGTTCTGGAAGCCCCAATTCAGGAGCTTCTGGCTTTCCTGGGTACGTACGTCGGTCGAGCTGGTGCCCAGCACCACCGAGATCAGGCGGCGTTCGCCGGTGCTGCCGTTGGGCCGGCGCGCCGAGGTGATCATGCTGTAGCCCGACGAGTTGGTGTGGCCGGTCTTCATGCCGTCCACGGTCGGGTCCAGCCACAGCAGGCGGTTGCGGTTCTGCTGGGTGATCTTGTTGTAGGTGAACTGCTTGATCGAGTCGATCTTGTACAGCTCGGGGAAGTCGCGGATCACGAATTTCGCCAGCTGCGCCAGGTCGGCCGCGGTCGAATAGTTGTTCGCGTCCGGCAGGCCGTGCGGGTTGGCGAAGCGGGTGCCTTTCAGGCCCATGCGCTGCGCTTCGCGGTTCATCAGGGTGACGAAGGTGGCTTCGTCGCCGGCGACCGCCTCGGCGATCGCCACGGCCGCGTCGTTGCCCGACTGGATCATCAGGCCGTGCAGCAGGTCGTCGATCGAGACCGGCACGCGCGGATCGATGAACATCTTCGAGCTGCTGGCGTCGACCTTCCAGGCACGCTCGGACACGTTCACCATCTGGTTCAGGGCGATGCGCTTGTCACGGATCGCGGCAAAGGCGACGTAGGCCGTCATGACCTTGGTCAGCGATGCCGGTTCGATGCGCATGTTCTGCTCTTGCGATGCGATGACCTGGCCGCTCGTCGCGTCGAGCAGCAACCACGATTTGGCGGCGATGGCGGGCGCGGGCACGTTTTGCGCACTGGCCGAGACCATCACCAGGCTGGCGGCGAAGGCCGCTAACAGTTTTTTCATGGAGAGAATTTCGTCAATATAGATAAGGCGGTGGTGGAGCGCAAGGCAATGCCAGTAAGGCATTGCCTCAAGAGAAGGGATTTATTATAGGGGAGTGTGACGACTAAATGTCACGTCGCCACAGTTGAATCACGAGATTTTTAATGTGGCCGAGCTTGCGATGGAAGAAGTGGTCGGCGCCCGTAATGACGGTCACGGGCAGGTCGAGCGGCCGTGCCCACTCGAAAACTTCCTGCAGGGTAATAGTATCGTCCAGTTCGCCATGGATCAGGATCGTGTCTTCAGGCACCTGCGGCATCGGCCACTTGCCCGCCGCGGTGCCGACCAGCACCAGGCGCTCGGCCGGCTGGCCCTCGGCCGCCAGGCGCAGTGCGAATTGCGCCTGCACGAAGGTGCCGAACGAGAAACCGGTGAGCGTGATCGGCAGGTTCGGGTATTTCTCGCGCATGTGGGCATACATGACGGCCATGTCGTCGACCTCACCGCGGCCCTCGTCGTGCACGCCTTCGGATTCGCCCACGCCACGAAAATTGAAGCGGGCCGCCGCATAGCCCAGCGTCACGAAGGTGCGCGCCAGGGTCTGGGCCACCTTGTTCTCCATGGTGCCGCCATACAGCGGATGCGGGTGGGCGACCAGGGCGACGCCTCGCGGCTCGCCTTCAGGCAGGTCGAGCAGGCACTGCATCTTGCCGGCGGGGCCGTCGAGTTCAAATTTGTGCGAATGGATATTCATGGGCCTTGTTGTCGGTCAGATCTTGAGGCGGTCGACGACCTTGCCGCCGACCAGGTGGGTATCGATGATGTCGTCGATGTCGTCATTGTCGACATAGGTATACCAGGTGCCTTCGGGGTAGACCACGAGCACCGGGCCTTCCTCGCAGCGGTCGAGGCAGCCGGACTGGTTGATGCGCACCTTGCCCTGGCCGCTCAGTTCCAGTTCCTTGATGCGCTTCTTGGCATGCTTCTGCGCCTTCTCGGCGCCGCACTTGCCGCAGCTCGGGCGCGCATCCTTGCCTTCGCGTTCGTTCATGCAGAAAAATACATGATGCTTGTAAAACTGTTCTTCGTTCACAGGGTCGTTCATGTCGTTCTCGTTGGAAAGAGTGGCATGGCATCGCGCCAAAACGCCATGATACCTGCTACCGATTCAGTTTATGCGAGGGCAGCAGCAGGAACCAGAGGGCGACGAAGGGCCAGGCCAGCGCCAGGCCCTCGGCCGCCCCATTGAAGTTGAGGAACTTGCCTTGCACCCAGCCCTGCAGGGTCGATGAGAAATACGGGTTCACCGGAATCGTATTGACCACGACCAGGGCCAGGATCAGGGTCACGACCGCCAGCCGGCGTTGGGCCACCTGCGGCGCGAACACCAGGCCGGACAGCATGATCAGGCCGATCAGGAAGCCGCCTTCGGCGCCGGGCGTGACCCAGACCAGGGCGTTATCGGGCCGGAACAGCAGCGAACTCGAGAAAGCCTTCACCACCAGTGCGCTGGCCAGCAGCGCCAGCATCAGCCAGAAGCGCGGCGCGCCGCGGCGCACCAGGCACATCAGGGTCAGCGCCGCGCCGGTCATGCCGCAGGCGGTAATGATGGTTTCGGACAGCCAGTACTGCTCCACGCTCATGATGTCGTCGCCGGGGCGCAGCAGGGCCACCAGGTCGATCTCGGTGTCGAACCAGGACGACAGCCAGCCGGACAGGATCGGCAGCACCTGGCCATGGCCGAACAAATAGCTTTGCGGGTAGATCTGGGCCAGCGGCCACATGGCCACCAGCACCAGGCCCTGGCTGGCGTGCGGCGCGAACCAGCGCTGGCGCAGCTTGAACAGGCGGCTGCGGTCGAGCAGGCCTGGGGCCCACAGCGCGCCGAAGATGGCGCCGAGGAAGCAGCCGCCGGCATTGGTGACGAAGTCGAGGTTCGACGGCACGCGGCTGGGCAGGTAGGTCTGCACCGCTTCCATCGTGCCAGTGGTGAGCAGCCCGGCGAGCGTGGCCAGCAGCACCGCCCACACGCTGCGCACGCGCGGATACATCGCCAGCACCAGCAGCATGCCGAACGGGATGTAGCCGACGATGTTGACGCCGGCGTCGAAGCCGGTCCAGTAGCGCTGCTTGACGAGGTTGAGGAAGGCCAGCGGCGAGATGCCGCTGTCGCGCCAGCCGGTGAACGGGAACCAGCTGGCGTAGACGATCAGGAGCAGGTAGGCCAGCAGCGCGGCGCGCACGATCGGCGAGCCGCGCGAGCGGCCGGCCGCTACTTCTGCCGTGACTTCCGCTTCGGTCATTTGCCTTGCAGGTCCAGGGCGGCGAGCCAGGCGCCGATGTCGTCGGACAGCTGGTCGGTGCTGGCCGCCAGCGCCGCCGCGCCGCCGGCCGCGTCCTGGCTCGATGCCGGCGTGCTGCGCTCGAAGCTGCGCTGGTCGACCAGGCGGTGTTCGGTAAACACCGAGGCGCGCAGCATGATCCGGCCTTCGCTCTGGCCTTCGCTCTGGAAGGCGTGCACGAAATCGTCGATCTCGATGCGCAGGATCGGGATGCCGTTGGCGGCGTCGGTGGCCGACAGCACCTTCATGTGCGCCTGCGACAGGCGGGTCTTGATGCGGGTGGTGACCAGGGCGACCGGGGTGGCGCTCCAGCGGCTGCTGGCATAGGTGCGCGCCTGCTGGGCATCCGCATAGTTCAGGCGGTAGAACATGCGCTCGGTGTCGAGGCCACTGGGGCCGGTGACGTCCATCACCACGATCGCCAGGGGCGAGGCGGGCGGCGTTGCCGGAGTGAATGGCCGCAGCGACGGCGCGCCGAAGTCGTAGACGGTGTTCTGCGCGCGTTCCTGGCTGCCGCAGCCGGCCAGCAGCAGTGCACAGGCAACGGCGGCGATGACGGCCGAGGTGGAGGAGGCGGGTAAGCGGAAGGTGTGACGATTCACGATGGTCCTTATTTGGTCGGGGGCACGAAGCCCGGCTCGCCGGGGCCGGGGGCATCGCCCGGCGTGCCGAACAGGATGCTTTGCGGGCGGTCGGAGAACGAATTGGCGGTGCGCCGCACCGCGCGCAGCGAGGCGCGCGCTTCGTCGGTCATCCGCACGACGTGCGGCAGGGTTTCCAGTTCCAGTTCGCTGGTGGCGGCGCCGAGCGCGCCGATGGTCGTGTTCAGGCGCTCGATCGGGCCGTCCGGCGCCTGCAGGCGGGTCGCCAGCTGGTCGTAGTTGCGGGTCATCGAGGTGGCGCTGCTGGCCAGGGTGTCGATCGAATCCATGCTGCGGTCGACCTTGTTCACCAGGGCCGGCAACTGGTCGAGCACCGGATCGAGGCGCTGCGGAATGGCGGCATAAGCCTCGGCGGCGCGGTCGACGCTCTCGAAGGCGCCGATGATCTTGCCGCGGTTCTCGTCGTTGAGCAGCTCGTCGAGGCTGGCGGTGACCTTCTCGGCCTTCTCGAGGATCGCCAGGCCGCGGTCTTCGAGCTGGTCGAGCAGGCCCGGACGCAGCGGGATGCGGGCAGTACGATCTGCACCCGTCTGCAGGCGCGGCGAACCGGTGCGCTCGTCGTCGAGCTGGATGAAGGCGATGCCGGTCACGCCCTGGTAGCCGAGGGTGGCGTAGGTGGTGCTGGTGATCGGCGAGGCGGCGTCCACCGACAGCCTGATCAGGATCTGGCCGGTGACGCGCGGGTCGAAGATGATCTCGTCGACGCGGCCGATCTCCAGGCCGCGGTAGCGCACCGTGGCTTGCGGGTTCAGGCCGGGGATCGACTGGGTGGTGACGATCTCGTAGGGCACCAGCTCGGTCTTGTCGCGGTTGAACCAGAGGCCGATCAAGACGGTGGCCACCAGCAGCGCGAGCGTGAAGATCCCGGTCATCAGGGCATGCGACCTGTTTTCCATAACTATCGATTCTCCGATTCATGCTGGGCGTGGCGCTCGTCGAGCACTTCGAGCGCTCGCTGGCCGCGCGGGCCCAGGAAAAAGTGTTTGATGAAGGGGTGCTCGACCTGCAGCACGTCGCACGACGGCCCTACCGCCAGCACATGCTTCTCGGCCAGCACCGCGATGCGCGAAGACAGCGCGAACAGGGTGTCCAGGTCGTGCGTGACCATCACCACCGTGAGCTTCAGTTCGCGGTGCAGGGTCTGGATCAGGGTGACGAAGGCGTCCGACAGGTCGGGGTCCAGGCCCGCCGTCGGCTCGTCGAGGAACAGCAGCTGCGGCTCGAGGGCCAGCGCGCGCGCCAGCGCGGCGCGCTTGACCATCCCGCCCGACAGGTCGGCCGGCATCTTGTTGGCGTGTTCGGGGCCAAGGCCCACCATATTCATCTTGAGCAGCACCGCGTCGCGGATCACGTCCTCGGGCAGGGAACGCAGCTCGCGCATCGGCAGGGCGATGTTGTCGAACACGCTCAGCGCCGAATACAGGGCGCCCTGCTGGAACAGCATGCCCCAGTGGTTGCGCATGCGCTGCAGCTGTTCGGGCGGGGCCGCGCTGATGTCCTCGCCGAACACGTGCACGCTGCCCTGCGACGGCCGCTCAAGGCCTAGCATCTGGCGCAGCAGCACGGTCTTGCCGGTGCCCGAGCCGCCGACGATGGTCAGGATTTCGCCGGCGTAGATCTCGAGGTTCAGGTCCTGGTGCACCACGGTGCGCCCGAACCTGGTCCACAGCTTGCGGATCTGGACCACCGGCGCGCCGACTTCCTCGTCGGGGCGCAGGTTCAGTTCCTGCTTGCGGGGCTGTTTCGAATCTGGCATTTAAAAGCCCGTCCCGCTGAAGATGATGGCGTACACCGCGTCGGCCAGGATCACCACCGTGATCGCGGTGACCACCGAGGTGGTGGTGCCGCGGCCCAGGCTTTCGGTGTTCGGCTTGATGCGCAGGCCGTAATGGCAGGCGATCAGCGCGATCAGCACCCCGAAGGTCGCGCCCTTGAGCAGGCCGATGGTGTAGTTCACGAAGGGCACCGCGTCCGGCAGCTTCTGCAAGAAATAGCGGAACGACATGCCCATCTCGATCTTGGCCGAGACCATGCCGCCCAAGAGGGCCATGGCGTCGGTCCAGACCACCAGCAGCGGCATCGAGATCGCCAGCGCGATCACCTTGGGCATGATCAGGCGGTAGCCGTGCGAGACGCCCATCACCAGCATGGCATCGAGTTCCTCGGTCACCCGCATCACGCCCAGTTGGGCGGTGATCGAGGAGCCGGAACGGCCGGCGACCAGGATCGCGGCCAGCAGCGGGCCCAGTTCGCGGATCACCGCCATGCCAAGGATGTTGACCAGATAGGCGTCGCCGCCGAACATGCGCAACTGCTGCGATGACAGGTAGGACAGCACGATCCCGATCAGGAAGCCTACGATGGCCGTGATGCCCAGCGCCTGGAACCCGGAGTGATAGATATTGGCCGAGATCTCGCGCCACGGCCCGGTTTGCGGGCGCCGCACGAAGCGGCCCAGGTCCTGGATCACGATCCCGATCAGGCCGATGAAGCTGCGCAGGTGTTCGAAGAAATCGAGGATGCCGGCGCCCAGCTTGATCACCCAATGGAAGGGGCTGGTCCGGTGGCGCGGCAGCTTGATGTGGCTGGCCTCTTCGATGCGCTTGAACAGGTCTTCCTGGCGCGGGTCGAGCTTGAGGCGCTTGGGCCGCTCTTTGTTCCAGGTATTCCAGAACATCTGGGCGCCGATGTGGTCGAGGGTCTCGATGCCCGACAGGTCCCACTCGCAGGCACCCTTGTCCTTCAGGCCGGCCAGCTGGCGCGTGAGGCCCTTGAGGACACCGCGCTGCGACAGGCCGTGGACTTGCCACACGCCCTGGGCAATGACGGATTGGCCGGCTCCCTGGCCGGACTGTTGAATGGTTAATGTTGGCGCATTTTCAATCCGCATTGCGCCAGTGTAAAAGAGAATCGTGAGTGTTGCCAGCCGCGATCCTCTTGCGTGCTTGCCCGGGTTTGCCGTGCCCGTCCCGTCACGCAGCCAGGTGACGCACCTGGCGCGCCGGGGCTACCGCTTTTGGCATATCCACCGGCTGCTTCACGAGGCGGCCCGGCGCATCGACCTTGCCGGCATAGTCGCTGGCCAGCAGCGCCGCAGCCTCGCCCGCATCCATGCCGCGCACCTGCAGCCACTGGGCCACCAGCTTGGCCAGGCGGTCCAGCGCAATCCGGTGCGTGGCGTCGGTGTGGGCGTAGATCCAGTCCGAGAAGGCCATGAAGTTGTCGAACGGCGTATCGCCCAGCAGTACCGGGATGGTGTTGGCAAAGCGGCCCGAGTTGGCCACCAGGTCCCAGTAGCGCGCAAAGCGCACCAGGCGTTGCATGGTGGCGAAGTCGATTTTACTGGTCGCCAGCACGGTGTAGGGCGGGTAGGGATCGTAGACCATGCCGAATTCCTGGGTATGGCGGATGATCGGCGTGCCGCGCAGGCGCTTGAGGATGCCGAACTGGATCTCTTCGGCGCCCAGGCCCACCAGCTGGTCGAAGCCGCGCGCGAAGCTGGCCACGTCCTCGCCCGGCAGGCCGGCGATCAGGTCGACGTGCAGGTGGGCGGTGGAGTGCTGCGTCAGCCAGCGGATGTTCTCGGCCGCCTTCTCGTTGTTCTGGCGGCGGCTGACCAGGGACTGCACTTCCGGATTGAAGCTCTGGATGCCGATCTCGAACTGCAGCGCGCCGGCCGGGAATTTGGCGATCGTCTCTTTCAGTGCCTCCGGCAGGTGGTCGGGCACCAGCTCGAAGTGGGCATACAGCGGATCGTCCGGGTTCGCCTCGATCTTATCGAGGAAGAACTGCATGATGCGCAGGCTGGTCTTGACGTTCAGGTTAAAGGTGCGGTCGACGAACTTGAACAGCCTCGCACCCTTGGCATGCATCGCCTCCATCTCGGCCAGGAAGGCGTCGAGCGGGAAGGGCCAGGCGGTCTTGTCGAGCGAGGACAGGCAGAATTCGCACTTGAACGGGCAGCCGCGCGAGGCTTCCACGTACAGGGTGCGATGGGCGATGTCTTCTTCGCTATATAAAGAGTAGGGCAGGACGATGTCTTCCATCGGCGGCTGCACGCCGGCATGGATCTTCATGATCGGCTTGGGGCCCTCCAGGATCTCGCGGCACAGCTTGGGGAAGGTGACGTCGCCCCAGCCGGTAACGACGTAGTCGGCCAGCTTCACGATCTCTTGCTCGCCCGTCTCGTGCGAGACTTCGGGGCCGCCCAGGATGACGACGAGCTGCGGCGCCACGCGCTTGAGCAAGGCCACCAGGCGGGTGGTCTCTTCCACATTCCAGATATAGACGCCGAAGCCCACGATGCGCGGCGCGTGCGCCAGGATGCGCTCGACCAGGTCGGTGGTCTTGGCGCCGATGACGAATTCCTGGATCGTCGTCTGCTCTTGCAGGGGGCCCATATTGGCCAGCAAGTAGCGCAGGCCGAGCGAGGCGTGCGTGTAGCGGGCGTTGAGGGTCGAGAGCAGGATCGTCATGGCGGGAACAGGAGGGCGGCGGCGGGAAAGGCGGTATTTTACTGTGATTACAAGCACTTGCCTCTATATAGAAGCCGCTGGGCGAGGTGTTTTTGTGGTCCGGTCGACGATAGCGCTGGCGCTCGGCCGGATTGCTTGTTAGAATGCACGCCGGAATTCAGGAAGCCTGTTGCCCAGTAGAGGAACAGTTTTCCAGCAAGTTATGCCTGATGACCATAGCAAGTCGGTACCACCCCTTCCCATCCCGAACAGGACCGTGAAACGACATTGCGACGATGATAGTGCTGCAACCAGTGTGAAAGTAGTTTATCGTCAGGCTATTCAATAGAGAGAAAGCCCACCAGGTGTCTGGTGGGCTTTTTTGCTTTCTGGCTGCGCTAAAAAAACACAGGCGATGTTCAAGATTGTCCGATTTTGCGATATCGAGTGCGGGCAATAGCGTGCGGGCACTATTTCAGAGTTAAAGTAATTGCATCTTTAGCCTGTCGTCCCGTTCGCGGCCGTGGCCGCAGAAAGCGCCCCATGACACGTCCTGTTCCTGCGCTCCGGTTTCTTCTTGCCTCGATGTGCGCGCTGGCGCTGGGCGCCTGCAGTAGCAGCGACGACGATCCGGCGCCAGTGCCACCGCCCGAACCCGCGGCGCGGGTACAGGTCGAGGTCGCGCGTACGACGCATGGCGTGCCGCATGTGCGCGCCGACAACTTCCACAGCCTTGGATACGGGCTCGCGTATGCTTATGCCCAGGACAATGTCTGCATGTTCGCCGATTCCCTGCTGACCGTGCGCGGCGAGCGTTCGCTGTTCTTCGGCGCCGATGCGCGGCCACGGCAGCGCAGCGGCGACGAATATGGCGGCGGCAGTGGTTTCATGGACTTGAACAATGAAGAGAGCGACTTCTTCTTCAAGGGCTATCTCGATATCGAGCAATTGCGCGCCAACTATGCCGCAGGGTCACGCGAGCCGCGCGATTTGCTCGAAGGCTTTGTCGAGGGCTATAACCGCTACCTGAAGGATGCGGCCGGCAAGCTGCCGGCGGCCTGCGCCGACGCCAAGTGGGTGCGGCCGATGACGCTCGACGATATGTATATGGTGGTGGCGGAAAAGGCGCTGCATGCATCGGGCCAGGCCTTCGCCAGGGATTTTGTCGCAGCGGGGCGGGTTCCCGGTGCGAGCGTGAGCCTGGCCAGGCGGGCGCCGCGCAAGATCGATGCCTCGTCGCTGGTGGCGCAGCTGGACCAGCTCAACCGCCAAGGCTTCGGCAGCAATGCGCTGGCGGTCGGCAAGGACTTGTCCACCAATGGCCGCGGTTTGTTGCTGGGAAATCCGCATTACCCCTGGACCACGACCGACCGCTTCTACCAGGCCCACCTGACCGTGCCGGGGCGCTATGACGCGATGGGCGTGATCATCGGCGGCGTGCCGGCCGTCGTCATCGGCTTCAATCGCGACGTGGCGTGGAGCCACACGGTGACGTTCGCCTATCACTTCACCACCTTCCGGCTGGCGCTGGACCGCGCCGATGCCAGCGGCACCACCTATTTGTATGACGGCGAGCGGCGCAAGATGACGTCGAAGACGGTCCACGTCGACGCGCTGCTGCCCGACGGCCTGGTCGGCCGGCGCAGCAAGACGTTTTATTTTAGCCACCAGGGCGCCGTCATCAGCCGGCCGGCGGCGGGCATGACGTGGACCGCCGAGGCGGCCTATGTGCTGGCCGATCCGAACCGCTACAACACGCGGATGCTCGAGCAATGGCTGGGCATCGGCACCGCCGTCAGCGTGCGCGCGCTGAAGGACTCGCTCGACAAGGTGGTGGGCTTGCCGTGGGTGAATACGATCGCGGCCGACCGCGAGGGCAATACCTTGTATGCGGATGCCAGCGTGGTGCCACATATGAATGCGGACAAGTTCGTCAACGGTTGCCTGCTTTTGCAGGCGGCGCTGCTGTTCGACGGCTCGCGCAGCAGCTGTGGCTGGGGGCAGGATCCGGGTGCGCCACCCGGCATTTATTCACCGGCCACGGCGCCGTGGATGATGCGCACCGATTACGTTGGCAATTCGAATGACAGTTACTGGCTGACCAATCCCAGGGCCTTGCTGACCGGACCGGCGCCGCTGGGCTATTCGCCGCTGTATGGGCGGACCAATGCGGAGCAGAGCCTGCGCACGCGGATCGGATTCCGCCAGGTCGAGGATGTGCTGGCCGAACGTGGCAAGCTGAACCTGGGTGATATGCAGGCGCTGGCGTTCTCGAACCGGGTCTATGCGGCCGAGCTGGTGCTGCCGGAATTGCTGGCGGCCTGTGCCGGTGCCAGCGACGCCTTGGTGAGCCGGGCCTGTACCGCGCTGCAAGGCTGGGACCGGCGCGCCGATCTCGACAGCCGTGGGGCGGTGCTGTTCCGCGAGTTCTGGAGCGTGGCGTCGGCGCTTCCCAACAAATGGGCGGTGCCCTTCGATCCGGCGGATCCGGTGCATACACCGTCCGGGGTGGCGCCGGCGGCGATGCCGGGGATGCTGGCGGCGCTGCGCAGCGCGGCGGACAAGCTGCAGTCGCTCGGTGTGCCTTTTGACGGCCGGCTGGGCGATTACCAGGTCGAACCGCGCAATGGCGTGCGCATCCCTTTGCATGGGGGCAATGGCAATCAGGAAGGAACCTACGGTTCGCTGACGATGCGCAGTGGATTGACGGCGCAGGGCTATGTTGGCGCGCACTGGGGACAGAGTTATATCCAGACCGTCACGTTCGACGGGCAAGGCCCAGTTGCTCAGGCCATGCTGACGTATAGCCAGTCGACCGACCCCAAGTCGCCCTGGTATGCGGACCAGACCATGGCGTATTCGCGCAAGGAGTGGCCAAGCCTTCCCTTTACGCAAGAGCGAATCCGGGCCGATCCGAATTACACCACGCTCACCTTGCGGGAGTAGCGATCGCTTCCAGCTGGGCCAGCGCGTCCTGCGGCAGTTGGAGCCTGGCCGCGGCCAGGTTCTCGCGCAGGTGGACGGGCGACGAGGTGCCGGGGATCAGGAGGATGTTCGGCGAGCGCCGCAGCAGCCAGGCGATCGCGACCTGCATGGGCGTTGCCCCGAGCTGCGCCGCGACCGCGGACAGGGCGTCCGACTGCAGGGGCGAGAAGCCGCCGAGCGGGAAGAACGGCACGTAGGGGATACCTTCGGCAGCCAGCGCATCGATCAGCCCGTCGTCATGGCGATGGACCAGGTTGTACATATTCTGTACGCAGGCGATCGGCACGATCTTTTGCGCCTCTTTTACCTGCTGGAGCGTGACATTGCTCAGGCCGATATGGCGGACCAGGCCGCGCTGGCGCAGCCCGGCCAGGGCCTCGAGCTGCGCTTCGAGCGAGCCCTCGGCCGGCTTGAACGGATCGAACATGGCGCGCAGGTTGACCACGTCCAGTGTCTCCAGGCCCAGGTTGCGCAGGTTGTCGTGCACGGCCTGTTCCAGTTCTTGTGCCGAGAAGGCGGGCAACCAGCTGGCGTCTTCGCCACGGCGGGCGCCGACCTTGGTGACGATGACCAGGTCGTCGCGGTAAGGGTGCAGCGCTTCGCGGATCAGCTGGTTGGTGATGTGCGGGCCATAGTAATCCGAGGTGTCGATGTGGTTCACGCCGAGCTCGATGGCCTCGCGCAGCACTGCCCGCGCCGCGTCTGGATCTTTTGGCGGGCCATACACTTGCGGGCCGGCCAGTTGCATGGCGCCATAGCCGAGGCGGCGGACGGTGCGGTTGCCAAGGGAATAGGTGCTGGCTTGGTCGATCGTGGTGGACATGGTGTCGCTCCTTGTTGGTTGGAATAATCAAGATAATTCGCGACGACCTGTGTGACAATCGGGCGAAATCCACACGAGCTGTACGAAAAAACGAACAATGAAAATTGAATTGGGAGATTTGTCCGCCTTTGTCGCGGTGGCGCGGGCTGGTGGTTTTCGGGAAGCGGCGCGGGTTACCGACGGCAGCGCTTCCGGACTGAGCGAGGCAGTCCGGCGCCTCGAAGCGCGCCTGGGCGTGCGCCTGCTCAACCGGACCACGCGCAGCGTGGTGCCGACCGAGGCCGGCAACAGCCTGCTTGCACGCCTCGATCCGGTATGGAGCGAGATCGATAGCGCCCTGGATGTGGTCAATGGCTTTCGCGACACCCCTACCGGCACATTGCGCCTGAATGTCTCGATGAGTGCGGCGCGCCTGGTACTGCCGTCGATCGTGCCGGCTTTTCTTGCACGGTATCCGGAGATTCGGCTGGAAGTGGTGGCCGAGGAGAGTTTTGTTGACGTGCTCGCGGCGGGCTGCGATGCCGGCATCCGCTACGAAGAGCGGCTTGAACAGGACATGATCGCGGTGCCGATCGGCCCACGCATCCAGCGCATGGCGGCCGCGGCGTCTCCCGCCTGGCTGGCGCGTCACGGGATGCCCGCGCATCCGCGTGAGCTGGCGCCAGGTGCCTGTATCCGGGCGCGCTTTGCCAGCGGCGCCATGATCCACTGGACGTTCGAGCGTGGCGGCGAGACGGTGACCATCGAGCCGAACGGGCAGTTACTGGTGCAGGTGGGTGGGGCGCTGGACCTGGCGATCGATTCGGCCGTGCAGGGCCTGGGGGTGATCTACCTGTTCGAGGACTGGCTGGCGCCGTATGTCGAGCGCGGGTTGCTGCAACCCGTGCTGCAGCCGTGGTGGCCGCAGTTCTCCGGCCCCTATCTGTATTACTCGGGCCGCAGGCTGGTGCCGGCGCCGCTTAGGGCCTTCATCGACTTCATCCGAAACGACGCCGCTGCGGCCGTTTTGTCACAAAACTGAAAAATAAGGTGTTGACGAAGCTCAGCAGCACCGGCATAATCTCATTCCTCTGCTGCTGACGAACACAACGATTCGAAGCAAGCGACAGATGAAGCAACACCGAATTCTGATCTTTAAAAATTAACAGTCGATAAGTGTGGGCGTTTGATGAAGGTGCCAAGAACTTCGGTTCTTGATTACTTAAAATATCAAATGTTCACAAAAAGTATTAACGTTGTCTCAG
>NZ_STGG01000014.1 GCF_005222695.1 Massilia sp. HP4 | reverse complement strand
CATGCCGCCAGCGTTCAATCTGAGCCAGGATCAAACTCTTCAGTTCAATCTCTGTTTGTTGACTCTTTCGAGTCACCCGCTATTGCTAACGGGGTCGCTCACTCAAAATACTGACCGTCATCTCATTGCTGAGACAACGTTAATACTTTTTGTGAACATTTGATATTTTAAGTAATCAAGAACCGAGGCTCTTGGCACCTTCATCAAACGCCCACACTTATCGACTGTTAATTTTTAAAGATCAGAATTCGGTTACTGCATCTGCCGTTTGCTTCGAAGCGTTGTGTTCGTCAGCAGCAGAGAGGCGAGAGTATGAAGCGTTTCTCAATTTTCGTCAACCTCTTTTTTCTCTTCGTTTTCGCTACCGTGAGGTGGCGTCTGCGTCGAGGAGCGAGACTATAGCAAGCCGAAGGCCGGCTTGCAAGGTTTACGATTGTGATATCTTAGCCGCCGCATTCAGCGACCTTCTCTTACATACGTCTATATGATTCCTACAATCGTCCCTACCGCCGACGCGGCCCTGTCCCAGTCCCTGGCCGCCGCCATCAATAACAAGACCAAACCGCTCGGTAGCCTCGGACGGCTGGAATCGCTCGCCGTCGAACTGGGACTGATCCAGCGCTCGACCGAGATACGTATCGAACAACCGGCGATCCTGATCTTCGCCGCCGACCACGGCGTCGTGGCCGAAGGCATCTCCGCCTTCCCGCAAGACGTCACCTGGCAGATGGTCGAGAACTTCCTGGGCAATGGTGCGGCCATCAATGTGTTCGCCCGCCAGAACGGCTGCGTGCTGCACGTGGTCGATGCCGGCGTGAACCACGATTTCGGAGAACGCGCAGGGCTCGTGCACCGCAAGGTCGCCAACGGCACCCGCAATTTCGCAGTCGAACCGGCGATGTCCGCGCAAGAATGCGCGACCGCGCTCGAACACGGCATGGCCCTGGTACGCGACCTGCCCGGCACCGTAGTCGGCTTCGGCGAAATGGGCATCGGTAATACGACCGCTGCCGCGGCCCTGATGCACAAGCTGACCGGCCAACCAGTGGCGCGCTGCGTCGGCGCCGGCACCGGCCTGACGCCCGATGGCATCCGCCACAAGGCCGACGTCGTCGCAGCAAGTGTCGCGCGCCATGCCCACGCCGTGCAGCCGCTCGAGGTGCTGGCCACTTTCGGCGGCTTCGAGGTCGCGATGATGGCCGGCGCCATGCTCAAGGCAGCCGAGCTGCGCAAGGTGCTGCTGATCGACGGCTTCATCGTGACCAGCGCGCTACTGGTCGCCGCACGCCTGCAGCCGAACATCCTCGACTACTGCGTGTTCTCACACTGCTCGGGCGAACATGGCCACGCCCTGCTGCTCGAAGAACTGGGCGCCCGCCCGCTGCTCGACCTCGGCCTGCGCCTGGGCGAAGGCACCGGCAGCGCGCTCGCCCTGCCGCTGCTGCATGCCGCCGCCAACTTCCTCAATGAGATGGCCACCTTCGCCTCGGCCCAGGTCAGCGAACGCTCGGCATGACACACCAGCTGCGCCTGTTCTTCATCGCGCTGCAGTTCTTTACGCGGCTGCCGATTCCGCGCTGGGTCGGCTTCGACCCAAGCTGGCTCAATCACGCCTCGCGCTACTTCGCGCTGGTCGGCCTGGTGGTCGGCGCCATCGGCGCCACCGTCTACCTGGTGGCGGCGCAATGGCTGCCGGCGGCGGTGGCCGCCGTGCTGTCCACCGCGGCCACCATCTACATCACCGGCGCCTTCCATGAAGACGGCTTCGCCGACACCTGCGATGGCCTGGGCGGCGGCATGACGAAGGAACGCGCGCTCGAGATCATGAAGGATTCGCGGGTCGGCGCCTATGGCGCGATCGGCATCGTGTGCATGCTCGGCGCGAAGCTCGCCCTGCTTGCCAGCCTGCCGCCGGCCAGCGCCATCGCCGCCCTGCTGCTGGCCCACCCGCTCTCGCGCCTGGCCGCCACGTCCCTGATCTGGCAAATGGAGTACGCCCGCACCGAGGGCAAGGCCAAGCCGCTGGCGGTGCGCATGAGCGACCAGGAATTCGGTATCGCCGCGCTCACCGTGCTGGCGCCCGCGCTCTGCTTGCTGGCCTTCGGCCTGCTCAACCTGGCCGCCATCGTCGTCGCGGTGGTCGCGGCCCTGCTTGCGACCTGCTGGCTCGCGCGCAAGTACACGCGGCGCTTGCAAGGCTACACCGGCGACTGCCTCGGCGCGGTGCAGCAACTGGCCGAAGTGGCGATCTATATCGCGGTGCTGGCCACGCTCGGCCGCGGCGCGCTGGCCTGATGCGCCTCTACCTGGTGCGCCACCCGCGGCCCGAGGTGCAGGCCGGGCACTGCTACGGCCGCAGCGACCTGGCCGCGAACCAGGCCGACGTCGAGCGGGTGCTGGCAGCGCTAAGGGCCCAGGGCCTGCCCGGCGCCATGCCCGTTTATGCCAGCCCGCTGGCCCGCAGCGCGGTCCTGGCGCACCGGCTCTCGCTAGCGCCAACCTTCGACGCGCGCCTGGCCGAGATGGATTTCGGCGCCTGGGAGCTGCGCAGCTGGGACGACATCCCGCGCGACGAGATCGACGCCTGGAGCGCCGACCTGCTCCACTACCGTCCCGGCAGCGGCGAAAGCGTGATGGACGTGGCAGCAAGAGTGGCCGGCTTCGATGCCGATATCCGGCGCGCAGCGCAGACACAGGCGGCCCAGGCGCTCGTGGTCTGCCATGCCGGCACCATGCGCCTGCTGCACGCCCTGCACCGTGGCGGCACGCTGGCCGACGCAGCGCTGCGTGCGGCCCAGGCGCCACACCGGATTGACTACGGCGAAGTGATGATGCTGGAAACCTGACAACGCCTTATAATGGGCGCGTTTTGGTGCTCGCGCCTGCGTTCGCAGTCGCAGTTAAACGGGAAACACGCAGCCCCATCAAGGGCCAACGTGTGCTGCCCCCGCAACGGTAAGCAAGTGCCGCGCGCTCTCCACGAGCCCTGCGGCAAACTGTCTCCTCATACCACTGTGCGCATGCATGGGAAGGTCGGACGGCCATACTTGTCAGCCCGGATACCGGCCAAAAGGTGGCGTCGCCGCGTGCGATGCCTTTCAATCTGGCCTACGGGGACGTCGGCCGGTTGCCTTTGATAAGAAGCAGTTCATGAACCTTTCATTAACCCGGCAAGCCGCCGCGGTCTCGCTCGCCCTCGCCATCATCTCGTCCGCCGCCTACGCAGACGTTCCTTCACCTGCGCCCGCACCTGACGCCATCCCCACCGCCGACACCGTCATCGTCACCGCGACCCGCAACGCGCAACGCGTTGGCGACGTCATCGCCGACACCACCGTCATCGGCGCCGAAGAGATCGCGCGTTCGGGCGCCGGCTCGGTGGCCGACATCCTGCAGCGCCAGCGCGGCATCGAGATTTCGCGCAACGGCCCGGCCGGCACCTCCACCAGCGTCTTCATCCGCGGCGCCAACGCCAACCAATCGGTGGTGTTGGTCGACGGCGTGCGCTTCGGCTCGGCCACCACCGGCACCGCCAGCTGGAATGCGATCCCGCTGGGCGCCATCGACCGCATCGAGATCGTCTACGGTCCACTGAGCACCCTGTACGGCGCCGACGCCATCGGCGGCGTGATCCAGATCTTCACCCGCAAAGGCGAAGGCGCCCCGGTGGTGACCGGCTCGGTCGGCGTCGGCAGCAATGCAACCCGCCAGGCCGATGCTGGCATCCATGGCAGCAGCGGCGGCCCGAACGCCATCAGCTACGCCTTTGGCGCCGGCTACGAGGATTCGGACGGCTACTCGTCCACCCGCCCAGGCGCCTCGGGCTACAACCCCGACGAAGACGGCTACCGCCGCCGCAACGCCAACGGCCGCGTGACGATGGCGCTCGCGCCGGGCCACGAGATCGGCGCCCAGTTCCTGATCAGCCGCCTGTTCAGCCGCTACGACAGCGGCACCGCCAACTACGACGTCCACAGCGACAACGACCTGAACACCGCCGCGGTCTTCATGCGCAACCAGGTCCTGCCGAACTGGCACAGCACGGTGCAATACGCGCGCTCGGAAGACAAGTCGGGCAACTTCACCAATGCGACGCCGTCCGGCGCCAGCCAGATCGACACCGAACAGGATGAATTGAGCTGGCAGAACGACATCGCCATCGGCCGCGACACGCTGCAACTACTGTACACGCACCGCAAGGAAGAAGTGCCGACGATGCAGCGCTCGCGCATCACCAACTCGTATGCGGCGGCCTACTCGGCCAAGCGCGGCCAGCACTTGGTCGACGTCAGCGCGCGCCACGACCGCTCGGTCTATGGCAACAAGAACACCGGCGCCGCCGGCTATGGCTACGACTTCGGCAACGGCCTGCGCGCCACCGCCAGCGTCGGCACGAGCTTCCGCGCCCCGACCTTCAACGAGTTGTACTTCCCCGGCTACGGCCTGGAAACCAACAAGCCAGAGAAGGGCCGCAACCGCGAAGTGGGCCTGCGCTACGACGGCAACGGCTACCAGCTGGACGCCACCTACTTCCACAACCGCCTGACCGACATGATCGTGTCGAGCACCCCGTGTCCGGACGGCGTCAACCGCAGCTGCGCCTACAACGTCAACGAAGGCAAGCTCGAAGGCTTCTCGCTGGCCGGCAGCACCCGCCTGATGGACGTCGACTTGCGCGCCAGCCTCGATTGGCAGGATCCACGCGACGAGACTACCGGCAAGCAACTGCAGCGCCGCGCGAAGAAGCACGCCAGCTTCGGCGCCGACTATACGATGGGCACGCTCAAGGCCGGCGCCGAGCTGACCGTCTCGAGCGAGCGTTTCGACGATGCCGCCAACGCCCGCCGCCTGGGTGGCTATGGCCTGCTCAACCTGCACACGACCTGGCAGTTCACGCCCGACTGGTCGCTGCTGATGCGCCTGGATAACGTCGCCGACAAGCAGTACGAAATCGCGCGCAACTACGGCACCAGCGGCCGCACCTGGTTTGCGGCCCTGCGCTACGGCATCCGTTAAGCTATCACCCACGCCCGCGGCAGCCATGCCGCGGGCATTCGATCAATCAACAGGGCCAGCATGCAAGCATCCGTCCCTCCGCTCCACCAGCGCGCCACGCTCATCGTCGGCGCCATGCTCGCGTTTTCCATTGCCACCCTGCTGTTCGCCGGCATGACCGGGTCGATCCGGGTGCCGCTGCACGAGATTCCCGACGCCCTGCGCCAGCTGTCCAGCGGGCAGCCCGATTCCCTTTCCGCCTCGCTGCTCGAGCTGCGCGCCAGCCGCGCCTTGGTGGCATTCGCGACCGGCGGCGCGCTGGCCCTGGCCGGCCTCATGATGCAGGCGCTGCTGAGGAATCCCCTTGCCGACCCGTATGTGCTGGGCGTCTCGTCGGGCGCCTCAGTCGGCGCCCTGCTGGCCCTGCTCTTGTCTGCCTCCATGCTGGTGGTCGATGCCGCCGCGCTGGCGGGGGCCATCGGCGTGGCGCTGCTGCTTTACCTGCTGGCCCGGCGCGACCTGCGCAGTGGGCAGGCGGCCGAAGGCGGCGCCTCGATGCTGCTGCTGACCGGCGTGATCGTCTCGGCGTTGTGCGGCTCGGTGGTGACCCTGATGCTGGCGATCGCGCCCGAGGGGCGCCTGCGCAGCATGATCTTCTGGCTGATCGGCGACCTGGCCGGCGCGCCGCTGCGCGTGCTGCCCTGGCTGGTGCTGGCCGGCTGCCTCTTGTATGCCATGCGCAATGCGCGCGCCATGAACATGGTCGCGCTGCATGCCGAGAACGCGGTGACCCTGGGCGTGCGCGTCGGCGCGCTGCGCAAGGGCCTGTTCTTCGTGTCGGCCCTGCTCACCGCGAGCGCGGTCACCAGCGCCGGATCGATCGGCTTCGTCGGCCTGGTCGTGCCGCACGCCTGCCGCTTTGCCTTCGGACCCGATCACCGGGTCCTGATCCCGGCCGTCGCGCTGGCGGGCGGCGCCTTCCTGGTGCTGTGCGATACGCTGGCGCGCACCATCGTCGCGCCGCAGCAGTTGCCGGTCGGCGCCATCACCGCGATGATCGGGGCGCCGGTGTTCCTCTACCAGTTGCACCGGCTGCGCAAATGAATACGATCTCGACCCACGACTTGCTGCTGTCGATCGGCCAGCGCACGCTGGTGCGGGGCCTCGACTGGACCGCGCAAGCCGGCGAATGCTGGAGCATCATCGGCCGCAACGGCGCCGGCAAGAGCACGCTGCTGCGCACCCTGGCCGGCCTGCAGCAGCCGAGCGCCGGATCGGTCCAGGTGAACGGCCGCGCCCTGCCCGATTGGCCGCTGGCCGAACTGGCGCGCGAGCGCGCCTTCCTGGCCCAGTCGCGCCACGACGCTTTCGCCTACACTGCGCTGGAAAGCGTGCTGTCGGCGCGCCATCCCTACCACGCCAACCGCTACTGGGAAGGCAGCGACGACCACCAGGCCGCGATGCAGGCGCTGGCGTCGATGGAAGTGGACGACCTGGCCGCGCGCGACGTGCGCACCCTGTCCGGCGGCGAGCGCCAGCGCGTGGCGATCGCCGCCCTGCTGGCGCAGCAAACGCCGCTGCTGCTGCTCGACGAGCCAGCCAATGCGCTCGACCTGGCGCACCAGGTGAGCGTAATGGGCCTGCTGGCCCGCCTGTGCCGCGAACAACAACGGACCGTGGTCATGGTCGGCCACGACCTGAACCTGGCGGCGCGCATCTCGACACACGCGCTGCTGCTCATGGGCGACGGCCGCTGGACCGCCGGCGCCAACGACCAGATCATGCGCCCGGCGCTGCTGGGCGACTATCTCGGCCACCCGATCGACATGATCGAGCACGAAGGCCGCCGCATCTTCATCCCCAAGGAGGGCTCCGCATGACCGACATGACACCCGAAAAAACCGCCGCCCTGAACGAACGCCATCGCGCCCGCATGGAGCGCAAGAAGGCGATCATCGACGCAAAGATCGCTTCGGCCGACAAGGAAATCGGCATCGTCATCGTCAATACCGGCAACGGCAAGGGCAAGAGCTCGAGCGCCTTCGGCATGGTGGCGCGCGCTCTCGGCCACGGCATGAAGGTCGGCGTGGTCCAGTTCATCAAGGGCGCCTTGTCGACCGGCGAAGAAACCTTCCTGCGCCGCTTTCCCGACGAGGTGAGCTTCCATGCGATGGGCGAAGGCTATACGTGGGAAACGCAGAACCGCGAGCGCGACATCGCCAAGGCCGAAGAAGCCTGGGCGCTGGCCCGGCAGTTCCTGTCCGACCCGGCGATCGGCATGGTGGTGCTCGATGAATTGAACATCGCCCTGAAATACAAATACCTCGACGTGCACACCGTGATCGCCGACCTGCTCGACCGCCCGGTGATGCAGCACGTGGTGATCACGGGCCGCGGCGCGCCGCCCGAGCTGATTGCGGTGGCGGACACCGTCACCGAAATGAACGTCGTCAAGCACGCGTTCAAGTCGGGCATCGGCGCCCAGGCGGGGACTGAATGGTGACGGGCGCCCGCGTGGCCCTGGTGGCGGCGATGTCGTCCGGCCAGGGCAAGACGACCGTGACGGCGGCGCTGGCGCGGCGCCTGGTTCGCATGGGCAAGCGGGTGCGCGTGTTCAAGTGCGGGCCCGACTTCATCGATCCGATGCTGCTCGAACGCGCCTGCGGCGCGCCAGTCCACAATCTCGACCTGTGGATGGTTGGCGTCGATGCCTGCCGCCGGCGCCTGCTTGATGCGGCCCGTGAGGCGGATGCGATCCTGGTCGAAGGCGTGATGGGCCTGTACGACGGCTCGCCATCGGCGGCCGACCTGTCGCACGAATTCGGCATCCCCGTGCTGGCGGTGCTGGACGCGTCGGCAATGGCGCAGACCGCCGGTGCGGTCGCGCAGGGCCTGCGCGACTATGGCCCGGTGGAGATGGCGGGCGTGATCGCCAACCGGATCGCCAGCAGCGGCCATGCGGCGATGGTGAAGGAGTCGCTGCGCGATATCCCGCTGATCGGCACCCTGCCGCGCCAGGACGAGCCGCTGCCCGAGCGCCACCTGGGCCTGGTGCTGCCGGGCGAGGTCGAGGAACTGGACCGCATCCTCGACGCGCTGGCCGACAGCATCGATTTCGATGAGGCGGCGTGGGATGCGCTGCCGCTCATGGTGCCCGCCGCCACGTCCCCTGTGCCTGTAGAGCCGCTGCTGGCCGGATTCACGATCGCGATCGCGCGCGATGCTTCCTTCGTGTTCGTCTATCCGGCGAATATCGACCTGCTCGAGCAGCTCGGTGCGCGCATCACGTATTTCGCGCCACTGTCGGACGAAGCGGTGCCGGACGACGCCGATGCGGTCTACCTGCCGGGCGGCTATCCCGAACTGCACGGCGCCAAGCTGCAGGCCGCCCAGCGCTGGCGCGATTCGATTCGTGCGACACACGCGCGTGGCGTGCCGATCGTCGCCGAGTGCGGCGGCATGATGGCGCTTGCCGATGGCATCACCGACAGTGAGGGGCGCCGCTATGAGATGGCCGGCCTGCTGGCGGGCGAGGTCAGGCTGCAGAAACGCCTGGGTGGGCTCGGCATGCATGCGATGCCGACGCCACAGGGCGAGATCCGTGGCCATACCTTCCATTACTCGTTGCTGGACTCTCCCGTAACGCCGGAAGCGCATACCGTGAAGCAGCGCACCGGCGCCCAGGGCGAAGCCGCCTACCGTGTCGGCTCCCTGTTCGCGTCTTACTTCCACGGCTACTTCCCTTCCAATCCGCAGGCGGTGGCCGCGCTGTTCGGAGCGAAGCCGTGAACGCCACCTTGGTCTTCGGCGGTGCGCGCTCGGGCAAGAGCGCCTATGCCGAGCGCCTGGCGCGGGATTCGGGCAAGGAAGTCGTGTATGTCGCGACTTCGCGCGCCGGCGACGGCGAGATGGCCACGCGCATTGCCCACCACCGCGAACGGCGTCCAGCCGAGTGGCAAACCGTCGAAGAAGAACTGGCGCTGGCCCAGGTGTTGCGTGCCTGGTGCGCGCCGCAGCGCCTGGTGCTAGTCGACTGCCTGACGCTATGGCTCAGCAACCTGATGTTTTGCGACGGCCGCGCGTATCCCGAGGTCGGCGCGGTCGAGCTGCCGCCGCGCTTTCATGCGGAGCGCGCGGGGCTGCTGGACTTGCTGGATGAAGGTCTGGCGGGTGATGCGCTCTTCGTGTCGAACGAGGTCGGCATGGGCATCGTGCCGTGGGGCGCGATCTCGCGCAGCTTCGCCGATGAAGCCGGTCGGCTGAACCAGGCGGTGGCGGCACGTGTCGACCGCGCGGTGCTGGTAGCGGCTGGCCTGCCGCTGGTATTGAAGGGAGCGCCGTGCTGACCGGGCTTTCCTTCACGTCCATCGCGCTGCTGCTGGTGGCCGGCATCGCGCTCGACCTGCTGCTGGGCGAGACGCGGCGCTGGCATCCGCTGGTCGGCTTCGGCAACCTCGCCGGCTTCATCGAACGCCGTCTGAATCGCGGCCAGATGCGCCTGGCGCGTGGCGGACTGGCCTGGGTGCTCGCCGTGCTGCCACTGAGCCTGCTGTTTCTTGCCTTGACCGACATCGCCGGCCTGTGGCTGCACGCGGTGCTGCTGTATTTCTGCATCGGCTTGCGCAGCCTGCGCGACCATACGCTGCCAATCTACCAGGCACTGTGCGCCGGCAACCTGGCGCAGGCGCGCGCGCTCACCGCCCGCATCGTCAGCCGCGACACCGCGCATGCCAGCGAGTCCGACCTGGCCAAGGCCAGCGCCGAGTCGCTCCTGGAGAACGGCAACGACGCCGTGTTCGGCACGCTGTTCTGGTTCGTCCTGCTGGGTGGGCCGGGCGCGCTGCTGTTTCGCCTGGCGAATACGCTCGACGCGATGTGGGGCTATCGCAGCGAACGCTTCAACCTGTTCGGCCGCTGCGCGGCGCGCATCGACGATGCGCTGAACTATCTGCCGGCACGTTTGACCGCGCTGTCGTATGTGGTGCTGGCCGGCGCCGGCCGCGCGCGCGCCTGGCAATGCTGGCGCACCCAGGCCCCGGCCTGGAGCAGTCCGAATGCAGGACCGGTGATGGCCAGCGGCGCCGGCGCCCTCGGCGTGTCGCTGGGCGGCGCCGCGGTCTACGATGGCGAAGTCGAACAACGCCCGCCGCTGGGCACCGGCCCTGCGGCCTGCGCCGGCGACATCCTGCGCGCCTGGCGGCTGGTGCTGCGCACGACCTTGCTGTGGGCAGGCGCGGCCTGCCTGCTGGCGGTCTTGCTGTCGATCGGAGCGCCGCATGCTTGAACATGGCGGCAACCTGCGCGACGCCGCGCGGCATCATGGACGTGACGACTGGATCGACCTGTCGACCGGCATCAACCCGCACGGCTATCCGGCGCCGGCGCCGTCCAGCGCGGCCTGGCATCGCCTGCCGGAACCCGATCCGGCGCTGCTCATCGCGGCCTGCGCCTACTATCGCGCGCCGCAATTGCTGCCGGTGGCCGGCACGCAGGCGGCAATCCAGGCCCTGCCGCGCCTGCGCTCTCCATCGCGGGTTGCGGTGTCGGCGCCTTCGTATGCCGAACACGCGCACCACTGGGGCATGCATGGGCACACGCGGCGGCTGGTGCCGTATGCAGAGCTGGAAGCAGCGGTCGACGACAGCGACGTCGTCGTGGTCGTCAATCCGAATAATCCGACCGGTCAGACCATTGCGCCCGAGCGCCTGCTCGACTGGGCGGCGCGGCTGCATGCGCGTGGCGGCTGGCTGGTGGTCGACGAAGCGTTCGGCGATACGGTGGTCGACCTGAGCGTGGCGCCGCATGCGGCGCAAGCGGGATTGATCGTGCTGCGCTCGGTCGGCAAATTCTTTGGACTGGCCGGACTGCGGCTGGGGTTTGTCGCCGCCCATGCGCGCGTGCTGGCAGGCCTGGCCGACCTGCTTGGGCCGTGGGCCGTCAGCGGGCCGGCACAGGAGATCGCCATGCAGGCACTGTGCGACACGAGCTGGCAACAGGATACGCAGGTCCGCCTGGCGATGTCTGGCGAACGGTTGGCGCTGCTGCTGCAGGAGCACGGCATTGCCAGCGGCGGCACGCCGTTGTTTCGCTGGTGGCCGGAAACGCGGCCCGAAGCCTTCCACCAGCACATGGCCGCGCGCGGCATCTGGTGCCGGCTGTTCCGCGAGGCGGCGCGCGGCATCCGCCTCGGTCTTCCTGCCAGCGAAGGTGAATGGCGGCGTCTCGAACTAGCGTTTCAAGAATGGAGCAAGCAATGAAGAAAACGATGCTGCTGGCCGGCGTGGTCGTGGCCGGCATGGCCGCCCATGCGCAGGCGGCGATTACGGTCAAGGATGACGCAGGCCTGCCTATCACGATCGGCAAGCCGGCGATGCGGGTGGTCTCGATGGCGCCGAGCGTCACCGAACTGCTGTTCGCGGCGGGCGGCGGCAACCAGATCGTCGGCGCGGTGAACTACAGCGATTATCCCGAGGCGGCCAAGCGCATCCCGCGGATCGGTTCGAACCGCGAAATCGACATGGAATTGCTGATCTCGCTGAAGCCCGACCTGATCGTGGCCTGGCGCCATAACAGTTCCGAACGGCAGATCGAGATGGTGCGCCGCCTGGGCATTCCGGTATTCCAGAGCGATCCGCAGACGCTGGACGGCATCCCGGACAGCGTGCTGCGCCTGGGCCAGTTGCTGGGCACCGACGCCGCGGCGAAAAACACCGCAACGCAGCTGCGCGAGCAGTTGGCCGGGCTGCGCGCGAAGTACGCGGGTCGTGCGCCGGTGCGCACCTTCTATCAGGTATGGGACAAGCCGCTGTATACGCTGAGCGGAAAGCACATCCTCACCGATGCGATGAAGCTGTGCGGCGGCGAGAACATCTTCGACAAGTTGACGGTCACTGCGCCGATCGTCTCGATCGAGAGCGTGTTGCAGGCCAATCCGGAAGCGATCATCGCCACCGCCGAGAAGAACTATGGCGGTGTCGACCTGTGGAAACCGTATGGCACGCTGGCTGCGGTGCGCAGCAATAATCTGTTCACGCTGGATGGCCATCTGCTCAACCGCGCCGGGCCACGCATGGTCCAGGGCACGGCCGCGATGTGCGACGTGCTGGAGCAGGCGCGCCAACGGCGGTCTAAATGAGCGCTTTCCCTTACCGCACCCTGATGGTACAGGGCACGACCTCGGACGCCGGCAAGAGCACGGTAGTGGCGGCGCTGTGCCGCCTGCTCAAGCGACGCGGCGTCAAGGTCGCGCCGTTCAAGCCGCAGAACATGGCGCTCAATAGCGCGGTGACGCGCGATGGCGGCGAGATCGGCCGCGCGCAAGCGCTGCAGGCGATCGCTGCCGGCATCGAGCCGCATACCGACATGAATCCGGTGCTGTTGAAACCATCGAGCGATATCGGGGCGCAGGTCATCATCCATGGCCAGGTGCGGGCCGATATGAATGCGCGCGACTATCACCAGTACAAACCGGTGGCGATGGGAGCGGTGCTCGAGTCGCACGCGCGCCTGCTGGCGCAGTATGAAACGGTGATCGTCGAAGGCGCGGGCAGCCCGGCCGAGATCAATCTGCGCGACCGCGATATCGCCAATATGGGTTTCGCCGAGGCGGTCGACTGCCCGGTCGTGCTGGTCGCGGACATCGACCGCGGTGGCGTATTTGCGCACCTGGTCGGGACCTTGTCCTGCCTGTCGCAATCGGAGCGTGACCGGGTGATCGGGTTTGTCATCAATCGTTTTCGCGGCGATATCAAGCTGCTCGAGCCAGGTCTGGAATGGCTCGAGCAGCAGACCGGCAAGCCCGTGCTGGCGGTACTGCCCTATCTACACGGGCTGTTCCTCGATGCCGAGGATGCGGTGCAGGCAGCGCAGGCCAGTAAAGGCGCCTTTCGCGTCGTGGTGCCCAGCCTGCCGCGCATGAGCAATCACACGGATTTCGATGCATTGCGCGCGCATCCGGATGTCGACCTGCGCTTCGTGCGGCAGGGCGAGGCGATTCCTGGCGCCGATCTGATTATTCTCCCGGGGAGCAAGAACACCCGTGGCGATTTGGCCTGGCTGGAAGCACAGGGATGGCGTGAGCAGGTCGCGCGCCATCTGCGTTATGGCGGCAAGGTGATCGGCGTGTGCGGCGGGTTCCAGATGCTGGGACAGACCGTGCGCGATCCGCATGGGGTCGAAGGCGAGCCTGGTGTGTCAGCGGGGCTCGGTGTGCTGGATATCGATACCGAGCTGACGCGCGAGAAAAGGCTGACCAGGGTGGAGGGTGTGTGTGCGTTTGGTGCACATGACGTCACCCGGCGGGTCAGTGGGTATGAGATTCATATGGGTGTGTCGCATGGCGCGGCCATGGAGATGCCGGCTTTTTCGATCGATGGTCGCGGCGAAGGCACGGTGTCTTCGGATGGCCAGATCCTGGGGACCTATCTGCACGGGCTGTTCGATCATCCAGAAGCTTGTAGCGCATTGCTGCAATGGGCTGGTGCGCGCAGCGAGCATGTGGTCGACACGGCGCAACTGCGTGAAGCGAGTCTCGAGCGGATCGCGGATTCGGTCGAAGGACTGTTTGAAAAGCTGGTCGCGGTGGGCGCATAAAGCAAAAAACCCCCACCTGCACTACACGCGATCTTGAGCGCGTGTAGGCTGGTGGGGTTTTTTCTATATAACTAGCCTGACGATAACCTACTTTCACACTGGTTGCAGCACTATCATCGGCGCAAAGTCGTTTCACGGTCCTGTTCGGGATGGGAAGGGGTGGGACCGACTTGCTATGGTCATCAGGCATGACTTGTACGAGCGTTCGTTGGACGCGTCGGCAGCGAAGCTGCCAACCCTGCGTCGGGCGAAGCTCTGAATCTGGAAGAAGTATTGTTTGGGTTGTAGCTTGTATTCAAGCAGTTGTACTCGTCAACCTCGGACTACCAAGGTTATAGGGACAAGCCTTACGGGCAATTAGTACTGGTTAGCTTAATGCATTACTGCACTTCCAC
>NZ_STGG01000013.1 GCF_005222695.1 Massilia sp. HP4 | reverse complement strand
GGTTGGCGGCTTCGCCGCCGACGCGTCGATCGTTATCGACTCCGATGTCGTGCCGGATGATCTTGCTGCCAACCATCACCGCGTCGGCGGCGCAGCCGCCAACCCTATGCGAATTCGATCGATGATATGAAAAGGCCGGAGACGCTTGCGCGTCCCCGGCCTTTTTTGCTACTTGACCAGCCGCAGCTTAGGCCGCAGCGGCAGCCGTAGCGGCGCTGGCAGCATTGCCAGCTTTAGCAGCAGTCGCAGAAAATTGCGACACGGCTGCGTTCATATTGGTTTCCAGCGCTTCGACCGCCTGCTTGGAGGTCTTGCTGAACTGCTCGTAGCCGGCGTTGGCGTTGCTGATCGCGGTCTTGACGGCGGCAACGAAGCTCTCGGAGCCGGCCGGGGCGTTCTTGCTCACTTCGTCGACCAGCGAGATCACCTTGCGGTTGGCTTCGACGATCTGGCTTTCGGCGGCTTTCGAGAATTCGGCGCCGGTGCCGGTGGCGATCGAGGCCAGCTGGCGGCTGTAGGCCAGGGCTTTCTCGGCGTTAGGCTGGGCTTGCGAAGCGGTCAGCGAGAAGAATTCTTGCGGGTCTTTCGCGCCCAGCAGCTGGCGCGCGGCGGCCGACGAATCCTCGAGGGTGGAGCGGGCAGTGCTGAGGTTCAGCTCGACCAGCTTCTCGACGCCTTCGAAGGTTTTCGCGGTCAGCGACGAAAACAGGGCGAATTGCGATTCCAGGCTGGCCTTGGTGGCGTTCGAAAACTGTTCAGGGATTGCAAACATGTGGCTCTCCAAATATGTCGTTTCAAGAATGGACTATTGCTTCGTGAGACAGGTTCTTCATTAAAACGCGACGAAACTCTTTTTGTGCACCGCAACAGGGCAGATTTTCTGTCAGTTCGTTTGACGAGTCAAGCATTTTTGATGCAATGCACCATCCAAGATACATAATTTTCTTGAATGCATTTATTGCAAGAAAAGTCAATTGACGTAGCGCAAAGCATTGGCAGTTTTTGACTGGCCAAAACGCCGTACCTGCGAGCATGCTAGACTCGGTGCTTGCGTTTTTAATAAGTGCCGTGCACCACAACGGCGCATCGCCAGGACCATGTCGACCCACGCCACCACCATGCCCGGCAGCTCCTGGCTGTCCCCCGTTCCGCTGTTCTTCGTCTTCCTCTGGAGCACGGGCTTCATCGTCGCCAAGCTCGGCCTGCCATACGCGCCGCCGCTGACCTTTCTCATCGTGCGCTGCCTGGGCGTGCTGGCGGTGCTGCTGCCGCTGATGCTGATCTGGCGTGCGCCATGGCCGCGCGGCCAGGTCGGACATATCGCGCTCTCTGGCCTGCTGCTACAGGCAGGTTACCTGGGCGGCGTGTGGGCCGCGATCAAGCTCGGCATGCCCGCCGGGCTGACCGCGCTGATCGTCGGCATGCAGCCGATCCTCACCGCCGCCGCAGCGCCCCTGATCGGCGAGCGGGTGCGGCCGATCCAGTGGCTGGGCCTGCTGCTCGGCCTGTCCGGCGTGGGCCTGGTCGTGTATGCCAAGCTGGGCCTGGCAGGCTTGTCGCCAGCCGCCCTCGGCCTGTGCGTGTTCGCGCTCTTCTCCATCACGGCCGGCACCATGTACCAGCGCCGCTTCTGCCCGCGCTTCGACCTGCGCAGCGGCACCGCGATCCAGTTCGGCGCCACGGTGCTGGCCTTGCTGCCGCTCGCACTCTGGCTGGAAGACCTCGACCCCGCGTTCTCGACCGTCACCTGGAGCGCCGACTTCGTCATTGCCTGGCTGTGGTCGGTGTTCGCGCTGTCGATCGGGGCGATCTTTTTGCTCTTCAAACTCATCGGGCGCAGCCAGGCGACGGAGGTGACGAGCCTGATGTACCTGACCCCGCCGACCACGGCCATCATGGCCTGGCTGCTGTTCGGCGAAGCATTCAATGCACTCGGCCTGGCCGGGATGGCGGTGGCCGTCACCGGCGTCGCCTTCGTCGTGCGCAAACCACGGGAGACCTCATGATTTTGAATCCGAGCCAGGCGGCCGTCGATGCCGCCATCACCTCGCGCCGCTCGATCCGCGCCTTCCTGGATACACCGGTCGAGCGCGATGAGATCGCCCGTATCCTGGACGTGGCGGCGCGCGCGCCGTCCGGCACCAACACCCAGCCGTGGAAAGTCCATGTGTTGACCGGCGCCGCGCGCGCGCGCCTGTCGCAGGCGATCCTGGCGGCCTACCACGACCCGGCGCAGGCCGATGCGCATCACGAGGAATATCCCTACTATCCGCGCGAATGGGTCTCGCCCTACATCGACCGGCGCCGCAAGGTCGGCTGGGATCTGTATAGCCTGCTGGGCCTGACACGCGACAACAAGGCCGGCATGGCTGCCCAGCACGCGCGCAATTTCGCCTTCTTCGATGCGCCGGTCGGGATGATCTTCACTATCGACCGCATCATGGAGCAGGGCTCCTGGCTCGATTATGGGATGTTCCTCCAGAACATCATGGTGGCGGCGCGGGCGAGGGGGCTGGACACCTGCCCGCAAGCCGCCTTTACGCAGTATCATCGGATCATCGCAGCCGAACTCGGGCTGGCGGCGGGCGAGATGGTGGTGTGCGGCATGGCGCTGGGCTGGGCCGATCCTGGCCGCGTCGAGAATGCGCTGGAGACCGAGCGCGAGCCCAGTCATGTGTTTACGCGCTTCATGGACTAAAGTAGCAAGTATCAATATCTCATTGATATCAAACGAAAGTTTCGCCGAAGGTGGCGTGTGGTTTTAAGTGGGTTATTGCCGCACAGAATGTGATTTTCTCTTGCGATCGTGCGTCGTTCCGCTACACTCCATACGTATCTCATCAGTTCGGACCAGGGGCTTTTCGATGTTTAAACTTGCTTTGGCAGCTGTTGTCGCCACGTTGTTCGCTATTGCGCCGATGCAAGCATCCGGTGCGGGAGCGGGAGCGGGAGCGGGCGCCGGCGCCGGCGCCACTGAAAAAGCCCAGAAGTCCACGCCCAAGAAGGCCGTCAAGAAAAAGCCCAAGCGTAAAGCGACGACGGCCAAGCGCACCAAACGCAAGGAGGTCGCGAGCGCTGGCGACAATGGCCAGCGCACCGTGCGCCGGGTCAGGACGGTCAATGGCAAGCGCGTCGTCACTTATCACCCGGCGCGCACCGCTGCGGTCGCCGTCGCGGCAATGACGGCAGCCGATGCCGCCGGCCTCCATAAGACATCCGACCCGCTGGCGCTGCGCTCGAGCGTGGCCTACGTGGTCGACCAGAACAGCGCCGAAGTGCTGTTCGAGAAGAACGCCGACGTGGCATTGCCGATCGCCTCGATCACCAAGCTGATGACCGGCATGGTCGTGATGGACGCCAAACAAGACATGGACGAGGTGCTGCGCGTGACCGACGCCGACGTCGACCGCCTCAAGTACAGCAGCTCGCGCCTGCCGGTCGGCGCGCGCATGACCCGTCGCGAACTGCTGCACATCACCCTCATGAGTTCCGAAAACCGCGCCGCCTCGGCGCTGGGCCGGCACTATCCGGGCGGTAAAGAGGCTTTCGTGGCGGCGATGAATGCCAAGGCCCGTCAACTCGGCATGGCCGACACCCATTACGTCGATACCAGCGGCCTGTCGAGCAGCAATGTGTCGAGCGCGCGCGACCTGGCCAAGCTGGTGGTGGCGGCGCACGAAGACCCGGTATTACGTGAATTCTCGACCACGCCAAAATCGACCGTCCAGGCCAGCGGCCGCACCATGCACTACGCGAATACCAATTACCTGGTGTCGCTGCCCGACTGGGATATCGGCCTGCAAAAGACCGGCTTCATCAACGAAGCGGGGCGCTGCCTGGTGATGCAGGCCATGATCCATGGCCGCAATGTGGTGATGGTGTTCCTGGATTCGAAGGGCAAGATGTCGCGTACCGCCGATGCGGGCCGCATCCGCCGCTGGATCGAGTCGCTGCCCGATCGTATGGATGTCGACGCGGTGCGCACGCCGACCATCACGGCCAGCGCGCCGAGCTTGTCGCACTGACCTGCCAGCTCATACGTTGGCGACCGGCCGATAACCGAGCGTCGACGAAATCCGCGACGCCGTCTGCACCAGGTCTTCCAGCCAATCCTCTTGCAGCCGGTCGGCCGGCGCCGAGATCGACAAACCCGCCACCAGCTTGCCGCTGTCATCATGGATGCCGGCCGCCATGCAGCGCACGCCCAGTTCCAGTTCTTCGTTGTCGCGTGCATAGCCGCGCGCCCGCACCAGGCTCAGTTCGCGCTCCAGTCGCGCCAGCTCGGTGATCGAGTTGCGCGTGTGGCCCGCCAGGCCGGTGCGGGTGGCATAGGCGCGGATCGCCTTGACGTCGTCCACCGACAAGAACAGCTTGCCGGTCGAGGTCAGGTGCAGCGGGCCGCGTCCGCCGATGGCGCGCACCACCTGCATCCCCGAGCGCTCCGAGAAGGCGCGGTCGATGTACACGATCTCGTCGCCCTGGCGCACCGACAGGTTCACCGTCTGCTGGGTCTTGCGGTGCAGCGCGCGCATGGCGTCGAGCGCCGCCTCGCGCACCGACAGCCGGCTCTTGACCACATTGCCCAATTCGAGCAGGCGCATGCCGAGACGGTAGGTGCCCGGCTCGACCCGGTCGACGAAGCGCGTGACCACCATATCGTTCAGGATCCGGTGCGCGGTGGAAGGGTGCAGGCCCGATACCCGCGACAATTCCTTGAGGCTGACCGGGTCGGAATAACTCGCCAGGGCGTCGAGCAGCGCCATCATGCGTTCGATGACCTGGATCGATGTCTTGGCTGCTGGAGTGGGCGTTTCCATTTTCATGATGTGGTTGGTGCAGTGCAGTATCGTTCACTTTATACCATGATGTGAAACGGAGGCGCAAACGGCGACTTGCAAACTTGGCTGGTTTGCCACATGCTGCCCGTGGACGCGGCATAATGCTGTTCCCGCATCCACTGTATTGAGACGATGGAAAACCCGATCAGCGAATTCAAGACCTTGCGCGGCCTCGAGCGCATAGGCGCCGCCTGCCGCAATACCTGGGACGGTCTGCGCTGGGCCTGGCGCAGCGAAGCGGCGTTCAGGCAAGAGCTGGTGCTGATCGTGGTGGCGAGCATATTGGCGCTGCTGCTGCCGGTGTCCGGATTCCAGAAGCTGGCCCTGATCGGCGTGCTGGTGGTGGTGCTGGTGGTCGAGCTGATCAACTCGGCGATCGAGGCGGTGGTCGACCGCATCTCGCTCGAGCGCCATCCCTTGTCGAAGGCCGCCAAGGACCTGGGCAGCGCCGCCGTGGCCTTGACCCTGCTGCTGGCGTTCGCGACCTGGGCCGTCGTACTCTATAACCGCTTTATGTAGGCTTTTAGTGGCATCGTCCGCGGACGCTGCCGTGTGAATCAACCATGGAGAAGACTATGACCTTACGCCTCGGCGACACCGCACCCGATTTCGAGCAGGATTCCAGCATCGGCAAGATCCGCTTTCATGAATGGGCGGGCGATTCGTGGGTGGTGCTGTTCTCGCACCCGGCCGATTTCACGCCGGTGTGCACGACCGAACTGGGCCTGACCGCCAAGCTCAAGCCCGAGTTCGACAAGCGCAACGTCAAGGCGATCGCGCTGTCGGTCGACCCGGCCGACAAGCACGTCGACTGGATCAAGGATATCGAAGAAACCCAGCAGACCGTGGTCGGTTTCCCGATCGTGGCCGATGCCGACCGTTCGGTCTCGACCCTGTACGACATGATCCACCCGGAGCAGTCGGCAACCGCCACCGTGCGCTCGCTGTTCGTGATCGACCCGAACAAGAAGATCCGCCTGACCATCACCTACCCGATGAGCACCGGCCGCAACTTCGACGAAGTGCTGCGCGTGATCGACGCCTTGCAACTGACCGACGGCTATACCGTCGCCACGCCGGGCAACTGGAAGGATGGCGACAACGTCATCATCCCGCTGACCGTCACCGATCCCGAAGTCATCAAGCAGAAGTACCCGAAAGGCTTCGAGGCGCCGCGTCCTTACCTGCGCCTGACGCCGCAGCCGAACAAGTAAATGTCGCCCGGGCCGCAGGCCCGCGCGCCGCTACGGCGAGCCCGGCAATGCCAGGCTCGCCGTTTTTATTTGGAAATCAGCAACGCCAGTCGACAATCATTCGTCCGTCTTCGAATTTCTCCGTATAAGCACATGCGGTTTTGCCTCGCTGCCACATAGCAATTCGCATCTATGCAAATAATTATTCTTTCGTTTGCTTTATGAACATAGCGTGAGAATATGCGACTCCGATAGAAGAATTTGTAATAAGGACTCGCATGACTTCGCTTGCCATGCCAGGCAGCACAGCAGCGCACAAGCCCGCCAAGCGCCCGGGCCGGGTGATTCCCGGCTTCGGCATCTCGCTGGGCTTTACGCTGTTCTACCTGGCGCTGATCGTCCTCATCCCGCTGTCTGCGGTGTTCCTGAATACCTTCAGCATGAGCTGGGCCGATTTCTGGGCGACCGTCACGTCCGAGCGCGTGATGGCGTCGTATCGCCTGAGCTTTGGCGCCTCGCTGATCGCGGCCGCCCTGAACGTCGTCTTCGGCGGCATCGTGGCCTGGGTGCTGGTGCGCTACCAGTTTCCCGGCAAGCGTTTCGTCGACGCCCTGGTCGACCTGCCGTTCGCGCTGCCCACCGCGGTGGCCGGCATCACGCTCACCGCGCTGTATGCCCATAACGGCTGGATCGGCCAATACCTGGCGGAGCTCGGCATCAAGGTCGCATTCTCGCCGCTGGGCGTGGTGGTCGCACTGACCTTCATCGGCCTGCCGTTCGTGGTGCGCACGGTGCAGCCGGTGCTCGAAGAAGCCGAGCGCGAACTCGAGGAAGCCGCCGCCAGCCTGGGCGCCGCGCCGCTGCAAACCTTCATCCGCGTGGTGCTGCCGACCATTACCCCGGCGCTGCTGACCGGCTTCGCACTGGCCTTCGCGCGCGCCACCGGCGAATACGGTTCGGTCATCTTCATCGCCGGCAACCTGCCGATGGTGTCCGAGATCACGCCGCTCTTGATCATTTCCAAGCTGGAACAGTACGACTATGCCGGCGCTACCGCGATCGCGGTCGTGATGCTGGTGTTCTCCTTCATCCTGCTGCTGGCGATTAACCTCCTGCAGGCGTGGACGCGCAAACGGGCGGGCAAGTCATGAGCGCGGTCCTGGATAATATGGGGCAGCCGGTGGCTGCCAGCCGGGGCAAGCGCCTCGATACCAGCGTGCTCGAGCCGCGCTGGGTGCGCGTCGCGCTGATCGCGGTCGCGCTCATTTTCCTGACGCTGTTCCTGTTCATCCCCCTGGCGGCGGTGTTTACCGAAGCGCTCAAGAAGGGATGGGAGGTCTATGTCGAATCGGTGATCGACGCCGATGCGCTGTCGGCGATCAAGCTGACACTGATCGCGGCGGCGATCTCGGTGCCGCTGAACCTGGTGTTCGGCGTGGCGGCGGCGTGGGCCATCGCCAAGTTCGAATTCCGGGGAAAAAGCATCCTGCTGACCCTGATCGACCTGCCGTTCTCGATCTCGCCGGTGATCGCGGGCCTGATGTATGTGCTGGTGTTCGGCGCCTCGGGCTGGTTCGGTCCTTGGCTGGCCGAGCACGACATCAAGATCCTGTTCGCGGTGCCGGGCATCGTGCTGGCGACCGTGTTCATCACTTTCCCGTTCGTGGCGCGCGAGCTGATTCCCTTGATGCAGCAGCAGGGCACCGAAGAAGAAGAGGCCGCGCTGGTGCTGGGCGCCTCGGGCTGGTCGACCTTCTGGCGCGTGACGATGCCGAACATCAAATGGGGCCTGCTGTATGGCGTGATCCTGTGTAATGCCCGGGCGATGGGCGAGTTCGGCGCGGTGTCGGTGGTTTCGGGCCACATCCGCGGCGAGACCAACACGATGCCGCTGCACGTCGAGATCCTCTACAACGAATACAACTTCACGGCCGCCTTCGCCGTCGCATCGCTGCTGGCGCTGCTCGCACTGGTGACCTTGGCCATCAAGTCCTTTATCGAATGGCGTTTGCACGAGTCCCGCAAGGCCTCGACCAGCGCCCCTCACTGAATAAGCCGGAGTCACGCATGACGATCGAAGTACAAAACATCCGCAAGCAGTTCGGCCAGTTCACGGCGCTCGACAACGTCTCGCTGCAATTCCCGGACGGCGAACTGACCGCCTTGCTCGGCCCATCGGGCTGCGGCAAGACCACGCTGCTGCGCATCATCGCCGGCCTCGAATACCCGGATTCCGGCGCCGTGCTGCTCGACGGCCAGGATTCCTCGCACCGCCACGTGCGCGAGCGCCAGGTCGGCTTCGTGTTCCAGCACTATGCGCTGTTCAAGCACATGACCGTGTTCGAGAACGTGGCTTTTGGTTTGCGCGTAAAACCGCGCAAGGATCGTCCGAGCGAACAGCAGATCCGCGACAAGGTCAAGAAGCTGCTCGAGCTGGTGCAGCTCGACTGGATCGCCGACCGCTATCCGCCGCAGCTGTCGGGCGGCCAGCGCCAGCGCATCGCCCTTGCCCGCGCGCTGGCGGTGGAACCGCGCGTGCTGCTGCTGGACGAACCATTCGGCGCGCTCGACGCCAAGGTACGCAAGGAACTGCGCCGCTGGCTGCGCCGCCTGCACGACGAGCTGCACGTGACCTCGATCTTCGTCACCCACGACCAGGAAGAAGCGCTCGAGGTGGCCGACCAGGTGGTCCTGATGAACAAGGGCCGGGTCGAGCAGCTGGGCAGCCCGGACGAGGTCTATAACAACCCGGCCTCGCCTTTCGTGTACGGCTTCCTGGGCAACGTCAACCTGTTCCACGGCCGCGTCAACGACGGCGTGCTGGCCAGCGGCGACATGAACTTCCAGGCGCCGCAGCATGCGGGCGTGCGTGACGGCGCCGGCATCGGCTACGTGCGTCCGCACGACCTGGACGTTGAACGTTATACCCCCGGCGCGACCGGCGTGGTGGCCAGGCTGCGCCGCGCGCACGCGATCGGCCCACTGGCCCAGCTCGACCTGGAACGCTCGGACAACCAGCAGATCATCGAGGCGGTGATGCCGAACGAGCGCTTCATCAGCCTGGGCCTGAAAGAAGGCGAGACGCTGGTCGTGCGTCCGCGCCGCATCGAAGTGTTCGTCGACGAAGGAAACGCAATATGAATTTCCAGCAACTGCGCTCGGTCCGCGAAGCGGCCCGCCGCGACTTTAACCTGACCGAAGTCGCCAACGCCCTGTTTACTTCGCAGCCGGGCGTCTCGCGCCAGATCCGCGAACTCGAAGAAGAACTGGGCGTGGTCATCTTCGAACGCAACGGCAAGCGCCTGACCGGCCTCACGCCGCCCGGCAAGGGCATCTTGCGTATCGTCGAAAAACTGCTGGTCGAAGCCGAGAACCTGCAGCAGGCCAGCGCCGAGTATGCGGCCCAGGACAGCGGTACGCTGACGGTCGCCGTGACCCACACCCAGGCGCGCTACGCGCTGCCGCAGGTGGTGCAGTCGTTCCGCGCGGCCTTCCCGAACGTGCGCATCGCCCTGCAGCAAAGCTCGCCGGAACACATCGCCGAATGGGTGGCATCGGGCAAGGCCGACGTCGGCATCGCGACCGAGGGCCTGTCGGCCTTCCCCGAGCTGGTGTCCTTCCCGTGCTACCGCTGGAGCCACCTGGTGGTGGCGCCCGAAGGCCATCCGATCTTCGCCAGCAAGACGCCGCTGCGCCTGGAAGACCTGGCCGAGCATCCGCTCATCACCTACGACGTCGGCTTCACGGGCCGCAGCCATATCGACGCGGCCTTCGTCGAAGCCGGGCTGGCGCCAGACATCGTGCTGACCGCGATGGATTCGGACGTGATCAAGCAATACGTCTCGCTGGGCCTGGGCGTGGGCATCGTGGCCTCGATGGCCTTCGACCACGGCCGCGACAAGGGCTTGCGCGCGATCGAGGCGTCACACCTGTTCGCGCAGAACGTGACGCGCCTGGCGGTGCGCCGCGGCAGCTACCTGCGTGCCTACGCTTTCCACTTCATCGAGCGCTTCGCCCAGGGTTATACGCGGGCGGATATCGAGAAGGCGATCGCGACCGCCGACTGACGAGCCAACTCAGGCCCGCCATGCAGGCGAAGGCGGCATCGAAGCCGAGGAACAGGCGGCCGGTGGTCCAGGCGTTCACCAGCGGCAGGCTGGCCCACAGCAGGCAGGAGGCCAGCGCCAGCGCGCGCCAGCCCTGCGCCGCCGGGCGGCAGGCCGCGAACAATGCCGCCACGCCCCAGGCCGCGAAGAAGCAATGCACTTCCCACTGGGCGCGCGCCGGCAGGTCCAGCGGCAGCAGGCGATTGGCCAGCATGAAGCTCGCCACCGCGATCGACAGGCCGGCCACGCAGGCCACATTGCCCCGTTCCACCAGCAGCAGCCCGATGCCGGGCCGCGCCGTCTTTTGCCGGCGCTTGGCGACCCACAGCATTATGCCGCTCGCCACCATCGCGGCGCCGGCCAGGCTGCTCATGAAGTACAGCCAGCGCAGCAGGGGATCGGCGAAGCGGCCCAGGTGCAGGGCATAGGCGCCGCCCCAGGCACTCACTGCAGCGCTGGCGCGCTCGTGATCCTCCAGCAGGGCGCCGCTGGCGCCGTCGAACAGCAGCCAGGATGGGGCGACCGACACCCGGTCGCCATCGCCGCGCACGATGGCGATGCGGGCCGCGCTGTCGCCGGGATGGGTCACGATGACGCGGCCAACCTTGCCTTCGCCCCAGCGTGCATTCGCCTCTGCCATCAGCGGCGCCAGGCCGGCCAGCGGCGCCGCCTGGCCGCTGCGTGCCGGCGTGTCGAAGCGCGGCTGCATCACCTTTGCCATTTCGCTGCGCGCCTGCTGCGGGCCGAAGGCCGCCAATGCCGGCCATGGCATGTAGAAGAACATCAGGGTCACCAGCCCGGTGTACAGGATCATCAGGTGGAAGGGCAGGGCGAGCACCGAGAAGCCATTGTGCGCGTCCAGCCAGGAACGCTGTCCCTTGCCGGGCCTGAAGGTGAAGAAGTCGCTGAAGATGCGGCGGTGGATCACGATCCCGCTGACCACGACAACCAGCGCCATGATCGTGCACAGGCCGACGATCCAGCGGCCCAGCGTGGCCGGCAGGTAGTGCAGCGAGAAGTGGAAGTAATAGAAAAATTCGCCGCCCTGGGTCGCGCGCGGCGCGAGTACGGCGCCGCTGGCGGGGTCGAGCAGCGCACGTTCCCTGGCATCGCCACGTTCCCATGCGACCTCGATCGCATTGACGCGCGGACCGGGCAGGATCACATGCCATGCATCGGCGCCGCCGCCTTGCCGTGCCAGCGCGTCCAGCGCGCGCTGGCTTGCTGCGGCCTGGTCGAGCATGGCGGGGCGGGCCGGGATCTCGGGCCGCAGCCACTGCGTGAGTTCGTCGCGATAATAGCTGATGCCGCCGGTGACGAAGATGGCGAACAGCAGCCATCCGGCCAGCAGGCCGGCCCACAGGTGCAGGCCGGCCATCGACTGGCGCAGGCCGCGTTCGATCGGCGCCGGCATGCGTCAGAAGCGGTAGCTGGCGCTCACATTGGCGGTGCGCTCCGCATTGCGATAGCAGAAGGTGGCGTCGCAATCGAGCAAGACCTGCTTGTCGAACAGGTTGTTGACGTTGACCGAGAAGCGCCACGGCCCGCGCTCGATGCCGAAGGCGGCATCGACCATGCCGTAGTCCGGATTGCTGATGTTCTCGTTATCGTAGTCCTGGTAGGAGCGCGACTTGCCGTAGTAGCGCAGCCCCAGCGCGCCGTAGGCTTGCACGGTGTCGAGCAGCCTGAAGTCCTGGCGCGCCCACACCGAGGCGCTGTGCTTGACGGCGCCCGGTTGCCACAGGCCGCGGTCGCCGTAATTGCTGCGCGTGATCTCGGTATCGAGCCAGGTGTATTGGGCCACCACGCTCAGGTTGCGCGTGATGTTGGTGCGCGCCTCTAGCTCGAGGCCCTGCGATTCGACTTCGCCGGTCTGCACCGTGGCGGCCGGATCCTGCGGCGCGGCGGTCGTCACGTTCTGGCGCGCCAGCTTGAAGACCGAGGCGGTGTACACGGTGCTGGCGTTGTCGGGCTGGTAGCGCAGGCCGGCCTCGAGCTGGCGGCCGGTGGAAGGCTTGAGCAGCTCGCCGTCGACGTCGCGCCCGATCGTCGGCGTGAACGAGGTCGCGTAGCTGACATAGGGTGCCCAGCCGGAATCGAACAGGTAGACGGCGCCCAGGCGGCCGGTGGTCTTGCTGGCCGACTGGCGGTAGGCCAGCGTGGACGTGCCGGCGGCCGGCAGTTCGCGCGTGTTCGAATTCCTGGCGCGGTCGTGGCGCAGGCCCGCGGTCACCACCCATTTGTCCCATTTCAGCTGGTCTTGCAGGTACAGGCCGGTCTGCTCGAGCGGAAGCACCTCGTTGCGCGGCGCGGCGGCCGGCACGATCGTCTCGTGTCCGCCATGGACCGGCGCGTACAGGTCGAGGTTCGGCATCGGCGTGATCGCGTACGGGTAGCGGTCGGTAGTCTTGTTGTCCGCATAGTCCACGCCGACCAGCACATTGTGGTCCAGCGCGCCGGTCTGGAAGCTCGCTTGCAGCCGGGTATCGGCCTGCAGGCCGCGCCAGGCCGAGCCGCGCGGATAGAACAGGCGCGTGACCGAGCGGGCATCAAGCAGCAGCGCGCGCGGGAAGACATTGGTCTCGTCGCGAGCCAGTTCGGTGTAGCGCAGGTTCTGCTGCAAGGTCCAGGTGTCGTTGAAGCGGTGCTCGAACTCGTAGCCGAAGGCGTGGTTCTCGCGCTCCCAGCGGTTGTCGCGCCCGCCCAGGTTCACGCTCGCCGCCGGCTGGCCCAGGGGGCCGGGATTGCGCAGCTGGTTGGGCCAGGCATACGACTGGTCGTCCTTCTGGTATTGCGCCATCAGGGTCAGGCTGGTATCGGCGTTCGGCCGCCAGGTCAGGGCCGGCGCCACGTAGACGCGGTCGTCGCTGTCGAGGTCGAGGCGGGTGCCCGATGCGCGCGCCAGCACGGTCAGCCGCCAGGTCCATTCGGCACGCTCGTCAAGCGCGCCGCCGATGTCGGCCTTGAACTGCTTGCGGTCATAGGTGCCGTATTCGATGCCGATCTCGCGCACGGCATCGACCGAGGGCCGCTTGGAGACGGCGTTGATCATGCCGCCCGGCGGCGACTGGCCGTACAGCACCGAAGCCGGGCCGCGCAGCACTTCCAGGCGCTCCAGGCCATACGGCTCGATCGGCGCCGCGTAGGCGCGGCCCGAGGTCAGCAGGCCGTCGCGGAAGATGCCGGCCGCGCCCAGGTCAAAGCCGCGCAGCATCGAGAATTCGTCGACCGCCCACGGCTTCATGTTGGGCGTCACGCCGGCCGTGTAGCGCAGGGCTTCGTCGAGCGTCTCGGCCTTGCGGCTGGCCAGTTCGTCGGCCGTGATCACCGATACCGATTGCGGATTCTCGATCAGGCGCGTCAGGGTCTTGGTAGCGGTACTGCTGCGCCGGGCGACGAAACCGTCGACGTCGCCCGGGGCCTGGTCGCGGTCGGCCCGTACCAGCACCTTGGGCAGCGCCGGCAGGGTGGCCGAGCGCGGCGTGGCGGCGCCTGGTGCTGCCGGGGCCTGCTGCAGGATGTAGCGGCCGTCGCCTTGCGATACGGCCTGCAGCCCGCTGCCGGCCAGCAGGCGGAGCAAGGCATCCTGCGGCGCCAGCCGGCCCTGTACGCCGGGGCTGGCAACGCCGGCGGTGAGCGCGCCGTTGGCGGCGATGTACACGCCCGATGCGGCCGAGAAGCGCGCCAGCACGGCGTTCAGCGGGCCGGCCGCGATGCTGTAGTTGCGCAGCGTGGCTTGCTGGACCGCGGCGGCGTCGGCCGCGACGGCGGGCAGGGAACAGGCGAACATGCCGCATACCAGCAGGCGGGCGGCGAGGGCGGTTGGCGATGGTGTCATACGGGCTTTCGGAAAGGAGCAAAATGAAGGTCTTCACCCTGCTTTCCGAACGGCGCGCAAAAAGGGGAACCGGCCGCCGGATTATTTTCTCGGACCGACGCTGACCCACCACGGCAACACCTGGCGCGCCCGCACCGGCAGCGCCGCTTCCAGCATGGCGAGCGCCTTGTCGGTGTCGTGGATCGGGAAGGCGCCGACCACGCGCAGCCTGGCGATTGTGGGATCGCAGCCCAGGAAGCCATGCCGGTAGCGCGACAGCTCGGCCAGGAAGGCGTCCAGTGGCAGGTCGTCGGCGACCAGCATGCCCTGCGTCCAGGCCTCGCGGGTTGCCGGCAGGGGACGGGGCGCCGCGACGCCGTCCCGCGTAAACGTTATTTCCTGGCCGGGCTCGACAACCAGCATGGGGCCGTGGGCATCGAACGGCGTGACTTCGACCCGGCCTTCGCTCACGCCCAGGCGCGTGCTGCCGTCGAATTGCCGTACCTGGAAGCGGGTGCCGAGCGCGCGCATGCTGCCCTGGCGGCTGCGCACGACGAGGGGACGGCGCGCATCCTGGCCGCTTTGCAGCAGGATCTCGCCCCGGTGCAGCACCACCAGGCGCAGCGCGTCGTCGAAGCGCTGGTCGAGGGCCGTGCCGGAGTCGAGCCAGAGCCGGGTGCCGTCGGCCAGCACGGTCTCTCTGCGCTCGCCCACGCCGACGCGGTGCGATGCCTTGATCCCGGCGAGCGCCACCTGCACTTCTTCTTGCCGCGCCAGCTGCCAGCCAAGACCGGTGGTGATGGCGGCCAGCGCCAGCGTCTTGACCAGCTTGCGGCGCTGGCCCTGCGCCTGGCGCGCATGCAGGGCCGCGCCCGACGCCTCCGGCGTCTGCCTGGCGATGGCGACATGCTGGCTGATGGCTTCCACCCGCGCCCACGCCTGCCGGTTGCCGGCGTCCCGCGCCAGCCAGTCCTGCCAGCGCCGCCGTTCATCGTCGTCCACCGCGCCGGAGCGGAAGGTGGCGTACCACGCGGCCGCCTGTTCGAGCGTGGCGTAGGGGATATCCTGGGTGTCAGGCATGCTCACGCCAGCGCCGCGTGGAACGAGGACGCCGCCGTCAGGCAGTGCAGCATGGCCTGGGCCATGTATTTCTTGACCATGCGTTCGGACACCCCCAGCCGGGCGCCGATCTCGGCATAGGTGAGGTCGTGCAGGTGGGCCAGCAAGAAGGTTTCGCGCGGCTTCGGCGCCAGGGCGGCCAGGACGCGGTCGACTTCGACCAGGGTCTCGACGATGATGGCCTGGTGCTCGGCCGACGGATGCAGCGCCTCGGGGCGCTCCTGCATGGCGGCCAGCCAGGCGCGCTCGATGTCGGCGCGGCGCCAGTGGTCGACCACCAGCCCCTTGGCGATGGTGGTGAGATAGGCACGCGGGTTCGTGCCGGCGTCCAGCGCGCGCGGCCGCACCAGCAGGCGCAGGAAGGTGTCGTGGGTCAGGTCTTCGGCGGTGAAGGCGCAGCCCAGCTTGCGGCGCAGCCAGGCCTGCAACCAGCCGTGGTGGTCGGCGTACAGCGTAGTCAGCTGTGGCTGCGCAGTGGAATCGAGGCCCGCCATTCGGTGTCACCCGTATAATAATTGAGAATAATTCTCATTATTATATAGGTGTTGCCGAAGTCAATACAATTACTGGCCCGGATTGGTGATCCGGGCGTGGATCTCATCGATCCGCTTCACCACCTCGTCGCCCAGCACCACCTCGGCCGCATCGATGTTTTCCTTGAGCTGTTCGAGCGTGGTCGCCCCGACAATCGTCGATCCCATGAACCAGCGCGAATAGCACCAGGCCAGCGCCATCTGCGCCGGCGTCAAGCCGTGCTCGCGCGCCAGCGCCGCATACGCGCGGGTCGCTTCGAACACGCTTGGCCGCAGGTAACGCGGGCTCCAGGTCGGCGGATAGATCGTCAGGCGCCCGCGCGCCTGCGGGTCGTCGACATATTTTGCGCTGAGCTGGCCGAAGGCGAGCGGGCTGTAGGCCAGCAGGCTCACGTCTTCGCGGTAGCAGACTTCGTCGAGCAGCGTGGTCTCGAAGGCGCGCGCGGTCAGGTTGTACAGGTTCTGGACAGTGGCGATGCGCGGCAGGCCGTGGATCTCGGCCTGCTTGATGAATTCGCAGACACCCCACGGGCTTTCGTTCGACACGCCGATGTGGCGGATCTTGCCCGCCTTGACCAGGTCGCCCAGGGCGCGCAGCGTCTCTTCGATCGCCACGCCATCGCGCTCCTTGCGCGGATCGAACTGGCTGGCGCCGAAGATCGGCACGTTCCGGCTCGGCCAGTGCAGCTGGTAGAGGTCGATGTAGTCGGTCTGCAGGCGTTTCAGGCTGGCGTCGACGGCGGCGTGCAGGCTGGCTGCGTCGTGGTTATGCTTCGATCCGCGGATCCAGGCCTGGCTGGCATTCGGGCCGGCGATCTTGGTCGCCAGCACCAGCTTGTTGCGTCCACCGCGGGCCTTGAGCCAGGAGCCGATGAAGCGTTCGGTGGAGCCCTGGGTCGCCGCGCTCGGCGGTACCGGATACAGCTCGGCGGTATCGATGAAGTTGATACCGCGTTCGACCGCGTAATCGAGCTGGGCGTGCGCTTCCTGCTCGGTGTTCTGCTCGCCGAAGGTCATCGTGCCGAGGCAGACCGTCGTCACCTCGAGGTCGGTGCGTCCCAGCTTCTTGCGCGGCAGGCTCATTTCTTTTTCTTGGGCTGTTCGCGCAGGGCGTCGGCGCACTCGCGCACCAGGCGCGGGCCGGCGTAGATCAGGCCACTGTACAGCTGCACCAGCTGGGCGCCGGCCGCGATCTTCACTTTCGCATCCTGGCCGCGCATGATGCCGCCCACGCCGATGACCGGGATCTCGTCGCCCAGTTCGGCCTTGAGCGCGCGGATCACGATGTTCGATTGTTCGAACACCGGCGCGCCCGACAGGCCGCCGGCCTGCTGCGCATGCTTCATGCCTTCGACGTCGCGCCGGTTGAGCGTGGTGTTGGTGGCGATGACGCCATCGATCTTGTGGCGCAGCAGGGCGCCGGCGATGTCGCGGATCTGGTCGCCGTCGACGTCGGGCGCGATCTTGAGCGTGATCGGCACGTAGTGGCCGTGGTGGTCGGCCAGCCTGGTCTGTTCTTGCTTGAGTTGCGACAGCAGGCTGTCGAGCTCCGAGGCGCCCTGCAGCTGACGCAGGTTCTTGGTGTTGGGCGACGAGATGTTGACCGTCACGTAGCTCGCATACGGATAGACCTTGCGCAGGCAGTGCAGGTAATCCTCGGCCGCGTTCTCGATCGGCGTGTCGGCGTTCTTGCCGATGTTCAGGCCCAGCACGCCGCGCCGCTCCTGGTAGAAGCGCGAGGCCTGGACATTGGCCACGAAGGCGTCGACGCCGCCGTTATTGAAGCCCATGCGGTTGATGATGCCCTTGGCGCGCGGCAGGCGGAACATGCGCGGCTTGGGGTTGCCGGCCTGGCCGCGCGGGGTGACGGTGCCGATCTCGATCGAGCCGAAGCCGAGCGCGGCCAGCCCGTCGATATAGGCGCCATCCTTGTCGAGGCCGGCGGCCAGGCCGACCGGGTTCGGGAAGGTGATGCCCATGACCGTGCGCGGGTCGGGCAAGGGCTTCCTGAACGCGCCCGTCAGGCCGAGCGCGGCTGCGCGGCGCAGCATGGGCAGGGTCAGGTTGTGGGCTGCCTCTGCATCGAGCGAGAACAGTGCGGGACGAACGAGGGTGTACAGGAATTTGTCAGGCATGGGGGGCTCAATAAGGATCTCCCCATCATTTTAACTTGACGTGACCCCAGGACACGTATTCGAGTGTCGATGACTTTGTTAGCACTTGTATCACGCCGCCAGGCGGATTCAGCGCTGCAGGACGCCCCATTCGCCGTCGATGCGCGCTTCGAGCGGGCGGAAGTTGATCTTGTAGGCCATCTTGGGGCTCTGTTCGATCCAGTAGCCGAGGTAGACATAGGACAGCCCCAGCTCGTGGGCCTGGTTCACCTGCCACAGGATGTTGTAGGTGCCGTACGAGGCGTTCTCGACGTCGGGATCGAAGAAGGTGTAGACCGACGACAGGCCGTCGGACAGGACGTCGATGATCGACACCATGCGCAGGGTGCCGTCGGGCTCGCGGAACTCGACCAGGCGCGTGTTGACCCGGCTCTGCAGCAGGAACTGGGCATACTGGTCGCGGCTGTCCTGGTCCATGCCGCCGCCGACGTGGCGCGTGGTCTGGTAGCGCAGGTAGAGCGCGTAGTGCTCGTCGGAGAAGGCCAGGTTGGCCACCATCGCGACCAGGTCGCCGTGGCGTTTCCAGGCGCGGCGCTGGGTGCGGTTGGGGGTGAAGTCCTCGCACTTGACGCGCACCGGGATGCAGGCCTGGCAGCCATCGCAGTAGGGGCGATAGGTGAAGATGCCGCTGCGCCTGAAACCGTTCTTGACCAGCTCTGAATACACGTCGGCATTGATCAGGTGCGACGGCGTGGCGACCTGCGAGCGCGCCTGGCGCGCGTCGAGATAGCTGCAAGGATAGGGCGCCGTCGTGTAGAACTGCAGCGTCGCAAATGGCAGGTCGTGTAGGTGCGTCATGCAAAAACTCTCGAGACGACGTGGAATGGACCTATTCTAGCGAAAACCCGTCGGCGCCACCGTTAGCCATCCAACGGTGTCGCCGGCGCCTGGCTGGGCCTGGCGAGCGGCGGCGCGACCTGCCAGGTGTCGATCGGCGGCTCGCCGATGGCTGCGCGCAGGTGTTCCAGGAAGCGGCTGCGCGGGATCGGCGCCGCGCCGAGCGAGGCCAGGTGGCCGGTCTCCTGCTGGCAGTCGACCATCCCCACGCCGTTCTGGCGCAAGAAGGCCACCAGGTAGGCCAGCGCCACCTTGGAGGCGTCGGACACGCGCGCGAACATCGATTCGCCGTAGAACATGCGGCCGATGCAGACACCATAGGCGCCGCCGACCAGTTCGCCGTCGAGCCAGACTTCGGACGAGTGGGCGTAGCCGAGCGCGTGCAGGCCGCTGTAGCCGTCGATGATCTCGCCTGAAATCCAGGTGCCGGGGCCGTCGCGGCGCGGCGCGGCGCAGGCCCGCATCACATCGCCGAAGGCGCTGTCGAAGCGCACATCCCATCGTCCACCGCCCTGGCGGCTGCGCTCGACCTTGCGCAGGGTCTTGGCCAGGCTGTCGCTGACCTTGAAGTCGGCCGTGTACAGGACCATGCGCGGATCGGTGCTCCACCACAGGATGGGCTGGCCTTCGGAAAACCAGGGGAAGATGCCGTTGCGGTAGGCTTGCAGCAGGCGCGGCGGCGAAAGATCGGCGCCGGCCGCGAGCAGGCCGGGCGCTTCGGCCGTCAATGCCTTCGATACGTCGGGAAACGGCGTATCGGTCTCGAGCCAGGGAATCATGTCAGTCCGGTTCGCGTGGGGCGATCATCGGGCGATGGATGTCGCGGCTGTGAAAGCCGAAGCTGCCGCCCTCGCGCACTTTGATCCGGTCGGCGAAGAACAGTTCAAGCGTGGTGCGGATGGTGGGGAAGGCCAGTTCGTCCCAGGGAATCTGGTCTTCGGTAAACATCTGCACGTCGAGACTTTCGATGCCTGCCGCATAGTCGAGGTCGAGCAGGCGCGCCCGGTAGAACAGGTGGACCTGGTGCACATGGGCCACGTTGAGCAGGGTGAACAAGGGGCCGAGTTCGACATTGGCGCCGGCTTCTTCTTCGGTCTCGCGCGCGGCCGCCTGCTCGGTGGTCTCCTCGTTTTCCATGAAGCCGGCCGGCAAGGTCCAGTAGCCGTAGCGCGGCTCGATCGCGCGCTTGCACAGCAAGACCTGGAGCTGGCCGTCGCGCTCCCACACCGGGATGGAACCGACGACGAGCTTCGGGTTCTGGTAATGGATCGTGTGGCAATGGGTGCAGACGTAGCGCGGCCGGTTGTCGCCTTCGGGGATGGCCAGCAGGACAGGGTGGGCGCACTCGGAGCAGAATTTCATGGTCGTGTGACGAATTGGTATTGCCATTACTTTACACCGAATGTGGGGATGGCAGGGCAGGGCTGGGGTGCCACGCAGGCGTACATTTTGACGACAACCATGCCTTATATCGTGTTGCAATCGCACATGGCCGCCGTATTGCATTTGCCTAATGAGGGGAATGGGCGTATAATTCATTTCATCAGACGCGGGGTGGAGCAGTCTGGCAGCTCGTCGGGCTCATAACCCGAAGGTCACAGGTTCAAATCCTGTCCCCGCAACCAGATTCGAAGCCGCTGATTCGCAAGAGTCAGCGGCTTTTCCGTTTCTCAAGCCGCTTCTCGAGCGTCCCTTTCCCTGTCTTAACGGCCTCGACGCAGGTCAAACCCGCTCGCCTCTGGTGCAATGCACACAAGCCCGCCCGGTCCAACCCAGTGAGCCGCCGCGCGCATGCGCCATGGCGACATTCAGGGACGAAGACCATGATCGATGTAGACGACATCAACGAGGCCTGGGGCTGGGTCGGCATGAGCGCCGTCGAAGTACTCGGCGCCAATGCTTTCGGCAACCTCATCATCCGCGACGAGGACGACCATTTCTGGTGCCTGCGTCCGCAAGAACTGGTGTGCGAACCGCTGGCCCGCAGCCGCGCCGCGCTCGATGCGCTTGCCTACAATCAAGACTTTCTCAACGACTGGTATATGCCCGAGGCGGTGCGCCTGGCCGAGGCCGCGCTGGGGCCGCTGACCGAAGGCCGCAAATACTGCCTCAAGATTCCCAGCGCGCTGGGCGGGCATTATGGCTGCGATAACCTGGCCACGGTGCCGCTGGCCGAACTGATCCGGTTTTCGGGCGAAGGGGCGCAGCAGTTCGATGGCTTGCCGCGCTGGAACTGACCTGTTGCGCCGTTACTTTGTCCAGTGAGCCGACCCGGCGTCTCTGTCCACCCTACTTATCGCTCAGGCTGGCCCACAGGTAGGCGGCAGCCATGGTCCGATGCGGCGCGTAGCGTTCCAGCAGGCGCTGGGCTTCGAGCAGGGTCGGCCGCTGGGCGCTGCCCGTCAGCTTGTGCAGGGCGGCGCGCACCGCGACGTCGCCTTCCAGCGAGCAATCCGGGTAGCCATAGCCGCGCAACAACACGTAATTGACGGTCCAGGGACCGATGCCCTTGATCGCCAATAGTTCCTGGCTGACCAGGGCGGCGTCGCGTTCGCGCGCGAGCGACAGGCTGCCATCGACCGCCATGCGCGCCACGCGCAGCACGGTCTCGGCCTTGGCGGTCGAGAACTTGCGGCTGGTTAGGTCCTCCAAAGCAAGGCGGGCGACGTCCGGCGCTTCCGGATAGCACAGCAGACCGCTCGCATGCGGGCGGCCCGCCAGCTGGATCAGCGTGCGGCGCAGCGCGATCGCAAAGGTCAGGTTGATCTGCTGGCCGATGATTGCCCAGGTCAGGGCTTCGAACACGGTGGCCGATTGCACGATGCGCAGGCCCGGCTGGCGCGCGAGCAGCGGGCCAAGCACGGGATCGTCCTGCGCGAAGGCGGCGAAGGCGGCCGGGTCGATGCGCAGGCCCAGCACGTTCAATAGCGCGTCCCGGGCCATTGCTTGCAGATTGTCGCTGGCCGGCGCATCGAAGGCGATGCGGCAGCGCGCCAGCTGGCCGTCGAAGCGGATGTCGAGCAGGGTCGGCACGCCATCGAGCAGCACGCCCTTGCGCAGGCCGTCGGGGGCGACCTGTTCGGCCACGCCTTCTACATCGCGGCCATGGAAGGCGATAAGGTCGGCGACGCGGTAGCCCGGCGGCAGCGCAAGGTCAAGAGCGAGGTCGTGCGTCACCGCTTTCACTTGCCCGCTCCAGCCGCGGCGCCCAGGAAGCGCGGCTTGAAACCGGTGACCAGGGATGTGCCGAGCAAGACGATCGCCGATCCGACAATCGTGTGCCAGCCGATGGTCTCGTGCAGGAACAGCGCGCCCCACAGGATGCCGAAGATGGGGCTCAGGAAGGTCACGGTCAGCGCCGAGGTGGTGCCGACCTGCTCGATCAGCTTGAAGTAGATGATGTAGGCGATGCCGCTGCAGACCACGCCCAGGGCCAGCACGGCCGCCATGATGCCCATCGTCGGCTGGCCCGGCGCCGGCATGAAGGGCACCAGGGGCAGCACCACGATGGCGCCGGCCCACATCGAACCGTGGGCATTGGCGAAGGGCGCCACGCTGGGCGCGGATTTCGCGTACTGGCTGGCGATGCTGTAGCTGAGGGCCGCGGTCAAGGTCGCGCATACCGCCAGGCCGGCGCCCGAGCGTTCGATCACGTGGTCGAAGCCCACCAGCAGGGCCACGCCGCCGGCGCCGAGCAGCAGCCCGAGCGCGCCGCGCCTGGATACCGGCTGGCGCGCCCACACGGCCCCCACCAGCGCGCCCCACAGCGGCGCGGTGGCGTTCAGCACTGCCAGTACCGATGCCGACAAGGTGCGCGCGGCAAACGCGAACAGCAGGAAGGGCAGCGCGGAATTGAACACGCCGAGCATCAGGTAGTGCTTCCAGTGGCGCCGCACGCCGAGCGGCGCGCCCTGGCCGCGCCGGGCCAGCACCCAGCCCACCAGCGCCAGGAACAGCGCCGCGAAGGCGAGCCGGTACTCGATCAGCACCGCCGGCCCCAGTACGGGCGCGGCGATGCGCATGAAGAGGAAGGAGCCGCCCCAGATGGCGGCCAGCGCCACCAGGCGCAGCATGTTCGCGGTGTTCATCGGTAAAAAAAATGGCCTGTCAGGTAACAGGCCATTGTGGCAGGGCTGGCAGTTTCCTGCTCGCCGGTCCTTGCTTTTGAATCGGTCAGGCAGCGCTGGCCAAGGTCAGCGCCTCGGCATGCGGCACCAGCATCGTCTGCGGCACCGCGTTCTTCACGGCCGTCATCTCGGCCATGATCGAGATCGCGATCTCGGCCGGGGTCTTGCTGCCGATGTAGATGCCGATCGGGCCGTGCAGGCGCGCCAGTTCGGCTTCGGTCAGGTCGAACAGTTTGAGGCGCTCGCGCCGCTTGGCGTTGTTGGCGCGCGAGCCGATGGCGCCGACGTAGAAGGCGTCGGACTTGAGCGCTTCCATCAGCGCCAGGTCGTCCAGCTTGGGATCGTGGGTCAGCGCCACCACGGCGCTGCGCGCATCGAGCTTGGCATCGATCACCAGGTCGTCGGGCATGGCGTGCACCAGGCTCACGCCGGGAATCGAAAAGCCGCTGCGGTATTCCTCGCGCGGGTCGCACACGGTGACCCGGTAATCCATGCCGGCCGCGATCTGGGCCAGGAAGCGCGACAGCGGGCCGGCGCCGATGATGTACAGGCGCCAGCGCGGGCCGTGCAGGGTGTGCAGCACGCCATCCTCGATGCGCTGGATGGCGCTGGCCGGCGCCGGCTCGAGGCTGACCGCGCCCGTGGCCAGCTGCACGCGGCGCTCGACCAGTTCACCGCCATCGAGGCGCGCCAGCAGTTCGGGAATGCGGCTCTCGCTCGACAGCGGCTCGATCGCCAGTTCGATGGTGCCGCCGCAGGGCAGGCCGAAGCGGTGCGCCTCGTCGGCGCTGATGCCGTAGCTGATGATCTCGGGGAGGGAGAGTTCGATGCCGTTGTCGCGCACGCGGGCGATCAGATCGTCCTCGATGCAGCCGCCCGATACCGAGCCGACCACTTGCCCGTCTTCGCAGATGGCGAGGGTGGCGCCGACCGGGCGCGGGCTCGAGCCCCAGGTCTTGATCACCGTGACCAGCTGGCAGCGCTGGCCGCCGGCAAGCCAGGCGGCGCAGGTCTTCAGTACGTCGAGGTCGATGCTGTCCATGGTGTCGTGGCCGCCTTATGCGGTTCAGGTACAAGATGGACAATCATACAAAAAAAGCGGGCAGGGCGTCGGACCCGGCGTGCGCGGCGCCGGGGCCGCGCACGCCGGGGCAGCGCTTACGGCACCAGCGGCTTCTTGCCGCTCTTTTTGCCCTTGACCTCGGCCACTGCCTTGTCGATCGCCGCGATGCGTTGCGTGGTCGACGGGTGGTTGGCCGTGTAGCCGTTGAGGATGCGCGCCGGGTAGGTGGCGGCCAGCCGCTTCCAGAAGGCGGACGCCCCTTCGATGCGGTAGCCGGCGCGCGCCAGCAGGTAGATTGCCAGGCGATCGGCCGCCACGTCGTCGGCCACCGGCATGGCCTTGATGCCGCCGCTGCCGATCAGCATCGAGGTATCGGGCGTGATCGCGGTGAGGTTGTCGATGATGCTGCCGATGGTGGCCGCATTGCGCTGGGTAGCCGCGTGGCCCAGCATATTGTGGGCCATGGTGCGCGCGACCACGTAGGCCAGTTCATCGTCGTTCTGGGCAAAGCCCAGCATGCCGCGGGTGACCATCACGCGCGAACCGTCGGCGTAGGCGTTGATGTTGTCGGCGTTGCCCAGTTCGATGGCGAAGGCACAGGCGCGGGTGACCGGGATGGTCAGGTCGCGCCCGTTGCCATTGCGCTCGATCGACAGCGGCAGGGTGGCCTGCTTCGACATGATCGGGCCGAATACCGCGCCGGCCTGCGACAGGGCGTTAGGGCCTTCTGCCAGTTGCGTGCCGGCGGCCGCCAGCAGGCGGTCGCCCTGGCGCAGGCCGGCCTTGGCCGCGCCGCTGCCATTGAGGACGTTGGTCACCTGCAGGCGCTCGCCCATGCCGAGCACCACCCAGGCTGCCTCGTTGTACTGGCCGGGATAGGTGTGGCGGTTCTTGGCCGTGAAGCCGAGCAGGTTGCGCGCATGCTTGGTGCACAACTCGGCGTTGTCGATCAGGAGGGGGGCCGCGATCCGGTACAGGCGGTCGTGCTGGGTCGCCATGCGGGTGAGCGTGTCGGCGGCGGCCGCCATCTGCGGCGTGACCTGGGGTTTGCCCGGCGCCTGGTCGGGGATGACGCCAGGCGTGGTCGACGATTGCATGGGCCCTGGCGTGCTGCAGGCCGCGAGCAGGGCCGCGGTGGCTGCGACCAGGGCAGCGGACTTGAAGCGTTGAAGACAGTGCATTGGGATCATGGTCCTCCTCACGTGTTGTTATTGTTTGCCGGTGCTTCCGAAGCCTCCGGCGCCACGGTCGCTCGATGCGAACTCGTCCACCACGTTGAAGCCAACCTGCAGTACCGGCACCACGATCAGCTGCGCCAGGCGGTCCATCGGCTGCAGTACGAAGGTGGTGGCGCTGCGATTCCAGGTGGAGACCATCAACTGGCCCTGGTAATCGGAGTCGATCAAGCCTACCAGATTGCCAAGAACGATGCCGTTCTTATGGCCGAGCCCACTGCGCGGCAGGATCATCGCGGCATAGCCCGGATCGCCGATGTGGATGGCCAGGCCGGTCGGCACCAGCACCGTCTGGCCAGGTTCGATGGTGAGCGGCGCATCGAGGCAGGCGCGCAGGTCGAGACCCGCGCTGCCCGGCGTGCCGTAGGCCGGCAGTGCTTCTTTCATGCGCGGGTCGAGGATCTTGAGGTCGATATTCTTCATCTGATACTTGTCATGTGTTTAGGTAAGCAGCGAGCGCTGCTCGATGCGCTTGGCGATCTCGGATACCAGCTGGCGCGCCAGGGTGAGCTTGTCGGCCCGCTCGAGCACCGTGTGGCCGCTCTCGTCGAACAGGATCACGGTATTGTCATCCTGCCCGAAAGTCTGGTGGCCGATATTGCCCACCAACAGGGGGATGCCTTTCTTTTCGCGTTTCGCGGCGCCGTACTGTTCCAGCTGCTCGGATTCGGCCGCGAACCCCACGCAATACGGCCAGCCGGACAGCGTGACGGTGGCGGCGACGGACGCCAGGATATCGGCGTTCTGCGCGAATTCGAGCTGCGGCGGGGCGCCGTCCGCCGTCTTCTTGATCTTCTGGTCGCTGGCATTGGCCACCCGCCAGTCGGCCACCGCAGCCACACCGATGAACACGTGCTGGCCTTCCACGCCGGCCATCACGGCGTCGTGCATCTGCTGCGCGGTGAGCACATCGATGCGGCGCACGCCATGCGGCGTGGGCAGCGACACCGGGCCCGAGACCAGGGTCACTTCGGCGCCCGCCTCGCGCGCCGCGCGCGCCAGCGCATAGCCCATCTTGCCCGACGACAGATTGGTGATGCCGCGCACCGGATCGATCGGCTCGAAGGTCGGGCCGGCCGTGATCAGCACGCGCCGTCCGGCCAGCACCTTGTGCTGGAAGGAGGCAAGCAGTTCTTCCACCAGTTCCTCGGCTTCGAGCATGCGGCCCAGGCCCGTCTCGCCGCAGGCCTGCGAGCCGCAGCCCGGACCGAACAGGCAAATGCCGTCTTCAACCAGCTGCGCCACATTGCGCCGCGTGGCCGGGTTTTCCCACATCTCGACGTTCATCGCCGGCGCCACGTGCAGCGGCACATGGCGCGGACGCGCCACGCACAGGGTCGACAACAGGTCGTCGGCGGCGCCGTGCGCCAGCTTGCGCATGAAGTCGGCCGAGCAGGGGGCAATCAGGATTGCGTCGGCGTGACGGGTCAGGTCGATGTGGGCCATATTGTTGGCCATGCGCGCGTCCCACTGGTCCAGGTAGACCGGTTGGCCCGACAGCGCCTGCATGGTGACCGCGCCAATGAAGTGCGTGGCCGCTTCGGTCATGACGACCTGCACGCTGGCGCCCTGCTTGACCAGGGCGCGGCACAGTTCCGCCGCCTTGTAGCAGGCCACGCCGCCGGTCAGGCCAAGGACGATCCGCTTGCCTTTCAGCTCCATGATGGTTCTCCTTACGACGTGCGGTTAAGACTTGTTCACGCGCCGCAGTTCGTCCAGCACGAACAGCACGGCGCCCACCGAGATGCCGATGTCGGCGATATTAAAGGCCGGGAAGTGGCCGATGCCGGTCCAGTAGAAATCGAGGAAGTCGATCACGTGGCCGTGCACCACGCGGTCGATGCCGTTGCCGATCGCGCCCGCCATGATCAGCGACAGCGCAAAGCAGAACAGGCGCTGGCTCGCGTTCTTGGACATCATGTAGATGCAAAATACCACGGCGCCGATGGCGATCCCCAGGAACAGCCAGCGCTGCCAGCCGCCGGCGTCGCCCAGGAAGCTGAACGCCGCGCCCGGGTTGTATACCTTGATCAGGTTGAAGAAGCCGGTGATCGGCAGCGTTTCGGCATACGCGAAAGTGCGTTCGACGGTGATCTTGGTGACCTGGTCGAGCAGGACGATGATCAGCGCCAGGCCGATCCAGGGAAACAGGCTCGCGCCGGTACTGCGGGTGACGAGTTTCGGACCTGGTACAGCGGATTTCTTTTTGGTTGCCATGGTGTGTGGTGTCGGTACGCGCCATGCCGCGCTTGGCGCGGCATGGCGGCTAAACCCGCGGGTCGTTCAACCCTTGGGACTCAAGCGAAACGGCGCGCTTCGCCGGCGCCGAACAGGTTGCTCGTGCAGCGGCCGCACAAGGTCGGATGCGCGTGGTCGTGGCCGACGTCGCGGCGGTAGTGCCAGCAGCGCTCGCACTTCTCGGCAGTCGAAGGTGCCACGGTCACGCTTTCGTCGGCTTCGGCGGCGACTTCAGCGACGGTGGCCTGCGAGGTGATGAACACGAACTTGAGGTCATCGTCCAGGCTGGCGAGCGCGCGGTATTTGTCGCCCGACGCCTTGATCGCCAGTTCCGCCTGCAGCGAAGAGCCGATCGCGCCCGAGGTACGGACTTCTTCGAGCTCCTTGGTCACGTCGAGGCGGACCTGGCGCAGCAGCGCATATTTCGCCAGCAAGGCCTCGCCATCTTCGAGCTCGGGGAAAGTCCACAAGGTCTGGGTGAAGATGGTCTCGTCGCTGTCGGCGAATTTCTGCTGGCCGGCGAACACGGCCCATGCTTCCTCGGCGGTGAACGACAGGATCGGCGCCATCACGCGCAGCAGCGAGTGGGCGATGTGCCACAGCGCGGTCTGGGCCGAGCGGCGCGCCTGCGATTCCACGCCCGTGGTGTACAGGCGGTCCTTCAGGATGTCGAGGTAGAAGCCGCCCAGGTCTTCCGAGCAGTAGTTCTGCAGGCGCGACACGACCGGATGGAACTCGTAGCGCTCGAAGTGGCTCGCTACGTCCTTCTGCAGCTGGGCCATCGAGGCGATCGCATAGCGGTCGATCTCGAGCAGTTCGGCCATCGGCACGGCGTGCTGCGCCGGGTCGAAGTCCGAGGTGTTCGCCAGCAGGAAGCGCAGCGTGTTGCGGATGCGGCGGTACGATTCGGTCACGCGCTTGAGGATCTCTTCTCCGATCGACAATTCGCCCGTGTAGTCGGTCGAGGCCACCCACAGGCGCAGGATGTCGGCGCCGAGCGTATCCGAGATCTTTTGCGGCGCCATCGTGTTGCCGAGTGACTTGGACATCTTCTTGCCGTTCTCGTCGACGGTGAAGCCGTGGGTCAGCAGCGCCTTGTACGGCGGCGTCCCGTTCAGCATCGAGGAGGTCAGCAGCGACGAGTGGAACCAGCCGCGGTGCTGGTCCGAGCCTTCCAGGTACAGGTCGGCCGGGAAGCTCGACTGCTCCTTGTGCGAGCCGCGCAGCACGGTCTGGTGGGTGCTGCCCGAATCGAACCAGACGTCCAGCGTGTCCTTGTTCTTTTCATAGGTCGCGGCATCCTCGCCCAGCAGGGTGGCCGGGTCCAGATTGTGCCAGGCGTCGATGCCGCCCGCTTCGATCAGCGTGGCGACCTGCTCCAGCAGTTCGGGGGTGCGCGGATGCAGCTCGCCGCTTTCCTTGTGGATGAAGAAGGCCATCGGCACGCCCCACTGGCGCTGGCGCGACAGGGTCCAGTCCGGACGGTTCTCGATCATGCCGTGCAGGCGCGCCTGGCCCCAGTCCGGGAAGAATTCCGTTTTCTCGATACCCGCCAGCGCGGTCTGGCGCAGGGTGGCGCCGCCATCCTTCGGCACGACGTCCATGCCGGCGAACCACTGGCTGGTGGCGCGGTAGACGATCGGGGTCTTATGCCGCCAGCAGTGCATATAGCTGTGATCGAACATCTTCAGTTCGAACAGGGCCTCGGCGTCGGTCAGCGCGGCGCAGATCGGTTTGCTCGCTTCCCAGATCGTCATGCCGCCGAACAGCGGCAGGGTCGAGGCGAAGCGGCCGTCGCCCATCACGGGTTTCAGGATGTCGTCGTCCTGCATGCCATGCGCCTTGCACGACTGGAAGTCTTCCAGGCCGTAGGCCGGGGCCGAGTGGACCACGCCGGTACCGCTGTCGACGGTGACGTAGTCGGCCAGGTAGACCGGCGACAAGCGATCGTAGAAGGCGTCCTGCGCATGCAGCGGATGCCTGAATTTCAGGCCGCCGAGTTTGTCGCCGACCGTGGTGGCGATGACCGTGCCTTCCAGCTTGTAGCGCTGCAGGACCGATTCAACCAGTTCCGAGCCCAGGATCAGGAGTTGCGGCTGGCCGTCGCGTTCGACCTGCACCAGCGAGTAGGCCACTTCCGGGCCCACGTTCAGGGCCTGGTTCGACGGGATGGTCCACGGGGTCGTGGTCCAGATCACGATGAAGCCCTTGTCCGTCGGCAGCCGGTCCAGGCCGAAGGCGGCGGCGATCTTGTCGTGTTCGTGGAAGGGGAAGCCGACGTCGATTGCCGGGTCGCGCTTGTCCTGGTATTCGACTTCGGCCTCGGCCAGCGCCGAACCGCAGTCGAAGCACCAGTTGACCGGTTTCAGGCCGCGATACACATAACCTTTTTCGAGCAGGGTGCCGAGCGCGCGCAGCTCGTCGGCTTCATTGCTGTAGGCCATGGTCATATAGGGGTTGTCCCACTCGCCCAGCACGCCCAGGCGGATGAAGCCGGCGCGCTGGCGGTCGATCTGCTCGAGCGCATAGGCACGTGCCTTTTGCAGCACTTCGGCGGTCGGCAAGTTCTTGCCATACAGTTTTTCGATCTGGATCTCGATCGGCATGCCGTGGCAATCCCAGCCCGGCACGTACGGGGCGTCGAAGCCGGCGATCGTGCGCGACTTGATGACCATGTCTTTGAGGATCTTGTTGACGGCGTGACCCAGGTGGATGTCGCCGTTGGCGTACGGTGGACCGTCGTGCAGGATGAATTTCGGACGGCCGGCGGCGGCCTTGCGCACGCGCTCGTAGAGTTTTTTATCCTGCCATTGCTTGACCCAGCCCGGTTCACGCTTGGCGAGGTCGCCCCGCATCGGGAATGGGGTGTCGGTCATATTGACCGGGTATTTGCTTTCAGGCTTTTTCGGGCCCTTGGGACCGTTGTTCTGTTTTGTATCGGACATAAGCTTCTTCTGGTAAGTGTTCTTGTGCACGGCGCAGCGCACCGCGGCAGAGTTGGGTGAGGCGCTTCCGGTGCGTCATGGCGGCCGGGAAGCGCGCTCAAATTCGGTCGGTCGCCGTCAGCGCGCTATTGCGGTGGGCGAAGAAGGCGCGCGCCTGCGCCGCGTCATTGTCGATCGCGGCGGTGAGCGTAGCCAGGTCGTCGTATTTTTCTTCATCGCGCAGCTTGGCCAGGAATTCCACACGCACCAGCTTGCCGTAGCACTGCTGGGCATAGTCGAAGACGTGGACTTCGAGCAGCATGCGACCGGCATCCTCGACAGTCGGACGCACGCCCAGGCTGGCCACGGCCGGCAGCGGCGCGTCGGCCAGGCCGTGTACCTGCACCACGAAGATGCCGGACAGGGCAGGGCGGTGGGCGACCCGCAGGTTCATGGTCGGAAAGCCCAGCGTGCGGCCCAGCTTCTGGCCATGGATCACGTGGCCCGACATCGCATACGGATGGCCGAGCAATTCACCGGTTCGGACGAAATCGCCTTCGAGCAGGGCGGCGCGCACGGCCGAGGACGAGATGCGCTGGTCGCCCAGCATGACGGCGTCCAGGGTCTGGACCTCGAAGCCGAATTCGCGGCCGGCCTCGACCAGCATCGCGATATCGCCCAGGCGCCGCGCGCCGAAGCGGAAATCGTCGCCGACCATCAGCCATTTGACGTGCAGGCCGTCGACCAGCACGCGCTCGATGAAGTCGCGCGGCGACATGGCGGCGAATTGTTCGTTGAAGTGTTCGACGATGACGCGGTCGATGCCGGCGTGGTCGAGATCCTCGAGCTTGTCGCGCAGGTTGGCGATACGGGCCGGGGCGCGGGACAGGTCGCCCGATTTGTGGGCGAAGTATTCGCGCGGGTGAGGCTCGAACGTCATCACGGCCGCTTCCAGGCCGAGTGCCGCTGCGGCGCTGCGCACGTGGGCCAGCAGGGCCTGGTGGCCGCGATGGACGCCGTCGAAATTGCCGATCGTGAGCGCGCACGGCGCGCGCGCCCTGTCGTTGGGAAGTCCGCGAAATACCTTCATCAAATCTGGGTCCGGTTGCGCGCCGCGCTACGTTGGTGCGGCGCCGAAACCCTGATTATACGGTAAAGCGATTGTTGCACCGAGGTAGGGTTGGCCTCGGCGGCCCCGCGCTATGCCGCCGACGCGGTGGTAGTTGGCAGCCAAGTCATTCGGTACGAGATCGGCACCGATAACAAACACCGCGTCGGCGGCGAAGCCGCCAACCCTACTCTCCAATAAAAACGCCGCCCGAAGGCGGCGTTCATGAAACCGATCTCGGAACGATCAGCTCAGCGGATTGTTGATCGCCATGATCCAGTAGCGGGCCAGTTCGGCGGTGCCGTCCTTGCCGCCCACGGTCTTGAGCGTGGCGATGGCTTGCTGCTTCTTGCCGGCCGCTGCATAGGCTTCGCCCAGGCGCAGCTTGGCGTCTTCGGCGTTCTTCAGACCACCGGCCTTGATCGCGGCTTCCATCATCTTGAGGCCCTTGTCGGCCTGGCCAGCCTGCACCAGCGCGTAACCCAGGCCCACCAGCGAGTCGTTGTCCTTGACGGCGGTGTGCTCGGCTTCCAGCGTCGCAAAGTTCTTGTTTTGCTCTGCCAGGTTCTTCTCTGCCAGTTCCTTCAGGCGCTGGTGACGCGCGGCGTCGGTGCCGGTGCCCAGGGCGCCGGCCTTGTAGCCCTTGTCGATGATCTTGAGCGCTTCGGCCGGGGCTTTCGCCTGCAGCACCAGCTGGGCCATTTCCATGTACTCGCTCGGCTTCTTGAGCAGGTTATTGGCCAGCTTCAGGCGGTACACGTCGACGTTCAGGCGCTGCGAGTAGCCTTTCTGGCGCTGGACACGGTTCAGCAGGTCGGTCCAGTACTGGGCCTTCGGATAGCTGGTGGCCAGCTTCTCGATGGTGCGCACGTAGCCGGCGGTATCGTTCTTTTTCAGCTGGATATTGGCCAGCATGCCCAGCTGGTCTTCGCTCAGGCGGCCGCTTTTCTCGACGGTACGCAGTTCTTGCTCGAGGGCGGCGGTATTACCTTGCTTGTAATAGTTCTGCAGCAGGTAAGCGCGCAGCTTTGGATCTTCCTTCTGCTTGAGCAGGGACTGGATGGTGCTGTTGGCTTTGTTCAGGTCGCCAGCGCGCATATAGATGCCCACCAGGCCTTCGGCGAATTGCGAACGCTCATTGGCGCTCAGCTTGCCAGATGCGAGCAGGGCTTCGAAGGATTTGGCGGCGGTGTCGTAATCGCCGGCCGACGAGGCTGCCCCGGCGCGCACGCGCTCGATCAGGTAGCTTTCATTGGCGGTCTTGTTGCTTACTTTGTCCAGTCCGCGCAGGGTGGCCAGTGCGTCTTTGTGCTTGCCCTGTTTCATCTGGGCCTGGGCTTGCTGCAGCGGTTTGCCAATCTCCGCGCGCATGGCTTCCTGCGCGACGACGGAAGACAGGCCGATTACCGGGGTGAGCGCGGTAAAGCCCAGAGCGGCCATTGCAAGGCTAAGGTGAGCGAGACGGAACTTGATCATCTGAAAAATCCTTATTTCAAAATGGACACGGCAGGGATAGCCCTGCCGTGTTGGTCAAACATGGAACGATTACTGGAACTGCTCGTTACCGACCATGCCGATTTTGGTGACGCCAATACGCTGGGCAGATGCCATGACACCGGCAACAACCTTGTACTCTACCAGCTTATTCGGACGCAGGTGCACTTCGGGCTGGTCAGGGATGGCGGCAACGGCGTTCATCTTGGCTTCCAGCGTAGCGCGATCCGGCACGACTTCGCCATCCCAGAGGATGGTACCGTCGAAGTCGACGTCGATCGTGATCACGACAGGCTTGATATCGCTTGGCGGCGGGTTACCAACTGGCATGTTCAGATTAACCGAGTGATCTTGCTTCGGAATCGTAATAATCAGCATGATGATGAGAACGAGCAAGACGTCGATCAACGGCGTCATGTTCATTTCCATCATCGGTTCCGGATCCGCATCCGCTGCGGAGCCTCCACCTACGTTCATACTCATGGTGTGTCCTTATCAAATGTTGGGGAGAAGGTTGCGGCGCCCGGTTTGACAACCAGGCGCCGCGTGCAGCGCTATCAGCTTATTGCGGCTGAATAACGAAACCAACCTTCTGCACACCAGCACGTTGTGCCGTGTAAATGACCCGGCCGATTGCTTCGTAGCGGGTTTCTTGGTCGCCACGAACTTTCACCGCCGGTTGCGGCACTTTCACCGACTGCTCCGCGAGGAACTTGAACAGCTCGTCCGTGTTCGCGAGGTGAGTCTGGTTGTAGTACATCTCACCGTCTTTATTGACGGTGATATTGACGTCTTCCGGTTTGGACAGGGTGACCTGGTTCTCTTCTTCAGGCAGCGTAACTTTCTGCAGATTCAGAACCACCGGGCTCGTGATCAGGAAGATGATCAGAAGAACCAACATGATGTCAACGAGTGGCGTCGTGTTGATCTCTGAATTCAGTGCATCTTCGCCGGAATCGGAACCGACACTCATCGACATAATTTATCCAATCTTTTTAGCTTGTGCAGCTGCGTTCGAGGTCGACATTGCGCCCGAGATCAGCACCGAGTGCACGTCAGCCGAGAACGAGCGGACTTCTTCCAGCACGGTCTTGTTACGACGCACCAGCCAGTTGTAACCCAGGACGGCAGGAACTGCAACGAACAGACCGAAGGCGGTCATGATCAGTGCTTCACCGACTGGACCTGCGACCTTGTCGATCGAGGCGTTACCCGACATGCCGATGGCGGTCAGTGCGTTGTAGATGCCCCAGACGGTACCGAACAGACCGATGAACGGCGAGGTCGAACCGACGGTTGCCAGGAACGACAGGCCATCTTGCAGACGCGACTGGACGCGGTCGACCGAGCGCTGGATCTGCATGGTGACCCAGGTCGACAGGTCGATCTGCTCGAGCAGGGCGCCGTCGTGGTGCTGGGTAGCCTTGGTGCCGGTTTCAGCGATGAAGCGGAATGGCGAACCTTCTTTCAGCTGAGCCGAACCAGCAGCGATCGACGGTGCTTTCCAGAACTTGGCTTGCATGTCTTTAGCTTGACGCATCACTTTTTGCTGATCGATCAGCTTGGTGATAATGATGTACCACGAACCGATCGACATCAGCGACAGGATGATCAGGGTGCCCTTGTTGACGAAGTCGCCGTGTTCCCACATGGCTTGCAGGCCGTACGGGTTGTAGACTTCTTCGGTCTGCTCGCCACCTGGAGCAGCGGCTGGCGCGCCAGCATCTGCCGGAGCAGCAGCGTCAGCAGGAGCAGCAGCTGGATCGACAGCTGGTGCAGCTGCGTCGGTCGCCACTGGAGCCGCGTCGGCTGCCGGGGTTTCTTGAGCGAAGGCCGGGGCCGAGACCAGAGCCGATGCTGCAGTAACCGACAACAGGACAGCCGCCAGGAAAGCGGACAAACGGGTATTCTTAAACATGCTTCCTCCAAAGATATTAAATAGACAGTTCGCTGAACTAATGACAACGACAATCAAAATTTGAGACGGTGTTCTGCCTCGGTTTTATTCCAGCGTCCAGACGTACTGCACCGCTGTCCACGCCTGTTCCGGCTTGCCATCAATCATGGCGGGCTTGAATCGGCATTTGCTCAGAGCCGATTGCGCGGCCCGGTCCAAGTCACGGAAGCCACTCGACTTCGCCAGCTTGGCTTCGATCACCCGACCATCGACACCGATCAGGAACTGCAGGGTCGTGGTACCGGTTTCTTCATTGCGCTGCGACGAACGCGGATATTCCGGACGTGCGCAAGTATTAAAGTCAGCGACTGCCTCGGTGCGGCTAGGACCACGTGCCGGCGGTGCCGGCGGAGCCGGAGGTGCGGGCGGCGCCGGCGGAGCCAGCTGGGTGGTTGGCGGCGGCGTGTTGGTCGCGGTAGCGATCGTGTTTTGCGGTGGCGGCGGCTGCTGCACTTGCACTTCGACCGGCGGGATGAACGGCGGCGGCGGCGCTTTCATTTCTGGCGGCGGCGGCGGCGGCGGGGTTTCCGGCGGTGGTGGCGGTGCGGTCTCTTCAATCAGCTTGGTTTCCACCGCTTCGGTCACCGTGGTGACAATCCGGGTGCCCAGGCCAGCCACGAGTGCCCATCCCACGAGAATGTGGAAGATGAGGACAACGATGAATCCTGTGAGATTCTTCCCGGGTTGCTTCTCATTCGAAAAATTCATGCCATATTTCTCCAATACCAACTCTTTTTTGTTGCTACCAAACCCACTAAACACGACAAAAGCCTAGAGCCGCATCCGGGACATCGAAGAATTATACCTACGAATTCTTTTTTGCACATACATTTTTACGGCACCGAAAGGTGCGCTAACTACCTGTAAATGCAGGCAAACAAGCTCATCTATACAAACTTGGCGAAGTCGTTTTGCGGGGTCCGGAAGGCCGGAAAATTTGTAGTTTTGTGTAGCAGTTCTCCTCATGCGTGGAAGATCAGTGCGGATGTTAATTTCACCAAATTAATGACGCTAATTCGACAACTCAGCAAATATCATATGAGGAAAACTGGTTAATTTGCAAACAATAGCCAATCCTCATCATGTGCCGGCCTGCGCCGGACACCCCCTGGTAGCCGCCTCGAGCGCACACAAGGTATAGATAAAAGTGATACCCGTTATACCGCTTGCGATGCCTCAACCGTGCGCTATATAACTACTTCATCTTGGAAGGAACAAATGCTGCGCACCTCCACACCTTCTGAGACAAACTTTATTACTTAGTGTTGCTAGGCGCTTCACCACCACATTGCCATGACTTGGTTGTGACAGCGCTAACATGTGATGTCGCGAACATACCATGAAATCTGTATGTTGGCGATACCGTATGAGCGTAATTGAACATGCATAAGCAAGGCAAGCTGCTTGTACCTCGCAGTGGGAGGAGAAAAGCAGCATCGGCGGCGTCACCGCCAGCCCTGCGCATCGTCGACGCAGTCCCCGCTACGAGCGCGTCGATGCGCCGCGGCCGTGGCGGCCGCGTCCACTACGCATACAGGGGGAGAAATCAGCGCCCGCGCTTCTCGCGCCGGCACTCCAGGAAGCTGACCACGTGGCCGGCCGGGTCGGCCGTCTCGAGCCGCACGTCGAAGCCCCATAGCCGCGCCACGTGCTTGAGCACCTCTTGCGCCTGCCCATTCAGGGGGCGACGGTTGTATTGCGTGTGGCGCAGGGTGAGGGCGCGGTCGTCGCGCGTATTGACTTGCCAGACCTGGATGTTCGGCTCGCGGCTGCCCAGGTTGTATTGCTCGGCCAGCTTGTGGCGCACATAGCGGTAGCCGGCCTCGTCGTGGATGGCGGAGATGGTCAGCTTGTCGCTGCGGTCATCGTCCAGCACGGCGAAGAAATGGAAATCGCGGATCAACTTGGGCGACAGGTATTGGGCGATGAAGCTTTCGTCCTTGAAGTTGCGCATCGCGAAGTCGAGCGTCTTGAGCCAGTCGCTGCCGGCAATGTCAGGGAACCAGATTTTATCTTCATCGGTCGGGTTCTCACAGATGCGGCGGATATCGGTCATCATCGCGAAACCGAGCGCATACGGGTTGATCCCGCTGTAATACGGGCTGTTCGCGGGCGGCTGGTAGACCACGTTGGTATGGCTTTGCAGGAACTCGAGCATGAAGCCGTCGCCGACGATCCCCTCTTTATACAGGTCTTGCAGGATCGTGTAGTGCCAGAAGGTGGCCCAGCCCTCGTTCATCACCTGGGTCTGGCGCTGCGGATAAAAATACTGGGAGATCTTGCGTGTGATGCGTACCAGCTCGCGCTGCCAGGGTTCGAGCAGCGGGGCGTATTTCTCGATGAAATACAGCAGGTTTTCTTCGGGCTCAGGTGGGAAGCGGTGGGCGGGCGCATCGGCCGCCACCTGTTCTTCGCGCTGGGGCAGGGTGCGCCAGATCGAATTGACCTGGGATTGGGCGTATTCTTCGCGCTCCTTGGTGCGCGCCGCCTCTTGCGCCACCGACAGCTTGGCCGGCCGCTTGTAGCGGTCGACACCATAGTTCTGCAGGGCGTGGCAGGAATCGAGCAGCTCCTCGACCGCGTCGATGCCATAGCGCTGCTCGCACTCGGCGATATAGTTCTTGGCAAACACCATATAGTCGACGATGGCGTCGGCATCGGTCCAGCTGCGGAACAGGTAATTGCCCTTGAAGAAAGAGTTGTGGCCGTAGGCGGCGTGGGCAATCACCAGTGCCTGCATCGTCAGGCTGTTTTCTTCCATCAGGTAGGCGATGCAGGGATTCGAGTTGATGACGATCTCGTAGGCCAGGCCCATCTGGCCGCGGCGGTAGCTTTTCTCGGTGCTCAGGAAGTGCTTGCCGAACGACCAGTGGTTATACGACACCGGCATGCCTACCGAGGTATAGGCATCCATCATCTGCTCGGCGGTGATGATCTCGAGCTGGTTCGGATAGGTGTCCAGGCCATAGCGCTTGGCCACCCGCTTGATTTCTTCGTGCGCCTGCTCGATCAGGTCGAAGGTCCACTCCGACTGTTCGGGCAGGGCGCGCGGATTGCTTGGATCTCTTGGCATATGCGCCTCGCTATTGTCTGCAGGTGGCGTCCCTCAGCCGCAGGTCATTTGGCCTGCTTCTTGAACAGTTCCCGGAATACCGGGTAGATGTCGGCCGGGGTCACGATCTTTTGCATCGCGAAATTGCGGTGCTGGGCGGCGACGTCGCAGTATTGTTCCCACAGGTTCTGCGGCGGGCCATCGGTGATCTCGACATAGGTGTAATACTGCACGCGCGGCATGATCGCGCTGCTGAGGATCTGCTTGCACAGCACCGAGTCGTTGTCCCAGTTGTCGCCATCCGAGGCTTGCGCCACATAGGCGTTCCAGTCGGCGCTGCCGTAGCGCTCGGTGATCACTTTTTGCAGCAGGTGCAGGGCCGAGGACACGACCGTGCCGCCCGACTCGCGTGAATGGAAGAACTCGTTCTCGTCGACCTCGGCCGCCGCCGTATGGTGGCGGATGAACACGACGTCGATTTTTTCGTAGACCCGCTTCAAGAAGAGATAGAGCAGGATAAAGAAGCGCTTGGCCGTGTCCTTGCGCGTCTCGTCCATCGAGCCCGACACGTCCATGATGCAGAACATCACGGCCTGGGTGCTGGGCTTGGGCACCTTGATCCGGTTTGCATAACGCAGGTCGAACGGATCGATGAATGGAATGGCGTTGAGGCGGATGTGCAGGTGGTGGATGCGGTCCTTCAGTTCGATCACCCCCTCATCATCCGACGGTGCGCCGTCGTCGAGCAGCGCCTGCAGCGCTTCTTCGGCATCCGCCAATTCGCGCCGCGCGGGGCCGCCGATGGCAATGCGGCGTCCCAATGCCCCGCGCAGCGAGCGCAGCACGTGGATATTCGACGGCGTGCCGGACACGTTGTAGCCGGCGCGCTGGTTCTTGTATTCGATGGTCTGGCTCAGCTGCGTCTTGACCATATTCGGCAGCTCAAGATCCTCGAAGAAATAATTCATGAATTCTTCGCGCGACAGCTCGAAGATGAAGTCGTCTTCGACGGTCTGTTCGCTATTGCCGGCGCGACCGCGCCCGGCGCCGCCGGCGCCACCGCGTGGGCGATTGAACTGGTCGCCCTTTTGATATTCGGTATTGCCGGGGTTGACGGTTTCATACACGCCGCCATGGGCGTGGCCGAAATGGGGTTCACTCACGTCCTTGACGGGAATGGTGACCTTTTCGCCGTTCTCGATGTCGGTGATCGAGCGGCCCTTGATCGCGCGGCCGACCGCATCCTTGATCTGCGCCTTGTAGCGGCGCAGGAAGCGTTCGCGGTTGACCGCTGACTTGTTCTTGCCCTGCAAGCGACGGTCGATGAGGTAAGTCAAAACAGGCCTCCTGCTCATATATAAGCGCGGAACTGTCGGCACACGATCTACCGCTCGCGCTCTGGTGTCGTCGTCAGGCGGCGACACCTCTATCTTAATACGCTGCGCGAACGAGCGTGCGGCGCACGCGCAGCGTTTGCACATCGCCGGTGGCGGCCTGCGGCCAGCCGGCAACGCGCATGGGCTGCCATTACGACGATTTGCGCACGCGCAGATACCATTCGCACAACAGACGTACCTGCTTTGGTGTATAGCCTTTCTCTACCATGCGGGCGACGAAGTCGGCATGCTTGTTCGCATCCTCGGCACTCGCTTTTGCATTGAAGGAAATCACCGGCAAAAGTTCCTCGGTATTCGAGAACATCTTCTTCTCGATTACGCTGCGGAACTTCTCGTAGCTGGTCCAGGCCGGATTCTTGCCGGCATTGGTGGCCCGCGCCCTGAGGCTGAAGTTGACGATCTCGTTGCGGAAGTCCTTGGGATTCGAGATGCCGGCCGGCTTCTCGATCTTTTCCAGCTCGGAATTCAACGATTCGCGATCGAAGCTCTCGCCGGTATCGGGATCGCGGAATTCCTGGTCCTGGATCCAGAAGTCGGCGAAGGTCACGTAGCGGTCGAAGATATTCTGGCCATACTCGGAATAGCTTTCCAGGTAGGCAGTCTGGATCTCCTTGCCGATGAAATCGACGTAGCGCTGCGCCAGGTGTTCCTTGATATACGACAGATAGCGCTGTTCTGTCTCTGGCGGGAATTGCTCGCGCTCGATCTGCTGTTCGAGCACATACAGCAGGTGGACCGGATTGGCCGCGACCTCGGTATTGTCGAAGTTGAAGACCTTGGACAGGATCTTGAAGGCGAAGCGGGTCGACAGGCCGTTCATGCCTTCGTCCACGCCGGCATAGTCGACATATTCGTGCAGCGATTTGGCCTTGGGATCGGTGTCCTTGAGGTTGTCGCCATCGTAGACCAGCATCTTGGAGAAGATGCTCGAGTTCTCGGGATCCTTCAGGCGCGACAGTACGGCGAATTGCGACATCATGCGCAGGGTGCCGGGCGCGCACGGCGCCTTGTCGAGCGAGGAATTACGCAGCAACTTGTCGTAGATCTGCACTTCGTCGGACACGCGCAGGCAATACGGCACTTTCACGATATAGATGCGGTCGAGGAATGCCTCGTTATTGCGGTTATTGCGGAAGGTCTTCCATTCGGATTCGTTCGAGTGCGCCAGCACGATGCCGTCGAAGGGAATCGCGCCGAAGCCTTCGGTGCCCTTGTAGTTGCCCTCTTGCGTGGCCGTGAGCAGTGGATGCAGCACCTTGATCGGCGCCTTGAACATCTCGACGAACTCCATCAGGCCCTGGTTCGCCAGGCACAGGCCGCCGGAATAGCTGTAGGCGTCCGGATCGTCTTGTGGAAAGTCTTCGAGCTTGCGGATATCGACCTTGCCGACCAGCGAAGAAATATCCTGGTTGTTTTCGTCGCCCGGTTCGGTCTTGGAAATGGCGATCTGTTTCAAAATCGACGGATAGCGCTTCACCACACGGAATTTATTGATGTCGCCGCCGTATTCATGCAGGCGCTTGACGGCCCACGGACTCGGGATGGCGCGCAGGTAGCGGCGCGCAATGCCGTAGTCTTCTTCGAGGATGGTGCCGTCTTCTTCTTCGCTGAACAGGCCCAGCGGCGATTCGTTCACCGGCGAACCCTTGATCGCATAAAAGGGCACGAGTTCCATCAGGCTTTTCAGTTTTTCGGCGATCGACGATTTACCGCCGCCGACCGGGCCGAGCAGATACAGGATCTGCTTGCGTTCTTCGAGCCCCTGCGCCGCATGGCGGAAATAGGACACCACCTGTTCGATCACTTCTTCCATGCCGTAGAACTCGCGGAAGGCCGGATAGATCTTGATCACCTTGTTGGCGAAGATGCGCGACAGGCGGGGATCGAGGCGGGTATCGACCAGGGTCGGTTCGCCGATCGCGGCCAGCATGCGTTCAGGTGCGCTGGCATAGGTCAGCGGGTCTTTCTTGCATAGCTGGAGAAATTCGGCGAGGGAGTATTCTTCTTCCCGGGTACGCTCGTATCGGGCCGCGTAGTTTTCAAAGATGCTCATTGAAGTTCCTTTAATGTGCCAACAACGAATCACTGTCACAGCAGTTGGTGAAACTGCCCGGGGCCCCGGTATCTTTGTCGCGCGCTCCTCGTCTGTTCGCTGTGGAGAACGTCTTTTTTGCGTTTATGAAATTTATTATGTGCCTATTAGTTTCCGAAGTCAAAGCTGTGTCGTGCGGGCTGGCGACGTAGTACCAAGTACTTGATTCAGCTATGGAAAGTCGGTTTTTGCAGGCGTCGCGGCGGCCCTGGGAAGGCGGGACCGGAACACGGCGTCGAGGCCGGTCGGAACGAGAAGATCGACGCGCCGGCGGCACCTCCATTTTCTTCCCTTGTGAGCCGATAGTGCACGAACTGCTCAACACGCGGCGCACGCGAATCGTGCATGTCGTCGAGGCGAACCATAGAGGCGAACCGGACAATTTTTGCTGCGGCGCAGGCGAAAGCCAGCATGCGTTACACTTGTCGGTCGGTCCCGGTCGGCATGACCGATCGGCCCGCACTTTTGAATATTGTCTGATGTACCTGTTGGAGAAAACCATGCTCGACGAACGCCTGCGCAAACTGCTGCAGAACATGCCCAAGGCAGAACTGCACATCCACATCGAGGGCTCGCTCGAACCAGAACTGATTTTTGAGCTTGCGCAAAGAAACGGCGTCAAACTCGCTTATAGCTCGGTCGAAGCGTTGCGCGAGGCCTACGCTTTCAGCGATCTCCAATCCTTCCTCGATATTTACTATGCCGGCGCCAGCGTGCTGCTGAAGGAGCAGGATTTCTACGACATGACCGCGGCCTATCTCGCGCGGGCCCATGCAGATAACGTCCGCCATGCCGAGATCTTCTTCGATCCGCAAACGCATACCGCGCGCGGCGTACCGTTCGAGACCGTCGTCAACGGCATCTGGCGCGCCTGCCAGGACGCGCCGCTCAGCGCCAGCCTGATCATGTGCTTCCTGCGCCACCTGTCCGAAGACGAGGCGATCGACACGCTGGAGCAGTCGCTTCCCTATCGCGACAAGTTCATCGGCGTCGGCCTCGATTCGTCCGAGGTCGGCCACCCGCCCGAAAAATTCGCGCGCGTGTTCGAGCGCGCCCGTTCGCTCGGCTTGCATCTGGTGGCGCATGCGGGCGAAGAGGGCCCGCCGGCGTATATCGAAAGCGCGCTCGACGTGCTCAAGGTCGAGCGCATCGACCACGGCGTGCGCAGCCTGGAAAGCCCTGGACTGGTCGAGCGCCTGGCGCGCGAACAGATGGCATTGACCGTGTGTCCGCTGTCGAATATCAAGCTGCGCGTGTTCGACGTAATGGGTTCGCACAACCTGCGCACCCTGCTCGACGCGAATCTCGCGGTGACCGTCAATTCGGACGATCCGGCCTATTTCGGCGGCTACGTCAACGAGAATTATTTCGCCGCCTTCGCCGCGCTGCCGCTCGATGAAAGCCACGCACGCCAGCTGGCGCGCAACAGCTTCCAGGCCGCCTTCGTCGACCCGGAGCGCAAACGCGCCTTCCTGGCCGAAGTCGACGAATTCTTCGCCAACGCTTGACTGATAACTCATAGAGGGGATCGACTCCATGTTCGTCCAGGCTCTTCGCATGACGGCGCGCGACTGGCGCGCCGGTGAGCTGCGCTTCCTGCTGGTGGCGCTGATCGTCGCGGTCGCGGCCTTGACCTCGGTCGGCTTCTTCATCGACCGCATGCGGGCGGGCATGGACCGCGACGCCCACCAGCTGCTCGGCGCCGACCTGCTGGTCAACACCGACGATCCGGTACGCCAGGAATGGCGCGCCGAAGCGCAGAGGCGCGGCCTGGTGCTGGCCGATACCGTCACCTTCCCGAGCATGGCGCAAGCCGGCGAGGGCGACGACTCGCTGGCCCAGCTGTCGTCGATCAAGGCCGTCTCGCCAGGCTATCCGCTGCGCGGCCAGGTGAGCATCACGACCGACCCGGTCGCTGCCGGCGGCGCGCAAGGCCAGCCCACGCGCGAGGTGCCGGCGCGCGGCACGGTCTGGGTCGATCCCGGCCTGCTGCCGCAGCTGCACACCGAAGTCGGCGCCATGCTCACCCTGGGCAACAGCCAGTTCCGCATCGCCCAGCTGATCGCGACCGAGCCCGATAAGGGCGCCTCGTTCGCCAACTTCGCGCCGCGCGTGATGCTGGCGCTGGAAGACCTGCAGGCCACGGGCCTGGTCGACGACTTCGCGCGCGTGAGCTTCCGCCTGATGGTCGCGTCAAAAGACGCCAACGACATGGCCGCGGTGCGCGACTACGAACAGTGGATACGCGCCCAGATCCGCGACAACAATATCAAGGGCGTGCGCATCGAGACGCTGGAAAACGGCCGTCCCGAGATGCGCGCCACGCTCGACCGCGCCGGCCTGTTCCTGTCGCTGGTGGGCCTGTTGTCGGCGATGCTGGCGGCGGTGGCAGTGGCGATGGCGGCGCGCCGCTTCATGGGGCGTCACCTGGACGCCTGCGCCATGCTGCGCTGCCTGGGCCTGACCCAGAACCAGGTCACCGTGCTGTACCTGCTCGAATTCGGATTCATCGGCCTGCTCGGCAGCGCGATCGGGGTGCTGGTCGGCTTCGGCGCCCACTTCGTGCTGCTCGAGATGATCGCTTCGCTGATCAAGACCGCGCTGCCGCCGGTATCGATGCTGCCCGCGCTGCAGGGCGTGGCCACCGGCATGCTGCTGCTGGTGGGCTTTGCGCTGCCGCCGATCCTCCAGCTGCGCAACGTGCCGCACAACCGCGTGATCCGGCGCGAGCAGGGCGCGCCGCAGCCGGCGGCGCTGGCGACCTATGGCCTCGGCATCGGCGTGTTCTTCCTGCTGCTCTTGTGGCAGGCGGGCGACGCGACCCTGGCGCTGGTGACCGCCGGCGGCTTCCTGGGCGGCTTCGCCTTCTTCGCGCTGGTCGCCTGGCTCGGCCTGCAAGGGCTGCGCCGCATGCGCGGCGCCTTCAGGCACCAGGCCTGGCGTTTCGCCGTGACTTCGCTGCAGCGCCGTCCCGGCGCCACCGTGGTGCAGGTGGTGTCGCTGGCGCTCGGCCTGATGGCGCTGCTCCTGCTCACCGTGGTGCGCGGCGACCTGATGGCGGCCTGGCAGCTGGCCACGCCGGCCGACGCGCCGAACCGCTTCGTCATCAACATCCTGCCCGAGCAGAAGCAGGGGGTGGAAGGCCAGCTGGTGGCGGCCGGCGTCAAGGAGCCGGTGCTGTACCCGATGATCCGCGGCCGCCTGACGGCGCTCAACGACAAGCCGATCACGCGCGACACCTTCCAGGACGGCGAGGCGCGGCGCCTGGCCAACCGCGAATTCAACCTGTCGACCACCAAGGTGCTGCCGCTGGCGAACGAAGTGGTGCAGGGCGAGTGGTTCAAGGACGGTCCCGGCGTGGCCGAGGCCTCGGTCGAGCAGAGCATCATGGAGCGCCTGGGCCTCGAGTTGGGCGACACGATGCGCTTCGACATGGCCGGCTTGCTCGTGGAGGCGAAGATCACCAGCGTGCGCAAGCTCGAGTGGGGTTCGATGCGCGCCAACTTCTTCGTCATCATCAATCCGGCGGCGATGGCCGATGCGCCCACCACCTATATGACGGCCTTCCACGTGCCGCCTGAAGGCGCGAACCTGGGCAATGCGTTGACCCGCAACTATCCGAACCTGACCGTGATCGACGTCTCGGGCATCATCCGACAGCTGCAGGACGTGCTGGACCAGGTGGTGACGGCAGTCGAGTTCCTGTTCCTGTTCACGCTCGCCTCGGGCGTGCTGGTGCTGTACGCGGCGCTGATGGGATCGCAATCCGAGCGCACGCGCGAGGCCGGCCTGCTGCGCGCGCTGGGCGCCACCCGCCAGCAGCTGGCGCAGGCGCAGCGCATCGAGTTCGTGCTGGTCGGCGGCCTGGCGGGCCTGCTGGCGGCGAGCGGCGCGGCGGCGCTGGGCTGGGCCCTGGCGACGTACCAGTTCAAGTTCCCGTGGGTGTTCGAGCCGGGCGTGTGGCTGGCGGGCCTGTGCGTCGGCGCGCTGTGCGCGATCGTCGGCGGCTGGCTGGGCCTGCGCGGGGTGTTGCGCCAGCCGCCGTTGCAGACCTTGCGCGAAGCTTGATGCTGGCGTGAACACCGTAAGGTTGGCCTCGGCGGCCCCGCGGTTCGCCGCCGACGCGTTGATTGTTATCGGTGCCGATGTCGTGCCGGATGAATTTTCGGCCAACCATCACCGCGTCGGCGGCAAAGCCGCCGACCCTACGCTATCATGGCGGAATGTCTGAACATAACACCGAAACGAGCAACGAAGTACAGGCCGAACCCCAGACCCTGTACGAGATGATGGGCGGCGGCGAGCGCCTGCGGGCGCTGGTCGACCGCTTCTATGACCTGATGCAGCTGGAGCCCGATTTCGCCGGCATCCACGCCATGCATCCGGTGCCCAACGACAGCTCGCGCGAGAAGACCTTCATGTTCCTGTCCGGCTGGATGGGTGGCCCTGACCTGTACATCGAGCGCTACGGCCACCCACGCCTGCGCGCGCGCCACCTGCCGTTCGCGATCGGCAGCGCGGAACGCGACCAGTGGTTGCGCTGCATGGCCTGGGCCATGGAAGACCTGGGCTACGACGACACGCTGCGCGTGCGCATGATGAATTCCTTCTTCCAGACTGCGGACTGGATGCGCAACAAACCTGACTGAGCGCCGCCATGACCGTCGCCGACATCCTCATCCTGGCCGGCCTCGTCATCGTGGCCGGCCTGCTGCTTGCTGTCCTGCTGCGCATGCGCAGCAACGGCGACGGCAACCACGTCGAGCGCCTGGAGCGCGAGCTGCGGCAAGAGCTGCAAGCCAGCGCGCAATCGACCCGCCAGGAACTGGCCGGTCACCTGGCCCAATATCACAATGCCACCGTCCAGCAACTGGACAGCATGCGCCAGCAGATGCAGCTGCATTCGAGCAGCGGGCGAGAAGAGCAGGCGCGCGCACTGAAGCGCTTTGCCGATACCTTGCAGCAGACCCTGGGCAACCTCACCGAGTCGAATGCCCAGCGCATGCTCGAGGTGCGCAACACGCTCGAGACCAAGATCCGCGACCTGCAGGGCGACAACGCGAAGCGCCTGGAAGAGATGCGCCAGACGGTCGACGAAAAACTGCATGCGACCCTGGAGACGCGATTGAGCGAATCGTTCCGCCAGGTGTCGGAACGGCTCGAAAAAGTGCACCAGGGGCTGGGCGAGATGCAGCAGCTGGCGATCGGCGTGGGCGACCTGAAGCGCGTGCTCACCAACGTCAAGACCCGCGGCACCTGGGGCGAGGTGCAGCTCGAGATGCTGCTGGAGCAGGTGCTCACTGTCGACCAGTACGGCAAGAACGTCGAGACGGTGGCGGGATCGAATGCGCGCGTCGAATTCGCGATCAAGTTGCCGGGCGTGGTCGACGGCGGTGCGCCGCTCTGGCTGCCGATCGACGCCAAGTTTCCGAAAGAGCAGTACGAGCGCCTGCTGGCGGCGGCCGACGTGGCCGATGCTGACGGCGTGGCGCGTGCTGGCGCTGAATTGGAACGTGCAGTGCGTACGGAAGCGCGCACCATTTGCGACAAATACGTGTCGCCGCCGCAGACGACTGATTTTGCGATCCTGTTCCTGCCCACCGAGGGCCTGTATGCCGAAGTGATGCGCCGTCCCGGCCTGGCCGACGACCTGCAGCGCACCTTGCGGGTGACGATCGCCGGCCCGTCGACCCTGGCCGCGCTGCTCAACAGTCTGCAGATGGGCTTCCGCACCCTGGCGCTGGAGAAGCGCTCATCCGAGGTGTGGCAGGTACTGGGCGCGGTGAAGACCGAGTTCACCAAGTTCGGCGACGTGCTGGCGACCACCAAGCTGGCCCTGGAAAAGGCAGCCAAGAATATCGAAAGCGCCGAGGTGCGCAGCCGCCAGATGGCGCGCAAGCTCAAGTCGGTGGAGGCCTTGCCGAGCGAGGCGGCGCAGTTGATGCTGGGGCCGGACGGACTGGAACGCGACGACTGACGCGTGGGTGGATCAGCTGGTGGCGCCAAGCATTTTCGCGCACAGCTTTTTGGTCAGCGATCCTACTTTCTCGGAGATACGCTCGGCCATCACGCGTTCGCCCGGCGCCAGCATGGGCAGGACCTCTGCGGTTGCCAGGGGCAGGGCGGCCAGGATCGCGGTCGCCATATCGGCGCCGAGTTTCCGGAGATATGCCGGCTTCACCCCAAGCTCGTCGGCCAATGCCTGCACATGGCGTGTGTCGAGCTGGCCGGGATTATTCTCGCCGTTAATCCTGAATGCGAATTCGGTACCAAGTCCTCTGTAAACGCGCGTCGCCATCAGGTCATAGAACGGGGCGAGCCGCATACCTTTTCCGCTGGCGATCATCGACAGGTTCTTCGCGTGCGAGTCGTTGTTGCCGGTGTAGAGATTGAAAAAGAGCCAGCGCAAGAGATTCTGCCGGTCAGGCGCTGGCTGCGTGGATTGGCCCAGCAGGTCGAAGCAGTCCTTGAATCCGGGACCACCATCATGTTCGTATTTGATGGTCGACGCAATGCCAAGCAGTTGGCAAAAGTCGGCTTGCCAGATTCGCCGCAAGCGGCCATTGGCGAGTGGAATCCGGTCGTAGCGAGTGACCAGGCAGGACCGCGTCACGGGTTCATAAGTGACCGCTGCGACCGGCAGCCCGCACCAGCGCGCCAGCGTCATCATGATGGCTTCGTTAGCGGCCGATGCAAACACGCGGATATCGGTCCTGACGATATCCGGCTTCAGGATATGGGTCGAGGGAGAACTGCCCATGGGACGGTGCGGTGTCCCGTCGGCAGCGATGTACAGCAGCAGCTTGTGCTGCGCTCCAGATATCGACATGCGCGGCGTGGGCAGTCCGCGCGCGTCTCGCTCGATCTCCGCCAGTTCCTTGGCCTGCTTGCCGTCATTGTGGACAAGCGCGTTGACCTGCTGCCAAGTCAGTGCCTGGTAGATCGGTTCCTGTGGTTGCTCGCCTTGGGGCAGCAAGACGACCGATCCCGCGCTTTCCCCACCTACTTTGGACAGCAGTCCGTAGACGCTCGAGACCTGTTCGCGCATCGTGATGAGCTTGCGCTGATCGCCTTCGGGCAGCAAGTTTTCAAAGAACGCGGTGACGTAGCGAGAATGGCTGCGTCCTGGCTGCATTGGAATGTCCGGGTGTAGTGGCGCAGACTCGGAATTTCCCAGCCATTCTTGGCAGTAGGAAAAACTCAAGGGCTCGCCTGGATACAAGATCCCGATCTGTCCCTGCGGACCGAATACGGAGAGCGTGGGAGGCAATGCGGACTTGGCCACGGTCAGCGCTTCCGTATGATGAGCTCAAGGCCCAGCAAGTGAAGAACGTCGATCACCTTTTGTGCTTGGATCGTTTCCTTGCCGTGCTCGAGATCGATGATGAAGCGGTTGCCAAGTCCCGCCAGGCCAGAGATGTCTTGCTGGGTCATCTTCTGGCTTTTTCGCGTTTGACGAATCAGATTGCCAATCTCGCGTACCGAAGTGATGGCAATCTCATTTTCAACCCGCTCGGCAATTCGCGCGTTTTCCATTGCACAGTCCCTTCAGCCCGATCGGTAAGATTTAATGAAATTATGCCTGAATGACAGGCAAAAGTCACCGATCGGTAAGGATTGCAAGGAAATTCATCAAAGCTTGGATAATAGTACCGATCGGTAAGATCGGTAATTCAGAACAAGCCCTCGAACGGGAGAATGTCGACCATCTCCCCCGCCGCGACATTGCCCTGCCCATCATGCAGCACCACCATGCAATTGGCCTCCGACATCGAGCGCAAGATGCCCGAACCCTGCGATCCGGTAATGCGCACCTCGGGCTCCCCGTCATCCCCACGCGCGACGATCCCGCGCTGGTACTCGGTGCGCCCCGGCTTCTTGCGGATCGGGCTGTTTGATCGCGCGCGCAGCAGCGGCAGTGGCGCCTCGGCGCCCATCATCTGCAGCAGCGCCTCGCGCGCGAAGAAGTAGAACGACACCATCACCGCCACCGGATTGCCCGGCAGGCCGAATAAAAAGGCGCTGCGGCCGTTGGAGGACACGCGGCCGAAGGCCAGCGGCCGGCCCGGGCGCATGCCGATCTTCCAGAACGTCACATCGCCCAGCTGGCCCATCACCTGTTTGGTGTAGTCGGCCGCGCCGACCGAGACGCCGCCCGAGGTGATGATCGCGTCGGCGTTCTCGCAGGCGGTGCGCAGCGCTTCTTCGAGTGCTTCGGGGCTGTCGCCCACCACGCCCATGTCGATGATCTCGCAGCCCAGGCGGGTCAGCATGCCGTAGATCGTGTAGCGGTTGCTGTCGTAGACGCAGCCTGCGTCGAGCGCCTGGCCGATCGAGCGCAGCTCGTCGCCGGTCGAGAAGAAGGCGACCCGCAGGCGGCGCTGCACGGGAATCTCTGCAAAGCCGAGCGAGGCGCACAGGCCCAGGTCGGCCGGACGGATGATGCGGCCGGCCTTCAATGCGGCGCTGCCGGCCTTCAGGTCTTCGCCCGCCAGGCGGCGGTTGTCCCCTGGACGGATGGCGCCCGCGCGCAAGGTCACGGTGTCGTCGGTGGTGCTGTCGGCGAATTCCTGCGGCAGCACGCTGTCGCAGCCGGCCGGCATCACGCCGCCGGTCATGATGCGCACGCATTCTCCGGGCCGGATCGCAATGTCCAGCGGCTTGCCGGCATAGGCGATGCCGGCCACCCGCAGGGTCACCGTGCCTTCTGGCGGCAGGTCGGCGCCGCGCAGCGCGTAGCCGTCCATGGCCGAGTTGTCGTGCGCCGGCACGTCGATCGGCGAGACCAGGTCGCGCGCCAGCACGCGGCCGAGCGCAGTGCGCAGCGCGACCATCTCGACGGCGCGTACCGGCTGCACGAAATCGCGGATGATGCGCTGGGCGTCCTGCACGCGCAAGGCGTCCGGGTCGTAGCCGTTGATGCAGCTGGCCACCTGGGCCAGGCTGGCGGGGAAGGGCGGGGGAGCAGGAGGCGAGGAAGCGTCGAGGCCGCGCAGCTCGTCCAGCGTATTGATGTTGCGGAAGGCGTCGGCGTCGTCGAAGATCACCTCGACCGCCTTCAGGTCGCGGTACCAGCCGTCGACGCGGCGGCCGCCTTCACTCAGATACGAGGACAGCGCCGGCAGCCGGTCGACACGCACCAGGCAGAACACGGGATGCGGCTGCGCGCGCATGCCCGGCTCCTGGGTCGCGGCGTAGGCGACGTCGGCATCGGCCTCTTGCAGCGCGGCGGACAGGCGCGCTGCCAGGTCGGATGGCAGGAAGGGCGAGTCGCAGGGCACGGCCAGCAGGTAGGGCGTGGCGCAGTGGCGCAAGCCGGCTTCAAGACCGGCCAGCGGTCCCGGGAATGGCTCCAGCCCGTCGGCGATCTCGTCCGGCAGCACCATCACATCGAAGGCGCGGTAGGTATCGAGATTGCGGTTGGCGCTGATCGCCACCGGCCCGACCTGCGGGCGCAGGCGCGCCAGCACGTGCTCGACCATGGTGCTCGACCGGAAGGGCTGCAAGCCCTTGTCGACATTGCCCATGCGCGAGCCGCGACCGCCCGCCAATACCAGTCCGCTGATCATCCCTTGTTCCATCATCCGCCTATATAGGACATTTCAACCTTGCGTGCGCCGTCGCGCTGCCCGATGCCGGTCTCCGCCGTGCGGGTCTCGGAATAGCGGTCGGCCCGCCCGCGCCACAGCTGGGCGATGGCGCCGGACAGCTCCAGGTCGCTGCGCCCGGCGCGCAGCAGCGCGCGCAGGTCGTGGCCGCGGGTGGCGAACAGGCAAGTATACAGCTTGCCCTCGGTCGACAGGCGCAGGCGCGAGCAGTCGCCGCAGAAGGCCTGGGTGACGCTCGAGATCACGCCGATCTCGCCGCTGCCGTCGAGGTAGCGCCAGCGCGAGGCGGTCTCGCCGCTGTAGTTGGCCGCCACTGGCGCCAGCGGCAGCTCGGCCGAGATGCGCCGCACCACTTCTTGCGACGGCACGACCTCGCGCATATTCCAGCCGTTGGAGGCACCGACGTCCATGAATTCGATGAAGCGCAGGATCGTGGGCGAGCCCTTGAAGTGGCGCGCCATCGGCAGGATCTGGTCGTCGTTGGTGCCGCCCTTGACCACCATATTGACCTTCACCGGCCCCAGGCCGGCCGCGTGGGCGGCGTCGATGCCGTGCAGGACGTCGGCGACGGCGAAGTCGACGTCGTTCATGCTGCGAAAGACCTTGTCGTCCATCGCGTCGAGCGACACCGTGACGCGGTCCAGGCCGGCGTCCGCAAGAAGCTGCGCCTTGCGCTTCAGGATCGAACCGTTGGTGGTGAGCGTGAGGTCGAGCGGACGGCCGCTTGGCGTGGGCAGGGCGCGCAGCATCGCGACCAGGCGCTCGAGGTTCTTGCGCAGCAGCGGCTCGCCGCCGGTCAGGCGCAGCTTCTCGACGCCATGCGCCACGAACAGCCGCGCCACGCGCGTGATTTCCTCGAACGACAGCAGGTCGCCGTGCGGCAGGTATTGGTAATCCTTGTCGAACACTTCCTTCGGCATGCAATACACGCAACGAAAGTTGCAGCGGTCGGTGACCGAGATGCGCAGGTCGTGCAGGGGCCGCCCGAGCGCGTCGCTGAGCAGGCCAGTCGGGGCGTCAAGCACGGCCGGGACCTGCAGCGCGGATGAGCGCAGGTCATTGATCAGAATGATTTTTTCAGCCATTTCAGTACGATAGCACGGGGCCGATGAAGCTGCCCGTATCAGATCCAAATGGAAATACTGTTGCTTAATATAGTCCAATAAAAAACGCCGTTCCCGTCTGTGCGGGAACGGCGTCGGGTCTTGCCGGCTAACGCTTACTGACGCGTCGTATCGACCTGCACCAGCGGCTCATCGACCGGCGCCACCACCGGCTTGCGGGCACGGCCCAGGCGGACCGGGGTTGCCACGGCGGCTTCCTGGGCGGCGCGCAGTTTTTCAGGGTCGGTCGACGCCAGTTGCAGGCCGGCCTGGGCCAGCACGTCGTCCAGCTTGGCCGGTGCTTCGGCCGCAGTTGCCGGTACTTCGGCCGCAGTTGCCGATGCTGCGGCTGGCGCTGGCGCTGCCGGTGCGGCTGGCGCCGCAGCCAGGGCGGCGCCCGGCGCCGGTGCGCTGGCCTCAGGAGCGGCGACCGGCGTCGGTGCGACGGTGATGGCCGGTGCCGCTGCCGGCGCGGTCTCGACCGCCGACGCTGTAACCGGTTCCGCCACAGGCGCCGCTTCGACCACAAGGGCTGGCGCCGGAGCAGCCTGCGCCGCCGGCGCCTGCTCGACCGGAGCCGGAGCCGGAGCCGGAGCCGGGGCAGGTGCCGGCGCTGGCGCCGCTTCGGCAGCGGCAGCAGCACGTGCGGCAGCGACCGACGCAGCCGTTGGGAACATGTTCTGCTCGGCAGCAACCGAGGCTGCGGTCGGGAACGGGATCGCGTCGGCAGCAAGCGCTGCCGGTGCGGCAGGTGCCGGAGCCGGAGCGGCAGGCGCCGCAGCCTTCTCTTCGGCCGCCTTCGCAGCCGCCACCGACGCCGAGGTCGGGAATGGCCACGCATCGTGCGCCGCAGCGCGTGCCGGCTTGGCCTTGGCAGCCTTGGCGGCGGCAGCGACCTTGGCCGCTTCTTCATCGGCTACCGGGGTGAAGGCCGGTGCGTCGTCCGCACCTTCCAGCGTCTCGCCGCCCTCGACCTGGTCGCGGTCGCGACGGTTGCGGTTACGGCCGCCACGACGGCGGCGGCGGCGCGGCTCGTCGCCGTCGCCGTCGATTTCTTCGCCGTCCGGGCCGATGGTGGTCACCGACTTGATGACTTGCTGCACGACTTCTTGCGTGCCTTCGGGGCCGGTGGTGCTCACCGCGATGGTCTCGCTGGCCACGACCTGGCTCACGCTCACTTCATCGAGCTTGGCTTCGATGGCCTGGGTGGTGCGCTCGAGGCGTTCGGTACGCTCGCGCGGCTGGCGTGGCTGGCGCTCCTTGCGCTCGCCGCGCTCGGGACGCTCGGCGCCCTCGACGCGTGCTGCGCCTTCGACCAGTTCGCGTGGCTCGCGTGGTTCACGCGGCTTGCGTTCGCGTGGCTGGCGCGGCTGGCGGCCTTCGCGGGCTTCCTCGCCCTGCGGCGCCTTGGCGATTTCTTCGCCAGGGGCGCCCTTGGCGACGGCGTCGCGTTCTTCGCGCTCACGGCCCGGCTTGGCGCCACGTTCGCCATTGCGGCCGCCGTTGCGGCCACCCTTGTTGCGGTTGTTGCGATCGCCGCGCTCGGCCGGCGCAGGCGCGGCCGGCTTCTCGACCACGACTGGCGCTGCGACGGGCTCTTCCGGTGCGCCGAAGATGAAGTCGCGCAGGCGGGCGAAGAAACCTTTTTCGGCCGGCGCCGGCGCCGGGGCGGCGACTGGCGCGGCTGCAGGCTTGGCCGCAGCGGCTGCCGACTTTGCCGCTTCGCTGCGGTCGACCACCGGCGCCGGCTGGGCCGGGGTGATGGTCTTGACGACGGCTTCCTGGCGCGGTTTCGCTTCTTCTTTCTGGCGCTTGGCGTAGGCCATGTCGGTGTCGGCGGTCTCGGCCATCGCGTAGCTGGCGTGCGCGTCTTCGAGGCGCGGATCGTCGTGCTTGATGCGCTCGAGCTTGTAGTGCGGCGTGTCCAGGTGCTTGTTCGGGATCAGGATCACGGTGATGCGGTGGCGGTTCTCGATCTTGAGCACTTCGCCACGCTTTTCGTTCAGCAAGAAGGCGGCGACGTCGACCGGCACCTGGACGTGGATCGCGGCCGAATTTTCTTTCATGGCCTCTTCCTGGATGATGCGCAGGACTTGCAGGGCCGACGATTCGGTATCACGGATGTGGCCGGTGCCCGAGCAGCGCGGGCAGGTCACGTGCGAGCCTTCGGACAGCGAAGGACGCAGGCGCTGGCGCGAAAGCTCCATCAAGCCAAACCGCGAGATCTTGCCCATCTGGACGCGGGCGCGGTCGTGGTGCAGGGCGTCCTTGAGGCGCTGCTCGACTTCGCGCTGGTTCTTGGCCACTTCCATGTCGATGAAGTCGATCACGATCAGGCCGCCCAGGTCGCGCAGGCGCAGCTGGCGGGCGACTTCGTCGGCCGCTTCGCAGTTGGTGTTGAAGGCGGTGGTCTCGATGTCCGAGCCGCGGGTGGCGCGCGCCGAGTTGACGTCGATGGAAACCAGGGCTTCGGTGTGGTCGATCACGATCGCGCCGCCCGATGGCAGCGGCACGGTGCGCGCGTAGGCGGTCTCGATCTGGTGTTCGATCTGGAAACGCGAGAACAGCGGCACGTCGTCGCTGTAGCGTTTTACACGGTGCGCCATGTCCGGCATCACGTGGCTCATGAACTGCTGGGCCTGTTCGTAGATGTCGTCGGTATCGATCAGCACTTCGCCGATATCGGGCTGGAAGTAGTCGCGGATGGCGCGGATGACGAGCGACGACTCCTGATAGATCAGGAAAGCGCCGGCGGCCGATTTGCCGGCGCCTTCGATCGCGCGCCACAGCTGCATCAGGTAGTTCAAGTCCCACTGCAGCTCTTCGACGTTGCGGCCGATGCCTGCGGTGCGGGCGATCACCGACATGCCTTGCGGCAGGTCAAGTTTGTCCATCGTTTCGCGCAGTTCCTGGCGTTCTTCGCCTTCGACCCGGCGCGAGACGCCGCCGCCGCGCGGATTGTTCGGCATCAAGACCAGGTAGCGGCCGGCCAGCGAGATGAACGAGGTCAGGGCCGCGCCCTTGTTACCGCGTTCCTCTTTCTCGACCTGGACCATGATTTCCTGGCCTTCCTTGAGCGCCTCTTTGATCGTGCAGTTGCGCACGTCGACGCCCTCGCGGAAATACGAGCGGGCAACTTCTTTGAAGGGGAGGAATCCGTGGCGGTCTTCGCCGTAGGAGACGAAGCAGGCTTCGAGGGAGGGTTCGATGCGGGTGATGACACCCTTGTAGATATTGGACTTGCGCTGTTCGCGACCGGCAGTCTCGATATCGATGTCGATCAGTTTTTGACCGTCGACAATCGCTACGCGCAGCTCCTCTTGCTGCGTAGCGTTAAACAACATGCGTTTCATTTTTATAAACTCCGCGACCCGTGGGCCGTGTGATGGCTGCCCTCGCGGGCGGCGCAGCTACAGGGATGTATGCGGGGAAGGGAGATCAGGAGGGGGTATGCCCGGGCGTGCGAACCAGCGAAAACAACCGCTGTCGCAACAGGGCGCTGTGGGGCCGAACGTCATTGTCTACACACGCCGCGACCTCGGCCGGCCGATTGCCACCACGTTGGGGTTGGCACAGCGGCGAACGAAGGGGGCGTGCTAACAGCCAGCCGGACCGATGCCAGCAACCGTCCAGGACCTGGAGGCGAAGAGACAGCCTTGCTCAAGTCGTGAGGATGGTCCTGCATCGAGCCCGGCGAAAAACGACAAGCGTTATCGACACCATCACCCGACAAGCAAGATCTGCTTGCCGGTACTTATCCTTAAGAATCCTGACAATCCAATCCTGCATCTTTGCGCACAACCCGATTACAACTGCAGGTGCAACCCTGATCGGCGCAAGGATGTGCGTACACATTTCTTTCCATCGAATTTGCATTGAGCGGGGCCGATGGAGCGCGCCCCTGTGTAAAATATCGTTTTAATTCTTACACCAGCAGAGGTTTGACCGCCGCCTGTCGATTATATATTCAAAATGAAGGACTTACAGAGAATTTCTGGGAAGACAGAGCGAATGGCGACCCAAAACGATGTTGTTTCCCCTTCATCACAACAGGCGCTGCAGGCACAATTCGTGACAATCGGCGAAGAAGACGCCGGACAGCGCATCGATAACTACCTGTTGCGTGTCTGCAAAGGCGTTCCGAAGAGCCATATTTACCGCATCCTCCGTTCGGGTGAGGTGCGTGTCAACAAGGGCCGCATCGACCAGTTGTACCGCCTGGCCGAAGGCGATACCGTGCGCATCCCGCCGATCCGCATCGCCGAAAAAGCCAATAACGACACCGTGCCTGGAACCGAGTTCCCGATCGTGTTCGAGGACACGCACCTACTTGTCATCAACAAGCCGGCCGGCGTGGCCGTGCACGGCGGCTCCGGCGTCTCGTATGGCGTGATCGAGCAGTTGCGCGCCGCGCGTCCGCAAGCCAAGTTCCTGGAACTGGTGCACCGGCTCGACCGCGAGACATCGGGCCTGCTCTTGATCGGCAAGAAGCGCACGGCACTGACCAACCTGCACGACCAGATGCGCGACGGCACCACCGACAAACGGTATTTCGCCGCGGTGAAAGGCGACTGGCACAACAAGCGCCAGCACGTGAAATTGCCGCTGCATAAGTACACGACGGCGGATGGCGAAAAGCGCGTCGTGGTCCAGGCTGGCGGCCAGGAAGCGCATACCATTTTTAATTTGTTAAAAAAATGGCAAAATTTTGCCTTGCTCGAAGCCGAGCTCAAGACGGGGCGCACGCACCAGATCCGGGTCCACCTGGCATCTTCCGGCTTTCCGATCCTGGGCGACGAAAAATACGGCGACTTCGCGTTCAATAAACAGTTACACAAGGCGGGCGAGGGCCGCGGGGCGCTCAAGCGCATGTTCCTGCACGCGCACCAGATCACGTTCACCCACCCGGACAGCGGCGAGCGGATGACCTTGCGCGCGCCGATGCCTGAGGAATGCGAGCGGTTCTTGCTAAGCTTGAGGCAGCCGAGCGCATGACCGCACGACGCGCCAACAATCCATGGAGACCGGCGGCTGATGCCGCTGCTAAATAATTAATGGCAAGAAAACAATTTGACCTGATCGTGTTCGACTGGGATGGCACGCTGATGGATAGCACGGCGGCCATCGTCAAGTGCATCCAGGCGGCGGCGCGCGACCTCGGCCTGCCGGTCCCGAGCGATACCTCGGCCGCCCATGTCATCGGCCTCGGCCTGGCCGAGGCAATGCAGGCCGTGATGCCCGACATCCAGCCGGCACTCTACCCGCGCATGGTCGAGCGCTACCGCTATCACTTTTTGACGAAGGACCACGAACTCGTGTTGTTCAAGGGCGTACGCGAGATGTTGGCCGATCTTAATAATGAGGGCTATTTTTTGGCGGTGGCCACCGGCAAGAGCCGCGTGGGCCTGAACCGGGCCCTGAATGCGACCGGCCTGCTGTCGATCTTCGATGCCACCCGTTGCGCGGATGAGACATTCTCGAAGCCCCATCCCGCCATGCTGCAAGAACTGACCCGCGAGCTGGGCCAGGACTTGCGGCGCACCGTGATGATCGGCGACACCACCCACGACCTCATGATGGCGAACAATGCCGGCGCGTCCGGCATCGCGGTCGAGTTTGGCGCGCATCCGGTGGCCCAGCTACAAACCTGCAATCCGCTGTTCTCGGCGCGGACGATCCCCGAGCTGCATGCCTGGTTGCTCGAGCATGCCTGAACCCCGGGGCGTGTAAATGACGGAAGATGCCCGTTTGTTCGTGTGTGATGCCGACGCATTAGTCGATGCGGGCCGCGGCGTGCGCTTTGCGCTGCAGGCCTTCGGCCAGCCGGCGACCGGCTTCGCGGTCCGCCACGGCGGGCAAGTCTATGGCTACCTGAACCGCTGCGCCCACGTTCCGATCGAGCTCGACTGGAACGAAGGCGAATTCTTCGAGTCCGGCGGCCAGTACCTGATGTGCGCCACCCACGGCGCGGTGTACGAGCCAGACACCGGCAAATGCGCGGGTGGTCCTTGCCGCGGCGGGCGCCTGCATCCGATCGCGGTACACGAAGACGCGGGCAAGATATACTGGTTGCCCGACGAGCGGTTCCGCGCGCCTGCGCAGGGATAGCGCTCGCCCTCGACCATCCGACTTATGAGTGACCAAACGAGCCATGACCATCCCGGCGACAGCCGGCTCGCAGCAAATCCGACGGTAGGCAACTGGGAGCGCGAGACGCTCGAGAAGCTGGTGTTCGCCACCGTCCAGGAACGGCGCCGCGCGCGCCGCTGGAGCATCTTCTTCAAACTGAGTTTCCTCACCGTCGCCCTGCTGGCGCTGTGGGCGTACTACGACTTCAATTTCGGTAGCGGCGACACCGAAAACCTGGGACGTCATACGGCGTTAATCGAAATTAACGGCGAGATCGAAGCAGAAGGCAGCGGCGCGGCCGATACCGTGATCCCTTCGCTGAACAAGGCGTTCTCGGACCCCGGTTCGGCGGCGGTGGTGCTGCGCATCGACAGCCCGGGCGGCAGCCCGGTCCAGGCCGGCATCATCGTCGACGAGATCATGCGCCTCAAGCGCGGCTATCCCGACAAGCCGCTGTACGTGGTGGTGGACGAGATCTGCGCCTCGGGCGGCTATTACATCGCCTCGGCGGCCGACCGCATCTACGTCAACAAGGCCTCGATCGTCGGGTCGGTCGGGGTGCTGATGGACAGTTTCGGCTTCACCGGCACCATGGACAAGCTGGGCATCGAGCGGCGCCTGCTGACGGCCGGCGAGAACAAGGGTTTCCTCGACCCGTTCAGCCCGCAATCCGGGAAACACCGCGAACACGCCCAGGAGATGCTGGACGAGATCCACCAGCAATTCATCGCGGTGGTGCGCGCCGGGCGCGGCAAGCGCCTGAAGGAAACCCCTGAGACCTTCTCCGGCCTGTACTGGACCGGCGCCCGGGCGGTGGACATGGGCCTGGCCGACGCCTTCGGCACCGTCGACACGGTGGCGCGCGACATCGTCAAGGCCGAGGACATCGTCGACTACACGGCCCACGAAGGCCTACCAGAAAGAGTGCTCAAGAAATTTGGCGCGGCGGTCGGCGAAAGTGCGGTGAAGGCGGCGTATCACGGAGCCGTGCCGAAATTGCGCTGAGAACCTACCGGCTAGGTTCCAAGCACTTTGTCCTTGCATACAGACGCCCAGCGGCTATAGTGGAACGGTAGCGCGAATGGCAAGGGACGAAAGAGGCAGCCGCTTCGATCAACCGGGACCGCGACACGCTATCCCACTGCACGCTGTGCGGTTTTCGAGAGAATTCCATTCCTCATGGTAGTACGTCCCTGGGAGGCTTGCCAAGCATGCCTGCCGCAGGAACGGAAACGACGGCCTTGGCCGTCGTTTCCATTTATACGTTTCCATTTATACGTTTCCATTTATACGTTTCCATTTATACCGCTGCCTGCCATTGCCTCGTTTTTCCGTCAGCCTGTTCCCGGTCTCATCGGATGCCCCCGGCGTCCTGCCGGAAGGCTGCGCCGGTTCAGGTGCAAGTGCCGCACTGCCGGGCATCGCCATCGCGATCCGGGCGGCAGGGAGGCTGCGAATTCTGCTGCGAGTTTTGCTGGGAATGTTGCTGGGTACGGTAGTGGTTGTTTTGTTGAGAAACCTGCAATCCCGGTTGCAGTGCGCTGGCTGGTGGCGCTTGCCACATGGCCGGCTTTCGCAAAGGCGCCAGCTCGTCGTGCTGCGCAAAGCCGCCGCGGTCGAGCCAGGCCTGGTGGTTGCGCATGGTGCGCGCATACCAGGCGGCGCGCAGCGGCGGGTGACCGGGGTGCAGGTGGGGGAGGCCGCCGCCGCGCCAGCGCGCCATGGCGAGTCGGGTGGGAAAAAGCGCCGCCTGGTCCTTGGCGAGCCGTTGGCGCGCGCAGTACGCTTCTTGGGCGGAAAGCTTTCCATTTGCTGTGTCGAGATCGTCGTTCACGTTCATTCCTATCCTCTGGCTATGGCCACCCAGTGTCGCATGGCCGTAGGTGCCGTTAGGCGGATTCCTAACGTGTTGAAGTCTATCAATGCGAATTTCGAAAGGCTTGACGCTGCTCAAATGAACGGCTGCATGCAAAATGGGTCCGAGGTAACGCTACCATTGCCAGTATGATCGTGCTTTCCCAAGCCATCGGCGCATCTGGTAAAGTCTCGCCCCATGAGTAAATTGTCCCTAGACCGTATCCTGCAATCGCAGGGATTCGGTACCCGCAAATACTGCCGTGCGCTGATCGAGGACGGCGACGTCGCCGTCAACGGCGCGATCGTCGACAGCTACAAGGCCACCTTCGACACCGAGGGCCTGGTCCTGACCGTGTTCGACGAGGAGTGGCCTTACCGCGAACACGCCTACATCGCGCTCCACAAGCCGGCCAACTTCGAATGCTCGCGCAAGCCCAGCCACCATCCTGGTGTGCTGACCTTGCTGCCAGAACAGTTCACCTGGCGCGAGGTGCAACCGGTCGGCCGGCTCGACCACGACACCACCGGCATGTTGCTGATGTCGGACGACGGCCCCTTCATCCACGCCCAGTCCTCGCCCAAGCGCCACGTGCCCAAGGTCTACCAGGCCACCACGGCCGAGCCGGTGACCGACGAGCTGGTCGCCCACATGCTGGCCGGCGTGCAATTGAACGACGAACCGGCGCCATTGAAGGCGGTGTCCTGCGTCCAGCGCGGCGAGCACACCCTCGAGATCGTTTTGGAACAGGGAAAATACCACCAGGTCAAACGGATGCTGGCCGCTGCCGGCAACCATTGCAGCGCCTTGCACCGCTCCCAGATCGGCGGCCTGACCCTGGAATCGCTGGGGCTCGAAGAGGGCGAATGGTGCTTCCTCGACCAGGCCCAGCTCGACCTGCTGGTGCCCGCCTGACCGGCCGATCGGGAAAGTCCAATGGGCAGGGCGAACCAGCGCATGCCTGAATGCAATACGTGCGACATCGTTAACGAATTTCCGCGACACTTCGTCGCGATGACAACTGGGTAGCAGTTGTCGCACGAACGTTTTGATGTAAAACAATAAATATGCACGCTAATCGCCCAAGACTCCCCCATACCATCGCCCTGATTCCCCTCTTGCTGGCCCTGCCGGCGCTGGCCCAGACCGCACCGCAGACACTGGCCGATTGCACCGCCATCGTCGACGGCACGCAGCGCCTGGCCTGCTTCGATGGCGTCGCCACCGCCCAGGCGGCCGCTGCCGCCAGCACCGCGCCGGCCGCCGTGGCCGCGGCCACGCCGGCGAACCCGGCCGCCGTCGCGCCGGTGCCGACCACGGCGCCGGTCGCCGAAGGCGCCTTCGACGCGCCGCGCACCAGCGCGGTGGACCGCACCGCCTCGGTCGATCCGGTCGTGCAGGCGGCGTCCCAGTACACGCTGAGCAGTCACTGGGAACTGGACTCGCGCGACAAGCGCGGTGTGTTCAAGTTCCGTCCGCACCACCCGAGCTACCTGATCGCGACCCGTACCCATCGTCCGAACGAAGAGCCTTACCGCGATTTCTGGGAGGCCGATCCGGATGCCGAAGGCTTGTCGAAGGCCGAGCTCGAATTCCAGCTCAGCTTCAAGATGAAGCTGGCCGAGACGCTGTTCGAGATGCCGGTCGACGTCTGGTTCGGCTATACGCAGAATAGCTTCTGGCAGGCAGCCAATCACGAGGCCTCCAGCCCTTTCCGCGAAACCAACTACCAGCCCGAAGTCATGGCGGTGACACCGCTCGACTTCGCGCTGGCGGGTATCAATGTGCGCTTCCTGAACCTGGGCTTCGTGCACCAGTCGAATGGCCAGTCGTCGACCCTCTCGCGTAGCTGGAACCGTTTCTATGCCCAGGTTGGCCTGGAACGCGGTCCGTTGAGCATGACAGTCAAGGCCTGGAAGCGGGTCAACGAATCGGCCGAAGACGATAACAACCCGGACATCATCGACTACATGGGCCGCTTTGAACTGGCCGGCAATTACCGCCTCGGCGGCGGTCATGAGCTGTCGGCCCTGGTGCGCCGCAACTTCAGCACCGACAAGGGCGCGGTCCAGGTCGGCTGGGCCTTCCCGCTCGCGGGCCCGGTGAAGGGCTATATCAATGGTTTCGCAGGCTACGGCCAGAGCATGATCGACTACAACTACTTCCAGCGCAGCGTCGGCGCCGGTGTCATCGTCAAATATTGACCTGTAGAATGGCGGGCTCGATTCCCGGAACCCGCCCATGAAACTCGCCACGCTCGACGACGGCACCCGCGACGGCCAGCTGGCCGTGGTGTCGCGCGACCTCAAGATTGCCCACGTCGCCGACGGCATCGCGCCCAGCCTGCGCGCCGCCCTCGACGACTGGGCCTTTATTGCGCCCCAGCTCGATTCCCTCTATCGCCAACTGAACGAGGGTAAGGCGCGCCGTCCCTTCGACTTCGACCCGGCGCGCTGCATGGCGCCGCTGCCGCGCGCGAGCGAGTGCGTGGTCGGCGCCGCCTTCTTGCACCATCACGAGCTGGAGCGCCGCGCCGCGGGCGGCGAACTGCCTGCCGCCTGGCGCGAGACGGCGCAGCTGGCGCGGGCGGCGAGCGACGGCTTTGTCGGGCCGCGGCAAGACCTGGTGCTGGCGCGCGAGGAATGGGGCATCGACTTCGGCGCCGAACTGGCGCTCGTGAGCGGCGACCTGCCGCAAGGGGCGACGGCCGACGAGGCGCATGGGCACATTCGCCTGCTGTTGCTGGCCAACGATATCACCCTGCAGAACCTGGTGGCCGATGAGCGCGCGCTGGGCCTGGGCCTGCTGCGGGCAAAGCCGGCGACGAGTTTCGCGCCGGTGGCCGTGACCCCGGACGAGCTGGGCGAAGCCTGGCGCGGCGGCAAGGTCGAGTTGCCCTTGCGGGTGGTGTGGAATGGCAATCCGGTCGGGACGCTGGAGGCGGGCGAAGACATGGCCTTCAATTTCCCGCAACTGCTGGCAGCACTGGCCGGCAGCCGCAGGGTGACGGCGGGGACGATCGTCGGCGCGGGCGTGGTATCGAACCGCGCGACGCGGCGGCATACGCCGGGGTATGCCAGCATTGCGGCGCAGCGCTGGCAGGAAATCGTCGATGGGGGCGAGGCGGTGACGCCGTTCATGCGCTTTGGCGACACGGTGCGCATCGAGATGCTCGATGGGAACGGCAAGTCGCTGTTCGGTGCGATCGAGCAGACGCTCAAGGCACCGTAGGGCTGGCGGCTACGCCGCCGACGCGGTGATGGTTGGCGGCGAGATCATCCGGCACGAGATCGGCGCCGATAGCGATCACCGCGTCGGCGGCGAACCCGCCGACCCTACCTGCCAGAATGCGCCATCTGCCCCCTCACCACGCAACTCCACCTCCACCGGCCGGCTGACCCGGCGCAGCGCATCGGCGCGCAGCAGCCGGCCATCCGGCTCATGCAACCGGTACCAGAGAAAGGCCACGCCGGACAGGGCGAGGCGCTCGCCGCCGAACAGGTTGCCGCGCACCAGGCTCAGGCCCTCCAGCCGCAGATCGACGTCCAGCACCAGGGCGCCGCTGCTGCGCTCGGCCTGGCCGAGGTAGCGCGCCGCGGTGAACAGGGGACTCTTGTCGCTGGCCTCGCCCGCGCGCAGCCCTTCGGTGAAGGCGTCGACCGCCTTCAGCTGGGCCCTGGCGGCGGCCTCGACGGCCTGCAATTCCTTCTTGAGCTCGCCCTTGGCGCCATCGGCCAGCACCTCGAGCCGGGCGGCGTGCTGGGCCAGCACCGAGCGCTCCGTGCCCACCAGCCTGACCCGCTCGAGCAGATAAGCATGGCGCGCGGTGTCGAGTTCGCCCATATAGCCGCCGCTCAGGCCGGCCAGGCGCTCGGGGCAGCTGCGCGCCAGCGCGCTGGCGAACAGGGCGCGCGCGCCGTCGCCATAGGCGATGCCGGTCAGGGTGGCGTCGCTCTTGAACACGCCGGCAAGGTCGGCGCCGGCGCGCAGCAATACCGTGGGCGCCGTGAGCCAGATGAGCGGTATTACGCCGCGGCGGTCAGCCGATTCCGGGGTATGCGCGTTAATGTAGCGTTGCAGCTCGATATTACGCTCGGCCAACTCCTGCGCCGTGCGTCCGAGAGCGCCGTCGACGGTGCGCGCTGCCACCACGCCCTGGCTGACGATCGGGTCGTAGAGGGTGACGCGGCGCCCTGGCGGCAGGCTGGCGCAGACCTCGCCCGCCAGTTCCAGGGCCAGGTCGAAGGCGCGCGCCAAGCCGGCGGCGCCGAATTTGGCGGCCTCGACGTTGCCGGCCAGGGCCTTGGCCTGGGTGGGCGGCAGGCGCGCCAGCAGCTCGGCGCGCTCGGCTTCGGCCAGTGCCTGGCGGGTTTCCGCTTCCAGCAGGCGGGCGCGGGCTTCGAGTAATTCGGACGAGGATTGGGACCGGACTGGTTCGGAATAAAGAGTTATCAGGCATAAAACAATGCCGAAAATGAAAGGTTGGCGCTGTCGATTATGTTCTGCCATGGCTCCACCTTATTTGTGAACTGGAAATAAATCGATCCAAATTCCACTGCGGAAAAGTGTAACAAATTGTGGAGAAATATTAGGAGAAGTTTCAGGGCGATTGATTGGCTGATCGCAACCTCCCTAGAATCGTCGAATTGTTCTTGCACAATCAATGGCTTGCATTGCGGAACAGAGCATTTGTGACATTACGATAGAATCCCCGCCCAGGCACGTTTGCCGGATGATCAACGAGAAATGCGATAGAATTGACGAGTTAACAAAGTGGTTCTATGAGTATTAATAACCTTCCCATGGCCGGTCTCGAAATCGGCTTTCTCACATCGCTGATCTGCTCGCTCCTGCTCGTGTTCACCACGCGCTGGCACGGGCGCTATTCGCTTGACGCGACGCGCGGTGTGCAGAAGTTCCATATCACCCCCACGCCGCGCATCGGCGGCGCCGCCATCATGATCGGCCTGTGGATGGCGTTGGGCGTCTTGCCGCAAGCGCAGCAGGAATTGCTGCTGCCGGTCCTGGTGGCCGCCTTGCCGGCCTTCGTGTTCGGCCTGGCCGAAGACCTGACCCGTACCGTCTCGGTGCGGGCGCGCCTGCTGGCGACCATGGCCAGCGGCGCGGTCTGCTGGTTCCTGACCGGCGTCACCCTGCAGTACACCGGCCTGGCGCTGATCGACGGCCTGCTCGGCTGGCTGCCGTTCTCGGTGCTGTTTACCGCCTTCGCGGTGGGCGGCGTGGCCAATGCGGTCAATATCATCGACGGTTTCAACGGCCTGGCCAGCGGCACGGTCGTGATCGGCCTGGCCACCCTGGGCGTGATCGCCCTGGGCGCTGGCGACGTCCACCTGGCGCAATTGTGCTTCGTGATCTGCGCCGTGACCGCCGGCTTCTTCGTCGTCAATTTCCCATTTGGTAAATTGTTCCTTGGGGATGGCGGCGCCTACCTGCTCGGCTTCCTGCTGGCCTGGCTGTCGGTGATGCTGGTCTACCGCAATCCGTCGGTCTCGGCCTGGGCGCCGCTGCTGGCCTGCGCCTATCCGGTGTTTGAAACCGTCTTCACCATCATGCGCCGCCTGTGGTGCCGCCGCCATCCGGGCCATCCGGACAGCTGGCACCTGCACAGCCTGGTCAAGACGGCGATCACCGCGCGCTACCTGCGCATGCTGCCGGCGCCGCTGCGCAATGCCTGCGTCTCGCCGGTCTCCTGGAGCATCGCCCTGGTGCCGGCCGTGCTGGCCGTCAACCATGCGGGCTCGCCCGACGTGCTGATGCAGGGCGTGGTGGCCAGTTTCGCGCTCTACCTGGTCGTGTACGGCCTGGTGGTGGCTGCCTGGCGCGCACGCCGCCGCCATGGCCCGGTCGTCACCGCGCCGCTGGCGCCGGCCACCGTGGTTGCCGCCAAGGCATCCAAGCCGGTGGTCTCGCCCCTGGTCGCTCCGGTCATCGTTTCAGCCCGCGTCGCCAAGCCCGCCGCAGCCAACCAGGCCGCGCCGCTGGCCGACCTCGCCCGCGAACAGCCGGCCCCGGTCTTCGTCCGCCGCCGCATGTGATCTTCCCGGTCGCAGAACAGCGGCCGGTTTTCCTTCCTGCTTTCGATCTAGCCGCACGGAAATTCCGGCGATAATCTCTTTTGCGCGGTACAAAGGCGCTTGTGACATTGATTTGGCGGAGTAGGCATGTCGGAAGATAGCGACGCAGAGAAGACAGAAGACGCATCGCCCCGGAAGATCGAGAAGGCGCGCGAGGAAGGCGACGTTCCCAGATCGCGCGAACTGGCCACCTTCACGGTCCTGATGACCGCCGGCGCCTGCCTGTGGGCGTTTGGCGGCATGCTTGTCGGAAAACTCAGCCTGGCGCTCAAGTCAGGCCTGACGCTCGACCGCGAACAGGTCTTCAATCCCAACATCCTCTTCGAGCGCATCCTGAACGACCTGGTCGGCGTGCTGCTGGCCTGCCTGCCGATCGCGGGCGCCATCATGGTCATTGCCCTGGTCTCGCCGCTCCTGATCGGCGGCTGGCTGTTCTCGTCCAAGGTCTTCATGCCCAACTTCGGAAAGCTGAACCCGATCAAGGGCATTGGCAATATGTTCTCGAAGAATGCACTGGTCGAGCTGGTCAAGGCGATCGCCAAGACCCTCGTGGTGGGCGTGGTGGCCTATATCGTGGTCAGCGGCCAGAAGGAGGCGATGCTGGGCCTGGCGGTCGAGCCGCTCAACGAAAGCAGCGCCCACGTCGGCGAGATGATCGGCAAATCCTTCCTGTTCATGGTCGGCGCACTGGGCTTCATCGCCCTGATCGACGGTCCTTATCAGTTGTGGCATTGGAAAGACAAATTGAAAATGACGCGCCAGGAAATGATCCAGGAATCCAAGGAATCGGACGGCAATCCTCAGATTAAGGGGAAGATTCGCCAGATGCAGCGCGAAATGGCCCGGGGCCGGATGATGCAAAATGTCCCTACTGCTGATGTGATCGTAACCAACCCGACCCATTATGCAGTGGCGCTGAAGTATACAGATGGCAAGGGCGCGCCGCGGGTGGTGGCCAAGGGCATCGACGACGTGGCGGCCAAGATCCGCGAGCTGGGCCAGGAACACAAGGTCATGCTGATGGAAGCCCCGGCCCTGGCCCGCGCCCTGTACAAGCATACCGATATCGATGACGAGATCCCGGAAAAGCTGTACTCGGCGGTGGCGGAAGTGCTGGCCTATGTCTACCAGCTGCGCGCGTACAAGAAGGGCGAAGGGGACTACCCGGATCGCCCGACGAAGTTGAAAGTGCCTGACGAGATGGACCCGCTGAACCCGGCGTCGCAGCAGCAAGCGCCGCCCCAGCCAGGGGGACCGAATTGAACTGAACACGGAGTGAATGAATGACCAACAGCATGAAACTGCCAGCCTGGATGAGCGGCCTTGGTGCACAAGGCAGCAAGGCGGCGGCGCCGATCCTGATCATCATGCTGTTGGCGATGATGATCCTGCCGCTGCCGGCGTTCGTGCTGGACGTATTTTTCAGTTTCAATATCGCGCTGTCGATCATCGTGCTGCTGACCGCGCTGTACACGGTCAAGCCGCTCGACTTCCTGGCCTTCCCGGCCATCCTGCTGGTTTCCACGATGTTGCGCCTGGCGCTTAATGTGGCTTCCACTCGCATTGTGTTGACCGAAGGCCACACCGGCTCCGCAGCCGCCGGCAAGGTGGTCGAGGCCTTCGGCCACTTCCTGATCGGCGGTAACTACACCGTCGGTATCGTCGTCTTCATCATCCTCACCATCATCAACTTCTCGGTCGTGACCAAGGGCGCCGGTCGTATCGCCGAGGTTGGCGCACGCTTCGCCCTGGACGCAATGCCTGGCAAACAGATGGCGATCGATGCCGACCTGAACGCCGGCCTGATCGGCGAAGCCGACGCCCGCAAGCGCCGCCAGGAAGTCGCGCAAGAAGCCGAATTCTACGGCGCCATGGACGGCGCCTCGAAATACGTGAAAGGCGACGCCGTCGCCGGCATCATGATTACCGTGATCAACGTGGTCGCGGGCCTGATCGTTGGTGTGGTGATGCACGACCTGGCGGTCGGCGAAGCAACCAAGATCTACACCTTGCTGGCCATCGGTGACGGCCTGGTGGCCCAGATTCCTTCGCTGATCATCTCGATCGCGGCCGGTATGGTCGTGTCGCGGGTCGCCAACGACGAAGACGTCAGCTCGCAGCTGACCAACCAGCTGATGGCGCGTCCCGAATCGATGTACATCACGGCCGCCATCATCGGTGGCCTGGGCCTGATCCCGGGCATGCCGAACCTGGTGTTCCTGCTGCTGGCCGCTGCGCTGGCGGGCGCCGGCTACATGATCTCGAAGCGCCGCAAGGGCGCCCCGGCCAAGGAAGAAGCCGAGGCCGCGGCCGCCGCCGACGCCACCGCCGCGAAGCAGGCGCCAGCCGAGAGCGAAGAAGCGACCTGGCAAGATGTGATGCCGGTCGACACCCTGGGACTGGAAGTCGGCTACCGCCTGATCCCGCTGGTCGACAAGAACCAGGGCGGCGAGCTGCTCAAGCGCATCAAGGGCATCCGCAAGAAGTTCGCGCAAGAAGTGGGCTTCCTGGCGCCGCCGGTGCACATCCGCGACAACCTGGAACTGAAACCGTCGGCCTACCGCATCACGCTCAAGGGCGTCGAAGTCGGCAGTGGCGAAGCCATGAACGGCCAGTTCCTGGCGATCAATCCGGGCATGGCCAGCGGCACGCTGCCGGGCCTGGTGACCACCGATCCGGCCTTCGGCCTGCCGGCCACCTGGATCGAAGCCGGCCTGCGCGACGAAGCGCAGAGCATGGGCTATACCGTGGTCGACGCCGGCACCGTGGTCGCGACCCACCTGAACCACCTGATCACGCTGCATGCCTCGGAACTGCTGGGCCGCATGGAAGTGCAGGCGCTGCTGGACCACATGGGCAAGGAAACGCCGAAGCTGGTCGAAGACCTGGTGCCGAAGGTCGTATCGCTGTCGACCCTGCAGAAAGTGCTGCAGAACCTGCTGGTCGAAGGCGTGCACATCCGCGATATGCGCTCGATCATCGAGGCGCTGTCGGAACACGCGAACATGACGCAGGATCCGTCGGAACTGACCGCCGTGGTGCGCGTGGCCCTGGGCCGCGCGATCGTCCAGCAGCTGTTCCCGGGCGAGAACGAGCTGTCGGTGATGACCCTGGACAACCGCCTCGAGCGACTGCTGATGCAGGCGATGGGCGCCGGCGGCGACGGCACCGGCATCGAGCCGGGCCTGGCCGACACCATCGCCCAGCAGGCGGCCAACTCGGCCAACCAGCAGGAGCAGATGGGCCACACCCCGGTGCTGCTGGTGCCGGCACCGCTGCGCGTACTGCTGTCGCGTTTCCTGCGCCGCGCCGTGCCTCAGCTCAAGGTGCTGTCGCATGCGGAAGTGCCGGAGACTAAGACGATTCGGGTGACCAGCCTGGTGGGTGTGCCGATGTAATCCTGGTCTCCTGGCGTGCAAGCGCCCGCTGGTCGGGTAGGGTGGACGGCTCAGCCGTCCACGCGTTCAGGCAGACACCGCCATAACGCACTCTCGATGCGGATGCATGGACTGCCAAGCCTCCGCCTACGCGCGTCCTCCACGCGTCGTCCCAGAAATTCCTTGTCATTCAGTTAAAGAGTTTCGCTTTTACTGATTTCGGCGAAATAGACCCTTTTCCCCTTCCTTTTCCCTTGATGGTTTCCTGAGGGCATCGTCAATAATGCTTCCTATCGACAGGCATCGTGCCCGTCATGCAGAACCAGATTGAAGCGCGGAGAACCAGATGAAGGTTAAGAAATTTACGGCAGCAACTTCCCGGGACGCATTGCGCAAGGTGCGCGAAGCCCTTGGGCCGGATGCCGTCATCCTCTCCAACCGTCCAGTCGACGGCCAGGTCGAGATCCTGGCGCTGGACAACGATGACGTGGCCTCGCTGGCCGCCCCGGCCGCCGATTCGGAAATGGCCCAGCCGGCGCCGCAGCTGCAGCACCTCGACACGCCGGCCCCGGCGCCGTTCTTGTCGCGCCGCCTGCAGGATGCCGCGCCAGCCGCCGCACCGGCCTTCAGTGCACCGGCCGCTGCCGCCGCAGCCGCCTACGCCGAACCTGCCCCGACCTACGCCGAGCGCCGCGCCCCGGCCCCGGAGCCGACCATCGACATGACCGCCATGACCTCGATGATGAGCGCCGCCATCGCCCAGGCCAAGGAATCGGCCGCCGCCGAAATGAGCGGCATGATGAACGAGATCCGCGCCATGCGCGGCCTGATGGAAACCCAGCTGGCCGAGCTGTCGTGGAACGCCACCGCCCAGCGCGAGCCGCAAAAGGCCGCCGTGCTGCGCGAGATGCTGGCCGCCGGTTTCTCGGCCACCCTGGCGCGCTACCTGCTCGAAAAAATGCCGGCGACGAAAAATTCCGTTGACGCCATGCGCTGGGTAAAGACCGTGCTGGCCCGTAACCTGACCACCATCGGCAGCGAAGACGCGCTGCTGGAGCAGGGCGGCGTGTACGCCCTGGTCGGCCCGACCGGCGTCGGCAAGACCACCACCACCGCCAAGCTGGCCGCGCGCTGCGTGATGCGCCACGGCCCGGACAAGCTGGCCCTGATCACCACCGATGCCTATCGTATCGGCGGCCACGAGCAACTGCGCATCTACGGCAAGATCCTGGGCGTGATGGTGCACTCGGTGAAGGACGAAGCCGACCTGCGCATCGCCCTCAAGGAGCTGCGCAACAAGCACACCGTGCTGATCGACACCATCGGCATGTCGCAGCGCGACCACATGGTGGCCGAGCAGGTCGCGATGCTGTCCGGCTCGGGCGCCGACGTCAAGCGCCTGCTGTGCCTGAACTCGACCTCGACCAACGAGACGCTGAACGAAGTGGTGCGCGCCTATCAAGGCAGCGGCCTGCACGGCGCCATCATGACCAAGATGGACGAAGCCGCGTCGATTGGCGGCGTGCTCGACATCGTGATCCGCCAGAAGCTGAACCTGCACTACATCTCGAACGGCCAGCGCGTGCCGGAAGACCTGCACGTGGCCGACCGCAACCTGCTGGTGGACCGCGCCTTCCGCAACCGCGCCAACGCTATGAATGAAGCCGACCTGCCGCTGATGATGGCTGCAGCCGGCGAGGCAGCCCACGCCACCGGCGCCCGCGAGGTGAACCTTGGCTAGTTTCGATTTCGACCAGGCCGAAGGCCTGCGCCGCATGCTGCAAGGCCCGCGTCCGCGCGTGGTCACGTTTCTTTCCGCCACGCCCGAGGACGACAAGGGCGCCATGCTGGTCAACCTGGGCGCCTCGCTGGCCCAGGCCGGCAACGACGTGCTGATCGTCGATGCCTGCGAAGTGGAATACGGCGTCGCGCGCCGCCTCGGCATGAACCGCAGCGCCTCGCTGCTGCAGGTGGCGCGCCAGGAAAGCGCGCTGAACCAGGTGATCCGCCCGGCGCCGCAGGGCTTCTCGGTGGTACCGATGGGGTCGCCCGAAACGGCCGCCGATGCGCGCCGCCTTGGCAATACCTTCGATGTGCTGGCCACCCAGGCGGGCATCGTGATCGTCGACGCCGAACTCGGCCCGGACGGCGAGTTCCCGCTGGCCGCGATGGCCGGTTCCGAGATCGTGGTGCAGGTCTCGACGGGCGCGACCTCGATCACCAATGCGTATTCCCTGATCAAGCGGCTGTCGATGCACCTGGGGCGGCGCCCCTTCGGCATCCTCGTTACCGGTGCGACAGAGGCAGAGGCCAAGGTGGTATACGATAATATGTCAGCAGCAGCAACACGCTACCTTGCCGTCAAGCTCAGTTTCATGGGCTCGGTGCCGGCCGACGAATACCTGCACCGGGCCGCGCGCCTGGGCCGGGCCGTGGTCGACGCCTTCCCGCTGGCCGGCGCCTCGGTGGCGTTTCGCCAGCTGGCAGGCAAGTTCGCGCTGCACGCCATGCCGCAGTTCGGCCAGCAGGGGAGCGCGGCCCACTTCGGTTCTTGATCGACAACGGCAACACATAGCACACGCACAGAGAAAAGACTCACACCAGCATGTACACGGTCAAAGGGAAAGCGGACAAGAATTCTTTGCTGACGGAGCATATGCCGTTGGTAAAGCGTCTTGCCCACCACATGAAGGCCAAGCTGCCGCCTTCGGTGGAAGTGGATGACCTGGTGCAAGCTGGCATGATCGGCCTGCTGGATGCGATCAACCGCTACGAAGACAACCACGGCGCGCAGTTCGAGACCTATGCGGTGCTGCGCATCCGCGGCGCCATGCTGGACGAATTGCGCAGCAGCGACTGGATGCCCCGAAGCACGCGCCAGAACATGCGCAAGGTCGAGAGCGCGATGCACGAGCTGCAGCAGCGCCTGGGCCGGCCGCCGAGCGAATCCGAAGTGGCGAAATCGCTCAAGCTCTCGCTCGAGGATTACCAGGACATCCTGGCCGACTCGGGCGGCCACCAGCTGGTGTATTACGAAGATTTTCGCGACGACGATGGCGACGGTAATTTCCTCGACCGCTATGCGGTGGACGACAGCGATCCGCTGCGCGGCCTGATGGAAACCGACTTCCGCCATGCGGTGATCGAGGCCATCGACAACCTGCCGCCGCGCGAGAAGCTCTTGATGGGCCTGTACTACGAAGAAGAGTTGAACCTGAAGGAAATCGGCGCCGTCATGGGCGTTTCTGAATCGCGGGTGTCGCAGCTGCACACCCAGGCCGTCGCGCGCCTGCGCACCACCTTGCGGGAGCATATATGGACTGGGCCAGCGTAATCGGCCTGGTGCTGGCGATGGCCGGCATCTTTCTTGGCTACACACTCGACGGCGGCAGGTTTGCATCGCTGATGCAGCCGGCCGCCTTCGCCATCGTCGTCGTCGGCACCTTCGGCGCCGTGCTGCTGCAGAGCGAGTCGCGCACCTTCTTGCGCGGCCTGGGCATGCTGCGCTGGGTGTTCGTGCCGCCCAAGAATGGCCGCCTGAAGCTGTCGCGCGACATCACCCTGTGGAGCCAGACGGCGCGCCGCGACGGCCTGCTGTCGCTCGAACAATTCATGACCCGCGCCGATCCTTTCGTCGCCAAGGGCTTGCGGCTGGTGGTGGACGGCATCGCGCCCGACAAGCTGCGCAGTTTGCTGGAACACGATATCAACGGCTATGAATTCGCCCAGCGCCAGGCGGCGCGGATCTGGGAATCGGCGGCCGGCTATGCGCCGACGATCGGCATCCTGGGCGCCGTGCTGGGCCTGATCCACGTGATGGAAAACCTGTCCGACCCGGCGCGCCTGGGTTCCGGCATCGCCATTGCCTTCGTGTCGACCGTGTACGGCGTCGGCCTGGCCAACCTGTTCTTCTACCCGGTCGGCAACAAGCTCAAGGCCATCGTCAACGACAGGGTCTCGCAGTACGAGATCCTGGCCGAAGTCTTCGCCGACCTCGCCAGCGGCGACCATGGCCGCGTGGTCGACGAGCGCGTCGCCAGCCTGCTGGCGCGCCACTGACAGGTCAGCCCATGGCCCGCAAGCGCTACGACGACGACGTCCCGCAAGAGCACCACGAGCGCTGGCTGATCTCCTACGCCGACCTGATCACCCTGCTGTTCGCCTTCTTCGTGGTGATGTATGCGATCTCGATCGTCAACGAGGGCAAGTACCAGGTGCTGTCCGACGCCCTGGGCGACGCCTTTGGCGGGCGCGGCGCGGCCACGCAAGTCAATACCAATGTCGAGCCGGTGCTGCCGCTGTCGCACATCATCAACCGCAAGCGTAACGAGGCCGCGCGGCGCGAGCAGGAGCGCATGGGCGCGATGGCGCGCGAGCTGTCGGCGACCCTGCTGCCGCTGGTGAAGTCGGGACAGGTGCGGGTGACGCAGAATGCGCGCGGGATCAGCGTCGAGATCAATGCCAGCGTGCTGTTCGAGCAGGGCCAGGCCGCGCTCGACCCCGAGGCGCGCGAAGTGCTGGGCGCGGTGGCCGGCCTGCTGAAGGACGATACCCACCGCATCGAGGTCGAGGGCCATACCGACGACCTGCCGATCGCCAGCGCAATCTATCCGTCGAACTGGGAGCTGTCGACCGCGCGCGCATCGAGCGTGGTGCGGCTGTTCGTCGACAGCGGCCTGCAGCCGGCGCGGCTGTCGGCGATCGGCTTTGCCGACACGCGGCCGGTGGCGCCGAACACGGACGTAGCCGGGCAGACCCGCAACCGGCGGGTGGCGGTAACCATCCTGGCGGCCTTGCCTGAAACAGGCGGTAACATACTGCCCTGAACGGTTTTGCGAGTCGTGTCATAATCGCATGGCGACCGCCGCACAGGCAGCCGCTCGATCGAACCACATGGCCCCGTGTCGGAAGGAGTAGAGATGCATGTCAAACGAAGCATGCCGGCGACCGCGCTGGCAACGCTGCTGGCGCTGGGCGGACTGGCCGGCGCCGTCAAGGCCGTGGAGGCCAAGGTGAACGTGCATCACCGGCTCGAAGTCGAGACCGGCGCCACGTCGGTGAAGGTGCGCGTGCTGATCGAGAACCGCGGCGACCAGTCGGTATGGATCCCGCGCGAGATCGCGCTGGGCGACGACCTGACCGCCCCGCGCTTCAACCTGCGCACGCCCGAGGAAGAGGTGGCCTACACCGGCCGCATGGTCAAGCGCGCCGCGCCGGGCCTGGCCGATTACCTCGAGGTCAAGCCGCAGACCACGCACCTGAACACGATCGACATCACCCAGTCCTATGCCTTCAAGCCGGGCCAGCACAGCTACGAGATCCGCTACGCGGGGCCGTGGCTGGCCAATCCGGGCAAGCTCGATGCGGCCAGCATCAAGAGCAGTCCGGCGATTCCGGTGAAGTTTTCGTTTACGCAGCGGTAAAACCCGGTTCGCCTGGACCGCAGGGTCGGCGGCGTAGCCGCCAACCCTGCGCGTGTCACGTCACTGTTATTGCTGCACCGGCGTATTCTCGCCAAAATACTCATGTGAATCGGCGTTGTTGATCGCCCGTTCCGGCGCCGAGCGCGCCAGTTCGGCCGCGCCGGCCTGCCCATACACATGGTCATCGGTCGCCGCCACCACATCGAAATGGCTGAGCTCGTGCAGCAGGGTGCCGCCGCGCGAGTCGGTGCCGGTCACGGCCGCGGCCCAGAACGCCCGGCAGACCCACACGGTATAGGGCCGCGCCGGATACACATAGGCGAAATACGGCTCGTCGCAATCGCAATCGATCTTGACTGGCTTACTCTCGAGGGCATCCTTGATGGCGGTGAAATTGCTGGTGACCCTGGCGCCGCGGGCGGCGTCCAGCGCCCCGAACCAGGTCGTGTAGCGCTCGCCATACTGCTTGCCAGCCGTCAGGTAGGCATGGCTGTCAACGGTCATCGCGCGGCCCGCATCCATCGCCGTCGCCAATTGCTCCTGCTGGGCGTTCGAGCAGTTGGCGTAGCTGAGGCCGGCGCCGCCCGGCTCGGGCGCCATGGCGGCCGGCTTGCTGCCGCGCGCCAGGCGGCCGTTGACCCAGATGCTCACCGGGCTCGAAACCAGCTCGCCCACCACTGCCTGGACACCGGCGCCCGGCGCCGGCATGGCCGGGCTGCGATAGCGGATCGTATAGCTCCCGGTCACGCTCATTTCGTACAGCCTGGACAACTCGACCGTCTTGCTGAGCGAGGCGCCGGGATCGAGCCGCACATAATCCGCCGGCCCCGGCGGCGCGCGCTTGATGCGCCGGCCGAGGTAGCGCACCGGCTGGCCGTCGCGGCGCACCTCGAACAGGGGCGACTCCACCCCGTCGAGCGGTGTGCGCCAGCGCAGCAGGTGCTGGGCCGTGCTGGACGAATTGGTCAGCGTGACGCGCACCATCACATCGTCGCCACGCTCGACGGTCGGCTTCTCCGGGGCCACGGTGACGTCGACGGCGGCCGCCGCGATGGCGGACCAGGACAGGACCACGGCCGCAAGCGCGGCCCGGGGAAGAAGTGGACGGAGGGACATGGGAGACTCCTGAAGGGATGGCGATTCCCCACTCTCACCCCATCCATGCGCCGCATTTTGCGGTCGTGCAACGTCTATCGCTTCTGTTCTTAAACCAGGTTAATTAGCCGGCAGACACTAGGGCAAATAAACAACAGACGCGGAACAAGTGCCAGACTCTGCATAGTGAATTTGCTATCATGCAACTAAAATATCCAGATGGTTATTAATTCTTGGTCAAGTGACCAGTGGCGTTTCCGATGAATACCCAGAAGAGAAGTGGTACGACCCAGCCCATGCAGTCTCTGCAGCCAGGGGAGGCGGCATGAGGGAAACGCGGGAAATGATCGACGCCCTTGCGCGCGAGATCGGGCTGGACGAACAGGAAATCGCGGCGCGCAAGGGCTTCCTGCAATTCGGGGAACGCGATGCCGCCGTATTGCGCGAGGTGCACGCGCTGCTGGAGCAAGACGGCGCCGCCTTCGCGGACAGTTTCTACGAGCACTTGCTTGCCTTCCCGCGCATGCGCGAACTGCTGGGCGACAGCGACGCCACGGCCCGCTTGCGGCGTGCGCAAGCGGGGTATTTCAGCAGCCTGACCGCCGGCGACTACGACGACGCCTATATCCGCGAGCGCCTGCGCGTGGGCGCGGCGCACCAGCGCATCGGCCTGGATCCGAAATGGTATATCGGCGCCTATCGCAAATACCTGTCCGAACTGTCCAGCATGCTGTGGGACAAGCTGCATGGCGAGCCTGCGCGTTTCATCGAGGCTTGGGATGCAGTGCTGAAAGTGGTTTGCTTCGACATGGGCCTGGCGCTGGACACCTATGCCCACGCCGACCAGCGCAATGTGCGCCAGAACCGCAATTATCTTGAGCAGGTGATCGATGGCATGCCGGCCGGCCTGGTGGTGGTCGACGCCAACCGCAAGGTGCGCTCGATGAACCGCACCATGGCCGACCTGATCGGCGCGCCCGACGAAGCGATCGCGGCCGGCCATCCGCTCGAGCAATTGCTGCCCGACCCGGAACTGGCGGCCCGCGTCGACGAGGCGCTGCGCACCGGCGCGCCGCAGGACAATGTACTGGTGACGCTGGACGGCCGCGCCGACGGCGTGCGCTACGTCGAGTTCAACGTGCGCCGCACCCAGCAGGATGGCGGCCACATGCTGCTGTTGATCGGCCAGGACATCACCTTCCGGCGCAAGGCGCGCCTGCGCCTGCAGGAGAGCGAGGAATTCTTCCGGCTGACCTTCAGCCAGGCCGCGGTCGGCATCGTGCTGCTGGGCCCGGACGGGCGCCTTCTGCGCGTGAACCGCAAGATGGCGCAGATCCTGGGCTATAGCGAAGTGGAGCTGCTGCAGCGCTTCTTCCAGCAACTGACGTTTGAGGACGACTTGCCCGACGAGCTGGCGCTGGTCAAACGGCTGCGCGCCGGCGAGATCGGCGACTACCAGCGCGAGCGGCGCCTGCTGCGGCGCGACGGCACGTCGATCTGGGTGAATGTGAGCGTCTCGATGATGCGCGACGCCAACGGCAACCAGCGTTTCATCTCGGTGGTCGAGGACATCTCGCGCCGCAAGGGCGCCGAGGAAGCGCTGCTGCGCATGGCCAACCACGACGCTTTAACTGGCCTGCCGAACCGGGTGCTGCTGCAGGACCGCCTGGCGCAGGCGATCGTGCACGCCCACCGCGCCGGCACGCAGGTGGCGGTGATGTTCATCGACCTGGACCGCTTTAAACACGTCAACGACAGCCTGGGCCACGACGCCGGCGACCAGATGATCGTCGAGATCGCGCGCCGCTTGTCGTCCAGCCTGCGCGAGAGCGACACGGTGGCGCGCCAGGGTGGCGACGAATTCGTGGTGGTGCTGCCCGAGCTGGCCGGCGAGGGCGACGCAGCGAAGGTGGCGCACAAGCTGCTCGACAACCTGTTCCAGCCGCTGCTGCTGTGCGGGCAGGAAGTCTTCCCGACCGGATCGATCGGCATCGCGATGTACCCGCGCGACGGCCTGGACGCCGCGACCCTGCTCAAGTGCGCCGACAGCGCCATGTACCAGTCAAAAGGCACGGGCGGCAACCACTACAGTTTCTACGCGGCCGACATGGGTGCGCAATCGGCCGAGCACCTGCGGATGGAGGGCGCGCTGCAACGCGCGCTGCAGCGCCAGGAATTCCTGCTGCACTACCAGCCGGTGGTCGACATCGCCACCGGCAATGTGAGCGGCGTGGAAGCGCTGCTGCGCTGGAAGCCGCATGGCGGCCCGATGGTGGCGCCGGCCGACTTCATCCCGCTGGCCGAGGAAACCGGCCTGATCGTGCCGATCGGCGACTGGGTGCTGGAAACCGCGATGGCGCAGCAGCGTGCCTGGCTGCGCCAGGGGCTGCCGCCCTTGCGCATGAGCGTGAACCTGTCGGCGCGCCAGTTCCTGGGCCAGGACGTGGCCCAGCGCGTGGCCGCGCTGCTCGCCAAGACCGGCTGCGATCCGCGCTACCTGACCCTGGAAATCACCGAGAGCGTGTTGATGCAGAACCCGGCCGCCGCCGCCGAGACCATGGCGCAACTGGCGAAGATGGGCGTGCAGCTGGCGATCGACGATTTCGGGACCGGGTATTCGAGCCTGGCGAGCCTGAAGCGCTTTCCGATCCACAGCCTCAAGATCGACCGCAGTTTTGTCAGCGACCTGACCCGCGATGCGGACGACGCGGCGATCGTGAACGCGGTGATCGCGCTGGCGCATTCGATGAAGCTGAACGTGATCGCGGAAGGGGTGGAGACGTCGGAGCAGCTGGCGTTCTTGCATGAGCATGGGTGCGATCAGATGCAGGGGTATTGCTTCAGCAGGCCGGTGGAGCCGCAGGGGATCGAGGCGTTGTTGAGGGCGGCGAAGGCGGCGTGAACCCGGGTGAAAATCCGAGCATTTTCATGCGCTGACATTTGACGGGGTGGGAATCTGCGCATTTTCATGCACCTGACATTTGCTAGCATGTAGAGTGGACGGCTCGGCCGTCCACGCGGTGATAGTTGACGGTCGATATGCCGGACTCGAAAACGACGCCATTCTCTATGCGACAGCTTGGCGGCCCGATCACTCTGCAAACACCGCGCCCGCGTAGCCGGCACATTGACAATCCGGCCAGATCACGCCGAAAATGGTGCGGTAATCCTCGGGCTCGGGTATGCGCCCTGGCGCTACCGACCATCAATACATCTACCAGGAAACGCAGGAATGACCATCCTCGTGACGGGCGGAGCGGGCTTCATCGGCTCAAACTTCGTCATCGACTGGCTGGCCCACCACGACGAGCCAGTCGTCAATCTCGACAAACTGACCTACGCCGGCAATCTCCAGAATCTAGCCAGCCTGGAAGGCAATCCACGCCACCATTTCGTGCGCGGCGACATCGGCGACGGCGCTCTGGTGGCGCGCCTGCTGGCCGAGCACCAGATCCGTGCGGTACTGAACTTCGCGGCCGAAAGCCACGTCGACCGCTCGATAGAAGGCCCCGGCGCCTTCATCCAGACCAATATCGTCGGCACCTTCAATTTGCTAGAGGCAGTGCAGGCCTACTGGAACGGCCTGGCGCCAGAAGCGCGTGCGGCATTTCGCTTCCTGCATGTGTCGACCGACGAAGTGTACGGTTCGCTGTCGGGCGAGGCGCCGGCGTTTGACGAGCAGCACCGCTACGAGCCGAACAGCCCATATTCTGCCAGCAAGGCGGCATCCGACCATCTGGTCCGCGCCTACCATCACACCTATGGCTTGCCGGTATTGACGACCAATTGCTCGAACAATTACGGCCCCTATCACTTCCCCGAAAAACTGATTCCCCTCGTGATCCACAATGCCTTGGCCGGAAAGCCGCTGCCGATCTATGGCGACGGCCAGCAGATCCGCGACTGGCTGTACGTGACCGACCACTGCAGTGCGATCCGCCGTGTGCTGGCCGAGGGCCGCCTGGGCGAGACGTATAACGTCGGAGGCTGCAACGAGAAGGCCAATATCGACGTGGTGCGCACCTTGTGCGCGATCCTCGACGAGTTGCGCCCGCGCGGCGATGGCGCGCCGTATGCGGCGCAGATGACGTTCGTGAAGGACCGTCCCGGCCATGATCGCCGTTATGCGATTGATGCCGGGAAGCTGGAGCGCGAGCTTGGCTGGCGTCCGCTTGAAACCTTCGAGACCGGCATCCGCAAGACGGTTGCGTGGTACCTGACTAATGGCGAGTGGGTGCACAACGTCACCAGCGGCGCCTACCGCGAGTGGGTCGACAGGCAGTATGGCGATGGACGGGCCGGCGCATGAAGATCCTGTTGCTCGGCAAGGACGGCCAGGTAGGCTGGGAGCTGCAGCGCGCGTTGGCGCTGTTGGGCGAACTGCGCGCCTGTGCCCGCAACGATGCCGACTTCACCGATCCGGAATCGTTGCGTCGACTGGTGCGCATGGAGGCGCCCGACGTCATCGTTAACGCCGCCGCTTACACGGCGGTGGACAAGGCTGAGGGCGATAGAAGCACTGCACATGCAGTCAATGCGGCCGCGCCCGGTGTGCTGGCCGAGGAAGCAGTAGCGTGCGGTGCCTGGCTTGTACATTACTCGACCGATTATGTATTCGACGGATCGAAGGAAGGCGCGTGGGTCGAGACCGACACGGCCAATCCACTGTCGGTGTATGGCCGCAGCAAATACGAGGGCGAAGAGAAGATTCGCGCCAGTGGCGCGCATCACCTGATCCTGCGCACCAGCTGGGTATTTGCTACGCGCGGCGGTAATTTCGCCAGGACGATGCTGCGCCTAGCGAAGGAACGCGACGCCTTGGACGTGGTCGCGGACCAGCATGGCGCGCCAACCGGCGCAGAACTGCTGGCCGATGCAACCGCGCTGGCGCTGCATCGTATCGCGGCGCTAGGAGCGGACGGGCGCGGCTTATCCGGAACCTATCACCTGGCGGCTAGCGGCAGTACCACTTGGCATGCCTACGCCCGGCACGTGTTGGTGCTCGCTCAGCAGCATGGGGCGCTCCTGAAAGCGGAACCGGAAGAGGTGCGGGCGATTGCCTCCAGTGCTTTCCCGACGCCAGCGATGCGGCCGGCGAATTCGCGCCTCGATTGCAGCAAGTTCTGTAAGAATTTCGGCCTGGTACTGCCCGACTGGCGCCATCACGTGGGCCGTTTGATCGCCGAGCTGGCGGCGCAAGGAAACCTATGAGTGAATCCACAAAACGCAAAGGCATCATTCTCGCGGGCGGCAGCGGCACCCGCTTGCATCCGGCCACGCTGGCAATCTCGAAGCAGTTGCTGCCGGTGTTCGACAAACCGATGATTTATTACCCGCTCAGTACGTTGATGCTGGGCGGGATTCGCGACATCCTGATCATTTCGACGCCGCAGGATACGCCGCGTTTCCAGCAATTGTTGGGGGATGGCGCTCGCTGGGGCTTGAACCTGTCGTATGCCGAGCAGGCATCACCGGACGGCCTGGCGCAGGCCTTCCTTATCGGCGAGCGGTTCCTTGGTGATTCGGCTTCTGCCTTGGTTTTGGGGGATAACCTGTTTTACGGGCACAGCCTCAACACTTTGCTCGACAGCGCGGATGCACGGACTGATTGCGCAACTGTCTTCGCGTATCACGTTCAGGATCCAGAACGGTATGGCGTGATCGAATTTGATCGCGAAGGCAAGGCAGTGAGCCTTGAGGAAAAACCGGTGGCGCCACGTTCGAACTACGCGGTTACTGGCCTATATTTCTATGACGAGAACGTGGTGCGGATGGCGCGCACGCTCAAGCCATCCGCGCGCGGAGAGCTCGAAATCACGGACTTGAACCGGCTGTACATGGAGATGGGCAAGCTACATGTCGAGATCATGCGGCGCGGATATGCCTGGCTCGATACTGGTACCCATGAGTCGTTGCTCGATGCGAGCCAGTTTATCGCGACGATTGAACATCGGCAGGGCCTGAAAGTGGCATGTCCGGAAGAGATCGCCTTCCGTAAGGGGTGGATCGATTCCTCCCAACTGGAAATGCTGGCTGACCCCATGAAGAAGAACGGCTACGGTCAATATCTGTTGCGTGTTTTGAAAGAACCGGTATTTTGATGAAAATTACCCGCTTGGCCATTCCTGATGTATTGCGTATTGAACCGCGTGTTTTCGGCGACGAACGCGGATTCTTCTTTGAGAGTTTTCATCAAGCACGATTTGAGGAGGCAGTTGGACGAGAGGTTACTTTCGTGCAGGATAACCACTCTAAATCGGCGCACAACGTACTGCGGGGTCTACATTATCAAATACGCCAGCCGCAAGGCAAACTAGTACGCGTCGTCGCTGGCAGCGTATTTGATGTAGTGGTGGATTTACGTAGGTCGTCCCCGACCTTTGGTCATTGGATAGGCGAGGTTCTGAGTTCAGAAAATAAAGCGCAAATATGGGTGCCGGAAGGCTTTGCTCATGGTTTTATTGTGCTATCGGAATCAGCTGAGTTCGTTTATAAGACGACTGATTATTATGCGCCAGAAAACGAGCGTTGCATAATTTGGAATGACATAACCTTGGCGATCCCTTGGCCAGGGTCCCCGTCCCCTATTGTATCAGTCAAGGACGGAAACGGTTCATCGTTCGAATCAGCTGAGATATTTGATTAAGCTGCAGTTTCCACATCGGAATTCCCAGCTGTTATTTTTTTAATATGTTACTTTCCGAGAATATAAGTTGCCCCGATTTTTTCGTTCCCTTGACAATTGAGACATTGCTCTCTGGCAAGGATAAATTGTGCTTAGCGAAAAAATCTGCATTCTTTATTTTATGCACCCAAAGATAGCAAGCAGCATCATTTTTTAATAAATTTGTAATATTACCGAGGGCGACCCCAAATCTCGGAGCATCAAGGTGCTCAAAAACATTTATTGATACAATAATGTCAAATTTCTTTGTTATATCTTGAATATTTGAAGTAAATAATTTCGGTTGCCGAGGAAACATCTCTACACGTTTTCCTTCTGCATCAGACTCGGTAATGCACTCTGGCACAGGGTCATAGCCGTATACCTCCCCAAAAATCATAGAAAAGAAACGAGCGACCCGCCCAGTGCCACAACCGTAATCCAGGAGGCTCATCCCACGCGCTTTTCCAGCCGATATATCAGAGGCCCGCAGGAATTCCGAAAAGAGGATTCCTGCATGATAAACGTAGCCGTAATCATCATCTGCGAAACGATTGGCAATTGTTTTTCTTGGTGAGCTCCAGTGACCTTCTTTGAAAAAATTCATCGCCATATTACTTTCCTTCGATATAAGGTTTCAGAGCTGCCAAATGCATTTCTGCCAAGCGTCTCTCTGATAGATACTTTTCTGCATATTGATGAGAAAGCGCTGAATGCTTATCAATTGTCTCATGTAAATATCTGCTTGAGAAGAGTTCTGCAGCCTCATCCATATTCGAAACTGACAAGAATGGCGGTGGTGGGGCGCCGATCGCGTCGCAGAACTGAGAGATTGCTGAAATATCAGCACCGGATAAGACAGCACATCCAGCCTTTAACCCCTCTAGTGCACTTTGGTGAAAAAGGCCAGTGTTAATATCGTCGACGACAACACGAACGGAATGCATGAACATCCACACTTCTGTAGGTGTTACGCTATCGCGCCCGAACGCAGTTTTAATATCCTTAAAAGTGAAGCTCTTCCTAGCTGCCAACGCCCGAAGAGTCACTTGGTCTTCCGCGGAGAGCTTACTAGACCATCGATGCTTCGTAACGCGCATGTGTGGAGCAAAGACAACATCTTTTCGCTGTATCTTTACCGGAAATTTAAAATCGGGAACGATGTTAGGTACCGGGATGGCGTTTTCGATAAACCGACAATGCCCCTGCGCAACCCCCAGTATCCCATCAATTTTTTTATGATTTAGTGCGTAATAGTCAAACTGTGGAGGCTCCATAGGAGGTGAGTGAAACTGATACAGAAGCGTGGATTCTTCTCTCTTGCTTCCAGTGATGAGGTCGAGCAATCCCTGATTCACAATGTTATGAATGATAATCGTATCAGCTTTGTGTACAGCCTCCGCAACTATTCCTTCCCATCCTGGAATTGCACCGATCGAACCACATCTCGGAGAAAACGCGTTATTTGGATAATTAGAGCGAATCAGAGCGTAGCATTCAATACCGGTGAGCTGTTCGATCCAATAAGCGATTCGATCGACTGTGCCGGCTACTGGGGTTTCTGCTAATAGTAAAATCATTCGCCATCCTTGTTGATTATGGAAATGCGAATGCCACGCATTAACGCAGTCTTAATCAAGTGCAAATTTGATTCATTCATTGCATCAAGAATATATTTCAAAGCGTTGAGACGTACAAATGTTACACAATTTTGATCATTAATCTGGTTCAAATGAGAAATTTTTATATTCTCTTTTGTGAAAATTAATATATCTGAGCTATTGGTGCGCTCAATGGCTCTTCTTACTCGTTCGCGCATCCAAATCTCAGTACTGCCGGAATGATAGGTGTATAGCAGATTTTGGGAGTCGAAAAAAAGATCGGAATAAGTTACAAACGTAGTGAAAAATCGTAACATCCAAATTGCATCCGTTGTTGCAAATCTGGCGTCGGGCGGCATGAGTGAGTTGGCCACACTGAAAATCCCCGAAAAATCGCGGCCGTTCGTACTTTCGCTAAGGATTGCATGATCCCGATTGCATAGGATGGAGTTCGAGATTTTGTAATCGCGATACGCATTGTCTTCTATAAGGAATATGTGATCTCCTTTGCCGACCGAAAAGCCACCTTTTTGTATTTCGCCAGAACTCAAAAATGAAAATGAAACTCCAGATGAGTAACCTTTGCTGAAATAGTTTGAGTTCCAGTTATGAATCTTCGAGATTGCTCTGTGAAGCCAACTTTCAGGCGTGTAAATCACGACCACTTCACGGCTTCCTCTTTGGTTAAGAAAGGGGGTGATTTGAATTTCAGATGCTGCGCTGATGCTTGACGTGAATGTACAGTAATCCCATACAATATTACCTTCATGGATTAGTGCATAGTCATCTGGAAGGTCATTTAGTTCGTCGCTTAGATTAATCCGAAATCCAACGTTTGCTTCTTTTGGTAAATTTGCAGCCGTATTCACGTCTTGACGGCTCACTGCTCTCACTGCCACCTCGGTGGAATCCCTCTTGTTGAGAAGGCGAAGGTTTGGGAACTCTTGAGTTTTGTGGTCTATAGCCCAGCCGAAGATAGTGGTTCGCGACGCAAAATCAACGATTAATGTGATATTTGATGAGGTAAGCATTATAAGTAATTTAGATTTGATTCTGCGTCGAGAGCTTCAAAGTTAATTCTAAATTTTCTTATCTCTTCCATAGCTCGTCTGGCATTTTTTAATTGTGTGGCGTGCACATATTCTGGCATATGGTTACTTCCATCGATGCGAGCATAAGATTTCGGTGGTGATAATAATACTCCACAAGACTTAATGTTTTCATAATTCAGTGTATAAGAGCAAGCTGTCTGAAGGGCTGTGAAGAAAACAGAGCACCCATGATAGACCTCGCCTAATTCCCGGCTAAAGCCATCTCGACCGAGCGATTTTAAGACGTAAGCGTTGATTTTCTTTTCTCTAATTGGATCAAGATTTACAGTGTCGATCGTGATAAGGTCGCAGCAGGGCGAGGAGTTAATTTCACTGCGTCGTTTCTTCAGGAATCTGCTGTCGGTGACTACTGCTGCATCAATTCTAATTCCATGTTGTTCTACGTGCATCCAGGCATCGTTCAGGGCCCATATGTCTCCATCGAATTTTTTAATCAATTCCATGTGATGGGTTAATGTAGGAGCACTACCCACAATGAGTAGTTCTTTTTTCTTTGAAACGATGTTTCGTAATGTTTCAATCTCAGGTAAAACTAGGTTGCCCTGCGGCGTATTTGTTGTTTTTCGGTGCGGAATTTTTAGCTCGTGGCGCCTCATTCGGGAGGGTGCACCTGCTTCAAAAATTAACACTGATTCGATGCTTTGAGAAACTGGATAGCTAATCTCAAAGCCAAATACCTCTAGCTTCGATGTTAACTTTAGGCTTTCGCTAACATCGGGACGTAGATGTGTACTCACTCGCGGCTGTGCGTTTGTCTTCGTGAGTGATATTTTTATCTCGCCGGCTTTCCAGCCGGTAATTTTCACATCGTCGGTGATATATATGGACTCGATCATGAAGGCCGTAGATATTTCTCCGGATTCGGTGTAATCAACGATTGGTTTAAAAGCCAAATTCACGATATGTTCTCTAGAAATTTTTTATGTAAAAGATGCGAACTGATCAGTTTGAGCGAAGTCAGGATATGAAGAGACATACGCATGCCAATCTCTGATTGGCATGCGGAACGAGCTCAAGTATTTTTAAATTGTTTTTTGGGAAGATTTCCGTTGCGGGGAAGTCTGGTGCGAGGCGGTAAAGCAAAACCGTTGAATGAATGGGAGTTGGGATCCAAATTTAAACTGGGGTGATAAGCTGGATCATGTGTTAATATTGAATCCCAGCGATCGCGTAATTTTTCAACCTCGCGTAAAGCCCGAGCACGTTTTTGAGCAGTGTCTTCCAGGCCTCGGCTAGCGGATTCTGCATGCAATAATTTTGCACTCGGGGTCCAAACAACCGCTTTGCCCGCAGCGCGTATTTTCAAACATAGATCGACGTCGTTGAAAGCGACAGGAAACTCAGCAGAATTCATCCCGCCGATGTCGAAAAAGTCTTGCCGGCGTAGGAAGAGGCATGCGGCCGTACAACCGCTTACCTGCTGTGCCAGTTGATTCCGTCCATGATTGCCCCAATCTCCGTCGGCCAATCGGTTTCCGAAATGCCCAGCTACATTCCCCACGCCTAAGAGCACTCCACCATGTTGCACCATGCCATTCGGCCAGAGCAATTTCGCACCGACTGCTCCTACTTCTGGCCGGAGTAACTGCGCCACGATTTCTTCCAGCCATCCTTCATGCAGTGCTTCGATGTCGTTATTGACTAAGCCGACAATCTCGCCGCTCGCCTGCGCAATCGCTCGGTTGTTCAAATCCGCATAGTTAAACGGCCCTGGCATCGGCAATACACGCACACCTTGCCGCGCGATTTCGGCAAAGTACGCGTGGGTCGCTTCATCCACCGAACCGTTGTCGATCACGATAATCTCGAGTTTCGACCATGCGGTGAACTGCTGGATCGTGCTGATGCAACGCTGCAGCAAATCGACCCGATCACGGGTTGGAATTACCAGGCTGACGGTCGTCTCGCGCAAACTCTCCGGCAGCGGATAGCGCACGCGGCGAGCAGCATGCGTCACGCCCGCCGGCAGCTTGTCCAGCTCTTCGATATGCGCCTGCGGTTCCACAGCAGACAAGGCGCGCGATACTGCGGCAAAACGCGCAACGCGCTCATCTGCGCTCAGTGGCGACAGCATCCGGTACAACACACGCGGCACATGGATCACGCTGGTCGCTCCCTGTGACCACACTGAGGCCAGCGCGGCCCATGCGAAATCGGCAGGCGTGTGCACTTCTTGCAAACCCTGCGCCACGTTGCGGCGAACCAGCAGCAATTCGAGTGGATAGTCGCTGGCCAGTGCATAGTCGGGATTCCACGCAGGCTTGAACCACGGCGTGTCCTCGTTTTCGCTGTCGGTATACACCACCTGCGCCTGCGGCAGCGCGAAACCTTCCAACGCCCAAGCCAATGCATGCGGCGCCAGCGTGTCCCCAGCGCGCACACAGCAAACCACGTCGCAGTTTGATTCCAGCGCCTTTGCCAACAGGGCAGCGAACGGCTGCCCGGAGAACGCCCGCACGGTCATGCCTTGCTGCGATTCCAGGCTGGCAAGCGTACGCTCCAGCGCAGCCACATCCGAATCACCCGTCACAATCACAGCGGTGGTCAGTGCAGGCAGCACGGCCGGCCCTTCGCTATCGAAATGCGCCTGCCATTCCGGCCAGGCCGACATCGGCAAACTACGCGGCAAATGCCGCTGATAGATATCTGCTACCTTTACCAGCAGCTCGTCCGCATCCTCCGGCAACAACCCAGCCAGGCCATCCATCGCGCAGCAAATCGTCAACGGACTCCCATTCAACGGCCGTCCTTCATCATCCACCACGCGCACGCTATGCACCGCGCCATCCGCCAGCGACGCCGGCAAGGCCAGGTCAAAGCCATGCGCACCATCCACATACCCGCGCATCGACGGATGGATGATATTGGCGGCGGCCTGCGCCACCATCTCATTGCCGACAAAGGCACGTACCGTCACGGTCCGTTTCGCATCTGCAGGATCGAGCGCCCAGCCATGCAGGCGCAGGCCGCCGTCGCCAATGACGGTATTGATGGCCGCCGCGGGCGGCGACCTCGGCTCATCCAGCCGGAAGCTGCCGGCCAGCGTGATCCCGGTGTTGGCCACGCGCGCCGATATCACGCCCCCCGATGAAGAGGGAAGCGCGCCGAGATCGGCGACAAAGCCGTGGCACACGTCTGGCGCCCCAAGCCTCTCCAGCTCGGTCGCCAGGTCGGACCGCGCCACATCGGCCAGGATGCAGGCGAATGGCATGTCGTCGCGGCAAATCTCCACGATGACGCGCGCGTCGGGATGCGTGCGATCGAGCGCCCAACCGTACACCAGCTGTTTATGGATGCCATCGACGGCGCCATGCCAACGCGCGGCGCCGACAGTCGCCTCATCAAGAATTTCGGATTCGTTTTTCATTCAGCAGAGCAGGTATCAGGCGGCCTTGCCGCCTGCGTTGCGGGTAAGCCAGTCATTCAGCCAGTGAGCAGCATCAAAAGCAGGGTCGAGCAGTACAGGGCGCAGCTTGGATGGCAGGCCGGCCGGATCATCAGTCAGTACGGTGCGGCAGCCAGCGACCTGCAGCAGGCGCGCATCGTCCAGCAGCGGCAGCGCGTCGCCGTCGAGTTGCGGCACGTGGTCGACCACGCCAGTGTGCAGCAGCGCGTCGCTCGCGCCGCCAATGACCAGCAGCCGCAACCGCAGCTGCGGACGGCTGGCCAGCATGCGCGCCAGCGAAAGCACTTGTTGCGCCGCCGGGGACAGCGGATCATGCCGCCAGACGGCAATGCGCTGCGATGCCGATGGCAACGCCGGCAAGGTCGCCGGCAAGGGTTTTTTCGCCACGGTCTGCGGCAGGGCGGCGGTATGCTGCGCCGCATCGGCCTTGCGCAGCCAGCCGGCCGCTTTCGACTTGTCCAGCGCATCGCGCAAAGACGCGCGCGCGCCGGCCAGCGGATCGCTGCGCTGGAACGCGGTAAATTCGGCGTAATAGTCGGGATAGCGCGCCACCACCACGCCGCGATTCTGTGCGACGCGCAGGGTCTTTTCGGCGCGGAACGACACCGTGCCCTCGTGGGCAACGAACACGCCGGTCGCTTGCAGGTGCCGCCAGCCAGCCGCGCGGGCGCGCATGCACCAGTCGACTTCCTCGCCGTAGCCGCGGATCAGTGTCGTACCGTCGAGCATGCCGATGGCGTCGAGTACCGTGCGCCGGATCAGCATCGTGAAGCCGCAGCACGACGGCAGTTCGATGTCGGCGCCCCCCGGCGCGGCGCGCACTTCGGCGGCGACCTGGTCGAGCAGCGCGAGCTCGCGCGTGTCCGGGGCAGGCGCGGCCTGGCTCATCACCGGGAAACTGCTGATCTCGCCGTTATTGGTCCACGGCGTCACCGAGGCGATATCGGGCGTCGCATACAGCGCGCGCGCCAGGCGGTCGATCCAGTCGCCGTGCACCTCGGTGTCGGCGTTGAGCAGCAGCACGTCGTGGTCCGCGAACATGCGCATGCCGCGGTTGACCGTCTCGATGAAGCCGAGATTGCAGGCATTGCGCAGCAGCGTGATGGCGCCGGCAGCGGCCTCTTTGTCGAGCCAGGCCGACAGGGCGGGCTCGGGGCTGCAGTCGTCCACCACCACGATCCGGGCCGGGGTGCGGTTGAGCGGCAGGCTGGCCTTCACGCTCTCGATGCAGGCGCGCACCAGCGCCAGCTCGCGGTAGACAGGGATCACGACCGATACCGGCCGGATGTCGGTATCGGCGGCGTTCGTCGCGGCCGGCTCCGCGCCGGCGCGGATGGTTGGCGTCTCGTGGAACGCCAGCGGAGAGCCGGGCAGCAGTTGCCGGCGTCCGTCGGGTTGCAGCAGCGTGATCGACCACACGGCGCCGGGGCGTGGCGGCGTCAAGCGTACACGGCTGCCGTCGCCGGGCAGCTCGAACTGGTATTGGGTGGTCTCGTCAGACAGCAGCAGGGTGGCGCGTGGCGCCGTGCTGCCGGCGGTGCCGAGGAAGACCATCGCTTCGATCGCCTCGCCGTTCTTCCAGCAGGCGCCGGTGTGCGCGACGCCGGCCGCGCGCAGGATGGGCAGCAGGCTCTCATGGCGCCCGGCGCGGCAGCGCGCGGGCAGGAAGGCCGGGCCCAGGCTGGCGACGTCGGCGCGGCCGCCGTCCTTCAGCCAGGCCTGCAGCATGACGTCCTGCAGCAGCGGATTCTCGGCTTCGCTCAGCCATGCGGCGTGCCAGGCGCGGGCGGCCATGAAGGGATAGGCCGTGTGCAGGATCTTGGCGCGCAGGATGGCAGGAATGCGGTTCATGGGCAAGCGGCGGCATACGTACTCGGCGGCCAGCAGGGCGTCGGCGTGCTGGCCTGCCGCGAACAGTTCCACGGCTCGCGTCAGGAGTGCGTCGTCCCGCAAGCGGGGCGCGCACGTAGAGAGGAAAAAGGGGGCAGGGCCCCCTTTTGGGTGTTGCATGTTGCTACAGCTTACGCGGTCGGATCGAGGATCGTGACCGAACCGACGACGTCCACCTCGGTGCCGTCGACCGACGCTTGGGCGAAGGCGACCAGCACGTCGGCGCGCGACACGCCGCCGTCCAGCTGGGTGTTCCAGAAGGTGACGCCACTCGTATCGGCGTCGCGCTCCAGCAGGTTCTCGTACAGCGCATCGATGAACTGCTCGTTGGTCTGCGTATCACCGGTGTACTCGGCCGAGTCCAGGAAGGCCTGGGCAATACGCTGCATCGAAATGCCTTCCTCGACGCGGTCGTACCAGAATTCCAGGCCGCTGTAGTCGGCGTTACGACCAAGCACCGCGTGGTACAGGTTCGCCACGGCAGCTTCATCTTCGGTGTCCGCGAACACCAGCGCATCGCCGTCGTCCAGCGTCACCAGGTTCACATCGTTCAGCTCGACCGACACACCGGTTGCGCTGTTTTCGATGCTCGCAACGCCATCGGTCACGGTGACGGTGAAGTCGCCTTCTGCGCCGGTTGCCTGGACCACGGTGTTGCCACCGCCGTTGACGGTGCTGCTGCCCTGGGCTGCGATCACGATCGTGTGGCCGGTGCCTGCATTGACCACATCGCCGTCGCCAGCGACGACCTGGGTGTTCTTGCCATCGACGATGGTGATGGTGTCGGCGCCTGCGGTGCCAACGACAACACGCTCGATCTCGTCGCCTGGAATGACCGCCGCCGACGAGTTACCGCTCGCGCTCGACGCTGGAGCGTTACCGATGCTGGCATTGACGCCGCCAGCGCCCTGGAAGAAGACGGCCGGGATGTCGGCGGTCACCGAGACATTGGTGCGCTCGGTAGCCGAGGTCTCGACGAATACGATATCGACGCCGTTGGATTCGCTGATGATGGTGTTGTTTGCAGCTTGAACGTTGTTGGCAACGATCGTGTTGTTGTCCGGCGTGGAGATCAGTTCAAGGATGCTGCTGATCGTATCATCGCTGAAGAATTGTGCCGAGGTAGCTTTCAGCTGATTGCTGATCGCGGTGGCGTTGGTATCGTACATGTACTACTCCTAAAAAGGATCAAAATTTCCCGGCATGACCGGACGCTCCAGGTGCACAAGCATTGCCTGGGACCTTGCTTGCGCACCTTATCGTGGCCCGTCGTGACTAGGGGGCGGTTCCCGAGGCAATAATGCAAACGGGAAATTCGATACAAATCGAAGAGTTCGGCACGAGCTTCGCCGTCTTTGCTACGAGCCAGGTTGAAAGCGCTATCAAGGCCTGCAATCTTGACCCCACCGATTCACGGAGTTTCCATGATGCAGTGCGCAATCGTTCGGATTCTACATGGCTCATTCTTCAACAAAACTCTCCGATTGTTTCATGGACATAAAATGTATTCAATTGTGCGACATGTATTTACGCGCAAATGCCACATAATTATGAACAGAAACGTGCATGATACCAATAATGTTTCTTTTGTGAAACATCATTTGAGAGATTGTTGTTGTCCGTGAGTTACCAAGTCGGTAGCAGGCTGGCGCGGCGGCAATTGTATCGCCGCCAGCGCCCCATACAACGGCGGCCCCAGCACGCGCGACACCGTACTGGCCACCACCGCGCACGCCATCAGGCTCAGCACCATGCCATGCCCGTCGACCATTTCCATCACGATAATGAAAGCCGTCAGCGGCGCCTGGGTCGCGGCCGCGAGGAAGCCCACCATCCCCAGCGCGATCAGCGCCGGCGCATGCGGATAGCCGGTCAGCAGGGCGATGTCGTGGCCCAGGGCGGCGCCGATCGACAGCGATGGCGCGAAGATCCCGGCCGGCACGCCCGACCAGGCGGTCAGCCAGGTCGCCACGAACTTGAACAGCGCGAAGGCGACCGGCACGCTGGCCTCGTTTTCCAGCAGGGCGCGCGTAGCTTCGTTGCCGCTGCCATAGGTGGCGCCGCCACTGGCGATGCCGACGATGGCGACCGCCAGGCCGCAGCCGAGCGCAAAGCGCACCGGGTAGCGCGCGCGCCAGCGGCTGGGCAGGTCGGGCGAGACGCCGCGCAGGCTGGCCAGCAGCACCCGCGCGAACAGGCCGCCGGCGAAGCCGCAGGCCACGGCCGCCAGCAGCCCCGGCCACAGCAGCGACAGGCCGATCGGACCCGGATGGATCACGCCGAAGTGCGGGCCGTTGCCGTGGACCGAGACCGCGATCAGGCCGGCCAGCACGATGCCGGCCACGATCAGGCCGCTGTTGCGCTGCTCGGGCGTGCGCGACAATTCTTCGATCGCGAACATGATGCCCGCCAGCGGGGTGTTGAAGGCGGCCGCGATGCCGGCGGCGCCGCCGGCCACCAGTAATGCGTGGGCGCTGATGCCGCTGCGGCGCGGCAGCCAGCGCCGGGCCGACAGCATCACACCGGCCGCGATCTGGACCGACGGGCCTTCGCGGCCGAGCGACAGGCCGCCCAGCAGCCCAGCCGAGGTCAGGCCGATCTTTGCCAGGCTCAGCTTGAGCGAGACGAGCAGGGGGCGGCGCCCGCCCGACAGCGCCGGATCGAGCGCCGCCATCACTTGCGGGATGCCCGAGCCGCCGGCGCCGCGCGCATAACGGCGGGTTACCCAGACGATGGCGGCGCAGCACAGCGGTGTCCAGATGAGCGGCGCCCACCAGGCCAGTGTGTTCAGTTGCTGGAATTGCCCGAAGGCGGATTCGGCGAGCCAGGTGAAGGCCACCACCACCAGGCCGGCGATGGCGGCCATGCTGACCACGACGATCCGGGTGCGCCAGAGATGAGGGGATGCGAACTCGCGCTGGAAGGCGGAGCGGACGTCGTGCGAAGAGGGTTCGGGCGGCATGATGGCCGATCAGGTGTCGAGGCCATCATTATATACATTTGTACGAATGTATTGCTGCCCGCAGCCGTGCTGGGGCGATGCTAGCGCGGCCCGTCTCCCGGCGTACCCGAACTCTCGGCGCCGTCGGCCAGCCGCTCGCTGATCTTCTCGTTGCTGGCGCGTCCCACATAATCCTGGGCCGCCCGGTCCAGGTGGGTGCCAGGCGAGCCGCCGGTGGCCGCGCCGCCGATGGCCGACTGGCCATCCTGGCCGGCCTCCGCCTTGCCCAGCACGCCGCCCGCGACCGGTCCGGAAGCATTGCCATGGCTGCTCTGGGCCGCGCCCGCCGGGCCGACATTGCTTTCCGGCGAAGCCTTGGCAAAGTTGCTCTGGATACCGGACTGGCTGTTGCCGGCGCCGATGCTCGAATCGCCGGCGTCGTCGTCGGCCACGAAGCCGGCGTAGGAATCGACGCGGCCCTGGCGCAGGCCGGTGTCGCGCTGTTGTTCGTCCTTCGGTTTCTTGTCGTCCATGATGATCTCCCTGTGTCGGTGACAGAATGATCATGTGGCGCTGCGCAGCGCCGTTCCAATCGGAGCAAAGGCCGTGACTGCGTAGGATTTCTCGCGCACAGGTGGCGCGCAGAGGCCGGACTGGCCGGCCTGGCGTCAGCCGGCCTGGCGCGCGCGCGCCGGCTGCAGCTGCGGCGCCAGCGCGATCACCTTGTCGCGGCCGGCCGACTTGGCCGCGTACAGCGCGGCGTCGGCGCGCGCCAGCGTGGCCTTGAACGGCTCGTCGACCTGGGTCGCGGTCACGCCGATGCTCAGGGTGAGGGGGGAATGCCCGCCGTTGCCTTGCAGGTTGGCAGCCAGGACGCGCAGCTCGGCCTGCAGCTTTTCGCCGACCGTGCAGGCCTGGGCCAGCGAGGTTTCGGGCAGCAGCACCGCGAACTCGTCGCCGCCCAGGCGCGCCATGCAGTCGGCCGCGCGCAGCGAGGCGCACCAGTTGCAGGGCGACGTCGCCTGCCTCGTGGCCGCCGCTGTCGTTGATCTGCTTGAAATGGTCGAGGTCGATCAGCATCAGGGCCAGCGGCTGGCCGTTGCGCCGGCTGCGCGCCAGTTCGCGTTCGGCGAGCTCGAAGAAGGCCTTGCGCGACCAGGCGCCGGTCAGGTGGTCGTGGTTGGCGATGTACTCGGCCTGGTGCACGATGTAGCGGTGCATGGTGAGCAGGCCGCCCAGGGCCAGGGCCGGCAGCGCCAGCGCGGCGGCGGTCAGGATCGCCAGGCTGGCGCTGCTCGGCTGCAGCAGCGAGCCGGGTGGCTCGGCCGCCAGCAGCAGCCAGGCCATGCGCACCGCGTGACCCGTCACGACCAGGCCGCACATGAGCAGCACGAAGCGCTGCACCTTGTTCGGCGCCGGCCGGTCCTGCTGCGCCGGCGCACCGGCCTGCGGCCGTGCCGGCCCGGGGCCGCGGGCCAGCACGCTGCGCGCGATGTCGATGCAGACGGCGGCCTGGAACAGCGAGGCCACGGCGCTGCGCGCCAGGAAGGAATCGACACGGTAATGGAAGAAGGCGATCGCCAGGCCCGCCGCGCCGACCAGCAGCGCCAGCGGCTTCAGACGGGGCGGCAGGCCGGCCAGCTGGCGGTAGCCGGCCGCCAGCGCCGCGCCGGCGCCGGCATAGGCCATGTTCGCCACTTCATAGGCCAATAGTGGCGGCAGCTCGCGCCCGAAGGCATACAGCAGGTTGCCCACCAGGCCCAGCAGGGCCGAGGCCAGCATGGCGCGCATGCCCCGCAGATTCCCGGATCCCGCCGCCAGCAGGGCCAGGAAGACGAGGAAGCAGAGCAGCGAGGCGATCAGGAAAATCTGCTGGGTGGCGAGCATGTGGACAGGCCTGTGCGCGGCGGCACAATAGGTAAGACAACCGGGGTGGTCCGGTATTATGCCCCGTTATATTGCTATGCGGAATGCTTATTATTCGATGGCGTTTGCCATCGGAGGTGGCTTATCCCACCACGTACCGCTTCGACGCCCCCAGCCCCACGGTCTGGCCGCTGGCGCCATAGATCGCGCCGGTCGGCGCGTTGGTCGGAGTGCGCAGGGCGTTGAGCACGCCCTGGTTGTGCGCCAGTTGCTTGCTGATCAGCATGCCGTTGACGCGATTGAGTTCTTTTGCTTCGCGGGCCGCATGCAGCATGCGTTCCCAGAGTGCGCGGCCTGCGTCGTCCTTGCTGGCGCTCAGCCACGGTTCCATGCCCGCTTCCGATCCTTCGCATCCGGCTGCCTGGAGCGCCGCGTGGCGCTGCTGCGACAGGTTCGACAGGCTGGCCAGCAGGGCGTTCTTTTGCGTGGTCAGGCTGGACAGCTCGTCGGCGTCGAGCGTGACCAGCGATTGCTGTTCCTGTTTCATCAACGCCACGAGGGCGTCGAGGTGCTGGTGTTCGGCGGCGATGGTCTGGGTCGGGCTGGGAGTCATGGTTTAGCGTTGTCTCGAATGGAGCAAGTCGCGTACGGTTTCTAGCAAGCCGTCCGCCACTTTCTCGGAGTTGACTTGGAACTGGCCATCGGCGATGGCCATCTTGATGCGTTCGACTTTCTTCGCGTCGAACACCTGCGCACCGCCGCCCACCGCATTGGCCATGGCCTGGCCCTGCGAGGACAGCCGTACGCTGTCGGTCTGCGCCTGGGTCGCCGGCGCCGTCGTTGCTGCCTTGTCGGCGCCACGCGCGGTGTTGGCCGGCGTGGTCGCGGGTTGAAGGCCTGGGTTGCCCTTGAGCGTATCGTTGATTTTCACAGCGTCATCCTTCTCGGTTCGAAGCTACAAGCTCCGGTATCTGCTTGATGTAACGGCTGCGCCTTTACAAACTTTAGCGATCGAACACGAAATCGGTGCGACAAAATCGACAATTACTTCAGGGCATTATTCATAGTACGATTTCGACCATCCCGCCGTTGCGCGCCAGGCCGCTGACAACGGTGCCGGACTGGGTCCGTACCTGCACCACCTGGCCGTCGCTGGCATTGTTGATCGCCTTGGCCTCGCTCGATACCGAGAAATTCGATCCGCGCGATACCAGCCTTACCGCCTGGCCCTGCTTGATCACCTGCTGGCTGCGCAGCGTATCCGTACGCAGTGCGGTACCGGCCGGCAGCGAAACAGTCGGGGTACGGCCGATCGCCTGCGCCATATCGGTGATGATGCCGTTTGGCATGGCGGCGATATCGGCCTTCACCAGCACCAGCTGGCCCTGGTCGACCGGCTGGCCCTGGGCCAGCGGCACCGCCGCGGCCACGTAATCGGCGACCACGCTCACTTGCGCCTGCAAATAGAGCGACCAGGCCGGCGCATTGCAGCGCACGCCGACCGTGGTCTTGCCCCAGGGGCGGGCGCCTGGCTGCAGGAAGGCTTCCGGCGCCGGGCAGGCGGGCAGGCTCAGGCGTGGATCGACGCCGCCGACCTTCACGGTCACCTGGCCCGGCAGGCCGGCGCTCTGTGTCTTGAGGAATTGCTCGGCGACCGAGCGCACGGCTTCCGGCTTCTGGCGCTGGGCGGTGGGCGCCTGTTGCGCCTGCGCGCCGCCGATCGCCAGGGCGAGCAGCGCAAAAGCGGCAAATTGCTGTTTCATACCGTGAAACTCCAGTGGTGGGGGATTCGGGAATGCTGCCATCTTAGGTTGAATGATTCCGTAGCGAAACATTGAATAGCGGGGGATTTCCACCTCCTTATCCGTCGATTGGCTTGTGGGGAGGGACCGTATGATCGCTTCTGTCCCAACAAGCCCATCCCGGAGGCAGCATGATCGGCAATCTCGACAACTACCTGCGCTTCAATGAAACCGCACTGTCCCTGCGCTCGCAGCGCCAGGAGCTGCTGGCATCCAATATTGCCAATGCCGACACGCCCAACTACAAGGCGCGCGACATCGATTTCGCCAGCGCCCTGCAGAACGCGATGGCGGGCGGCAAGAACGGCGGCGCCATGAACACCACCAATAACAACCATATGGCGCGCGGCGCCGCGACCGGCGACACCCTCGCCAACGGCACGCCGGTGCAATACCGCGGCGTGGTGCAGGGCAGCGTCGACGGCAATACGGTCGACATGGACGTCGAACGCAACCAGTTCGCCGACAACGCGCTGCGCTACGAGGCCGGGGTCATGATGATCAACAGCCAGCTCAAGGGCCTGATGACGGCGCTGCAGAGCCAATAAGGGACTGATCGATCATGTCGCTATTTAATATCTTCAATGTGTCGGGCTCGGCGATGAGCGCCCAGGCCCAGCGCCTGAACACCACCGCCAGCAACCTGGCCAATGCCGACAGCGCCACCTCGCCGAATGGCGAGGCGTATCGCGCCAAGGCGGTCGTGTTCGAGGCGACGCCGACCGCCTCGGGCGCCACCGGCGTGCGGGTGCGCGAAGTGGTCGAAGACCCGTCGCCGCTCAAGCAGGTCTACGATCCCAAGCATCCGATGGCTGACGACAAGGGCTATGTATCGATGCCCAACGTGAACGTGGTCGACGAGATGGTGAACATGCTGTCGGCCTCGCGCTCTTACCAGACCAATGTCGAAACCATGAACGCAGCCAAGACCATGCTGCTCAAGACCTTGACCATCGGACAATAATTTTCTACTCACTATGACTAGCCCGATCAGCCCCCAGAGCGCAGCCAACAATATCTCCGACCTGCAGGCGGCGATGAACGCCAAGCCGAAGCCCGAGACCGACAGCGTCCAGGCCGACACCGACAAGTTCATGACCCTGCTCGTGACCCAGTTGCAGAACCAGGATCCATTGAACCCGATGGACAATGCGCAGATGACCAGCCAGCTGGCCCAGCTGCAGACCGTGACCGGCGTGAACAAGCTGAACACGACCCTGGAGTCGCTCAAGGCCAGCTACCAGTCGACCGAGTCGCTGCAGGCGACGCAACTGATCGGCGCCGGCGTGCTGGTCGAGGGCGAAAACATCCTGCTGCACAAAAGCCAGGCGATCCTGGGCCTGGAACTGGAAACCCCGGCCGACAAGGTCCAGATCACCATCGTCGACGCCAAGACCGGCAAGGACGTCGCCTCGATCGAACTGGGCGAGCAGGAGGCCGGCATCCTGCCGATCGCCTGGGACGGCGTGCCCGACCCGAGCAAGGTCGACGCCGACGGCAAGCCGATCGCGCTGCCCGACGGCGCCTATACCTTCCGCGTGGAGGCGTCGCGCGGCGGCGAGAAGCTCAAGGACATCAAGACCCTGTCCTTCGACAGCGTCGCCAGCGTCACCACCGGCGGCAAGGATGGCGTCAAACTCAATCTTCCTGGCAAGGGCGCTGTGACCCTCGCCGACATCAAGCAAGTCATGTAAGCCGGGCCGCTTACACCCTTTACTTATTCAGGAGTATTACCATGTCTTTCCAACAAGGCTTGAGCGGCTTGAACGGCGCTGCCAAATCGCTTGACGTCATCGGCAACAATATCGCCAACGCCAGCACGGTCGGTTTCAAGGGTTCGACCACCCAGTTCGCAGACGTCTACGCCAACGCGCTCAACGGCGCTGGCGGCATTTCGGCCGGTATCGGCGTGAAGGTTGCGGCCATCGCCCAGCAGTTCAACCAGGGCAATATCGAAACCTCGGGCAATCCGCTCGACATCGCCATCAATGGCGCCGGTTTCTTCCGCATCGAACAGGCCGGCGTGGTGCAATATTCGCGCAATGGCCAGTTCTCGCTCGACAAGCAGGGCTTCATCGTCAATGCGCAGGGCGCGAAACTGACCGGCTACGGCCTGGGCCCGAACGGCCAGCTGGCCGCCGGCGCGCCGGTGCCGATCAAGATCGACACCGCGGACCAGCCGCCGAAGGTCACCGAGAATATCTGGGCCGAGATCCAGCTCGATTCGCGCAGCGAGCCGCCGAAGAACAAGCCGTTCAATGCGGCCGATCCGTTCTCGTACAACAAGCAGAGCTCGATGTCCGCGTATGACACGCTGGGGAACCCGCATACCTTGCAGCTGTATTACGTGAAATCCGAAGCCGGCACCTGGGATGTCTATACCAGCATGGGCGGCACCGAGAAGACCGCGCTTGACGTGGCCGGCGTCACGCTGACCGACGGTCCGACGCAGACCGCGCGCACGGCATGGGACAACGCGGCTCCGGCTGGCAAGGCCGGCGCGCTCGGTACCTATGCTACCGCCGCTTCTGGCGCCGTATTGACCCGCGCGCTCGCCGCCTACGCGGCCGCTGGCACCACGATGAGCCAGGACGACCAGGACGCCATCGCTGCCGCGGCCAATGCAGCCGCCGCCGTGCCAGGTACGACGCCGGAGCAGGTCGATGCGGCCATCCTGAAGGCGCTGAAAGTGCCTGCGTCGAAGCTCGGTACCCTGAATTTCAACACCAGTGGCGCCCTGAACATGGCGACCAGCGGCACCGCGCCTGGCTTCAATGGCAAGTTCGCGACCAGCCTGCCGGTGGTGCCGGCCACCGGCGCCGAACTGCAGATTCCGGTCACCTTCGACTTCACCAACAGCACCCAGTACGGCGGCCCGACCAGCGAGGGCCGCCTGGATCAGGATGGCTACAAGCCGGGCGCGCTGCAGCGCTTCACGACCGGCGCCGACGGCGTCATCGTGGGCCAGTACAGCAACGGCCAAACCAAGGCGCTGGGCCAGGTTGTGCTGGCTAACTTCACCAACCCGAACGGGCTCGAGTCGCTGGGCAATAATGCCTGGGCCGAATCTGCCGCCTCGGGCACCGCGCTGATCGGCACCGCCGGCACCGGCGGCATGGGCGTGATGCAGTCGGGCTCGGTCGAAGCATCGAGCGTCGACCTGACCGCCGAGCTGGTCAACATGATCACCGCGCAGCGCGTCTACCAGGCGAATGCGCAGACCATCAAGACCCAGGATTCGGTGCTGCAGACGCTGGTGAACCTGCGTTGATCACCGATGATGCCGGCGTGATTTGAACGCGTCGGCAAGGGACTTGCCGACCCTACGTAGGGTTGGCAGCTCCGCTGCCGACGCGTTCAACGCACGCTCGCAACACCAAATACGCAACACGACGCCGCACCACCGCACTAAACAAAGGACCACACCATGGACCGCCTGATCTACACCGCCGCCTCCGGCGCCAAGCACATCCTCGAGCAGCAGGCCACGACCTCGAACAACCTGGCCAACGTCAGCACTACGGGCTTCCGGGCCCAGATGGACGTGTTCCGCGCGGCGCCGGTGCAGGGCCCCGGCCTGCCGACCCGCGCCTTCGTGGTCGATTCGACCGCCGGCAACGATTTTTCGTCGGGCGCGCTGCAGGTCACGGGCCGCGACCTGGACGTGGCGGTGAAAGGGCAGGGCTGGCTGGCGGTGCAGATGCCCGACGGTACCGAGGCCTACACCCGCAACGGTTCGCTGCAGATGAGCCCGAACGGCGTGCTGCAGACGGCTTCCGGCCAGACGGTCGCCGGCGAGGGCGGTCCGATCACCATCCCGCCCGACGCCACCGTGACGGTCGGCGGCGATGGCACCATCTCGACCATCTCGAATGTCGATGCGCCGGCCGCGCCGGCCGTGCTGGGCCGCCTGAAACTTGTCAATCCGCCTGAAGGCGAGCTGGTGCGCGGCGACGACGGATTGTTCCGCCTGAAGGATGGCGGCACTGCCCAGCCCGACCCCGCGGTGCAGGTGGCCGGCGGGGCGCTCGAGGGCAGTAATGTGAATCCGGTCGATTGCATGGTCGACATGATCTCCTTGGCAAGGTCGTTCGACACACAAATGAGCCTGTTGAAGAACGCCGAGAATAACGCCGCAAAAGCGACCCAGATCCTCGCTTTGAATTGATAGTTGCCCCGGCATAATTCTATTGTGCGTGGCGGTGTTCGCCTGCCACCAATAGGAGAATGCCATGATTCGTTCGCTGTACATCGCCAAGACCGGTCTCGAAGCCCAGCAGACCAACCTGGACGTCATTTCGAACAACCTCGCCAACGTCAGCACCAACGGCTTCAAGAAGTCGCGCGCGGTGTTCGAGGACTTGCTGTACCAGAACGTGCGCCAGCCCGGCGCCCAATCGTCGCAACAGACCAACCTGCCGTCGGGCCTGCAGATCGGCACCGGCGTGCGCACCGTCGCCACCGAGCGCATCCACACCCAGGGCAATCCCCAGTTGACCGGCAATGACAAGGACGTCATGGTCAACGGTCCCGGCTATTTCCCGGTCCTGATGCCGGACGGCACCCAGGCCTACACCCGCGACGGCTCCTTCCAGAAAGACCAGAACGGCCAGCTGGTCACCTCCAGCGGCTTCGTGGTCCAGCCGGCGATTACCGTGCCGGTGAACGCCGAGTCGATCAGCGTCGGCCGCGACGGCACCGTGTCGGTCAAGATCGCCGGCGAAGCCGCGATGACCCAGATCGGCGCCCTGCAACTGGCCACCTTCATCAATCCCGCCGGCCTCGAGTCGCGCGGCGAGAACCTGTACGTCGAAACCACCGCCTCCGGCGCGCCGAACCTGAACGTGCCTGGCACCAATGGCGCCGGCAACCTGATGCAGGGGTATGTCGAAGCGTCGAACGTCAATGTGGTCGAAGAGATGGTCGCCATGATCCAGACCCAGCGCGCCTACGAGATCAACAGCAAGGCGATCACGACGTCCGACCAGATGCTCCAGAAACTGTCGCAGCTTTAATCCAGTCTCCATGAAAACTCTGTCTTTCCTCGCAGCGATCGCGCTGCTCGCCGGTTGCAACACCGCCCCCACGACCATCGTGCAGGGCCCGACCAGCGCCCGTCCGATGCTGGTGGACATGTCGCCGGCCAGCGACGGCGCCATCTTCAACGTCAACAGCTACCGCCCGATGTTCGAAGACCGCCGCGCACGCCATATCGGTGACCTGCTGACCGTCAATATCAGCGAGCGCACCTCGGCCACCAAGGCCGGCGCCAGCTCGGGCAACAAGACCGGCAGCGCCAGCTTCACCGCGCCTGGCCTCTTGGCCGGCACCATCGGCGCCGGCGTCGACCTCGAGTCGGGCACCAAGTATGCCGACGGCGACAACCAGAGCGCCTCGAACAACTTCACCGGCACCATCGGCGTGACCGTGACCGAAGTGCTCCCGAACGGCAACCTGATCGTGGCCGGCGAAAAACAGGTCGCGATGAACAAGGGCACCGAGTTCATCCGCTTCTCGGGCATGGTCAGCCCGGACACCATCCAGGCCGGCAACATGGTCTCGTCGGCGCTGATCGCCGATGCGCGGGTCGAATACCGCACCAACAGTCGTCTCGACCGCGCCGAGGTGACCTCGATGCTGTCGCGCTTCTTCCTGTCGATGCTGCCGTTCTAAGAGATATCATTCATGCGTAAGATCACCTCCTTTATGCTGCTCGCCGCTGCCCTCGCCGGGGTTGGGCTGACTGCGGCCCCACTGGCCCAGGCCGAGCGCCTGAAGGACCTGGCGACCATCGCCGGCGTGCGCCAGAACCAGTTGTCCGGCTACGGCATCGTCGTGGGCCTGGACGGCACCGGCGACCAGACCACGCAGACCCCGTTCACCGTGCAGTCGATCAAGGCGATGCTGCAGCAGAAGGGCGTCAACCTGCCGCCCGGCGTCCAGCTGCAACTGAAGAACGTGGCGGCCGTGATGGTCACCACCTCGCTGCCGGCCTTCGCCCAGCCGGGCCAGACCCTGGACATCACCGTGTCGTCGATCGGCAATGCGAAAAGCCTGCGTGGCGGCACCCTCTTGATGGCGCCGCTGCACGGCGCCGACGGCCAGGTATACGCGATGGCCCAGGGCAGCCTGGTGGTCGGCGGCGTCGGCGCGCAAGCCCCGGGCGGCGGCGCGCAAGTGCAGGTGAACCACCTGTCGGTGGGCCGCATCTCGGGCGGCGCGACCGTCGAGCGCGCGGTGGCCTCGAACCTGGGCGCCGACAACCAGATCCGCCTGGAGCTGAAGGAAACCGACTTCGCCACCGCCGCCCGCGTGGTCGAGGCCGTCAACGACCAGTTCGGTCCTGGCGTCGCGACTGCCCTCGATGGCCGCGTGGTGCGCGTGCGCACCCCGTCGTCGAGCGACCAGCGCGTGGCCTTCCTGGGCCAACTGGAACAGATCGACGTCAAGCAGCCGCTGGCCTCGGCCAAGGTGATCATGAACGCCCGCACCGGCTCGGTGGTGATGAACCAGGCCGTGATGCTGGACGATTGCGCGATCTCGCACGGCAACCTGTCGATCACGATCGGCAACGAGACGCAAGTGAGCCAGCCGAACCCGGGCACCCTGGGCGCGACCGTCGTCACCCAGAACCCGAGCGTCGAGATCAGGAAGGAACCGGGCCAGGTGCTCAATGTGAAGGGCGGCGCATCGCTGGCCGAAGTGGTGAAGGCGATGAATTCGATCGGCGCCACCCCGCAAGACCTGCTGGCCATCCTGCAGGCGCTGAAGGCCGCCGGTTCGCTGCGCGCCGAACTCGAAATCATCTGACCCACTTGCCGAGCCACGCATGATCGCTTCGAAAATCTCCGCCGACCAGACCGCCAAGCTCGCGCTCGATACCAACAGCCTCAATGGCTTGCGGCAGAGCGCGAAGGACGGCTCGCCGGCCGCCCTCAAGGAAGCGGCGACCCAGTTCGAGGCGATGTTCATCAATATGATGATGAAGAGCATGCGCGACGCCAGCGGCCAGGAAGGCCTGATGGACAACCAGCAGACCAAGACCTTCACCACCATGCTCGACCAGCAGACCAGCCAGAACCTGGCCAAGCGCGGCGTCGGCCTGGCCGACGTGCTGGTGCGGCAGCTGAACTCGCAGACCATGGGCCAGCAGGCGCTGGCGATCGGCGCCGATGGCGTGAGCGCAGGTGCGGCGGCCGGCCTCGGCGCAGGCGCCACCGGCGGCATCAAGGGCCTGCCGACGGCGATGAACGCCGCCGCCATGTACAAGAACGGCGCCCTGAGCGGCGCCGACGCGGGCAGCAAGGCGCCGCCGCTGCCGGCCACGACCGAGAGTGGCCGGGTGCAGGCGCCGCACGTTCGTGCATTCCAGGAAAAGCTGCACGAACACGCCCATGCGGCCGAGCAGACCACGGGCGTGCCGGCCAAGTTCATGCTGGGCCAGGCCGCGCTCGAGACCGGCTGGGGCAAGCGCATGATCAAGAACGCCGACGGCAGCAGCAGCAACAACCTGTTCGGCATCAAGGCCGGGGCTAGCTGGAAAGGCAAGGTCGCCACCGCCGTGACCACCGAGTATGTGAACGGCAAGCCGCAGACCCGGGTGGAGAAATTCCGTGCCTACGATACGCCCGCCGATTCGTTCCGCGACTACGCCAGGCTGATTACCAACAACCCGCGTTACGAAAAAGTCATCGCCAATGGCGGCGACGCCGAGTCCTTCGCCAAGGGCCTGCAGCGCGCCGGCTACGCGACCGACCCGAACTACGCGGCCAAGCTGACCCGTTTGATCAAGAATTCGCTGGCCTAATACCACGGCTCGAAACATGTCCTTACAACTGACCGTCAAGTTTTCCCGAAAGCTGCCGTAGACGGTATTGTCAAAGAGAGAAAAACAGTCATGAGCAGCCTTCTCGCCATCGGTAAAACAGGCCTGTACGCAGCGCAAGCGGCCCTGTCCACTACCGGCCACAACATCACCAACGCCAACGTGGCCGGCTATAGCCGCCAGGTAGTGGTGCAGGCGACTGCCGCTGCGCTCAACACGGGCGTCGGCTTCATGGGGACCGGCACCCAGATCTCGCAGATCAAGCGCTACAGCGACGATTTCCTCAATACGCAGGTGCGCAGCGCCCAGGCCAGTACCAGCGGCCTGGAATCATATTATTCGCAGATCAAGCAGATCGACAATCTGCTGGCCGACACCACCTCGGGCCTGACCCCGGCGACCCAGGGCTTCTTCAAGGGCATCCAGGACATGGCCGCCAACCGCGCCTCGGTGCCGTCGCGCCAGGCGATGCTGTCGAGCGCCGAGACGCTGGCCACGCGCTTGAACGACCTCGATGCGCGCCTGGGCCAGATCCGCGACGGCGTCAATTCCGAGATCGAGTCGAGCGTCACCGCGATCAATACCTACGCCAAGCAGATCGCCAAGCTCAATGACCAGATCGGCAACTACGCTTCGTCCGAGCAGCGCCCGCCGAACGACCTGCTGGACCAGCGCGACCAGCTGGTGCTGGAGCTGAACAAATACATCAAGGCCGATGCCCGGCCGGGCGACAATAACAGCCTGACCGTATCGATCGGCAATGGGCAGCCGCTGGTGGTGGGCCAGGATTCCTTCCAGCTGGCGGCCATCGCGTCGCCGACCGACCTGAGCCGCCTCGAAGTGGGCTACCAGATAGGCGGCAATGTATCGATGCTGCCGGACGGCGCCCTGCCGGGCGGCAAACTGGGCGGTGCGCTCGAATTCCGCAGCACGACCCTCGACAAGGCGCAGAGCCAGCTGGGCAAGATCGCGGTCGGCCTGGCCTTCGAATTCAACAAGCAGCACGAGCTGGGCCTGGACCAGAATGGTCAGCCGGGCAAGCCCTTCTTCCATGTCGCGGCGGGAGTCGTCGGCGCAAGCATCAATAACGCCAAGGGCACCACCGACGATCCCGCCGCCGAGGTGAAGGCCAAGATCGTCGATCCGAGCAAGCTGAGCGACAACGACTACGAGGTCAAGTTCAAGGACGGCAAATATAATGTGGTCAGCCTGCCGGGCCGGCAGGGGGTCGGTTCGGTCGAGCCCGATGCCGACGGCAATGCCACGCTGGTCGTGAACGGCGTCGAACTCACGTTCTCGGAACGTCCGCGCGAGGGCGATACCTTCATGGTGCGTCCGACCATCAATGGCGCCGCCGATTTCAAGGTGTTGATCAACGACGTGTCGCAGATCGCGGCCGCGGCCCCGATCCTGGGCGAAGAACTCAATAGCAACACCGGCACCGGCAAGATTTCCGAGACCAGGGTCGACAGCGATTTCCTGGACACGCCGCCGGCGCTGCCGATCACGCTCACCTTCAACAAGGGCACGGCCGGCCCGCCCGCCACGCCCGACACGCTGACCGGTTTCCCGGCCGGCGAGACCATCTACAGGGTGGACGACAGTGGCAACAAGACCGAAAGCCCCGCCCCGGTCGAATTCGAGAACGGCGCCACCTACAGCTTCGGCGGAATCAGCGTGACCATGACCGGCGCGCCAAACGGCGGCGACCAGTTCACCATCAACGACAACAGCAGCGGCGTGGGCGACACCCGCAATATCGCGGCGCTGGGCCAGCTGCAGACCAGGAACATCTTCAACGGCGGCACCGCGACGCTGCAGTCGTCGTATGCCCAGATGGTCAGCGAAGTCGGCAACAAGACGCGGGAAGTCCAGATCAACGCCGCGGCGGGCAATGCCCAACTGGCGCAAGCTCAGGGCGCGCAGGCCGATGTCTCCGGCGTCAACCTGGATGAGGAAGCCACCAACCTGATCAAGTACCAGCAGGCCTACCAGGCGGCCAGCAAGGTAATGCAGATCGCCGGCACGATCTTCGACTCGCTGCTGTCAATCAGCCGCTAATGCCCGGAACCTGAGCAGAGAACATCATGCGCATCAGTACCCTGAACCTGTATAACACCTCGACCAACCAGCTCAACAATCTGCAATCGGCGCTGGCGCGCACGCAGATGCAGCTGTCGACCGACCGCCGCCTGTTGACCCCGGCCGACGATCCGGTGGCCTCGGCGCGCGCGCTCGAGGTGACCCAGTCTCAGAACATCAACGCCCAGTTCGCGACCAACCGCAGCAGCGCGAAGTCGTCGATGGCCCACGTGGAGTCGGCGCTCCAGAACGCCGGCGACCTGCTTCAGGAAATCCAGGAGCTGGCGGTGGAGGCCGGCAACGGCATCATGCTGCCGGCCGACCGCGAGAAGCTGGCGACCGAGCTCGAAGGACGCCTGACCGACCTGCTGGGCGTGGCCAATACCGCCGACGGCGTGGGCGGCTACCTGTTCTCGGGTTTCAAGACCACCACCCAGCCGTTCACGGCGACGCCGAACGGCGCCGCCTACCAGGGCGACGGGGGCGTGCGCCAGCTGCAGGTGAGCGACTCGCGCAAGGTGCCGTTGTCGGCCGCCGGCAGTACCGTGTTCGAGTCTATCCCGACCGGCAATGGCGTGTTCACGACCAAGGCCGATGCCGACAATACCGGCGCCGCGATCATCTCGTCGGGCTCGGTCGTCAACCGTCCGGGCCTGCAAAATTTCAAGTATGAGATCGAGTTCGGCATGAGCGCGGACACGCCGCCGGTGCCGACCTATTCGGTGTACAACACCAGCAACGATCCGCGCACCGTCTTGCCGGACCAGCAGGACCTGCCCTACAAGGAAGGCCAGAACATTGCCTTCGGCGGCATGTCGATGGACATCAAGGGCGTGCCGGCCGCCGGCGACAAGTTCAGCGTCGAGCCGAGCCAGAAGCAGTCGGTGTTCACCACCGTGACCGACCTGATCAAGACGCTGCGCTCGCCCACCGATGGCTCCACCGGCAAGGCGGCCCTGACCAACCAGCTGAACTCGGCGATCGACAATCTCAAGAACGCCCACGACAACGTGCTGACGGTGCAGGCCTCGGTCGGCGCCCACATGAACGAGCTCGACTACCTGGACAGCGCTGGCCTCGACCTCGACATCCAGTATGCGAGCACGCTGGACGACCTGCAGGGACTCGACACGGTCAAGGCGATCTCGGACTTCTCGCAGCAGCAGCTGACCTTGCAGGCGGCGCAAATGTCGTTCAAGACGATGTCGGGGCTGTCGCTGTTCAACGTCATCTGATCAACGCGCCGCCGCCGGCTTCGGCGGCGTCTTCGCATTCACCTTCGGCGGCTTGGTCGCGGCGGCGATCTCGGCGCCGCAATTGGTATCCGGCGCCTTGTCGACATTCACCAGCGGCAGCAGGGCAGCGAGCGGATTCACGGCTGCCAGCGCCACGGCGGCCCCAGCCTTGAGCGCCAACGGACCCACGTGCGGCCCGACCTCCGGATCGGTGAAGGTGCCGCGCGCATACAGCGGCGTGCGCAGGGTCAGGATGCGCGCACCCTTCGATTTGGGACGCACGTCCACGTCGAGGCTTTCCCTGGCCAGGTCGACGTAGCCCGAGACATTGACCACCGCATCCTCGCTGTCGAGCACGAAGCGGTCGATATTGGCGCGGCCATTGCGCACCGTCGTCTGCGCCGCCACGCAGTTGAGCATGGTCTGCTTGTCGCCGAAGATCTTGGCATACACGGCGTTCGCCACGTTGAGGCCGGCCAGTTCGAGGATGAACTGGCTGACCGTGCCTTCGGTAACCACGGCATTGATCTCGCCCTGCGAGGTGCCGAGCATGGCGGCCACCGTATTGCCCTTGCCGGCCAACACGCCATCGCCATTGACTTCGCCGAAGCTGGCCTGCATCGATTGCAGCTTGGGGAACAGTTCGCGGATCTTGAGCCCGCGCGCCGCCAGGCGGGCCGAGGCGTCGAGCGTCTTGCCGCTGCCGTCGAGGCGGATATTCGAGGTGATGCGGCCGCCCGCCATGCCGAAGCTCAGCGGCGTGAGGGTGAGCACCTTGTCCTTCATGCGGATCGTGGTCTCGATATCGCGCAGCGGAATGTCGTTGGTCCGCACGATGCGCTTGCCCGAGAATTTCACTTCGGCGTCCAGCGCATCCCATTTCTCGGTATTGAAGCCTTCCGCCGGCAAGGCCTTGCCGGGCGGCGGCGCCTTCACGCGGCCGGCTTCCCTGGTGCCGGCCCCGGTATCGGCGCCGATGGTCGGGCCCAGGTCGGCCAGGCGCAGCTGCTGCGAGGTCAGGGCGCCGCTCAGGAACGGCCGCGGCTTGCGCTGGGCATAGGACAGGGTGCCGGCGATATCGCTGGCGCCTACCTTGCCGGTAAAGTCTTTATACGTGAAGTTCCAGAACTCGCCATCCTTCTTGCCCAGCAGGTCGCCGCGGGTGGAGAAGGGCGGCGTCTCGGGCAGCAGCACGCCGGTCAGGCCGTACAGGTCGGCCATGCTGGCGCCGGCCAGTTCCATCTTGAGGGCAAAGCCGGACGGCGAGCGCGGATCGCGGACCACGCCGCGCAGGCCGAGCTTGTTCTGGCCGGCGCTGGCCTCGGCCTCGATCGGGAAGGTGATGTCGTCGCCGGTGAGCGAGAGCACTGCGCCGGCCTTGCCGCCGCCAGTGATCTTCGCCTTGTTATAGGTACCGGCCAGGGTGAAGGCCAGGCCATATGGCGGCACGCCGGCAGCGGGCGCCGGCTGCTGGCCGTCGATCGTGCGCGCATCGGCGCGCAGGTCGATGCCGAGCGGCTCGTCCAGGTAGCGCAGCTTGCCGCTATTGAAACTCAGGCGTCGGATATCGACTTCCCATTGCGACGGGCCGTTATCCTTGAAGGTCCAGGAATTGCGGCCATCCTTGCGCCGCTCGACGGCGATGTCCGGCCCGGCCAGGCGCAGGTCGGTGATGACGACGTGCTTGCGCAGCAGCGGCAGCACGTTCACGCCCACGTCGACGCGCTCGGCATTGGCCATTTGCGGGCCGACGGTGCTCCAGCTCGGGTTGCTCATGTATACGTCGTTGGCGCTGACATAAGGGCGCGGCACGTAGCGCCGCCAGCCGGGTTCGCTGTCCAGGCCGCGGTGGAATTTGACATCCAGGTCGCCGCGGATCGCGAATTCGCGGCCAGTGGTCTCGGACACCTTGCGGTTGATATAAGGCCGCAACATATTCCAGTCGAACAGCAGGAAGAACAGGATCACTACAACCGTAATTCCGAGCAGGATCCAACCGGCAATCTTTAAGGGTTTTGATGTTTTCATTGTCGATAGCGGCCAACGCGTGGCTTGGCGGATTGAGGCGCTGCTACGCCCTGGGACCTTCAGGCTACCCCTGCCATGGGGTTTTGTTTGTTGGCTAAGTAGCATTACGGCGCAATTTGGCCTGGATTGTCTGCTGTCCTCCACCAAAGGAGATGCTGTTACGCAATTGTGTCCCACATATAATTGCGCGTATGACAATCGCCCTGCCTATCCTGCTTACGTTCGGCCTGCTGGCCCTGACCGTCGTCCTGCTATGGGCGCCACTGCCTGGCGTTCGCGGCAATCGAGCCTTGCCCTGGTGTGGCGGGCTCGTGCTGGCGATTGGTGCCGGCCTGTATGGCGGCATCCTCGACTGGCGCGCGCCATTGTCGATCGCTGTCTTCGCCGCGCTCGCCTGGGGCGCGCGCGAAGCGGACAACAAGTATGCGCGGGCGCTTTTGCTGGTGCTGACCACCGTCGCGGCGCTGGCGCTGGCCCTGCACAAGGCGCCGGGATTCCACAATCCAATGCTGGCCGAAGGCATCCGTTTTTCGAGCGACGGCGCCTTGTTCTCGCTGTGGGCCAACTTCGACAAGGCGGTGGTCGGCATCGTGCTGGTGGGCGTGTTCTGCGAGCGGATCGGCTCGCGCGACCAGTGGCTGGCAATGCTGCGCCGCATCGCGCCGATCGTCGTGTCGACGCTGGTCGTCGTGCTGGGCCTGGGCTTGCTGCTGGGCCAGGTCCGGCCGGATCTCAAGTGGACGCCGTATTCGGCCTGGTTCCTGGCTTCCAATCTCTTGATTACCTGCGTGGCCGAAGAAGCGTTCTTCCGCGGCTTCCTGCTCGAGAAGATGGCCGGGGCCATGCGCGGCTGGCGGGGAGGGGTAGTCGTGGCCACGCTCGTCACCACCATCCTGTTCGGCCTGGCGCACCTGGGCGGCGGCCTGCTGCTGGCGCTGCTGGCAACGGTCGCGGGCCTGCACTATGCGGTAGCCTACCTGAGGTCCAAGCGGGTCGAGGGAGCGATCCTGACCCACTTCGCCCTCAACGCGGTGCACTTCCTGGCCTTTACGTATCCGGCACTGGCAGGTTGAGCTCCGATCGTCCTGAACGAGCACATTGACGGTCCCCTGCTACGAATATACACTGTTATATATCGTGTTATGGAGATTGTGATGTCGGATTTATTGAAGGGCCTGGGACCGACCTTCCTGGGCAGCCGCCTCAAGCGCCTGGGCGAACGGATGCAGGCTGGCGCCGCCAAGGTCGCATCCGATGCCGGCCTGCCGGTGCAGCCGGCCCATATGCCCCTGCTGGCCGCGCTCGACGGCCAGGCGCTGACCGTCGGGCAACTGGTGCAGGCGGTGGGCATCAGCCAGCCCGGCATCACGCGCGGCATCGGCCAGTTGGTCGACCTTGGCCTGGTCGAATCCCAGCAAAGCCAGGAAGGCGATGCGCGCCAGCGCACGATCTCCCTGACATCCGAAGGAAACGCCGTGCTGGCGCGCGCCAAGCTGTATGTCTGGCCGCAGATCGGGGAGGCGGTCAAGGCTTTGTTTGGCGGCCAGCCACAAGACTTCATGGAACAGATCGCGGCGGTCGAGGCAGCGCTGGCGGAAAACTCCATCGATGTGCTGGCGGCGCAGTCGACGCCGCAGATTCTCACGATTCACGAGTTCAGCGACGAGCTGGCCAGCCACTTCCATGACATCAACGCCGAGTGGATCCATGCCATGTTCCAGCTCGAAGCGACCGACCGCGAGGTGCTGGAAAACCCGCGCGCGAAGATCGTCGATCCGGGCGGCGTGATCCTGTTCGTCGAAGCGCGCGGCCTGGGCATCGTTGGCACCTGCGCGCTGCAAAAGACCGGCGCGCGCAGTTTCGAGCTGACCAAGATGGGCGTGCGCGAAAGCGCGCGCGGCCTGAAGGCCGGCGAATTCCTGCTCGAGGCGGTCATCGCGCGCGGCATGCAGTTGGGGGCCGAGCCGCTTTATTTGCTCAGCAATGCCAAGTGCGCGGCCGCCATCCACTTGTACGAGAAGCTGGGCTTCGCGCACGACGCCGGCATCATGGCCGATTATGGCGCGCGCTATGCGCGCTGCGACGTCGCGATGCGGTACAGGCCGCGCTAGCCGGGCGCTGGCGTCACCGGCGCCGCCTCGGCCGGTTGCGCGCCCGGCGTGCCCGGCTGCGGATTACCGGCCCGCGGCAGCGAGCGGGTGGTTTCGATGCCCTGGTTGAACAGGTTCACGATCGGCGCGCCGAGGTAGGGCAGGACCAGGCTCAGGGTCAGGAAGCCCACGCCCAGGGTGATCGGGAAACCGATGCCGAAGATGTTCAGCTGCGGCGCGGCGCGGGTCAGGATGCCGAGTGCGACTTGGGTGATCAGGAGGGCGGCGATGACCGGCATCGCGAGCTGCAGCCCGGCCGAGAAGATGCGGCCGCCCCAGCGCGCCAGTTCCAGCGCTGCGTTCGAGGAAAACGGCGTTTCGGTGATCGGCATGGTGATGAAACTTTCGGCCAGCGCCTCCAGCAGCACCAGGTGGCCGTTCACGGCCAGGAAGGCCATGGTCGCGACCAGCGCCATGAACTGGCTGACGGCCGACGAGCGTCCGCGCGTGGTGGGGTCGAAGAAGACCGCGAAACCCAGGCCCATGGTCTGGCTCGCGACCTCGCCAGCGTATTCGATCGCGGCGAACACCAGGCGCATGGCGAAGCCCATCGCCAGCCCGATGATCATTTCCTTGACCAGGATGAGCAGGCCCGCCCACGAGGTGGGATCGGCGGCCGGCAGCGCCGGCACCAGCGGCGCGATCACCAGCGCCAGGAAGACCCCCAGCAATACCTTGACCCGCATCGGCACGCCGGCATTGCCGAACAGCGGCGCCGCCGCGATCAGCCCCATGATGCGCGACAGCGGCCATAGCAGGCCGGCGATCCAGGCATTGATCTCGACCGAGGTTAATGTCAGCACGGCCGGCGCCCCGCAGGGTTGGCGGCTGCGTCGCCGATGCGTCCAACGGAGGTCCGCATGCCCACGCTACCCGATCAGTCCCGGAATCCCGGTAAACACCTGCCGCATATAGTCGAGCATCACCGACAGCATCCACGGTCCGGCCACCACCAGGGCGACGAACACGCCGACCAGCTTCGGGATGAAGGACAGGGTCGCCTCGTTGATCTGGGTCGCGGCCTGGAAGATACTGATGATCAGGCCGATGATCAGCGCCACCAGCAGCAGCGGCGCCGAGATCATCAGGGTCACCTCCATGGCCGTGCGGCCCATCGTCATCACGCTTTCGGGCGTCATGCCGCCTCCCTAGTAGAAGCTCTGGGACAAGGAGCCCAGCAGTAGTTGCCAGCCGTCGACCAGCACGAACAGCATCAGCTTGAACGGCAGGGCGATCACGGCCGGCGACATCATCATCATGCCCATCGCCATCAGCACCGACGCCACCACCATGTCGATGATCAGGAACGGTATGAAGATCGCGAAGCCGATCTGGAACGCCGTCTTGAGTTCGCTGGTGACGAAGGCCGGGATCAAGACCCGCAGCGGAATGTCTTCTGGCCCCTGCAGCGCCTCGGAGCGCGAGATCTTGACGAACAGCGCCAGGTCGGACTGGCGGGTCTGCTTGACCATGAATTCCTTGAGCGGCACCGCGCCGCGTTCCATGGCGGCGGTCATCTGGATCTCGTTGCGCTGCAGCGGCAGGTAGGCTTCGCTGTAGATGCGGTCGAAGGTCGGGCCCATCACGAAGAAGGTCAGGAACAGCGCCAGCCCCACCAGCACCTGGTTCGGCGGCGCACTCTGGGTGCCCAGCGCCTGGCGCAGTAGCGACAAGACGATGATGATGCGGGTAAACGCCGTCATCATCAGCAGCGCGGCGGGCAGGAAGGTCAGCGAGGTCAGCAGCAGCAGGGTCTGGACCGGCAGCGAATAGGCGGTGCCGCCGCCCGCCGCCGGGCTGCTCTGGAATGCCGGAATGCCGGGCTGGGCCGCCGCGATCAGCGGCAGGGCCAGCGCACCGGCCAACAAAAGGGTTTTAGCGCGCATTGCGTTTATCGATCGTCTTCTTGAGCCAGTCCGAGAAATTGTTGGCGGGGCCACCGCCGTGCGCGCCCTGGGTGGCGGCCGGGGCCAGTTCGCCCTCCTGGCGCGGCATGGTGTGCAGGGCGTTGACCCGGCCGGGCGCGGCGCCGACCACGATCCACTGGTCGCCGACTTCGACCACCATGATGCGTTCGCGTCCGCCCAGGTTCAGGGCGCCGACCACGCGCAGGTTGGCACTGCCGCCGCTCATCTTGGGACCATAGCGCTTCATCACCCAGGCCAGGCCGGCCAGCAGGCCGAGCACCAGCATCAGGGCCATGATGGTCTTGAGCAGGCCACCCGCGCCGGGGCTGGCGCTGGACGCGGTCGGCATCGAGGCGGGCAGCGACACGCGCGGGGCTTCGCCCAGCGGCGCGGTGGAGGTGGGCGAGACGGGTGCGGTGGAGACCGGCGGGGTGGTGTCGGTGGCCGCGGCACTGTCGCCGGGCAGCGGCGCCGTCGGCGGCGGCTTGGCGCTGGGCGTGGTGGCCGGGGCCGGGACGGCTGGCGCCGGTGGGCGGCCGGTGGTGGTTTCGCCGGGACGGCGCGGCGTCTCGGAATCTTCGTGGGCTGCCGGGGCAGGCGTAGTGGTGGCGCCTGGCGCCGCCGGTTGCTGGGCAAATGCGAGCAGGGGCGCAAACAGCAATGCCGCCAGTAGGGTTGGCGGCTTCGCCGCCGACGCGGTGATGGTTGGCCGCAAGATCATCCGGCGCGACATCGGAGCCCTCGACGATCGACGCGTCGGCGGCGTAGCCGCCAACCCTACGCCTACGACCGGGCGATCATGTGCGTTGGGCGATGTGCGATCGAAGACAGGAGCGAGAGCGCGCGGCGGGGTCATTTATTCAGTTTTCGAATCCGTTCAGATGGCGTGATGATATCAGTGAGCCGGATCCCGAACTTGTCATTCACGACCACGACCTCGCCCTGGGCGATCAGGCAGCCATTGACCAGCACATCCATCGGCTCGCCGGCCAGGCCATCGAGTTCGACCACCGAGCCCTGCGCCAGTTGCAGCAGGTTCTTGATGGCGATCTTGGTGCGGCCCAGTTCCACCGTCAGCTGCACCGGGATGTCGAGGATGAAGTCGATGTCGTTCGGCGTCTCGTTGCGCGCGCCCTTGTTCGAGAAGTCCTTGAACACGGCCGCCGCCGCGGCCGGGGCGGCCGCCTGCTGCTGCTGGCGCTCGAGCGCCGCCGCTTCGGCCGCTGCCTGCTCGGCGATCGCCGCACCCCAGTCGTCGTCGATGTGTTCCTGGTCTTCTTGATTGTCAGACATGGTGTTCTCCCGTTGCTTCAGGCCGGCGCCGTGCGCCCTGCCAATATACTGTTTAAGTGCTCGCGTACGGCGCGCGGCCTTTGGCCGCCGTGCGCCTTTCGCTTATTTGCTGAATGTGTCGCTATTGGCGAGCAGCCGCTCGACCTTCAGCGCGTATTGTCCGTTGTGCACGCCATACGTGCATTCCATTACTGGCACGCCGTCGACCGTGGCTTCCAGCATCTCCGGCACCGCGATCGGGATCACGTCGCCGATCTTCATGTTCAGGATCTCGTCGAAATTCGCCTTGCCATGGCCCAGCACGGCGACCAGTTCGACCTCGGCGACCTGGATCTGCTGCGTCATCAGGCGCACCCAGCGCTTGTCGACTTCGAGCGCCTCGCCCTGGATGCTCGAGGTCAGCGCATCGCGGATCGGCTCGATCATCGAATACGGCATGCAGAAGTGGATCTGGCCCGACACCGAACCCAGCTCGACCGTGAAGGTGCACGACACCACCACCTCGTTCGGGGTCGCGATATTGGCGAACTGCGTGTTCATCTCGGAACGGATGTACTCGAACTCGATCGGGTACACCGGTTCCCACGACTTGGCATAGGCCTCGAACACGATGTCGAGGATGCGCATGATGATGCGCTGCTCGGTCTGGGTAAAGTCGCGGCCTTCGACCCGGGTGTGGAAGCGCCCGTCGCCGCCGAACAGATTGTCCACCAGCAGGAACACCAGGCCCGGATCGAACACCATCAGGGCGGTGCCGCGCAGCGGCTTCATGTGGATCAGGTTGAGGTTGGTCGGGACTACCAGGTTGCGGATGAACTCGCTGTACTTGGAGACCCGCACCGAGCCCACCGACACCTCGGCGCTACGGCGTAGAAAGTTGAACAGGCCGACCCGCAAATACCTGGCGAAGCGCTCGTTGATGATCTCGAGCGTCGGCATGCGGCCGCGCACGATGCGCTCCTGCGTTGCCAGGTTATAGGTGCGGACTCCCGAGGTGTCTTCAGGCGTCGCAATGTCGTCCTGATCGCCGTTGACCCCTTTTAAGAGGGCATCGACTTCTTCCTGTGAGAGGAAATTATCGGCCATGTTTCTCGGTATTTACTGGATGCTTTATTGGATGATAAACGAAGTGAATAATACGTCCGACACTTCCTGTTCGTCGCCTTGTTTCTCGAACGGTTCGGTAATCCTTGCCTGGATCTCGGAAGCCAGTTGCTGCTTGCCTTCCACCGTATTGATTTCAGACGCTTTTTTGCTCGACAACAGGAGCAGCACGCGGTTGCGCACGATCGCCATATTGTCTTTCACCAGGGTCGCCTGTTCCGCGCCCGCGACCTGCAGGGTGAACTGTACCTGCAAATACTGTTCGCCGTTTTCAGGCTGCAGGTTGACGGTGAAGGCTTCGATCGGGACGTATTCAGGCTTGACCGCCGGGTCCTTCTTTTTCTTCTTCTTGCTTTCCTTGGCCGGGGCGTCTTCTTCGCCATGGGCCGCCGATGACTGGCTGAAATACCAGCCGCCGCCGGCGCCCGCGCCAAGCACGAGAACGGCAGCGAGGATCATGATGATCAGCTTTTTCTTCGAGCCGGCCGGTGCCGCTGCTGCAGCCGGGTCCGCTTTCGGATCAGCCTTCATTTTCGGATTCGCTTTCAATGGATGTCTTCAGTGCTGGTTAATCGGTACAACATTATGGCATTGTCGCGGAAAGATGCATCCGGGCAAGCCTAGAAAAGAGGGCAGAAGAGGCAGTAAATCCGGAATTGTTGCAGGCGCGCGATGACGGAATGAAAAAAGGGCGGCAGATATGCCACCCTTTGCGCTGGTTGAACGCGTGGACGGGGGACCCGCCCAGCCTACGCAAACAGGTCGACCATGCCGCGCTCGCCCAGCCCCACGGTGCGGGTACGCGGCGCCACCTCGTTCACTGCCGCCTCGGCCTCGGCGCCAGTGCCGTTGCCGGCCAGGTTGCCATTGGCCCCCTGGCTGCCCGGCGCCCGCCGCTCGCCATCCTGCTGCTGGCGCGTACCGGCGTCCACCGTCGCATTGTTCAGTGCGATGCCGCTCTCGCTCATCATCTCGCGCAGGCGCGGGAGGGCGTTTTCAAGGGCCTGGCGCACCTCGAGCTGCTCGGCCGAGAAGGCCACGGTGGCCTGGTCGTTGCTCACATTGAGCACGATCTGGACCGGGCCCAAATCTGGCGGGTTCAGGGTCAGGGTGGCGGCCTGCTCCTTGCCGACCATGTAGACGATGCGCTGGCTGACCTGGTTGTCCCAGGCCTGGCTGCCGACCCGGGCAGGGATGCGGTCGCCCGGCACGGCGGCCTGACTGCCGACCGCTTCCGCCATCCTGGTGGCCTGGGCTTGCAGCTGGGCCAGCGGGGCCGGTGCTTCCTCGGCCGCTGGCGCCGCCTGCTGCTGGCTATCGCGCAGCTGGGCCTGGAACTGGGCGCCATCCTGCTGGCTTTCAGGCAATGCCTTGCCCTGGGCCGCATTCGGATCGACCGGCGCGCGCTGCACGCCGGCTGCCGGCGAGACGCCTTTGCCGAGCTCGTCGGTGACGGCGGCCGCGCCGCTCGCGGCGTCATCCGTGGCGCCAGCCGCGCCCAGCTGCTCGAATGCGCTCTCCAGCGCCGTCAGTTCCGGCTCGCCGGCCGCTGCCGCGGCGTCGGTCGGGATGGCGGCGGCGTCAAGCGCGGCGGTCGCCGGCTTGGCCAGGCTGGCCATGAAGGCCAGCATATCGGTGACCGGCGTGGTGGCCGCAGCGGCGGCCTCGGCCGCCTGGGCAGCGGCCTCGGCTGCGCCGGCTTCTTCGGTACCGTCGGCGGCGCCGGCCTCGGCGGTCTTGCCCGGCTTGGCGTCGCCTTCGTGGCTGGCCGGCTTGGCGCCGGCCTTGCTGGCCTGCTCGCGCACCGGTTCGCGGGTGGCCGGCTTGTCGGCCGCATTCGGCTTGGATTGCTGCTGGGCCGGCTTTGACTGCTGGGCGGCAGCGGCTTGGGGAGCCGCCTGCGGCGGCTGCTGGCGTGCCGCCAGCTCGCGCGTCAGGGTGGCGCCGAAAGCGCCATTGGCGCGGGCGCTCTCGGCCAGCCGGTCCGGACTCGGGCTGCGCGGCGCCGCGGCATTGGCGCCATTGGTCTGGAACAGGAGATTGGTGGTCTGCGTCGTCATGTTTCGCTCAGCGTTGTTTGTAGCGGGCGCCACGCGCCGCGTGGTCGTCCATCAGTTTCTGGTCGCGCTTGTTTTGCACCTTGAGCGCCTCGCTCGCGGCGCGCTCGTTCAGGGTGCGGTAGGACAGGCGCTTGCGCTCGCTTTCCTGCAAAGTCGTGCGCTCGGTTTCTGCCTTGAACTGTGCGTGTTTCAACACCTCGCGCTGGCCGTTCAAGGCATTGTCCAGCTTGCCAATAAAGGCAACGAAGTTGTGGTACGCGAAAGGCGTGATGCCGGCCACCTGGGCCGCATCGAGCTTGCGCGCATATTCGTCGCGGTAGCCGACCAGCATTTCCAGCTTCTGTTCGGCTTCCTCGACCAGTTTATTGGCCACGCCCAGGCGCTTGGCGGCAGCATCGGAATCCTTCTGCGCCAGGTCGATCAGTGTTTCAAGTGCGGATAATTGGGCCATGGTGCAGCGATTCTAGCGCCGGGCTCCTCGAATCGATCAGTCGAATAGCGAGGAAAGTTGCCCCAAGCTCTGGGGAAGCGTGGCGTTGTCGTGGATTTCCTGGCACAGGAATTCCTCGATCACGCCATGCTTGGCGATGGCCTGGTCGAGCACCGGATCGCTGCCGGCGGCATAGGCGCCGACATTGATCAGGTCGCGCGAGCGCTGATAACGAGAATACAGTTGCTTCAGTTTGCGCGCCGCCAGCTGGTGCTCGTGGGTCGTGATCGAGTGCATCGCCCGTGAAATGGATTGTTCGATGTCGATCGCCGGATAATGCCCGGCCTCGGCCAGGTGGCGATTGAGCACGATGTGGCCGTCGAGGATACCGCGCGCCGCGTCCGCGATGGGGTCTTGTTGATCGTCGCCCTCGGACAGCACGGTATAGAAGGCCGTGATCGAGCCGCCGCCTTCCAGGCCGTTGCCGGCCCGTTCGACCAGCACCGGCAGCTTGGCAAAGACCGATGGTGGATAACCCTTGGTGGCCGGCGGTTCGCCGATCGCCAGCGCGATCTCGCGCTGCGCCATCGCATAGCGGGTCAGCGAATCCATGATCAGCATCACATTCTTGCCCTGGTCGCGGAAGTGTTCCGCGATCGCCGTGGCATAGGCGGCGCCCTGCAGGCGCAGTAGCGGCGGCGAGTCGGCCGGGGCCGCCACGACGGCCGAGCGGGCGCGGCCTTCGGGCCCCAGGATCTGGTCGATGAATTCCTTGACCTCGCGGCCCCGTTCGCCGATGAGTCCGACCACGATCACGTCGGCCTCGGTATAGCGCGCGATCATGCCGAGCAGCACCGATTTGCCGACGCCGGTACCCGCGAACAGGCCCAGGCGCTGGCCACGGCCCACGGTCAACATCGCATTGATGGCGCGCACGCCGACGTCGAGCGTGTACTTGATCGGCGCGCGGTCGAGCGGATTGACGGGGCGCGCATTGAGCGGGCCGACCTCGGTCGTGCCGAGCGGGCCGAGGCCGTCGAGCGGCCGTCCGGCGCCGTCCACCACCCGGCCCAGCAGCTGCATGCCGACCGGCAGGTGGCGCGCGCGGTCTTGCGGACGGCGGCGCCCGTGCGGTACCGTGCCCGGTGGCGGCAGCACGCTCTCGACCGGAAATACGCGCGAGCCGGGTACCACGCCTTCGGTATCGCTTTGCGGCATCAGGAACAGGCGCTCGCCTTCGAAGCCGACCACTTCGGCCTCGATGAAGCCGCTGGCTGTCGGTATGGTGGCGGCGGCGCCGACCGCCAGGCGCAGGCCGACACATTCCATCACCAGGCCGGCCACGCGCGTGACGCGGCCCGAGACTTGCAGCGGATCGGCGAAGCTGACCAGGGTGTCGCAGTCGCGCAGATAGGATTGCCAGCGCGCGGTGTGCGGGTTGCTGCTGTCGTGTTGCGGGACGTGGTCGTCCATCAGTCGCCCAGCCAGTCGACGTTGGCGCCCAGCGCGTGGGTGAGGCGATTCCAGCGCGCCGCGGCCTGGGCGTCGATCTGGTTCGTTGCCGTCTCGACCCTGCAGCCGCCGCGCGCGATGGAGCCGTTCTCGATGATGCGCCAGCCGCCCTTGGACAACTCTTCGGCCATGCCATGGCGCACCAGTTCGGCGTCTTGCGGGTGCAGGGTGAGCACGGCCGGCTGCTGCAGCACGGGCAACTGGTCGATGGCGTCGCGCACCACCGACAGGATGAGTTCGGGACGTACATCGAAACCGGTGCGCACCATGCCGCGCGCCAGGCGCAGGGCGAGGTCGAGCACGTCGCGCGCGATGGTTTCGTCGGCCTGGGCGATGGCGTCGCCGAAGCTGGCGGCGACCTGGCGCATCTGCTCGAGTTCGGCGGCGGCTTCGCGCTGGCCGGCTTCGGCGCCTTCGGCATAGCCCTGGGCATGGCCTTCGCCATGGCCCTGGGTGCGGCCTTCTTCCAGGCCTTGCGCGTAACCTTCGTGGCGCGCCGCTTCGCGCATCGCTTCGAGTTCTTCGACGCTCGGCAGGTTGTATCCCGGCGGCAGGGCAGGAGCGTTGTCAGCAGGGGCGGGAGGCGTCGTGGCAGCCTCGGCCGCGCGGCGTGCGAGCGTGCTGGGACGCTCGTCGCCGAACGACGCCATTTCCCAGCGCTGGTAGGCGCTCTGCTGTTCTTTCGGTATTGCCATCAGACGAAGGAATCCTCACCTTTACCGCCCAGCACGATCTGGCCTTCGTCGGACAGGCGACGCACGATCTGCAGGATCTGTTTCTGTTGCGATTCTACTTCGGACAGGCGCACCGGACCTTTCGATTCGAGGTCTTCGCGCATCATCTCGCTGGCACGCTGCGACATATTCTTGAAGATCTTCTCGCGCAGATCCTGCGAGGCGCCTTTCAAGGCGACGATCAGCATCTCGGACTGCACTTCACGCAGCAGCAACTGGATGCCGCGGTCGTCGATGTCGATGATATTGTCGAACACGAACATCTCGTCCATGATCTTCTGCGCCATGTCGTTGTCGTAGTTCTTGATATTGTCCATCACGGCCTGCTCTTGCTCGCCGCTCATGAAGTTCAGGATCTCGGCCGCGGTGCGCACGCCGCCCAGCGAGGACTTCTTGATGTGTTCATTACCCGACAACAGCTTGGTCAGCACGTCGTTCAGCTCGCGCAGCGCGGCCGGCTGCACGCCGTCCAGCGTGGCGATACGCAGCACGACGTCGTTGCGCAAGCGTTCGCTGAAGTTTGCCAGGATTTCGCAAGCCTGGTCGCGCTCGAGGTGGACCAGGATGGTGGCGATGATCTGCGGGTGCTCGTTGCGGATCAGCTCGGCCACCGAGACCGAGTCCATCCACTTGAGGCTCTCGATGCCCGAGGCGTCCTTGCCGCCCAGGATGCGATTAAGCAAAACAGCCGCCTTGTCGTCGCCCAGCGCCTTGGTCAGCACCTGGCGGATGTATTCGTCCGAATCGAGGCCGACGGTCGAGTGCAGGTTGGTTTCTTCGACGAACTCTTCGAGGACGGTGACCACCTGGCCATGCTGGACCGCCTTCATCTGCGCCATCGCGGCGCCCAGCTTGAGCACTTCGCGCGGGCCAAGGTATTTCATCACCTCGGCCGCTTCGGCTTCACCCAGGGCCAGCATCAGGATCGCTGCCTTGTTCGTGCCGTCCTTGTCTTTATCACTCATTTGAACCCAACCATGCTTTGATGACGTTTGCGACGATGCGCGGATCTTCGTTTGCCAGGTCTTTCGCCAGCTTCAGGTTGGCGCGGTAACCCATGTCCCGGCGAATCTTCTCTTCTTCCTCGAGGTCTTCCTCGTCTTCTTCGGCTCCTTCTTCGCCGTCCTCGCCTTCGGCCATCTCGTCTTCTTTCGGTTCTTCGGGCACGGCGGTCGCTTCGTCGAACTTCTTGATCGCCGGACGCAGCAGCGGGCGCAGGAAGCGGAAGTACAGGAAGGCGATCACTGCGGCAACAAAAGCGTAGCGGGCCAGGTCCTTGAACAGCGGCATATTCGCCGGGTCGCGCCACCATTCCGGTTCTACCACTGCTTCGGCCGGCTTGTCCACACCGTCGAACGGTGCGTTGGTGACGTTCATGGTGTCGCCGCGTTCCGGGTTGAAGCCCATCGCCTGCTTGACCAGCTCGTTGATCTGGGCCACTTCATTGGCCGCCAGCGGGCGCACGGTGACCTTGCCGGTGGCCGGGTCGACGATGCGGCGGTAGTTGACCACGACGCCGACCGTCAGGCGCTTGACGCCGCCCATCGGGCGCTGTTCGTAGCGGATGGTCTTGTCGACTTCGAAATTGGTGGTCGAGTTCTTGGTGCTCGGGCCGGTTGGCGCGGCCGCTTCGGCCGGCGGCTCGCCGTCGATCGGCGCCGTGTTCACGCCCGGCGGCTGGTTCGACAGCGCGCCCGGGATGCCCGACGCGCCGGCGCCGGCGCCTTGCGTTTCCGAGGTCTGCTGGCTGCGGATCGCCTGCGGCTCGGGCGGCGAATTCGGCTTGTACATCTCGGCCGCGGTGTCGACCTGGGCGAAGTCGATCTCGGCGGTCGCCTGGGCGCGCACATTGCCTTCGCCGACCAGCGGCTTGATCATCGCCTCGACCTGCTTGATGATGTTTTCCTGGACCTGGTCCACGTATTTCAGCTGGGTAGCGTCGAGCATCTTGTTGCCCGCGGCTTTGCCGGCCTGTTCCGACAGCAGGGCGCCGGTCTGGTCGACCACGGTCACGTTGCCGAAGGTCAGTTCAGGCACGCTGGAAGCGACCAGGTGGACGATGGCATTGACCTGGCCCTGGTCGAGGGCGCGGCCCGGCTGCAGGTTGAGCAGCACCGAGGCGGTCGGCTTTTGCTGGTCGCGCACGAACACGGACGGTTTCGGCAGCGCCAGGTGGACACGCGCGGCGCTCACCGAACCGAGCGACTGGATCGAACGCGCCAGCTCGCCTTCGAGCGAGCGCTGGTAATTGACCTGTTCCAGGAATTGCGAGACGCCCAGCTTCTGGTTTTCCATCAGCTCGAAGCCGACATTGCCGCCCTTCGGCAGGCCTTGCGCGGCCAGCTTCAGGCGCAGGTCGTGGATCTGCTCGGCAGGCACGAGGATCGCGTTGCCGCCTTCGGAGAATTTGTATGGCACACCCATCTGGTCGAGCGAAGCGGTGATCGCGCCACCGTCGCGGTCGCTGTAATTCGAGAACAGCACGCGGTATTCAGGCGCCTGGCTCCACATCCAGACAGCGATCATCAGCGCCAGGATGAGCGCGATGCCACCGCCGACGGCGACGCGCTTGCCCATGGTCGTCTGGAAAAACGACGGGGGCGCAGCCGGAGGCTGGCCCTGGGTGGTGTCGAGAAGGTCTTCCGCAGTTGCTGCCATGTTGGATGGTTTCAGGTGAATGGGTGGGAACAGGCAGCATTATGGAGCTATGGGGCAACATTCAAACCCCGAAATAGGGGATGTTTACCGGCCTAACTCGAAGGTGAAATTGGTGCCTGCGCTGATATTCTGCTTTCCTGAGTGCATTTGTAGATGATTCTACAAGGCAATAACATGCAGGAGGGTAACATGAGTATTGGCGGTATCGGCGGCATCGACACTAACCGCATCCAGGCCATGATGGAGCAGTTGAAGGCCGCGGCCACCAGGCCCGAGTCGGCGGGGCCGGTTGCGCCTGCCGGATTGGGCGGCGCCAGCGCGGTAGGCGGCAAGTCGGCGGTCAAGCTCGACTTCGCGGAAGCCCTGCATCAGTCCCTGCAGGGCGTGAGCAACCGCTCGGCCGAGGCGCAGGCGCTGAGCAAGCGCTTCACGATGGGCGACGATACCGTCAGCCTGTCGGACACCATGGTCGCAATGCAGAAATCGAGCATCGCCTTCCAGGCAACGGTGCAGGTACGCAACAAGCTGGTGTCGGCGTATCACGACATCATGAATATGCAGGTGTGATTATTGCTGGCGGACTCAAGCCCCGCCATTGCGCAGGTGATGGGCTACCAGGGCATTCGCATGTCCGTGGCCCAGCGCGTGCTCGCTCTTTAGCCAGTTCACCAGTTCCATATGCTTCATCGGGGGCTGGGCGGCGAGCAGGGTCAGCCAGTGGGCGATCGGCTGGCCGTATTTCTTCTCGATCGATGGGAAGTAAGAGGCGGGGCCTGTTACGGTTTCTTGTGTCATTGCTCGCTCCTGAAGTAAAGGGGACGGCCAGGCCGCACGGCCTGGCGCATCCCTACGACGAATAATGCCCCAAGAAATCGACATGATTCCAGGAAAACTTCAGGCCGGGCTGGCGAGCTTCAACCCGATGATACCGGCCGCGATCAGGCCGATACAGGCAATGCGCGCCAGGTTGGCCGATTCGCCGAACAGCAGGATGCCGACCAGCGCCGTGCCGACCGCACCGATGCCGGTCCAGATCGCGTAGGCCGTTCCCAGCGGTAGTGTCTTCATCGCCTGCGACAACAGGCCAAAACTGACGGCCATTGCGGCGATGGTGCCGACTGTCGGCCACAGGCGCGTGAATCCTTCCGTGTATTTCAGGCCGACAGCCCATACGATCTCGAACAACCCCGCCAAAAACAACACCAGCCATACCATGATTTCTCTCCTCGATGAAATGCGGCAACGATCGCCGCTGTTGGTGAACGCATCATATGTGAATCGAGATGATGGAAAAAGTCAGAAGCTATCAGTATGATTGATAGATGGCTTTCGATCTCGATCATCTGCGCATCCTGCTTGCCGCCGTCGACAACGGCTCGTTCTCGGCCGCCGCGCGCTCCTTGGGGCGCGTCCCCTCCGCCGTCAGCATGGCCATCGCCAACCTTGAAGCCGAGCTCGGCCTGGAACTGTTCGACCGCAGCGGCCGTGAACCGCGCCCGACCGGGCATGCGATGGCGTTGCTGCCGCAGGCGCGCCTGCTGGTCGAGCAACTGCGCCTGCTGAACCAGCACGCGCTGTCGCTGAGCCAGGAGCTGGAACCATCGTTGACCCTGGTACTGGTGCCCGAGCTGATGGCCGCCGCCCCCTGGCACGACGCACTGCGCGCGCTGTCCGACGAATTCCCCTTGCTGGAAGTGAATGTCTTGAGCGCCGCACAAGCCGACGCCCTGGCGATGTTGCAGGACGGCCGCGCCGACCTGGCGCTGGTATTTGAGCGCTATGGTATGGACCCGCGCGAAGGCTTCCAGGAAGTCGCCCACGAAACCCTGGTGGCGGTGCTGGCGCCCGATCATCCATTACTGCAGCGCATGCCGGCCGGTACGATCCGCGACCAGCACCTGCTGGGCGAGCGCCAGATCGTGATGGCCGGCCGCCACGCCGACCAGGTCGACAAGCGCATCGCCATGTCACGCCTGCAATGGAAGACCGACAACCCGGTCGCCGCGCTGAGCCTGGTGACGGCCGGCCTGGGCTGGGCCTGGCTCCCAGCCGGCTTCGTGCGTGCGCCGTTGGCCGATGGCCAGCTGGTGCACATCCCTTCCGCCAATTTCACCAACGTGATGCGCTTGTTCGTCGATGTGGTGTGGGCCAATGCCCGTCCCCAGGGGCTGGCGGCGCGGCGTTTCGTCGCCCTGCTGAACGAGCGCCGCACCCTTATCGGCTGACGCACGCACATGGGCCAAGATGTGTTCGTCGTCGCGGTCCATTGGAAAAACAAGCATAACGTTTGCATCTTTAATCGAGTCGCATTACACTTGGTCAACTGCTGAGCGCAAGCCTCGGTAGACAGACGAAGGAAGCGATCATGAACATCGATAAATTCAAGCATCAGCACCTCGACATCCTCGACAGCATCGACCGCCTGCGCGCCAGCAGCCAGGAAGGCGTGGCCGAACACGCGGACGAGATTGCCGCCCAGATCGTGGCGATGAGCGGGGTGGTGCGGCTGCACCTGGCGGTCGAGAACGAGACCCTGTATCCGGCGCTGGCCAGGGGCGAGCTGCGCCTGGCGCGCATGAGCCAGGCCTACCAGAATGAAATGGGCGATATCGCTGCCGAGTACCTGGCGTTCGCCGGACGCTGGAACCTGGCCAGCCGGCTGGCGAAGGCGCCCGAGCAGTTCAGGCAAGAGGCGAACCGGGTGCTGCGCAATCTGTACCAGCGCATCCGGCGCGAAGACCGGGAATTCTATCCGGCAATCGAATCCGGAGCGCCGTCGCCAGCGTAGATACAGGGGGCGGCCAGCGGCCCGATCTGCTGCCGATCCTAGGCGGCCTTGCGGCGGTGCACGGTAACCGGCACTTCGCGCGGACGCGGCTCGGGCAGCAGGGAAGCCAGGGTGTGACGGTCGAGTTCGGCCAGATAGGCGGCGGTGGCATTGCCCAGCACGCCCTTGAGGCCGCACGCCTTGACCAGGCCGCAAGGCGTGCCGTTGGGGTCGAAGCACTCGGCCATGTAGAAGTCGCTCTCGCTCATGCGCACGATGGCGCCGACATTGATGTCCTTCGGCTCGTGCGCCAGGCGGAAACCGCCGTTGCGGCCACGAATGGTTTCGATGGTGCCGTTGCGCGCGAGCTCGTTGACCACCTTCATGAGGTGGTTTTTAGAAATGTTGTGCAGGTCCGCGATCTCCTGGATCGTCACCAGGCGACCGGGGTTGCTGCCCAGGTGCAGCAGCGTGCGCAACGTGTAATCGGTGAAGGAGGTCAGACGCATGATCGCCCAAGTATAACGCATCCAACGTAGCACCGACCGATACCCGGCGGCGCAATTTTTACATGTATTAACTTGCCGGACTTAACTTGCCGTTCCAATATGAACGAACGGGTAGCAAGCCCGACGCTGCTAAATCAGGAGTACACCATGCCTACCATTCCATCCGCCGTTCATATCATCCACACCGATCCGGTGATGACCGCCGGCCTGCACGCCATCCTCGCCGACCGCGCCGAATTGCGCGTCAGCACCCACTTGAGCCAGCCCGAGGCGCGGCAGGTGGCGCGCGTGCTGGTCGCCGACTACGACACCGGCCTGGCACTGGCGCGCCAGCCCGAGCATTCCGGCTTGCGCCGGCCCAGCGTGCTCATCGTCACCCAGCTCGACAAGGAGTGGGAAGTGCGCATCGCGATGGACGCGGGCGTGCATGGCTATGTGCTGCAGTCGTGCAGCCAGGACGAGCTGCTCAAGGCGGTCGCCTCGCTGGCCCAGGGCCAGCGCTACCTGAGCGAATCGGTGACGCGCAGCGTGGCCGACAGCCTGAGCCGCGAGAACCTCACCGGCCGCGAGACCGATGTGCTGCAATTGCTGGCCGAAGGATGCTGCAACAAGTCGATCGCGCGCAAGCTGGGCATCGGCGTGGGCACTGTCAAGACGCACGTCAAGGGCGTGATGAGCAAACTCGACGCCACCGCGCGCACCCATGCGGTGGTGGTCGCTACCCAGCGTGGCCTGATCCGTCCCGGCAGCGGCATCCGCAGCGCCTATAACTGACTCATCCACCACTCCGGTCCGGCGGACCAGGCTGCTGTGGCGGGTCGGCGAAGTGGCGGGCATTGACGATGCACCAGGCTATGCCCAGCACCAGCGCCAGGCCGACCAGCCAGCTGCCGGTGACGTCCTGGTCATCGAGCAGGTAGGCATTGCACAGGCGCTGCGGCAGTTCGCGGTACAGCATGCCGGCGATGGCCATCATGGCGCAGATATTGGCAACAAAAAACAGCTGGACCACGACGTGGGCGCGCCGCATGGCGCCGGGCAGCAGGGCGCCCAGTAGCAGCAGGCTGGCGAATTTCATGGCGTTCGCGAACGGTTCGTCGAGAGCCTGTTCCAGCGCGCGCGGAATCATCCAGTAGCTGGTGATAAATGCCGCGGCGCTGAGGGTGGCCAGGCCCTGCGCATCCCAGCGCAGCGCGCCCGGCGGCAGCCGCAGCCATGGCCGCAACAAGGCGCCGCAGGCAACCAGCAGCGGCAGCTGCACCAGCATATGGCGCCACATGGTCGCTTCCAGCGGCGCCCGGGTGGCCAGCAGCCCGGCCAGCAAGGCGGGGCCGATCCAGCGCGCCAGGCGCGCGCGGTGCATGTCGATTGCCATCTACGCTCCTTCGACGGCGCGCGCCAGCGCAGCCGCCAGTGCGGCGTCCGGTTCGGTGTAGTCGACGATGCGCACCAGGCGCCCGCTGCGGTCGACCACGTGGAAGGCCGCGTTGTGCTCGAATTCGCCCAGCGGCGCCGGCACCACGATCACGCCGAAGGCATCGAGCAGGCCTTGCCGTTCGCCGGCGTCGGGGATGCCGTACAGGCGCCACACGCCGGGATCGGTCTTCATCATGCGGCCATACCCGTCCAGCGCGCGCGCATCGTCGCGCGGGTCGAAGCTGATCGTCACCAGGCGCACCTTGTCGCCTGCGCCGTGCGCCAGGATCTGTTCCTGCATCGTCTGCAGCTCGGTGCCGACCACGCGGCAGACCGACTGGCAGCGCGCATAAATAAAGGTGACCAGGGCGATGCGGCCGTCGCGCGCCAGTTCGTCGGCCAGGAGGATCGTGTTGCCGTCGGCGCCCGCCAGGCGGGCCGGCGGCGCGGGGACGGGGCGCTCGGCCACCGCGATGCGGCGCGCGCCCTCGGTCGAGATCGCGCGAAAGCCGCTGCTGCCATGGTACAGGGCGGCGCTGCCGGCAAGTACCACGGCCAGCACGGCCAGCAGGGTCGGCTTGCTACTTGAACGCGGCGAGTTCATCGTCGCCTTGCCATGGCGCCGTGCGCGCGCTGCTGGCGCTGCGGGCCTCGGCGACCAGTTTGGCGTCGACCGCGTCGGCGCGGTTGCCGAACTGGCTGCGGATATGGGTCAGCAGCGCCGCCATCTCGGCATCGTCCAGCTTGTCCTTGAACGGCGGCATCATGCCGTTATAGGCGGCGCCTTTCACCGTCAGCGTGCCCGAGACGCCGTGCAGCACGATCTGCGCCAGGCGGTTCGCGTCGCCCGTCACCCATTCGGATTCGGCCAGCGGCGGGAACACGCCGGCCAGGCCCAGGCCGCTGGCCTGGTGGCAGGCCACGCACTGGGCGTTGTAGATCTGGGCGCCGTCGACCTTGGCGCCCGGCGCCGGCCCCTGCAGGGTGGACAGGGTGCGGTGGTCGCCGAAGGCGGCGTCGTCGTTGCTCTGCGTGATATAGATGTAGCCGATACCCCAGGCCACCAGGCCGATCACCAGGGCCAGCAGCGGTTTCGGGAACGGGCGCTCGCCCTCGGTCGGATCGGGGTTCTCGCGTCGCTGGGCGCGTTCATGGTCATGCTGCTGCTGGCTCATTTGCGTTCCCTCTGCGTGCCGATGGTCTCGACCGCCGGATAGGTATGGTCCAGGCCCACCAGGTAGGCCACCAGGTCGAGCGCTTCCTGGCGCGCCACCACGACCTTGCCGGCCGGCGTGTAGCCGCGCGGCAGCGTCACCACGCGGTCGCCTTCCTCGGCCTTGTCCTTGACCTCGAACAGATAGGGATAGGCCGGCATGATGGAGCCGGCCACATACGCCCGCGGCTGGTACATATGGCCCAGGTGCCAGTCGACGCTGGGCTGGCGCGCGCCGATGTTGAACAGGTCGGGCCCGGTGCGCATGGTGCCCAGCAGGTGCGGCTTGTCGTAGAAATAATCGGCCGCCACCGAGGCGCGGCCCCAGCCGCGCTTGTCGTCCGGCGCCTGTACGGGATCGCGCGGTTGCTGCGAGTGGCAGTAGATGCAGCCGTTGGCGATGTACACCTGGCGTCCGCGCAGCTCGGCCGAGGAATACGGCTTCAGGCCCGGCGGCGGCTCGCCGCCCTTGAGCTGCATGTGCGGGATCACCACCAGCGCCGATGTCGCCAGCGCCAGCGTCACCATCGCGCCGCCCAGCAGTTTGAGTTCGTCCTGCATGGTAGTCCCTTTTTCTTCAGGCGGCCTTGGGGACCGCGGTCTGTTTCGGATAGTCGTTCAGCAGCGCCGCGCCTTCGCGCGCCACGCCGCGGCGGGTCGCCATCAGCACGAAGTGGATCGCGAACACCAGGTGGCCCAGGCCCATGATGGAACCGCCCACCGAACGGCTTTTGAGCCAGGGGATGGTCACGTTGACCGAATCCATGAACGGGCGCGTCGCGTCCAGCATGGCCAGGCCCTGCAGCCAGCCGCCGATCGACAGGCCGACGAAATAGATGCAAAAGCCCACCGTCACCAGCCAGAAGTGCAGCGAGATCAGGCCCGGATACGGCCACTCCCAGTCCATCACGCGCGGCATCACGAAGTACACGGCGCCGAACATGACCAGGGTGAAGAAGCCGTACATGCCCAGGTGGGCGTGGGCCACCGTAAAGTGGGTGAAGTGCGCCACCGTGTTCACGCTGCGCAGCGCCTCGATCGAGCCCTGGATCGAACTCAAGGTGTACATCATCCCGCCCAGCACGATGAAGCGCAGCGTGGGCGAATCCCACAGGCGCTTGAAATTGCCCTTCATGGTCAGGTGCTGGTTGATCGAGAACGCCAGCACCGGCACGATCATCATCACGCTCTGCACGATCGATAGCGTGATCAGCCAGCCCGGCACCGGGCCGCCGATCAGGTGGTGGCCGCCGACCTGGCCGTAGAAGAAGGCCAGGCCCCAGAAACCGACCAGCGACAGGTTGTACGACTGGATCGGGCGGCCGATGATCTTCGGTAAAAAGTAATACACGCAGGCCAGGGCCATCGGCGTGTAGAACAGGCCCAGCACGTTGTGGCCGAACCACCAGTTCATGGCCGCCTGCTGCACGCCGAAGTGCATCGCCGGCAGGTTCCCGACCAGGAACAGGGTAGGGAACCAGAACAGCGCCGCGCCCATGTACCAGACCGAGACATACAGGTGGCGCACGGTGCGCGCCTGCAGCGTGTACACCAGCGGCAGGCCCACCAGGGCGCCGCCGAGCACGAACAGGAAGTCGACTTGCCATGGGATCTCGAGCCACTCCATGCCATCGCTGATGCCGACCGCGATGCAGCCCAGGCCCGCGATCAGGGCCGCGTTCCACACCATGGCGCCCGCGATCGCGTAGCGCGCGCCGGCCAGCGGCGTCTTGAGCAGGCGCGGCAGCAGCCACATCGCCAGCCCCAGCGCCGCCGTCGGCGCCCAGCCATAGGCCACAGCGTTCAGGTGGATGGTGCGCATGCGGCCGAAGGTGAGCCAGGCCTGGTTCACCAGCAGGTCGGGCTCGTGCAGCTTGATGGAGCTGAGCAGGCCCGCGGCGGTCGCCACCAGCAGCCAGACCACGGAGCTGGCCAGGAACAGGAAGGTCACGAGGGAACTCGAGCGGTCGGCCTCGACCCGTGCCTGCAGTTCTTCCTCGAGCTGGCGCGCCTGGTCAGGGCTGAGCGGCGGCGCGGCGTCGCGCGCGGCCTGGGCGGCAGCCTGGCTGGGGGTCGCGGCGGGGTCGTCGCTGCGGCCGATCTCGCCTTCCGAGAAGATGGTGCGGGCCGCGGCGGGACTGGCCTCGAACAGGCGGTTGCGCAGCGACCAGATGAAGATCGCCAATCCCGTCACCGAGAGGATGAACGAGGACAGCAGGATGGTCATGGTATTCATGGCGGGTCCGGGCGAGAGGGGTTCGGCCCAGGCGCGAACGCGCAGGCCAGTAAAAAGATGCTTCAAAGATACGAAATGGGGAGGTGCGCGGCAATATGGCATAGGGTAGAGCGCACCGCCGCGGCCGCTGCGTTACCCTCGCGCGCAGCGGAGAATCCGCTTTATGGGGTAGGGCGCTCCAGCGCCTGCGCCACGCGCCGCGCCAGCTCTTCGGCATGAACGCTGCTGGCCACATTGGTGAAGTTCATCAGGAGCGCGCTGCGGGTGGGCGTGCCGGCGTAGAAGTCGGCCAGCGGCAGCGGCGCCAGGCCATGCTCGCGCAGGCGCGCGGCCAGCAGGCGGTCGGCGCCGGGCGCGACTTCGGCCACCATGTTCAGGCCGCCGGCCTGGGGCAGGATCGTGGCGTGCTCGCCGAAGGCCGGCGCCAGCGCCCGCGCCGTATGCTCGCGCCGCTCGGCGTACAGGCGGCGCATGGCCTGCACATGGCGCACGAAGTGGCCGTCCTGCATGAATTCGCACAGGATGCCCTGGGTGAGCGCCGGGCAGCCGTTGCTGACCAGGCAGGCGGCGTCCTCGAAGCGTTCGACCAGCTCGGGCGGCACCACCACATAGGACAGGCGCAGCCCTGGGAACATCACCTTGCTGAAGCTGCCGCTATAGATCACGCGGCCGGCGCGGTCCATGCTGGCCAGGGCCGGCGGCGGGCGGCCGCTGTAGCGGAACTCGCCGTCGTAGTCGTCCTCGACGATCCAGGCGTCGTGGGCGCCGGCCCAGTCGAGCAAGGCCTGGCGCCGCGCGGGCGGCATCCCGACCGTGAGCGGGCACTGGTGGCCCGGCGTGACCACCGCCATGCGCGCGCCGGGCGCCAGCAGCGCGGCGCGCGCCACGTCCAGGCCGTGCTCGTCGACCGGCGCCGGGCGCGGTACATAGCCCAGGCCCGCCAGCAGGTGGCGCGTGGGCGGAAAGCCCGGCTCCTCGGTCCACACCATGTCGCCGCGCGCCAGCAGCGCATGCGCGACCAGGCCCAGGGCTTCGCGGTAGCCGGCGCAGACGAATACCTGGCATGGCATGCAGTCGATGCCGCGCGAGAGCTTCAGGTAGCTGGCGATGGCGGTGCGCAAGGCAGGGGCGCCGAAGGTCGATTCCTTCAGCAGGTGGCGGGTCTGCAGGGAGCGCGCGGTGCGCGCCGCCATGCGCGCCCACACCTTGCGCGGGAAGGCGTCCAGCGCCGGCAATCCCATCTGGAACGGCAGCGGCGCGACGGCGCTGCTCGCATCCAGCGGCAGCGGCCGCGCGCGCGGCGCCACCTTGGCGCGCGCCACGGGGCCCTGCTGGGGCGTGCGGCGCGCGATCACCGAGCCGGCCGCGCCGCGCACTTCCAGGTAGCCTTCGGCCGACAACAGGGCGTAGGCGGCGGCCACCGTTCCGCGCGCCAGGCCGAGCTCCCCGGCCAGCACGCGGGTGGCGGGAATGCGGTCGCCCGCCTTGAGCATGCCGGTGTCGACCGCCTCGCGCACGCGGGCGTGGATCTGGCGGTACAGCGGGACCGGGCTGCTGGTATCGAAGGTCAGGTAGTCGCTGACGGACAAGTCTTGCATTGGAATCGATTCCCTCCTCAGCAGGCGATTATGCACTTGGACCGGTAGTCAAGGAAGCGCGAACTGGTCCAAGATGGGCTTGGTTCATTGTAATAATCCGATCTTGGCCCAGGAGGCCGGTAGCGCGCCATGCGACTTTCCATCGGCGGCGCGATGGCCCCAGCGCTTGGCCCGATCTTGGCTCTTTATCCGGTGCGCATTACGGGAGACGATGGCAGTCCCGATCCATGATGGAGCAACCATGCAGATTTCATCGAAGCTGCCGTCGCTGGCGGCGTCCGGCGGCCAGGGCGCCAGGCCTGCGGGCTCGCGTATCCCATTCGACATCGCCAGCGCGCGCGCCGATTCGAACGAAGACCGGCGCCGTCTCGAAGAAAACGCCGCGCGCCACGCCGACGCCATTGCCAGTTTCGCCAGCCAGGGCCTGAAGTTGACCCAGGGCTCCTACACCATGCTGTTCAAGCAGGAGCTTGCGAGGTCGATCGATGCCGACAGCGACGGCACGATCGGCGTCGACGAACTGGCGGCAGGGCTCGGCGGCGGGCAGGACCTGGAGCGCGCCGGCCGCCTGCATGCGCTGCTCGACATCGACGGCGACGGCAGCCTGGGACTGGAAGAATTCGGCGACAGCGTGCGCGACCCCTTCCGCGATCCCGACTTTCGCCGCCAGCTCGAACAGCGCGGCCCGATGGACCCCGCTGCCCTGGGCGCGCTGCACCGGCGCCATGCGGCCCAGTACGACGCCGCGACGGTGCTGGGCGCGATGATGCGCGCGGTCGATACCGTGGCTTGATGATGTGCGGCGCGCAGCAGGCGCGCCTTGCAGGAGAAGAATCGTGAAAATTGGTTGGCGCATCGGACCATGCGCGCTGTTTCCGCGGCGCCGGCGGCTCGAATCCGGCGGTTGCGAAGTGACGCTCGGTTCGCGCGCCTTCGACCTGCTGGTGTGCCTGGTACGGCGCGCCGGCGAGGTGGTGGGCAAGGAAGAACTGCTGCGCACGGTGTGGTCGGGCGTGGTGGTCGAGGAAGCGAATCTGCGGGTGCACGTCTCGAACCTGCGCAAGGCGCTGGCCGCGGTGGCGCCTGGAGCAGGCGACTGGATCGTCAACGTGCCGCTGCGCGGCTACATGTTCCGCGGCCCCGTCGAGCGCATCGGGCCGCAGTCATCTGTCGCGCTAGATGAGCCCGAGCGTGAGGGCCTTGAGGGTGGCGGCAGCGCGGGTGGAGCAATCGAGCTTGCGAAAGATGCTCTCGACGTGGGTGCGCACGGTGCTGGGGCTGATGCGCATCGCGCGCGCGGCCTCCTTGTTGCTCTCCCCGAGGCTGATGCGCTGCAAGACCTCGGCCTCGCGCGCCGACAGCGTGGCGCGTACCGGCGCACCGGCGCCAACGGCGCCGCCCGGCGCGGCGCGAACGCCCGCCGCCGCGGCCAGGACGGCGTCTACCGCTGCGCGGTCGAAGCGCCCGCCCGTCACCTGGGCTTCGAGCAGGGCGGTGGCCGCCGCCGGCTCATGGGCCGCGCGCCAGGGGCGGGGCGAGCGCAGGGCTACCTGGGCGGCGGCCGCCCCCAGCAGGCGCTGCGGCGCACCGAGCATGCCCGCGTCCAGGCTCCTGAAATAACCGCTGCCATCGAGCCGTTCATAGACGTGCGACGCCAGTTGCGCATCCGGCCCGAGCCCCGGGATATGGCTGCCGGCGCGCGCGGTCCAGTAGGGCACCAGGCGCACGGCTTCCCAGTCGGCGGCGCTCAGTTTGCCGTTTCTCTCCCACACCGTGTTGGCCACGGCGGCGCGTCCGATCCCGTGCAGCAGGGCGGCGCGCGCCAGGCCGCGCTGCTGCGCCTCGGGCAGGCCGGCCAGCTGCGCGGCCTCTTGCGCCAGCACGGCGACGCGGCGCGAATAGCCGGCCAGCCAGGGCAGCTTCAGTTCGATCATGTCGGCCACCAGGGTGAGCGGCACCGAAACCGGAAGAAAATCCGGCTGTGGCGCCTGCTCCTCCACGGATTCCAGCTCGTCGAGCCAGGCGCGCGCATGGGGCGCCACCAGGGCCACCAGGCGCGCCGGATACTTGACGTCGCCCAGCTGCGCGACCATCTCCAGCGCGCGCCCGGCCCCGTGCACGCGCGACAGGATTTCGAGGTCGCCAGCCAGGTTGGCATGAAAGACCACGTCGGGCACCGCGTCGCCGCGCAGGCGATGCGGATTGCCGTTGCCGTCAAATTGCTCCCATACGTTGCGCAGGCCGCTTTCGACCGCGGCCGGCAAGCCCATCATGGCGGCGATATCGCCCGAGACTTCGCAGTGGATCTCGGCCAGCACGGTGGTGTCGGCCAGTTGCGTCGCCTGCTGCGGGTTGAGGGTGCGGCTGACCAGCGCATGGCGGCCGCCCACGTCGTCGCCCATCAGGGCGGCAAAGCCGGTCGCATTGGCGGTGCAGCCCGACCAGCGCAGCAGCGCCACCATGCGCGCGTGCTCGCAGGCCGCGGCGTCGCCGCCGGCGGCGGCGGCCACCCGCGCGGCCAGGCGCGCCGCACGCGCCGAGCCGTCGATCGGCTGGCCCATGCTCAGGTCGCCCACGATGGCGAGCAGGCCCATGGCCTGCGCCAGGGTCGCGGTGTCGTGGCCGTGCAGCGAAGCTGCGGGAAGCGACAGGGAAAAAGTGGTTGCGCGCGCGGCCGTGTCCATCGTTCCTCGTTCAATGAACCATGATTCCCTCTACATCCCCGGGGCGGGATGCACCGGAATCTGGTTGCGCAGACTCAGGTTGAGGAGGTTCCAACCGCGAATCGCGGCGATAGTATAGCCAAGTTCGGCGATCTCGTTCTCGCTGAAATGCTCGCGCAGGGCCGGCCACGCGGCATCGGTATCGTCGCGCTGCGGCAGCGCATTGACGGCGTCGGCCCAGCCCAGGGCGGCGCGTTCGCGCTCGCTGAAGAACGGCGATTCGCGCCATGCGGCCAGCGAATTCAGGTGACGCGGATCGGCGCCCTGCTTGACTAGGTCGCGCCAGTGCATGTCGATGCAGACGCCGCAGCCGTTGAGTTGCGAGACGCGCAGCTGGACCAGCTCGAACAGGCGCTCGCCGATCGAGCTCTGGCGGTTGGTCATCGACAGGTTGATCAGGGCCTTGAGGTTGGCGGGGGCCTGGGCGAACAGGTTGAGACGTGCGGACATGATGGGTTCCTTTCAGGTGGCGAGGACGCACTGTGCGGCCTTCTTGCAGATAAGACGAGTCACGCTGCGCGGGTGTGACATGGGCGCCGATCTTTTTGCCGCTATCCCTTTGGAGGCAAGTCAATTCCATGGCCTGCCGATGTGCCATGCCGGCCTCTCCCCGATTAAATAGGTATTTGAATTGAATCTTTAATCGCGGCTCGCTACACTTGTCCCGGCCAACAACTTGAAAGGGACATCCAAATGACGCAAGCAGCAAGCAAGGGGACCGCCGTGATCACCGGCGCATCGACGGGCATGGGCGCGGTGTATGCCGACCGCCTGGCGCGCCAGGGATATGACCTGATCCTCGTCGCGCGCGACGAAGAGCGCCTGGCGCGCGTCGCCAACCTGGTGAGCGCCGCCACCGACCGCCGGGTCGAGGTGCTGGTGGCCGACCTGACCGATGCCGGCGCGCTGCGCCGCGTCGAGGCGCTGCTGCGGGTGCGCGCCGACGTCGAGCTGTTGGTGAACAATGCCGGCATCGGCTCGGTCGCGCCGCTGGAGGGGGGCGACGTCGAGGCGATGGACCGGATGATCGCGCTGAACGTCACCGCGCCGACCCGCCTGACCTATGCGGTGGCCCCTGGCATGGCGGCGCGCGGCGCCGGGACCATCGTCAACGTGTCGTCGATCGTCGCGGTCGCGACCGAGATGATGAATGGGGTGTATGGCGCCAGCAAGTCCTATGTGCTGGCGTTTACCCAGGCGCTGCAGCACGAGTTCGGCGCCAAGGGCTTGCGCGTGCAGGCGGTGCTGCCGGGAGTGACCGCCACCGGCTTCTGGGACACGCTGGGGCATCCTTTGGAGCGTTTGCCGGCCGGGATCATCATGAGCGTGGAAGACCTGGTCGACGCCGCGCTGGCCGGCCTGGCGCAGGGCGAGCAGGTCACCATTCCGGGCCTGCACGATAGCGAAAAGTGGACCGCGTTCGATGCCGCGCGGCGCGAGCTGGCCGGGATGTTCGGCAATGCGGCGCCGGCGCCGCGCTACACCGCCGTGGCGCAGCCGGCTGCCTGATCCGCGACGATTTACGCCAGGCCCGCCAGCTTGGCGTTGCGCTCGCGTTCCAGCTTGGTGATATAGCGCTGCACGGCGGCCAGGGCGCCGCGCGAGATGTCGACGAACTGGCAGCCCAGGCGGCGGCTGGTCTTGTGGTTCAGCAGGGTGAGGTCGAGCGAGTTGCGGATCTCGAGCGAGGTCGCGATCGGCCCGATCTCGGGCAGCTCGATGCGGCAGCCTTCGATCACGCGGCCGACGCCGGTGCCCAGCTGGAGCTTGTTGTCGAGCAGGGCGATGCCGCCGACGCTGATGTCGTGCAGCGGGAATACGCCCATGCCGCCGCCGGCGTCGATCGGCACCGGGATCAGGGCGCGCACCGGATTGCTGACCGGGGTCGGCATCCGGTAGTACTCGCGCCGCTGCAGGCGGATCAGGGTGGGCGGGATGTCGGCGCGCAGCGCGGGCTCGCCGCGCCAGGTGGTGGTGGCCAAGCCGTCGGCGCCGAACAGGATGCGGATCTTGTCGAGCGTGGTTTCGCACTTGACGCGGCCGGCGGCCACGATGCGCTCGTTCTGGGCGCGGTCCACCGAGCGGTCGAGCACCACGGTGCCGCTGTCTTCGTCGACCGCCAGGATCGAGGTCACGCAGACATCGGCCTCGCCCTTGATCAGCATGCGAATCAGCTGGTTCTTTTCGCCGATCTGGCGCAGCAGCGCCACGACCTCGCGGCGCGATCCGACTTCGTAATCGTGCCAGTCTTCCAGTTCTGCTTCATTCATTGCTTGCTTCTGTCCTTGCCGCTGGTGCCAATGGGAGGTGGGGCGTCGGATCGGGCGCGGGAGGCAACAGCCCGCCATGTTGTCGAGCCGACTCTATATGATATAGCCATGCCAACAGTTCCGCAATCGCCCGGTACAGGGCCGGTGGAATCTCGCGGTCGAGATCGACCTGCATCAGCAGCGACACCAGCTCCTTCGATTCGTGCACGAACACGCCGGCGTCCTGGGCGCGCCGGATGATCTGCTCGGCGACCAGCCCCGATCCCTTCGCCACCACGGTCGGCGCCCGTTCGCCGGCGCCGTAGGCCAGCGCCACCGCGTTCTGGCGCCGCTTGTCGGCCGAATCAGTCATCGCCCTGGTCCTTCGCCTTGGCCGCGGCTGCGCGTGCATGCGCTTCAAACCCTGCCAGCGGCGTGCCCACCGCATCGAGCGCCCCGGCCAGTTCCGGCATGTGCCGGCGCAGCAGGTCGGCGGTAGCGTCGTCGGCCGCCGCGAACTGCACCTGCAGGGCGCCGTTCACCATGCGCAGCTGCGCCTCGAGTTCGCCCAACTGGGGAAAGCGCAGGCGCAGGCGCGAGTGCCAGATCGCTTGCTCGCCGTCTCCATCGCCGCCATGGGCTTCGCGCTGCACGTCCCACTCCATCGGCTGGCCCGGCCACAACTGGCCCTTCCAGGCCAGGTGCGACTGCTCCTGGGCTGCCAGCTGCATGCTGATGAACTGGGCGGTGGCGGGATCCTGCGGATTCGGGCGCACGCCATCGCGTGCGGCCTGCTGCTGCGGCTCGCTGGCCAGTTCGGACAGGGGCAGGGCGCCGCGCGCCCATTCGGCCACATGCGATTCGTAGAACAGGCCGCTCTTGCCGAAGGCCTGCTGCAGGCCGGCGGCAAGCAGGGCGGGATCGGCCCCGGGGCCGGCCATCAGCGGCGCGCGGCCGACGATGCTCGACAGCTGGCTCTCGGCCTTCTGGGCCGCGGCCAGCACGCCGGCCAGGGCCTGGGCGGTGGGGCTGAGGGTGGTGTTCTTCGCTTCGGTGCCGCCGGCGAAGGCTTGCGCGGCCATGGCGCCGCTGGACGCGAGCAAGGCGCTGGCACGGCCGACGGCGGCGCCCTCGCGGTACGACAGCGGCGCGTGCGCGGCGTCGGCATCGTCCTGCGGCGCGGGGCCGGCTTCGGCGAAAGCGGTGGTCGTTTGCGAACCGACCTGGAAGGTGGGCCGCGGATGCAGGCCGACCAGGGTCAGCGGCACGTCGGCGCCGACCTGGGCGCCGGGCGGCAGCTGCATGCGGGCCTGGGTCTCGGCGAACTTGACGACGAAGCTGCCGTCGGTGAGCCGGGCCTGGATCGCGCCGTGGAGCGCCTTGCCCAGCAGCGGAGCGACTTCGCGCGCGAAGGCTTGCTGGCGCGGATCGGCGGCCGGTTCGGCCGGCCGCGCCGGGGTGACAGGCGTAACGCTGCCGACGAGTTCACGCGGCAGCATCCCGCCCCTCCATCATCAGACGCCGTAGGCGCGCACCACGCGGCGTTCGGTCGAGGTGCTCTTCATCATGGAGGCCAGGTGCGCCATCCATGGCATGGTCAGGTCGCGGATCTGGCGGTCGAAATCGAGCATGCGGCGGATCGCGTCGACCTTGCGCAGGCGTTCCGGGCCCGCCAGCGGGGCGCCGCCTTCATTCGCCTTCAGGCGGTTTGCATGGCGCGCGCATTCCTTTTCCAGCTCGGCCAGGCGGTCCCACTCGTTGGAGGTGGCCGCATCGAGCATGCGCTCGGTGATGCCGACCATGGTTTCATACACCGTCACGACTTCCTGTCCGCTCATCGTCATCGTCATCATTCTCTTTACGCGCTCATCAGGGTGGGGGCTTTCTGGATCGCCGGCAGCATCGGCTCGGACGCTTCCTGCTGCTCGCCGATCTGGACCCAGGCGCCGCGCAGGTCGGCCATCAGGCCGTGGATTTCTTCGACGATCGCTGCATCGTTCTTGATGTTCGCTTCCAGCAGGCGGCGGCTCATGTAGTCGTACAGCGAGTCCAGGTTGACAGCGATCTCGCCGCCGGCCTTCTTGTCGAGCGAGGCGCGCAGGCCGTTGTCGATGATCGTGATGGCCTTCGAGATCGAGGCGCCCTTAATGGCGATGTTCGACGACTTGATGCCGTTGATGGCGCTGAGCAGGGCGACGATCACGCCGTCGTACAGCATCACGACCAGCTTGTGCGGCGAGGCGGCGGCGACGCCGGTTTCCAGGCCGACCGTGGCGTAGGCGCCAACACCGCGTTTAGGGGTTCCAAACATGTGATTCTCCAGTAATGCTCAATTAACCCCAGTTGGCGGAGAGAGTCGCCAACTGCTGGGTAAGGTAGGTAGACGTGTTCGCCATCGAGCTCATCATGGCGTCGAGTGCGACGAACTGTGCCCGGTAGCGCTTTTCGATGCTCTCCAGGCGCGTCTCGAAGCGTTCACGCTGCGAGGCGATCGACTTGATCGAGACGTTCAGGCCATCGGTCTTGCTCTGCAGCAGGCTGTCCTTGCCGACGAAGCCCGCGGCCAGGTTGGTCAGCTGGTGAGCGAAACCTTGCGAGAAGGTGACGCTGCCACGTTCGCCGACCAGGCCGCCGGTAACCGAGACCTGGATGCCTTCGGCGGGAGAGCCGGCGGCGGCGGTCAGCGCCTGGCCGTTGCCGGTCGCGGCGACGCCGCCGATGGTGCCTTCCACGTCCGTGCCCTTGGTGGGCGTGGCGCCGCCGAAGATGCTGTCGACCGGGCTGCCGCTGATGGCGGAAATCGAGATATTCGACAGCTCGCCGTACTTGCTCGACGACAGCGTCAGGCGGCCATCGTCGCCCACCTCGGCCTCGACCGTGTCGCCCGCGCCGGCAAAGGTGGAGTTGCCGTTGATCGCCGAGCGGATCAGGGCGGCCAGGTCGTCCTTGTTGTAGGTGCCGGCCTGGAGCTTGATCTCCTGGGTCTTGCTTTCAGTGACCGGGTCGGTCTGGTTCAGGGTGACGCTCCACACCGTATTGGGTGCGATCGTGGTCGTGGCGCCCAGCGCGGCGCTGCTGACCAGGTTGCCGCGGGTCGCCAGGCTGGTGATATTGATCGCATAGGTGCCCGCCTTGGTGGCCGCGCTCGACTGGTCGAACTTGATCAGGTTGTCGGTAGTGGAACCCATTGCGGCGAACAGGCCCCCGAAGTCGGCGGCGTTGTCCGTGATTGCCTTGTTGAGCTTGGTCGAATTGACTTGCAGGCTGCCATCTTTCTGGAAGCTGATGCCGATCTGGCTCAGCGAGGTCAGCTTGCCGCCAGTGCCTTCCATGACCGCGCTGATCTGCTTGCGCAGCTGGCTCTGGATCGCGCGCACGCTGGCGTCGCCCTGCAATACCGCGCCCTTCTCGGTCTCGGTGTTGTAGGCGGTCAGTCCGCCGATCGTCTTGTTGAGCTCATTGTAGGCCTTGACGAACTCGTTGACCGAGGCGGTGATGGCCGCCGTGTCCTTCGACACCGTCAGCGTCGAGCTGCCGATCGCGGTCACATCGAGCGTCACGCCCTGGATCGCCTCCGAGACCGAGTTGCTGTCGCTCTTGATCTCGATGCCGTTCATGTTCAGCTTGGTGCTCTGGGCGCCGGCGGTCTGGGTCATGTTCTGCACGCCGGCCGGATCGTAGCCGAGCATGGCGGCGATGGTTGGATCGCCCGCCGCACCGTCTTCGCCGCCGACGCTGATCTTCATGGTCGTCGCTTCGCCGGTCTTGTTCGAGGTCAGCACCAGGTGGTAGGGCTTGGAACTGCCATCGGACACGATGGTGGCGGTCACGCCCATGTCACCCTTGTTGATGGCGTCGCGGATGCCTTGCAGCGACTGGTCGCCGGCGCCGAGCGTGATGGTCTTGCTGTTGATGGCGCCATTGAGCGAAAAGCCCGCGCCCATATGGGTGCCGACGCTGCCGGCGGTAAAGCCGGCAGCGGCCGGGTTGGTACCGCCGACAACGATCTGGTTGCCGTCGTTCGAGCGCAGCGAGATGCCGGCGGTCGCCGTCACGGTCGAGCCGGTATTGGCCACGGTGTCGGCGCGCCCAATACCGCCGCGTACGGTGCCGGTCACGGTCTCGGTCACGTCGATGGTCGAACCGTCGGCGGCGCTGAACTGCAAGGTGCCGTCGACGGCGCTGCCGCTGACGGTGATATTGGCCGCCGCCAGCGCATTGCGCACGCCGGCGCCTGCCAGCGCCGTGTCGAGGCTGGCGTCGGTGAAAGGCGCGCTGCCGGGCGTCAGGTTGGCCAGCTGCACGCCGCCCACCGACAGGGCGTAGCTGGAACCGGCATTCACGCTGACCTGGCCGAAATTGTCGAACATGCCGGCGGTCGTGCTGGTGGCGCCGGCCGTGGCGACCACGCCGGTCTTGTCGGATTGCGCATTGATCGCTTCGGCCAGGGCACGCGCGCTGCGCGTGGTCGGGCCGGTGCCGATCGCGACGCCGTTCAGGCTCAGCGAACCGTTGCCGATGCCGCTCGATGCCGCGGCCAGGCCCAGCGCATTGCCGGTGGCGCCGAAGGTGCCGCCGGTCGCGGTGCCGAACTGGAAAGTCAGCGTGGTCGGCGCACCGGCGCCGATGGTCGAGGTCGTGCTAGCGTAGCCATTGGTCTTGAGGCTCTGGGCCTGCGCCAGCTGGGTGACGTTGATCTTGTATTTGCCCGGGACGGCGCCGGCGCCGGCGGTGCCGGAGAGGACGTCCTTGTTGCTGGCGGAGGTGCCCAGACCCTGGAAGGTGGCGGGAGTGTTCAGCTTGGTGAGGGCGCTCTGGAAGGTACCGACCGCGGCGCTGACCTGGCTGTACGCGGCGCTGCGCGATTGCAGCGCCAGCGTTTTCTTGTCGTAGTTGGCCAGCGGCGCAGACTCTTGCTGCATCAGCTGTGAAACCAGGCCATTGATGTCGAGTGCCACTTGTTTCTCCCCGTGAAAGCGATAATGTAAGTGATTATCGGCAGAAACAAACGGTACTTAAGAGCGGTAAATGTGGCTTTATTTTGATTTTGCGAAACAGTCATGGCGCGATGCCGGGCTTGACCATGAAAAAAGCGCCACATCCTCGCGAATGCGGCGCTTCCTGGCCAGGCATCGGCCGATCAGGCGGTTTGCCGGATCAGCAATCCCTGCATCTTGTCGATTGCCTTGGCCATTTCCAGTGCTTCCTTGCTCGGCATCTGACGCACTACTTCCCTGGTGCTCTGGTCGACGATCTTGACCACGATTTCCTTGCTCTCCTCGTCGATCTCGAATTCCAGCGACTGCGCCGAGGGCGGCATCGCTTCGTTGAGCTTCTTGACCGCTGCCGATACTTCATCCTTGCTTGGCAGCGCATCCGGCGTATCCGGGGCATCTGGCGCATCGGAACGCACCTGGCGCCCGGCGACCGGGCCCGCCGGCGCTGCAGCGGCCGGACGTTCCTCCGGCTTGGCGATGGCGGGCGTACCAATTGACTGGATCTGCATGTCGCACTCCCTAATGAAAATTCCCCGGCCAGATTGCTCTGGCCGAGGAACTGCTTACTTCGCGGTGTTGTTACCGCTCTTGGCGATTAGCCACGCAGCAGTGACAGGACACCGTTCGGCAGCGAGTTGGCCTGGGCCAGCATCGAGGTACCAGCTTGTTGCAGGATCTGGCCACGGGTCATCTTTGCGGTCTCAGCAGCGAAGTCGGTGTCGACGATGCGGCTGCGCGATGCCGACAGGTTCTCGGTCGACGACGACAGGTTCGAGATCGCCGATTCGAAGCGCGATTGCAGTGCGCCGTATTCGGCACGCTTGCTGTTGACCGATGCCAGTGCGGCGTCAGCGGTCTTGATGGCAGCCTGGGCGCCATCGAAGGTGCTGATGTCCAGGTCGGCCACCGATTTCAGCTTCGACGAACCGTTACCGCCACCGGCATTGGCGAGGGCAAAGCCGCTGGTGTCCGTGACCGAGAAGCTCTGTTCGGAGTCCATGGCGATACGACCGATCGCGGTGGCGCCGTTGGTGCCATCGGTGGTGACCGGGGTGCCAAGTGCCTTGCCATCCGTACCGTAGGTGCCCAGGGTCGCCTCGGCGGTGGTCACGGTCGAGACGTTCTTCAGGTTGATGTCTTCGCCATCGGCATTGGTCAGCTTGAGACCCTGGCCAACCGAATCGTACGACGCGGTCACACCAGTCTTGGCCGACTGCGCGTTGAACGCGCTGATCGCCGCGGCGTAGCCATTTGCGTCGTTGCCGCCGGTCGAGAACGAAATCTTGACGGCATCGGTGTCATTGTTCGACTTCATTTCGAAGGTGAACGATTTGTTGGCATCGGCCTTGAGCAGCGCTTCGGTCTTGGCGGTTGCCGTCACGCCGGTGGCGCCGCTGGCGTTATTGATGGCGGCAGCGGTTTCCTTGGCGGTCGCGTTGATGGCGACTTTCACCTCTTCCGAACCGTTCGAACCGTTGACGGTGATGGTGCCCGCGACCACGCCGTTGGTGGCGGCCGAAGCGGCTTGCACCGAGCTCGAGTCCAGGCGGTTGTTGCCGTAGGTGTTGGTGTTGAAGTTCGAGCCGGTCATCGAGATCAGCTGGCCCGCATTGGCGCCGACCTGGAAGTTCGCGGTGCCCATCGAGCCGTCCATCAGCTTCTGGCCGTTGAACTCGGTGGTGTTGGCGATACGGTTCAGTTCCGAGGTCAGTTGGGTGACTTCGGTCTGCAGGGCTTTGCGGTCGCTGGCCGAGTTCGACGAGTTCGACGACTGCACTGCCAGTTCACGGATACGCTGCAGGATGTCGCCCGAGCTCGACAGGGCGCCTTCAGCGGTCTGCGCCATCGACACGCCATCGTTGGCGTTGCGGGTGGCTTGGGTCATGCCCTTGATTTGCGAGTTCATGCGATCGGAAATCGCGAGGCCGGCGGCGTCGTCCTTCGCGCTGTTGATGCGCATACCCGACGACAGGCGTTGGATCGAGGTGTTCAGCTGCGACTGCGAGGTCGACAGGTTACGCTGCGAATTCAGGGAAGGAACGTTGGTATTGATTACGGATGCCATGGTGTCTACTCCAGAGACGTGGTCTTGCGGGGTGCAGCGACCTTGCTGCTGTGTACTTTGGTCCGTCGCGCTGTTCCGTGACGTTCAAACCGCTGTTGTTGCTGGTAACGGTGCCCTGTGGAAAAAGTTTAGGGACCATTTTTAAATTTTTGGTGAAAAACCTTCGGCGCAGGGGGAACCGTCCGGTCTTGGCGGCAAGAAAAAATAGAACTTGAGGGCAAAAAAAGATTTTTTTGCGGGGCAGGTCCTTGCCCTCAAGTCCTGAGCAGCATGTACAGTTTGCTCATTTCCGCCCAGCCGCTCTCGTAAAGCGACTGCTTGACACGCCGTGCGTAGTTCGGGTCATGCTGGAAGCGGCGGCAATGCAGCTGCACGGTGGACGTCAGCATGACAGGAGGGACTTCTTCCTCGGTATTGCATTGAATCGCCAGCAGCAAACGCAACAGGCCAAAGCGTGCGACCAGTTGCAGGAAGCTGTCGTAGGGCGTGAGGCCGCCGAAAGGGACGAGCTGCGAGAACATCTCGTTCATGACATAATTTTCAAGCAGCCAGGGTGTTTGTGCCGTGGCCTGGTCCAGCCGGACGAGGCCGCGACGGTAGGCGCCGACCAGCGCTTCGGCGCTGACCTGTCCGCTGGCGTCCGCACCGAACCTGGCGGAGATCTGGTTCATCAACCCTTGCTGGAACGGCGAGGTGGATTCGAATCCCTTGGTCGCCCACAGCGTGGCGAACACCATCGCCTGGGCGTCATGGTCCGGCTGGATCACGTCGAGGGTGGCAGTCAGTTCGCCGCTGCCGACCGCGCGCATGAAATCGTCGATCAGTACCGGAATGTCGGCTTGCCGGTTCTGGGCGCAAGTCAGGGTCAGGGCTTCGCAGAACGTGCCGAGCAGCGCCAGGCGCTGCCACAACGCCAGCTCGCGCGTACGCATCAGGTTCAGGCAGAAAATGCGGACCTCGGCCATCATGGCGGGTGTGACGCCGTAGCAGGTACCTACCTCGACCATGGCGGACTCGCGTAACTGGATCGGCGCTTCGACGAAGTCGAAGGCGTCTTCGGCCAGCAAGGCCAGCCGCGCGGCTTCGGGGCACGACAAGGTGATCATCTGCTCGATCTGGCCATCCATGCGCCGGTTGGTGCGCGGGTAGATATGGCAGACGTTGGGCAGGTAGGACTCGCCAAGACTCGCCTGCACCGAGCATATGCCGTCATCCAGGGCAGGGCATTGCTTCTGCGGACCGAGCGTCCCGATCGCAGCGAAGGCGTTGCTGTCCGATCCCTGGTCGTCGAGGCGGATCATGTTCGCCATCAGCCGGTCGAGTGCCGGCGCGGCTTCCTTGCGGTAGGCCTTATAGGTTTTTTTGTCGACCAGGACCTTCCAGCCTGAGCAGCAAGTGTCTTCGCAAGCCGGTCCGATGCAGCTGAAGCGCTGTACGAAACGCGGCATGAGCGCGGGGAGGGTCCGGGTGCGGTGCAGGATGGGCATGGGCGTGGGCAGCTGATCTCAGGATAACAACGTAGCGCAGTGTAAATCCCGCGCCACGATGTTCAATCCGCGATCACCACCCGATTCTTGCCGCTATTCTTGGCTTGGTACATCGCCTTGTCGGCCCGCGCCATGAGCGAGGCCTGTTCTTCGTTGGGCAACCTGAGCGCCACCCCGCATGAGAATGTGATCAACATCTTCTCGTTATCGTGCAAGAAGAAATGCCTGGTCAATTCCCTTTGTACCCGCACCATGGCCGCCGCCGCCGCATCGACCGAGGTCTCGGGCAGCAGGATCAAAAATTCCTCGCCGCCGAAGCGGGCGATCACATCCACCGCCCGCAAGGTGTCGCGCACCACTTTCACCAGGTGCTTGAGTGCGGCGTCACCGGCCATATGGCCATAGGTATCGTTCAGGCGCTTGAAATTATCGAGGTCGAGCAGGGCCACGCACAGCGGTGTCTTGCGCCGGTCGGCGCGCGCGCTTTCGCGCTCGAATACATCGTCCAGGCCGCGGCGGTTGAGGCTGCCCGTCAGCTGGTCTTCGCGCACCAGCTCGCTCATATGCTGGAGTTCGGCTTCCAGTTCGCGGATGCGCTGTTCGGCTTCCTGCACCTCTTTATGCGCGTTGACCATGCGGTCGCGCGAGGCCAGCGCCTCGTCCTGGGCATTGCGCATCTCGCGCAGCACCTCGTCGAGCACGCCGTTGATCTCGTTGACGTCGGTGGCATTGCCAATGCGCTCGGAAAAGCCGCCCAGCCTGGCGTGGTAGTCGCTGGTGGCGGCAGCGGCCGAGCCGAGGCGGTCGATGAAGGTCATCATCATGTTCTTCATGGTCGCCCGCACGTCGTCGATGCCGTGCTTGAGGTGGCCCTGCTTGATGATCACGTCCTTCAGGCCGCGGGTGGCGTCTTCGAGCGCGCGCGTATCGAGCGGGCCCTTGATCAGATCTTGCACCACCAGCACCTGGCCGCGCATATAGTTGTCGTCGTCGAGCAGGCCTTCGATATTGTCGAGCAGCAGGCCGAACAGGCGCAGCAGCAGTTCCTGCTGCTCGGCGCCATCGTCCTTGCGCAGCTCGATCTGGTAGCACAATTGCTTCAGGCGCGCGGCAATGTCTTGCAGCTCGGCTTCGCCGACCGCTGTCTTGACCGCCGCGCCGAGCGCTTCGGCCTCGGCCGACAATTCCTTGTCGCCGCCCAGCAGCGAGGCGCAGGCGAAGGACAGGGTGCGCGCCAGCATCTCGCGCAGCAGGACCGTATCGGGTTCCTCGTCGCCCAGGGCCATTACCGGCGTGTTGCGGCGCAGGTGGCGCTCCGCCATCTGGCCCAGCGCCTGGGTATAGCCGGTCCAGTCCTCGAGCTTCACCGCGCGCGCCATGCGCCGGCCATATTCGGACAGCTCGCCCGGCGTCTCGGCCATGCGGCGCGCGAAACCGGCGAGCACCTCGGCCGCCCCCGGGTCGGGCGCCGGAGCCGGCGGCGCCGGAGGGATGCCCGCGATCTCGTCATAGATCGCGCGGTAGGCATCCGGCGTCGGGGCGATGCGGCGGGTGGCGAGGCGGCGGAAGGCCTCGCGGGCGATGTCAGCGGGATTCATGGCGGAAGCCGCAGCCGGAACGGCGGGAGGAGGCGAGATGGACATGGGTTGCGGCGCTGTGACGTATTCGCGGGATTGGCGACATGATAATCAGCTTTTTTGCCGTATATCAATTAAAAAACGGTAACACAGCCCTTGAGCGCGCCGGTTGCCGTTCCTGAGCAACAGAATGTCACATTCAGTCCACCAAACCGTTACGGATGGCGTAGGTCGTCAGCTCGGCGCTGGTCTTGAGTTTCATTTTGACTAACAGCCGTGCGCGGTATTCGCTGATGGTCTTGACCGACAGCGACAGCTCGCGCGCGATCTCGCTTACCGTCATGCCCGAGGCGATCATGGTCAGGGTCTGGTATTCGCGGTCGGACAGGCCTTCGTGCACCGCCGCCTCGTGGTCTTCGCCGATCGAACTGGCCAGCGTCTGGGCCAGCGCGGCGCTCACGTATTTCTGGCCGCCGGCCACCTGGCGGATCGCCGTGACCAGCTCGCGCGGCGCGCTCTGCTTGGTGAGATAGCCGGACGCGCCGGCCTTGAGTGCGCGGATCGCGTACTGGTCTTCGCGGTGCATCGACAGCATCAGGACCGCCAGTTCGGGCCGGTCTTTTTTTATCTGCTTTAATACGTCGATGCCGTTGCGATCGGGCAGCGAGATATCGAGCAGCATCACATTGGCCTTCGACTTGCCCACCAGGCGGGTGGCGTCGAGGCCATTCTCGGCCTCGCCGGCGACATTGATGTCGCGCTGCTCGGCCAGGATCTGCTTGAGTCCTTCGCGCACGATGGCATGGTCGTCGGCGATGAAAACACGGATGGTAACTTTGTCGGTCATTCGGATTCTTGTTGTTCTTGCTCGACCGCGGCCTGCGCCGCAGGCGCCAGCCTGGTCTTGATGGTCACCATCGTGCCACCTCCGGGCGCTGCCGACAAGGCCAGCGTGCCGCCGAGGGCGCTGGCGCGCTCGCTCATGCCTCGCAAGCCGAACGATTGCGGCTTGAGCCGGTCGGTGGCCTGGATCCCGCGCCCGTTGTCGCAGATCGACAGGGTCAGGAGTCTGCGCTGGCGCCGCAGCGACACCGTGACCCGGGTCGCGCCGGCGTGCTTGGCGATATTCGTCAGCGCTTCCTGGAAGATGCGAAACAGCGCCGAGGCGTGATCCGGCTCGAGTTCGAGGTCTTTGTCGGGGCAGCGCATGACGACGGCGATCCCCATCTGCTTCTCGAATTCGCGCGCCTGCCATTCGAGGGCAGCGACGATGCCGAGGTCGAGCGTGGTCGGGCGCAGGTCGAGCGAGATGCGGTGCACCGCCTCGATCGTGCGGTCAACCAGGTCGTCGACATAGTTCGCCTTGTCGAGCAGGGCCGGCTGGTCGGCCGGCAGGCGCGCCGACAGCATGGCCAGCGCCATCTTGATCGCGGTGAGGTTGCCGCCCAGGTCGTCATGGATCTCGCGCGCGATGCGGGTGCGCTCGTCTTCCTTGGCCTGCTCGATGTGGGCAGTCAGCTCGGCCAGGCGCTCGCGCGAGCGCTGGGATTCTTCGTGCTCGTGCTTGCTCGCAGTGATATTGGTCATGATGCCGTCCCACTGCACCGCGCCGTCTGCGCGTGCCTGCGGGGTGGCGCGCAGGTTGATCCACTTGACGTCGTTCCAGGCCGGGATGCGGATCCGTCCTTCCCAGTTCCAGGCCGCCAGGGCGGCGGCGGACATCTGCATCGCCTCTTGATAGGCGCGGCGGTCTTCGGGCAGGATCAGGCCTTCGAACAGCGCCGGATCGGCCTGCAGCTCGCCTGGCGCCAGGCCGAGCAGGAAGCTGCAGCCCTCGTTCAGGCAGGGGAAGCTGGTGCTGCCGTCGGGATGCAGGACGAACTGGTAGACCAGGCCGGCCGTGGGGGGATGCTCGGTGGGGAAAGAGGAGGGCAGGCTCATTGTTGTTGGTCTCGTGGCGTCTCTCTGGGCATCGCATCAAGGTTGACGCATGATACGTGAATCCCGGCGCAGGCAGCGCCAAGTCTCGTTACAATGAGGTCATGAATAAGGCATTTGTTAAAGAGTCCGACAATGAGGACGATGAAGACGCATTGGCCCTGGCGCAGGCAATTCCCGCCGGCGCCAAGAACTACATCACCCCGGCCGGCTACCAGCGCATCAAGGATGAACTGCTGCAGCTGATCGACGTCGACCGGCCCGAGGTGGTGCGCATCGTGCACTGGGCGGCCTCGAACGGCGACCGTTCCGAGAACGGCGACTATATCTACGGCAAGCGCCGCCTGCGCGAGATCGACCGCCGCATCCGTTTTCTCACCAAGCGCATGGATTCGGCCTTCGTGGTCGACCCGACTGTTCATTATGGCAACGACCAGGTCTTTTTCGGGGCCACGGTGGGCTATATCAACAAGGCGGGCGAGGAACACCTTGTCACCATCGTCGGCGTGGACGAGCTCGACCCCTTGAAGGGCAAGATCAGCTGGGTGTCGCCGGTGGCGCGGGCGCTCACCAAGTGCCGCGAGGGCGACGTGGTGCCGCTGCAGACGCCGCTCGGCATGGACGAGTTGGAGATCATCTCGGTCGCGTATCCCGAGCCGGTGGCCGACTAGGATCTTGTATCGCTGCTAAGATGGGGGCATGAACCGACCTCACGATACCGCGTCCGGGATGGACGCCCTGGCCGCGCTGCGCGCCGCCACTTCCGAACGCCACGAACGGCTCGACAGCGGCTTGCCGCTGTCCGGGGCCGCTCCCGATCTGCAAGATTACGCCCAGCATTTGACGCTGGTGCGCGACTGGCTGGCGCCGTTGCAGGCATGGCTGGATGGTTTCGACAATGGCCCGCAGAAGGTCTTGCCGGAGCTCGAGCGGCTGGCTTCGATCGATGCCGATTTGAATGAACCGGGCATGCCGCCGCTGGCCACGCCTTCAATACCGCATGTATGGCCGCACGATGCCAGCGCCGCCTACCGCTGGGGCGTGGCCTATGTGATCGAAGGCTCTCAGCTGGGCGGCAAGGTGCTATACGGGAAATTGGCTGAGCGGCTGGCGCCGCATCCGCTGCGCTATTTGCGCGGGGCTGACGACGGCCCCGGGCCGCGCTGGCGCACCTTCATGCTGGCCTTGATAGAACACGTGAAGTCGCCCGACGAGATCGCGGATGCCTGCGCGGGCGCCTGCGCGGCGTTCGACAGCATCCTGGAGCTTGCGCCGTTGCGGTAACCCATCCACCGGGCGGCGCGCAACGCGTTTACGACCGTTCGCGCTCCACCCGATTCACGCCCGCAACCCTGCGCAGATTGCGAATCAACTGCGCCAGATGCACCCGATCCGTGATCTGGATCGTGAAGCGCAGTTGCGTCATGCTGTGTTCATCGTCCTCGTCCATGCCCACATAGGTGATGTTGGCGTCCGACTCGCCGATCTCGGCGGCCACGCGGGCAAGAATGCCTTTTTCGTTGTTGATCAACAGGCGGATGCGACAGTCGAAGCGGCGATTGAGGTCGTCGCCCCATTGCACCGCGATCCAGCGGTCCGGTTCCTTGGCCTGCAGGCGCTTGGCCGGCAGGCAGTCGCAGGTGTGCACCACCAGCGCCTGGTCGCGCCGCAGCTGGCCGGTGATCTGGTCGCCCGGGATTGGCAGGCAGCACGGCGCCAGCTGCACCGCCACGCCTTCGCTGCCATAGATCGTGACCGGCGCGATATCGCTGGCCGGCAGCGGCTTGTGCGACGGCAGCAGGTCGGGATCGCCTTCCATCAGGCCAAAGATATGGCGCGCCACCAGGGCCGGCATGCGCTTGCCGATGCCGATGTCGGCATACATTTCCTCCATCGACTTGGCCGAGGTCTCGGCCAGCAGGCGTTCGATGACGGCGTCTGACAGCTCTGGCTTGATATTGCGCACCGCCAGTGCGTGCGCCAGCAATTCCTGGCCCAGCTCGACCGATTCATGGACGTCGATCGCGCGCAGGTGGTGGCGGATCGCCGAGCGCGCCTTGCCGGTGCGCACGAAGGTGAGCCAGGTCGGGCTCGGGCGCGATTCGGGATCGGTGATGATCTCGACGATGTCGCCATTGTGCAGCTCGGTGCGCAGCGGCTGTTCTTCGTTGTTGATCTTGACGCCGACCGTGTGGTCGCCGATGCCGGTGTGGATCGAGTAGGCGAAATCGAGGGCCGTGGCGCCGCGCGGCAGGGCGATGATCTTCGACTTGGGCGTGAACACATAGACCGAATCGGGGAACAGATCGACTTTCACGTGCTCGAGGAACTCGGCCGAGTCGCCGGTCTGCTGCTGGATATCGAGCAGCGACTGCAGCCAGGCATGGGTGCGGTGCTGCAGGTCGGAGATGTTCGAGTCGCCCGTCTTGTACAGCCAGTGCGCCGCCACGCCGCTCTCGGCGGTGCGGTGCATCTCTTGCGTGCGGATCTGGAATTCGACCGGGGTGCCGTAGGGGCCGATCAGGGTGGTGTGCAGCGACTGGTAGCCGTTGATCTTGCCGATCGCGATATAGTCCTTGAACTTGCCCGGCATCGGCTTGTACAGGGCGTGCAGGGTGCCGAGCGCCACATAACAGTTGGGCACGCTGTCGACGACGACGCGGAAGCCATACACGTCCAGCACCTGCGAGAACGACAGGTGCTTGTTGCGCATCTTTTTATAGATGCCGTACAGCGTCTTTTCGCGGCCGTCGACCTCGAACTGCAGGCCGCTCGACTCGAGCTGGGCCTTGACCGCCTCGAGGATCTTCTTGACCACTTCGCGGCGGTTGCCGCGCGCGGCCTTGATCGCCTTGGAGAGGGTCTGGTAGCGCACCGGATACAGGTGCGAGAACGACAGGTCTTGCAGCTCGCGGTAGATGTTGTTGAGGCCGAGGCGATGCGCGATCGGCACATAGACTTCCATCGTCTCGCCGGCGATGCGGCGCTTCTTGGCCGGCACCATGACACCCAGGGTGCGCATATTGTGCAGGCGGTCGGCCAGCTTGATGAGGATCACGCGCACGTCGGATGCCATCGCGAGCAGCATCTTGCGAAAATTCTCGGCCTGCGCTTCGAGCTGGCTCTGGAATTCGATCTTTTCGAGCTTGGACAGGCCGTCGACCAGGTTGGCGACCTGGGCGCCGAAGCGCTCGATCAATTCGTCTTTCTTGACGTCCTGGTCTTCGATCACGTCGTGCAGCAAGGCGGCCATGATGGCTTGCGCATCGAGTTTCCACTCGGCGCAGATCTCGGCAACGGCAATCGGATGGGAGATATACGGTTCGCCCGACTTGCGGACCTGGCCCAGGTGCATCTCGTCGGAGAAGCGGTAGGCTTCCTTGACTTTTTTCAGTTCGGCGGGCGTGAGGTATTCGGACAGCTTGCTGATCAGCTGTGTGACCGAAGCGACGCCGGGTGCGACTGTTTCGACATAGTCCGGCGGACGATTGTCGGCGCGCCTCTCGCGAGGAACGGGGTTGCGTGGAGTGGTCGAATCTGGAGACAGGTTCATTACGTTAAGTCGTCAAGCCGTAGTAGGAACAGAATAACAGAAGACGGGATAACGCCAATCCAGCAACCCCGAAGGGTATTACATCGGCACTTTTTTCAGCATTTCCAGGCCGACCTTGCCGGCAGCGATTTCGCGCAGGGCGACGACGGTCGGCTTGTCCTTGGCTTCGACTTTCGGGGTGTGGCCTTGCAGCAACTGGCGAGCACGGTAGGTAGCGGCCAGGGTCAGCTGGAAGCGGTTCGGGATGTTCTTGAGGCAGTCTTCGATGGTGATGCGGGCCATGTGTGTGCTCCTGATATGCAAAAAATTCAGTGTAAGACGCGCGGACAACGACAACGGTGAAAGCGCGCCACAATGGCGCGCTGATCAGGATTGAGGTTGATGCGCGTGGATTCCCAGCTGGGCAAACAGCGTAGCGTTGCGGGCGGCTTGTTGGGCGAACCGACAACGTGTCGCTTTGACAATCGCCTGCAGCTCGGCCAGGGCGACGTTAAACTCTTCGTTGATGATAGCATATTCGAACTCCGGCGCGTGAGCCATCTCGCCGCCCGCGGCCAGCAGGCGGCGCGTGATGATGTGCGGCTCGTCGGTGCCACGCTTGTGCAGGCGTTCTTCCAGTGCCTCGATCGACGGCGGCAGGATAAAGATGCCGGCCGCATCCGGGAACAGTTTTTTTACCTGGCGCGCGCCCTGCCAGTCGATCTCGAGCAAAATGTCGGTGCCGTTCTTCATTTCTTGTTCGACGGTCAGGCGGCTGGTGCCGTAGTAATTGCCATGCACCTCGGCCCATTCCAGGAATTCGCCGCGTTCGGCGCGGGTGACGAAATCCTCGGCACTCGTAAAGTGGTAGTGCTCGCCATCCTGCTCGCCCGGGCGCGGCCGGCGCGTGGTGGTCGAGATCGACAGCTTGATGCCGGGTTCCTGCGCCAGCAGGGCATTGACCAGGCTCGACTTGCCGGCGCCGGACGGGGCGGCGACGATGAACAGGCTGCCGGAGAAGGCGTGTGGGAGCATGGTGGTTCCTTTGTCAGTACGTTTGTTGCGGCGTGGCCGCGGTAGTTCATTGTTGCAGCACGGGCCGCGTTCGTTCATGTAAACGTTGAACGCGTCGGCGGCGAAGCCGCCAACCCTACGTAGGGTTGACGGGTTTCCCGTCAACGCGTTCAACCGGCCCTGAATCGACCGAAAATTCTTTTACTGCCGGATCACTCCAGGTTCTGCACCTGCTCCCGCATCTGCTCGATGAGCAGCTTGAGCTCCATCGATGCATCGGCCAGCTCCTTGACCGAGGCCTTGGCGCCGAGCGTATTCGCTTCGCGATTGAGCTCCTGCATCATGAAATCGAGGCGCTTGCCGACCTGGCCGCCTTTTTTCAGGATGTGGCGGGTCTCGTTCAGGTGCGCCGACAGGCGCGACAGTTCTTCGGAGACGTCGATCCGGATGCCGTACAGCGTCACCTCTTGCCGGATCCGCTCCAGCACTTCCTGGCGCGTGAGCGTCGATGGATTGCCGTGGCCGGCCAGGCCCAATGCATCCTGCATACGCTCGATGGCCTTGTGCTGGAATTGCGAGATCACTTGCGGGATCAGTGGCGTGATGCGCTTGACGATCGCTTCCATCGATTCGATGCGCGACTGCAGCATCGTTTCGAGCGCCGCGCCTTCGCGCTTGCGGCTGTCGACGAAAGCGGCGATGGTGGTGGCGGTGAGGGCGGCGACGTCAGCCTGCAGCGACTCTTGCCCGATGGTCGATTCTTCGATCACGCCGGGCCAGCGCAGCAGCTCGGCCACCGTCATCGGGGTGGCTTGCGCGAAGTGGCGGGTGACTTCGCCCTGCAGGCGGGCGAGGTCGGCCAGCAGTTCCTGGTTCAGCGCCGAGGAGCCGCCGCTGACCTTGCGGCCGAACGACAGGCGCACCTCGACCTTGCCGCGCGTGATCGCGGCCATGATCGCCGAACGCAGGTCGGGTTCCAGCGCGCGCAGTTCGTCATTGATGCGGAACTGCAGATCGAGAAAACGCGAGTTGACGCTCTTGATTTCGATCGTCAGGGTTCCGGCAGCGCCTTCGCTGGTGGCGACCGCATAACCTGTCATGCTTGAAATGCTCAATGGGATCCCCGGTTTTTATTCTTTACAAAGCCGACATTTATCCACACAATCGCCCTGTTTAGCAAGGAAACCCACTTGGATGGCTGCACAGAATAACGCTCCCCTGCCCGATGGGCTGGACATTGCCGGATACCGCATTGTAAAGAAAATTGCGTCCGGTGGGTTCAGTATTGTTTACCTTGCCTATGACGGCGAGGGCAATGCGGTCGCCATCAAGGAGTATTTGCCGAGTGCGCTCGCGCTGCGCCAGCCGGGCGAACTGGTGCCGGTCGTGGCCAGGCCGCACCTGGCCGTGTTCCGTATCGGGCTCAAGTGTTTCTTCGAAGAGGGCAGGGCGCTGGCGCGCATCGTGCACCCGAACGTGGTGCGGGTGCTGAACTTTTTCCGGGCCCACGACACCGTGTACATGGTGATGGCCTATGAATCCGGCCACGCGCTGCAAGAGCACATCGCGCGCGCCGCGGCCAAGGGCAGCCGCCCCGGCGAACGGTTCGTGCGCCAGGTATTCATGGGCGTCTGCGCCGGCCTGCGCGAGGTGCACGCCAACAAGCTGCTGCACCTCGACCTCAAGCCGGCCAATATCTACCTGCGCACCGACGGTTCGCCCTTGCTGCTCGACTTCGGCGCCGCGCGCCAGACGATCCACAGCGATGCGCCGATGCTGGCGCCGATGTACACGCCGGGCTTTGCGGCGCCCGAGCTGTCCACGCGCGGCGCAACGCTTGGGCCGTGGACCGATATCTACAGCCTGGGCGCGGCCATGCTGGCCTGCATGAGCTGCGCGACCCCGCAATCGGTCGAGGCGCGCCGCGCCGACGACAAATTGCGCGACCAGCTCGATCAACTGGTGGGCCGCTATTCACCCGAGCTGATCGACCTCGTGCAATCCTGCCTGGCGCTCGACCCGCTCGCGCGTCCGCAGAGCGTGTTCGCGATCCAGAAGGCGCTGCAGGCCAGGCCGGCGGCGCAGCCGGGCAAGGCACAGGCGCCCAGGCAGGCAGCGCAGGCCGCGGCGCGCGGCGGCTGGCGCGGGCTCGTCGATCGACTCGGCGCATTCGGGCGCGGCCAGGGATAAGCATGCAATTTTCCGTCTACCAGCAAAGCCTCATCGGCGGCCGCAAGGTCAACCAGGACCGCATGGGCTACTGCTTCACCCGCGATTCGCTGCTGCTCCTGCTTGCCGATGGCATGGGCGGGCACATGAAGGGCGAGATCGCCGCCACCATCGCGCTGCAGACGGTGTCGATGATGTTCCGCATGCAGGCGCGCCCCTACGTGAAACGGCCCGAGCGCTTCCTCGAAGAAGCGCTGCTGCAGGCCCACCACGACATCCAGGCCTATGCCGCCACCCACGGCCTGCCCGAGATGCCGCGCACCACGGTGGTGGCCTGCCTGATCCAGCACAACTGCGCGGTCTGGGCCCACGCCGGCGACTCGCGCCTGTACTGGATGCGGCGCAACCAGGTGCTGGCGCGCACTCGCGACCATTCGCATTTCGAGTACCTGGTCGACCGCGGCCGCGCCGACCCGCGCGAACGCGCGACGCACCCCGACCGCAACAAGCTGTATAACTGCCTCGGCGCCTCGAGCGCACCCAGGATCGAGCTGTCGCACCAGGTCAGCCTGCAGCCGGGCGACCTGCTGCTGCTGTGCTCCGACGGCCTGTGGTCGATGCTGCCCGAGACCGAGATCGTGCACCGCCTGGCGACGAACGGCGTGGTGCAGGCGGTGCCCGAGCTGGTGCAGATGGCCGCCACGGTCGGCGGCGCCCAGGCCGACAACACCACCGCGCTGGCGATCGCCTGGCAAGGCGCCGACACCGCGCAGGGCGAGCTGCCCAATGTGATCTCGACCCAGATGCTGGGCGAGGACATGGTCAGCTCGACCATCGTCGCGGGCGACGCCGCGCCGGCCGGGGCCGACGCCCTCGGCGACGACGAAATCGAGAAAGCGATCGCCGAGATCCGCGCCGCGATCGAAAAATCATCCCAGGTCATCAAATAAGCAGACAAGAAAGAACAGCACCATGACATTTGAACAGCGCCCCAGCGGCCGCGCGGTCGACCAGCTGCGTCCCGTTTCCATCACCCGCAGCTATACGCGGCACGCCGAAGGCTCGGTGCTGATCGAGTTCGGCGACACCAAGGTGATCTGCACCGCCAGCATCGAAGAAAAGGTGCCGGGCTTCCTGAAGGGGAAGGGCCAGGGCTGGCTGACCGCCGAATACGGCATGCTGCCGCGCTCGACCCACTCGCGCATGGACCGTGAAGCCGCGCGCGGCAAGCAGAGCGGCCGCACCCAGGAAATCCAGCGCCTGATCGGCCGCTCGCTGCGCGCCGCCTTCGACCTGGAAGCCTTCGGCGAGCGCACCCTGCACCTCGATTGCGACGTGATCCAGGCCGACGGCGGCACCCGTACCGCGGCGATTACCGGCGCGATGGTGGCGGCGTATGACGCCTTCGGCAAGCTAGTGGCGGCCGGCCTGATCCCGGCGCTGCCGGTGCGGCACTTCGTGGCGGCGGTGTCGGTCGGCGTCTATCGCGGCGAGCCGGTGCTCGATCTGGATTATCCCGAAGACTCGGATTGCGATACCGATATGAATGTCGTGATGACCGAGGCGGGCCATTTCATCGAAGTGCAGGGAACGGCCGAAGGCGCGGCCTTCGATCGCACCGGCATGAACCGCCTGCTGGACCTGGCGCAGCAGGGCATCGCTGACCTGATCCTCATGCAGAAGCAGGCCTTGCAGCTGTCTTGATCGGCGCTGGCGGCGAAAACACCAACACCGGGGTCACAACACCGGGGTCACACAACACCGGGGTCACAACACCGGGGTCAGGTCTGACAATCGGACACGATCTCAGCCGTAAAAGCGATCATTGCAGAGGCCGTGTCCGAATGTCAGACCTGACCCCGCCGTTAATCCGAAGCAGGCCTTG
>NZ_STGG01000012.1 GCF_005222695.1 Massilia sp. HP4 | reverse complement strand
AAAGGCGCCCGGCAAGGCGTAAACCGCAGCCATACCGCGTGGTATGGCGAGGATTTACAACGCAGCAGGGCGCTTTTTTCCGTGCCAAGACCGCCGCCATGAATAAATCAGCGCTTCCTTAAGCATCAGGTACCCGGCTCGGTATCGGCCGGGTCGGTCAGGCTCTCGCCTTTCGACAGGTTGATGGCCAGGTCGCGCAGGGCGGTGCGCACGCCCTCTTCGATCACCGGGTGGTAGAACGGCATCTCGAGCATCTGGTCGACCGTCAGCCGCATCTGGAACGCCCATGACAGCAGATGGGCCAGGTGTTCGGCGCGCGGCGCGATCATCTCGGCGCCCAGGAACAGCCGGGTGCCATACTCGGCATACACCCGCAACATCCCCTTGTTCTGCAACATCACGCGGCTGCGGCCCTGGTTGGCGAACGATACGCTGCCGACCGCGAACTTGCGCTGGCCGCCGGCGCACAGGGCCTTGTAGTTCTTGCCCAGGGTGGCGATATTCGGCTCGGTGAAGGCGACCGCGATCGGCGCACGGCGCAGGCCCGGACGCACGTCCGGATAGCGGCCCGCGTTGTCGCCGGCGATCTTGCCGTGGTCGGCCGCGTCGTGCAGCAGCGGGCGCTCGTTATTGGCATCGCCCGCGATGAAGATATGGCTGGTACCGCACTGCATGGTGCGCGCGTCAAAAACAGGGATGCCATCCGGCCCCCGCTCCAGTCCCGTATGTTCCAGTCCCAGGTCGTGCACATTCGGCGTGCGGCCGGCCGTCATCAACACATACTGGAAGCGCTCGGTGCTGTCCTTGCCCAGCGCGTCGCGCACCGTCAGCGCCACCTCGTCGCCCTCTTGCACCGCCCCCACCACCTCGGTCTGGAAGGCGATGTCGAGTTCCTCCATCAAGACGCGCCCGGCGCAGCGCAGCACTTCGGGATCGGTGATGTTGGCAATGCTGCCGCCGCGCGCGTAAAAACGCACGCGCACCCCGAGCCGGGCCAAGGCCTGGCCCAGTTCGAGGCCGATGACCCCGGTGCCGATCACGGCCACCGAGCGCGGCAGGTCGTCCCAATAGAACACGTCGTCGCTGGTGACGATGGCGGGGCCGACGTTTTCCAGCTGCGGCAGGCGCAGCGGCGTCGAGCCGGTGGCAATCACGATGCGGCCGGCCTGGATCTCGGTGTGCTCGTCGACCACCAGGGTGTTGGGACCGGTGAAGCGCGCGCGGCCCTGCAGGCGGTCTTGCACCGGCATCGCCTCGACGCCTTCGAGCACGAAGCCGACGAAGCGGTCGCGCTCGCGTTTGACCCGGTCCATCACGGCGCGGCCATCGATGCGTTTATCGGAAGCATGGACGCCGAACGGGCCCGAGGTGTCGATCACGTGGGACGCCTCGGCGGCCGCGATCAGGAGCTTGCTCGGCATGCAGCCGACCCGGGCGCAAGTGGTGCCATACTGGCCGCTCTCGATCACCACCGTGCGCGCGCCTTGCGCCTTGGCGGCGCGATAGGCGGTCATGCCGGCGGTGCCCGTGCCGATGATGGCGACGTCCACGTTCATTTGTTTCATTCATGCTCTCCGCGATTGACTGGCAAAACGATACGCTATTTTGTCCTCTCAGGTGACGGTATGCAGCTTCAATCCCCCCAGCAGAGATACGATATTTTCCGGGGACAGGTGTCGGGAAACTTTACATATCTCCCCTTTGCGAGATATTGAAATTTTAATTTTGTATTGAAATCAGTTTGTTAGGCAAACATTCCTTCTGAGGCACATTTTTTGCTTGATTAGCACTTTATATCTATAAGGGAGATCTCATGAAGTTGATCAACTTAAGCAAGCTGCTTGCCAGTATGTCGCTTCTTGCCTGCACGTCCGTATTCGCCGCCCCCATTGTTGTCGATGTCACTGGCATCCAGAGCTATAGTGAGCTTGACGATCCTGGCAATACGGTTATCTCGCTCGACGTTGGCGCCAATTCAATGGTGACCAGTGTCACCTTCGACGTCAATGTGACAGCGTTCAGGCCGAGCTGGCAATCGGAAATCGGCCTCGTTTTCGAGACCTCGAAGCTGACCGAGAGCGTGACCTTCTATCCGGGAGCGTTGGTCAACGAATCAGGTACGGATAACTATACCGGCGTCTACGACCTGGTTGCCGCGAACCTCGATTTCGCCGTAGGCGTCGACGGCATTCTGCGCCTGGAGTTCTTCGATTTCTTCGACGATATTATTGGCGCAGCTGACGGCGTCTGGAACTTCGGCACCATCACCTTTAATGTCGAGCCGCCCGACGTTGAACAGCCCGGCGAAGTGCCCGAGCCGTCCACTATCCTGTTGATGGGCGCCGGTCTCGCCATGCTGGGTTACGCCGGTCGCCGTCGCGCAGCCTGCGGAACTGCCGCCCCAAACCTCTAGATGTCGAGCGGGTCGACTTCAAGCGACCATTTCACGCGGGCTTTCATGGCCCGCAGCTCCTCGATCCAGACCCGCAAGAAGGCCTGCAGCGCGGGCCGCGAGCTGGACTCGACCAGCAACTGCGCGCGGTCCACGTTGTGGACCCGCGTCATCGTCATCGGGATCGGGTCGTTGATCAGGATGCCGTCGGCCGGCAGGCAGTCGCGCGCCGCCTCTAGAAATGCCATCGCGATCGGCAGTTCCTTCGCCTCGGCCCGTAGCAAGGCCTGGTACATGAAGGGCGGCAGGCCGGCTTCGCGACGCTCTTCCAGCAGCTGGCCGGCGAAGCGCTCGTAATCGTGGCGCACCACGGCGCCATACAGCGGATGCTGCGCATAGCGGGTCTGCACCAGCACCTCGGACGCCAGGCCGGCGCGACCCGCCCGCCCCGCCACCTGCATCAGCTGCGCGAACAGGCGCTCGCTGGCGCGGTAGTCCTGCGAGAACAGCGCGGTATCAGGGTTCAGGATCCCGACCAGGGTCAGCTTCTTGAAGTCGTGGCCCTTGGCGACCATCTGCGTGCCGATCAGGATGTCCACCTCGCCCCGGTGCACGCTGTCGAAGGCGGCTTGCGCACTGCCCTTCAGGCGGGTGGAATCGGCGTCGATGCGCAGGATGCGCGCCTCGGGGAACATGGCCTGCAAATGCTCTTCCACGCGCTGGGTGCCGCGGCCCAGCGGCTGCAGGTCGACATTGCCGCAGGTCGGGCAATGGCGCGGGATGCGCAATTCCAGGCTGCAGTGGTGGCAGCGCAGCCGGTGCTCGGGCTTGTGCAGCACCATGAAGGCGGTGCAGCGGGTGCAGTTGCTGATCCAGCCGCAGGCGTCGCAGCTGATCACCGGGGCGTAGCCGCGCCGGTTCAGGAACAGCAGCGACTGCTCGCCGCGCTCCAGCCGCCCGCGCAGGGCCGCCAGCATCTCGCCCGTCAGGCCGTCGCGCGCACGGTCGCGTTCCATGTCGACCAGGCGTACCTTGGGCAGCACGGCGTCGCGCACGGCGCGCTGGCGCAGGTCCAGCCGCTTGTAGCGCCCAGAGCGCGCGTGATGCCAGGATTCGAGCGAGGGGGTGGCCGAACCCAGCACGATCGGGATCCCCAGCTGGTGCGCGCGCCACACGGCCAGGTCGCGTGCCGAATAGCGCAGCCCTTCCTGCTGCTTGTACGAAGGGTCGTGCTCTTCGTCGATCACGATCAGCTTGAGGTTCGGCAGCGAGGCCAGGATCGCCAGCCGGGTGCCGAGCACGATGCGCGCCTGGCCCGTGTGCGCAGCCAGCCAATGCAGCATGCGCTCGCCCTCGGACAGGCTGCTGTGCAGGGTGGCCAGCATCATGCCCGGGAAGCGCGCGCGGATATTCCCTTCCAGCTGGGGCGTGAGGTTGATCTCGGGGACCATGATCAGGATCTGCGCCTGCGGGTCGCGCTGCAAGACCTGGGCGCAGGCCTGCAGGTAGACCTCGGTCTTGCCGCTGCCGGTCACGCCCCACAGCAGGAGCGGCGTGAAACCGTCGGCGCCGCCGATCGCATCGGCCGCTTCCTGCTGGGCCGGATTGAGGGTCGGCATATCGACCGCCGTCGCATCCTGCCCGGCATCGAGCTTGCCGAGCTTCTTGAGCGCGCGGTCGAGAGCCACGGTCCTGGGCACGCGCAGGTTCTTGGGCAGGCCGGGCAGCGCCACCTCGCCCAGGGGGCGCTGGTAATAGTCGGCGGCAAAGCGCGCCAGCGCGATCCAGCGCTCCGGCAGCGGCGACAACTGGCTGCGCACGGCCAGCGCATCCTTAAGTTTTTCTGGCGCGACATCGGTGTCGTGTTTGACAGCGACGATCAGGGCCATGACCTCGCGCCGCGCGAACGACACCAGCGCCAGCTGGCCGGGCAATGGTTCCTCGCCCGGCTGGCAAGGCCAGCGGTAATCGAAGCTGCTGTTCAGCGGGGTATCGAGCACGACTTCAAGAAAGCAGTGCGTGCCGGTGCGATCGGTGCTGGTCGACAATCTGAGCCCTGTGCAAATCTGTGGAAAACTTTGTGAATAGCGTGGGACTTGACCCCATCAAAGGTTTACGTTAGATCAAGTCGCAACCGATAATTCCTGAATTCAAGACAATTTTTATCTTATAAATCAACAGCTTGCATATTCGTCTTTAGAACTGTTAACAAGCTCGGGTGCTTTTTCCGCGTTGTGCATAACTAAGACAATCGACGTGGAAAACTCGCTGCATTGCATCACGAAGTTAAGGCAATACTTGAAGAAGCGTGCTAAGTCCCGGTAAACCAAGCACTTTTCCCCTTCGCCCAAACGTCTGTTGATAACTTTGTGAACAAGCGTCAAACTTTGCTGGATTCTACTGGACAACCTTGTGGCCCAGAAGGCACTCAGCACTGGATCGATGCAAAAAACGCTTATAAATCATCGTTTTACGTTGATTAGGAAGATGCTGAGATGTCCACAGGAATTTTTACCCGCTTTTAGGAAGTTGTGAACAAGTGAGGGGTCTGGCTGGCAGCCTTGTCAAACCAGGCCGCCAGCCGCGGGGGATAACTCAGGCGGCGCGCTGCTTGCGGCTGAAACTGTGCACGGCCTCGACCATGGCGCTGACCGATTCCGGCGGCGTGAATTGCGAAATGCCGTGGCCCAGGTTGAACACATGGCCATGGCCGGCGGACGGCGCGCCATAGGCGGCGAGCGAGCGCTCGACTTCGGCGCGGATCTGGTCCGGCTCGGCGAACAGGATGGCCGGGTCGAGGTTGCCCTGCAGCGCCACGCGGTCGCCCACCAGGCTGCGCGCGCGGCCCAGGTTGACGGTCCAGTCCAGGCCCAGGGCGTCGGCGCCGATGTCGGCCATCTCGTCCAGCCAGATGCCGCCGCCCTTGGTGAACACGATGGCGGGAATGCGCACGCCATCCTTCTCGCGTTGCAGGCCGGCCAGGATGGTCTGCATATAACGCAGCGAGAATTCCTGATAGGCGCCATCGGCCAGCGCGCCGCCCCAGGAATCGAAGATCATCACGGCCTGGGCGCCGGCGTCGATCTGCGCGTTCAGGTACTGGGTCACCGCCTGCGCATTGATGTCCAGGATGCGGTGCATCAGGTCCGGACGGCTGTACAGCATCTTTTTCACCGTGTGGAATTCGCGCGAGCCGCCGCCTTCGACCATATAGCAGGCCAGGGTCCATGGGCTGCCCGAGAAGCCGATCAGCGGCACGCGGCCGTTCAGCGCGCTGCGGATCGAGGTCACTGCCTTGAACACATAGTCGAGCGAGGCCATGTCGGGCACGGCCAGCGCGTTCACGTCAGCTTCGGTACGCAGCGGACGCTCGAATTTCGGGCCTTCGCCATCGGCGAAATACAGGCCCAGGCCCATCGCGTCCGGCACCGTCAGGATGTCCGAGAACAGGATCGACGCGTCCAGCGGATAGCGGTCGATCGGCTGCAGCGTGACTTCGGTGGCGTAGTCGGGATTCTTTGCCAGCCCCAGGAACGAGCCGGCGCGCGCGCGGGTGGCGCGGTATTCCGGCAGGTAGCGGCCCGCCTGGCGCATCAGCCACACCGGGGTGTAGTCGGTCGGCTGGCGCAACAGCGCACGCAGGAAGGTGTCGTTCTGGAGCGGGGCAAATTGTGGCATGGCTGACAATGGCGTTGGTAGGGAAACGGCTATTATCGCATTCTTGGGCAAACACTATAATGCTGGTCCGACCAAGGAAAGAGTCAAGATCATGACGATTGCCACCAGCAAACAACCGATTCCCTGCGGCGCCTGGCCCTCCCCGATCAGCGCCGCGGTGGTTGCCGCCGGCGCGGTGCCGCTGGCGCAGGCGATGCTCGACGGCCAGCGCCTGGGCTGGCTCGAAGGCCGGGCCAGCGAGGCCGGACGCACCACGCTCATGGTCCACGATGGCGGCGGCACGCGCGAACTGACGCCGGCGCCGTTCAATGTGCGCAGCCGCGTGCATGAATACGGCGGCGGCGCCTGCCTGCTGGCCGGCGGCGTGGCCTGGTTCTCGCATCACGTGGACAACCGCCTGTACCGGGTCGAGGACGGCGCCGCGCCGGTGGCGGTGACCGCCGAAGGCACGGGCCACCGCTTTGCCGACTTCGTGCTCGACGCTGGCCGCCAGCGGCTGGTCGCCGTGCGCGAGGATCACTCGGCCGGCGCCACCTACCCCGTCAACACCGTGGCCGCGGTCGGCTTCGACGGCGTCGAGACCGTACTGGTGGAGGGCAACGACTTCTATGCGGCCCCGCGCCTGTCGCCCGACGGCCGCCAGCTGGCCTGGCTGTGCTGGGACCATCCGCGCATGCCGTGGGAAGGCACCGAGCTGTGGCTGGCCGACGTGCTCGAAGACGGCGCGCTGGTCAACGGCCGCCTGGTCGCGGGCGGCCCCGAGGAATCGATCTGCCAGCCCGAATGGTCGCCCGGCGGCGTGCTGCACTTCGTGTCCGACCGCAGCGGCTGGTGGAACCTGTACCGCTTCGACCACGGCGTCGTGCATGCGCTGTGCCCGCGCGCGGCCGAATTCGGCGGCCCGCACTGGAATTTCGGCGGTTCGCTGTACGGTTTCCGCTCCGGGGACGAGATTGTGTGCGCCTATATCGAGAAGGGCGTGAGCTACCTGGCGCGCCTGTCCGGCGGCACGCTGCTGCCGCTCGAATCGCCATATGAAGAAATCCGCGAGCTGCGGGTGCAGGGCGACGTCGTGGCCCTGCTGGGCGGCGCGCCGACCATCGCGCCGGAACTGGCGCGGATCGACCTGGCCACCAACGCCACCGAGGTGAGGGCCCACTCGATCCCGCAACTGCCGGCCGCCGGCTACCTGTCGGTGCCGCTGGCGATCGACTATCCAAGTGAAAACGGCCGCACCGCCCACGCTTTCTACTATGCGCCGACCAATGCCGACCACGCGCCCCTGGCCGGCGAACTGCCGCCGCTGATCGTGATCGGCCACGGCGGCCCGACCGGCATGGCGGCCAGCACCCTGAAGCTTTCCACCCAATACTGGACCAGCCGCGGCTTCGCCGTGCTGGACGTAAACTATGGCGGCAGCACCGGCTTCGGCCGCGACTACCGCAACCTGCTCAAGCATCAATGGGGCGTGGTCGATGTCGCCGATTGCGTGGCCGGCGCGCGCCACTTGGCGGCGCAAGGGATCGTCGACCCCGAGCGCCTGCTGATCCGCGGCAGCAGCGCCGGCGGCCTGACGGTGCTCTCGAGCCTGGCCTTCCACGACGTGTTCAAGGCCGGCGCCAGCTACTATGGCGTATCCGACCTGGCCGCGCTGGACGCCGACTCGCACAAATTCGAGTCGCACTACAACCAGTACCTGATCGCGCCGCCGGAGCGCGCGCAAGCGGTCTACCGCGAACGCTCGCCGATCCACCACACCGATAAGCTGCGCCGGCCGATGATCTTCTTCCAGGGCCTGGACGACAAGGTGGTGCCGCCGCAGCAATCCGAAAGCGTGGTCGAAGCGCTGCGCGCGCGCAAGCTGCCGGTGGCCTACCTGACGCTCGAGGGCGAAGGCCATGGTTTCCGCAAGGCCGACAGCGTGGTGCGCACGCTGGAAGCGGAGCTGGTGTTCTATTTGCGTGTGTTCGGCATCCCGGTACCGGGCGACCTGCCTGCGATCGAGATCGAGAATCTCGCGTGATGGTGGAGGATGTGAACGCGCGCCTGGCCGCCTGCACGGCGGAAGAACGCGCGCTGCTGGTGGTGCTGGCGATCGCGGGCGAACCGATGGGCCGCCAGCGCATCCTGGAACATATGCGGGCACTGGGCGTGGCGCTGCCGATCGCGCAATGGGTCGATGAACTGGCGCGCCTGCGCGAGCGCGGCCTGGTGCTCGACATGGGCGAGCGCGGCACCGGCATCGCAGCGGAGCTGGCCTGGCCGGTGCTCGACGCCGCCCTCGACGACGGCGTGTTCGACAGCGTGGCGGGCGCCTATGCCCAGGTCTCGACCGTGCGGCGCGACTGGCAGGGCACGCTCATGCTGCGCAGCTACCGCCAGGGCCTGGCGCTGCTGCGCATCGCCCTGCTCACCGGGCAGGAACACGACGTCGTGTTCCCGCTGCTGGACGCCTGCCAGCGCTGCCACGAGGCGAGCTACCTGCATCCGCTGGTCGACGTCTGCGCGCGCCCATTCGCACCAAGCATGATGGAGCGCATCCACCCACGCCTGCGCGAAGGCATCCTGCACATCCTGGTCATGCACGCGCGCAGCGAACCGGCGCTGGCCCCTGGCGTGCGCGACTACGCCGAGCGCCTGATACCGCGCAGTAGCCCAGAGAGCCCCTTGCGCCGGTCGCTGGGCGAACACTACATCCTGTGCGGCCGCCTGGACGATGCCCTGCTGCTCGTGAATGAGACGGGCGATTCGCCCGGCCTGTTCCTGCGCAGCGTGGTGCAAGTGCTCCGCGACGACCTGGATAGCGGCCTGGCCGGCATCGAGGCCGCGCTCAAGCAGCTGCGCCGCGAAACCGGCAAGCGCAAGGCCGTATTCGACGGCCATTGCGCGCACATCGCCGTCGCCGCCCTGCTGCGCAGCAACGACCCCGGCCACCGCAAGCTGGCCGACGCCTGGCTCGAGATCGAGACGCGCGCGGTCCAGCGGCCCGACAACGCCGTCTGGTTCCAGCTCGGCATGCTGCACGAGATCCAGCGCGGCACCGTCGACGCGCTGCTGTTCGGCACGCGCAGCTGGGAGATGTCGCTGGAACCGACCGTGTTCCGCGCCCTGATCCACCATTGGCTGGCCCTACCGGCCCTGGACAGCCAGCGCGCGCGCCTGGAAGACATGCTGGCCCAATCCGAGGCGGCCGGCTTCGACCTGTGGTCGGCCCAGCTGGCCGGCGTGCTGGCGCAGATGGGCCAGGCCGGCTACCTGGTCCACGAACAGCGTGCGGGCGAATTGCGGCGCCGCCACCGCCTGCCCGACATGGCCGGCTGGTTCACGCGCGAAGAGCCGTGGGAGCGCCAGCTCAATGCCCTGATCAACCTGCAGCCGGCGGTGAGCACCGAGAACGTGCGCGAGTCGCGCCTGGTCTGGCTGATCCGCTACGACCCGCACCTGGGCGTGCAAGAACTTGAACCGCGCGAACAGAAGCGCGATGCGCAAGGCGGCTGGAGCCGCGGCCGCGCCATGGGCCTGAAACGCCTGGCCGAGGAAGGCGCCGGGCTCGACTTCCTCACCGCGCAAGACCTGCAGGCGGTGAACGCGATCGCCGGCCGCCGCTACTATGCCGGCAGCGGCATCCGCTTCGAGCTCGAGGTGCACAAGGCGCTGGCCGCCCTGGTCGGCCATCCGCTGCTGTTCTGGATGGAGTCGCCCGGCACCCGGGTCGAGCTGCTGCCGGGCGAACCGGAGCTGATGGTGAAGAAGCACGGCGACACGGTCTCGATCGCGCTCAATCCCCCGGTCGAGGACGGCGATGGCGACGTCGTCGTCACGCGCGAGACGCCGACCCGCCTGCGCCTGGTGCAGATCAAGGAAGAACACCGGCGCATCGCCGCCATCGTCGGCGCCGGCCTGGCGGTGCCATTGGCGGCCGAGCGCCGCGTGCTGCGCGCGATCGGCGCCGTGTCCTCGGTGGTCACGGTGCAGTCGGACATCGGCGCCAGCAGCAGCGATATCGAGACCGTGCCGGCCGATCCGCGCCTGCACGTGCTGCTGCGTCCTTATCAACAAGGCATGCGCATGCAGCTGCTGGTGCGTCCGCTGACGGGCGGCGCCTATTATGGCCCGGGCGAAGGCGCTGCCAATGTGATCGCCGACGTCGAAGGCATCCGCACCGAGGCCCAGCGCGACCTGAACGCCGAGCGCGAGGCCGAGCGCCAGCTGGTGGGCAAGTGCCAGGCGCTGGAGCACGCGGAACCCGACCACGGCGAATGGCTGCTCGGCCAGCCGCTGCTGGCGCTCGAACTGGTCGACCAGCTGCGCGCGCTGGATGGCGCATCCATCGTGGTGGCCTGGCCCGAAGGCGAGAAATTCCGCGTCACCAGGAAGGCGACGACCAAATCGGTGCGGGTGCAGATCCGGCGCGAGCGCGACTGGTTCGCGGCCAGCGGCGACGTCGTGATCGACGAAGGCCGCGTGATGAACCTGCGCACCCTGCTGGAAAAAATCCAGGAGAGCGGCAGCCGCTTCGTGGCCCTGGGCGAGAACGAATACCTGGCCCTGTCCGACGAGCTGCACCGGCGCCTGATGGAGCTTGGCGCGTATGGCGAGCCCCATGGCGACGGCATCCGCACCCATGCGCTGGCCAGCTTCGCGCTGGACGAACTGGCGCGGGAGGCCGGCAGCGTCGACGCCGACAAGGCCTGGCAGGGGCACCTGCAACGCATGGCCGACAATGCGGCGTATCTACCCGAGCTGCCCTCCACCCTGCAGGCCGAGCTGCGCGATTATCAAATCGACGGCTTCGGGTGGCTGGCGCGCCTGGCCCAGTGGGGCGTGGGCGCCTGCCTGGCCGACGATATGGGCCTGGGCAAGACCTTGCAGGCGCTGGCGCTGCTGCTCACGCGCGCGAAAGACGGCCCGGCGCTGGTGGTGGCGCCGACCACGGTGTGCCTGAACTGGATCGACGAGGCAGCACGCTTCGCGCCGACCCTGAAGCTGCACCTGTTCGGCCCGGGCGAACGCGCCGCCACGATCGACAATGCAGGACCGTTCGACGTGGTCGTGGTCAGCTACGGCCTGCTGCAACTCGAGGCGGCGCGCTTCAAGGGCCGGCGCTGGCACAGCATCGTGCTCGACGAGGCCCAGGCGATCAAGAATATGCACACCAAGCGTTCGCAGGCGGTGATGGCGCTACAGGGAGATTTTCGGATGGCGGCCACCGGCACGCCGCTGGAGAACCACCTGGGTGAGTTGTGGAACCTGTTCCGCTTTATCAATCCGGGCTTGCTGGGCAGCGCCGAGCAGTTCCAGCTGCGCTTTGCCGGTCCGATCGAAAAAGCGCAGGACAAGCGCGCCGAAGCCGGCGCCCGCGCGCGCCTGCGGCGCCTGACCGCACCCTTCATCCTGCGCCGCACCAAGGCGCAAGTGCTGTCCGAGCTGCCGCCGCGCACCGAGATCGTGGTCCCGGTGGAGCTGAGCGCCGAGGAAAACGCGCTCTACGAATCGCTGCGCCGCCAGGCCCTCGACAAGCTGGCCGCGCTGGAAGCGCCGGAAGGGCAAAAGGCGATCGAGATCCTGGCCGAGATGATGCGGTTGCGCCGCGCCTGCTGCAATCCCGAGCTGGTCGCGCCCGGCGCCGGCATCGCCAGCAGCAAGCTGGCCACCTTCGCGCGCCTGACGACCGACCTGCTCGAGAACCGGCACAAGGTGCTGGTGTTCAGCCAGTTCGTCGACCACCTGACCCTGATCCGCCAGTATCTCGATGCGCAGGGCATCGCCTACCAGTACCTGGACGGCTCGACGCCGATCCAGGAAAGGAAGCGCCGGGTCGACGCCTTCCAGGCCGGCGAGGGCGACCTGTTCCTCATCAGCCTGAAGGCGGGCGGCGTCGGCATCAACCTGACGGCGGCCGACTACGTGATCCACATGGACCCGTGGTGGAACCCGGCGGTGGAAGACCAGGCCTCGGACCGCGCCCACCGCATGGGCCAGCAGCGGCCGGTAACGATCTACCGCCTGGTGGCGCGCGGCACGATCGAGGAAGGCATCGTCGACCTGCACCGCCACAAGCGCGACCTGGCCGACAGCCTGCTGGAGGGGACCGAGATGGCGGCGCGCATGTCGCCGGGCGATATGCTGGAGATGCTGCGCACGGGGCTGGGACGCTGACTTGCACTTTGGTCAACGTTGACATTCATGCGTGTCGGAATGTTTCAACTGTCGGCAAATGCAGCGTTTGGTGCTAATCTGCACGCCTTCGCGCATGCGCGCGTCAAGACATCTCCTTACGTTACAGGGCCTGAATACGATGATGAAAACGAAAATCGCGCTGGCAGCCTTGCTGGCGTGTTTCGCACTGACGCCGGCCGTCGCCGCCACTTCCAAACCGGCCAAGGGCAAGGCCAAGTCCTCGAAGGTCGTCAAGAAGAAGACCCCGGGCAAAGGCAAGAAGGCCCTCGTCGGCGCCGCGGCAGTGGGCGCGACGGCGGCAGCGGCTGGCGTCGCCAACGCCAACGCCGCCGAAATGCGCCTCGACCGCCGCATGTCGACCCTGAGCATGCAGTACCTGACCGCCCTGTGGCGCAACGATCCGGAAGGCGGCATCTACGTCGGCAAGTTCGACCACGCCGCCAACCTGACCATCCCGAATGCCGACACGCGGGCCAAGCAGCTCGCCTTCGCCAACGAGTGGCTGGAAAAATTCGGCAAGCTCGATCCCAGGCAGCTGTCGCCGCGCTACCGCACCGACCTGGCCCTGCTGGTCAACAAGCTGGAAAAGGACCGCTGGCGCCTGACTACCTGGCGCGAGTTCGAGTGGAATCCGTCGCAGTACAACGTCGCCGCGCCGCTCGACCTGATCCTTAACACCGACTACGCGGCCAAGCCGCAGCGCCTGCGCACCATCCTCAAGCGCCTGGCCGATGTGCCGGCCTATTACGCGGCGGCGCAAGCCTCGATCACCCATCCGACGCGCGAACACACCCAGCTCGCAATCGGCCAGGCGCCGGGCACGATGGCGGTGCTGGCCGACCTGGGCCGCGCGGCCGAGGAATCGATCCTGACCCCGCAAGAAAAAGCCATCTTCGCCCAGCGCATCGCCAACGCCGGCAGCGCGGTGCTGGGCTATGTCGACTTCTTGAACGGCGTCGAAAAGCGCCAGGCGGCCAGCGGCCAGGCGCGGCCTTTCCGCGCCGGCAAGGCGCTGTACGAGCAGAAATTCGCGCTCGACATCCAGTCGTCCTCCAGCGCCGAAGAGACCTTCCGCAAGGCCTTGGTCACGCGCGAGGAACTGCTGTCGAATATGGACCGCATCTCGGACGAGCTGTGGCCGCGCCATATGGCGGGCGTGAACAAGCCGCAGGACCGCTTCCAGAAGATCGGCATGATGATCGACAAGTTATCAAGCCGCCACGTGGCGCGCGAGAACTTCTTCGCCGAGATCCGGCGCCAGATCCCGCTGCTGCAGGACTGGGTGATCAAGCACGACCTCTTGACCCTGGACCCGAGCAAGCCGCTCGAGGTGCGCGAGACCCCGATGTACCAGCGCGGCGTGGCCGGCGCCAGCATCGACGCGCCCGGCCCCTACCGCTCGAAGGACAAGACGTATTACAACGTCACACCGATGGACAGCCTCTCGGCGCAGCAGGCCGAGAGCAGCCTGCGCGAGTACAACGAGTGGATCCTGCAGATCCTGAACATCCACGAGGCGATCCCCGGCCACTATGCGCAGCTGGTACACGCCAACCGCTCGCCTTCGCTGATCAAGTCGCTGTTCGGCAATGGCGCGATGGTCGAGGGCTGGGCCGTGTATGGCGAGCGCATGATGCTCGAATCGGGCTATGGCGACAACGCGCCCGAGATGTGGCTGATGTACTCGAAATGGAACCTGCGCAGTGTGACCAACACCATCCTCGACTACAGCGTGCATGTGAACGGCATGGGGCAAGAGGCGGCGATCGACCTGCTCACCCGCCAGGCCTTCCAGACGCGCCAGGAAGCCGACGAAAAATGGCGCCGCGTGACCCTGACCTCGGTGCAGCTGACCAGCTACTTCAGCGGCTACCACCAGATCATGGAATTGCGTGAACGCCGCAAGCAGCAGCTGGGCGACCGGTTCAAGCTGAAGGAGTTCCACGACCAGTTCCTCAGCTATGGCAATGCGCCGGTCAAGATGATCTCGGAACTGATGCAGTAGCGACCCTCCCTGCATGGCCGTCCAGGTCGTGCAAAAACGCACAAGCGGCGTGCTCGCACGCCCGCTTGTGCGCCTCGTTCTCCGCACTATGATGAAAGTCGGCAGGCCTTTCGCGCCAGCCCACGACAACCATATTCGGAGACACAGCATGCAGCCCTTCCATCGACGAGCGGCGCAAGCCGCGATCTGCCTGGCGCTATCGGCGCCCTTCTCCCACGCCGTCGCACAAACCCCGGTCCAGGCCGGCCCCGGTTACAGCGGCAGCGTGACCGCCATCGGCAGCAATGGGCAAGCGTCCGGCGCCTGCACCATACCGGCCTTCCAGGTCGGCGGCGGCACGCCGCCGCCGGTGTTCACCTGCACCACCTCCAGCGCCAGCAACTACGCCCATGTGCAGGCGGGCCGCGCCCATGCCGGCGGTGGCTACGCGCTCGCCAATGGCTCGAACCAGAACATGGGCCTGTACAACACATTCTTCACCAGCACGCTGGCGCAGACGGCGCAGGGCTATTACATTGTGGGGAACTGTCCGTAGGAGTGCGGATCACATCCGCATCTGCTTCATGATCTCGCCCGCGATCCCGCGCAGCGGCAGGCTGCGCTCGACCGCACCGCGCTTGACGGCTTCTTTTGGCATGCCATAGACCACGCAGCTGGCTTCGTCCTGGGCCACGGTCGCGGCGCCGGCCTGCTTCATCTCAAGCAGGCCGGCCGCGCCATCGTCGCCCATGCCGGTCATGATGACGCCGAGCGCGTTGGCGCCGGCGCTCTTGGCCACTGACCTGAACAGCACGTCGACCGAGGGCCGGTGGCGGTTGACCAGCGGCCCGTCGACCACGTCGACGTGGTACTGGGCGCCGCTGCGGCGCAGCAGCAGGTGCTTGCCGCCGGGGGCCAGCAAGGCCTGGCCGGCCATCACGCGCATGCCCTGGCGCGCTTCCTGCACGCGGATACGGCAGATGCTGTCGAGGCGGGCTGCGAAGGCGGCGGTGAATTTCTCGGGCATGTGCTGGACGATCACGATGCCGGGCGAGACCTGGGGCAGCGCGGTGAGTACTTCTTCCAGCGCCTGCGTGCCGCCGGTGGAAGTGCCGATCGCGACCACCCGTTCCGTGGTCTGGGCCATCGGCCCGTGGCCGCCCGGGGGCAGCACCGCGTCGGCGGAGAGCTTCGGCGCCGGCACCGCGGGGGCCGCCGCTGGCACGTTGCGCGCACGCGCTGCCAGCACGCCGACGTTGGCGCGCGCTGCCGCCTTGATCACGCTGGCCAGGCTCTCGGTCGACTCGCTCAGGAATTGCTTGAGGCCGAGCCGGGGCTTGCCGATGGTGGTGACCGCGCCTGCCGCCAGCGCCTCGACCGTGGTGCGCGCGCCCTGCTCGGTCAGGGTCGAGCAGATCACCACCGCCGTCGGGCGCTCGGCCATGATGCGGCGCAGGAAGGTCAGGCCATCCATCTTGGGCATCTCGATATCGAGCAGGATCACGTCGGGCCAGGCGTTCTTCATCCTGGCCATGGCCAGGATCGGGTCCGAGGCCACCCCGATCACCTCGATCGCCGGGTCGCTGCCCAGGATCTCCGAGGCGACCTGGCGCACGACCGCGGAATCGTCCACGATCATGACCTTGATGCGGCGCGCCGTCACGCGCCGTTCCCGGGCTTGCGATAGACCGACGGTGCGATTGGCCGCAGTTCGCCGCAGATGTCGTGCAGGCTTTCGGAGTGGCCGATGCACAGCACGCCGCCCGGCCGCAGGGTCGAGGCGATCCGCTTGACGACCTCGCGCTTGGTCTCCTTGCTGAAATAAATCATCACATTGCGCAGGAAGACCATGTCGAACGGTCCCAGGCGCGGCAATTCCTCGTTCAAGTTGACCTGGGCGAACTGCACCTGGCTGCGCACTTCCTTCGACACCAGCATGGTCCCTTCCTGCTCGCCGGTGCCCTTCAGGCAGAAGCGCTGCAGCAGGGGCGACGGCAGCAGCCGCGCGCGCTCGAGCGGATAGTGGCCGCGGCGCGCGCGCGCCAGCACGGCGGTGCTGATGTCCGAGCCCAGCACGCTCCAGCGGCTGCGCTTGCCGAGGGCGTCGGCCAGGGTCATCGCCATGCTGTAGGGCTCCTCGCCGCTGGAACAGGCCGCGCTCCACACATGGAATTCGCGGCCCCGCTCCGCCGCTGCCAGCGCATGCTCGCGCAGCACCTCGAAGTGGCGGCCCTCCCTGAAGAAATAAGTCTCGTTGGTGGTCAACAGGTCGACCGCGGTCTGGAACTCGCCCTCGGCCGAGCCGCTGCTGAGCAGCTTGAAATAGGCGCCGTAGCTGGCCAGGCCGCAATGGTCGAGGCGCTTGGCCAGGCGCCCGCTCACCAGCGCCTTCTTGGCGCCCGACATGCTGATGCCGGCGGCGTCGAAGATGAAGCGCTGGAACTGGGCGAACTCCTGGTCGCTGATGGACGGACGAAGCATGGCGATCCTATTCCGCGCTGGTGCCGGCCGCCTGCAGCAGGGCGATCTCTTCGATCGAGAACACGCGCGCCACGTCGAGCAGGATCACGAACCGGTCCTTCACCTTGCCCATTCCGGCGATGAATTCGGTGCGGATGCGGGCGCCGAAGCCGGGCGGCGGCTCGATGTCCTCCGGTGCGATCTCGAGCACCGCGCTGACGCTGTCGACCAGGATGCCGACCACGTGCTGCTCGCCGGCTTCCTCGAGTTCGACGATGATCACGCAGGTACGCTTGCCGATCTCGGCGCGAGGACGGCCGAAGCGCGCCGCCAGGTCCATCACCGTGACGACCGCTCCGCGCAGGTTGATCACGCCGCGCACGCACTCCGACATCATCGGCACTTCAGTCACGCCGGCGTACTCGATGATCTCCTTGACGCACAGGATGCCGATCGCAAAAGTCTCGCTGCCGGAGCTGAAGGTCAGGTATTGCGTCGGCTCCTGCCTGGGCGCGGCCGACTGCGTCGTTGCTGGTTTCATGCGCGGCCTTTAGAAGTTGGTGAAGGCGGCTTCGTCGAGGTCGCCCGCGGCCGCCATCGAGACCGCGCCGGCGCGCGACATGCCGCGGTTGGCCAGCGCCGGCTTGGCTGCCGGGGACTTGCGCACGCGGGTGTCGCGCTGCTTTTCACCGGCCACGGTGAAGAAGGCCATCGTCTGTTGCAGCTGCTCAGCCTGGCTCGCGAGTTCTTCGGCGGTCGCCGCCAGTTCTTCCGAGCTCGATGCGTTCTGCTGGGTGGCCATGCTCAGCTGGCCGACGGCGGCGTTGATCTGGCCGACGCCCGACGACTGCTCTTCGGAGGCGGCGGTAATCTCCTGCACCAGGTCGGAGGTCTTGCGGATGTTCGGCACCATCTCGTCGAGCAGGCGGCCGGCGCGGCCGGCCAGTTCGACGCTCGAGCTGGCGACGGTGCTGATTTCCTGGGCCGCGACCTGGCTGCGTTCGGCCAGCTTGCGCACCTCGGCCGCCACCACGGCGAAGCCCTTGCCATGCTCGCCGGCGCGCGCCGCTTCGATCGCGGCATTGAGCGCCAGCAGGTTGGTCTGGTAGGCGATGTCGTCGATGATGCCGATCTTCTGGGCGATCTGGTTCATGGCGCTGACGGTCGCCTTGACCGCTTCGCCGCCTTCCTGCGCCTCGGCCGCCGACTTGGTCGCCATGCCGTCGGTGACGCGCGCATTCTCGGTGTTCTGCGAGATCGAGGCGGTCATCTGCTCGATCGAGGCGCTGGTTTCTTCCACGCCGGCCGCCTGTTCGCTCGACGACTGCGACAGCGACTGGGCGGTGGCGTTGACTTCTTCCGAGGCGCTCGACAGGGCGTCGGTGGCGCTGTTGACCTCGCGCACGATGCTGGAGAGGCGCTCGACCATCTGCTTGACCGCATACATCATGCTGGCGTTGTCGCCCTTGCGGGTCGCCACCTCGACCGCCAGGTTGCCCTTCGAGACTTCGATCAGGATGTCGGCTGCGTAGCCCGGCTCGCCGCCCAGGGTCTTGAGCAGGTTGCGGGTGATCAGCACGGCGATCAGGATCGACAGCAGCACGGCGGCGCTGGACAGGGTCACGATCATGTCCTTCGCATCCTGGTAGGCACTGGCCGCTTCCTTGGCCGATTCGACCATCAGCTCTTCCTGGTAGGTAGACAGTGTGCCGATAGCGGCAATCAGGCCGTTGTTGGCCGGCGCGAAATCGTTCTTGAGGTAGGCGACGGCCCGGGCCGGGTCGGTCTTGGCCAACTGGTACAGGGGCTCGTACTTGCCCGACAGGATGCGGCGCTTCTCCAGGGTGTCCTTGAGCAGCGCCCGCCCCTTGTCGCTGCCGATCAGCTTCTCGATCTGGTTGAAGATCTCGGTATTGGCGGCACGGTTGGCGGCGATGGTTTCCTTGGCGCTCTGGGCTTCGGCCTCGTCGACCGCCAGCAGGATGCTGCGCACCAGGCGGCCATTGTCCAGCGTGCCCTGGATCGCTTCGGACGCCAGCTTGGTCTTGACATAGCGGTCCTCGGTGATCAGGACCGTCTGCGCGTTCATGTCGTGCATCTTGTTCAGGCTGATCAGCGACTGTGCAACCAGCATGACCAGCACGATCCCGAACCCGAGCGCCAGCCGGGTGGCGATCCGCATATTCTTAAACATGATGTGATTCCTTCAGACAGGTAGGTGGTATGGTTGTTATGCGAACGCCGATTCGCTCGGCTGGGTCAGGCGCGCGTGATCTCCCGCCGCCTGGTGGATCAGGGATGGCACGTCCAGGATCAGGGCCACGTCGCCGCTGCCGAGGATGCTGGAGCCGCTGATGCAGCGCATGTGCCGGAATACCTTGCCCAAGGGTTTGATGACGGTCTGCGATTCGCCCAGCAGGCCGTCGACCACCAGGCCCGCGCGCTGGCCCGCGTAGCGCACCACGACCAGGCTCTGGCGGCTCGCGGCCGCGCCGTCCAGGGCGAACAGCTCGCGCAGGCGGATGAAGGGCAGCACCGTGCCGCGCAGGTTGGCGTAGTCGTGGGCGTCGTCGCTGCGAAATTCCACGCATTCCTCGACCATCTCGAGCGGCACCACGAACACCGAGCCGCCGACCGCGACCTGGAAGCCGTCGATGATCGCCAGGGTCAGCGGCAAGCGCACCCGCATCGTGGTGCCCACGCCCGGGGTGCTGTCGATCTGGATGGTGCCGCGCAGCGCCGTGATATTGCGCTTGACGACGTCCATGCCGACGCCGCGGCCGGACAGGTTGGTCACCTGCTCGGCGGTCGAGAAACCGGGCTCGAAGATCAATGCGTACACCTCGGCGTCGCTCAGGTGGCGGCCTTCCTCGACGATGCCGCGCTCGATCGCCTTGGCCAGCAGGCGCTCGCGCTGCAGGCCGCCGCCGTCGTCGCCGACCTCGATCACGACGGTGCCGGAATCGTGGTAGGCGTTGAGCCAGATGGTGCCGTGCGCCGGCTTGCCGCGTTCGCGGCGCAACTCGGCCGGCTCGATGCCATGGTCGATCGCATTCCTCACCAGGTGGGTGAGCGGATCGGCGATCTTCTCGACCACGGTCTTGTCGAGCTCGGTGTCCTCGCCGTCGATCGCCAGCTCGATGTCCTTGCCCAGGTCGCGCGCGACGTCGTGCACCACGCGCTTGAAGCGGGTGAAAGTCGAGCCGATTTTGACCATGCGCAGCTGCAGGGCGCTGTTGCGCACGTCCTCGACCAGCGAATTGAGGGTCGCGCCATATTCTTGCAGTTCGACGTTCTGGGCACGGCGCGCCGCCAGGTTGGCGCCGGCGGTGGCCACGATCAGTTCGCCCACCAGGTTGATCAGGTGGTCGAGCTTGTCGGCATCGACGCGCACGCTGTTCTTTTCCTGGCCGCGCCGTTCGCGCGGGCGGGCGCCTTCGGCCGCATCCGGCTCGCCTGCGCAATCGGCGGCGGGGAGGGCCGCGTCGGCATCGACCTCGGTCCAGCTGCCGCATTCGGCCAGCAGGCGCTGCATGACGGCGCGCTCGGCGGGAAATTCGTCCAGCAGCGCACGGTAGGCCTCGGGTGGGCTGTCGGGCGCCACGATGCGCAGGCGGCAGTCATCGCGCACGAACTCGAACGCACCCTCGATGGCGGCCAGGCTGGCGCTGCTGCGCAGGGCCAGCTCCAGGCCGAGATAGCAGGCTTCGGCATCGAGTTCGTCGAGGGCCGGGACGGCGTCCAGCACCGGCGCCACATGCACCACGCTGCCGAGCGTCGACAGGTAGCGCAGGAAGGACAGCGGGTCCATCCCGTTGCGCAGCACCTCGCTGCCGAAACGCAGCGAGATATGCCAGTGGCCGGCGGCGGCGGTGGCCGCCGCAGAATCGGGGGCAGCCGCGGCCTGGCCCGCCGACTCGCCGCCGAGGTAGGCCGCCAGCCGCTGCCGCAGCGGCTGGCCGGCGTCGGCCAGTCCAGGGTCTTCGTCCAGGTGGCCGGCCGCCACTTCGTCGACCAGGCGCGCGATGTGGTCGCGGCAGGCCAGCATCAGTTCGATCAGCTCCGGCGTGAAAGGCAGTTGTCCGGCGCGCACGGCATCGAGCACGCTCTCGGCGACGTGGGTGAAGCCGACGATGTGGTCCAGGCCGAACAAGCCGGCCGAACCCTTGATCGTGTGGGCCGCGCGGAATACCGCATTGATGCTGTCGGCGCTCACATTGCCCTTGACGCCGCTGAGCAGCGCGTCTTCCATTTCTTGCAGCAGTTCACGGCACTCGGCGGTGAAGGTCTGCAGTGCCTGTTCGATGGACATGGGGTTTCCTTTCAGGCGGCGATGGGCAGGTGCCGGCCCAGGCCGAGCAGGTCGATTGTCTCGACCAGCGCGGCGTTCGGCCGTGTGAGGCGCAAGCTGCCCTCCCTGGCGGCGAGCGTGCGCGCCGTCGCCAGCAGCAGCTGCAGGCCGGCGCTGTCGATCTCGCCGACGTCGGCCAGGTCGAGGTCGACCGCCCGCGCGCTGTCGACCAGCGCCAGCAGCGATTCACGCGCCTCGGCCGCCTGGTAGATGGTCAGGTCGCCCGCGACGTGGATGGACAGGCGGCCGTCGGCGCCCGGGTGGATAGTCAATTTCATGTCAGGGCAGGATCAGCTTCTGGACCGCGTTCAGCAGCACCTCGGGCTTGAACGGCTTGACCACCCAGGCCCTGGCGCCGGCGGCCTGGCCTTCGCGCTTCTTCTCGTCGCCCGACTCGGTGGTCAGCATGATGATCGGCAGGAAGCGGTATTCGGGCTGGGCCTTGACCGCCTTGACGAATTCGATGCCGTTCATCTCGGGCATGTTGACGTCGCTGACGATCAGGTTGACCTTCTGGCGGCCCAGTTTCGCCAGCGCGTCCTTGCCGTTGCTGCCCTCGACCACGTCGTAGCCGGCGCCGCGCAGGGTCAGGCCGACCACCTGGCGGATCGATATGGAGTCGTCGACGATCATCACGGTTTTTGCCATGGTTTGCTCACTTTTTTGCTGGAAGATTGTTTCGGGAGGCCGCTCAGAAGAAGGTCACTTCGTCGTCGGCGTCGGCGCGCCGGGCGGCCGGGGTATGGCTGACGTGTTCGTCAGCCATCGTGTATTTTCCGCTCAGTTCGAGCAGCCAGGTCTCGGCCGCGGGCAGGGGCGCCGCCTCGTCGGCGGCCAGCCGCGCCAGCCGGTCGATGTCGGCGTCGACCACCTCCAGGATCTGGCGGATACGGTCCTGGAACTGCAGCGCGACGATCATCTGTTCGACCTCGGTGCGGATCGCGCTGCCCTGTTCACGCATGGTGTCGGCATCCTGGCCCAGGCCGCGCACATGGCCCAGCACTTCCTCGACCACGCCACGCGAGGCGCCGATGGTGCGGCGGTCGTTCTCGTCGGCGTCGGCGGCCGATTCGAGGGTCAGCGACATCGTGGTGGACATGCGGTCCATGCCCTTGGTGATTCGCTTGCCGATGTCGGCCGACACGTTCGACAGCTTGCGCACCTCGGCGGCGATGACGCCGAAGCCACGCCCCATCTCGCCGGCACGCGCCGCCTCGATGGCGGCATTGATGGCCAGCAGATTGGTCTGGGCCGCGATCTTGCCCACTTCATCGGCCAGCGACTTCAGTTCGGACGTGGCTTCCGACAGCGTGCGCACATGGGTCAGGAGTTCGGTCTTGCTGTCGACCATCTGCTCGAGCCAGGACATCACCGGATCGAGTTTCTGTTCGCAGGTCGCCAGGCGCTGGGCGCTGCCGCCGGCGCCGGCGTCCTGGCCGCTACGGATGCCCGAAAAACCGGCGCGCTCGAAGTGCTCGAGCAGCGCGCTGAAGCCACCGAGCAGCTGGGCGATCGCGGTCTCGCTCTGGTCCTTCACGCTGCGCACGTGACGCCCCCAGACCGGCGCCACCTCGGCCATCAGCGGCGCCATGCGGTCGGCGTCCGCAGCCGCGCTTCCTGCCGACGGCGTCGCCGCATCCTGCCCAAGCGGCCGCACGCACCACAGGACGAGGCCGGCCAGCATGGCCAGTCCCGCGAACGAGATGCATTCCAGCACCGACATACCGTCGAGGAGCGGCAGCACGGCCAGCGCCAGCATGACGGCCAGGGCCGCACGAATCCGGCCTTGGGTAATCGTTGGTACTGATTCGAAGTTGAGTATCGGTGGCATAGCGAGACGAAAGGGTTGCTTCCGTGAAAGTCGTATGCGTTCGATTATGGCTGGTTCTGATTTTTCGTAGGACAAATCCTACTGACATTTTTTTGATTTCGTTGTCGCACGGCAACGATATTTGCGGGATTTGCTGTTCTTTCAAGCTTTAAAGACAAGTATTTCAGCTTGATGGCACAGTATTCTGGAAAAGCTTTGCAAGTCGGGAACATCAGATCGTGCCGGCGAGCGCCGGCACAAACTGCGAAGAATGGGAATAGACGGGAAGAACGAAACGCTTAGGCAGTTTCTTCAGGCGCCGTGGTCGCGCGCTGGAACATCGGCGCCACCAGCAGGCCCAGCTCGTAGAGCAGGCACATCGGGATGGCCAGGGCCAGCTGGCTGACCACGTCCGGCGGGGTGACGATGGCGGCGATCACGAAGGCGCCGACGATTACGTAGGAACGGATTGCGCGCAGCTTCTCGAGGCTGACGATGCCCATGCGCACCAGGATCACGACCACCACCGGCACTTCGAACGAGGCGCCGAAGGCCAGGCACATCGACATCACGAAATCGAGGTAGTTCTCGATATCGGGCATGACCGCGATCGAGGTCGGCGCGAATTCGCCGATGAAGTGGAATACGCGGCCGAACACGAAGAAGTAGCAGAACGCCACGCCGGCAATGAACAGGACCGAGGACGAGATCACCAGCGGCAGCACCAGGCGCTTCTCGTGGGCGTACAGGCCGGGCGCGATGAAGGCCCAGGCCTGGTAGAACACCCAGGGCAGCGCCAGGATGAAGGCCAGCAGCAGGGTGACCTTCATGGGCACCAGGAAGGGCGAGATGACGCCGGTGGCGATCATGGTCGAGCCAGGCGGCATCGAGGCAATCATCGGCGCCGCGATCAGGTCGTAGATGTGCGACGGCCCCGGCCACGCCATCAGCACGGCGCATACGATCGCGATCCCGATCGAGGCCTTGACCAGGCGGTCACGCAGCTCGACCAGGTGCGAGATGAAAGTGTCTTCGCCGGCGGCTTGCTCAGTCATTTAGAAGAAGGAAGAATTGGATTTGGCGCCCGAGCCGGGGCGGAACTTGCGCACCCGGGCCGCGCCCGACATCACATGGCGCTTGGTGCCATGGCGGTTCTTGTACCAGGCCGGCACGGCGGAAGTGCGCACCAGCTTTTTACGACGGAAATCCTTGGCCTTGCGGTCGATGTCGGCCACGGTCGGCGCGATCGTGTTGCCGGCGTCATGCGATGCGCGGCCATCCCACAGGGCTTCGACTTCGTCGACGTGGCTGGTGACCGAGGATTCGAAATCGCTGGTGGCCGATTCGACCTCGCTCTTGAACGATTGCGCTTTCTCTTGCACTTCCTTGTGCAGGTTGCGCAGCTCGTCGAGCTCGATCTCGCGGCTGACCTCGGACTTGACGTCGTGCAGGTAGCGCTGGGCGCGGCCGTACAGCGTGCCGGCCATGCGCGCCACCTTGGGCAGCTTTTCAGGGCCGATCACGATCAGGGCGACCACGCCGATGATCGCGATTTTCGACAATCCGAGATCGATCATGCTGCGCGCCGCTTACAGGCGGGTCTTGTCGCGGGCTTCCACGTCGATGGTCGACTTGTCGGCCACCTGCTGCGTTGGCTGGACCGGCGCGGCGGGATTGGCTTCGGCAGCCTTCTCTTCGTCACCCTTCACGCCATCCTTGAAGCCCTTGACGGCCTTGCCCAGGTCGGAACCCATATTGCTGATTTTCTTGGTACCGAAGATCAGCATCACGACCACCAGCACGATGACCCAGTGCCAAATACTCAAACCACCCATATTGTTCTCCTAGCAAGGCGTATATGCCTGAAAAATCGGGAAAGCGTCTACCACAGTATACGCGATGCGGGGCACTCTCGCCCCTTCGAAACTTAGTCCTGGCTTAGGCCAGGCATTACAGCGCCAGGCCGCGCCACGGGCGCGGACCGCCATACATATGCAAATGCAGGTGATACACCTCTTGCCCGCCATCCGGGCCAGCATTGATCAGCGTCTTGAAACCGCCGTTCGGCTTGCCATCGGCGTCGGTCTTGACGTCAATCCCATTCTCTTTTGCAAGCTTTGGCGCCAGCGCCAGCATCTTGCCCAGCACCGCCGTATGTGCCTCGGTACAGTCGGACAGGGTGGACACGTGCAGCTTGGGAATCACCAGCAGGTGTACCGGCGCCGCCGGGTTGATGTCCTTGAATGCCAGGACGTCATCGTCTTCATAGACGACGGCGGCCGGAATCTGCTTGGCGACGATCTTGCAAAAAATGCAGTTATCCATCTTGTCTCCGGATGTATTACAACTCTTGTATTACAACAGTCCAAGGAATTATATGACCATGAAGCCGAGGCATCGTATCAGCGACGCATGACATCGGTATGACGGCAAGTAGCCGATTATGACACCGACCGCCGGGCTGCGCACGGTGAGCAGGTACTCACTTGCAATACTTGGGAAATATTATTCCTTGCGGGCAGCTTTTTCCTCGATGCCCGAGACGCCTTCGCGCCGCGCCAGCTCGTCCAGCACCTGTTGCGGCGTCAGGTCGAACTTGGCCAGCAGCACCATCGAATGGAACCACAGGTCGGCGCATTCGTAGAGCACCTTGGAGGGATCGCCGGCGACGCGCGCGTCCTTGGCCGCCATCACCAGTTCGGTAGCTTCCTCGCCGATCTTCTTGAGGATGGCGTCGTCGCCCTTGGAAAACAACTTGGCGACGTACGAGGTCGCAGGGTCGCCGCCGTGTTCAGGCTTGCGCGATTCGATCACGGCCGCGACACGGGCCAGGGTAATGCTCATGGGGTTTTCTTTGTATCTGGATAAATGGTGGCGGGGTCCTGCAGCACCGGTTCCACGCTGTGCCAGTCGCCGTTGTCGTACTTCTGGAAGAAGCAGGAATGGCGGCCGGTATGGCAGGCGATGCCGCCGACCTGCTCGATCTTGAGCAGCACGACGTCTTCGTCGCAATCGAGGCGGATCTCGCTCACCTTCTGGATGTGGCCGGATTCTTCGCCCTTGTGCCACAGTTTCTTGCGCGAACGGCTCCAGTACACCGCCTCGCCGGTCTCGACGGTGCGGGTCAGGGCTTCGCGATTCATCCAGGCGAACATCAATATGTCACCGCTTGCAGCTTCTTGCGCGATCACCGGCACCAGGCCGTGCTCGTCCCAGCGCACCTTGTTGAGCCACTTGGCATTGGTCGGCATGGGGCTTCCTTAGACGAGGCGCATCGGGATGCCGCGATCAAGCATGTAGCGCTTGGCTTCGCCGACCGTGTGCTGCCCATAGTGGAAGATGCTGGCCGCCAGCACCGCATCGGCATGGCCTTCGAGCACGCCATCGGCCAGGTCTTGCAGGCCGCCGACGCCGCCCGAGGCGATCACCGGGATACCGACGGCGTCCGAGACGGCGCGGGTCAGGCCCAGGTCGAAGCCGACCTTGGTGCCGTCACGGTCCATCGAAGTGAGCAGCAATTCACCGGCGCCAAGGCTCTCCATCTTGCGCGCCCATTTCACCGCATCCAGGCCAGTGGCGTTGCGGCCGCCATGGGTGAACACTTCCCATTTGCCGGGCCCCGTCTGCTTGGCGTCGATCGCCACCACGATGCACTGCGAACCGTGCTTGTTGGCGGCGTCGAACACGAGCTGCGGATTGGTCACGGCCGAGGTATTCATGCTGACCTTGTCGGCGCCGGCGTTGAGAAGGCGGCGCACGTCCTCGACCTTGCGCACGCCGCCACCGACGGTGAGCGGGATGAACACGGTGGAGGCCACGGCCTCGATGATCGGCAGGATCAGGTCGCGGTTGTCGCTCGAGGCGGTGATGTCGAGGAAGGTGATCTCGTCGGCGCCCTGGCCGTCATAGCGGCGCGCGATCTCGACCGGGTCACCGGCGTCGCGCAGCTCGGTGAAATTGACGCCCTTGACCACGCGGCCGCCGGTGACGTCCAGGCAGGGGATGATGCGTTTAGCGAGCATGGGTTATGCGCCGGCGCCTTCCGTCAGTTCATCGGCACGTTCCTGGGCCGATGCCAGGTCGAGCGTGCCTTCGTAGATCGAGCGGCCGCAGATCACGCCTTCGATGCCCTCGTCTTGCACCGCGCACAGGGCTTCGACGTCGGCCAGCACGTGCACGCCGCCCGAGGCGATCACGGGAATCCTGACGGCGCGCGCCAGCTTGACGGTCGCCTCGATGTTCACGCCGGCCATCATGCCGTCGCGGCCGATGTCGGTGTAGATGATCGATTCGACGCCATAGCCTTCGAACTTCTTGGCCAGGTCGATGACCTCGTGGCCCGACATCTTGCTCCAGCCGTCGGTCGCGACCTTGCCGTCCTTGGCGTCCAGGCCGACGATGATGTGGCCCGGGAAGGCGCCGCAGGCATCGTGCAAAAAGCCCGGGTTCTTGACCGCGGCGGTGCCGACGATGATGTAGCTGATGCCGTCGTCCAGGTAGCGCTCGATGGTGTCGAGGTCGCGGATGCCGCCGCCGAGCTGGACCGGGATCTCGTCCAGGTCGTTGTCTTCGGCGTATTCCTGCACTACCTGCAGGATCGATTTGATGGCGCTCTCGTTCTTCGGCTTGCCCGCGAATGCGCCGTTCAGGTCGACCAGGTGCAGGCGCCGCGCGCCCTTCTTGAGCCAATGCAGCGCCATGTCGGCGGGATCTTCGGAAAACACGGTGGCGAGGTCCATATCGCCTTGTTTCAGGCGAACGCAGTGACCGTCTTTCAGGTCGATGGCGGGGATCAGCAGCATGGTCGTTGTCGGTTGGTTGACGGGTTGTGTCGGAAACTAAAACCTGGAATCACGGATTCCAGTGGATGAAATTGCGGTACAGGCGCAGCCCGGCGGCGGCGCTCTTTTCGGGGTGGAACTGGGTGGCGACGATATTATCGCGGCCCACGGCGCAGCAGAACGGCGCGCCGTAGTCGGTCTCGCCGATCACATCGTCCGCATTCCCTGGCGCCGCATAATAGCTGTGCACGAAGTAGAAATAGCTGCCGTCCTCGACGCCTTCCCACAGCGGGTGGGCGCGCGACTGCTGCACGCGGTTCCAGCCCATCTGCGGCACCTTGAAGCGCGAACCGTCGGCCTGCAGCCTGCCGTCGAGCTGGAACCGCACCACCTTGCCGGGCAACAGGCCCAGGCCGGGGGTGCCTTCGTTCTCTTCGCTCTCATCGAACAGCATCTGCTCGCCCACGCACACGCCCATGATCGGACGGGTCTTGGCGGCGCGCAGCAGCGCGTCTTCGAGACCGGATTCGCGCAGGCTGTTCATGCAGTCGCGCATGGCGCCCTGCCCCGGCAGCACGATGCGGTCGGCGCGGTCGAGATCCGCGGCCGAGCTGGAAATGAGGACGTCGGCCTCGGGCGCGGCGGCGCGCAGCGCCTGCGCCACCGAGCGCAGGTTACCGAGTCCATCGACGACGACGATCTTGTTGGCCATGATTACAGGCTGCCCTTGGTCGACGGGATGATGCCGGCCGCGCGTGGGTCCAGTTCGGTCGCCATGCGCAGTGCACGGCCGAAGGCCTTGAACACGGTCTCGCACTGGTGGTGGGCGTTCACGCCACGCAGGTTGTCGATGTGCAGGGTGACGGCAGCGTGGTTCACGAAGCCGCGGAAGAATTCGCCGGTAAGGTCGACGTCGAAGGCGCCGATCATGGCGCGCGTCCATGGCACATGCAGTTCCAGGCCCGGGCGGCCCGAGAAATCGATCACCACGCGCGACAGCGCTTCGTCCAGCGGCACATACGAATGACCGTAGCGCACGATGCCCTTCTTGTCGCCGATCGCCTTGGCCACCGCCATGCCGAGCGTGATGCCGACGTCTTCCACCGTGTGGTGGGCGTCGATGTGCAGGTCGCCCACGGCCTCGACCTCGAGGTCGAACATGCCATGGCGCGCGATCTGGTCGAGCATATGGTCCAGGAAAGGGACGCCGGTATTGAGCTTCTGGCGGCCAGTGCCGTCGAGGTTGATCGAGACGCGAATCTGCGTCTCGTTGGTATTGCGCGTGATGTCGGCGGTGCGGGTCATTGCTCAGGGCGTTCGTGACCGGTCTCTCGCTGGGGAGAGGCCGGCTGGATTAAATGGTGTCCGTCAGGGGCGCTGGATTACAGCGACGTCTTCAGGGCTGCCAGGAACTGGTCGTTCTCTTCGGGGGTGCTGACCGTCACGCGGATGCAGTTGGCCAGCAATTTATGCATTTTACTCAAATTTTTGATCAACACCTTCTCGCCGTGGAGAATCGCGCAGGCGCGCTCGGCGTCCGGCACGCGCAGCGAGATGAAATTGGCGGCCGAGGGGAAGACTTCCACGCCCGGCAGCGCGGCCAGCGCGGCGGCCAGGCGCGTGCGTTCCTCGTTGAGCAGGCCCGCCTGGCGGTCCAGCACCTCCACGTGGTCAAGCGCGAACTCGGCCGCCACTTGGGTGAGCACGTTGACGTTGTACGGCGGCCGCACTTTCTCGAACTCGGCCAGCAGCGGCGCCGCGGCCGACATATAGCCGAGGCGGATGCCGGCCAGGCCCAGCTTGGACAGGGTGCGCATCACGACCAGGTTCGGGTATTGCGGCAGGCGCTCCATGAAGCTGACCCGGGCGAACGGTTGATAGGCTTCGTCGACCACCACGATGCCATGCTCGCCGCAGGCCTCGATGACCTGCGCCATCGCACCGGCGTCGTACAGGTTGCCGGTCGGGTTGTTCGGATAGGCCAGGAACACCAGCGAGGGCTTGTGCTCGTCGATCGAGGCCAGCATGGCCGGCAGGTCGAGCGAGAAGTCATCCTTGATCGGCACGCCGACGAAATCGGCGCCCGCGAACTGGGCCGAACGCGAGAACATGACGAAGGCAGGCACTGGCGCCATCACCACCGCGCGGCGGCTGCCCGGCTCGCGCTCCTGGCGCGCGATGGTCGTCGCCAGGATCGTGATCAGCTCGTCCGAGCCATTGCCGAGCAAGACGTCGTAGCCTGCCGGCACGCCCAGCTTGCTGCAGATGCGGCTCTTGAGCGTGCTGTATGACGGCACCGGATAGCGGTTCAGGGCCGCCTCGGCCAGGCGCGCGCCCAGTTCGGCGCGCAGTGCCTGCGGCAGCTGGTACGGGTTTTCCATCGAGTCGAGCTTGACGTAGCCGATCGAGTCCGGCACGTGATAGCTGCCCACGGCGCGCACGTCGGCGCGGATGGTGTTCTCGATCAGTCTGGCGATGTCGGTCATGATGTTTCTTCCGTAGTGGTGACGGCCTTGGCGGCCTTGCGCAGTTTCTTTGCCTTTGCTCCCGTCATCGGCACCTCGGGCGCGGCCAGGCGTTCGGCGATGATGGCGCAGTAGTCGGGATTGAGCTCGAAGCCGCTGTACTGGCGGCCCAGGCGCTTGGCCGCGATGGCCGTGGTGCCGCTGCCCATGAAGGGATCGAGCACGACGCCGCCCGGCGGGCACGAGGCCTTGACCATGCGCTCGATGATCTCGAGCGGCTTCTGGGTAGGGTGATCGGCCCGCTCCGGGTGCTCGCGGTGCAGGCGCGACACGCTCCACACGTCCTTCGGGTTGTAGCCGACTTCGAGCCACTTGGCGCCAACGAAGATCGAGCGCGAGCGCGCCTTCTTGGTCTCGGCGTCATACGGGATGCGCACCGCGTCCAGGTCGAAATAGTAATCCTTGCGCCTGGCGAAGAAGCCGATGGTGTCGTGCACCGACGAGAAGCTGCGCACGCTGCCGCCCATCGACGGCACGCGGCGGTCCCAGATGATCTCGTTCATCATCGTCATGCGCTTCTTGAGCATGACGAAGATCTCGGGCGCGAAGCGCCAGGTGAGGAAGATGTACAGGCTGCCGTTGGGTTTGAGCTTCGGCACCGCCGCATCGATCCACTGCTCGGTCCAGGCCAGGTAGGCCTCGACGCTTTGCTGGTCCGAGGCATTGCCGTAGTCCTTGCCCAGGTTATAGGGCGGGTCGGTCAGGATCAGGTCGATGGACCCGTCCGGGATGCGCGCCAGGCCGGCCAGCGCATCCTCGCAGAATACCTGGTTGACCCAGGCCGTCATGATTGCTGCGGTGGCACGGGGTCCAGACGCAGCTCGGCGCTGCGCGCGTGCGCCTGCAGGCCTTCGCCGTAGGCCAGGGTGGCGGCGACCTTGCCCAGCACCTGGGCGCCGGCTTCGCTGACCTGGATGATCGACGAGCGTTTCTGGAAGTCGTAGACGCCCAGCGGCGACGAGAAGCGCGCCGTGCGCGAGGTCGGCAGCACGTGGTTCGGGCCGCAGCAGTAGTCGCCCAGCGATTCGGACGCCCAGCGGCCAAGGAACATGGCGCCGGCGTGGCGAATCTTGTCGGCCCACTGCATTGGGTCGACGGCCGAGATTTCGAGGTGTTCGGCGGCGATGGAGGATGCGATCTCGCAGGCTTCATCCATGTCGCGCACGAGGATCAAGGCGCCGCGGTCGGTCATCGACGTCGTGATGGTCGCTGCGCGCGGCATCGATGGCAGCAGCTTGTGGATGCTTTGCTCCACCCTGGCGATATAGTCGGCATCGGGGCACAAGAGGATGGCCTGGGCCAGCTCGTCGTGCTCGGCCTGCGAGAACAGGTCCATCGCCACCCAGTCCGGGTCGGTGGTGCCGTCGCACAGCACCAGGATCTCGGACGGGCCGGCGATCATGTCGATGCCGACCGTGCCAAACACGCGGCGCTTGGCAGCGGCGACATAGGCATTGCCCGGGCCAACGATCTTGTCGACCGGCTCGATGGTCTCGGTGCCGTAGGCCAGCGCGCCGACCGCTTGCGCGCCGCCGATGGTGATCACGCGCGTCACGCCGGCGATCGCGGCGGCGGCCAACACCATCTGGTTCTTCACGCCATCAGGGGTTGGGACGACCATGATGATTTCCTTCACGCCGGCGACGTGGGCGGGAATCGCATTCATCAGCACCGACGACGGATAGGCAGCCTTGCCGCCCGGGACGTAGATGCCGACCCGGTCCAGCGGGGTCACGCGCTGGCCCAGTACCGTGCCGTCGGGCTCGGTGAAGGTGAAACCGGTCGAGGCATCCTTCTGGCGCTCGTGGAACACGCGCACGCGCTCCGCCGCCACTTGCAGGGCCGCGCGCTGGGCGTCGGGCAAGGAAGCCAACGCCTGTTCCAGCTCGGCCTGGCCGATGTCGAAGGCTGCCATCGAGGTCGCGCCGCCATTCGGGATACGATCGAATTTGTTCGTATATTCCAGCACAGCCGCATCGCCACGCGCTTTCACGTCGCGCAGGATATGCGCGACCGCGGTTTCGATGGCGTCATCGGTTTCCGCTTCGAACGCCAGCAGGGCGTCGAGGGTCTTCTTGAAGTCGGGCGCGGTGGAATCGAGCTTGCGGATCTGTACTGCCATGGTTGTGCTTCAGCCTTGTTGTTGGGACGCGCGTTCAAACGCTTCCAGGATCGGTTGCAGGCGCTCGCGCTTGAGCTTGAGCGCGGCCTGGTTCACCACCAGGCGCGAAGAGATATCCATGATCTTTTCGACTTCGACCAGGTTATTGGCGCGCAGGGTGCCGCCGGTCGAGACCACGTCGACGATGGCGTCCGACAGACCGACCAGCGGCGCCAGTTCCATCGAACCGTACAGCTTGATCAGGTCGACGTGCACGCCCTTGCTGGCGAAGTGCTCGCGCGCGGTGTTGACGAACTTGGTCGCCACCCGCAGGCGCGCACCCTGGCGCACGGCGCTGTCGTAGTCGAAACCGGCATTGACCGCGACCGACATCCGGCACTGGGCGATGCGCAGGTCGATCGGCTGGTACAACCCCTCGCCGCCATGCTCGAGCAGCACGTCCTTGCCGGCCACGCCGAAATCGGCGGCGCCGTGCTGGACATAGGTCGGCACGTCGGAGGCGCGCACGATCAACACCCGCACGCCGGGGTCGTTGGTCGAGAGGATGAGCTTACGCGAAGTCTCGGGGTTTTCCAGCACCTCGATCCCGGCCGCCGACAGCAGCGGCAGGGTGTCTTCGAAGATGCGGCCCTTGGAAAGCGCCAGGATCAGCTGGGGTTCTCCATTGATGCCATTGAATGTCATGTTCGTCTTACTTGATTCGCTTATTTGATGCGGACGATGTCGGCGCCAACCGCCGACAGTTTCACTTCCATCCGGTCGTAGCCGCGATCGAGGTGGTAGATGCGGTCGATCAGCGTCGTGCCTTCGGCCGCCATGCCGGCGATTACCAAGGAAGCCGAGGCGCGCAGGTCGGTCGCCATCACCGGCGCGCCGACCAGGCGGTCGACGCCATTGATGAAGGCGGTATTGCCCTCGGTCGAGATCTGCGCGCCCAGGCGGTTCATCTCCTGCACGTGCATGAAGCGGTTCTCGAAAATCGTCTCGGTGACTTTCGACGGGCCGTTGGCGATCGTGTTCACGGCCATGAACTGGGCCTGCATATCGGTCGGGAAGCCCGGATACTCGGTGGTGCGGAACGAGACCGGATGCGGACGGCCATCCATTTTCGCGCGGATGGTGTCCGAGCCCACGGTCAACTGCAGGCCGATCTCGCGCAGCTTCTCGAGCGCCACGTCGAAGATATCGGTGCGGGTATTGGTCAGCACGATGTCGCCGCCGGTGGCCGCCACCGCGCACAGGAAAGTCGCCGCCTCGATACGGTCCGAAATCACCGCATGCTGCGCGCCGTGCAGTTCGTCGACGCCCTGGATCACCAGGCGGTCGGTGCCGATGCCGTCGATCTTCGCGCCCATCGCCACCAAGAGGTTGGCCAGGTCGGTCACTTCAGGCTCGCGCGCCGCGTTCTCGAGCACCGTCTCACCTTCGGCCAGGGTCGCGGCCATCAGCAGGTTCTCGGTGCCGGTGACGGTGATCATGTCGGTGTGGATGCGCGCGCCTTTCAATCGTTTGGCTTTGGCATGGATGTAGCCGCCCTCGATCGTGATCTCGGCGCCCATCGCGCGCAGGCCCTTGATGTGCTGGTCGACCGGACGCGAGCCGATCGCGCAGCCGCCCGGCAGCGAGACCTTGGCTTCGCCGAAGCGCGCCAGCAGGGGGCCCAGCACCAGGATCGAGGCGCGCATGGTTTTCACCAGCTCGTACGGCGCTTCGAGGGTGTCGATGGCGCCGCCGTTCAGGGTCACTCGCTGTTCTCCTTCCTTGTCGTCCTGTACGACCCGGAGGCCGGTCTTTTCCAGGAGCTTGAGCATGGTGCGCACGTCATGCAGGCGCGGCACGTTCGACAGCTGCAGGTCGCCGGCGGTCAAGAGGCCCGCGCACAGGATGGGCAGCGCCGCGTTCTTGGCGCCGGATACCGAAATCTCACCGGCCAGGCGCTTGCCGCCGACGATCTGGAGCTTGTCCATGCTTATCCTCCGAATTCTTCAGGGGTCAGGGTTTTCATCGACAGCGCGTGGATTTCCTCGCGCATGCGGTCGCCCAGCGCGGCGTATACGATCTGGTGACGCTGGATGGGGCGCTTGCCGGCGAATGCGTTCGAGACGATCACGGCGTCAAAATGGTGGCCGTCGCCCTTGACCTCGAGGTGGGTGCATTCAAGGCCGGCGCTGATATAGCCGTGGATCAGTTCAGGTGTGGTCGCCACGATAACTCCAGAATAAAAAAGCTTGGTTCTTAATGACGCAGATTGTAGCCGCGCTTGAGCAGGTTGATCGCCACGCCCGTCAGCACCGCGAAGAACACGGTCACGACGGCCAGGCTGGTCCAGGGCGAAACGTCGGACTGGCCGAAGAACCCATAGCGGAACCCGTCAATCATATAAAAGAACGGGTTGAAATGCGAGACAGTCAGCCAGAAAGGCGGCAGTTTTTGCACGGAATAGAACACACCGGCCAGGAAGGTCGCCGGCATGATCAAGAAGTTCTGGAAAGCCGCCAGCTGGTCGAACTTCTCGGCCCAGATGCCGGCGATCGTGCCCATGGTGCCCAGGATGGCCGCGCCCAGCAGGGCGAACACCAGGATCCACACCGGCGCCACGAACTCGAGGTGGGCGAACCAGGCGGTGATGATGAACACGCCGGCGCCGACCGCGATCCCGCGCAGCATCGAGGCCAGCACATAGGCCGACAGGATCTCGGCATGCGACAGCGGCGGCAGCAGGATGAAGACCAGGTTGCCGCTGATCTTGGACTGGATCAGCGACGAGGACGAGTTGGCGAAGGCATTCTGCAGCACGCTCATCATCACCAGGCCCGGGACCAGGAAGGAGGTATATGCCACGCCGTCGAGCATCTCGACCCGGCCGTCGAGCACGTGGCCGAAGATCAGCAGGTACAGCATGGCGGTGACCACGGGCGCGGCCACGGTCTGGGTCGCGACCTTCCAGAAGCGCAGCGACTCCTTGTAGAACAGGGTACGGAAACCGATCGAGAACATTATCTGCCTTCCTCCATGATCTGGATGAAGATGTCCTCGAGGTCGGCCTGCTCCAGCTGCATCTCGTCGATGACGGCGCCGTTCTCGCGCAGGCGGGCCAGGATCGGCTCGACCTCGTTGTAGTCGTTCACGCGCAGCGTGTACTTGTTGCCACTGGCATGCTCGTCGTGCGATACCAGGTGGCGCAGCCCGTCGGGCAAGTCGCCCGACTTCAAATGCACCACCAGCTGCGAACCCGACACCCGGCGCAGCAGCGCGCTCATGCTGTCCAGCGCCACCACATTGCCGCGCCTGAGCATGGCCACGCGCTGGCACATGGCCTGCGCTTCCTCGAGATAGTGGGTGGTCAGCACCACGGTGTGGCCGCCCTCGCGGTTCAGGCGGGCGATGAATTTCCATAGCGTCTGGCGCAGCTCGACGTCGACGCCGGCGGTCGGCTCGTCGAGCACGATCACGGGCGGACGGTGCACCAGGGCCTGCGCCACCAGCACGCGCCGCTTCATGCCGCCCGACAGCGCGCGCATGTTCACGTCGGCCTTGTCGGTCAGGTCGAGATTGTGCATCACCTCGTCGATCCAGGCGTCGTTGTTGCGGATGCCGAAGTAGCCCGACTGCAGGCGCAGCGTCTCGCGCACCGTGAAGAAGGGATCGAATACCAGCTCTTGCGGCACCACGCCCAGGCGCTTCCTCGCTTCGCGGAAGTCGGAGACGACGTCGTGGCCATGGATACGCACGCTGCCGGCATCGGGCCGGATCAGGCCCGCGATGGTCGAAATCAGGGTGGTCTTGCCGGCGCCGTTCGGGCCCAGCAGGCCGAAGAACTCGCCTTCCTGGATGTCCAGGGAGACGCCCTTGAGCGCCTTGAAGCCTTTGTAGCTCTTCTCGACGCTATCAATCTGGATTGCTGTCATGCTTGTTGGATGGCGCGCTGCGCGTAGTGGAAGGCGCAACGGTAGACCGTGCAGGGAAACGGTCCATTATAGGTGAAATCGCCATGTCAAGCGGCAGAGGGGACAATTGCGCAAGACGCGCAAGAGGTAGGCAGAAAAACAATCGGCGGCCAATGGCCGCCGATGCTCAAGCTTGTGGCAGCAGCGTGTCGACGCCGTACAGCGCCGCCAGCTTTTGCACGTTGTCGGGCACGTTCACGAAGGTGAGACGATGGCCGGCATCCAGCGCGCGGCGCTGCCAAGCCAGCAGCAGGGCCACGCCGGACGAATCGGCAGCCTTGACACCGCCGAGATCGAACACGGTTTCGCCGGCGCGGATCGCTGCCTCGCCCTGTTCCAGCGCCTGGTGGGCGCTCAGGAAGGTCAGGGCGTCGATCGACAGCATCGGGTTGGATTCAGCCATATCAGTCGGTCACTTGGCCGGCGCGGCCAGCGGCTTGGATGCCAGCTGGGCGTTGCGGTCGGCCAGGCGCTTGATCAGGCCATCGACGCCGCTCTTGCTGATCTCGCTGTTGAAGGTGCTGGTGTAGGTCTGGACCAGCCAGGCGCCCAGCACGTTCACGTCATAGATCTTCCAGCTGCCTTTTTCGTTGCTCAGGCGGTAGTTCAGGGTGATCGGTTCGCCGCGGGCGACGTTCACCTGCGAGCGCACTTCGACGTCGCTATCGGTCGGCGCGCCGCGCATCGGCTTGAACTCGACGGTCTCGTTCTTGATGGTCGACAGCGCGCCGGCATAGGTATACACCAGCAGGTCGCGGAACTCTTTCGTCAGCTTCTGCTTCTGTTCCGGGGTGGCGCTGCGCCAGTGGCGGCCGGCCGCCTGCTGGGTCATCTTCTCGGCGTCGACGTAGGGCAGGATCTTTTCATTGACCAGGCCCATGATCTTGCTGCGGTTGCCGGACTGGATGTCCTTGTCGGCCTTGACGCTGTCGATCACTTCATTGCTGATGCGCTTGACCAGCGCGTCCGGCGCTTCGGCGGCGGCCACCGGGGCGGCGACCAGGACGGTGGAGATGGCCACGGTGGCCGCGGCTGCTACCAGGTGCATGAATGGCTTCATCGGTTTCCTTTCGGTTGGCGGCGGCGACGGCCGCGCGCACGGTTTATCTGATTACTGCTTCGCGGCCGGCGCTTCGGCGTCGCCCTCGTCGACAGCCTGGCGCGGCACGTCGCCGTCATACACCTGGCTCTGGCGGCGCTGCAGGTAGCCGTCGCGCAAGAACTCGTAACGGTCGAGCGCGGCGTCTTCGAGCAGGCTGGACGCGTCGAGCAGCGAAGCGCGGGTATCGACGATCCGGATCGCGGCGCCGATATTGCGCCAGTTGGCCGGTTCCTTGTATTTCCAGATATCGCCGCCGATATCGGCCGGCAATGCTGCGGTATCACGCACCGTAGATGGGCCCAGCAGCGGCAAAATCAAGTACGGGCCGCTTGGCACGCCCCATTTGCCCAAGGTCTGGCCGAAATCCTCGTCGCTTTTCTGCATGCCGGCTTCGGACGCGATATCGAGCAGGCCGAAGATGCCGAAGGTCGAGTTCAGCGCAACGCGGCCGAAGTCGGTGCCGGCTTGCTCGGGCTTGCCCTGCAGCAGGTTGTTGACCGAGCTCCAGGCGTCCGACAGGTTGCCGAAGAAATTACCGACCCCGGTCTGGGCGAAGCCCGGCACCACGTTCTTGTAACCGGTAGCCACCGGCTTGAGCACGGCGCGGTCGACCGCGTCGTTGAAGCCGAACATGGCGCGGTTATAGCCTTCCAGCGGATCCTGGGGATTATTGGCAGTGGTGGCGCACCCGGTCAGGACCAGGATGGCAGCGGCGGCGGCGCCGAGGCGCAAGTGCGAGAGCGTGACGGCGTAGTTCATTCACTACCTTCCTTTCCTTCTGCAGCTTTGCTGTAGATAAATTGATTAATCAAGTCTTCCAGGACCGTCGCCGACTGGGTGCGATTGATGCGATCGCCTTCCGCCAGGTTCTTTTCGTCGCCACCGGCTTCGATGCCGATGTATTGCTCGCCCAACAGGCCAGCAGTCAAGATCTTCAGCGAACTGTCTTTAGGGAATTTATATTCCGTTTCCATATCGAGGCGTACTGATGCCTGGAAGCTCTTGTCGTCGAAGGTGATGTCACCCACGCGACCGACCACCACGCCGGCGCTCTTGACCGGCGCCTGTGGCTTGAGCCCGCCGATATTGTCGAAACGGCCCGTGACCGAATACGTCTGGCCGAAGGACAGCGTCCTCATATTTCCTGCCTGGAAAGCCAGGAATAGCAGCGCGGCCAGACCCAGCAGAACGAACAAGCCGACCCAGACGTCGATAGTTTTGCGATGCATTTGAATACCTTACAGTAACCGATTTAATTATTTATTAAACATCAGGGCGGTCATGACGAAGTTCAGACCCCAGACCAGCAACGATGCGATCACGACCGTGCGCGTGGTTGCGCGCGACACGTCTTCCGGCGTCGGCTGGGCCTGATACCCCTGGAACAGGGCGGTAAAGGTCACTGCGATGCCAAAGATAAAGCTTTTAATCACGCCGTTCAGTACGTCATCTCGCACATCGACGCCGGATTGCATCTGGGCCCAGAAGGAACCTTCATCGACACCGATCAGCTTGACGCCGACCAGGTAGCCGCCCAGCACGCCCACCGCCGAAAACACGGTCGCCAGCACGGGCATGGCGATGACGCCGGCCCAGAAACGCGGGGCCAGCACACGCTGCACCGGGTTGATGGCCATCATTTCCATGGCCGACAATTGCTCGCCCGCCTTCATGAGGCCGATCTGCGCGGTCAGCGAGGTGCCGGCGCGGCCGGCGAACAGCAGCGCCGTGACCACCGGCCCCAATTCGCGCACCAGCGACAGGGCGACCACCTGGCCCAGCATCTGTTCGGCGCCGTACTGGTTCAGGGTGTAGTAACCCTGCAGGCCCAGCACCATGCCGACGAACAGGCCCGACACGGCGATGATCACCAGCGAATAGTTACCGATGAAATGAATCTGCTCGGAAATCAGGCCCGGACGGCGAAACGCACCGGGTGAGACTTTCAGCACACTGAAGAAGGAGCGCACGGCGAAGCCGAGGCCGGCGAAGGCCTCGCGCACGGTGCAGCCGACCAGGCCGAGGACGCGGGCGATCATGTGCGCGCTCCCAGGCCCAGGTCATCGGCCAGCGACTTGCCGGGATAGTGGAAGGGCACCGGGCCGTCCGGGGCGGCGTTGACGAATTGTTTCACGTAGGGGTCTTCCGAGACACGCAGGTCGTCCGGCGTGCCCTCGGCCACGATCTTGCCAGCGGACATGAAGTACACGTAGTCGGCGATCGCGAAGCATTCGTGCACGTCGTGCGAGACGAGGATCGAGGTCGAGCCCAGCGCGTCGTTCAGGTTGCGGATCAGGTTAGCGGTCACGCCCATCGAGATCGGGTCGAGGCCGGCGAACGGCTCGTCGTACATGATCAGTTCGGGGTCCAGCGCCACTGCGCGCGCCACGGCCACGCGGCGCGCCATGCCGCCCGAGATCTCGGCCGGCTTGAGGCGGTGCGCATTGCGCAGGCCGACGGCGTTGAGTTTCATCAGGACCAGGTCGCGAATGATTTCTTCGGGCAGGTCGGTGTGCTCGCGCAGCGGGAAGGCGACGTTATCGAATACCGACAGGTCGGTAAACAGGGCGCCGAACTGGAACAGCATGCCCATGCGGCGGCGCAGGCGGTACAGGCCTTCGGTATCGAGCCGGTGCACGACTTCGCCACCGATACGGACTTCGCCGCGCTGGGGACGGATCTGGCCGCCGATCAGGCGCAGCACCGTGGTCTTGCCGCAACCCGATCCGCCCATGACGGCAATAAGCTTGCCACGTGGGAAGTCCATACGGAGATTCGACAGGATTGAACGCTCACCGTAAGCAAAATGCAGATCGCGGATTTCGACTAGGTTCGACACAGCATAATTAATGTTTGGGGAATCCGGTATTGTAGTGCAGAAAGCTATTTACCTGCTTGGGGGACCCGATTTTACCCCCGGTTGGCGACGCACTATTACAACACTAATAACTAATGAGTCAGCTATTTCAACTCATAAGTGTTTGTTTTTGTTGTGATATGTATGTTTCGCAATATTGCTCTTGTTGAATTGTATCAACAAGAGCGGTGTCATAAACCGCCGAAGGAGCCGATTTAAGCTCCTCCTAATTACTGACACGATCTTGTCTCTTTTTGCATCGCACCATCATATGAGGCGCGATGCAGAAATAACAAGTGACATAATATGCAACACTTTGTCGCTGATTTGTCGTCGCAAGCTCAAGCGCCGAAATGACGCCCCACCTCGGCCGAGGCCCGGGCCCGCCCCTCGGCCTCCCGCTCCGCCCCCAGCGCCAGCCCTTCGGCCGAAAACACCGTCACGTCCTTCAGGCCGATCATGGCCAGGATGGCCCGCAGATAGGGTTCGAGAAAGTCTGGCTGGCGCGCCCGTTCGCCGGTGCGCCAGCCCCCGCTGGCCAGGGCCAGGTAGACCGGGCGGTCATGCAGGTTGCCGACCTTGCCCTCGGGCGTGGGCCGCATGGTGCGGTTGATGCGCACCACGTGGTCGATCCAGGATTTCAGGGTCGAGGGCACGGTGAGATTGTGCATCGGCGTGCCGATCACGACGATGTCGGCCCGCACCAGCTCCTCGATCAGGCCATCGGAGCGCAGCTGCGCGCCATCGACGCCCGGCTCGTTGGCGGCGCTCGACAGGGCCAGCGCATAGCCGGCGTCGATATGCGGCAGCGCCGTACTGTCGTCGCCGTCTTCGCCGCCGGCCAGTTCGCGCAGCGTGACGCTGGCGCCGGGATGGCGCGCCAGCAGGCGCGCGACGACCTGGTTGGACAAGGCGCGGCTGGCCGCTTGCGCGCCGCGCGGGCTGGCGCTGATGTGCAGGATGTTCATCTGTTGCTCCAATGTCGATAGTGAAATCAGGCGAAATGCAGGCGCAGGCCGCACATCGCGAGGATGATGACGGTGGCCAGCAGCGCGGCGAACAGCGTGCCGCCCACCAGCACGCGGTCGGCACTGGCGCGCGGCGCATGGTGCGCCAGCATCACGATGCGCAGGCCGCAGAAGGCATGGGCCACCACGAAGAATACCGCGCCCAGGTAATACGGCAGCAGCCGGATATTCCAGGAATCGAGCAGCATGCCCACCGGCGCCCCGACCGCGAAACCCCAGTCGGTGTCGATCCCGAAGTGCACGCGCGCCAGGTACAGCACTGCGTTGACATGGCTGATCACGGCCCACACCAGAAACACGCCGCCGGCCACCTGCAGGGTGCGCGCCGCATCCATCGGCCGCGCGCTCCAGCGCCAGGCCAGCCGCGAACCGGTCACGATCATGAAGGCGAACACGCCGATCAGCAGCGGCTCGACGAACGGCGAGCGGTACACCACGCGCAGCACCTTCATCACCGCCATATGGGCTTCCGGTCCGACCAGGCCGACCAGGTGGTTACTGAAGTGGAAGCACAGGAACAGGATCGCCAGCACGGCGCCGAAGCCGTGCGCGCGGCGCCAGTTGCCGGTCGCGCCGGCCGGGCCAGGCGCCGCCTGGCGTTGCGGCGCGCGGTCGGCGCTGGCGATGCGCAACGCCAGTGCGGCCCACACCACCAGCAGGAAGCCGATGTCCCAGTCCGGATGGCCGAGCAGCAGCGCGCCGACGCCGGTCAGCGTGAACATCGGCGGCACCGCCACCGCCAGCAGCGCGGTGCGGCGCGCCGCCAGTTCGGCCGCGCTGGGGTCCGGTATGCGGCCCAGGCGCAGCGCGGCGCCGAAGGCGATCGCCGGCATCGCCAGCGCCGCCGCCAGGGCCAGGCCGGCGCCGAGCCAGGCGCCGGCGCCATCGCCGCGCTCGACCGCCCTGGCTGCGCCGTGATACAGCGCCAGCAGCCAGGGATAGACGGCTGCCGCCAGCGGCGCCGCGAACCAGTGCGCCTGCAAGGTGCTGGAGGTGGCGATCCTGTTGCCACGGGCCAGGTCGATGTCGCTCATGCCGCCCTCCTTCACGGAACGATGACGTGGTCGGGACGCGCCAGCGCGAAGGCGGCGTCGCGGTCCGGGGCCGGCGGATAGATCCACTCGGTGTTGATGGCGCGCTTGAGCGCCTTGCCTTCTGCGCGCGTCAGCCTGACCTGGCGATCCCAGCCCTCCGTATACAAGGCGCCCCATGGACCGAGGTCGAGGCAGGTCACGTACTTCGGCTGGCTGTAGGCGTGCAGCGGCAGGCCCACCAGTTCGGCCACCGCGTTGTAGCCGGCCACCCGGCCCAGGCTCAGCGCGTGCTGGCACGACATCGCGGCCACATTGCCTTCGTTGTCGGTGGCGGCGCGCGCCACGTCGCCGCTGACGTAGATACCGTCGGCGCCGGGCGCCCGCAGGTAGGGATCGGCGTGCACCCGGCCGAAGCGGTCGATTTCGCCGCCGATCTGCTCGGCCAGCGGATTGGCGCGCATGCCGGCGGTCCAGATCACGGTCGAAGCAAAAAAGCGGCGGCCGTCGGCGGTGACCACGCCATCGGCGTCGATCGCGGCCACGCCGCTAGAGGTGAAGGTCTCGACGCCGACTTCGCGCAGCGCTTCCTCGATCACCGGACGCGGACCGGCGCCAAGTTCAGGGCCTACCACTGGCGCATGTTCCAACATCAGCACCCGCACACTGGCATCCTGGCCCAGGATGGCGCGCAGGCGTTCCGGCATGTCGGACGCGGTCTCGATGCCGGTGAAGCCGGCGCCGACCACCACCACCGTGTCGCGCGTCTCGCTTTGCGGCCTCGCGGCCAGGCCTTGCAGGTGTTGTTCCAGCCTTTCGGCCTGTTGTAGCTGGTCGACGTTGAAGCCATACTCGGCCAGGCCCGGCACGTCCGGCGTCAGGACCTGGCTGCCGGTGGCGAGCACGAAGCGGTCATAGGGCAAGGTGCTGCGGCTGCCGTCGTTCAACGCGACGTCGACCTGGCGGCCCTTGGCGTCGATTTTTTCAATGCGGCCGGCCACGTGGCGCACGCCGATGGCGGTGAACAGCGGGCCCAGTTCGGGGGCCATATTGTCGAGGGTAGCCTCGTACAGGCGCGGACGCATATGGAGCGCTGCGACTGGCGAGACCACGGTGATCGAAAGTTCGTCCGACTTGCCTGCGACGTGGGCGGCGCGGGCGGCGGCGATGGCGGCCCACAGGCCGGCGAAGCCGTTGCCGGCGATGATGACGTTCTGGATCATGATGGTCTCCTCGGAGTTGGTTGTCGCTGGGTTGTCGATGGAAGCATTCTGGCGGTAGACTGGCCCGATGTATTGATCCAGTCCTCTCACAAACGATTGATCCACTTCCCATGACAGAGGCATCCACCACACGATCGAGCCGCGGCGCCCTGGCCCTGGGCGCGCCGGACCGGGGCGAGACCCTGCAGCGCTGGCTGTACCGCAGCCTGCGCCAGGCCATCCTCGATGGGCGCCTGCCCGAGGGCGCCCTGCTGCCCGGCACCCGCGCGCTGGCCCAGCAATACACGATGGCGCGCGGCACCGTGCAACTGGCCTACGACCAGCTGCTGTCCGAAGGCTATCTGCAGGCCCGGCACGGCAGCGGCACCCGGGTCAGCCGGGTGCTGCCGGACGCCAGCCTGCAGGCCGGGCCGGCCCCGGTACGGGTGCTCGAAGTGCCGATGCGGTTCGAGCCGGGCGGCCCCTGGCTGCGCAATATCGGCGACCAGGCGCCGGCCTTCCCGCTGCGGCCCGGCAGCGGCCTGCCGCCCACCTTCCACCCGCACCGCTGCGACGTGCGCGGCTTTCCCATCGACCTGTGGCGGCGCCTGCACGGCCGCCATCTGCGCACCTCGAAACTGGCGATCCTGTCCGAGAACGAAGCCGCGGGCCTGGCGGCGCTGCGCGCGGCGATCGCGCGCCACCTCGACCTGGCGCGCGGCGTGTCGGTCTCGCCCGACCAGATCGTGGTGCTGGGTAGCGTGCAGCAGGCACTCGACATCTGCCTGCGCCTGCTGGTCGCGCCGGGAGACGCGGTGTGGATGGAAGATCCCGGCTATCCCGGCGCGCGCCAGGCCATGCACGCCCACGGCGCGCGGGTAGTCGACGTCGCCCTGGATGGCGACGGCATGCGGGTGCACGATGCGATTGCCTGCGCACCGGATGCGCGGCTAGCCTATGTGACGCCGGCGCGCCAGGCGCCGCTGGGCATGGCGCTGTCGCCTGAACGCCGGCTGGCCCTGCTGCAGTGGGCGCGCACGCACGGCGCCATCGTGTTCGAGGACGATTACGACAGCGAATACCGCTTCTCGGCCAAGCCGGTGCCGGCGCTGCGCAGCATGGAAGGCGCCGAATCGCACGTGGTCCTGGCCGGCACCTTCAGCAAGCTGCTGTTCCCGGCGATCCGCCTGGCCTTCGTCGCCCTGCCCTGGCAGCTGGTCGACCCGTTCATTCGCGCCGCCTCGCTGGCTGCGCGCAATGCCAATGCGCTGTCGCAGGCGGTGCTGGCCGACTTCATCGACGATGGCCATTTCGACCGCCACGTGCGGCGCATGCGGCGCGTGTATGCCGGCCGCGCGGCTGCGTTCGAACAGGCGGCGCAGCGCCATTGGTCCGGCTTGATCGAAGTGCCGGCGGTGACGGCGGGGCTGGATGTGGTGACGCGCCTGGTGGCGCATGAGGAGCGCGATGCCTGGCAGCGCCTGAATGCGGCCGGGCTGACGGCGTTTCCGCTCGCGCGCTATTGCGCGCAGGCGCAGCTGCCGCCATCGCTGGTGATGGGTTTCGCCGCTTTCGACGAGGCGGCAATCGATGCGGGAGCGAAGGCGGTGGCGGCCGCCTTGCGCAGCCGCACCTGAGGTTTTATTGCACGCCTAGCGCGGCAGGTTCGACACGCCCATCAGGAACTCGTCGACCGAGCGCGCGCACTGGCGGCCTTCGCGGATCGCCCACACCACCAGCGACTGGCCACGGCGCATGTCGCCGGCCGCGAACAGCTTCGGGTTCGAGGTCTGGTAGGCGCCTTCGCCTTCGGTCGCGGCGCGCGCGTTGCCACGCGGGTCCTTCTGCACGCCGAAGGCGTCCAGCACCTGCTGCACCGGCGAGACGAAGCCCATCGCCAGGAACACCAGGTCGGCCTTGAGTTCGAATTCGCTGTCCGGCACTTCGGCCATCTTGCCGTCCTTCCATTCGACGCGGCAGGCGATCAGCTTCTCGACCTTGCCGCCCTTGCCTTCCAGGCGCTTGGTCGCCACCGCCCAGTCACGTTCACAGCCTTCCTCGTGCGAGGACGAGGTGCGCAGGCGGGTCGGCCAGTAAGGCCAGACCAGCGGCTTGTTTTCCTGCTCCGGCGGCTGCGGCATCAGTTCGAACTGGGTCACCGAAGCAGCGCCATGGCGATTCGAGGTGCCGACGCAGTCCGAGCCGGTGTCGCCGCCGCCGATCACGACCACGTGCTTGGCCGTCGCCTTGATCTGGTCCTTGACCTTGTCACCCGCATTTACGCGATTCTGCTGCGGCAAAAAGTCCATCGCGAAGTGCACGCCTTTCAGCTGGCGGCCCGGCACCGGCAGGTCGCGCGGCTGCTCGGCGCCGCCGGCCAGGACCACGGCGTCGAAGTCTTTTTCCAGGTCTTCCGGGAAGATGGTCTCGCACGCCATATTGCTGACCGTGGCCGGGAAATCCTTGCCGATCAGGACACTGGTGCGGAAGGTCACGCCTTCGGCCTGCATCTGCGCGACCCTGCGGTCGATCAGGTCCTTCTCCATCTTGAAGTCGGGGATCCCGTAGCGCAGCAGGCCGCCGATGCGGTCGCTCTTCTCGAACACCGTCACGTCGTGGCCGGCGCGCGCCAGTTGCTGGGCCGCGGCCAGGCCGGCGGGGCCGGAGCCGACGATGGCGACCTTCTTGCCGGTCTTGACGCTCGGTGGCTGCGGCACCACCCAGCCGTGCTCCCAGCCGGTATCGATGATCTTGCGCTCGATCGACTTGATGCCGACCGGGTCGTCGTTGATGCCCAGGGTACAGGCCGATTCGCACGGCGCTGGGCAGATGCGGCCGGTGAACTCGGGGAAGTTATTGGTCGAATGGAGGTTGTCCAGCGCATGGCGGTAGTTGCCATGGAAGACCAGGTCGTTCCAGTCCGGGATCATATTGTTGACCGGGCAGCCCGTATTGCAGAAGGGGATGCCGCAATCCATGCAGCGCGCGCCCTGCACCTTGGCCTGGCCGTCGGTCAGGGTGACGACGAATTCCTTGTAGTTCTTGAGACGGACGGGCGGGTCGAGGTATTCCTCTTCCTGCCGTGCGAATTCCATGAAACCGGTGATTTTGCCCACAATGTTTTCCTTTTCTACGGCGCTCAGGCGGCCAGTTCGATCTTGTCGTTCGCTTCTTCCATGCTCGAGTTGTGCATCTCCTCGAGGGCGCGCTTGTAGTCGGTCGGGAACACCTTGACGAACTTGGCGCGGCTATTGGCCCAGTCATCCAGCAGGTTGCGCGCGCGCGTGCTGCCGGTGTGCTTGAAGTGACGCTCGATCAGGCGGCGCAGGATGGTTTCATCGCATTCGCGCTCGCCATTGCGGGTCTGGCTGTGCCAGGCCGCCGGGTCGCTCTGCTCCTTGGCCGACAGCACCGGCTCCAGGTTGACCATCGTGGTGTTGCAGCGGCCCGCGAACTCGCCTTTCGGGTCGTAGACGAAGGCCACGCCGCCCGACATGCCGGCCGCGAAGTTACGGCCGGTCTCGCCCAGCACGACCACGGTACCGCCGGTCATGTATTCGCAACCGTGGTCGCCGCAGCCCTCGACCACCGCGATGGCGCCCGAGTTACGCACCGCGAAGCGTTCGCCGGCCACGCCATTGAAGAAGGCTTCGCCCGAGATCGCGCCATACATCACGGTATTGCCGACGATGATGTTGTCCACCGCCCAGCCGCGGAATTCGGTGTTCGGGCGCACGATGATGCGGCCGCCCGACAGGCCCTTGCCGACGTAGTCGTTGCCTTCGCCGACCAGGTCCATCGTGATGCCGCCGGCCAGGAAGGCCGCCGCCGACTGGCCCGCCGTGCCTTGCAGCTGGATGTGGATGGTGTCGTCCGGCAGGCCGGCGTGGCCATAGCGCTTGGCGACTTCGCCCGACAGCATGGCGCCGACGGTGCGGTTCAGGTTCTTGACCGGCGAGATGAACGAGACGCGCTCGCCCTTTTCCAGCGCGGCCTTGGCCTGCGCGATCAGTTTATGATCCAGCGCCTTGTCGAGGCCGTGGTCTTGCCCGCTCGTGTGGTAGAGCGAGGTGCGACAGTCGACCTGCGGCTGGTAGAAGATGTTCGAGAAGTCCAGGCCCTGCGCCTTCCAGTGGCCGATCGCCTTCGATTTATCCAGCAGGTCGGCGCGGCCGATCAATTCGTCATAGGTGCGGATGCCCAGCTGGGCCATGATCTGGCGTGCTTCTTCGGCGACGAAGAAGAAGTAGTTCACCACGTGTTCGGGCTTGCCCTGGAACTTGGCGCGCAACACCGGGTCTTGCGTGGCCACGCCCACCGGGCAGGTATTCAGGTGGCATTTACGCATCATGATGCAGCCCTCGACCACCAGCGGTGCGGTGGCGAAGCCCACTTCGTCGGCGCCCAGCATGGCGGCGATCACGACGTCGCGGCCGGTGCGCATCTGGCCGTCTGCTTGAACCCGGATTCGGCTACGCAGGCCATTGAGCACCAGGGTCTGCTGGGTCTCTGCGAGACCCAGCTCCCACGGGGTGCCGGCGTGCTTGACCGAGGACAGCGGCGAGGCGCCCGTGCCGCCGTCATGGCCGGCGACCACCACGTGGTCGGCCTTGGCCTTCGAGACACCGGCGGCGACGGTACCGATGCCGACTTCCGACACCAGCTTGACCGAGATCGAGGCGCGCGGGTTGGCGTTCTTGAGGTCGTGGATCAGCTGGGCCAGGTCTTCGATCGAATAGATGTCATGGTGCGGCGGCGGCGAGATCAGGCCGACACCCGGCACCGAGAAGCGCAGGCTGGCGATGTACTCGGACACCTTATGGCCCGGCAGCTGGCCGCCCTCGCCCGGCTTGGCGCCTTGCGCCATCTTGATCTGGATCTGGTCGGCCGCGTTCAGGTATTCCGCGGTAACGCCGAAACGGCCAGACGCGACTTGCTTGATCTTCGAGCGCAGCGAGTCGCCGTCTTCGAGCGGGATGTCGACCATCACGCGGTCCTTGCCCAAGACCGACGACAGGCTCTCGCCCTTCTTGATGGCGATGCCCTTGAATTCGTTCAGGTAGCGCGCCGGATCCTCGCCGCCTTCGCCGGTATTGCTCTTGCCGCCGATGCGGTTCATCGCGATCGCCAGCGTGGCGTGGGCTTCGGTGCTGATCGAGCCGAGCGACATCGCGCCGGTGGCGAAGCGCTTGACGATGTCCTTGGCTGGTTCGACTTCCTCGATCGGGATCGCCTTGTCGCGGTCGATCTTGAACTCGAACAGGCCGCGCAGGGTCAGGTGACGGCGCGTCTGGTCGTTGATCAGCTGGGCATACTCTTTATAGGTCGAGAAGTTGTTGGAACGGGTCGAGTGCTGCAGCTTGGCGATCGCATCCGGCGTCCACAGGTGGTCTTCGCCGCGCACGCGGAAGGCATACTCGCCGCCGACGTCGAGTGCATTGGCCAGCACCGGATCGTTGCCAAAGGCCAGCGCGTGCAGGCGCAGCGCTTCTTCCGCCACTTCAAACAGGCCAATGCCTTCGACATTCGACGAGGTGCCCTTGAAGTATTTGTCGACCAGCGACTTGTTCAGGCCCACGGCCTCGAAGATCTGGGCGCCGCAGTAGGACATATAGGTGGAGATGCCCATCTTCGACATCACCTTGAGCAGGCCCTTGCCGATCGCCTTGATGTAGTTGTAGCTCGCGGTCTCCGCCGACAACTCGTGCGGCAGACCGTGGGCCAGTTCGGCCAGGGTTTCCAGCGCCAGGTAGGGGTGGACGGCTTCGGCGCCGTAGCCCGCCAGCAGCGCGAAGTGGTGCGTTTCGCGCGCCGATCCGGTTTCGATCACGAGACCCGTGGAGGCACGCAGGCCCTTGGCCACCAGGTGCTGGTGCACGCTGGACGTGGCCAGCAGCGCGGGAATCGCGACCAGGTCGGGCGACAGGCGGCGGTCGGACACGATCAGGATGTTGTGGCCCGACTTGACGGCATCGACCGCTTCGGCGCACAGCGAGGCGAGCGAGGCTTCGATGCCTTCCTTGCCCCAGGCGACCGGATAGCAGATGTTCAGCTCATAGGCCTTGAACTTGCCGCCGGTGTGCTGGCCGATGGCGCGCAGGCGCGCCATGTCGTCGAAGCCGAGGATCGGCTGCGACACCTCGAGGCGCATCGGCGGGTTGACGTTGTTGGTGTCGAGGATGTTCGGCTTGGGGCCGATGAAGGACACCAGCGACATGACCATGCTTTCGCGGATCGGGTCGATCGGCGGGTTGGTCACTTGCGCGAACAGCTGCTTGAAGTAGTTATACAGCGGCTTGAGCTTGTTCGAGGTGACGGCCAGCGGCGAATCGTTGCCCATCGAGCCGGTGGCTTCCTCGCCCAGCACGGCCATCGGCGCCATCAGGAACTTGAGGTCTTCTTGCGTGTAGCCGAAGGCTTGCTGGCGGTCGAGCAGGGTCAGGGCCTGTTTCTCGCCTTGCGCGTCTTTTGCGCGCCCGGCGATCAACTGCAGGTCGGGCTGTGAAGCGGACAGCTTGATCTCATTGAGCTTGATGCGCACCGACTTGATCCAGGCCTTATAGGGCTTGGCGTTGGCGAAGCTGTCCTTGAGCTCCTTGTCGTCGATGATGCGGCCGGCTTCCAGGTCGATCAGGAACATCTTGCCCGGCTGGAGGCGCCACTTCTTGACGATGCGCGATTCCGGGATCGGCAGCACGCCCGATTCGGAGGCCATGACGACCAGGTCGTCCTCGGTGATGACGTAGCGCGCCGGACGCAGGCCGTTGCGGTCGAGGGTGCCGCCGATGTGGCGGCCGTCGGTGAAGGCCATGGCGGCCGGGCCGTCCCATGGTTCCATCATGGCCGCATGATATTCATAGAAGGCGCGGCGGTTGTCGTCCATCGCGGTGTGGTTTTCCCAGGCTTCCGGGATCATCATCATCATCGCCTGGGCCACCGGATAGCCGGCCATCACCAGGAGTTCAAGCGCGTTGTCGAAGCAGGCGGTGTCGGACTGGCCTTCGTAAATCAGCGGGAATAGCTTGTTCAGGTCGTCGCCCAGCACGGCCGACTTGAGCGTGCCTTCGCGCGCGCGGGTCCAGTTGAAGTTGCCCTTGACGGTATTGATCTCGCCGTTGTGGGCGATCATGCGGTAAGGGTGGGCCAGCGGCCACTCGGGGAAGGTATTGGTCGAGAAGCGCTGGTGGACCAGCGACAGGGCCGAGATGCAGCGCGGATCCTGCAGGTCTTTATAGTAGACGCCGACCTGGTCGGCCAGCAGCAGGCCCTTGTAGACGATGGTGCGTGCCGACATCGACGGCACGAAGAACTCCTTGCCGTGCAGGAGTTTCAGGGCCTGGATCGCGTGGCCGGACGATTTGCGGATCACATACAGCTTACGTTCCAGTGCATCGGTGACCATGATGTCCGCGCCGCGGCCGATGAAGATCTGGCGGATGACCGGTTCCTTGGCGCGCACGAAGGGCGACATCGGCATGGTCTCGTCGACCGGCACATTGCGCCAGCCGAGCACGACCTGGCCTTCGATGCGCACGGCGCGTTCGATTTCCTGTTCGCAGGCGATGCGCGATGCATGCTCTTTCGGCAAGAACACCATGCCGACGCCGTATTCGCCGGGCGGCGGCAGCTCGACGCCCTGCTTGGCCATTTCGTCGCGGAAGTACTGGTCCGGGATCTGAATGAGGATGCCGGCCCCGTCGCCCATCAGCGCATCGGCGCCGACGGCACCCCGGTGGTCGAGGTTCTTCAGGATCTGCAGACCCTGTTCAATAATCGAATGACTCTTGTTGCCCTTGATATGGGCGATGAAGCCGACGCCGCAGGCATCGTGTTCATTGGCTGGGTCATACAAACCTTGGGCAATCATGAGGCAATCTCCACTACTTTTCAGGGGTCGAACGCCGAGAATAGTGCACTGCAAAATACCCCGTCAACCAGAATAATTAGGGTCAGAGTCGAATTGTTTGACAACTTTCTATCTTGACGATTAATTGGGGACAGAGTCAATCGCCCGTGTTCAAAATCAGTTGATTGTCCGCTAAACTGTTGATTTTACTTGGTATTTCAGTAAAAAAAACGGCGCGAATAACCGCGCCGTGATGTCAAGAATTGCCCGCTTCAGGCTGCTGGTAGCGGCGGCAAAGGCGGATTGAACGGACGTCCGCGCTTGGCAGGAAGGATCTGGCGTTGCGTTTTTTGCTCGAGTTCTGTCTTGAAGGTGAGCGAGCCGAGCGGCTGGTTCTTGAGGATGGCGACCGTGATGAAATCGACCTCTTCCGTGCTGAGGCCTTGGCGTACCATATCGATATACGCCGCCTCGCGCTGGAATGGGGTATTGCCCAGTCCCCAGAACAGCGGGTGATCGGCGACCAGCGTGTCGGTGCGGATGCCGGCGTGGTGGGCATAACTCGACCAGGGATAGTCATCCGGGGCAATCGAGAGCTGGGCACGTACCGGATTGAGCTCGATATAGCGGCTGCAGGTCATGAAATAGCGTTCCGAATCGATCAACGAGGTACGGAAACGCCCCTCGAACAGGCCGCCGCTGCGCTCGTACTTGTGATTGAACCAGGGTACGTACAGCCGGCCGACCTTCTGCATCATCAGCGCCAGGCCGGTGGTGTCGCTGGGCGTGGCCAGTAAATGCAGGTGGTTCGGCATCAGGACATACGCATGGATCGCTACGTCGTAGAACTTGGCGCCTTCCTTGAGCCAGACCAGAAAACGCTGGTAATCGGCCTGTTCGCGAAAGATCACCTGGCGGTTATTGCCGCGCTGGATGACATGGTGCGGTTGCTCGGGAACGATGAGTCGGGGTTGGCGTGCCATGGCGGTCTGCTCGTTGTGAGCCGCCGATTCTACAATAGAAATCGACTCTGTCCCTAATTAATCGCAAGCCGCGCTCAGAACAGGCTGACTCTGTCCCCATTTATTCGGAACCTGGCCTAAACGCCATGGCTGCCGTGCTCTTTTACATAAATTTGGTTAAATCTGGCACGATTGCAGAAGAAATTGGCCAATAATTCTACGCTGACCCTAGTTGTCCGAGTGGCAATTGGCCAATAATTTTACTCTGACCCTAATTGAGGGTGAAGCCGGCGGAGAGGCTGTAGCCTTCGCCGTAGGCGCTGCGCAGGGGGAGGTCCTGGCCGAGGCCGGAACGGGCTTTCTTGCGCAGGCGGTAGACGAGCATGTCGACCCGGCGGCTGGCGTCCGGGTCTTCGCCGCCCATGCCGGCCACGATCACGTGACGCGGCACCGGACGGGTGTTGATCGTCAGCAGGTGCAGGAAATTGCACTCTTTTTCGGTCAGGTCGATCACCTTGCCCATCAGCTCGAGCTGGCGCGCGCTCACGCGCAGGGTCCACTTGCTCGGGGCCGGGGCGGGATCGGGTGGGCGCACGCGGCGGTCCAGGGCTTCGATGTGGGCCGCCAGTTCGGGGAACTTGATCGGCTTGGTCAAATAATGGTCGGCGCCCAGGCGCAGGCCCAGGATGCGGTGGTCGAATGCCACCCGGCCCGTCAATACCAACAGCCCGATTTCAGGATATAGCTGGCGCATGCGCGGGATCACGTTGAAACCGTCCTCGTCCGGCAAACCGAGGTCGAGCACCACCACCCCTGCCGGCGTGCGCGTGAGCGCCGCCCACATCTCGCTGGCGGTCCTGGCGATCGCCACTTCATGGTCGAGCTCCTTCAGGAACTCGGCCATGTCGTCGGCGTACTCGCCATTGTCTTCAACAATCAGAATCTGCGTCATGCCTTGGCCATAGTGTTCTCTTCACCAGCAATGATACCAATGGTAACGTTATCCTTGCTGGATTGCGGTCCGATTATCACTGCTGAGGCTGTCTGAGGCAAGGAGTTGTTCCCTCAGAGCCCTAATGCCGGCATCCAGAGACGGAATTCGGCGCCTGCCCCATCCTGCCCCGGCGCCAGGCTCAGCACCCCGCCGTGCACCTCGACGATCGAGCGCGCCATGTACAGGCCGAGGCCGCTGCCGGCCAGGCCGGCGGCGTTGCGGCCACGGTAGCCCTTGTCGAAGACCCGCGCCACGTCGTCCGGCGGCACGCCGGCGCCGCCATCGAGCACCGCCAGCTCGACCCCGCCGCCGCTGCGCCGCGCGCGCAGCGTCACGGGGGCCGAGGGCGGCGAAAACGCCAGCGCGTTGTCGATCAAGACCTTCAGCGCCAGCCGCAGCCCTTCCGGCTCGCCGCGCAGCGTATGCTGCAGCCGGTCGCCCTGGCTGGATGCCAGCTCGTCCAGCCGCAGCACGGCTTCGCGGTTGGCCGCGCGGATCTGGGTGGCGCCGGTCTCGACCAGTTCGCTCACGGTGATCGTGTTCGGCTGGCGCGTACGGCCGAGCGCGGCCATGCGGTCCGGCGACAGGTATTCGTCGAGCATCCCGATCAGGCGGTCGACCGCGGCGCCGATCTTGCGGTAGCGCGTGCGGGTCGGCTCGTCGGCATGGTTCGAGGTCGCCTCCAGGCGCTGGATGGCGCCGTCGATGGTGGCCAGCGGGGTGCGGAATTCGTGGTTGAGCATGCTGGCGAAGCGTTTTTGCTCGCTTTGATGGGCGCGCCGCGCCGACAGGTCGCGCAGCTGGCCGACCAGGGTCGCTGCATCGTCCAGCGGGACGATGGCCAGCGCTTCCAGCGCCAGCGGCCGGCCCTCGGCATCGAGCAGGTCGAATTCGCGCCGGCTGCGCACGCCGGACTGGCCGCCGGCCGCGTCGCGCAGCCAGGCCGCGAGCGGCGCCAGGCTCGACGCGCCGTCGCCGTCGAGCGCTTCCTGCAGCTTGTCGCGTTCGTAGCCGCTCAGCTCGGTAAAGACGGGGCTCAGGTAGCCGAGGCGGTGGGTGGGCAGCGCAATGGCGAAGGCCGCGTCGCCGTCCAACTCGGCGATCGTGCGAAACTGCCAGGCCGGCAGCGCGTCGTCGCCAGGGGCGGCGGCGGCGGGGGGATTGGACTTCATCTAGGCTCTTTCTTAACCAACTGGCAATGATTTCATGTTTACCAGCAAGTATACAGCCGCGAAACGATATTTGTGAAATATCTATCGATGGCAAGCAACGATTGTCGCCACGCAGGATGACGGTGCCGGCGACACGAGCAAAGAAATGCGCCATGTTGCGGCGAGTTGAGGGATAATTCGCGCACTATGAACGATACCGCAACCCTCCCCCCGCTCCCAGACCGGCTGTCGATCGACCCGAGCAGCCCTTTCCACAACCGTGACGTGTTCCAGCAAGAAATCGGCATCCGTTTCAACGACAAGGATCGCTACGACGTCGAAGAATATTGTCTCAGCGAAGGCTGGATCAAGGTCGCCGCCGGCAAGACCCTCGATCGCAAGGGCAAGCCGATGCTCATCAAGCTCAAGGGCAAGGTCGAAGCCTTCTACAAATAAGATGTTCTCACGCGGCCTTGCGCGGCGTGTCCTCCCCGGTCGCGCTCAGCTTAATGAGCGCGACGCCAGCTCCAGTCCCAATCCGATCAAGAAGGCCAGGAAGCACTGCCTGAAGCGCTTGGCGCTGATGCGCGCCCGGATCGCCTGCCCGATCCACATCCCCAGCAGCGCCGGCGCGATCGCCAGTGCCGACAGGCTCAGTTGCTCCAGCGCGAAGGCGCCATGCGTCGCCAGCCCGATCGCCAGCGCCACGGTCGAAACCGTGAACGACAGGCCGAGCGCCTGCACCAGTTCATCCTTCCCGAGCCTGAGCGCCTGCAGATAAGGCACGGCCGGCACCACGAACACACCGGTGGCGCCGGTGACCAGGCCCGTCGCCACGCCCACCACCGGTCCCAGCCAGGGTTCATGGCGGCGCGGCAGCGCCAGGTTCGGCGCCGCCAGCGCATAGCCGGCGTACAGGATCAGGGTCACGCCCAGCGCCAGGCTCGACGTCTGCGGATCGACCCGCGCCAGCAGCACCACGCCGCCGGCGGTGCCGACCACGGTCCCCAGCAGCATCGGCCACAGGCGCGCCACCAGCCGGCCGGCACTTGGCCCCGCCGTCATCTGCAGCACATTGGTCACGAAAGAAGGCAGCACCAGCATCGCCGCCGCGGCGGCCGGCGCCATGGCGATGCCCAGCAGGCCCATGGCCACCGTGGGCAGGCCCATGCCGGTGACGCCCTTGACCAGGCCCGCAACCAGGAAGGTGGCGGCCAGGATCGACAACAGGAAGAAAGACTCGTTCATGGCACGTATTGAACCAGCGCGCCAGTCCCGGCACAATGCGGTTTTCACCTTGCCGCCTTCGGCCAATCCGAAGGCAGAGAAAGGCGCACCATGCGGCTCGACCTGGCCGACCTGCAGCTGTTCTTGTCCATCCTCGACGCCGGCAGCATCTCGGCCGGCGCCGCGCGCGCCAACCTGGCGCTGGCCTCGGCCAGCGAGCGGTTGCGCAGCATCGAGTTCGATGCCGGCGTGATGCTGTTCGAACGCCGGCCGCGCGGCGTGGTCGCCACCCAGGCCGGCGAGGCGCTGGCCCATCACGCGCGCCTGATCCTGCGCCAGCAGGCGCTGCTCAAGGGCGAGCTGCGCGATTTCGCGCACGGCGTCCAGGGCACCCTGCACCTGCATGCCAACACCGCGGCGCTGGCGGAATTTCTACCACGCCGGCTGGCGCCCTGGCTGGCCGGGCGCCCGCGCCTGCACGTCGAACTGAAGGAACGCACCAGCGCCGACATCGTGCGCGCGATCGCGGCCGGGCTGGTCGAGGCGGGCGTGGTGTCGGATGCGGTCGAGGCGGCTGGATTGCACCTGCAGCCGGTCGAACGGGACCACCTGGTGCTGATCATGGCGCCCGGACACCGGCTGGCGGATGCGGGAAGGCTACGGCTGGCGCAGGTGCTGAACGAAGCCTTCGTCGGCCTGGCGCACGGCAGCGCCCTGCAGGACTACATCGACGCGCAGGCACTGGCGTCCGGGCGCACGCTGGCGTTGCGCATCCGGATGACGACGTTTACGGGATTATGCGAGATGGTGGCGCATGGCGTGGGCATCGGGATCGTGCCGCAGAACGTCGCCACGCGTAACCGGCGCCGCTACGGCTTTCGCACGATCGCGCTGGACGAGCCGTGGGCGCGGCGCCAGCTATGCCTGTGCTGGAAAGACTGGGACAGCCTGGCCGCACCGATGCGCAGCCTGCTGTCCCATCTGGGCGCGACGAACGTTTAGTCGTCCAGCGGCGCGAAGATCGCCTGCAGGTCTTCTTGCGTGAGCGCCATCTTCTGCGACTCGCCTTCGGACAGGATCGACTGCGCCAGCTCCGATTTCTTCTGCTGCAAGAGCTGGATCTTTTCTTCCAGCGTGCCTTTCGCAATCAGCTTGTAGACGAACACGGGCTTGTCTTGCCCGATGCGCCAGGCGCGGTCGGTCGCTTGATTTTCGGCCGCGGGGTTCCACCACGGATCGTAGTGGATCACGGTATCGGCCGCTGTGAGATTGAGCCCGACCCCGCCGGCCTTCAGGCTGATCAGGAAGATCGGCACCGCGCCCTGCTGGAAAGCCGCTACCTGGGCCGAGCGGTCGCGCGTCTCGCCGGTCAGGATCGCATAGGGGATGTTGCGGGCGTCGAGTTCTTCCTCGATCAGGCCCAGCATGCTGGTGAACTGCGAGAACACGAGGATCTTGCGGCCCTCGCCCAGCAGGTCTTCGACCATCTGCATCAAGTCGGTCAATTTGGCCGACACTGCCGCCGTGTTCTTCTTGGACGGCATCGCCTTCACCAGGCGCGGATCGCAGCAGACCTGGCGCAGCTTGAGCAGCGCCTCGAGGATGACGATCTGGCTGCGCGCCACGCCCTTGCGGTCGATCTCGTCGCGCACCTTCTTGTCCATCGCCAGGCGCACGGTTTCGTACAGGTCGCGCTGCGGGCCGGACAGCTCGATGCGGCGCACCATCTCGGTCTTTTGCGGCAGTTCCTTGGCCACGTTGTCCTTCGTGCGGCGCAGCAGGAAGGGACGGATGCGGCGATTGAGCAGGGTGCGGCGCACCGGGTCATCTTGCCGTTCGATCGGATGGCGGAACTGCGTATTGAAGGTCTTCTCGTCGCCCAGGAGGCCCGGGAGCAGGAAGTGGAACTGCGACCACAGCTCGCCCAGGTGGTTCTCGAGCGGGGTGCCCGACAGGCACAGGCGATGGCTGGCGTCGAGCGAGCCGGCCGTCTGCGCCGCCTTGGAGCGGGTGTTCTTGATGTAGTGCGATTCGTCCAGGATCACCAGGTGGTAGTGGTGCTTGCGCAGTTCTTCCTCATCGCGCGGCAGCAGCGCATAGGTGGTCAGGACGATGTCGGCGCCATCGATCTGGTCGAACTGGTCCATGCGCTCCTTGCCCTGCAAGAGCAGGACCTTGAGGCTCGGCGCGAAGCGCGCGGCTTCGTCGCACCAGTTGGCCATCAGGCTGGTCGGGGCGATCACCAGGGCCGGGCTGGTCAGGCGCCCGGCCTCTTTCTCGGTGAGGATGTGGGCCAGCGTCTGCACGGTTTTACCGAGGCCCATATCGTCGGCCAGGATGCCGCCCAGGTCGTACTCGCGCAGGAACTGCATCCACGACAGGCCGTCGAGCTGGTAGTCGCGCAGTGTTGCTTGAAGTCCGACTGGCGCCTCGACCTTCTTCACGGCCCCGAACTGGCTCAGTTTGCGGCCAGTCTCGCGCAAGCGCTCGCCGCCGGTCCAGCGCAGCTCGACGCCGCGCGCCAGTTCTTCGAGGCGGGCCGCGTCGAGCGTCGACAGGCGCAGCTTGCCCTTGATCTTGTCGTTGAAATACAGCTCGCCCAGGGTGGCCAGGATGGGCTTCAAGCGGCCCCACGGCAGCGCCACGCGCGCGCCATCGGGCAGCACGGCCAGCATCTGGTCGGCCTCGCCATGGGCGGCCAGCACGGCCGGGTCGAATTCGAGCGGCGCGCTGCGGATCAGCTGCACCAGCACCGGCAGCAGCGGCACGCGCTTCTTTGCCACCACGATGCCCAGTTCCAGCTCGAACCAGGCGTTGCCTGCCTCGGCCGGTTCGTCGATATCGGCATACCAGTCTTCGACCGGCACCACGTCATACCGGTACTTGTTCGATTTCTGCAGGTGCCAGCCGGCGTCGGACAGCGCGTCGACGTCGTTTTCGGCAAAGCGCAGCCAGTGCGCCTGGCTTTCGAGCTGCAGCGCGCCGGCCATGGCGTTGAACGGCGCGGTGGCCGGCTTGCGGAAACCGATCTCGCCCAGTTTATCCAGGGCGTCGCTCTCGGCCTTCGGATCGCGTTCGATGATCTCGGTAAGGTCGCCGACCTGGCGCACCACGCGCTGCGACGGGTCGAACGAGACGCGCTGGCCGTCGTAGTCGAAGGCCAGCACGGCGAAGTCTTGCCAGCGCGTGACGTTGCCGTCGGCGAGCTGCACCGCATCGAGCATCAGGTGCGGAATCGGCTTGACGTCATTCCGCAGGCGCTGGGTGAGCGGCTGCGGCAGCGGCATCAGGGCCTGCAGGCCGTGCGCCAGCAACAGCTGCGAGACGCGTTTTTTATCGGTGCCGGTCAGGGTCGGGGCTTGCGCCACCAGGGCCTGCAATTCGGCCAGCGAGATGTCGATGCCGCCGCGATTCAGGTCGAGCGGCCCGCACGACAGGTTGTCGATATACCACGGCGGATCGGTCGGCAGCATGTAGTCGATCTGGTCGGCCGCGTTGTGGGTGGCGCCGCCGCCCACCGGCTCCACCGACCATCCGAGCTTGGCCACGCGGCCTTCGTCGCGCCAGGCCAGGCTGGCCAGGCGGGTCGGGCCGCCCTGCAGCGGATACACCAGGCCGCTGGCCATGTCGGACCACGAGTTCGCCCACAGCAGCTTGCCCTGCTCGAGCAGCATCTGCAGCAGGATCGCGCCGACCTTGCCTTTGGGTTCGGTGGCGCTGGTGCCCTGGGCCGACCCGCTGCGCATGGCGATGAAGAAGCGCACCAGGTCGACGTCGTCGCCTTCGAGGTAGGCGGGCGGCGCCGACAGCAGCGAGAATACTTCGCTCACCGGACTGGCCGCGGCCACGTCGCCGTTCGGACGCAGGCGCGCCTTGCACAGGCACAGGGCGACGTGGCGGCCGCCGCTGGTGGGTGCCATGACGTAGACGAATTTGTATTGCGCGGCCTTGGGGTCGACGACTTCGTCGGTCAGCTTCGGCTGGGGGTGGGCTGCCGCCTCGACCCGCTGCAGCCAGCTCACCACCGGCGCGGGAAGGGCCGGGGAACGTGCGGGAGCGCGGACCGGAGCTGCGTCGCCGGCTTTCTCGCGAAGATAATCGACTGTGGTCATTGGGTCCCGTGGCTTCGTATCAAAAAAGGCAATAAACGACATTATCTCGCATACGAACACTTCCGTTTTGTTCGGAATCGCACGTAGCGGACAAATCTCATCAGTGCGCACTGCGCACGCTTTCACGTCAACCGGTTGTTCTCTCATGTTCGTGTGGCGCTGTCAAGACTGGCGCATCGCCAGTGAGCGGGTATCATTGATCGCTTGACCTTCGATACAACGATCCACGATCCATGCTGCCATCCATCGAACAACGCCTCGCCCAAGAACTCGCCGCCAGGCCCGCCCAGGTGGCCGCCGCCATCGCCCTGCTCGACGAAGGCGCCACCGTGCCCTTCATCGCCCGCTACCGCAAGGAAGCCACGGGCGGTCTCGACGACATCCAGCTACGCCTGCTGGAAGAACGCCTGCGCTACCTGCGCGAGCTCGAAGACCGCCGCGCCACGATCATTGCCTCGATCACGGAGCAGAACAAGATGACGCCCGAGCTGATGCAGGCCATCGCCCTGGCCGAGGATAAAACCCGGCTCGAAGACCTGTATTTGCCGTACAAGCAGAAGCGCCGCACCAAGGCCCAGATCGCGATCGAGGCGGGCCTGGCGCCGCTGGCCGACAGCCTGCTGGCCGATCCCTCGCTCGCCCCCGAAGACGTCGCGAACGGCTACCTGCGCGAGGCGTTTACCAACGCCGATGGCGGCGCCAACCCCGGCGTGGCGGATACCAAGGCGGCCCTGGACGGCGCGCGCCAGATCCTGATGGAGCGCTTTGCCGAAGACGCCGAGCTGCTGCAATCGCTGCGCGAGTACGTACAGGAGCACGGCGTAGTCGAATCGAAGGTCGTCGCCGGCAAGGAAGACGAAGGCGAAAAATTCGCCGACTACTTCGACTACAACGAACCCCTGGCAGCCGTGCCCTCGCACCGCGCGCTGGCCCTGCTGCGCGGCCGCCGCGAGGGCGTGCTGGACGTCTCCCTGCGCCTGGACACCGAGCCCGAGAAGCCGAAGTGGGATGCACCGCTGAACTCCTGCGAAGGCCGCATCGCGGCGCGCTTCGGGATCAAGGCACAGGGCCGCCCGGCCGACAAATGGCTGCAGGACACCGCGCGCTGGACCTGGCGCGTCAAAAGCTTCATGCACCTGGATACCGAGTTGATGGGCGCCCTGCGCGACAAGGCTGAACAGGACGCGATCGGCGTGTTCGCGCGCAACCTGAAGGCCCTGCTGCTGGCGGCGCCGGCCGGCCAGCGCGCCACCATGGGCCTCGATCCCGGCCTGCGCACCGGCGTCAAGGTGGCCGTGGTCGACGCCACCGGCAAGGTGGTCGACACCGCCACCGTCTATCCGCACCAGCCGCGCAACGACTGGCATGGCGCGCTGCACACGCTGGGCCAGCTGGCGGCCAGGCACCAGGTGTCGCTGATCTCGATCGGCAACGGCACCGGTTCGCGCGAGACCGACAAGCTGGCGCAAGACCTCATCAAACAGCAGCCCGACCTCAAGCTGACCAAGATCGTGGTGTCGGAAGCCGGCGCTTCGGTGTATTCGGCGTCCGAATTCGCCTCGCGCGAGTTGCCCGATATGGATGTCTCGCTGCGCGGCGCGGTCTCGATCGCGCGCCGCCTGCAGGACCCGCTGGCGGAGCTGGTGAAAATCGACCCGAAATCGATCGGCGTCGGCCAGTACCAGCACGATGTATCGCAGACCCAGCTCGCGCGCTCGCTCGACGCCGTGGTCGAGGATTGCGTCAATGCGGTGGGGGTGGACGTGAATACCGCCTCGGCGCCGCTGCTGGCGCGGGTCTCGGGCCTGTCGAACACGGTGGCCCAGGGCATCGTGGCCTATCGCGACGCCAATGGCGCCTTCGCCTCGCGCGCGGCGCTCAAGAAAGTGCCGCGCCTGGGCGACAAGACCTTCGAGCAGGCGGCGGGCTTCCTGCGCGTCGTGAACGGCGCCAATCCGCTGGACGCGTCGGCGGTGCACCCGGAATCGTATCCGGTGGTCGAGAAGATCCTGGCCGACGTGAAGCGCGACATGAAGGCCGTGATCGGCGACGGCTCGCTGCTCAAGGGGCTCAATCCATCGAAGTACGCCGACGAGAAGTTCGGCGTGCCGACCGTGAGCGACATCCTGAAAGAGCTGGAAAAGCCGGGCCGTGACCCGCGTCCGGAATTCACGACCGCCACCTTCAAGGAAGGCGTGGAAGAGATCTCGGACCTGCGGCCGGACATGATCCTGGAAGGCGTGGTGACCAACGTCGCGGCCTTCGGCGCCTTTGTCGACATCGGCGTGCACCAGGACGGCCTGGTCCACATCTCGGCGCTGTCGAACACCTTCGTCAAGGATCCGCACACGGTGGTCAAGGCCGGCCAGGTAGTGAAGGTCAAGGTGCTGGAAGTGGACCCCAAGCGCAAGCGCATCGCGCTTACCATGCGCTTGACGGACAGCGCGCCGCAAGCCGGTTCGCGGCCCGAGCAGCGCGCCGACCGCAACGACGCCAAGCGGGTGGCCCAGCACCAGCGCCAGGAACGTGCGGCGCCGCCGTCGAATAATGCGATGGCGGATGCTTTCGCCAAGCTGCGTAAATAAGGCGGGGGATGGCGGGGGCGGGCCGCCGGCCCGCAACGCGCGATGTTATCCGCTGTGCTTCATGAACATGCCGATCAGGTAGACCGTCAGGCAGCCAAAGCCGATCAGCAGCATCTTCGCCTGCGGAATCGCCGGCAGGCCGGTCTTCTTGATGTGCAGGGCGTCGCGCACCAGCAGCGCGGCGTACACCAGCGCGGCCAGGCCCGACAGGATGTCGCCCGGGCTCGAGCGGGTGATGCCGCCATAGACGTTCAGCATGCCGGGAACGCCCAGCAGGGCGGCGATCACGAAATTCATGGTCGGCGACGGTACGCGCGGGCGAGGTTGCTGCATCTTTACTCCGATATCAGGTGACAAACCTTGGGATCATACCGCAATGCCGGCCGCATACCCAGCCAGCTTGAGCGACGAACCCTGGGTCATGATCTTGACCAGGAAGCTGCCGGCGAAGGCGCCGAAGCAGATGTAGCCGACCAGGGTGGCGCGCCGCGACGCGATCAGCGCGCTGCGGCCGGCCTTGCGCTGCCAGGCGCACCAGGCCAGGTACAGCGCCATCATCAAGGGACCGATTGCGAAGAAGATGCCGGCCAGCCAGCCGCGCGAGAAGGCGACGAACAAATCGTACAAGGCAGGCAGCCCCAGCAAGGCCGCAAACACCCACATGGCGATGGGTGGCAAGGTAGCAAACGTCTTCATCGTCTTTCTTGTTAATCTTGAACTGGTCGATGATACCGCAGACTAGTGGCGGTCGATGGCGATGCTCCCCACATCGATTTCTTATAGAATGTCGCCATCTACTTATTCCTTTTCTTCAAAGGCAGAATCAAAATGAGCGATGTGCAAACCTGGATCAAAGAAACCGTGACCTCCACCCCGGTCGTGCTGTTCATGAAGGGCACCGCCCAGTTCCCGCAGTGCGGCTTCTCGGGCCGCGCCATCCAGATCCTGAAAGCCTGCGGCGTTGACAATGTTGCCACCGTCAATGTGCTGGACGACCCTGAAGTTCGCCAGGGCATCAAGGACTTCTCGAACTGGCCAACCGTTCCGCAGCTGTACGTGAACGGCGAGTTCATCGGCGGCACCGACATCATGAACGAGATGTACGACTCTGGCGAACTGCAGACCCTGTTCAAAAAAGACTGAAGCATGACTGAGCGTCCGCGCCGCGGTGGCGACCGCCGAATCATTGTCGCCATCACGGGCGCGACCGGCGCGACCTATGGCGTGCAGCTGCTGCGGCGGCTGCACGCCACCCCTGGCGTCGAGACCCACCTGGTCATTTCCGACGCCGCCTCCCTCACCCTGCACCAGGAACTCGGCCTGCAGCGGCGCGACGCCGAAGCATTGGCCCATGTCGTCCACCGCAACCGCGACATTGGCGCCTCGATCGCCAGCGGGTCGTACCAGACCGACGGCATGGTGATCGCCCCCTGCTCGATGAAAACGCTGGCGGCGGTGGCCCATGGTCTTTCCGACAACCTTGTGACACGCGCGGCCGACGTGGTCCTGAAGGAACGCCGGCGCCTGGTGCTGATGGTGCGCGAAACGCCCTTCAACCTGGCCCACCTGCGCAATATGACGGCCGTGACCGAAATGGGCGGCATCGTCTTCCCTCCCCTGCCAAGTTTTTATCACCGGCCAGCGACGATTGCGGACATGGTCGAGCACACGGTCGACCGTGTCGTGGATTTATTAGGGATAGAGAATGCCCAAGCCGCCCGCTGGGGCGGCATGAAGGGCGAACAAGACGTGTAAAGCGCGGCGCCTGCGTCCTGCCGGCGCTGTGCTCAACGCTTGTCGTCGTACTGCTTGTCCTCGGACTTCTTCAACTCGCGCGCCTCTTCAAGCATTCGTCGCCGGGCGTTGCGCTCTCGCATGACCTCGGCATGACGCGCTGCCGTCATTGGCGGCGCAGTCATCAAATCCTTGAGCTGGGCGGTATTGGCGTAGTTGTTTCGCATGCGTCAGCTGCTCCTGGGTGGACCTGGGGCGGTGGCGAACATGCTGCCACCTGAACAGATTATGACCCAGCTGCGGTCGTTTGTGCGGCCGGCATGTCGAAAAGTGCAAGTCTCGAGGAAACCGGCTTACTTCGCCTCTGCCTTCTGGTGATTCATGCGCACCAGCATGCGGATGAACTCGCGCGCCAGCTGGCGGTGGTGTTCATCCAGGCGTTGCAAATCTGCAATAAGCTTGACGTCGGCCGACTCAAAGCGGGCGCCGCCGTTGGCGGCATCGGTGCTGGCGGCCTGCTCGGCGCCGCCGAAACGCAGCCAATCGGCTGGTACGCCCAGCCATTGGGCGATCATGCGCAGCTTTTCTTGCGTCGGAATGGCTTCACCTACCAGCCATTTGCGGGCTGCGTGGACCGTGATCGGACGACCTTCGAAGCGGATATTAAATTCTCGGGCCAGGCGGGTGGGGCTGTCGGGCGAGTAATGGGCGTTTTTCAGGGCCTGCTGCAGACGCTCGCTGAAGCTCTCCCGTTCATTCGTTGAGTTCATCGTGATACTAGGTTGTATAGACTGGACGGGCGGCTTCTTCTCTCTTATGGATGAGAAGCCATGGGGTCCAAATCATACAACTAAAATGTAACAATGATGTGGTTTTTTAAGAGTTTTTACGCCTAATGCAACTAATACCCAACAGCAATACAGTAAAGGATGTTTTTCACTAAATATTCTATTATTCAAAATGAATAAGTGTACGCAGCATTACTTAGACAAGATAACTGGAATGCATGTCCCAAAAAAATTGTATCCAATGGTTACAATTTAATTGTTAGATTTGTTGAAATCTTATTACGCCATCGTTACCTTTGACCCGCCGTAATTCGCCGTCGCGCCAGAGCTTGTGCAAGTGGGCCAGTGCCTCGCCCAGTGCAAAGCTGAGCTGGTGGGCATCGAGCGGCCGGCGGAACATGATCGGCACGATGTCCACCGCCGATTGTGGCGTGGCGCAGGCCTCGATCACCTCGGCCAGGCGCGCTAAGTGGTGTTCGCGCAACTGGGCGATGCGGGTGTGCAGGCCGCGGAACGGCTTGCCGTGGGCAGGCAGCACCAGCACGTCGTCGGGCAGCCCGGCGAACTTCGACAGCGAATCGAGGTAGAGCTGGAGCGGATTGCCTTCGGGCTCGACCGCAAACACCGAAACGTTGGTCGAGATGCGCGGCAACACCATATCGCCCGACACCAGCACGTTCAGCTCCGCGCAATACAGCGAGGCGTGTTCCGGAGAATGGCCGAAGCCGGTAATTACGCGCCAGTCGTGCCGGCCAATCCTTACGACCTGCTCATCCTGTAATCGAGTATAACCTTGCGGTACCGATGGCACCAGTGAAGGATAGTAATTACGGCGGCTGCGCATCTGGTCCAGCATCGCTGCGTCAAGCAATCCGTGGCGCTCGAAGTGGGGAATGGCCGACGGCCCGTCCACGCCGGGCAGCGCCGCCGCCATCATGCGCATGAAGCCGAACTCGCCCGTAGTAGTCCAGAACGGCGCATCGAAGCGCTCGCACAACCAACCCGACAGGCCCACGTGGTCGGGATGGCAATGGGTGGCGATCACGCGCACGAGCGACTGGGCATCCAGGCCCTCGGCCAGCACTTGCTCCCAGGCGGCGCGGGTGGCGTCGGTCCCGGCGCCGGTGTCGATGAGGCTCCAGCCACGCTGCCCCTCGAGCTCGTCTTCCAGCAGCCACACATTGATATGATCCAGCGCAAACGGCAATGGCATGCGCGCCCAGCGAAGGCCAGGCACGATGTCGTGCACGGCGCCGCGGGCGGGGATAGTGTCGTCGAAGGGATAATCCAGCTGGGCTTCAAGGGCGTTCATGGCAATCTTTCGTTTTCCGGGTGCGCGGAGCGCGCTACAATGCGACGAGACAGTTAACGTAAACGGCAACCGTGGGTTCGCTTTCGATTCTAAGCGATTCGCGCCATCGTTTCCCAACCGCCCTGAAACTCATGCCTACTACCTATACCATCGCCGAACTGGCACGCGAATTCGACATCACCGCCAGGGCGATCCGTTTTTATGAAGACCAGGGCCTGCTCAGCCCCATGCGCGAAGGCGTGGGCGGACGCAACCGCGTGTATACCCCGCGCGACCGCACCCGCCTGAAACTGACCCTGCGCGGCAAGCGCCTCGGCCTGACCTTGTCCGAAATTAAAAGCATCGTCGACATGTACGAGTCGCCGAAGGACACCGTGGCCCAGATCAACCGCTTCCTGGGCGTGCTGGGCCAGCAGCGGCTGACGCTGGAACAGCAGCGCGCCGATATCGAGATGGCACTGGAAGAGATCGCGGCCCACGAAGACGAATGCCGCCGCCTGCTCAGCGAAGACGCGGACCGCGGCGAGAAGGCGGCCGCGGCCGCGGCCTGAAGCCTGAAGGCGGGAACCGAGGTTCCCGCCTTTTTTTCGGCAGATGGTTGACGTTTACGTTAACGTAACAGGCGAGTATGATATTCCTTCATTGGCTGTCCCATCTGCCCAACCACCGTTCACCGTGAGGACGACATGCTGCACCTTCCTGGCTTGACCTTTGACCATGGCGAAGACATCGCCGCGCTGCGCGAAGCAGTCCAACAATTCGCGGCAAGCGAAATCGCGCCGCGCGCGGCGGAGATCGACCGCAGCGACCAGTTCCCGATGGACTTGTGGAAGAAGATGGGCGAGCTGGGCCTCTTGGGCATCACCGTGAGCGAGGAATATGGCGGCGCCAATATGGGTTACCTGGCCCACATCGTCGCCATGGAAGAGATCTCGCGCGCCTCGGCCTCGGTCGGCCTGTCGTATGGCGCCCACTCGAACCTGTGCGTCAACCAGATCAAGCGTAACGGCAACGAAGAGCAAAAACGTCGTTATCTGCCTCGGCTGATCTCGGGCGAGCACGTGGGTGCGCTGGCGATGTCCGAGCCGAATGCCGGCTCCGATGTGGTCAGCATGAAGCTGCGCGCCGACCTCAAGGGCGATCGCTACGTGCTGAACGGCAGCAAGATGTGGATCACCAACGGTCCCGACGCCGATACCCTGGTGGTGTACGCCAAGACCGACCTCGACGCCGGCCCGCGCGGCATGACCGCCTTCCTGATCGAAAAAGGTTTCAAAGGGTTCTCGGTCGCCCAGAAACTGGACAAGCTGGGAATGCGCGGCTCGCACACCGGCGAACTGGTGTTCCAGGATTGCGAAGTGCCCGTCGAGAACGTGCTGGGCGGTATCGGCAAGGGCGTCAATGTGCTGATGTCGGGCCTGGATTTCGAGCGCACCGTGCTGTCCGGCGGCCCGCTGGGCATCATGTCGGCCTGCATGGACGCGGTGGTGCCGTATATCCACGACCGCAAGCAGTTCGGCCAGGCGATCGGTGAGTTCCAGCTGATGCAGGGCAAGATCGCCGACATGTATTCGACCATGATGGCTTGCCGCGCCTATGTGTATGCCGTGGGCCAGGCCTGCGACCGCGCCACCGGGCCCGAGCAGGTGCGCGCCCTGCGCAAGGACGCCGCCGGCGCCATCCTGTACAGCGCCGAGAAAGCCACCTGGATGGCGGGCGAGGCGATCCAGACCCTGGGCGGCAACGGCTACATCAATGAATACCCGGTCGGCCGCCTGTGGCGCGACGCCAAGCTGTACGAGATTGGCGCCGGCACCAGCGAAATCCGCCGCATGCTGATCGGCCGCGAGCTGTTCGGCGAAACCATGTAACGTATATCAGGAGAACAACACCATGAACGATCCAGTCGTTATCGTCGGCGCCGCGCGCACCCCGATGGGCGCCTTCCAGGGCGATTTTTCTTCCAAGACCGCGAGCGACCTTGGCGCGGTGGCGATCAAGGCCGCCGTCGAGCGCGCCGGCGTCGCTCCCGAGTCGGTCGAGCACGTCTACTTCGGCAACTGCCTGATGGCGGGCCAGGGCCAGGCCCCGGCGCGCCAGGCGCTGATCAAGGCCGGCCTGCCGATGTCGACCGGCGCCGTCACGCTGTCCAAGATGTGCGGCTCGGCGATGCAGAGCGCCATCTTCGCCCACGACCAGCTGGTGGCCGGCAGCGCCGACATCGTGGTCGCCGGCGGCATGGAATCGATGACGGGCGCGCCCTACCTGATCCCGAAGGCACGCGGCGGCTACCGCATCGGCCACGCGCCGATGTTCGACCACATGATGCTCGACGGCCTCGAAGACGCCTATTCGCGCAACGAAAAAACCGGCGAAGGCCGCTCGATGGGCACCTTCGCCGAAGAGTGCGTGGCCACTTACCAGTTCACCCGCGAAGAGCAGGATGCGTTCGCGATCGCCTCGGTCAAGCGCGCGCAGGCCGCCAGCACCGACGGCGGCTTCGACTGGGAAATCGCGCCGGTTACCGTCACCAGCCGCGCGGGCGAGACCGTGATCGACAAGGACGAAGGTCCGCTCAAGGCCAAGGTCGACAAGATCCCGTCGCTCAAGCCGGCCTTTAAAAAGGATGGCACCGTGACCGCCGCCTCGTCGTCGTCGATCAACGACGGCGCCGCCGCGCTGGTCATGATGCGCGAATCGAAGGCAAAAGAGCTGGGTCTCACCCCGATCGCGCGCGTGCTGGGCCACGCTACCCACGCGCAAGAGCCGAACCTGTTTACCACTGCACCGATCGGCGCGATGCAGAAGCTGTTCAAGAAAACCGGCTGGACCGCCGGCGACGTCGACCTGTTCGAGATCAACGAAGCCTTCGCCGCGGTGCCGATGGCCGCCATGCGCGACCTCGACATCCCGCACAGCAAGGTCAACGTCCATGGCGGCGCCTGCGCGCTGGGCCATCCGATCGGCGCCTCGGGCGCGCGCATCGTCGTCACCCTGCTCGGCGCGCTCAAGCGCAGCGGCGGCAAGCGCGGCGTGGCCGCGCTGTGCATCGGCGGCGGCGAAGCCACCGCCATGGCGGTCGAGCTGGTGTAATCCCTTCTACCAGCGCGCGGCAATGATGAACAAACCATGCGAACATTGAAGACGTCTTTTCAAACATCGTTCACAAGGAGTTCATCATGCCTACCGTATTGATCGTCGGCGCCTCGCGCGGCATCGGGCAAGAAATGGTCCGCCAATACCGCGCGGATGGCTGGCGCGTCATCGCCACCGCGCGCAAGCAGGAAGACTGCAACGCGCTGGTTCACATGGGCGCGGTGGCGCACCAGCTGGACGTCACGAGCGCCGAATCGATCGCCGCACTGGGCTGGCGCCTGGACGATGAAAAGATCGACAGCGCCTGGCTGGTGGCGGGCGTCTACGGCCCGGACCACGGCAGCTTCCCGACCGGTCCCGAATTCGACGCCGTCATGCACACCAACGTGCTGGCCGCGATGCGCCTGATCCCCATCGTCGGCCCGCTGCTGGCCGACACCCGCGGCAAGCTGGCCGTGCTGTCCTCGCGCATGGGCTCGATCGGCGAGCGGTCCGACACCCAGGGTACCCTGTACCGCGCGAGCAAGGCTGCGCTCAACTCCGTGCTCAAGGACGCCTCCATCACCTATGGCGCGCAGGGCGTGACCTGCATCGCCTTCCATCCGGGCTGGGTCCAGACCGATATGGGCGGTTCCGGCGCGGCCCTCACGCCGGAACACAGCGTGCGCGACCTGCGCGCCACGCTCGAGAAGGCGAACGCCAGCGCCAACGGCAGCTTCCTGAACCACGACGGCGCGCCGATCGCCTGGTGAGCCGTCATCCACATACAAGAACACACGAGACACCATGATCCTGAGCGAAGAACACCAGATGATCCGCGACGCCCTGCGCAGCTTTGCGCAGGAGCGCCTCGCCCCCAACGCCGCGCGCTGGGACCGCGAGCACCACTTCCCGAAGGAAGAGCTCAAGGAGCTGGCGACCCTGGGCGCCTTCGGCGTGGCGGTGCCAGAGCAATATGGCGGCGCGGGCCTCGACTATGTGTCGCTGGCGCTGGTGCTCGAGGAGATCGCGGCCGGCGACGGCGGCACCTCGACCATCATCTCGGTCAACAATTGCCCGGTATGCAGCATCGCCATGATGTACGCGAACGAGGAACAGAAACAGCGCTGGCTGCGTCCTCTCGCGCAAGGCGAGCTGCTGGGCGCCTTCGCCCTGACCGAGCCGCATACCGGCAGCGATGCGGCGGCGCTGCGCACCACGGCAGTACGTGAAAAAGGCGGTGACGGCGACTATTACGTCATCAACGGCACCAAGCAGTTCATCACCAGCGGCAAGCATGGCGACGTGGCGATCGTCATGGCCGTCACCGACAAGGCCGCCGGAAAGAAGGGCATCAGCGCGTTCTGGGTGCCGGTCGACACTCCTGGCTACATCGTGGCCGGCATCGAGCACAAGATGGGCCAGCATTCGTCGGACACGGCGCAGATCGTGTTCGACAACTGCCGCGTGCCGGCGGCGAACTTGATCGGCGAGGAAGGCATGGGCTACAAGATCGCCCTGTCCGGCCTCGAGGGCGGGCGTATCGGCATCGCCTCGCAATCGGTCGGCATGGCGCGCGCCGCGTATGAGGCGGCGCTGGCCTATGCGAAGGAACGGGAGAGCTTCGGCAAGCCGATCTTCGAGCACCAGGCGGTGCAGTTCCGCCTGGCCGAGATGGCGATGAAGATCGAGGCCGCGCGCCAGCTGATCCTGCATGCGGCGGCGATGAAGGATGCGGGCCTGCCCTGCCTGAAAGAGGCGGCGATGGCCAAGCTGTTCGCGTCCGAGATGGCCGAGAACGTCGTCTCGAGCGCGATGCAGGTGTTCGGCGGCTACGGCTATGTGGCCGACTTCCCGGTCGAGCGCATCTACCGCGACGTGCGTGTGTGCCAGATCTATGAAGGCACGAGCGACATCCAGAAGATCCTGATCGCACGCGCGCTGTGAGCTTGCCCATCCTCCAGATCGTACCGCTGGCGCCCGAGCGGCTGGCGCAGCTTTTCCAGTATCTCGACGACCAGCTCCAGGAGAACGGGCGTGACGGCATGCCCTTGTTCCAGCCGCTGTCGCGCCTTGCGTCACGCGTGCCGCCCGAAAAGGCGGCGGCCTTCGCCGCCAGCTTCTCGGTGCCGTTCGGCCAGCCGGGCTGGCGTCATATGTGGATCGCACTCGATACGCTGGGCGCGATCGCCGGCCACGTCGACCTGCGCGCGCGGTCCGATCCGGCCTCGCGCCATCGGGCACTGCTTGGCATGGGTGTACACCGCGACTATCGGCGCTTTGGACTGGGCCGCCAACTGGTCGAGACGGCGCTGGCCTGGGCCGGCGCGACGCCGCCGCTCGAATGGGTCGACCTGGATGTGCTGACGGTGAACCTCGCCGCGCGCCGGCTGTACGAGCGCGCCGGCTTCGTCGTCACCGGCGAAGTGCCCGACCTGTATCGTATCGACGGCGAATCGCACGGCTCGGTCATGATGAGCCGGCGGGTCAGGTAACCGCGGACTCCAGCAAGGTGATCGTCTGGGCGCGGGTATCGATCCGCGCCTGGATTCCCATCGGCAGGGTGAACTGGTTGCGGATGTGACCGATCGAATAGCCCGACACCGCCGGGATGGTCAGCGGATGCAGGTGCAGGCCCAGCGTGCGCTCCAGCGTGAGCGAGATGTCCTCGTGCTCCGGCCCGCAGTTTTCGCAGATGCCGACCACCAGCGCCGCCGCGTTCCTGAAGCCGCCCGCCAGGTCGAGCTGGGTCATCCAGCGGTCGATACGGTACGGCGCCTCGTTGACCTCTTCCAGGAACAGGATGCTGTCCCTGATGTCGGCCGCATACGGCGTGCCGGCCAGCGCCGCCACCAGCGACAGGTTGCCGCCCATCAGCGGGCCGGTCGCTACACCGTGGGTGAAGGTGTGGACGCCGAAATGCGGTTCGCTGGGCGCACGCTCGGCATTCTCCGATGACATCGGGATCGTGTAGCTGGCCTGCGGCTCGGTCAGCACCGCCATCATGTGCTGCGTCGAATACGGCGTCATGGTCGACGAGGCCACCGGCCCGTGGAAGGTCACCAGGCCGGTTTGCTTGTAGATCGCAAGGTGCAGCGCCGTGATGTCGGAGTATCCGATCAGGACCTTCGGATTGCGGCGAATGAGGTCGTAGTCCAGCCCGGCGAGCAGCGAGATGCAGCCCGAGCCGCCGCGGATCGGCCAGATCGCCTTGACCTTGGGGTCGGCGAACATCGCGTGCAGGTCGGCCAGGCGCTGCTCGCTCGACCCCGCATAGTTGCCGAACACCTCGCGCAGATACGCGCCCTGCTTGACGCGAAAGCCCAGCGCCTCGATATTGCGCACCGCCTTCTCGATGGAGCGGTCGCTCGTGTAGCCGCCGGGCGCGATCAGGCCGACGGTATCCCCCTGGCGCAAGCGAGGAGGTTTGATCAGTTTCTTCATAGGACGTGGGGAATGCGGACGTGCTGCGGCAAACGTGGGCAAGGACAAGGCGGCGGCGATGGCGCCAAAACTGCGGCGGCTGATCTTCATGCGTGCGGTGGCGCTCCAAAAGAAAAACGGCCCGCACCGGGAGGTCGAAACCTGCCGCGGCGCGGGCCCTCAGTGTAGAGCAATCAGAAGAACTTGTAGTTGGCCATCAGGGTGAACGAGCGGCCACGCGGATCGGCAACCCGCGGTTCCCAGCTGCTGCCGGCGCCGGTATTGCTGTCGTAGGTGATCGCGAACGGCGGATCTTCGTCGAGCAGGTTCTTGACACCCGCGGTCAGGGTCAGGTTCTGGAAGCCCGTATAGTTCACCGACAGGTTGAAGATCGAGTAGTCGTCGACCTTGCGCTGGTAGTTCGACGGCGTCACACGGCCGCTGGCCACGCCCGGCAGCACCTGGTCGTCGTAGCCCGAACGATAGATGTTCTGCAGCATGCCGCTCCAGTTGCCGTACTTGTAGGTCGCATAGGCGCTGTGCTTCCACTTCAGGCCCAGGTCGCCGGTGAACAGGAAGCGGCCCACTTCGCTCTCGCCGAATTCGGCGTTGCGGGTGGCGCGCGATTTCTTCTCGAGCAGGCGCGAACCGTCGATGCCCAGGCTCCAGACCGAACCGGTGCTGAACTTGCCGTTCAGGCGGGCGCCGACTTCGACGCCGCGCGTGATGCGCTCGCCGGCATTGAGCCAGCGCTGGTCGATCACCACCAGGTTGCCGGCCTGGTCGCGGATGAACTGCTCCTGGAACAGGTTGTAGTTCTCCACCATGGTCGCCACGTTGAACGAATCGATCGTGTTTTCCTTGCGAATCTCCCACAGGTCGGCGTTGGCCGAGAAGTAGCTGGTCGGCTCGAACACCACGCCCAGGCTGGCCTGCTTGGCCGTTTCAGGTCCCAGCGTATCCTTGCCGCCGGTGACAGTGACCGGGTTGACAGCCTGGCAGCCGGCGATCGTGCTGTCGACGCGGCCGCTCGGGCAGGTGGCCGGATCGGCCAGGTCCTTGCCGGCGTACGGCGACTCGGTCAGGCCATTGAACAGCTGGTTGAACGACGGCGCGCGGAAGCCCTCATTGTACGAACCGCGGAACATCAGTTGCGGGATCGGCTGGTAACGGAACGAGACCTTCGGATTGGTGGTCGCGCCAAAGCCCGTGTAGTCATCGCGACGGATGGCGAAGGTCAGTTCCAGCGCCTGGGTCACCGGCACCAGCACCTCGGCGTAGATCGCCTTGATGTCGCGCTTGACCTGGTCCAGCGCATTGACGTCGTCGAACGGCGCGTTCAGGATCGCCGGACGTTCATTGGCGGCGCGGCGGTCGCCGTTGAACTTGTATTCCTCGCGGCGCAGGTCGGTGCCGAGTGCGGCCAGCACGGGGCCGGCCGGCAGGTTGAACAGTTCGCCCGAGATCGCGGCGTCGAACTGGGTCATGGTCACCTTGCCGCCATACATCACCACACCGGCGGCCGACGTGGCGCGGATCGCATCGATCGCTTCCTGGCTCTGGGTCTGGCCCGGCAGCAGGAAGGGATTCACGATGCCCGAACCGAGCACGTCGGCCAGCGCCCTGGTGTAGTTGTAGCCGGTGCCCAGCGTCGAATCCGATTCGCTGAAGGCGCGCGACAGGCCCACACGATAGTCGTAGCGCTTGCCGAACAGGTTCAACGGACCGTCGGCCCCGACCAGCACGCGGCCGGCCTTGGTCTCGGTCTCGATCTCGCGGTTGCCGCACTCCATGCAGCGCCAGCGGTAGGCGATCGGCAGGCCGTAGTTGGCCGAAATGCCCGGGAACACCTTGACCAGCGCGTTATACACATCGTTGTAGGCGGCGCCGGTGCTTGGATAGAAGGAGCTGGGGCCGAAGGTCGAGGCCGACGGCGAAATCTGGTTCGGCGAGAAGCGCTTGGCCACTTCGACGCGCGAGCCCACGCCTTCGGCAAAGAATTCATGCTCGCCCAGGCGGAAGGTCGCGCGTGCCAGCGCATTGGAATTCTTGACCGGCTGCTGCAGCACCGCGGCGCGGCCGGTATCCCAGGCGCAGCCATAGGCCGAGCCGGGCGAATCCCACAGCTTCTCGTCGTAGGCGCCCATGCCGTCGATGCTGTCGCAGCCGGGGCCGCCCGGCAGGTCGAGCAGGCTGATGCCGTTGAAGGCCACGTTTCCGCCCGGCAGGGTCGGGCCGGTGCCGGTTGGCGACAGCAGGGACGGACCCAGCGTCGTCGCGAAAATATTGCCGCTTGGGGTGCCGCGCGTATCGACCGACACGCCGCGGTTCGGCTGGAAGGTGTTCACGAAATCGCGCTGGTCGCCGCGCAGCGCCTTGTTCTCGCTGTGGGCGGCCGTCACCAGCACGTTCCAGCCCTGGGTATCGAGGTCGCCCCAGCCGCCGGTAAGGGTCGCGCGGCCGATCTCGCCGCCGCCCGCTTCGGTCACGTCGGTGAAGGCCTGGGCTTCCAGGCCCTTGTAGTTCTTGCGCAGGATAAAGTTGATCACGCCGCCGATCGCGTCGGTGCCGTAGACGGCCGAGGCGCCGTCCTTGAGCACTTCGACGCGCTCGACCGCCGCCATCGGGATCGAGTTCAGGTCCACCGCGGAACCTTTCATGCCGTGGGTCGCGACGCGGCGGCCGTTGAGCAGGACCAGGGTCGAATCGGAACCCTGGCCGCGCAGGTTGGCGCTCGAGGCGCCGTTGTTGCCGCGCTGGGCGCCGGACGTCACGTCGGCGTTCGACGCCAGGTTGTCGGAGCCGTTGCCGTTCACGTTCAGGGTGGCGATCAGCTGCTCGGCCGTCACGATGCCCTGGTCTTCGAGCTGTTTGCGCGAAATGATTTCAACCGGCAGCGCACCTTCCTTGGCGATGCGCTTGATGCTCGAGCCGGTGATTTCCACCCGCTGCATCGGCGCCTCGCTTTGTGCCTGGGCTTGCGCCACGATCGGGGCGGCCACGCCCATGAGGGCCATCAACTGTGCCAGTTTTTTCAATTTCACCGTGTTTCTCCTAACGTTTCCCTTGGCGGTCTTGGGCCAGATTGGTGCACTGCAAGGTGCACGCCTGGCCTGCTCTCTTCGTAATGGCTAGTTCGCTCTTAGCATTACGTTATGTTCTGATTTCAGAGTACGCCCACAAATTTCGCAGGTGCCAATGAATTATCCAGAGGGCAGTATAACCAGCGGGAATATTTTATTTAGGAAAAACTAACGAAATCTAACGCTTGCCTCTGGCACCACGTGCTCTTTGCGCAACATCGACATCGAGGTAACGCCAGGTCGTGAATTCGACCGGATGTCGTTTGTAGTTTTTCAGCCACGGATGACGCAGGTCGCCAGACAGCACATGGGTCAATGGGACCCATGGGTTATAGGCGTGGATCAGCTGGTTCATCTCGAAATACAGCTTATTGCGCTGTGCACCATCGCTGAGCATGCGCGCCCTTTCGTAGCGCACGTTGTACTCGGGCAGGTTGAAGCGGGCATAGTTGGCACGGCCCGCGTTGGGGCCGTACAGCAGCTGGTAGAAATTGTCGCCGTCGGGGAAGTCGGCGATCCAGTTACTCTCGAACATCTGGACCGTGCCCAGGCGCGAGGCCTTGATGATCTCGGTCTTCTTGTCCGACTTGAACACCACGCGCAGGCCGATCGCGTTCAGGCATTTTCGCCACAGCTCGTCGCGCAGGCGGCCGCCGACGGTGGCTTCGCTATGCATGGTCAGGGTCAGCGGCTTGCCGCCGGGCGCGCGCCGAAATCCGTCGGGATCGCGTCCGCCGTAGCCATGGCGGTCCAGCAGCGCATTGGCCAGGGCCGGGTCGTAGGGCACGGGGCTGCGGTAATTGGGGTCGTAGCCGAGCACATTGGGCGGCAGCGGCGATTCGGCCTTGATCGCGAAACCCTTCTTGAGCAGTGCGATGTCCTCGGCGCTGTTGTACGACAGCGAGATCGCGCGCCGCAGCGCCACCGCGCCCTTGCCGTAGCCGCCGACCACCGGGTCGTTCATGTTCATCCACATATAGTAGGTCTGCAGCACGGGGAAGCGCGACAACACGATGCCGCGCGCCGCCAGCCCGGGCTTCAGGGCGCCGTCGTGCACCACCATCTCGGTCATCGATTCGGGAATCTGCTCGAGGTAATCGTATTCGCCGTTCAGGAAGCCCAGCATGCGGCCCTGGAATTCCTCGGCGATCTTGACGTCGATCCGGGCCACCCGCGGCAGGCGTTTTCCGTCCAGGGCGGCGGCGATGGCCCGGTCTTCGGGGTTGTCGCCCGGCGTGGCGGTGAACACCGCCGTCGAATACGGGTTGGCCAGCAGGACGATGCGGTCGCTGCGCTTCCATTCGCCAATCATGAACGGTCCCGTGCCCACCGGATGGTTGCCGGCCTGGCCCGGATAGGCCTCGATCACTTCGCGCGCCACCACGCCGGTGGCCGGGGTCGCGAGATAGAACAGGAAGTTGTTGTCGGGCGCGGCCAGGCGGATGCGCAGCGTATAGCGGTCGACGGCCTCGGCCCGCTTGCCTTCGACCATATACGACCAGGGCGACCTGAGCGACGGGTCGCGCAGACGCTCGAGGCTGTACACATAATCGGCGGCGGTCACTTCGCGTTTCACGCCCTTGAAGGCCGGGTCGGGCGTGAAATGGATGCCCGGGCGGATGCGGAAGGTATAGGTCAGGCCGTCGGCGCTGACTTCGGGCATCGCGGTCGCCGTGTTCGGGCGCAGCCTGGCCGGGCGCGCCAGGTAGTCGTAGCGCAGCAGCGGATCGAACAGGTTTTCCAGCAGCGACAGGGTGGCGTTGTCGGACGCCACCGCAGGGTCGAGCCCGGTTTCGCTGGTGGACAGGAACATGCGCAGCACTTTCTGCTTCGGCTGCAGTACCGGCTGCGGCTGCGCCTGTTCCTGGGCCGCCTGCGCACCGAGGCAGGACAGGGTGAATACGAGGGCGGCGGCGTAGCGGAATGTCATGACGGCAGGTCCTGTTGGGCGTTGCGTATCATAGGCCGTGCAGCCATCCGCAAGCAACGCTCATAACTTTTAAACATGGTGCGGCTGCATTCTTTCATCCACCTTGCTTGCCCTTAGCCATTTACCGCTGCACAATCGTGCGATACCCAGCAGCGACCTACTACATGGCACTCAATTACATCTGGACAGGCTTCTTCCTTGTCGGCTTCCTCGCAGCGCTGTTCCAGTGGCTGTTCCTCGGCGATACCGAGATTTTCAAGCGCATCATCGACGGCACTTTCGACTCGGCCAAGATGGCCGTGATGGACATCGCCCTGCCGCTGGCCGGCGTGATGACCTTCTGGCTCGGGATCATGAATGTCGGCGAAAAGGCCGGCGCCATCAATCTGTTCGCGCGCGTGATCGCGCCCTTCTTCTCGCGCATCTTCCCCGGCGTGCCGAAGGATCACCCGGCCAACGGCCATATGGTGATGAACTTCTCGGCCAATATGCTGGGCCTGGACAACGCAGCCACCCCGTTCGGCCTGAAGGCGATGGAGAGCCTGCAGTCGATCAATCCGAAGAAGGACGAGGCCAGCGACGCCCAGCTGATGTTCCTGGTGATCCAGACCTCGGGCCTGACCATCATCCCGCTGGCCGTCATGGCCCAGCGCGCGGTGCTGGGCGCCGCCAATCCGGCCGATATCTTCATCCCGACCCTGATCGCGACCTATACCGCCACCATCTTCAGCATCATCGCGGTGGGCATCCGCCAGCGCATCAATATGCTCGACCCGGTGGTGTTCGCCTGGATCGGCGGCACCGCCGCGCTGATCGCCTCGATGGTGTTCAGCTTCACGTATTTCCTGGACAAGGAGCAGATCCAGCTGGTGTCGACCGTGGTCGCCAACATGGTGCTGTTCTCGGTGATCGCCGCCTTCATGACCGGGGCCCTGGTCAAGAAGGTCAACGTGTTCGACGCCTTCATCGAAGGGGCCAAGGGCGGCGTGGAGACCGCGATCAAGATCATCCCCTACCTGGTCGGCATGATCGTCGCCATCAGCGTGGTGCGCAATTCGGGCATCCTCGGCTTGATCGTGAGTGGCTTCGCCTGGGTATTCGGCGCCCTCGGCCTGCAGACCGATTTCGTCGGCGCGCTGCCGACCGCGCTCATGAAGTCGCTCTCGGGCAGCGGCGCGCGCGCCATGATGATCGATGCGATCAACACCTATGGCGTCGATTCCTTCGTCGGCCGCCTGGCGAGCGTGCTGCAAGGCGCATCGGACACCACCTTCTACATCATCGCCCTGTATTTCGGGTCGGTCGGCATCCGCAAGACCCGCTATGCGGTCAGCTATGGCCTGCTGGCCGACCTGATCGGCATCGTCGCGGCCATCTTCGTCGCCTATCTCTTCTTCGGTTAAAGGAACAGCATGCTCCGACGTCCAGCACTCGCCCTCGCCCTCTTTTCGAGCATCGCGTTCGCCCACGCCCAGCTGCCGCAAGCGGTGGCCCAGGCGTTGCAGCAGAACGGCATCGCGCAGGACGAGATCGGGGTGCTGGTGCTGCGCGGCGACGCCACCGTGCTGGAACACCGGGCCGGCCTGCCGATGCAGCCGGCATCGACCATGAAGCTGGTGACGACCCTGGTCGGCCTGGAGCGCCTGGGGCCCGCCTTCCGCGGCCGCACCGAACTGCGCACCGCGGGCCAGGTCGAGGACGGCGTACTGCGCGGAAGCCTGTACCTGAAGGGCGGCGCCGATGCCGACCTCTCGGGCGAACATATCGCCGACATGCTGCGCGCGCTGCGCTACGACGGGATCCGGCGCATCGAGGGCGACCTGGTGCTCGACCGTGGCTTGTTCCAGCCGGCGCGGATCGATGTCGGCCTGCCGCCCTTCGACGAATCGCCGGAAGCGTATTACAACGTGATTCCCGACGCCCTGCTGGTCAACAAGAACATGCTGCAGCTCGACATGCGCTCGACCGCGTCAACCCTGCAGCTGCGCATGCATCCGGAACTGGAACGGGTCTCGGTGACGTCCGAGATGATGCTGGTCGATGCCGAATGCCCGCAATGGGAAAACGGCTGGAAGCTGCCCGAGACGCGGCGCGAGCCCGATGGCCGCATCAAGGTGGTCTTGCGCGGCACCTTCCCAAAGAACTGCAACCGCAGCTATGGCGTCAATGTGCTGGATCGCGACGATTATGTCGGCCGCCTCGTGCGCCAGGCCTGGAGCGACGGCGGCGGCGTGCTGAGCGGCCGCACCATCACCGGCGCCACGCCGCCCGATGCGCGCCTGCTCGCGGCCCATGTGTCGCGCCAGTTGCCCGAGCTGGTCCGCGACATCAACAAACCGTCCGACAATGCGCTGGCGCGCACCCTGTTCCTGAGCCTGGGCAGCCTGCAGGCCGATCCGGTCGCGGGCAGCCTGGCGCTGCCGCTGGCCGAAGAATCGACCTTCGCACGCGCCGACGCCGCCGTGCGCGGCTGGCTGCGCGAGCGGCAGGTCGACGACACCGGCTTCGTGATCGACAATGGCTCGGGCCTGTCGCGCATCGAACGCATCAGCGCCCGGCAGATGGCGCGGCTGCTGCAGGCCGGCCTGCACAGCCCGTGGGCGCCGGAATTCCAGGCCAGCATCCCGATCGGCGCGGTCGACGGCACCATGCGCCGCCGCCTGCAGGACAGCCCCGCCGCCGGCCGCGCGCGCCTCAAGACCGGCAGCCTGCGCAATGTGACGGCGCTGGCCGGCTATGTGCCGGACGCGAACGGCGTGTCTTGCGTATTCGTGGCGATGATCAATAGCGAGCAAAGCGGCAATGGCCGCGGGCGCGCGGTGCTCGATACGCTGGTGGATTGGGTGGCGCGCTCCGGCGCGCCGGCGGCAACGGCGCCGCTCGCGCCCTGACCCGGGAATGTACAGGCGAATATTGCTATCGAGACAAGGTAACTGTCGAATTACTATAATTCGTTAGTTTTCGATAGCAAAAGCTGACACAATAGCGGCCAGGCGCGTGTCCCACGCTCCCGGTTTCCGCCTCCCCAGGACGCGATGCCGACCGTCGAGATTGGCCGTCCTGATCATTCATGAAATTCCACCCACTGACCGGAGAATTCGCGCGCACCGCGGACGAGACCGAATTCCTGACCAGCCAGTTGCCGCGCACACGCTCGCTGCTCGGCTTCACGCTGCTGTTCTGCGTCATCTTCTTCCAGCTGTTCTTCCTGACCGATATCGCGGCACTTGGGCTGGACGCCGCGCTGCGTGATACCCTCCCCGCGCGCCTGGGCGTCGCGCTCATCGGCGGCACCGGGGCCTGGCTGGCCTATCGCCGTCCGCTGACGGTAGCAGGCACGCGGCTGGCCGCCTCGAGCGCCGAATTCCTGTCACTGCTGTGCTTCATGGTGGTCGCGCTGGCGCGCCCGAACGAGGTGCACTGGCATGCGCTGTCGATGGTGGTGATCCAGGTCGTGATCTACCTGTATATCCCGAACCGGCTGGCCTATGCCACCGCCATCGCGACCGGCGGCGTGATCGTGTTCCTGGCGCTGGTGCACTTCATGCTGCCGCCGCGCCCGATGGCCGACCTGCTCACGATGGGCATGCTGCTGGCGATGATCAATACCTTCGGCATCCTGGCGGCGCGCCGCTTCAACCGGGTGGCGCGCGAGGAATTCCGCCTCCAGACGCAACTGAAGCGGCTGGCCGAGCGCGACCAGCTCACCGGCTGCTACAACCGCCATTACCTGAACGACCACCTGCTCGGCGCCGAGCTGGCGCGGGCGCGGCGCTTCGGCCATCCGGTGTCGGTCGTGCTGTGCGATATCGACCATTTCAAGCACATCAACGACACCTTCGGCCACCACCAGGGCGATACCGTGATCCAGGGCTTCGCCGCCCTGCTGCTGGGGATGACGCGCCAGGGCGTCGATGCGGTGGTGCGCTACGGCGGCGAGGAATTTTTGCTGATCCTGCCCGAAACCGGCCTGGCGGGCGGCGTGGCGCTGGCCGCGCGCATGCGCGCCGCCTTCGCCGCCAGCAATACGACCGTCGACGGCGAACCGGTGCCGACCAGCGCCAGCTTCGGCGTGGCGGCCTTCGATTTCTCCCGTCCCGGGCTGGGCATCACCCTGCCCGACCTGATCCTGGCCGCCGACCGGCAGCTGTACGTGGCCAAGCGCCACGGCCGCAACCGGGTCGAATCGATCGAGCTGGCGGGCGCACCGGACCGATGACCGGTCTTATGCGGCTATAGCACCCGCCGGAACGTGCGGCGCACCAGCTCGCGGTCGCCGCAGTCGAAGTGCCACCACTCGGTATTGATGCCCAGGAAGCCCGCCTGCAGCATCGCTTCGCGCAGCAGGCGGCGGTTGGCCAGCTGCTGTTCGCTGAGCTCACCGGCCAGCACGAAGCCCTCTTCGAGCGCCGGGTGCGACAGCTCGGTCATGTCGTCGAAGCCGGTGCCCATGTCCAGTTCGACGCCGTCGGCATCGACCAGGGTGAGGTCGAGCGCCATCCCATACGAATGGATCGAGCCGCGCACCGGATTGGCGAGGTACAGCCGCAGCTCGGTGCCCTCGAGCGCATCCCACAATTGCTGCTGCACGCGCTGGGGACGCAGTGCGTCGAGCACCAGCGGCGTCAGGTCGGGGCGGCGCGACGCCAGCCAGGCCACCACGCGTTCCAGCGCCGCCGCTGCTTCGACGTGCAACCAGGCGCAGTCATACGGCGAATACAGGTCGCGCCCGACGAAGTTGTTGGGCGTGGCATAGCGCAGGTCGACCCGGATGCCGGCGATGCTGTTCAAATGGCGGAAATCCGGGCTGGCGGCGATGTCCTCGCTGGCGAGGGTAAGGTTCATTTACGTGGTTTCAAGACAGGCGCGCGCGGTCGCGCCGATGCAGTTGGCCAGCTCGCGCGCCCCGTGCGACAAGGGCGAATGGCTGGCGGTGAGCAGGTACAGGTGCACCGGGATCGACGGCGACCACTGGCGGCACTGCACCTTGTTGGGCGCGGCCGAGGCGGCTGTGAAGGGATCGAGGATCGCCGTGCCGGCGCCGGCTTCGACCAGCGAGCGGGCGATCTGGTAAGTCTGCACCACGGTGCGAAACACCGGCTGCACGCCCTGCGCCTCGCAGGCCGCCACCACCATCTCGCCCAGCGGATCGCGGTCGGCCAGGCCGATCAGTTCGCCGCTCAGGTCTTCGGCCGAGATCGGCCTCTTGCATTCTTCTGCGCTCCAGGTGCCGCTCGGGGCGACCACGGTCAGCAAGCCGTGGGCGATCGGCTCGGCCACGATGCCGGGGTGGCGCGGATCCTGCAGCGACAGGGCGAGGTCGGCTTCGCCCAGGCGCAGCGCGTTGACGATTTCGCTGGTGTGATGTGTGGCCAGTTCGCAACGGGTCTCGGGAAAGTCGCGGCGCCAGGCCGTCATTCCGACCGGCAGCACACTGACCGCGATGGTCGGCGTCGACACCAGGCGCACGGTCTCGACCGCGCGGCCCTTGAGGCTCGCGGCCAGGCGCCGGATGCCCTGCAGGTCGCGGTTCAGTTTCTCGGTTTCGGCGAACAGGCGGTGCGCCTCGGGCTTGGGATACAGCTTGCCGCGCACCCGCTCGAACAGCGGCATGCCCAGCTGCAGCTCGGCATGCTGCAGTACCTTGGTCACCGCCGGCTGGGAGATATGCAGCACCTGGGCGGCGCCGCTGATGGTGCCGACTTGCATGATGGCGTGGAACACCTCGATATGACGCAGACGCATTGCTTTACCCTTCAGTAAAAACCCGCCCCGCATACGCACAGGGCGGATTGGCGAAGGATACAGCGAAAATTGCTGTACGGCGATGGGTCACGGCGTGTTCACCGGCGGCGTGGCGGGCACCGGCGACGGCACCGGCGCGGTCGGCGGGATGTTTTCCAGCGCACCCGGCAGCGGCTCCGGGGCCGGTACGGGCGCCGGTACTGGCATTGGCACTGGCGTCGGGGCCGGTGCCGGCGGCCATGGCTGCGGCTGCGGCTGCGCCGGCACCGCCGGGATGACCGGCATCGGCGGCGGCGGCGTGCCGGCCGGCGTGGTCAGCACTTCCAGCAGCGAGGCCGTCTCGGCGTCCGGATTGCCGGCGATATCGAGCGGGCGGTATTTCATCTGGAAGGCGGCCAGGGTGGTGCGGGTCGCTTCATCGTATACGCCGCTCTGCACCAGGCCGAAACCATGCATGGCCAGCTTGCGCTGGAACCAGGCGACGTCGGGCAGCAGGGCATCGAAGGCGGGGCGCACGGCCGCCACGCGGGTGGCGTCGGGCCACAAGACCAGGCCCTCTTGCGCCAGGCGCTGCCACGGGAATTGCGGACCCGGGTCTTGCTTCCTCAAGGGCGCGATATCGCTGTGGCCCAGCACGTTCTCGGGTGCGATGCCGTGGCGCTGGACGATGTCCTTCACCAGCGGGACCAGGGCGTCGACCTGCGACTGCGGAAACGGCGCGTAGACGCGGCCCGTTGGCGTATCTTTCCAGCCGGCGTTGACGATCTCGATGCCGATCGAGCTGTTGTTCAGCTGGGTGTAGTTCTTCCAGCTCGAGTTACCCGCATGCCATGCCGAGCGGTTCTCGTCGACCAGGCGGTAGATCCTGGGCGTCGCCTCGTCGGTCAGCAGGTAGTGCGAGCTGACCTCTTTCTCGGTCAGGATCTTGATCGAGGCTGGCGTGTTGGCCACCGTGTAGTGCAGCACCAGGAAGCGCGCCCGGCTCGACTGGCCTTTCGCGTCATAAGTGGTGTCGTAGCGCGGGGTGGTGGAGCAGCCCGCCAGCACGGTCAGGGCAAGTAAGGCGGCGATCGATTTCATGGTGTTCTCCTCGGTGGGTTCTTGTTGTTCAGGCCAGCGCCAGCCGTGCGGCGGCGTGGTGGGCGCGCATGCCGGTGCGGCTGAAGGCGGTAGCGGCAGGCAGCGCCGCACGCATGGTCTCGGCGATGACGGGATGCAGCTCGGCGGCGCGGCCGGCCAGCGCCACGGGGCGCAGACCGAAGCGCGCAATCAGCGCCGACGCCAGGCGCGCCAGTTCGCGGCCCGCGTCGACCAGGATGGCATGCGCCGCCGGATCGCGGTCAGCGCTGGCGGCGACGGCCAGCGCCAGCTTGCCGACCGTCCCGCGCTCGCTGTGATAGATGAACTGGCGCGACTGGGCCCAGTCCGCGCCGCCGATGTGCTCGAACACGGCGTGCGCCATCGGCGAATCCTGCCAGCAGCCGGGCCGTTCGTCTTCGTTGCGCCAGATATGGCGCAGCGCCTCGCGCGCGATCCAGAAGCCGCCGCCGCCATCGTCCAGCACCACGCCGCGGCCGCCGGCGCGGTGGAAGACATGCTGTTCGTCGATGAAGGCGCCGATCGAGCCGGTGCCGGCATACACCAGGTAGCCCTCTCCCGGCGCGAAGCTGGCGCGGTAGGCGATCTCGATGTCGTTGCACAGGACGACCGCGCTCGGCGCCACCCCGAGCAGTGCCGCCAGCCAGCCCTGCAGCAGTTCGCCGTCGCCGCCAAAGCCCGTCAGGCCAGCCTGCACCCGCACCGGATTCGCGTACTGCAATACCGCCGCCGCCAGCTCCTCGAAGGTGGTGCGCACGGCTTCGCGGCCGTGGGGCGTGGCCATCTGCAAGGCCGACAGCCCGGCGACCATGCCCTCGGCCAGGATGGCGCCGCCCGGCGCCGCCAGCGCCCAGCGGGTCTGGGTGCCGCCGGCGTCGATGCCCAGGCCGGGTCCAAAGCCTGCCTTGCGCAAATTGTCTCGATCAGTCGGCATACCGGGATGCTACCTGCATTATGGTTTCGACCACACACGCACGCGCTCACCCTCGTTGCCGAGGCGGTCGACCGCGCTCACCACGACGATCTCGGCCGGGCCGAGGCGGTCGTCGTCCGACACCGTCCAGGTCGCGCGCGCGGCCGGCGCCACGGCAAAGCGCCATTCGCCGCCGTGGCGGGCCCAGATCGCGTACAGCGCATTGCCCTTGCCCGCCTTCAGGCTCAGGTCGACCGATTTCGCCCCGCGCGTGGCCTTGATCGCGGGCGTACCGGGACGCGCGCTGCCCAGCCACGGCGTGGCCGGCACCAGCGCCTGGCCCGTGTAGCGGCTCGCGCGCAGCTGGTCGCTGATGCCCTTGCGGTTCTGCATCAGGGCCACCATGCTGAAGTGGATGTGGCCGGTGGCGCGCGGACGCGAACGGGTCACGCTGACCTGCTGCAGCACTTCGTCGGGCTGGTAGTCGCGGGTCGGCGCGCCGATGCGGCTGGTGAACAGGCCGGGCCAGATGTGGCGGCCCATCGGGTTCTGGCCGATCCAGTAATCGAGCAGCACGTCATAGGCCTGGGCCGGCCCCTTGATCGGCCAGTACAGCTGCGGCACGAAGTAGTCGAGCCAACCCTTCTCGAGCCACAGCTCGGCGTCGGCGTACAGCTTGTCGTATTGCGAGAAGCCAACGATGCCGGGCGGACGGCGATCCGGGCGGCCCAGGCCGAAGGGACTGATGCCGAAGCGCACCCAGCTCTTCTCGGCGTGGATACCCTTGTACATGGCCTCGATCAGCCGATTCACATTGTCGCGGCGCCAGTCGGCGCGCTCGAGCTGGCCGCCGCTGGTCAGATAACGCTGCCAGGCCGGATCGTCCGGGAAGTCCAGTTCGGCCTTGGCGGTGCGCCCGTCCAGCGCCGCGGCATTGCCGGCCACCGCCGGCGTGGCCTCGATCGGGTAGGGATAGAAGTAATCGTCGATGTGCACGCCGTCGATGTCGTAGCGGCGCACGACGTCGAGGATCACGTCCATGGTCTGCTTGGCGGCCGCCGGCTCGCCCGGGTCCATCCACATGAACTTGCCATAGCGCTTGACGACGTCGGGATTGGCATTGGTGATGTGGTTCGGCGCCGATTGCGAACGCGCCGCATCCATGCGCGCGCGATAGGGGTTGAACCAGGCATGCAGCTCGAGGCCGCGCGCATGCGCCTGGTCGATCCAGAATTTCAGCGGATCGTAGGCCGGCTGCGGCCCCTTGCCCTGCGCGCCGCTCAGGTACTCGGTCCAGGGCTCGATCTTCGATGGATAGATCGCGTCGGCCGACGGGCGCACCTGCAGCACGATGGCATTAAGGTTCAGTGCCTTGGCGCGGTCGAGGATGGCGATGGCCTCTTGCTGCTGCCTGGCCGAGGTCAGGCCGGGTTTGCTCGGCCAGTCGATATTGGCGACGGTCGAAACCCAGGCCGCGCGCAGCTCGCGCGGCGCGGCCGGCGGATCGTCGCCGCCACTGGTTTCCGCGACCGGCACGGTGCGGGTGAGCGGCTTGGTGCCGCAGCCGGCGAGCAGGCCGCCGAGGGCGAAGGCGCTGGCCAGGCCGAGCGTGAAAGCGCGTTTGTTCATATTGGGAAGCAAAATGGCTCCTTGTATCCTGTTCAGACTTTGACGAACCAGCGCCGCCGCCACATCCACCAGGCGATGGCGAACATGCAGGCATTGAAGGCGATGGCGTACAGTAATGAGGTGTTGCGTGGGTCCAGCGGCAGCGCCGCGATTGGCGCGTACAGGAGTCGGCCGAGCGCGAGCTGGATGCCATCCGCTTGGGTGAACTTGATAAAGCCGAGCATCTTGGCGACCAGGCCGGATAAAGCGAAGATGAACAGCGCGTTCATGCCATAGATGACGAAGGGCGTGCAGAGGCGCGCCATGCGTTCGCGCAGTGCTGATGATGGCGCGGCATCGAGCAGCCAGTAGCTGGCGCCGAAGGCCAGCAGCGCCCAGCCGGTCATCAACAGGCAGTACGACGGCGTCCACAGGCTTTTATTGATCGGCATGAGGATGGCGTCCAGGGTGGAACCCAGCGCCAGGCAGGCCAGGCCCGCCAGCATCAGCCACACGACCTGCTCGCCGCGCGCCAGTCGCGACAACAGCAGCCGGCCGGCCAGCGCCCCGAACAGCAGGCTGCACATGGCCGGCAGGGTCGAGACCAGGCCTTCCGGGTCCCAGGTCTTCGCCTGCACCCACAGGTGGCCATCCATCAGCGTGCGGTCGATCCAGGCGCCGAAGTCCTGGCCCGGCGCGAGCACACCGGCGCCGATGCCGGGAACCGGCACGGCCAGCATCGACACGCTGTACAGCGCCAGCAGCACAAGAATGGCGAGCGCCTGGCCGCGCCAGGTCAGGTAGACCACCAGCGGCGCCGCCAGCAGCGTGCACAGCGCAATCCGCTGCAGCACGCCGGGAATGCGCACGGTCTCGAAGTCGAAACGCGGGATCAGGTTGAGCAGGAAGCCGATCAGGAAGATGAGAAAGGCGCGTTTGGCGAGCTTGACGAGCAGTTGCGGTTTATCGGCGCCAGCCGCGGCCAGGCGGCCCAGCGACAGCGCCATCGCGACGCCGCCGATGAACAGGAAGAACGGGAAGATCGTGTCGGTGAACGTCCAGCCATGCCAGGCCGCATGCGCGAGCTGCGCATGCAGGTGGCTCCAGTCGCCCGGATTATTCACGAGCACCATCGCGGCGATGGTGAAGCCGCGGAAGGCGTCGAGCGATGTCAGGCGCACCGGTGCGTCGACCATGGCCCTTATTTTTTCCCGAACCCGGGATCGATCTTCACCAGCGCCGCCACGATGAAGGCGGGGACCGTCGCCAGGCAGGTCCAGATGAAGAAGTGCTTGTAGCCGAGATACTCTTGCAGGTCGCCGCTCCACATGCCCGGCACCATCATGCCCAGCGCCATCAGGCCGGTGCAGATCGCGTAGTGCGCAGTTTTATTGGGACCGTCAGCCACCATGATCATATACATCATCATCGCGGTAAAGCCGAAGCCGTAGCCGAACTGCTCGAGCGCCAGGAAGGCCGACACCGTCACCAGGTCGGTCGGCTGGGTCTGCGACAGGTACACGAACACCAGGTCTGGCAGGTGGATCGCGAACACCATCAGCCACAGGCAGCGCTTTAGCCCCAGGCGCGAGATCAGCCAGCCGCCGGCCAGGCCGCCCAGGGTCAGGGCGATGATGCCGACCGTGCCGTAGGCGATGCCATATTCGGCGGTGGTGAGCCCCAGGCCGCCTTCGCTGACCGGGTCTTTCAGGAACGGCGCCACGAGTTTCAGCAACTGGGCCTCGCCCAGGCGGAAAGTCAGGATGAAGGCGACGATCATCCAGATGTCGCGCTTCTTGAAGAAGGCGGCGAAGGTGCCGAAGAAGTCGCGCAGCGGGTTATTGCTGGATGGGACGGCCTTGTCGTCAGGCGGGGTCGGCAGCACGAACTGGTGCCAGGCGAAGGCGGCGAAGAAGATCGCGGCCAGCACGTAGAACACGATCGCCCAGGCTTGCTTGACGTCGCCCAGGCTGACCGCCAGGTAACCGGCCAGCACCACCAGCGGGCCTTGTCCGACCAGGGTCGCGAGGCGATAGAAGGTGCTGCGCACGCCGACGAAGGCGGCCTGCTGCTGCTGGCGCAGGCCCAGCATGTAGAAACCGTCGGCCGAGATATCGTGGGTGGCCGAGCTGAACGCCATGATCCACATGACGGCCAGGCTTACGGCGAAGAAGGCGGGCGTATGCAATACCGTGCCGACCGCGACCAGCGAGGCGCCGACCGCCACCTGCAGCAGCACGGTCCAGCGGCGCTTGGTGCCGAACATGTCGACGATGGGCGACCACAGCGGCTTGATCACCCACGGCAGGTACAGCAGGCTGGTATAGAAGGCGATGTCGGAATTCGAGATCCCCATGTCCTTGTACATGATGACGGTCAGGTTCATCACCACGACATAGGGAATGGCCTGGGCGAAGTACAGGGACGGCACCCACAGCCACGGGCGGTTTGCTTGCGGTTTCTGCATGTCTCTCAGTTGTGCGACAACTTTTTTTGTGCCGTGAGGGCTGGGGGCCGGGAAGGCGCGCTCAGGCGAGCGCCTGGCGCACGCTGCCGCGCGCCGCTTCCAGCAGCGCCTGCGCCTGCTCGACACTGGTTTGCTTGGACAAGGCCACGATGGCGGTCTTGACGTGGAATCCGCATTGCTCCAGCACCGCCCGCGCGGCTTCCTCGTCAGCGCCGGTGGCGAAGCTGGTGAGGCGGATCGCGCGCTTGACCAGTTTGGCATTGGTAGCCTTCAAGTCTACCATCAGGTTGCCGTAGACCTTGTTCAAACGGACCATCAGCGCGCTCGAGAAGGTGTTCAGCGCGATCTTCTGCGAGGTGCCGGCCTTCAGGCGCGTGCTGCCCGAGACGACTTCGGGGCCGGTGTCCAGGGTGACGCCGATCTCGGCTTGCTGCGTAACCGGCGCATCCGGGTTGTTGGCAAAGCCCACCGTCAGCGCGCCGACGGCGCGCGCGGCCTGGATCGCCCCCAGCACATAGGGCGTGCCGCCGGATGCGGCAATCGCCAGCACCACGTCGTCCGGCCCCACGTTCACGCCGCGCAGGTCGGCGCCGCCCTGCTCGAAATCGTCTTCCGCCCCTTCGACCGCGACGAACATCGCATCGCTGCCGCCGGCCAGTAGCGCCACCGCGCGCCCGTGCGGCCAGGAGAAGGTCGGGTACAGCTCGACGCTGTCGAGCACCCCGAGGCGGCCCGAGGTGCCGGCGCCGACGTAGATCAGGCGTCCGCCCGCTTCCATGCGCGGCAGCGCGGCGGTGACGGCGGCGGCGATGCGCGGCGCGGCTTTGCGCACCGCCTCGACGGCCTGGAACTGGTCGTCGACGAAGACGTTCACCAGTTCGACGGTCGGGTACTGGTCGAGGGCGGCATGCGCCTGGGAAGGGGTTTCGGTATTGAGCATCGCCGTCTCTGCAGTCGCAAGTTTGATAAAACCAGTGTAATACCAATTCGGCAAGCCATCCCATGAAAGGATCGGCCGCCGCCATGCCGGGAAGTTATGCAGGTCTCCTGAGCTCGGCCACGAAGTCGTAATGGTCGCTGCGGCAGTAGGAATGGGTCAGCTCGACCGGCTCGCCCGACTCCAGGTAGCCGATGCGGGTGATGAACAGCACCGCGCGGCCTTCGGGCACGGCCAGCCGCGCCGCCAGTTCGGCATCGGCATTCATGGCGCGGATGTGCTGCAGCGCGCGCACCGGCATGTGGCCGGTCTTGCCGAGGTGGGCGTAGAGCGAGGCCGCTACGCCGTCCGGGCGCGGCAGCACCGTGGCCGGGATCACGCTGACTTCATAGGCCATGACGATGTCGTCGGCCAGGCGCAGGCGTTCCAGGCGCGCCACGCGCGCGCCTGGCGAGAGACCGAGCGACAGCTGCTGGTCGGCGTCGGCCACGACCACTTCACGGCGCAGCCATTCCGAGCGCGGGGTATAGCCGCGCTGCTGCAACTGCTCGGAAAAGCTCGACAGATTGGACAGCGGCTGCTCGATGCGCGGCGCGATGTAATTACCCGAACCGCGGCGCCGCACCACCAGGCCCTGCTCGACCAGCTGGTCGATCGCCTTGCGCGCCGTGACGCGCGAAACGTCGAGCTGCTCGGACAGCATGCGCTCGGAGGGCAGCGCCTGGTCGGCCTGGTAGCGGCCGTCGCGCACGTCCTGCGCCAGCTTGCGCGCCAGCTGCATGTACAGGGGAGAGTTATCGTCCAGGTTGACCTGGAATCCGGGACCGGGGGTGTTCATACCGTGGAAGCATACCACTTGAGACCAATACAAAAGAGTTATGACTTCCCCACGGCTATTCATTAGGCAAGGGTTTCGCGCTGTCCGTATCCTGATCCGGCAAACTCAATAAAAAAAGGAATGGAATGAATCACGGCAGGCGATCCCTGCTCGGCATGCTCATGCTGGGCGCGATGGAACCGCTGTTCGCGGCGATGCCCCCAGGGCCCGGCGGCGCGGCGGCCACGCTCGACGCCGAGCTGGCCGCCATCGTCGACGATCCCTCCTTTCCGCTGGCCAGCCTGTCGGTAGTGGCCCTGCGCGCCGGCCAGCCGGTGTATGAAGGCGCGTTCGGGCGCCGCACGATCGGCAATGGCGCCTTCCCCGACCGCCCGGCCACGCCCGACACCTTGTTCCGCATCGCCTCGATCTCGAAGCTGGTCACCACGCTCGGCCTGATGCGCCTGCATGAGGGCGGCAAGGTCGACCTGGGGGCCGACGTCTCGGGCTACCTCGGCTTCGAGCTGCGCAATCCGCATTTCCCGGCGCAGGCGATCACCCTGCGCCACCTGCTGCTGCACACCTCGTCGCTGCGCGACGACGGCGGCTACTTCTGGCCGGCCACGACTGCGCTGAAGGACGTGCAACCCGCCTGGGCCAATATCGCCGGCCCCGACGGCGGCTACTACACCTACTGCAACCTGGGCTTCGGCCTGATCGGCACGATCATGGAGCGCGTGACCGGCGAGCGCTTCGACCGCCTGATGGCGCGCCTGCTGTTGCAGCCGCTCGGCCTGCAGGCCGGCTACAACCCGTCGGCACTGCCGCAGGCGGCGCAAGACCGGCTGGCCACGATCTACCGCAAGCGCGCGGTCGACAGCGAAGAGTGGCGCCCCGACGGGCCCTGGGTCGCGCAGGTCGACGCCCCCGGCATCCAGCCGCCGCCGGGCCTGGCAGGCTACGTCCCGGGCACCAATGCCACCCCGTTCAGCCCGACCGGCGGCCTGCGCATCTCGGCGCGCGATCTCGGTGTCGTCATGCGCTTCTTGACGACGGGCGGCGTCCACCAGGGCCAGCGCCTGCTGCAGCAAGCGACCGTGGAGCGGATGTTCGCGCGCCACTGGTCCTACGATGGCGCCGGCGGCAACGGCAATCCGCTGGGCAGCATCCTCAGCCCGCGCGGGCTGGGCAATGCCCATTATCCCGATCGCCCCGGGATGTGGCTGACGCCGGGCTTCGACGCGGTCGGCCACCTGGGCGACGCCTATGGCCTGCGTTCGATCCTGGCCATGGATCGCGCTCGTGGCAACGGCATCGTGGTGCTGGCCGGGGGCAGCGCGCGCGATCCAGCGGCCAACCCGGGCCGCGACTCGTCGCTGGCGCGCTACGAGGAGCGCGTGCTGGCAACTGTCTACCGGCGCGCCATCCTCGGCCAATCTTCCTGAACCGCCCTGCAAATGCGTACATATATGCCGGTTATGACTTCGCTTCCACCATTCATTGGCGGCCCGCCCGACCAGCATCTAAGCTCATTCCCCCAATGTGAACAAACGAGTCTGGCATGCAGCACATCATCGTGATCGGCGGCGGCGTCGTCGGCCTGGCATCGGCCTGGTGGCTGGTGGAAGCCGGCTACGGCGTCACCCTGCTGGAACGCGCGCCGGAAGTCGGCAGCGGCGCCAGCTATGGCAATGGCGGCCAGCTCAGCTACCGCTACGTCTCGCCGCTGGCCGACGAGGGCATCCCGCTCAAGGCCGTCAAATGGCTGTTCCAGGCCGACGGCCCGCTGCGCTTCAAGCCCGAAGCCGACCTGCGCCAGTACCGCTGGCTGGCCAGCTTCCTGGCCCACTGCCGCGCCGACGTCAACCGCCGCACCACGGCCAAGCTGCTCGAACTGGGAGAATGGTCGCGCCGTGCGATGCAGCAGCTCGAACCGGTGGTGCCGCCCGAATCCTTCCACTGGCGCGACGCCGGCAAGCTGGTGGTCTACCGCTCGCGCGACGTGTTCGAGGCGGCCGCCTCGAAACCGGGCGCCGGCCAGGTCTGGTCGCCGGAGGAATGCGGCGCGCGCGAACCGGCGCTGGCAGCCAGCCAGCACCTGCTGGCTGGCGGCATCCATAACGCCGGCGAAGCGGTGGCCGACTGCCACGCCTTCTGCATGGCGCTGGCCGAGCGCCTGCGCACGCACCCGCGCTTTCGCGGCTTCGTGCACGGCGAGGCGCACGGGCTGTACGCCGAGCGCGGACGCATCCGCGGCGTCGAGACCTCAGGCGGCCTGCTCACGGCCGACGCCTACGTGCTGGCGGCCGGCATCCAGAGCCGCGACCTGGCCGACTCGGTCGGGATCCACCTGCCGCTGTACCCGCTCAAGGGCTACAGCCTCTCGGCCCCGATCCGCCAGGACGACGTGGCGCCCGAGATCAGCGTCACCGACTTCGAGCGCAAGGTGCTGTATGCGCGCATCGGCGACCGGCTGCGGGTGGCGGCCATGGTCGACATGGTGGGCGAAGACCTGCGCCACGATCCTAAGCGGGTCGAGGGCCTCACGCGCCAGGTGCGCGAAACCATGCCGCGCGCGGCGGATTATTCGCAGGTGTCGGTGTGGGCAGGCTTGCGGCCGGCCACGCCGGGCAGCGCGCCGATCATCGGGGCCACGCGCTATGACAATCTGTGGCTGAACGTCGGGCACGGGCCGCTGGGATTTACCTTTGCCTGCGGGACGGCGGCGGTGCTGGCCGATCTGGTGCAGGGGAAGGCGCCGCCGTTTGGGCTGGATGGGTTGACGCTGCGCGCGTAGGGTCGGCGGCTTCGCCGCCGACGCGGTGATAGTTGACAGTGAGATCATCCGGCGCGACATCGGAACCGATAACCATCACCGCGTCGGCGGCAAGCCGCCAACCCTACTGTTATCACATACTTAATGGGTTGACGGCCATGCATCCCGCATGACCGGCTTGGGCGAAATCGCGGATAATTGCCGCCATGTCCACCCGCCCCACCTCTCCCTGCCCCTGCGGCGGCCCCGCTTTCGACCGCTGCTGCGGCCCCTATCTGGCCGGCGCGGCCGTGCCGTCGACTGCAGAAACCCTGATGCGCTCGCGCTATACGGCGTTCACGCTCAAGGACGAACCGTACCTAGTTGCCACCTGGCACCCCAGCACCCGCCCGCAGGAAGCGATCATCGATGACGCCGAGTCCATGCGCTGGATCGGACTCGAGATAAAAACTGCTTTACGTTTACGTCAACGTAAAGCAGAATTGCCGGACGATCCAGGGCAAGACCCGAACCGCGACACTGTTGAATTCGTCGCCCGCTTCAAGATCGGCGGTCGTGCACACCGCCTGCACGAAGTCAGCCGCTTCGTGCGCGAGCCCGGCCCCGACGGTGCGCTTCGCTGGTTCTACCTGGACGGCAGTTTCCCTGACAAGAAGTGACCGCTGGAGAGGCGGAACGAGACAAGAGGACGGCACATGCCCCAGATCGAGAGCAAACTGAACCCGCGCAGCGAGGACTTCAAGACCAATGCCAGCGCGATGCAGGCGGTGGTGGACGACTTGCGCGCGCGTGTTGCGCAACTGGCCCGGGGCGGTGGCGAAGCCGCCTGTGCCAAGCACATTGCGCGCGGCAAGCTGCTCCCGCGCGAGCGCGTCGAACACCTGCTCGATCCGGGCACGCCCTTCCTCGAATTCTCGCAACTGGCCGCCTACGAGATGTACGACGGCGCCGCGCCCAGCGCCGGCATCATCACCGGCATAGGCAGGGTAAGCGGCCAGGAATGCGTGATCGTCTGTAACGACGCCACCGTCAAGGGCGGCACCTACTACCCGATGACGGTCAAGAAGCACCTGCGCGCGCAGGAGATCGCCGAACAGAACAACCTGCCCTGCATCTACCTGGTCGACTCGGGCGGCGCCAACCTGCCGAACCAGGACGACGTGTTCCCCGACCGCGACCACTTCGGCCGCATCTTCTACAACCAGGCCAATCTCTCCGCCAAGGGCATCCCGCAGATCGCCGTGGTCATGGGTTCGTGCACCGCGGGCGGCGCCTATGTGCCGGCGATGAGCGACGAATCGATCATCGTCAAGGAACAGGGCACGATCTTCCTCGGCGGCCCGCCGCTGGTGAAGGCCGCGACCGGCGAAGTGGTCAGCGCCGAAGACCTGGGCGGCGGCGACGTCCACACCCGCCTGTCGGGCGTGGCCGACCACCTGGCCCAGAACGATCCGCATGCGCTGGCCCTGGCGCGCACGATCGTCTCGAACCTGAACCGGGTCAAGCCGGTACAAGGCGCGCTGCGCCCATCGCTCGAGCCTCGCTATGCGCCGGAAGAACTGTACGGCGTGATCCCGGTCGATACCCGCAAGCCCTTCGATGTGCGCGAAGTGATCGCCCGTGTCGTGGATAACAGCGAATTCGACGAATTCAAGGCGAGATACGGCACCACCCTGGTGTGCGGCTTCGCCCACATCTACGGCATGAAGGTCGGCATCATCGCCAACAACGGCATCCTGTTCTCGGAGTCCGCCTTGAAAGGCGCCCACTTCATCGAACTGTGCTGCCAGCGCAAGATCCCGCTCGTCTTCTTGCAGAACATCACCGGCTTCATGGTGGGCCGCAAGTACGAAAACGAAGGCATCGCCCGCAACGGCGCCAAGATGGTCACCGCCGTCGCTACCGCCTCGGTACCGAAGTTCACCGTCATCATCGGCGGCTCTTTCGGCGCCGGCAACTATGGCATGTGCGGCCGCGCCTTCTCGCCACGCTTCCTGTGGATGTGGCCCAATGCGCGCATCTCGGTAATGGGCGGCGACCAGGCGGCGTCGGTGCTGGCCACCGTCAAGCGCGATGGCATCGAATCGAAAGGCGGCCAGTGGACGCCAGAAGAAGAGGCCGCGTTCAAGCAGCCGATCAAGGACCAGTACGAACACCAGGGCCACCCTTATTACGCCAGCGCGCGCCTGTGGGACGATGGCGTGATCGACCCATGCGACACGCGCATGGTGCTGGGCCTGGGCCTCTCCGCGGCGATGAACAAGCCGATCGAAGACACGAAGTTCGGCGTGTTCCGCATGTAAGGGAGACGATGAATATGGACTATCACACCCTCACCATCGCGATCGCCGACAAGGTGGCCACCGTCACCCTCAACCGCCCCTTGCTGCGCAACGCCTTCAACGAACACGCGATCGCCGAACTGGCGCTGGCCTTCGATGAACTGGGCAGGAGCGACACGGTGCGCGCCATCGTGCTGGCCGCGAACGGCCCGTCGTTCTGTGCAGGCGCGGACCTGAACTGGATGAAGAAGATGGCCGGCTACTCGCATGAAGAGAACCATGACGACGCGCTGCGCCTGGCCGATATGCTGCGCACGATCTACCTTTGCCCGAAGCCGACGGTTGCCAAGGTCCAGGGCGATTGCTACGCCGGCGGCATGGGCCTGGTGGCGGCCTGCGACATCGTGGTCGCCGTCGACAGCGCCGGTTTTTGCCTGTCCGAAGTGAAGCTCGGCCTGATTCCGGCTACCATCTCGCCTTACGTGATCAAGGCCATGGGCGAGCAGGCTGCGCGCCGCTACTTCCTGACCGCCGAGCGCTTCGACGCGCTTGAGGCGCGCCGCATCGGCTTCGCGCATGAGGTGGTGGCCGCCGATGCGCTGGATGCGACCGTCGCCGGCATCGTCAAGGCCCTGGTCAATAACAGCCCGAACGCCGTGAAACAAGCCAAGACGCTGGTGCGCGAGATCGTCGGGCAGCCAGTCAGCGATGCGCTGCTGGCGGACACCGCCGGCCGCATCGCCGCCATCCGTGCCTCGCTCGAGGGCCGCGAAGGCGTGGCCTCCTTCCTCGAAAAACGCAAGCCGACATGGCTTCAAACATAGATATTGGACACCTGAAGTGACTCAATCGACCTCCTCCGAGTGGATCGCGCGCAGCCTGCGCAGCGTATGGCATCCCTGCACGCAAATGCAGCACCACGAGGAGGTGCCGCTGATCGCGGTCAGCCATGGCAAGGGCCCGTGGCTGTACGACTACGACGGCAAGCGCTACCTGGACGGCATCAGCTCCTGGTGGGTCAATATGTTCGGCCATGCAAACCCGCGCATCAATGCGGCGCTGAAAGACCAGCTGGACAAGCTCGAACACGCGATGCTGGCCGGCTTCACGCATGCGCCGGTGGTCGAGCTGGCCGAACGTTTGTCGGCACTCACCGGCCACGCGCTGGGCCACGCCACCTTCGCCTCGGACGGCGCGTCGGCGGTCGAGATCGCGATGAAGATGAGCTTCCACGCCTGGCGCAACGCCGGCTTGTCGGGCAAACAGGAATTCGTCTGCCTGCAGGGTAGCTACCACGGCGAGACCATCGGCGCGCTGTCGGTCACCGACGTCCCGCTGTTCAAGGATGCCTATGGCCCGCTGCTGCGCGCTTCCCACGTGGTGAGCGCGCCGGATGCACGCAATGCGGCCGAAGGCGAAACCGCCCAGGACGTGGCGCGCCGCGCGATCCTGGAAGTAAAAGAACTGTTCGAGCAGCGCGGCGACAACATCGCCGCCATCATCGTCGAACCGCTGGTGCAGTGCGCGACCGGCATGGCGATGTACGACCCGCTCTACCTCAAATTGCTGCGCGACCTGTGCGACCAGCACCATGTGCACCTGATCGCCGACGAGATCGCGGTCGGGTGCGGGCGCACCGGCACCTTCTTCGCCAGCGAACAGGCCGGCATCTGGCCTGACTTCCTGTGCCTGTCGAAAGGCATCAGCGGCGGCTACCTGCCGTTGTCGCTGGTGCTCACCCGCGACGATATCTATCAAGCCTTCTACAGCGAAGACATCACGCGCGGCTTCCTGCACTCGCATTCGTACACCGGCAATCCGCTGGCCTGCCGCGCGGCGCTGGCCACGCTCGACATCTTTGAACAAGACGATGTCCTGAACCGCAACCGCGAACTGGCCACCAGGATGACGATCGCGCTGGCCCCGCTGGCAGAACATGAACGCGCGCGCCACTTCCGCCAGCGCGGCATGATCTTCGCCTTCGACGCCATCGAGCCGGACACCGACCGCGCCTCGACCTTCTCGCGCCGCTTCTTCTCGACCGCGGTCGAGAACGAACTGCTGCTGCGCCCGATCGGCCGCACCGTCTACCTGATGCCGCCGTACGTGCTGGACGACGAGGACGTCGCAGGCCTGGCCGCGCGCACGCTCAAGACCTTCGAGTCGGTGATCGCGCCCTGACCATGAACCTGATTGCCGACATCGACCGCAAGCTCGACGCGCTCGCCGCCCACAGCCTGGTACGCAAACGCCGCGTCACCGATGGCGCCTGCGCGCCTCGCCAGCGCGTCGACGGCCGCGATCTGCTTGCGTTCTGCAGCAACGACTACCTCGGCCTGGCATCGCACCCACAGGTGATCGACGCGCTGCGCGAAGGCGCCTCGCTGTACGGCGCCGGCAGCGGCGCCTCGCACCTGGTATCGGGCCACGGCCGCGCCCATCATCTGCTGGAAGAGCGCCTGGCCGAATGGATGGCGCCGAACCTGGAACAGGCGCGCGCGCTCACGCTGTGCACCGGCTATATGGCCAACCTGGCGATCCTGACCGCGCTGGGCCAGGACGCCGACGCGATGATCTTTTCCGAAGCGCTGAACCACGCCTCGCTGATCGACGGCGCGCGCCTGGCCAAGGCTGGCGTCACGGTCTACCCGCATGGCGACGTCGCCGCGCTCGAAGCACACCTCGAGGCCAGCAGCGCCGGCACCAGGATCGTCGTCACCGACAGCGTGTTCAGCATGGACGGCAACCTGGCTCCGCTGCCCGCCCTGCTGGCCGCCTGCGAGCGCCACGGCGCCTGGCTGGTGGTCGACGATGCGCACGGCTTCGGCGTGCTGGGGGCAAATGGCCGCGGCGCGCTCGAGCATTTCAACTTGCGCTCGCCCAACCTGGTCTATATGGGCACGCTCGGCAAGGCCGCCGGCGTCGGTGGCGCCTTCGTCGCGGCCCACGCCAGCGTGATCGAATTGCTGGTCCAGCGCGCCCGCCCCTACATCTACACCACGGCGTGCGCGCCGGCCCTCGCGCACGCCCTGCTCGCCAGCCTTGCTATCATTGGCGGGGCCGAAGGCGCAAAACGACGCGCCCACCTGGCGGGACTCATCAAGCAGTTGCGCGAATCGCTGGATTTCCAACGTTGGAAACTGGCGGCATCGGCCACCGCGATCCAGCCCGTCATCATCGGCAGCAACGACGATGCGCTGGCAGCCAGTGCGGCCCTTCACGAGCAGGGCCTGTGGGTGCCGGCGATCCGCCCGCCGACCGTGGCGCCGGGCACGGCGCGCCTGCGCGTGACCTTGTCGGCCGCCCATGGCATCGACGACGTCGCGCAGTTGGCGCAGGCGCTCAACAGACTGGAAAAGGCCGCACCATGAAAAACCTGAACGAGACCGACGACCCGATCGCCGCACCACCGGCCGTCGTGCCGCAAGCAGAACTCGACGAACCGGCGCTGGAGCCGGAGCTCGAAGCGCGCGCCATCGATGGCTTGCCGTCGCGCTTCGCCTGCTTCGTCACCGGCACCGACACCGAGATCGGCAAGACCCTGGTGTCGAGCGCCATCCTGCACAAGCTGGCAAGCGGCGGCGTACGCGCCTGCGGCATGAAGCCGGTAGCGGCCGGCGCCGAGCTGGTCGAGGGCGAACTGCATAACGACGACGCCGACATGCTGATCGCAGCCGGCAACGTGCACCTGCCGGCATCGATCACCACGCCCTACATGCTGCGCGAGCCGGCGGCGCCGCACATCGCCGCCGCGCTGGAAGGCGTGACCATCGAATCGGCGCCGATCATCGCCGCCTTCGCCGAGATCCAGGCCGCGTCCGACGCGGTCGTGGTCGAGGGTGTGGGCGGCTTCCGGGTGCCGTTCAACGACGACTTCGACAGCGCCGACCTGGCCGCGCAACTGAACCTGCCGGTGATCCTGGTGGTCGGCATGCGCCTGGGCTGCATCAGCCACGCCCTGCTCACGGTCGAAGCGATCGTGGCGCGCGGCCTGGTGCTGGCCGGCTGGGTCGCCAACACGGCCGACCCGAACATGCGCTTTGCGCAAGAAAACATCGAAGCGCTGGCACAGCGCATCCCGGCGCCGCTGCTGGGCCGCGTGCCACGCCTGCAAACACCGACGGCCGCCGCGGCGGCCGAATTCATCGATCTCGCTGGACTGCCGGGATGGCCGTCCACGCGAGGCCAGTCCTGAAGGAACCACTATGTCCGATATGAACACCATCGCCCTGCACCGCCCTGCGGCCGCCATCAAGCCTGCGGAGAATGCAACCTGGCCGCTGGCCGACGTGCTCGCGCTGTTCGAGCTGCCTTTCCCCGAACTGATGCACCGAGCGTCCAGCCTGCACCGCGAACACTTCCCTGACGGCGACGTCGAGCTGGCGACCCTGTTGTCGATCAAGACCGGCGGCTGCGAGGAAGACTGCGGCTATTGCCCGCAGGCGGCGCGCTACGACACCGGCGTCGAAGCCAAGAAGATCCTCGACATCGACACCGTGCTGGACGCGGCGCGCGCGGCGAAAGCCAGCGGCGCGACCCGCTTCTGCATGGGCGCCGCATGGCGTAGCCCGAAAGAGCGCGACATGGAAAAGGTCGAGACCATGGTGCGCGAAGTGAAGGCGCTGGGCATGGAAACCTGCGCCACCCTGGGCATGCTCGAAGCCGGCCAGGCCGAGCAGCTGAAAAAGGCGGGCCTGGACTACTACAACCACAATATCGATACCGCGCCCGACTTCTACAACAACGTGATTTCGACCCGCGAATACCAGGACCGCCTGGATACGCTGGGCCGCGTGCGCGAAGCCGGCCTGAAGGTCTGCTGCGGCGGCATCGTCGGCATGGGCGAGACGCGCGAACAGCGCGCCGGCCTGATCGCCCAATTGGCGAACCTGAATCCGTACCCGGAATCGGTGCCGGTCAACCACCTGGTGCAGGTGGCAGGCACGCCGCTGCACGGCATGGACAAGCTGGACCCGATCGAATTCGTGCGTACCATCGCGGTCGCGCGCATCACCATGCCGCTGGCGCGCGTGCGCCTGTCGGCGGGCCGCCGCGAACTGGGAGAAGCGGTGCAGGCGATGTGCTTCATGGCCGGCGCCAACTCGATCTTCTACGGCGACAAGCTGCTCACCACCGACAACCCGGAAGCCGACGACGACCGCGTCCTGCTGGCCAAGCTGGGCCTCAAGACCCGCGCCGCCACGCTCGATTCGGTGCAGAAGGAAGCCTGCGGCTGCTAAGCATCGGCGGCTGGGGGAGACACAGCCGCACCATCTCCGAACAACCATAAGCGAAAGATACAGCGCATGTTCACCAAGATCCTCATTGCCAACCGTGGCGAAATCGCCTGCCGTGTCGCCGCCACCGCGCGCCGCATGGGTATCCGTACCGTCGCCGTGTACTCGGAAGCCGACGCCGGCGCCAAGCATGTCGCGGTGTGCGATGAGGCAGTCCTGATCGGCCCCGCGGCCGCCCAGGACAGTTATCTGCGCGGCGCGAAGATCATCGAGGTGGCGAAAGCCACCGGCGCCCAGGCGATCCACCCCGGCTACGGCTTCTTGTCCGAGAACGCCGGGTTCGCGGATGCGGTGCAGGCCGCCGGCCTGGTGTTCATCGGCCCGCCGGCATCGTCGATGCGGGCGATGGGCTCGAAGTCGGCCGCCAAGCAGCTGATGGAAGGCGCCAGCGTGCCGCTGGTGCCGGGCTACCACGGCGACGAACAGGATCCTGGTTTTCTACGCCAGCAGGCCGACCGCATCGGCTATCCGGTGCTGCTCAAGGCCAGCGCCGGCGGCGGCGGCAAGGGCATGCGCGTGGTCGAGCGTTCGGAAGATTTCGAGGCCGCGCTGGCCTCGTGCCAGCGCGAAGCAATCAGTTCGTTTGGCGACGCCAAGGTGCTGGTCGAGAAATACCTGATCCGCCCGCGCCACATCGAGATCCAGGTGTTCGCCGACAGCCTGGGCAACTGCGTCTACCTGCACGAGCGCGATTGCTCGGTGCAGCGCCGCCACCAGAAGGTGCTCGAAGAAGCACCGGCGCCCGGCATGCCGGCGGACCGCCGCGCCGCCATGGGCGAAGCGGCCGTGAACGCCGCGCGCGCAGTCGGCTACGTCGGCGCCGGCACGGTCGAATTCATCGCCAACCAGGACGGATCGTTCTACTTCATGGAGATGAACACCCGCCTGCAGGTCGAACATCCGGTGACCGAGATGATTACCGGGACCGACCTGGTCGAATGGCAGTTGCGCGTCGCCTTCGGCGAGCCGCTGCCGAAGAAGCAGCATGAGCTGGCCATCCACGGCCACGCGATCGAGGCGCGCGTGTATGCCGAAAATCCCGAGAAGGGCTTCCTGCCGTCGATCGGCACCTTGCGCCACATGGACGTGCCGCAGGCGGTGGCGTTCGAGCTCGGCGCGGACGGAGTAAACCCAGCCGCGGTGCGCGTCGATTCCGGCGTGCGCGAGGGCGATGCGATCTCGCCGTTCTACGACCCGATGATCGCCAAGCTGATCGTCTGGGGCGCCGACCGCACGCAGGCACTGGCGCGCATGTCGCAGGCCCTGGCCGAGTTCCGCATCGTCGGCCTCGCCACCAATATCGCTTTCTTGAAACGCCTGGTCGACGGCGAGGCGTTCTCGAGCGCCGACCTGGATACGGGTTTGATCGAGCGCAATCAAGCCTCACTTTTCCCGCCGGCGGCCCCGGCCCCGCTGGGTGCGCTGGCCCTGGCCGCGCTCGCCCTCAGCGACAGCGAAACCGTACACGGCGCTGCCAACGACGCCGATCCATGGAGCCAGGCGCGCGGCTGGCGCATGAATGGCGACTATCGCCGCACCCTGTCGTTCGCCGACGAGTACGGCGACTACCGTGTCGGCCTGACCTACCGCAAGGATAGTTGGGATATCGACCTGAGCGACCTCGACAGCCAGCGCCAGCGCGTCGAGCTGGTATCGCAGATTGGTGCCGAGCTGGCCCTGCGCCTGGGCGACACCGCCCTGCACGGCTGCGTGCGCCGCGACGGCGACGCATTCCATGTATTTACCGGTGGCCGTCATCACACCCTGACGTACAATGACCCGATGGCACATGCCGGCGAGACTGAAGCGGCCGGTGGACGGCTGACGGCGCCGATGCCGGGCAAGGTGGTCGCGGTGCTGGCCCAGTCCGGCAAGGACGTCAAAAAGGGCGAGCCGCTGGTGATCATGGAGGCGATGAAGATGGAACACACGATTGCCGCGCCGAGCGACGGCCTGGTCGAGGAAGTGCTGTACCAGGTCGGCGACCAGGTCGCGGATGGCGCGCCGCTGCTGGCCTTCAAGGCGGCATAGACAAACACATACAAGAACCACCCTGACAAAAACGAGGGGGAGACATGCGCATTGTCCTGTACCGGGGCGATGGCGTCATCGAGCCGTGGGAGCGCGAGCTCTCGGCCGTGATGCCAGGCGTCGAGACGGTCACCTGGAAGGAGGGCCAGTTGCTGGCCCCCTGCGATTACGCCGTATTGTGGAACCCGGCGCCGGGCCTGCTGGCCCAGCTCAGCGAGGTCAAGGCGATCTTCTTGATGGGCGCCGGCGTCGACGCCGTGCTCAAGTTCGGCGATTCGCTGCCGCGCGTGCCGCTGGTGCGCCTGGGCGACGCCGGCATGGGCGTGCAGATGGCCGAGTACGTAGCGCACGCCGTGCTGCGCTATTTTCGGCGCTTCGACGAATACGAACAACAGGCCCGGCACGGCGCCTGGAACCCGCTGCCCCAGCATCCGAAAGAATCGTTCACGATCGGCGTCATGGGCCTGGGCCGGCTCGGCATGCCGGTGGTCGAGGCGATGCGCCATTTCGGCTTTCCGGTGCGTGGCTGGAGCCGCAGCCCGAAGGACATCCCCGGCGTGCCGACCTATGCCGGCATGGAGGGGCTCGACGACTTTTTACACGGCACGCGCGTGCTGGTGTGCCTGCTGCCGCTGACCGCGGACACCACCAACCTGCTCGACCGCCACCGGCTGGGCAAGCTGGCGCCCGGCGCCTACCTGATCAACGTCTCGCGCGGCGCCATCCTGGCCGAGCCCGACCTGATGACCCTGATCCGTTCCGGCCACATCGCCGGCGCCACGCTCGACGTGTTCCGCCACGAACCGCTGCCGGCCCCGCATCCGTTCTGGAACGAGCCGCGCATCGCCCTCACCCCGCATATCTCGGCGCTCACCATGCGCCATGACGCCGTGCGCCAGATCGCCGACAAGATTGGCTCCCTGGAAGACGGTCTATCGGTCGACGACCTGGTCGATCGCCAACTTGGATACTGATAGATGAACCAACAAGCCGTGTTACCCACCAAGGTCAAGATCGTCGAAGTCGGCCCGCGCGACGGCCTGCAGAACGAGAAGGAAGCCCTCAGCGCCGACGTGAAAGTCGAGCTGGTCGAGCGCCTGGCGCGCGCCGGCTTCGTCAACGTCGAGGCGGCGGCCTTCGTGTCGCCCAAATGGGTGCCGCAGATGGCGACCAGTGCCGAGGTGCTGGCGCGCATCGAGCGCCGTCCCGGCACCATCTATTCGGCGCTGGTGCCGAATATGCAGGGCTTTGAAGCGGCCCTGGCCGGCGGGGCCGACGAGGTGGTCGTGTTCGGCGCGGCCTCGGAAGCCTTCTCGCAAAAGAACATCAACTGCTCGATCGCGCAGTCGATCGCGCGCTTCGAGCCGGTGGCGCGCGCGGCGCAGGAACACGGCCTGCGCCTGCGCGGCTCGATCAGCACCGCCTTCGGCTGCCCCTACCAGGGCGAGGTCGCGCTGGACGCCGTGGGCGACGTGGTGGCGCGCATGCGCGACCTGGGCTGCGACGAGATCGACATCGCCGACACCATCGGCGTCTCGACCGCACGCAAGACACAGGCCGTGATGCTGCGCGCGGCCCGTGAATTCCCGATCGGCCAGCTGGCCGGCCACTTCCACGACACCTACGGCCAGGCGCTGGCCAATATCTATGCGGCGCTGGAAGTCGGCGTGGCGATCTTCCACTCGTCCGTGGCCGGCCTGGGCGGCTGCCCCTATGCCAAGGGCGCGACCGGCAATGTGGCGACCGAGGACGTGCTGTACCTGATGCAGGGGCTGGGCATCGAGACCGGCGTCGATCTCGACCAGGTAGTCGATGCCGGGCTGTTCATCTCGCAGCAGCTGGGACGTCCGAACACCAGCCGCGCCGGGAAGGCGATCGCCGCGAAACGCGCTGGATAATCGTCCTTGTGACGGGTGGCTGCGCGCCACCCGCCACAAAAACCGTTGGTCAACGAAAAAAGCCGACAACTCACGTTGTCGGCTTTTTTCTTAATGCTGGTCGGAGTACAAGGATTCGAACCTTGGACCCCCTGGTCCCAAACCAGGTGCGCTACCGGGCTGCGCTACACTCCGAAGAAGCGAGATCATATCGGTTTTGCGTGACCTGGTCAAGTTTTCGTTGCAAAATAGTGCGCTGGACGTTTTCTAAAGTTAAGTTGAGGTATGTATGTCATGCATATGGTTCTAAGCCATGCCGAGCCGGCCAGCCTGCGACAAGGCAACCGGCGCGTCGTCATCGGCGTCGTGGTATCGATCGCGGTACACGCCTTGTTCTTGCTGGCGTATCGGAATACGAATTTCAAGACCATGGAGGTCGGGCCCACCGAACCGACGGTAATCTCCGTCATGATCGCCCGGCCGGCGCCACCACCGCCTGAACCGCCACTTGCCCGCCCCATGCCGGCAGCGCCAAGCGCCCCCGTCGCACCACGCGCCACCCGGCCGGCGCCACCGCAAGCAGTGATCACAGTGCCCGAAAGCGCGAGCCCCGCACCCGATCCATTCGTCGTGCAGCAGGAAGAGACGCCGGAACCGGCGCCGAAGTTCGATATGAACGCGGCGCGCCAGGCTGCGCGCGCGAATGCGAATATGCGCGATCCGTCCAGGGAGGGCACGGCGCTGGCGCAATTCCCCGAGCCGGCGCTGCAGACCGAGTCGAAGCTGGCGCGCGGGATCCGCGAGGCCAAGCGACCCGATTGCAAGGATGGCCTCCCGGGTGGCTTGCTGGCGCCGATTTATTTATTGATGGAGAAGAAGGACTCGGGGTGCAAGTGGTAAGCCGTTCCGTCACTCGCCCTTGATCTGCAGGGCACGCTCATACAGCGCATTCTTCTTGCGGCCCGTAATCTGCGCCGCCAGGTTTGCTGCCTGCTTGACGCTGCATTCGCTCAACAGGATCTGCAAGATGCGCTCGGCCTCGGCGTCGTCGGCGTCAGTCGCCTCGACCGCCCCCGCCACCAGCACCACGAATTCCCCGCGCTCGCGGTGCTGGTCGGCCTTGACCCAGGCCAGCGCGTCCTTCAGTTCGCAGCGGTGCACTTCCTCGAACATCTTGCTCAATTCGCGGGCGAACACCACCTGCCGGCTCGGCTCGAAGGCCGCCGCCAGCGCTTCGACGCAGTCGACGATGCGGTGCGGCGCCTCATACAGCACCAGGGTCGACGTTTCGCGCACCAGCGACGCCAGCGCCGCCTCGCGGCCCTTGGCCTTGGCCGGCAGGAAGCCGACAAAGTGAAACCGGTCGTTTACCAGCCCGCTGGCCGACAGCGCCGCGATCGCGGCCGAGGGGCCGGGCAGCGGCACCACGTTCAGGCCGGCGGCGCGCACCGCGTCGACGATGCGCGCGCCGGGGTCGGACACGCCCGGCGTGCCGGCGTCGGACACCAGCGCCACGCGCTGGCCGGCCCGCAGCCGCTCGACGATTTTATCGGCCACTTCGCGCTCGTTGTGCTGGTGGGCGGCGATGGTCGGCTGGCTCAAGCCGAAGCGCTGCAGCAGCGCACCGGTCTTGCGCGTGTCTTCACAGGCGATGACGTCGCTAAGGGCCAGCAGGTGTAAAGCACGCAGCGTGATATCGGTAACGTTGCCGATCGGAGTAGCCACGACGTACAGCGTTGCGGTAGGATAGGACTGCTGGGCCGCCTCGCCCATGACGGGAAGTCGGGCGATGTCGATGGTCTGCTGATCTGTCATAAAGGGTTCCGATGCTGAAGAAAAAAAATCTACCGGGCTTGCTCGCGGCCGCCGTAATTACACTCTTGGCCGGCTGCGGCAGCACGCCATTGCCTCCCGATACCGGTTGCGGCATGCCAGGTGGCGTGTGCGGTCCCGGGGCGCCGGTGACAAATGCGCCGCCGCCGGCGCCAGCTTACACGCCACCGCCGCGTGACGAAAGTGGCGTGCAGACCAATCCGGTCGAACTGCCGCCAAGCGCCGATGGCAACCCACGCGCGGCGGCGCCATCGTCGGCGCCGTACAACGGCCCGGCCGTGCGCGTGGCGCTGCTGCTGCCGCTCGACTCGCAAGCCCTGGCCCAACCGGCCGAGGCGGTGCGCGCCGGCTTCATGGCAGCCCATCAGCTGCAACCGGAAGGCGTCACCGTCAACCTGGTGCCGACCGGCGACTCGGCACAGGCGGCGCTCGACGCCTACCGCGGCGCAGCCGAGCAAAACGATATCGTGGTCGGCCCGCTGGCGCGTTCCGCCGTGGCGTCGCTGGCCACCAGCGGCGCGGTCAACAAGCCGACCATCGCCCTGAACCACCCGCAAGTCAACTCCCCGCTGCCGCGCCAGATGCTCGTCATCGGCCTCTCGCTCGAAGACGAAGCGCGCCAGGTGGCCGAATGGGCCGCCAGCGAACAGCCTGTCGGCCAGGCCCTGGTGCTCACCGGCCGCGCCGCCTGGCAGCAACGCCTGGCGGGCGCCTTCAGCCAGCGCTGGGCCGAACTCGGCCGCAGCCAGGCGACGGTCGAATTGCCGGCCGAAGGCGGTTATGTCGACGGCAATGCGCTGGCCGAGCTGCGCGCCCGCTTGTCGAGCGAACCGCCGCAGCTGGTGTATGCCGCGCTCGACGCCAACGGCCTGCGCCAGGTGCGCATGTCGGTCGGCACCTCGCTGCCGACCTATGGCACCGCCTCGGTCAATCCAGGCCTCGATCCGGCCAGCGTGGCGGCCGAACTGGCGGGCGTGCGCTTCCTCGACCTGCCCTGGACGGTGCAACCCGACCATCCGGCCGTCGCCGGCTATCCGCGCTGGAGCGCCGGTGGCCAGGGACTCGACCCGCAGCGCCTGTACGCGCTCGGCATCGACGCCTACCGCGTCGCGCGCGAGCTGGCGCAACGCCCCAACGGCGCGTTCGAGCTCGATGGCGCCACCGGCCGCCTGTCGGTGAATATGGGACAAGGCGAACGCGCCTTCCGCCGCGTCGAGACCGGCGTCGTGGTGCGCGACAACGGCCCGACCGACCAGATCCTGACCGACGACGCCGGCGGCGACAGTGTCCCGCCACCGCGCCGCGTGTTCGAACCGGTCTCGACCGGTCTATGAGATGTGGCCGTCCCGCCTGTCCCGACGGCAGGCCCAGGGCCAGCAATGGGAACGCGCCGCCCTCGACTACCTGCGGCGCCACAAATTAAGCCCGGTCGAACAGAACTTTCGCTGCAAGGGCGGCGAGATCGACCTGATCATGCGCGATGGCGCAACCCTGGTGTTCGTCGAGGTGCGCCAGCGCGCCGACCGCGAACACGGCGGCGCCGCCGCCAGCATCACCCCTGCCAAGATACGCCGCTTGATCTGCGCGGCCCAAGTCTATCTGTTGCGTTTTCCCGTCACCCCTCCCTGCCGTTTCGACCTGGTCGCCATCGATGGCGAGCAAATTGAATGGTTGCGGAACGTCATTGAAGTGTAAGCAATTTTTACTGCGCTTGCTCAGGTGGGGTTGCCGCTGCACTATAATCCTCGGCTATGAATACACAACGCATCCTCGCTCACTTCCAGGAGAGCGCCGACCTGAAGATGAAGTCGGCCGCCACCCTGGCTCCCTCCATTTCGGCAGCGGTCGAACTCATGTTCGGCGCCCTCTCCAACGGCAACAAGATCCTGGCCTGCGGCAATGGCGGCTCGGCCGCCGACTGCCAGCACTTCGCGGCCGAGCTGGTCGGCCGTTTCGAGCGCGAGCGCTTCCCGCTCCCGGCGATCGCCCTGACCACCGACACCTCGATCCTGACCGCGGTCGGCAACGACTACAGCTTCAAGGAGATCTTCTCCAAGCAGGTGCAGGCATTCGGCCAGGCGGGCGACATCCTGCTGGCGATTTCGACCTCAGGCAACTCGACCAATGTGCTAGCCGCGGTCGAGGCGGCCCTGGAGCGCGAAATGCGCATCGTGGCCTTCACCGGCAAGGACGGCGGCCAGCTAGGCAAGCTGCTGACCGACGCCGACGTACACATCAACGTCCCGCATGCGCGCACCGCCCGCATCCAGGAAGTCCACCTGTGCGCCATTCACTGCATCTGCGACGGCATCGACGTCGCGCTATTCGGAGGAGACGAGAATGCGTAATGCCCGCCGGCCCATGGCCGCGCTGTTGACCAAAATTGTCCTGGGCACCGCCCTGGCCGCCTCGCTGTCGGGCTGCTTCGGCCTGGTGGTCGGCGCGGGCGTGGCCGGCGCCGTCTCGACGGTCGACCGCCGCACCCTGGGCGCCCAGACCGAGGACAAGTCGATCACGGTCAAGGCCGAGCTCGAAATGCGCAAAGTCACCGGCGACGCGGGCAACGTCAACGTCACCAGCTTCAACCGCCGCGTGCTGCTGACCGGCGAAGTGCGCGACGAAGCCATGAAGCAGGCCGCCGAGCGCCAGGTGCGCGCGATCACGAACGTGGTATCGGTCATCAACGAGCTGCAGGTCTCCGGTTCGTCGAGCTATACCTCGCGCTCGAACGACGCGCTGATCACCACCAAGGTCAAGGCCAGCCTGGTCGACATGAAGACCGTGTCGGCAATCTCGTTCAAGGTCACCACCGAACGCGGCGTGGTCTACCTGATGGGCCTTGTCACCCCGCGCGAAGGCAATATCGCCGCCGACGTCGCCAAGGGCGTCTCGGGCGTGACCCGCGTGGTGAAGATCTTCGAGTACATCAACGAAGAAGATCCGCGCGTGCGGCAGAACAGCCCGGCCCAGGCTTCGCTGGACTGAGCCTTTACCAGCCAGCCAAGAGCGGCAGGACTATAATGGTCCTGCCGCTTTTTTTATATCCGATCGACCATGACCGCACCTACCTCTTCCCGTTCCTGGTTCAAGCCCGCCGCCATCGGCGCCGTGGTGCTCGCGCTGGCCGGCATCGGCTATGCCTCGTTCAGCAGCACGACGCAGGCGCCCGACGTCACCTTCATCAGCATCGCCGGCGAAAAGATCTCCACCGAGTCCTTGCGCGGCAAGGTCGTGATGGTGAACTTCTGGGCCACGTCGTGCGTCACCTGCGTCAAGGAGATGCCGGACATGGTCGCGACCTACAACAAGTACAAGGACCAGGGCCTGGAGTTCGTCGCGGTCGCGATGCAGTACGACCGCCCCGACTACGTACTGAACTTCACCGAGCAGCGCCAGCTGCCGTTCAAGGTGGCGCTCGATTCGGCGGGCGACATCGCGCGCCAGTTCGGCGACGTCACCCTGACCCCGACCACCTTCCTGATCGACAAACAAGGCCGCATCATCAAGACCTATGTGGGCGAGCCCGATTTCGCGGCCGTCCACAAGCTGATCGAGAAGGAACTGGCGGGGTAAGCCTTACGCTTTCGGATACAGGATCATCTGGGTGCAGCGGAACAGGGCGATGGTCTTGCCGCTGGCCTGGTCCGTGACCGTGGCGTCCCACACCTGCGTGGTGCGGCCCAGGTGGACCGCGGTGGCGGTGCAAGCCAGCGTGCCTTCGCGCGCGGTGCCCAGGTGGTTCGATTTCAGTTCGATGGTGGTGAAGTTCTGCGCACCTTCGGGCAGGTTGCTCACGCAGCCATAGCCGGCGCAGGTATCGGCCAGGGTGACCACGCTGCCGGCATGCAGGTAGCCGTTGGGCGCCAGCAGCTGCGGCTCGACCTTCATCTCGGCGGACAGCTTGCCGGGGCTGACCTCAGTGATGCGGATGCCCAGGTGGCCAGGGAGGAACTTGGCGCCGAACTCGTTGAAGGCTTCCGGGGTGTACTTGGTATTCACTTGTGTCTCGATGTTGTTGTAAAAAACGGCATCGTACACCGGGAACGCCGCGCCGGTTCGAGTGAAGCTTCTAGTCGGCCGTGCTCAACGCCGCTTGCCACCGCCCTGCTTGCCACCCTGCTTCGCGCCCGGCCTGCCGCCTTGCCCGCCTCCCTGGCGCTTGCGCGCCGCCGAATTCTGCTGCTGCAGCACCGCATCGACCCGCTCCGCCGCCTCGCGCGCCAGCTCTTGGGCCAGCTCGATGCTGGGGAAATATTCCGGCTCGCGATAACCCAGCCAGGCATAGGCCGAATACACGCGGCAGGTATCCTCGACCTCTTGCAGGTTCATGTAGAACAGGTGCTGCGGATTCGGGTTCGGCTGCAGCTTGACCACCTTCTTCTTGGCGAGCGACAGCGCCCAGTGCTCCCAGGCGCTTTGCAGCACCGGCACCCGGCTCGAGATCGGCACCAGCGACAGCATGAATTTCTCGGCCACCGACAGCGGCAGCGTATCGAGCCATTCGGCGCGCTCGTTCTGTTCCTCGGTAATGCGCGGGTAGAAGAAACCATCCGGCACGTCGATATTGTGCACGAAGCGTTTCAGGAGCTTGACCAGCGAGGTCTCGCCGGTCACCGCCGCGATGCGGTGCAACTGCTCGAGCGACGGCGCGACCGCGAAGCCGGTGGCGGCCACTGGCGGGATCTTCTCTTTCATCAGCGCGCGCATCACCTGGTGGGTGTCGTCGTCGTAGCCGGCGACGAAACCTTCCTCGTGCACGCCATAGCGCCCTGCCCGGCCCGCGATCTGCTTGGCCAGCGCGGCCGGGATCTCTTCTTCCTCGACCCCGTTGTACTTGACCGTGGTGGTCATCACGATACGCGCGATCGGCATGTTCAGGCCCATCGCCAGCGCGTCGGTGCCGACCACGATGTCGGCCTGGCCTTCGCGGAAGCGCTCGGCCTGGGCCCGGCGCACCTCGGGCGACAGGTTGCCGTACACGGTCGCCACCGACAGGCCCTTCTCGGTGATCATGTCGCGCCACATCAAGACTTCGCGCCGCGAGAAGCAGATCACGGCGTCGCCGCGGCGCAGGTTCGACAGCTTGCGCACGCTGGTCGGCTCCATCAACAACGGCCCCATGCGCTTGAGCACATGGACTTCGAGCGGCACCTCCAGCCGTTCGGCCAGCGCCTCGATCGCGCGCCGCGCTTCGACCGCGCCGACCAGGTACACGACGTTGGCCGGCGCGCCGCACACGGCGGTGGTCCAGGCGGCGCCGCGGTCGCGGTCGGCCAGCATCTGGATCTCGTCGATCACGGCCACCTCGACCGGCGTTTTCGTGTCGAGCATCTCGACCGTGCTGGCGACGTGGGTCGCGCCTTCTTCGAGGCGCCGTTCCTCGCCCGTGACCAGGCTGACCTTGACCGGCTCGCCGTGCGGCCGCGCGGCCTGCAGGCGCTCGTAGTTCTCCAGCGCCAGCAAGCGCAGCGGCGCCAGGTAGACGCCGCTGCCGGCCTTGGCCAGCGCTTCCATCGCGCGGTGGGTCTTGCCCGAGTTGGTCGGGCCCAGCAGGGCGATGAACTTGCGCTGCATGCGGCTGGCGACCTCGAACGATTGCGGGTACTCGGCCAGGTTGATGCTTTCCTTGGTACGCGCCGCATGGCGTTCTTCTTCCGCGCGCTCGACCGCGTGGGTCAGGCGCTGCGAGATGCGCTGGAACACGTACTCGGCCGGCTCGGAGGTTTCGAGCTCATCCAGCACGTCGAGGAAGGTCATGGGATCCCATCCGAACTGGTCGGCGTCTTCGGCGATGTCGCGCACGAATTCCTGGGTCTCCGCGTGCAGGCGCTGCAGGTCTTTCTCGTCGGTGCGTTCCTCGATCAATTCGCGCCGTGCAAGCAGGTCCATCTTGCGCCACTTGCTCGGCTTGGCCAGCACGCCGCGCCCCGGCACCAGGCGGTAGGGCACGCGCAGGCCTTCGTAGCGCACCTCGCCCGAAAAGCGCAGGAAGACGCGGCCTTCGAGCTTGACCAGTTCGATGCCGCGCGCGGCCAGGCCGAGTTCGCGTTCGAGGAAGGCGTCGTCGGGTTCGGTGTTATCGGAGGGCAGGAAATCGCGGTGGTCGGTCATGGATCGATGCTGGATGTCTGGTTGTCGCACTATATCGCGCTGGCGGCATGAGCCTCGCGCGGGTGCCTGGAAGAAAAAAGGGACGGCAGAGCCGTCCCTTCGATCAGTCGCACGAGGCTGGAATCAGGCCGCCACACCCGCTTCATGCGCCTGCTGGTCGGCGTGATACGACGAGCGCACCATGGCGCCCACGGCGGCGTGCACGAAGCCCATCTCGTATGCCTTCTCTTCGAACATCTTGAACACGTCAGGGTGCACGTAGCGGCGCACTGGCAGGTGCGAGTTGGTCGGCGCCAGGTACTGGCCGATGGTCAGCATGTCGATGTCGTGCTCGCGCATGTCGCGCATCACTTCGAGGATTTCCTCGTCGGTCTCGCCCAGGCCGACCATCAGGCCCGACTTGGTGACCGCGCTCGGGTACATCTTCTTGAAGTCGCGCAGCAGCACCAGCGAGTGCTTGTAGTCGGCGCCCGGACGCGCTTCCTTGTACAGGCGCGGCACGGTTTCCAGGTTGTGGTTCATGACGTCAGGCAGGCCGTCGGCGAAGATGTTCAGCGCCTTCTCCAGACGACCGCGGAAGTCGGGCACCAGCACTTCGATCTTGGTGTTCGGCGACAGATCGCGGGTCTTCTGGATGCACTCGACGAAGTGGCCGGCGCCGCCGTCGCGCAGGTCGTCGCGGTCGACCGAGGTGATCACGACATACGACAGGCGCAGGTCGGCGATGGTCTTGGCCAGGTTGCCCGGCTCATTCACATCCAGCGGATCCGGGCGGCCGTGGCCGACGTCGCAGAACGGGCAGCGGCGGGTGCACTTGTCGCCCATGATCATGAAGGTCGCGGTGCCCTTGCCGAAGCATTCGCCGATGTTCGGGCAGCTGGCTTCCTCGCACACGGTGACCAGCTTGTTGGCGCGCAGGATGTCCTTGATCTCGTAGAAGCGCGACGAGGCGGTGGCCGCCTTGACGCGGATCCAGTCCGGCTTTTTCAGGCGCTCGACGTCCGCGATCGGCACGATCTTGATCGGGATGCGCGATGTCTTGCTGGCGCCTTTCTGCTTTTCGCTGGCGTTGTAGGCGGATGCGGAGGCGATGCCGGTATCGATTTCGGAAGTCATTTGGCTCGTTGCCCTTAAAGGGCGTCAGTTGGTTTGTTCGGTTCGGACTGGCCGGCGCCGATCGGCTGGCCCAGATGCTCGGTCAGGGCCCTGGCCAGCGCCTGCTGGACATCGGCCAGCGGCGCCGTGACGCCCATGGTGCGCATGTCGACCGTGGCCAGTCCCGAATAGCCGCACGGGTTGATCCAGGTGAACGGGGCCAGGTCCATGCCTACGTTCAGCGACACGCCGTGATAGGTGCAGCCGTTGCCGCGCACCTTGAGGCCCAGCGCGGCAATCTTGGCGCCCTTGCGCGGGCCTTCGGCGATATAGATGCCGGGCGCGCCGGCGATGCGCTCACCGGCCAGATTATACGCCCCTAATACATCGATCACCGCCTGTTCGATTTTTTCCACAAACTGGCGCGCATACAGCTTGCCGCCTGGCTTGTTGCGGCGCAAGTCCATCAACAGGTAGATCACGACCTGGCCCGGACCGTGGTAGGTCACCTCGCCGCCGCGGTCGGTCTGGACTACCGGCACGCCCTGCGGCGCCAGCACGTGGCCCGGATCGGCGCCCAGGCCCAGCGTGAACACGGGCGGGTGCTCGACGATCCACAACTCGTCCCGTGTTTCGGACGTGCGCGCGTCGGTGAAGGCGCGCATGGCGGCGAACGTGGGTTCGTAGTCGGCGCGGCCGAGTTCACGGACGAGCGGAGAAGCGGGGCGAATCGATGACATGGGATTGGGACAGGGCACCAGGCCGGAGGTTGGACAGCCCCGTCATTATAAGCCAGCACGATGGGACGTGCCTGCCGAACAGGCAGCCCGACCCAAAGAGACAGTCCCGACACAGTTGTCGATATGGCAAGCTACCCTTACAAGGCGTGCGCACAGTGAAAACCGGTGGGGTATTCGCACGCAATAGCGATGACGCTGAAGGCTGCCGAAGCCTATGCTCGACAAGCTGATCTGGAATCATACGTCCGTGCCGCCCTGTGTCGTGCGCCAGCCAAGCCGGAATATCTCGACGGGTTACAGCTACATGTGTCGATGCGGATTCACCGATCGGAGCCGGGTTCCGCCGCAGCATCGCACTGCGGCCACACCCGAGCCATCGAACACGAGGCCGGAAGCGCCGCCTGCAGCGCGCTGGCGATCGCGAGCGAGCCGCCGTCTTGCGCGCGCTGCAGCGGTCCGCCAGCCGGCAGGCCGGCCCGGACATCGAGCGCGCTGGCATTGCCGGGCGCCTGTACCAGTACGTAGTTCGCGGCGGTCAGTCCGGACCCGAATATCGGATGGGAACCGGGCGCCGAGGCCGGCGTCACCGTGGTGTGCCATTGCAGCGCACCCAGGGTGGAGTTGGCGAGCGTATCATTGCCCTTGAAACCGGTGATGGTGCCGCCAAGGCCGTCCACGTCCAATCCGCCAATGACGACACCAGGACGTGCGTTGTACACCAGCGTGGCCGGCGTGATCTCGCCGCGGGCGCCCATCGCCGTGGTCGCGACCCGGTTCGAGCCGCTATCCAGGATGGTGGCGTCGATCCGGTAGTTGGCGGCGTCGGTCCCGAGAATCTCGAAGACACCGCTGGCCACGATCCGCTTGCCGCTGCCGGCGTCGCGCGAATCAAAATGACCATGTGCCGGGCCGCGCACCGCGAGCGCGTCACCCGCGACCACGCCATCCAGGGCATAGGCGCCGGGCTCCAGATCGATCGTGGTCGTGGCGTCGTACTCCTTGCGCGGCGCAGAGTCGATCACGATGTGGAGTGCGCGGTGCATAATCGCGGCGCTGGCGCTGGCCGGCATCGACAGCGCATAGTTGGCGGCGTCCGCACCGGTCAGGGAGCCCGTAAGCGCGACCGTCTTGCCGCTGCCTGCATCCCTGGTATCGAATTGTCCCGCGATCTCGAGCGACACTGCGTCGCCAGTGACTGCGTCGGCCAGGGTCGCGCTGACCTGGGCGTCACGGGTCCCGTCGTAGATCTTGTCCTGCGCGGCCAGTCCGGCCAGCGTGACCTCGCGCGGACTGATGGTGGCGCGCACGTCGGCGGGCGCGCTCAAGATGTAATTGCGCGCGTCGACGCCACTTAGGGTGACGCCGTCGACCGAGACGAGCTTGGCGACTCCAGCCTTCTTGTCGGCGAACTGGCCGGTGGCGCTGCCCAGGACGACGTTGTCGCCAGCCAGGATACCGGTCAGGGTGCCGGAGAATGTCGCGACGCGGGTGCCGTCATACACCTTGTCCTGCGCGGTCAGGGCGCTGGCGCTGATCGCGCGCGGCGTAATGGTGGCCCGACCCGTGGCCGCGCCGCCGACGAGGTTGTAGTTGCGGGCATCGGCGCCGCTCAGTACGCCGCCGCTGAGCGTCACGGTCTTGCCGACGCCGGCGTTCTTGTCGGCGAACAGGCCGGACGCGCCGATCAGGCGCACGTTGTCCCCGGTGACCGGGCCGACCAGGGCGCCCGACACGCTGGCGGCACGGGTGCCGTCGTACACCTTGTCCTGCGCCGCTACCTGGCCCACGGTGACGGGCGCGCGTGCAACGTCGGCCACATAGGCCTGGCGCACGCCGTACACGGATTGGCCTGTCGCGGTGACGATCCCGAACAGCGGACCGGCGCCCCGGTAGTCGATCGGCTTGCCAACGCCGGCATGCTTGTCGGCGAAGTCGGCCTGGTAGGTGACACTCAGCCGATCGAGCGCGAGCCCGATAGGCAGGTCGCTCGACAGCGCCTGAGAAATCGTCGCGCGCGTGCTGCCGTCGTAGACGCGGTCGGCGTCGACGTGGATGCGCGCGTCCAGGTTTTCGCGCACGACCACGCCATGCTGGCCGATGCGTGCGGCAGGCAGTGCGCTGCCTTCGGCCGCGCCGACCTGGACGAAGGTAAATCCGAGCTGGTTTAGTTGCGGCGACTGCCACAGGTCGGCAATGCGGTCCAGGTAGACCAGCCAGCGGCCGTTCGGTGTCGTCAGCCGGCTACCGCTCACGGTGATGGCGGGGGTCGACAGTACGATGCTGTCGCCCGTCGCGTGCGCGCCCAGCCGGGTATCGGCCATGCCTATGCTGGTCGAGCCGTCAATGCGGATTGCGCCACCCGTTTGCACAAGCGCCCCATCGAGCCTGACGTCGCTTGCGGCGATGCCGATCTCGCCGTCGATGCCACTGGCGCTATTGGCAGAGACGCTGCCGGCGACCGAGACCGTGCCACCAACCGATTCGACCCTGACCAGGCCACCGGCCGCAGCGCCGTCGGCATCGGCCGACGTGATGCTGCTGCTGGCGAGTTGCAAGTCGGAGTGGGCCCGCAAGGTGACCCGGCCTGCGCTTGCGGCGCCGACGCTGTCAGCGCGCACGATGCCGCGCTGGTTGACGATCGCTCCGTGCAGGTCGATGCTGCCGCCGCCGGGCGCCAGAAGGCTGCCCAGGTTCACGGCTTCGCTGTCCGGCGCGCTTACCCGCACCGTCACGTTCGGCACGCCCGAATCGACCAGATCGATGCTCTGGCCGGCCGCGAGCACGATCTGCCCGCCCGGGGTGTCGATGGTGCCTTCGTTATGCACCGTACCGCCCACCAGCCAGACACGGCCGCCAAAGCTGGTGGACAATTCGCCCCGGTTGACCACCGATCCGGCAGCCGCACCTTCACCGAAACGGTGACGCCCGACCAGGAAGTCCTCGTTGCGCACGCCAAGGCTCGACGCCACCAGGGCGCCGACATCGATGCGCGCGCCGGCGCCGAACAGCACCCCATTCGGATTGACTAGCCAAACTTCGCCATTCGACGACAGGCTGCCCAGAATAGTCGACGGATCATTACCGACCACGCGGTTGAGCACCTTGCTGGCTGCGTTGGCTTGCTGGAAGTGCACGCCGTTGCCCGCGCCGATCGAGAACGATTGCCAGTCCAGCACCGCGTTGGGCGAGTTTGCTATCGTCATCTGCTTACCGGCAGTCTGCAAGCTGGCCATGCCGCTGGTGACTTGCAAGCCGCTCGGTAACGTGCTCTCTTGCGCCAGCGCCATGCCGGGCGCGTTCCCGAAGGCGGCGACGACGGCCGCGGCCAGCACGCGTTGAGCAAGGCGCGCACGCTGGATGGTGTAGGCGCTGCGGTAACCGCTGCGATGTTCGGGTGGCTGGCGCATGATTGCGTCCTCTTGATCGGTGTCGAAAAAACGTGCTGGCCGTCAGAGGGCCAGATTGAAGGCAGCGTGCGCGCGCATATCGCCGGAGGCAGAGCTGGCGCCGCGTTCGAGCGCACGCGCAACGTCCAGGGTCGCGCTGGCACGTCGCGGCAGGGTGAGGCGCAGGCCAATGCCAGCACCGGTCAAACTGCACGCGGTGGCGTCCACACCACGGCATGGCAGTTCGCCGCGGTTCACTACGCGGCCGTGGTCAACGAACGCATATGGCCGCAGGCGCAGGCCGCTGGCCCAGTCGGCACTGGCCAGCGCGGCTTCGGCGCGGACCAGGTAGCCGTGGTCGCCGGACAGCTCGCGTTCGGTGTAACCACGCACGCTGCCGGCGCCTCCGAGGCCGAATTTTTCGGCCGCTATCAGGGCGTGGGCGCTGTATTGGAACTCGACACGAGCGCTCAATGCGCCGCCGCCGCTCAGCGCGCGCTCGGTGAAACCGGTGAAGCGGCCCACGGTGTACTGGCGCTTGGCGCTGGCGCGCGCAGCCTCGAAAGTACGCGCGGCGCTTCCGCCCGCGTTGATCGCCAGCGTGACGCTCACGCCATGGGCCACGCGCGACCCGCTAAGCTGGCCGGTGTAGCTCAGGCTCACTGGCAGCGTGGTGACGTCCACCGCCGCCGAACCGCAGCCGGCCGCGCCGAAGTCGCCGATCGCGCAATCGTCGCGGTAGTCGCGCCGATCCAGGCCTAGCGTCAGCTGATGATCGTATTCGCCGATCCGGTCCAGATGACGGTTGGCGCGCAGGCCAACGATGGTGCCGCGACCAGTGAAGGTCAGCGGGCCGGCGGTGGTGGCGGTGGTGCCGTTATTGACGGTCGAGTGGGCCACGAAGGCATCCAGCGAGGCCGCGTGCGCATATAGTGGCACGCGGTAACCGCCGCTGAAGATGCGTACCCGGCCCGGGTGCTCTGGGGAGGTCTGGAACTGCAGCGTGCCTACGTGGTCGCTGTCGAACAGGTTGGCGTGTTCGACGCCGATGCTCAGGCGGTGGCGCCCGGTCATCCCGGTGCCGGTATTGTTATAGCCGACCAGCACCTGCAGCGGTCGGGCGTCGGTGACGCTAACGTCGGCATCGATCTCGCCCGGGTTGGCGCCGGCGCTCAGGCTGACGTTGACGCGCTTGCGCGGATTGCTGTTGGTGAGTCCGATGTCGCGGTCGATCGCCGCGATCCGCGGCGTCGCACCTTGCTGCAGGTGCGGCAGGCCGGCGCGCACGTTGGCGCTGCTGAAGTAGCCGTTGCCTGTCACGCGCACTTGCGCCAGCTTGCCCTCGACCACGCGCACGATCACCACGCCGTCGTTCGAGTCCTGCGGCGGGACATAGGCCAGCACGCCGCCGTAGCCGGCTTCACGGTAGGCATTCTGGATGCGCGCGGCGACGGCATGCAGCGCATCCAGGTCGGGCGCAGCGCCGGTCACGCCAGAGGTGAGCAACGCAAACGTCGAGTCGGGCAGCAATGTGTTGCCTTCGACCCGTATCGCAGTGATGGTCGCGGCCACAGTAGCCGGCACGGCCTGACTTGCCGACGGCTGAGCTGTCAGCCGTGTTGCCTTTTGAGCAGTTGCCATGGCTGGCGCGACCAGGCAAGCTACGCCGGCATGCAATGCCAGGCTGCGAATGCGTTTCACCATCGATATCTTCTTCCCGTCTTGCGATAGTTATTCGCAGCACATCCATCGGCCGCCGGTCTGTTGCAGGCGTGCTCACTGTTAATATTTATAAAGGCCCGCCAATTTACGCGATAATGTGTATATATGACATCATATTTCTTGCGCTTGTGGTGCCGTTGCAACCATGTCGCCGGATCTGCTTACAGGAAGATCCGCCCGTGCTCGCGCAGACAGCGGCGCGACATCGGCCGGCAGCCTGGCGGGAACTTGCCGCCCGGTTAAGGCCTTGTTCCTGCCCACGCAGGAGCACATGAATGAGCAATCCCTACCCCGCGCCAGGCAAGTCAGGCTGAGCCGCTGTGCGCCGCGCCAGCTCGCCCATGCGCTTGCCGACGTAGATGAAGACGAGCTGGTCATCCCAGTTCAGGACCAGGTGGTTGGCTGCGCAGCACAGCAGGGCCGGCAGCAGATGTTCGGGCGCCAGTCAGCTATGCAGGCTGGCTCGCTTGCTGGACATTGGCGCGGAACGCACTTGCACGGGGATATTGCGGGTCACGGATGCTGCTATCGGTCAGGTCCAGAAAACGCAGGACGCTGCGACGATCCAGCAACTGGTACTCGAGCGCGTCGTCGGCTGGATTGTAGAGTTGTTGCAGCACCAGGATCTTGATCATCATGACCGTGGATAAGGCGGCAGGGCACCCTTGGCGCGGACGCGGTACAGCGGTATCGAGACGCGCAGCCAACGCCTCGAAATCGATGTTCCGGGCCAAGCCACCCAACCGGTCGCCCAGTTCAGCCCGCTCGTCCTCTCACTCTTGTTCGGCAAACAGGCTGATCCGGGTTTTATTCATGGCGACACTCACTGGCTGAGTTCGATGTCAGGATTTTACCCAGCCAGGCTCGGGGAGGACGAGGTTTTTCAAGGTGCCCTTACAGCACCATCTTGACCATCGGATGGGTCGACAGGGTGCGGTACACCTCGTCGAGCATCTCGCGGCTGGTGGCGGTGACGGTGACGGTCAGGCCGGTGTAGTTGCCCTGGGCCGAAGGACGGGTTTCCAGCTTGCCTTCGTGGAAACTCGGATCCAGCTGGGTCACCAGCGCGATGATGGTGGGAGCGAAATCGATGTGGGTCGCGCCCATCACCTTGATCGGGAATTCGCTCGGGTATTCGATGAGGGATTCTTTAGGGTCCATAAATCAATCCTGTGTAAAAGCGCCTGTGCAAAGGCGCATTGTAGCCAATGCTGGCGATTTCCTCAGCGTTCCTGCACCTGCCGGCCACGCGGATCGGTATGGGCGCGTGGACTGTTGTCGCCGCGCGGCGTGAAAGCGGGCGCGGAAGGCTGCGGACGCGGCGCCGGCGGGGCGACCATCTGCGGCGGCGGCGAAGGGCGCTGCACCGGCGGGCTTGGGCGCATCTCTGGACGTGGCTCCGGCCGCGGCATCGGGCGCGGTTCCGGCCGTGAAAACGCCGGCGCCGGATTGGTCGACAACACCGGCGGCCGTTGTTGCTGCTGCATGCGTTCGGCCCGTTCGCGCATCCGCTCTTGCTGCTCGCGCTCGGTTCGTTGGGCCCGGTCGCGCTGGAAGCCCATGCGGTCGGCCTGCAGGCGGTTGTCGAGGTCGCGCTGCATGCGGTCGCGTTCGTCCTGCCGGCGCTCCTGCTGCTGCGCCCGTTCGCGCGCCAGCCGTTCATTGCTCTCGCGCTGGCGCGCCATCGGATCGGTATCGACCCGGCCGCGATCGACCTCGAAACGGTCGCGCGTCACGCGCTCGGTGTCCAGGCGTACCGGCCGGCGGTCGAGCAGGTCGCGCCGCTCGTTGCGCTGCTCGTTACGCAAGTCCTCGCGCAGGCCGGCGCGCGCCACCAGCGGCGGCGGTGGGGCGCTGCCCTGTCCACGCGGCACGGCAAGCTGCGGGCGGTCCGGACGCGGCGCCCGGGGCACGACCACCGGCCCGCGGCCGCCGAAATGCTCGCGCGGCACCACGGTCAGGCCACGGTGCGGGCCAGGCCGTTGTTGCGCGGCGCGGCGGGTGGCGTGGCGCCAGTCGTTCAGGCGCCGCAGGCGCTGGTCCGACAGGCGGTAGCCCGGGACGTAGCGGTCGTAGGGGCTGAGCGGATACCAGCCGTGCGCGTGCAGATTGTGCGCGCCGAAGCCGACGCTCCAGTTGCCGCCGCCGACCCAGCCGACCAGCGCCGGCGACCACACCGGCCGCCGCTCGAGGCGGCCCGGGGCCCAGGCCCAGCGATTGTGCACCTGCACCCAGCGGCCGTAGTGGAATGGCGCATAGCCCCATGGCGCGTTGTCGACCCAGGTCCAGCCCCAGGGCGCGATATAGCTCCACTGGCCGTCGCGGTAAGGGGTCCAGTCGGATGCCACGGTGGTCGGCGTCCACAGGCTGCCGTAGTCGGAATTGGTGCTCCAGCTGCCATGGCGGTCGAGCTCTTCGTAGCCGGTCATCTCGGTGCCGATGTGGCGCGACGACTGCTCGGCCACCAGGGTCTGGTCGCGGGTGAGCGACCAGTCGTCGAATTCGTCGCGCCGCGCCTGCAGGGTGCGCACCTCCTCGTCGCGCACGCCGTTACCGCTGATCTCAGCGCTGCGGCCGGTGCGGACCGTGAGGCTGGCGCCGGCGCCGTCGACCTGGGCCTCGCCATCGAGCACGCTCACCAGGCTCATGTCGGGCACGCGGTCGGCGTCCACGCGCAGCCGGCCCGGCTGGTTCAGGCGCACCAATGCCTGGGCCGTGCGCAGTTCGAATTCGGGCACGACTTCGCTGTTCATGACGCGGATGCTGGCGCTGCCGAAGTGCAGGCGCAGGCGCAGGCTGTCGTCGTCCAGTTCGGTGAACTCGAGCGAGCTGTCGCCATCGAGGCGGATCGAGGTGGAGCCGATGCGGATCTCGGTGCGCGCGCCGGGCGCGGTCGTGACGAGGTTGCGGGTGGTGACCGGCCAGTTGACCACGGCGGCGCTGCTCTCGGTGCCAATGTCACCACCGATCTCGACCTTGCCCTGGACCAGCGAGACGCGGCCGACGCGGCCCGGGGGCTCGGTTTCCAGCACGCCGCTGCCAGCCTCGACCTGGTCGGGCGGCGCGGTCTGCAGCACGGTTTGCGCGGGCGCGCAGGTGGAAAACGCGGCCAGCGCGAGCAGGGCGGCGGTGTGGGCGAGGCGATGGGTCATGGCATATTCCAGGTAAGGAACGCGGACGGGGTGGGGCAACCTCATTACAACGCTCGAGCTCCCGCTCGGACAACGCGGGTTACACAAAGTTGCATCTGCCGGCATACGGAAACAGTCGCCGGCGGCATGGGGTCAGGCCGGCTGGCGCTTGACAAAGAATAACATCGAGCCGATCAGCACCAGCACCGCGCCGAACACGCGGTTTTGCAGGCGCATATGGCGTGGATCGCGCATGAAGCGCTGCATCGAGGCGGCCAGGGCGGCGTAGCCGTGCATCACGATCGAATCGATCGCCACCATGGTCACGCCCAGGATCGCCAGCTGGGTCAGCAGCGGCGCATCCTTGGCGATGAACTGCGGCAGCACCGCGACCATGAAGATGATGCCCTTCGGATTGGTGGTATTGGTCAGGAAACCGGTCAGCACGCGCTTGCCGAACGAAGGGTGGGCTTCCAGGCCGGCGGTGGATGCCGTCGGGCCCGGCGCCGGGGCGGCGCGCCACTGGCTGATGCCGAGGTAGATCAGGTACAGCGCGCCGACTACCTTGACCACCGTGAACGCGACCGAGGATGCCAGCAGCAGCGAACCGACGCCGGCGCCGGCGATCACCAGCACCAGCACCAGGCCCAGTTGCAGGCCGAGGACGGTCGCACTGGCCTTCTTGAGGCCATAGGCCAGGCCATGCGACATCGACAGGACCGCGCCGGAACCGGGAGAAATGGCGATCAGCGAACCGGCGATGACGAAGGCGATCCAGGTGGCGAAGCTCATGGCGGCGGAAAAAAATGAAAGGAATTGCGGGGAGGGGGAAAGCAGGAATGCCAGATAAGCCGGCAAATTCAGCCAGCGCGCGCGACCCGCGAACGGGCCGCGACGCGAGGCCGGGTACTGATTACTTCTTCTTGGTCGGGTTGACCGCTGCCTTCAGGGTCGCGCCAGCCGAGAAACGCGGGCTCTTGGAAGCCGCGATCTTGATCACTTCACCGGTTGCAGGGTTACGGCCCTTGCGTGCGGCGCGCTTGGTCACCGAGAAGGTGCCGAAGCCGGTGATGCCCACCGTGTCGCCCTTTTTGAGGCGCTCGGTGATGATCTCGATGATGGTGTTCACGGCGTCGCCAGCGGCTGCGCCCGACATCTCGGTGCGCTTCGCGAATTCTGCGATCAGTTCGCCTTTTTTCATAAATCCCTCCGGGGTTAAAAGAGCGGGAAGATTAGCATAAATATTGCTATGTGTAATGCCGCGCCCAGAGGGAAATTTGAAAGGAAGCCTTATGCGACGCCAGATTCGATGACCGGACCGCCCAAACGGTTGCGCAGCGCCGCGTTGATCAGGGTCTGGTAGCCGGTGCCGCAGCGCTCGGACAGGTTGCGGAATTCGTTCAGCACTTCATCGTCGAGATAGATCGTGATGCGGGTCTTGCGCTTCGGTGGACGAGCACGGCGCACGGGAGCGGCGGCGACGGGAGCGGCGGACTGGATCGAATCGGTGTTCATGGAATGATCTCCTTCGTTTGGGGGGACGAGGCTGCAGTACCGCAACCTTCAGCGTTGCACTATACGTATGCAGACCGGAAGTCGCCCTGTAAAAGCGACGAGATGCAGATTTCCAGGCATGAACTGCAAAAAGCCGCGCCGAACTGCGCCGCGAACCGTGTAGCCGCCGTTTCGCGCCTCGGTTAATATCGTGTCAACTTACTATCACGGAGCATTACCCATGGCCGGAGCCAGTTTATTTACCCTGTTGGACGATATCGCCACCATCCTCGACGACGTGGCCGCAATGAGCAAGGTCGCGGCGAAAAAGACGGCGGGGGTGCTGGGCGACGACCTGGCGCTCAATGCGCAGCAGGTCACCGGCGTGAAGGCCGAGCGCGAGCTGCCGGTGGTGTGGGCGGTGGCCAAGGGATCGATGGTCAACAAGGCGATCCTGGTGCCGGCCGCGCTGGCGATCTCGGTATTCTTACCCTGGCTGATCACGCCGCTCCTGATGATCGGCGGCGCCTTCCTGTGCTACGAGGGCTTCGAGAAGCTGGCCCACAAATACCTGCACAGCGCGCAGGACGATGCCGCGCGCAAGGCCGAGCACAAGGCGGCGGTGGCCAACCCTCAGGTCGACATCGTGCAAATGGAAAAGGACAAGATCAAGGGCGCGGTGCGCACCGACTTCATCCTGTCGGCCGAGATCATCGTGATCTCGCTCGGCACCGTGGCCGGCGTGGCGCTCAGCCAGCAGGCGGCGGTGCTGGTGACGATCGCGGTCGCGATGACGATCGGCGTGTATGGCCTGGTGGCCGCCATCGTCAAGATGGACGACGCCGGCCTGTACCTGAGCCAGAGCAACAACGGCGCCGCGCGCGGCCTGGGCAAGGGCCTGCTGGCCACCGCGCCGCGCCTGATGAAGGTGCTGTCGGTGGTCGGCACGGCCGCCATGTTCATGGTCGGCGGCGGCATCATCGCGCACGCGATCGAAGCCGTGCACCACTTCTCGCAAGGCGTCGCCGCCTCGCTCGCCGACATCCCGGCGGTAGGGCCGGTGCTGGCCTTCCTGGCGCCGATCGTGGTCGACGCCCTGGTCGGCGTGCTGGTCGGCGCCGTGGTGCTGGCGGCGGTGATGCTGGTGCAGCGCCTGCGCGGCAAGAAGGCTGCCGCACACTGATGTCATTCATTGACGCGGGCGTTCGCCCGCGTCATCCCGCCGTCAGCGCGCCGGTTCGTCCTTGCGCGTCAGGATGGCGCCGATCGCCAGCCCGATCGCGAATCCCACGTACACCACGCCCAGCGCCTTGCCCGACAAGCGCTTCTCGTAGCCCGGCTGCAGCGGCCGCGGTGTCAGCTTGTAGTCGGTAAAGGCGGCAAACGCCGACGTCGCCGCCGACGCAGCGGCAATGGCCATCGGATTCTTGCCGTTCATGACGCCACCCAGGGTACGCTCGAACACGAAGGACCAGAACGTGGCGCTGGCATGGTGGATCAGGTAGCCCGGCACCGTGTAGCGCAGCGAGAAGCGGTCGCGGTAGCTTGCTTTCTTGCCGTGGACGTAGTGGCTGACGGCATTGGTCGGCGCAAATGCGCTGCCGGTTTCCTTCTTGCCGACCAGGGACATCGCTACCGTCGACAGGATGCTCGACGTCGCACCGGAGATGAGTGCGCGCTGTAAGGCCGTATTTTCCATACAATCCTCTTTTACTTTGATGTGAAGGGAAGAACGGATGCGGATTTTGCTGACGGGGGCAAGCGGTTTTATTGGGCAACACCTGTTGCAGGCTTTGCTGACCGAAGGCCACCACGTCGTGTGCGCGGTGCGAACACCCGAATCGAAGCTTCCGAAAAGCGATGACCCGCGCTTGAGCTACATTCACGCCGACTTTTCCAACGATACCGATAAATCCGCCTGGCTGGCGCGCCTGTCGCACATCGACGCCGTGATCAACACGGTGGGCATTTTTCGCGAAAGCGGTCGCCAGGATTTCGCCCGCCTGCACCGCGACGCGCCGCGCGCGCTGTTCGCCGCCTGCGCCGAGTCGCACGACGTGCAAGTGGTCATCCAGCTGTCGGCGCTGGGCGCCGACCGCGATGCGCAGTCGCCCTACCACCTGTCCAAGCGCGACGCCGACGACTACCTGGCGTCGCTGCCGCTGCGCTCCTACATCGTCCAGCCTTCGCTGGTGTACGGCCGCGACGGCGCCAGCGCGCGCACCTTCCGCAGCCTGGCCAGCATGCCGCTCACGCTGCGCTTCGGCAGCAAACCGCAGCTGGTGCAGCCGATCCACGTGGATGACCTGGTGCAGGCCATCGTCGGCCTGCTCAAGCACCGCCTGCCGATGATGCCGGGCGCCGGCACCTCGGTGCGGGTGCCGCTGGTGGGGCCGCAGGCGATGCCGTTTACCGACTACCTTGGCCTGCTGCGTTCATCGATGGGCATGGGGCGCCAGCGCGTGCTGACCCTGCCGGGGCCGCTGGCGCGGCTGGCGGCCGGGATCCTGCCGGGTGCATTGATCAGCCGCGACGCGCTCAGCATGCTCGACCGCGATAACACGGCCGACGTCATGCAGACAGCGATGCTGCTCGGCCACCTGCCGCGCGCACCTGGCGAGTTCATCGGCGACCCGGGCGGTGAACGCGCGCGCGCCAAGCTCGGCTGGCTACTGCCGATGCTTCGCACCAGCATCGCGGCGGTGTGGATCCTGACCGCCATCGTGTCCTTCGGCCTGTATCCGGTCGAGGCCAGCTACGAACTGCTGGCGCGCACCGGCATCCCGCCCGACCTGCAGCCCCTGATGCTGTATGGCGCCGCCAGCTTCGACCTGCTGCTGGGGCTGGGCATCCTGTTCCTGGCGCGGCGGCGCTGGCTGTGGCTCGCACAATTGGGCCTGATCGGGTTTTATACAGTCGTGATAGCGTTCAAGCTGCCTGAATTCCTGCTGCATCCCTACGGCCCGCTGACCAAGAACCTGCCGATGCTGGCCGCGATCTGGCTGCTGTACCAACTCGAGGAACAATGATGGATTACCTGGTGCTGAAATGGCTGCACATCGTCTCGTCGACGCTGCTGTTCGGCACCGGCATCGGGTCGGCCTGGTACATGCTGTTCGCGAACGTCAGTCGCGACGTGCGGGCGATCGCGGTAGTGGCGAAATACGTCGTCGTCGCCGACTGGCTGTTCACGGCGACCACCGCCATCCTGCAACCGCTGACCGGCTTCTACATGGTCTACCTGGCCGGCTATCCGCTGCACAGCAAGTGGCTCATGTGGTCGATCATCCTGTACGTGATCGCCGGCGCCTGCTGGCTGCCGGTGGTGTGGCTGCAGATCCGCATGCGCGACCTGGCGGCGCAAGCGGTGTGCACCGATACCGCTTTACCGGCGCTGTACTGGCGCTATTTCAGGATCTGGGTGGCGCTGGGCGTGCCGGCGTTTGCGGCATTCATCGCGATCTTCTGGCTGATGGTGGCCAAGCCAATGTGATCCCCCTTCACCCATTCACGAACCATCAACCTTGGAGAGGAATCCATGCTGGCTTACCAAATCCTTCCCGGCGCAAACATCGACGGCCTTCAATGCATCGACTACCCTGGGCGCGACCTCGGCCTGGGCGAAGTGCGCATCCGCGTGCACGCGGTCTCCCTCAACTACCGCGACCTGATGGTCGCCAGCGGCAACTACCTGGTGACGGTCGACGACCCGATCATCCCCTGCTCGGACGGCGCCGGCGAAGTGCTGGCGGTCGGTCCCGGCGTCACCCGGGTGCAGGTGGGCGACCGCGTGGCCGGCTCGTTCTTTCCGCACTGGCTCGAAGGCGGGCCGACGCCGGACAAGGTGCGTCACGGCCTGGGCGGCGACATCGACGGCATGCTGGCCGAAGAAGTCATCCTGCACCAGGATGCGCTGGCCATCGTCCCGGCCGGCCTCTCCTTCATCGAGGCGTCCACCATGCCGTGCGCGGCGGTCACCGCCTGGAATGCGATCTTCGTATCGAGCAACCATGTCAAGCCGGGCGATACCGTGCTGCTGCTGGGCACCGGCGGCGTCTCGATCCTCGGCCTGCAGCTGGCGCGCGCGGCGGGCCTGCGCACCATCGTCACCTCGTCCAGCGACGAAAAGCTGGCGCGGGCGCGCGCGCTGGGCGCGCATCACACGATCAATTACCAGACCATCCCGGAGTGGCACGACGAAGTGCTGCACCTGACGCATGGCGCCGGGGCCCAGGTGGTGCTGGAAGTAGGGGGCAAGGGCACCGTCAACCGCTCGCTGTCCAGCACGGCGATGGGCGGCACGGTCGCCATCATCGGCGGCGTCAGCGGCTTCGGGGGCGAAGTCAATCCGGCGTCGCTGCTGGCCAGCGCCAAGCGCCTGGTGGGCATCTATGTCGGCAGCCGCACCATGCTCGAGGACGTGATGCGCTTCGTGGACGTGGGTGGCGTCAAGCCGGTGATCGACCGCGTGTTCCCGTTCGGGCAGGCCCGGGAAGCGTATCGGCACATGGCGTCCGGCGCCCACTTCGGCAAGGTCGTGATCGACGTCACTGATCGCGGCAAGTGTCCTGAATTGAAGATTCGTTGAATAAATGCGGCGAGAATCGCCCCGATACTGCGTCGCAAATGCGCGCAAGGCCCCGGCCTTGCTGTGCTTTGCTCCTTGTCTCGGGCCGATTTCGCCACATTTACTATTCAACGAACTTCCAATTCAGGACACTAGGCTGGCGCCGCAGCTTGGTTCCCGAGCTTACTTTCTCAGCTTGGGCACCAGCGCGATCTCGAACAGCTTGGGCCACAGCTTGCCGGTGACGAACAGGCGCTTGCCCTTGCTGTCCCAGGCGATGCCGTTGAGGACGGCGTCGACTTCCGTGGTGCCGCGCTGCTCGCGTGGCAGCAGGCCGGTCAGGTCGATCACGCCGAGGACCTTGCCGCTGGCGGGATCGATGCGGGCGATGAGTTCGCTGCCCCAGATATTCGAATACAGCTCGCCATCGACCATTTCGAGCTCGTTCAGGCGCTCGACCGGGCGGCCTTCGGCCATCACCTGCACGCGGCGCAGCTCTTTCATCGTGTGCGGGTCGAGGATGCGGATGAAGGAGCTGCCGTCGCTCATGTACAGGTGTTTCGCATCGCTGGCCAAACCCCAACCTTCGCCCTCGTACTTGAAACTCTGCTTGAGCTTGAAGGTCTTGAGGTCGAACACATAGCCGACCTGCGAGGTCCAGGTCAGGCCGATCAGATTGTTGCCCACCGCCGTCGAGCCTTCGCCGAACACCTCGGCCGGCAAATCGGCCTTTTGCAGCACCTTGCCGGTCTTGAGTTCCACCTTGCGGATCGTCGAGCGCCCGTACTGGCCGGTGCTCTCGTACAGGTAGCCGTCGCGGTAGAACAGGCCCTGGGTGAAGGCCCCGGGATCGTGGGGATAGGTGTTCTTGACGACAAAGCCATAGACCGGCGGCGCGGCCTGGGCGGCGCCGGCGCCCGCACAGGCGATGGAGCAGGCGACGGCGAAGGTGGAGAACTGTTTGAGCATCGTGGTTGGCTGAAAAAGCGGCAACAGACTGTAGCACGAAGGTCGGCCGTTCACAGCCGGACCGAGTGTGCGCTAGACATAGGCCAGCAAGCGCCCGCAGGCGATCACGGCGATCCAGAGCAGCAGCGACAGCGCGGCGTGCAGCCGGGCCCAGGCCGGCGCGGCGTCAGGCCAGCGGGCAGCCCCGCGCCATGGCCCAGCGTGGAAGACGAGCGCATTCACGCCCGCCGCCACGACCAGCGCCAGCTTGAGCAGGAACACGTCGTTATCCAGCAGCTCGGACTGGGTCGAGAACATCAGCAGGCCGCTCGGCACGATCAGCAGCAGGCCGAACCATGACCACGGCAGCAGGTGGCGCGCCAGCGCCTGCACCGGCAGGCGGCGGCCGAAGCCGAGCAGGCGCAGGTCGAACATCGCCGCCGCCCCCACCAGTGCCGTGAAGCCGACGATGTGGACGATCTCGACGATCGGATACAGCCAGGCGTCGTCGCGCAGGGCCTGGGCCAGCGGCGTCGCGGCGGCCCAGGCGGCTGCCTCTCGCGCCGGGTTCAGCGCAGCTCCGTGACCTTGTCGCCGACCGTGATGCGTTCGGCCCGTAGTTCCCCGGGCTTGCTGCGGCTAGGGTAACCGTAGACGGTCACTTCATTGCCGACCGCTAATTTATCTTTGGCCAGGCCGCGGTTTTCCATCCGGCCTGGCGGCGCCAGCACCACGAGCCAGGTCTTGTCGGCCGTTTTCAGGCGCACGAAGCCGTGGGGCTGCTGGTAACCCGATTCCTCGATCGTGCCGGTCAGCTGCCGGGGTTGTTTGGCGTCGTATTCGCTCCAGCCGTGGTGGGCCGAAGCGGTGAAGGCCGTCGCAGACAGCAGGGCGGCCAGGAGTGCGCGTTTCATCGTTTCCTCCAGGAAGAAATTCATGAGGCATGCAAGCAGAATATACTTGAACAGGGAATGAAGCGCGCACCGCAGCTCGGCCGGAGAAGCATCCCCGATCACGGGCGTACTATCGAATTATTTCCATTGATCAAGGAGCACAGCCATGTTTTCGCGCCGCTCGGCCACCCAGGCCGATCTGTCGACATTGTGGGAGTTGCGTACCCGGGCGGTGCGCGCCGGTTGTTCCGCACACTACCCGGCTGCCGTGATCGATACCTGGTGCGCCACGCCTGCGCCGGCCGTCCTGAGCCTGTCGCACTGCCTGGCGCGCGCGCGCCAGCCGTTGACCCTGCGCACCCGCGCATGCATCGCGTGTCCGATATCCAGCCGCAGCAAGACCAGGATCGCGACCAGTGAGCCCAGCACCGGCACGCCGAAGGCCAGCGCCTTGAGCCCCAGCACGACGGCCGGCGCCTGGACCGCGCCCGGCACATACCCCAAATAGCCGAGCGTCCAGCCGATTGTCGCCAGCGCCGCCACGCCGCCGGCCTTGAGCAAGACCAGGATCGCGGCGAATACCACGGTCTCGCTCCGCTCGCGATAGCGAAATTCTGAAAAATCGACGATGTCCGCCAAGATCCCCCACGGAAGCATGGCCACGCCCGCCAGGCCGACGCCGGCCAGCGCCGCACATGCCAGCAGCAGCGGCTGGTGCGCGCCGGCACAGGCGAACAGGCCGATGCCGGTGGCGGCCACGCCATGGCTCAGCGCCAGCAGCGTCGTCTTGTCATGCAGGCGCACCAGCGCAATCCACAAGGTGGCGCCGGCGATGCCGCTCAGGGCCAGCGTCAGGAGCACCCGGCCGGCCAAGGCGGCGTCGTGCAGCACATAGGTGCACAGGTAGAGCAGGGTCTTGCCGAACATCGGGATCGCGAAGCCGGTCACCACGGCCACCACGGCGATCGCGCCGAACAGCCGGTCGGACCTGGGCCACCAGCCGCTGGCTGCGGCCTGCCGTGGAACCGGGCCGCAGGGCCGGCCGGCGGCCCGCGACGACCACGCCGCCAGCAGCAGGGTGGCGCAAAACAGGACGCCCGCGCCGATGCCCAGCCACGCCATGCGCAGCGGGGTCGCATGGCCCGCCGCGGCGTTCATCGAAGGTGCGATCACGGTGGCGACGACCACGCTGGCGCTGGCGCTGAACAGGGTGCGGTAGCCGGACGCGCGGCCGCGCGCGTGGCTGTCCACGGTCACCCGCGCCAGCAGGGCGTTGTGCGGCACGTCGATCAGGGCGTAGCTGGCGCGCAGCAGCAGCAGCAGGGTGGCGATCAGGACGAAGCTTTTCGCCTGCAGCAGCGGCAGGGCGTAGAGCGCCGCGAACGCGCAGGCGCAGGGCAGGACGCACAGGGCGATCAGGCGCGGATAGCCGATGCCGCGGCGGTCGGCGTGCGCCGCCAGCATGCCGGCGCCGATGTCGAACGCCAGGTCGCCCAGGAACACGACCAGCATGAGCAGGCTGACCTGCGCCGCCGGCATGCCGATGATGTCGGTCAGCAGGAATAGCAGCGTGATATCGATACTGCCGAGGAAGATCGCCTTGCCGAAGTTACCCGATGCGTAGCCGACGACGTGGCGGTCGCGGTTCAGCTGGGCGGCGCATGCGCGAAAGTCTGGCATCGCGCCAGCATAGCCGCCGCGCATGACAGCCTGATGTCAGCGCGCTAGCCGGCTACGAGAGTCGTCGCCGCATGGATCGGCAGCAGCGCGGCGCCCAGCGCGATGGCGCTGCCGCCCAGCGCCGAGATGCGGATCTGGCCCGGCCGCTCTGCCGGCCAGCACAGGGGCATGGCGTTCAGGCGCTCGGCCAGGCGCGCCACCACCGAGGCCGGCAAAGGGCTCGAAAACACGACGTCTTCCGGATCGAACCAGGCGATCGCACTGTTGACCAGCACTTCCAGCTGGCCGGCGGCGCGGTCGAGCCAGTCCTCGACCACGGCCTCGAAGCCGGCCGTGAGTTCGTCGAAGCGGGCCACCGAATCGATGCGGCAGCCGGCGTCGCCCAGCACCGACAGCAGATCCAGCGTGCTCGGGCGCGGCAGATGGCCGGGATAGAGCATGCCGACTTCGCCGGCGCCGCCAAATCCGCCCTTGACCAGGCGCCCGTCCTCGATCACGCCGGCGCCGATGCCGTAGCCGAGCAGGATCACGACCACGGTCGATGCCTTGCGCCCGGCGCTGCTCAGGTAGTACTCGGCCACCGCCGCGGCGTTGGCGTCGTTTTCCAGCAACACCGGCGTGCCGAGCGCATCGCCCAGCATCTGCCCCAGCGGCATGTCGTTCCAGCCCGGCAGTTCCTTTACCGTATGCCAGGAGTCGCCCTTGCGCGTACGCGGCGAACCGGGCAGGCCCACGCCGATGCCGAAGAAGCGTTGGCCCAGCAGGCGGTGGCGCACGCTGATCAGGTCCAGGTGCCGCTGCACGATGGCGGCGAATTCGACCGGGCTCGGCGTACCGATCTGCTCGCTGGCGAGCGCGATGATCTCGCCCGAAAAATCGACCAGGGCGATCTCGAGCACGCCCTTGTGCACTGTCGCGCCGGCCGCGAAACCGCCCTGCGGCGAGATACCGAGCGGGATGGTCGGCCGGCCGCGCGTGGGCGCCTCCAGCGCCTCGCGCTCCTCGACCAGGCCCAGGCTGATCAGGTTGTGCGACAGCTTCGTCAATGCCGAGTTGCTCACCTGGAGCGAGAGCGCCAGTTCGGTGCGCGGCATCGGCCCTTTCATGCGCAGCTGCCACAGCAGGCGTTTTTCTTCCGAGAGCAGGTGCAGGCGTGCGGGTTTCATCGTTGGAACCTCGTTATATCGTCCACGGACGCGGGATTTCGAATTTTAATATTTATTTCACGAGTAATAAATAATACGGTCAAAAATGGGCAATAAGCTGGCTGGGTTTATTTACATTCCAACAGGATTAACCCGATGATCAAGACCAGAATGACCCTGGCGCTGCACTGTGCACTTGGCGCCCTTGCCCTGGCCGGCCCACATGCAATGGCCCAGCAAGCTCCTGTGGCGCCCGCCATCAGCGAGGACGCCGACGCCATTACCGATTCCCAGGTGGTGGTGGTCACCGGTTCGGCGCGTCCGCAGCGTCGCTTCGACGTGTCGTATGCGGTCAACTCGCTGTCGCAGGGCGATATCCAGAAACTGGCGCCGCTGAACATGGCCGACCTGCTGGGCAAGATGCCCGGCATCCAGGTCGAGGCGACCGGTGGCGAAGTGCAGAACGTCACCCGCGTGCGCGGCATCCCGACCGATGACGGCTATGCCCTGTTCCAGCAGGACGGGCTGCCGCTGATGACCGAGATTAACGGCTTCTTCTTCCGCGGCGACAGCATGAACCGCTACGACCTGATGACCAGGAACGTGGAAATCGTGCGCGGCGGGCCGGCGCCGATCTACGCCAGCCAGGCCGCCGCCATCGTCAACAATACCACCGTCACCGGCTCCGAAAAGACCATGGGCAAGGCCCGGGTCACGGTCGGCACCACCGGCCTGAAGCGGCTCGACGCCTACCAGTCCGGCAAGCTCGCCGACAAGACCTATTATGCCGTGGGCGGCTTCATCCGCGAGGACGACGGCCACCGCGACAACGGCTTCCCCAACGACCGCGGCGGCCAGATCCGCGCCAACATCAAGCATGTGACCGACAGCGGCACCTGGAAGCTGAGCGCCAACTACCTCAACGACCACAACACCTTCTACCTGCCGATTCCGGTCTCGGATCCGCGCAATCCGGCGGTCTCGCTCGACCGCTATATCGACTATTTCGATGGCACGATGAATTCGCCCGCCCTGCGCAGCGTGCCGCAAAAATACCTGGACGGCAGCGGCAAGCTGCAGAGCGAAACGCGCGACCTGGCCGATGGCCGCCACCTCGAGTTCGGCAACCTGGGCCTGCAGTACGAGGGCGACCTGGGCGCCTGGCAGCTGTCGGCCAAGGCCGGCGCCACCCGCGGCAAGCTCGATTTCGACGCTTTCTACTCGACCTCGAACCCGGCCGACGCGACCACCTTCGCCAACGGCTTCCTGGCCCCTGCCAGGGCCGCCTTCGGCCCGGTCGCGCGCCTGGGCTATGCGGTCGCCGGCAGCAACGGCGCCCAGGCCTACGACCCGGCCCAGGATTCCGGCCTGGTGATGCAGGGCCAGTACCGCGCGGTCGGCGCCACCTTCTATTCGCACCAGGCCGACGTCAACCTGACGCGCACTTTCGACACCGGCCTGGGTAGCCATGACGTGAAAGGCGGCTTCTACATCAGCGCCTACGGCACCACCAGCAAGTCGGTCTACAACGACATGCTGATCGAAGTGAAGGGTCGGCCGCGCACCCTCGACCTGGTGGCCTACTCGGCCGACGGCGCAGTGCTCGGCTCGGTCACCGACAACGGCGTGTTGCGCTACACGACCACCCTGAACCAGGGCGACGTCGAGGCGCGCATGGGCGCGCTGTACCTGAACGACACCTGGACCGTGAACGACCAGCTGCGCCTGGACGCCGGCGTGCGCACCGAGCGTTACCGCTACGACGGCTATGCGCTGCTGACCGCGCAGGCCAAGCTGGGCGACGGTGCGACCCTGGCCGACGACACCACGCGCCGCTTCACCGGCGAGCGCCAGTCGCACGTCTACAAGCCGCGCACCACCAACTGGACCCTGGGCGCCAACTACGACTTCACCCCGAACCTGGGCGGCTATGCGCGCGTGTCGCACCTGGAGGTGCCGCCGACCATGAACGTGGCCTCGTCGGTCGATCCGCTGGTGCTGACCACCAAGGCCGACCAGTACGAAGTCGGCGTCAAGGCCACCCTCGGGCGCTCCTATCTGTACGTGACCGCCTTCCGCACCAACTTCGATCCGCTCAACGCTTCCTTCGTGGCCTTCAACCCGCTCACCGGCCGCAACGACCAGACCTTGCCGTTCTACGGCAAGGCCGTGGTGCAGGGCGCCGAGGCCGACGGCGCCTGGTACCTGACCGACCGCTTCGTGCTCAACGCCTCGCTGACGGTGCAGGAACCGGAATACCGCGACTTCGCCAGCGCCACCGGCGCCGATCCCTCGCGCATCATTGGCAACCAGCTGATCCGCCAGCCCAAGGTGTTCGGCAACATCCGCCCAAGCTACAGTTTCAACGTTGCAGGCAACGATGTCGACGTCTACGGCAGCGTCGCCTACATGGGCAAGCGCTATGTCGACTTTTTCAACGCGACCGAACTGCCGTCCTTCCACACCATCGGCGCCGGCGTGACCGTGACGCGCGGCGACTGGCAGTTCCAGCTCAGCGGCGACAACCTCACGAATGAGAAAGGCCTCACCGAAGGCAATACCCGTACCGATGCGCTGGCGGGCCAGGGCAGCAGCGTGGCGATCTATGGCCGTCCGGTGTTCGGACGCAGCGCGCGCTTCTCGATCAGCAAGGCCTGGTGACATCCATGATCAAGCATCTCATGCTCACCGCCGCACTGGCTGCGGCACTTCCCCTGCACGCCGCCCCGGCGGTAGATCGCCACTGGTCGTTGATGGCGGGCCGCATGTTCCCGCTGGTGAGCGCCATCCAGCCCGAGCGGGCGCCGGCCGCGCTGGCCGCCGTGCTGGAACAGCGCCGAAAGCGCATCGACGCCTGCGAACTCGCGCCCAAGTGCCTGCTGCTGGCATCGACCTGGACCGATGCCGAGATGGACGCGGTGGCTTCTTCGGTACCGGCGTCGGGCAAGCAGCCCGGCATGGCCGACGACGGCGCCAGGGCCCAGGTGGTGCGCGAGCTGCGCGGCCTGAACGCCGTGCTGCAGACCTACGGCTTCGGCGCCCAGCCGCGCTATCCGATGATCGACGGTCCGGTCGAGAAGGCCGACGGCGCCGGCTTCAAGGCATCGGTCGCGGATGCGATCTGGCTGGCCGACGCCGGCAAGAACGATCCGGCCGTGCGGCTGGACTCCAGCATCGCGCTGGCCATCGCCCTGATCGATGCCAACGAGCGGCGCGACGCGGTGCTGTTCGAGCCGCTCGACCAGGCCCATAACGCGGCGCCGTTCGCGCTGGCGAAGAAGACCGACTGGCAGCGCTACCGCTATTCGGCGATCATCATTCCCGGCGTGGGGCCGGACAATCCGGCGCTCTCGATCAGCGCGCGCAGCAAGCTGCACCTGCAGCTGGCGGCGCGCCGCTTCGCGCAGGGCGACGTGGGCTTCATCATCACCAGCGGCGCCGCCGTGCATCCGAAAGGATCGCAATTCGTCGAGGCGGTGGAGATGCGCAGGACGCTGGTCGAGCGCTTCGGAATTCCCGCCGAACGCATCGTGATCGAGCCCTATGCGCGCCACACGACGACCAACTTGCGCAACGCCACCCGGCGCCTGCACGCAATGGGCGCGCCGCTGGACAAGCCAACCCTGATCGTCGCCAACGCCAGCCAGAGCCGCTATATCTCGAGCCCCGAGTTCGCGGCCCGCAATCCGGCGGAACTCGGCTACGATCCGGGTACCGTCGGCCAGCGCCACTCGCCGTACGAGGTGGAGTTCGTACCGTCGCTGCGCTCGCTGCGCGTCGACCCCTGGGATCCGCTCGATCCCTGACGCGCGCGTCAGTTCACTCAGTGCGTCGGAATCGGGTTCGCCGCCAGGTAGGCATTGAACTCGTTGACCAGTTTGTGCTCGCCGGCGCCTGCGTTGGCGCGCATCGGCTGGGCCGCTTCGACCACCACTTCTTCTTTGCCCGTCGCCAGGCCGGCGATGGTCTGTTCGATGAAGGCCTCGAGCGGCATCGCGCGCGGATCGTCGCCCTTGTGGATCAGGTCGGTGTTGACCCAGGGCGGCGCGATTTCCTGCAGGGTCACCGAGGTATCGCGCAGCATGAAGCGCTGCGACAGCGTGTACGAATGCAGTGCCGCCTTGGTGGCCGAGTACACGGCGGTCGAGGCCAGCGGCACGTAGGCCAGCACCGAGGTGTTGTTGACGATGGTGGCGCGCGGCTGTTGTTTCAGGTGGCCCACCAGCGCGGAGCTCATGCGGATCGGACCGAGCAGGTTGGTGGTAACGGTCGACAGCATTGTCTCTTCGTCGATCTCGCCGGCCGCATCGTCGAAGGGCATGATGCCGGCATTGTTGACCAATACGTTCAGATGCGGGAAGTCCGTAGTCACCTGGGCCGCGACGCGCTTGATGCTGGCGGCATCGGCGATATCCAGCTCGACCGCATACATGCCCGGATTGGCGTTCACGACTTCGTCCAGCAGCGCCTTGCGGCGGCCCGCGATGATCACGGTATTGCCCAGCTTGTGGAAGGCTTCCGCCAGGCCGCGGCCGATGCCCGATGCGCCGCCGGTAATGAGGATGGTGTTGTTCGTCATGTGCATGGTGTTTCTCCTGTCGTTGTTTCGTTGTCGATAGAAACAGTCTACGGAGATGCACATTGGCCTATTGGTCGTATATCCCTCGATTTCAGCCAATCTGCAGATGGCCAAAATCGAGGGCGAACCAGGCGATCAGATAAAGCTGAAGGTCGCCTCCTGCGCCAGGCGCGACTTCGGCAGGCCGGCATTGAAATCGCTGGCCGACGAATAGCCGAAGCTCACCAGCACCAGGCTGGCCAGGCCCTTCTCGTTCAGGCCGAATTCGGCGTCCAGGATCTTCTGGTCGAAGCCTTCCATCGGGGTCGCGTCGATCTCGAGCGTGGCCGCACCGAGCAGCGCGGTGCCCAGCGCCAGGTAGACCTGCTTTTCGAGCCACTGGGCCACGTCCTTGCCGCCGAAGCGGTGCTGGTAGACGTAGCCGCGGCGCGCCGCGTCCTGGCCGGCGCGCGCCTGCGCATCGCGGAAGCGCCCATCGCGTTCTTCCTGGTCCAGCAGGGCGTTCAAATGGGCTTCGTCCATGTCGATGCGCGAGCACAGCACGATCACGTGGGAGGCGTCCGTGATCTTGGCCGCGTTATACGAATAGCCGCCCTGGGCCGCCCTGGCGATGCGCGCGCGGCCTTCCGGCGTGTTGGCGACGATGAAGTGCCACGGCTGCGAATTGACCGACGACGGGCTGTTCTGCAACAGCTGGTATACCTGCTGCATCACTTCCTCGGGGATGCGGCGCTGGGCGTCGTAGGCTTTGGCGGTATGGCGCTTCGTTGCGGCCGACAGGATATTCATGGTCTTCCTTTGCGTAATGGGGTTAACCCGACGATCTTAAGCGATCCTGGCCTCAGAAGTTCTCGAGCACGATTTTTCCGATCGCCCGGTTGCTCTCGATGAGGGCGTGGGCGCGGCGCAGGTTGGCGGCGTTGATCGTACCGAAGTGTTCGCCCAGCGTGGTCGTCAACGTGCCTGCCTCGATCATCGCCGCCACCCGGTCCAGGAGCTCGTGCTGGCGCACCATGTCGGCCGTCTCGAACATCGAGCGGGTGAACATCAGTTCCCAGTGCAGCGAGATCGACTTGCGCTTGAGCGGCACGGCATCGAGCGTGGCCGGATCGTCGATCAGCGCCAATTGGCCCTGCGGCGCCAGCGCGTCGATGATGTCCTGGTAGTGGTGGTCGGTGTGGGTCAGGCTGATCACGATGTCGACATTGTCAAAGCCCAGCGCGGCCAGCTGCGGCTGCATCGGGCGGGTATGGTCGACCGTGTGGTGGGCGCCCAGTTTGGTCACCCATTCGCGGGTGGCGTCGCGCGAGGCGCTGCCGATCACGGTCAGTTTGGTGAGCTGGCGCGCGAGCTGGGTCAGGATCGAGCCGACGCCGCCGCCGGCGCCGACGATCAGCAGCGATTTGCCCTCACCGCCGCCTTCCGCCACGCGCAAACGATCGAACAATAATTCCCAGGCCGTGATCGAGGTCAGGGGCAGGGCGGCCGCTTCGGCGAAGCCCAGGTTGGCGGGCATCCTGCCGACGATGCGTTCGTCGACCGCCTGGAACTGGCTGTTGGAACCGGGGCGCACGATCGAGCCGGCATAGAACACTTCGTCGCCCGGCGCGAACAGCGTCACGGCGGAGCCCACGGCGCGCACCACGCCGCTGGCATCCCAGCCCAGCACGCGCGGCTCGCTGACGGCGGCGCCCAGGCGGAGCTTGGTGTCGACCGGATTGACCGAGACCGCGCGTACTTCGACCAGCAGGTCGTACGGGCCGGCCAGCGGCATCGGCAGTTCGGTGTCGACCAGGGCCTGCGGGTGGTCAATGGGCAGGCCGTGTTGGGTATAGACTATCGCTTTCATTTTGTTCTCCGGGCGTAAAGTGTGTGAATCAGCGATGACGATTCTAGCGATGGGCCGCGCCACGAAACAGCGCCACGGCAGGGTTTCACTTTCACTGTGGGAGAGTAAATGATCCGCCTCGACGACCTGTCGCTGTTCGTTCGCGCCGCCGCCCTGGGCAGCTTTTCGCAGGCCGCGCGCGAAGTGAACCTGTTGCCCGGCCAGGCCAGCGCCGCGATCGGGCGGCTCGAACGCGAACTCGATATCCGCCTGTTTGCCCGCTCGACGCGCAGCCTGCGCCTGACCGACGAGGGCAAGCGCTACCTGCCGTTCGCCCAGGATGCGCTGCAGGCGCTGCGCGACGGCGTGGACGGCATGCGCGGCGAGGACGCGTCGCTGACCGGCACCTTGCAGGTGGCGGCGCCGTCCGATTTCGGCCGCAATGTGCTGCTGCCGTGGATCGCCGAATTCCGGCGCGCGCATCCGGGCCTGGACATCCAGCTGCTGGTGTCGGACCAGGTGGCCGACGTGTTCCGCGATCCCGTCGACATCGCGCTGCGCTATGGCCAGATCGAGGATGCGAGCTATATCGCGCTGCCGGTGGCGCCACATAATCGGCGCATGCTGGTCGCGTCGCCGGACTACCTGGCGCGGCATGGCCGCCCGCCTGCGCTGGCGGCGCTGGCCGATCACGCCTGCCTGGCCTATCGCCTGCGCGGGCGGATCTATGACCGCTGGTGCTTTGCGCTGCCGCAAGGAGAACAGGTGGTGCAGGTCAGGGGAGCGCTGGTCAGCGACGATGCCGACGTGGTGCGGCGCTGGGCCGTGGCGGGCGAAGGGATCGCCTATAAATCCTGGCTCGACGTCTGTGGCGATGTGCAAGCAGGAAGGCTCGAGGTGGTCTTGCCCGAAGTACCCGGCGAAGCCACCCCGTTGAACCTGGTGTGCCCGCACCGCAAGCAGTTCTCGCCCGCGGTGAAGCTGCTGCATGCGCTGCTCAGGGAGCGCTGCGCGCCGCTGCTGGCATCCCTGGCGCGCCTGGACGAGCTTTAAAGCGCGGCGCCCTTGACGATGGCGCCGCCCTGGATCACGACCGCCGGCGCTTCGAGCAGGGTGACGTCGACGGTCGGATCGCCCTTGACCGCCACCATGTCGGCATGGCGGCCCGGCTCGACGATGCCGACGTCCTTGCGCGCCAGCGCCTCGGCCGCATTCACGGTGGCGGCCTGGATCGCCTGCAGCGGCGTCATCCCGTACTGGACCATCACCGCGAACTGCTTGGCGTTGCCGCCGTGCGGGTGCACGCCGGCGTCGGTGCCGAACACCATCTTGACCCCGGCCGCGTGGGCTTTCCTGAAGTTCTGGCGCTGCAGCTCCGTTACTTCGCGGTCCTTGCGCAGGTTATCTTCGAGCACGCCGTTCTTCTTGCCCTCGGCCGCGGTATAGCTGCCGTTATAGATATCCATCGACAGCCAGGCGCCGTGCTTCCTGGCCAGCGCGATGCCTTCGTCGTCGATCAGGCTCGCATGCTCGATCGTGTTCACGCCGGCGCGGATCGCGTCCTTGATGCCGGCCGCGCCGTGGGCATGGGCCGCCACCTGCAGGCCCCACTGGTGCGCCTCCTCGACGACGGCGCGCATTTCGGCCAGGTTCATCTGCTGCTGGCCCGGCTCGGTATTGCGTGAGAAGACGCCGCCGGTGGCGCAGATCTTGATCACCTGGGCGCCGTACTTGCGCAGCGTGCGCACCGACTTGCGCCCCTCGTCCGGGCTGTCGGCGTTGTACGGGTTTTTCTCGTCCATCGAGGGCGGGAAGTAGGTGCTGTCGCAATGGCCGCCGGTGGCGCCGAACGACCAGGCTGCGGGCACGATGCGCGGGCCGCGCACCTTGCCGGCGGCGATGGCCTGGCCCAGGCCGACGTCGTTCCAGTCCGAGGCGCCCAGGTTGCGGATCGTGGTGAAGCCGGCATCGAGCGTCTTGCCCGCATGGGCCACGGCCAGCGCCGACCAGAAGCGGTCGTTGTATTCGAGGCCCGTATAGCCGCCATAGGTCGGATCCGAATCGAGGTGGACGTGCATGTCGATCAGGCCGGGCAGCAGCGTCATGCCGGGCAGGGCGATGCGGGTGGCGTCGCTTGCGGGGGGCGTGGCGGCATCGGGCTTGAGGCTGACGACCTTGCCGTCGCGCACCAGGATCTCGGGGTTCTGGATCATGCGGCCGCTCTTGACGTCGAGCAGGCGGTCGGCGGTGATGACCACGTCGGCAGCGTGAGCGGAAGACCAGCCAGCGGCGGCCAGGCACAGGGACAGGATGTTCAGGGTCGAGCGGTTCAAGCAGCCTCCGGGGCGTAGGATGGAGAAATAGCAACTTTACACCGGACAACATCCTACCCAGCTGTTTTTTTCTCAGCTGTCGATCAGCAGCAACGCCGCCAGCACCAGCATCATGGCGCCGGTCAGCGCCTCGAACACGCGCCACACCGTGGGCCGCGCCAGGGTCGAGGCGAAGCGGCGCGCGCCGAGCCCGATCGCGGTGAACCACAGGATCGAGGCCGTGATGGCGCCCAGCGCGAAAGAACTGCGTTGATCGGCCGCCAGGCTGCTGCCGACGGCGCCCAGCAACACCACGGTATCGAGATAGACGTGCGGATTGAGCAGCGACAGCGCCAGCACGGTCGCCAGCGCCGCGCCCAGGGTCTGCGCCTGGGCCGGGGGATCGGCCGCCAGCGAAGCGCCGCCGCGCAGGCTGCTCTTCCAGCAGCGCAGGCCGTACCAGACCAGGAAGGCGGCGCCGCCGTAGCGCGCCAGCGCCATCAGGAGCGGCGAGGCTTCGATCAAGGCGCCAAGGCCGGCGGTGCCGGCGGCGATCAGGATCACGTCGACCACGATGCAGGTGGCGACCGTCGGCAGCACGTGCCGGCCGCGCACCGCCGTGCGCAGCACGTGGGCGTTCTGGGCGCCGATGCCCATGATGAGGCCAGCGCCCAGGACCAGCCCCTGTAGATAAACCTGGTGCGAGAACATGGCAAACTCCTTGGGAAAGGCGCCACTATCCCAGCCCGGCGGATCTACTTCAATTATATTCATGATTATTCAGCCTACTTAAGCAAAATTAATCCATGACGATCGATCCCCGCCGCAGCGCCGCTTTCCTGGCCGCCATCGATTGCGGCAGCCTGGAAGCGGCGGCCGCCCAGCTCAAGGTCACGCCGTCGGCGGTGTCGCAGCGCATCGCGGCGCTCGAGCAGGAGCTGGGCACGCCGCTGCTGGTGCGCAGCCGTCCCTGCCGCCCGACCGCGCCCGGCACGCGGCTGCTGCAATACCTGCGCCGCTCCACCCTGCTCGAATCGGAATTCCTGGCGGGGATGAAGGATGATCCTGGACCCGCGCGGGTCACGCTGGCGGTCAATAACGACACCCTGGCGACCTGGCTGCTGCCGGTGCTGGCGCCGCTCCTGGATGCAGAAGGACTGCTGGTCGAATTCGTCCTGGACAACCAGGGCCATACCTTTGCGCTGCTGGAGGGCGGCCACGCAGTGGCCTGCATCTCGGGCGAGACGGAACCGATGCGCGGCTGCAGCGCCAGCCCGCTCGGCGTGATGCGCTACCGGATGGTGGCCTCGCCCGACTTCGCACGCCGCTGGTTCCCGGATGGGATGACGCGCGCGGCGGCCCAGCGCGCGCCGCTGGTGGTGTTCGACCGCAAGGATGCGATGCAGTCGTCCTTTTTGCTCACCCATTTCGGCCTGCCCGATGGCGCCTACCCATTCCACTATGTGCCGGCCAGCGATCCCTTCGTGCACGCGGTGCGCCACGGCATGGGCTACGGCATGCTGCCGGAGGAGCAGTGTGGCGCCTTCCTGGACAATGGCGAACTGGTCGACCTGGCGCCGGCGCTGTTCCACGACGTGCCGCTGTACTGGCACGCCTGGCGCATTCAGCCGCCGCGGCTGGAGCGCATGGGCGCGGCGCTGGTGAAGGCGGCGCGCGGCGTGCTGCTGCCGCTGGCCTGAGCCACCGGCCACCACTGGGCCACGCCCCACAGCAACTCCGGGACCAGGAACAGCCACAGCACCGGCAGCTCGGCCTCCAGCATCGCCCAGGCGATCCAGAGCGCGAACAGCAGGCGCCCGACGCCGTCGAAGCGGCCCAGGCGCAGGCTGGGCGCTTTCAGGCGCACCGCGCACCATAGCAGCACCAGCGTGCCGAGAAGCGTCGACAGCAGCAGGTGCAGCGGCGCGAACGGCGGCAGCGGCGCACCGCCCAGCCACACGTTCAATGCCGAGAGCCGCTCGATCAGCAGGCCGAAGGTCCAGGGCGTAGCGAAGGGCAGGATCTGCACGATGTCGTAGACGGCGCTGGCGCGCGCAAGACGCAGGTAGGAGGCAAGTGGCAAGGCGGACATGAAGGGGCTCCCGGTTGACGGTCCGCTCGATGCTGACACGGGCCGCGCCGGCCTATCTTGCGCGCAATAAAAAGAACGGGCCGGCTGCTTGCGCAACCGGCCCGTTCGAGCCCTACGGCCCGGACGACGTTACCGGTCGATCAGGAACCGATACGGCCGCCGTCGTTTTTCGTGATGACCAGGGTCGCCGAGCGTGGACGCTTGCCGGCGCCATAACCGGCATTCGCCGGCCACTGGCTGGTGAACTTGGTCGCATCGCCGACGTTGGCCGCGGCGGTGGTCTCGCCCGGGTGCTGGATGTTGACGAACAGCGCCTTGCCGTCCGGGGTTTCGGTGATGCCGGTCAGTTCGCAGCCGACCGGGCCGACCAGGAAGCGCTTGAGCGTATCGGCGCTGGCGGCGGCGCCGACGAAGGTGTCGACAGAGAGGGTCGAGCCGTCGGTCTTTGGATAGCTCAGGGTGACTTTCTTGCCGTCGCCGACCTTGCCCGGCAGGCCGGCCACCATCATGCAGTTGGTGACGTCGGTGTAGGCGCCATCGTCGGTCTGGAACCAGCAGATGCCGGTCGACTGGCTGAAGGCCAAGCCGTCCGGGCTCGAGAAGTCCTGGTCGTTCGTCAGGCCCGACAGGTTGATGCGCGAGGCATCGGCGGCAGCTTCGGCGCCGAACAGGTAGACGTCCCAAGTGAAGCCGGTGGCGGTCGAGCCGGCGGCATCTTCACGCACGCGGATGATGTGGCCGTTCGAGTTGCCCAGCTGGGAGGTAGCGCCTTTCATGTCGGTGTACGAACGCGGGTTGGCCGCGTCCGGGGCGACCTGGCTCGAGCTGCTCGGCTCGACGCGGCGGTTGCTGTTGTTGGTCAGCGTGTAGTAGATCTCGCCGTTGGCCGGGTTCACCGCGCACCATTCCGGACGGTCCATCTTGGTCGCGCCGACGGCATCGGCGGCCAGGCGGGCGTTGACCAGCACGTCGGCCTGGTCGGCGAACTTGTAGTTGGCGTAGGCGGAGATGGCGGCGTTGGCGATGTTCAGCTCGATCCACTGGCCCTTGCCGTCGGCATTGAAACGGGCGACGTACAGCTTGCCGCTGTCGAGGTATTTGTCGCCGGTGGCGATGCGATCGGCGGCGATGGCGTCGGCCGGGTTCCACGGTGCGGTCGAGACGAATTTGTAGATGTATTCGCCGCGCGAATCGTCGCCCATGTAGACGGCCAGCGGCTGGCCGGCGGTCAGGCGGCCGAACGAGGCGCTTTCGTGGGCGAAGCGGCCCAGCGCCGTGCGCTTCTTGAGCGGACGGTTCTTGTCGTAGGCATCCATCTCGATGATGTAGCCTTCGCCATTGAGTTCATTGCGGTAGTCGTCGCTGCCGTCGGCCGACGTGCCGGTTTTGCTGATGTTCCAGCGCTGGTACTTGTCATCGAGGCCGCCGGTTTCCCAGCCATGGCGCGAAGCGGTGCCCTGGGCCAGGCCGTAGCGGTTGAGCGAAGCGACGCTCTTGTCGCCGCGCGCGGCATTGTCGGTGCTCGAACGGGTGAAGTAGCCGGCCCAGTTCTCTTCGCCCGACAGATAGGTGTTCCATGGGGTGCGGCCGGTGCCGCAGTTGTTGATGGTGCCGCGGAACTTGGTGCCGTCCGGCGAGTACTTGGTCTTGACCAGGGCATTGCCGCGCACCGGGCCCGAGATCTGCACTTCGGTCTGCTGGTGCACGCGGCGGTTGAAGGTCGAGTTCTGCAGGTATTCCCACTTGCCGCCGTTGTTGCGCACTTCGACGATCGACAGGCCGTGCAGGGCCATTTCCTTGTCGACTTCAGGGGCCGGGCGCGGCAGCGAGTTGGTGCCGCCGTTGGCGTGCACGAAGAACGATGGCAGGCCTTCGTTGGTGGTCGCTTCGTGGTTCATCGCCAAGAGGCCGCGGGTGGCGCCGCTGGTCGAGACGCCGCCGCTGTCGGACAGCGAGAAGAATTCCATGCCGTCGTGGTGGTCGCCGGCGCGGTTCTCGTAGTCGGTGTCGGTGCCGTCGTTCTTGAAGGCGGCGGTGCCGCTGCTGATCGGATCGCCCAGCGCGTACAGGACGGTCGCGGTATAGCCAGCCGGGACGACCACGCGGTCGGCCAGGCTCTTGCCCACGGCGGTGAAGCCGAGCAGCTTCTCGACTGCCGGCGGCGGGTTGGTGCCGGTCGGCGGCGGGGTGGTGGTCGGCGGGGTGACAGGATCGTCGTCCGAACCGCCGCAGCCGGTCAGGCCGAAGCTGCCGAGCAGGGCGGTTGCAGCCGTTGCGGCGCCGCCGCGCAGCATATTGCGGCGGCTCAGGCGTTTCTGGAGAACGTCGCTGAAGTGTTCGTTCGACGAATTGTTCGAATCGACATCATCATGTTCGGCAGGGATGCGGGCGAAATCGGTCGGCTTGTTCACGGAAGTGGATCCTGTTATGTAGTGAGGGAAAGGAAAGCCACTAGATAGTAGTAAGGCAACATGACGACTCCGTGACAGTTCGGTCACAGTTTGATGACATCGGTTCAAGCCGTTCGGGGTTCGCCCATCGCAATCTTGAACATTTCTGTGTCATTCGCAGGACGCGGACGCCTTCGGCAGGGCGCTGTGGTATAGATAAAATTTCACCGGGAAGGCAGGCATGAGCGGCTACGACGTGGCGCGCTCGCTGCGCGCGATGGCCGAACTGGAGGGAGTCGTGCTGGTGGCCCTGACCGGCTGGGGCGCCGGGAGCGACCGCCAGCGCTCGGGCGAGGCCGGCTTCGATCATCATCTCACCAGGCCGGTGCAGCTGGCCGTGGTCGAGCAATTGCTGGCGCGCTTGTGAAACCTACATCCTGCGCAGTTCGTCCTCCAGGTCGCCGATCAGCTGGACGACGCTGGGCGTGATCCCCTTGTCGCCCGGCGTATAGAACACGCCGGGCAAGACGCTGTCTTCTTCGAGTTGCGGCAGCAGTTCGTCGATCAGCTCTTCGAGCGAGAACGCCTGGGCGTCGTAGCCGTCCCATTCGAATTCGGCGCACAGGGCGGCGTAGTCGCTCGCCGGCCACATGGGAAACACCAGGGTGCCGTCATCGGTCTTGGCCAGGGCCCAGCCGTCCTGGTACAGGCCCCACACTTCGCGTGCATCGGCTACGCGCTTGATGAAATACTCGTAGCGTTCCGGCCCCGGCAGCGTGACCACGGCCGCCAGTTGCTGGCCGCCCAGCTTGATCGCCGAGATGATACGTTCGCTCATCACCATTCCCGTTCATTGAGGCGCGAGGCCCGACATTGCCAGCATACGCCATCGGGCGGCGGCGGGTGCGTTCGACAGGATTGAAAAGGTGGCAACTAGACCGCGTGCAGGTCGTAGCGCACATCGTGCCGATCGCCCGGCGGGGCGTCCAGCACCAGGAAGGCATCCCAGCCGAGGCGCCCCGGGTGGGCGTCGCCGAGCGTGGTGTTGTGGACGTCGGCGGCGCGCAGCACCACCTCGACTTCGTACTCGAGCGCGACGCCGGTGAACAGCGCCAGCACGCTCTTGAGCGCGCGCGCCGCCAGGCCGCCCGGCAAGAATCCCTGGAAGCCGGCGTGCGCCAGCGGCCCGACCACCAGGCGCAGGCGCAGGCTGCGCTGCCAGACCCGCGCGCCGGCGATCGCGCGCGTGCCGAGGACGGCGCTGTCCTGGCCCAGCACGGTCTGCTGGGCGATGGGAACGTCGTACCACGAACCGACGAACTGTTCGGCCTCGACCTGCTCGCCGAAGTATTCCGACAGCACCCGCGCCAGCTGCACGGCGGACACCGGCCGGTGGCGGATGGCGGCGGCGAAGTAGCCGATCGACTCGTCCAGCACGGCGCCATCGGCGTCGCTCCCCAGGCGGCGACGCAGGGCGGCGTCGCCCAGGCCGGCCAGGGACAGCAGCAGCGGCAGGAAGGCGTCCTGCCCATCGAGCTGGTATTTGAAGGGCAGGCGGTACTTGCGCCAGGCTTCGTAGAACAGCGCCAGCGAGCGGTTCGAGAAGGCGTCCAGGAAGGCGCGCGGGCCCTCGTCCTCGCCTTCGTTCTTGTGGCGCGCCTGGTGCTCGGCGATGCGCTCGGTGTAGTGGACCGGCAGCACGCCGTTCCCGCCCAGCAGGCCCATGAAGGCAGGCGTCAGGTGCAGCCGGCGCAGGGTGCCCTGCTCCAGCGCGTCGCCCAGCGCGGCGGCGTCGACCAGCATGTCGAAGGGCATGCCGATATCGAGGTCGCGCAGCTCGGGCTCGATGGCTTCGACCTGGCTGGCCGGGAAGCCGAGCGAGATCGAATTGCGAAAACGCAGCATGTCGGCCACCAGGCCGTGGGCGGGGCGGCCGCGGCGCTTGAGCCACAGCTCGAGCACGCGCACCGCCTGGAAGAACTCGAAGCGCCACGGCTCGCGCAGCAGGCGCTCGATTACAGGAGACTCAGTTCGCCGCTTCGGGGCGCGCATCGCAGCAGCTCCTCTCCGGATTGATGGGACACGATCACCAGCTGGGTGAAGCTGTTGGCGTGCACGTACAGCGCCAGGAAGCGCTCGACGATGTGGGCGAAGGCATGGATGCCGCTGCCGACGAAGGCTTCCTCGTCGATGCCGATCCTGACCTCGACCCCGCGCACCAGGCAGTTGAAGGGATTGCCCGACAACCAGGCGCTGGTGGGCGTATAGGCGATCGCATTGACGCCGCCGACCTGGCGCGTCGAGGCGGCCGAGCGCGGCAGGTCGTGCAGCGCCAGCATCTCGCGGAAGGCGTCGACGCCGCCGTCGGCCAGCGACAGGTGGTTCAGCGAGAGCAGCGAAATCAGTCGCCAGTGGGCGCTGCGGCCGCGCGCGAAGCGCCAGGTGGGGCTGGGTTTGCGCAGGAAGGAAATCTCGCGCACGCCGGATCCGCCTTCGAGGAACAGGTCGCCGCCCGGCTGGCCGTAGCTCAGCAGCAGCGGCAGGTCGCGGTTGGTGCAGGTCAGTTCCAGGTTGAGGGTCGTGGTCTCGACGTCGGCCGGGTCGAAGTCGATGTCGACGATCGAGATCTGCGTCTCGAAGCCGGGGCTGCGCTCGGCCATCGTGTCGTCGCGGCGCAGGGCCCAGTAATGCCCGTTCTGTTCCGGCGTCTGCGCATGCTTGAGCGAATAAAAGGGCTGGAAGCGCACCACCGTCTCGCCCTGCGGCGTCTCGCGCACCAGGTTGACCTCGTCGATCGCATTGACCTCGTAGGCATAGGCGCGGCGCGCATCGGCCAGCACCGGATAGCTGGCCGTGGCGTGCGTCAGTCGGATCGGTTCGCCGCGCTGGGCGAACAGGTTGATCACCGGCGTGCAGCCCGCCACCAGGTTGTTGGTCGACAGCGTGCCGAGCATGCGCGCCAGGTTCGAGTCGCTGCGGATGCCGGCCAGCGCCAGGTGCAGGCTGAAGCGGCGCGTGCCGGGCGGAAGGCTGCGCGCCAGCAGCGCCAGGTCGAGGTCGACGAAGTTGAATTTCTCGGGAAAGCAGAAGTATTCGGTCAGCAGCCGGTAGGCGGTGTGGGAGCGGGCCGGGAAGTCGATCAGCGCATCGTCTTCGTCGAAGCCGGCGGCGCGCACCGGCAGCGCCGGCAGCGCGATCCAGTGGCCGCCCTCGAGCTGCACATAGGCGGCGACCGTGCGCGCCAGCAGCGCGTCGCGCAGGGCGGCGCAGAACGACGGCTCGCCATCGAGGAACAGGCGCAGCGCGGGCAGGTCGATGGCATCGAGGCCGCCGCTTTCGCAGGTGACGGCCAGGGACAGGCTGATGCTGGCGCTGGCGCCGGCCGGCAGGCGCGCCGCATCCGGCGCCTGGATGATCGGCGAGAATGCCGCGCGGCCCAGGACCAGCGGCGCCATCGCGACCGGATAGACGGTGCGAAAGATGCAGGCCACGCCGCGCACCGGCCGCGTGGTGAGCTTGGTGCCGCGCGGGAGCGTGGCCACCGTGGTCTGTTGCCTGGCCGCGGCGGCGATGTCCAGGCGCGCGATCGAGCACGAGGGGAAAGGGCGCAGGTAGTGCGGATACAGCACGTCGAACAGCGCCTCGGTGAACTCGGGATAGTCGTCGTCCAGGCGCTTGGCGATGCGCGCATTGAGGAAGGCGAACGACTCGATCATGCGCTCGGTATGCGGGTCTTCGCACACCTCGCCGCTGATCGCCAGGCGGCCGGCGATGCGCGGATAGCGCTCCGCGAATTCGCGCAGGTTGCGCCGCAGGTAGGCCAGTTCGCTTTCGTAATAGGGCAGCAGCTGGTCCATTCAGACCCCTGCCGGCGATGCCGATGGCGCGGCGTTGGCCGCGACCGCGCGGCCGTTCTTGCGGATGCTGTACTGGAGCGTGGACGGCTGCAGCACGGCGTCGAAGTTCACCGGCTCTTGCGACAGGCTCCCGACCAGCACGCCCGTGATCGAGAAGCCGAGACGGTTGACCGAAGGCGCGCCCGCCTCGTCGCGCATTTCGAGCAGCGCCTTCACGTTCTGCAGCCGCGGTTCGTGGCGCGCGATGGTCTGTTCGATGCAGGCGCAGATATGGGCGCGGTCGGTGGGACTGGACAGCGAGCGGTCGGCGAAATCGCACAAGCCATAGCCGACCATCGACTGGCGACACTCGGGGAAGGCGGCCAGCGCCCCATCCTGGATGGTCGAACGCGTGTTGAGCAGCGCTTCCAGGTCGCGCGCCACCGCATCCTTGAGCTCCTCGACATTCAGGCGCGCCACCACCACGCCATTGCGCAGCGGCTGGCCGAGCAGGCGGTCGAACAGGTCCGGCGTAAATCCTTTCATCAAGCTCCCCTCGTCGTCCGGATGTGTTGCGCACTGAAAACCAATCGCATGTTGCCACGGTGTTCAGCACCAAACTTTGATCAAGTTCACATGCCCGACAGCATCTCGTCGTTATCGTTTCCTTTCGCAAAGAACAACGTGGGGAGACGCCAGCGATGACCAGCAAAGTTTTGTGGGGCGAGGGCCTGCTGTTACGCCCGCAACATTTCCAGCGCCAAGACGCGTATCACGAGCATTGCCTGTACAAGGGCGTCAAGGCGGCGCATCCGTATGCATGGGGGGTCGAGCAGGTCGAGATCGACCGCGAGGCGCTGGCCAGCGGCATGCTGCGGGTGCTGGGCCTGTCGCTGCGCTTCCAGGACGGCGAGCTGGTCGAGGCGCCCGGCATCGACGAGCTGCCCGGCACCGTCGACCTGAACCAGCTGCAGCAATCGGTGCAGGCCGTGACCTATTACGCGGCGCTGCCGGGACTGAAACCGTTCAATGCCAACTTCGTCCAGCCGGGCCAGGCGGCCACCACCACGCGCTTCCTGCAGGCCAACGAGGAAACGCCGGACCTGTACACGCAAGCGGCGCCGGTGCAGCTGGCCTACCTGAAGCGCGCGCTGCGGCTGGTCTCCGAATTCGAGCCGCGCGACGCCTACATCCACTTTCCGCTGCTGCGCGTGCGCAGGAGCAGCACCGGCGGCTTCGAGATCGACCCGGCGCTGGTGCCGCCATCGGTGTCGCTGGGCGCGGCGCCGGCGCTGTTCCAGCAGCTACGCCGCCTGCTCGACGCGCTGCAGGCCAAGGTCGGCGCGCTGTACGGCCACCACCGCGAACCGACCCGCAACGTGATCGAATTCCGCTCGGGCGATATGTCCTCGTTCTGGCTGCTGCACACGGCCAGCTCGGCGTATGCGGCGCTGTCGCACCACTTCAATCATCCGGCCCTGCACCCAGAGCGCCTGTTCGAGGCGCTGCTGGACGTGGCCGGCGGCCTGATGACGTTTTCCAAGAGCTGGACCCTGGCCGACCTGCCCAGTTACCAGCACCACGATCCCGGCCCCGCCTTCGCCAAGCTCTACCTGCTCATCCGTGAGCTGCTCGACACCGTGATCTCGGCCAAGTACTTCGGCATCGCCCTGAACGAGGTGCGGCCCTGCTACCACATCGGCATGCTCGACTCGGGCAAGATCGACGACGACACCACCTTCTATATCGCCGTCTCGGCCGACATCCCGGCGGTGGAACTGGTCGACGTGGCACCGCTGCGCTTCAAGGTCGGCGCGCCGGACGACGTCGAGAAGTTCGTGCTGTCGGCGCTGCCCGGCGTGCGCCTGCAGTACACGCCGCAACCGCCGGCCGCGATTCCCGTACGGCCCGATACCTGCTACTTCATCCTCGAGGCGAAAGGGCCTATGTACGAGCGCATGCTCAAGGCGCAGTCGATCTCGATCTATGTGCCGGCCGGGATGAAGGAACTCAGGCTCGAGTTGCTGGCGGTGATGTCCTAGAGCGGAAAGCGCGCCGATGAGAGCTTTTCCCGATCCCGCCTCGCTCGGCCTGTTCGGCACGGGCCTGAGCCAGCACGCGCGGCTCCTCACCCTGGCCAGCAGCCAGCAAAGCGGCTTGCCGCAATCGCTGGTGGCGGAGCGGTTCGCGGGGCGCGAAGCCGTCAACGCCTTGTTCCGCTTCGAAGTCGATGCGCTCAGCACCTCGACCGATCTCGATCTGTCTTTGTTCATCGGCGAAGAGCTGACCGTCGGGCTGCTGCAGCCGGACGGCGGCCGGCGCGCCTGGCATGGCCTGTGTACGGCGGCGTCCTGGGTCGGCGCCGATGGCGGCGTGGCCCGCTATCGCATGGTGCTCGAACCCGCGCTGGCGCTATTGACGCTGCGGCGCGATTGCTACCTGTTCCAGAACAAGACCGTGCGCGACATCGCCTGTGAATTACTGGCCGATTATCCACAGGTGAATGTCGCGTTCGAGGTGACGCAGGAATTGCCGGTGCGGCCGGTATGCACGCAGTACCGAGAAAGCGATTACGACTTCTTCGTGCGGCTGCTGGCATCCGAAGGCTTGAGCTGGCGCTTCGACCATGCGCAGCCGCTCGATGCGGCCGCGGCCGACCACGGGCAGGCGCGGCACCGGCTGGTGATCTTCGACCGGCGCGCACGCATCCCCGCGATGCCAGGAGGCGCCACGCTGCGCTTCCACGGCGTGCGGGCGACCGAGCGCGATGACGCGATCGACGCCTTCCACGCACGGCGCAAGGTCACGGCGAACGGCGTCAGCATCAGCAGCTGGAATCCGGCGGTCTTGCTGGCGCCGGCGGCCGAGTTGACTTCGCACCTCGATGCGGGCGCGCTGCCTGCGCTGTCCGTCCACGATGGCAGCGGCGAGCGTGTCGGCGGCGAGACCGGTGCGGCGGCGCGCGCCCACAGCGAATTGATGCTGCTGGCGCTGGAGTCGGGTAACAAGGTCTTTGAAGGCGCGGGAGCCGTACGGCGGCTAGCGGCCGGATATGGCTTTACGTTGAGCCAGCACGATCGCTATCCGGCCGGGGCCGATGCTTTTACAGTGTTATGGGTCCAGCACGAGGCACGCAACAAGTTCGAGACCGGGATCGCGGGCGCGTCGAAACAGGTCGAGAACGGCAGCTACCGCAATGCCTTCGCCTGCGTGCGCGATGTCGTCGCGCTGGTGCCCGCCGCGATCGTGGCGCCGCATCCTTGCACGAGCCTGGGACCGCAGACCGCGCTGGTGGTCGGCTTGCCGAATGCGGTCGCCACCAACACGCGCGACCATCAGGTGAAAGTGCAGTTTGCGTGGCAGCGTGGCGTCAATCCGAACCCCGGCGGCGTATCTCACAACCTGGATGAGCGGGGCAGCGCGCCCGGCAACGATGCTTGCGGCAGTTGGATACGCGTGGCCGAGGCGCTGGCCGGCCCGAACTGGGGCAGCGTGTTCACGCCACGCATCGGCACTGAGGTGCTGGTCGATTTTATCGAAGGCGATATCGACCGGCCGGTGATCGTGGCCCAACTGCATAACGGCGTCGACCTGCCGCCGTTTTCGGCTGGCGTGGATTCCGGCGCCGAGCATGCCGGTGTGCTGTCGGGGATTCATAGCCGGAACTTCGATGGCGGCGGATTCAATCAATGGCAGGTGGACGACACGGCTGGACAGCTGCGCACGCGGCTGGCCAGCAGCAGCGCCGGCAGCGAACTCCATCTCGGTTACCTGGTCGAGCAACCGCCCGGGACGTCGCAACGCGGGCGCTATCGCGGCAGCGGCTTCGAGCTGCGCACCGATGCCTGGGCGGTCGTGCGCGGCGGTGAAGGCGTGCTGCTGTCGACCAGTGCGCGGCCGCAACTCGGGAGCGGGATCGCGTCGACGCAGATGGATGTGGCGGAAGCGCTGGCGCAGTTCAAGGCGGCGCAGTCGTTGGGCGATGCGCTGCGGGACGCCGCGACCGCGCAGCAGGCACTGTTTAGTAGCGATGCGGCAAAGGCGCAGGAAGCATTCATCGAGCAGATCGATCCGAAGGCCAAGGGCAAGTACGACGGTGCGGTTGGTGGGCAGACGGCGCTCAAGGCCAAGGCGGGGTCGCGCGAACTCGATGGCGGGCAGCCGGTCGAGAAGTTCGGCTCGGCGATCGTGCTGATGGATTCGGCGGCCAGCGTGAACTGGGCGACGCCGGCGTCGACCGTCGTCTATGCGGGGCAGCAGATGCAGTGGACGACGCAGTCGGATCTGCACATCGCTGCGGGGCATACGGTGTCGACCGTGGCGGGCGGCGCGGCCAGCCTGTTCTCGCATGCGGGCGGGATCCAGGCGATTGCGGCGAATGGGCCGGTGTCGCTGCAGGCACATACGGATGGGCTGGAGATCCTGGCGGACAAGGAAGTCACCGTGATCTCGGTGAATGATCGGATCGAGATCAAGGCCAAGGAAAAGATCGTGCTGCAGGCGGGCGAGTCGGCGATCACGCTGGAAGGTGGGGATATTACCTTTGCTTGTCCAGGAAAGTTCTCGATCAAAGGTGGTAAACACCAATTTGACAAAGGCGGAAGCAGCCCAGCCAGTTTAGGCAGTTTGCCCGACTCGGATGCAAATCTCTTTGATGAAGCTTTCATCATACGTGATAAGGCAACTGGCGCACCACTTTCTCACGCCGATTACAGAATCAAGCGCGAAGACGGAACATTTGAGTATGGGAAAACGGATGGGAACGGCCTGACTCATATCGTCAGATCTGCCAAGCCAGAAACGGTGACTATCGAGGTTAAAGAATGACGAAGACGCCGACCGGAACAATCAAATGGGCGAATATCGGATCCTCAAGTACTTCGCCTGTTGAGCAGACAGTCAGAAGAATCGTAGAGCTGGACGTCTTCTATCTTGTTATAGGCTTTGAAGTAAATAGCGCCGATGCTTTCAAACATGAAATTCATGATCTCGCAATTGATTACGGCCACGCATTTTATTATGTCGTTAAAAATCTTAAAATAGTTCAATCCTTCAGCTTTGGACCTCATGGCCTTGGAAAGATAGGTTGGCTTGATAAAGGCCGAAGCACGGGAAAACAGATATATACCGTTGGCGCCATAAAAAAGGATGGAGTCAAGAATTCACGACCTGGCACTGCTGACTACGAGATCACTGAAAAAGTAAAATCTTTCAAAATTCCGATAACTGGAAAACAGGCAGATGCACTGATTCAAAACACTAATAAAGCACGAGCTGAGATATATAGTGGAAAATTAACCTACTCGGCAATAGTTAACGACACGTGCGCCGAAACTGCGAAGGAAATTCTCGACGATTCTAATATCGACACGCCCAGCGGCTTTGGCTGGATCAAGCATAGCAGCATCTCCGAGATTCCGATTGCATACGCTGTCAATCCCTACAAATGGCATAGAGCCTTCAAGGCCTCATACGACGAAGTTACTTTTCGTCCGGGTGATCCTCCCACATGGAGGCCGATAGTTGGCGAAGCTGATCCTATATATGGAACTCTATCATCGGCCAAGTCCGAATCAATTACTTAACTGTGGTTATGATTTCAACCCGACATCTACCTCTTCTCGTCATCATTCCGTTTCTTATGAGTTGTAAGGAGAAATCCTCTTCGTCGGTTGCACAGAAACTGGCTGAAATCGATCAAAGCCCGAGGACAGGCATGAACCAGATATCCATCCCCAATAAATATGACGACAAAAACATTCTTGAAATTCCATCCATAGTGGAGATGAATGATGACCAGAGGTCATATTTAATAAAATTGCTCTCCTCCATTCGTAGCGTCATTGATACGAGTTCCACACTGGAAATTGAAGAATCGAAAATTTTAGGCGAGGGCGATTTCTTCTGGCCCAAAGATCCGCAAAAGCCAGTCATGCGGTCAAAATTTTATTCGGCAGAAAATTTTCAGATTCGCGGGACTCGTCTACAAATAAGCAGGGAAGACATTTCACAAACATGGAACAAGGCCGGGATTTCAGTAACTCCTCAAAACTTTCCTATTGGTGTTTTTTCGATGAATCTTCCTGAACAATTCTATAACGACTATGTTCTCGTACATTCAGAACAGGAAAATCGACCAGAACATGGAATTAAAGACCCGATAGTCTTTGTTTTCGCCCACAGAACCGACAAGAAATTCTTTATGAAACTTGAGGCACGACGTGATGTAGCTAATGTTGCTGATGCTTTTCCCAAGAGCTTCCACGCGCTATGGTTTGAGCGAAAATGAACGATCTCGTCTTATGACAGCCACTCTATATATACCAACCACAGTAAAAAAATCATATATATATCTTATGACAAACCTCATTACCCGCATAAGCGAGGCACTTTGTTGTTAATCAGGTGAATTCCAGATCACATAATTAACGTTATCCAGACGAGGAAAACCATGCCAGGAGCAATCATCAGGCTCGGCGACAAGACTTCCCACGGCGGCGTCGTGCTCGAAGCCTCGCCCCACAGCGATATCGACGGCGTCGGCATCGCCCGCATGGGCGACAAGACCAGTTGCCCGATGCACGGCCCCGGACCGATCGTCGAAGGCGATGCGACCCTGATCGTCGACGGCAAGGCGGCGGCGCGGCATGGCGACAAGACCGCCTGCGGCGCCACCCTGATCGCCGGCCAGCAAACCACCATCGATCAGGTCTGATCCATGTCCACCACCACCACATTGCCACCGGCCCAGGGCTGGCTCAGCCGGATCGGCGGCAGGCTTGGCCGCCAGGCCGCCGCCCCTGCGCTGCCGCAAGCAGCCATCGAGGAACGGCGCAACCCTCCTGCGGTTCCCCCTTTAGCCATCCTCGCCGGCGCGCTGCGCACACCCCATGGCGCATCCGCCGGGGAACTGAACGCCGCACTGGCCGCCAACAAGGTCGATGCCGACCTCGATCGCACACTGGTGGACGACGACGGCCTTCCGGTCATGAGCGTGCGCTGCGGGCAGGCCATCGATGAACCGGTGCGCGAAGAAATCGCCGACTGGCTGACGGCCCACGCCGCGCCCGTGCCGCACTTGAGCGACGAGCAATGGCGCGCCCTGGTGCTCGGCACCGCCGTCCTGCGCGAGCTGGCCGGGCACGCCGCGGCGACCCTGCTACAGCACGACGGCGGCGCGCCAGCCTTGCAACTGGCGCCGGTGCTGCCGGACGACTGGCTACCCGAACAGCGGCAGGCAGCATCGATGTGGTGGCAGCAGGTGCTGGTCCAGTCGGGCTGGCCCGCGGCGCAGGCCGCCGTGGTGACGCCGGAATCGCCGCCGGCCTTCATCGCGCGCTTCGCACATGAAGCGGTGACGTCCACGACGCCGGTCGCCACGATCCTGCTCGCCTGCGCCTCGCATATCGGGCAGGAGACGGTCGACCGCTGGGCGGCGGCTGGCACGCTGTTTACGTCGGTTCACCCGCGCGGCCGTATTCCCGGCGAAGGCGCGGCTGGCCTGCTGCTGGCGCCGGTCGCGGGCGACGCCGGCCGCGTGAACCTGAGCCTCGACATCGAGGCCCGCGATCCTTCGCTCGCCAACCAGAAGCGCCTGTCCCATGACCAGCTGAACACGCTCGCCGAACGCCTGCTGCAGGGCGCGGCGGTGGCGCCGGCCGACATCGCCATGATCGTCGCCGACACCGGACCGGATACGCGGCAGGTGCTCGAACTGATGGAGTTCGCCAGCGCCAGCGCGCCGCACCTGGACAATGCCAGCGACATCGTGCGCCTGGGCCCGGCCTGCGGCGCATGCGGCGCGGTGCCCTTCGTCGCCGCGCTGGCAGTAGCGGCGCATGCGGCGCTGGAACACGGTGCGCCGCTGCTCTGTGTGAGCAATGACAACCCGGCCTTGCGCGCGCTGGCCCTGGTGCACCCCTTCCCGCCGTCCCAGGATGGATCATGAACTCACCCTACTATGCACCGTCTGGCCGCCTGCCGGTACAGGCCGTCGTGCTGGCCGCGGCCGGCGCGCTGCTGGTCGCCGTCCCCGCCTGGCTGTACGCCTGGCTCACGATCCACTCGCCCTTCGTCCTGCTCGACTGGTTTGCCATGATCGCTTTCGCGGTCGCCATGGGCTGGGTGGCCGAGCGCGCGGCGCGGCGCGGCAAGGCGCGCCATCCCGTGTGGATGGGGCGGCTGGGCCTGGCGATCGGCATCGCCGGCTGGTACGTCCACTGGGCTGCCTGGCTGGCCATCGCCGACGCGGGCAGCTTCACCGCCCTGCTCGCCGATCCGCAGGCCATGTGGCGCTACGCGATGGCCCTGGCGGACAGCGAAGTGCGCCGAATCGCCGGGATGCGGATCGAGAGCAGCGTGCTCGTCGCCGGCTGGATCGTCGAATTCATCCTGCTGACCATGTTGCCCCGCTCGCTGGCGCGCGGCGCCGCCGAAGCGCCGTTCTGCGAGCTGACGAATACCTGGGCGACGTCGTTCGCGCTGCCACGCAAATTCGCCTGGATCGACGAGCCCCAGGTCGTGGTACACCGGCTCGAAACGGCGCCCGGCCAGCTGCTCTCCATCCTCGACGCCTGCTGCGGGAAGGACCCGGTCCGCTACTGCGCGGTGACGCTGTACCGTGGCGGCGGCGACCCGTTCATCTCGATCGACAACGTCGAGGTCAGGCGGGACGCGAAAAAGGAAAAGACGACCACGCGACCGGTCCTCGCCTACCTGCGCCTGCCGGACATGGATGCCGACCGGCTCATCGAATACTGCGCCGTATCTACTCCCGAATCGATGCCGGAATCGACGCCAGGGTCGACGTCGGAATCGCCGCCCGCACCGGACGATCCGCCGGAACTGGTCGAGGCCATCGGCCACCTGACCGCAGGCCGCTTCGAGCAAGCGCTGGCCGGCGCCACGCCCCATGTCGCAGCGGCGCGCGACGAGCTGCGTGTCGATGCGATCCGCCTGTGCGCGTTTGCCAACGCCCGCCTTGGCCGCTGGTCCGAATCGCTGCGCTACTGGAATGCCTTGTTCGACGCCGAGCCCACTGCCTTCCATGCCTCGCAAGTGGGATGCTGCTACGCCATGACCGGCGAGTGTACCCAGGGCCAGGCGTGGATCGCCAGGGCGCGCGCACTCAATGCCGATTCAGACGAGATGCCCGACCCACAGATCGTGACCAGCTATATCTCGGCCTTGACCCAGGCCGGCCAGCCGGCGCGGGCCATGCCCTATCTCGAGGAAATCCGCGCGCTCTACACCGGCCTGGGCGTCATCGATCCCACCTTGCTGTTCGTGCGCCGCATCCCGCTGTTCGGCACCTTCCTGCAGAATAGCCTGCCCATCGTGCGCGCCGTGCTGGGCGACGCCGAAGGACGCGCCTGGTACACCGCCATGCTGGCCCATCTGGACCAGGCCGGACAGGACGAACTGGCATCCTGGCTCGACGCCAGTTTTGTCTCGATGACATCGAGCACGGTGGCGCCAGCCTGAAATAGCAGCAAATCCGCGACACTTGGCGGCATTCTTCTAATGCCTTTGAGCAACTAAACCATCGTCTCGCGTATGATGGAGAGCCTTACAACGAACATCCTGGCGCGGTATGAAAACGGATATGGCACACCTGGACGTGACGTTTGACGACGTCAGCGAGGCGGCCGACACCCTACAGAACGACAAGCAGCAGGTCACGATCGAGGCGGTGCGCGGCCTGATCGGCGCCGGCTCGACCAAGACCATCCACCAGCACCTGGCCGCCTGGCGCGCCAACCATGCCAAACCGGCCGAGCAGCCGAAGGCGGAAATGCCGCCCGAACTGCTCGCCGAGCTGGGCCGCTGGGCCCAGCAGTATGCGCAGGATGCCGGCGCCGGCATGCGCGACGCGCTGGCGCGCGCCGAGAGCGATATGGACGCGCTGCTCGCGGCCGGTAACGAACTCGAAACCGAGCGCGACGGCCTGAACGCCGATCTGACGGATGCGCGGGTCGCGCGCGAACAGGCGCAATTGATCGCCGATGAGCGCAACGAAGAGATCGAGCGCCTGACGGCCGAGCTGCGCAATGCGCGCCAGATCGCGGCCGACGCGCTGGTCGGCAAGGCCAAGGATCAGCTGGCGATCGACGGCAAGGATGCCCAGCTGGCCGACCTGCGCCAGCAGCTCGAGCGCAATGTGGCGGCCACGGCGGCCGAATCGGATGCGCGCCTGCGCGCCCAGATGGAGCTGGTCGGCGTCACGACCGAGCGCGACAACCTGGCGGCCGAGGTCCAGGAAATGCGCATCAAGCTCGACACCTCGCGCACCGAGCGCAGCAATCTGCGCGCCGAACTCGAAGCCCTGCGCACGCGCAAATAAGGCAATCGGCACGTCATCAAAGCCGCATAAAAAAAAGGCCTCGGTGCTGTCAAGCACCGAGGCCTTTTTGTCGGCTGCGGCATGCGCCGCAGCCATTCTCTACACCATCACTCCTGGCCAGCCGCCGGCACATCCAGCGTGACCGCCTTCAGGCCCAGCACGGCGCTGCTCTGCTGGCGGATCTGGTTGGCGAAAGCAGGATCGTCGTTCAGCTTGCGGCCGTACGAAGGAATCATTTCGTGCATCTTGGCTTGCCATGCAGGCGTTTCCAGCTTGTCCTTGAAGGCCGATGCCTTGAGCACCTTCAGCATGATCGGCGCGGCGGTCGAGGCGCCCGGCGATGCACCCAGCAGGGCAGTAATCGAGCCGTCGTTCGATGCCACGACTTCGGTGCCAAACTGCAGCAGGCCGCCCTTCTTCGGGTCATCCTTGACGATCTGGACGCGCTGGCCGGCATTGACCAGTTCCCAGTCCTCGAGCTTGGCTTCCGGGAAGTATTCACGCAGGGTGGCCACGCGGTCTTCCTGCGAGTTCATCACCTGCTCGACCAGGTACTTGGTCAGCGGGATGTTGTCGATGCCAGCTTGCACCATCGGACGCACATTGCCGGTGCCGATCGAAGCCGGCAGGTCGATCCACGAACCGTTCTTGAGGAACTTGGTCGAGAAGGTCGCGAACGGTCCGAACAGCAAGGCTTTCTTGCCGTCGATGATGCGGGTGTCCAGGTGCGGCACCGACATCGGCGGCGAGCCGACCGAGGCCTTGCCGTACACCTTGGCGTGGTGCGCCTCGATCAGCGCCGGGTTGGTGGTCACCAGCCACTGGCCGCCGACCGGGACGCCGCCGTAGCCCTTGGCTTCAGGAATGCCGGTCTTTTCCAGCAGCGGCAGCGCGCCGCCGCCGGCGCCGATGAACACGAACTTCGCGCTCACGGTCTTGAGCTTGTCGTCCGCTAGGTTCTTGACGGTCACGTTCCACAGGCCATTCTCGCCACGCTTGATGTCCTGCACTTCGCTGCGCAGGCTCAGGGTCATGCCGTGGGTGCCGGTCAGGTGCTTGACCATGCTGCGGGTCAGGGTGCCGTAGTTGACGTCGGTACCGATGTCCATGCGGGTCGCGGCCACTTTCTGGTTGGCGTCGCGGCCGTTCATGATCAGCGGCGCCCACTTGCGGATCGTCTCGTGATCCTCGGTGAACAGCATGCCCTTGAACAGGTTTTCCTTTTGCAGCGCGGCGTAGCGCTTGCGCAGGTAGTTGATGTTGTCGTCACCCCAGACAAAGGCCATGTGCGGCACATTGTTGATGAAGGTGTTCGGCGCGCCCAGGTATTGCTTCTGCACCTGGTAGGCCCAGAACTGCTTCGAGATTTCGAACTGTTCGTTGATGTCGACAGCCTTCTTGGTGTCGATGGTGCCGTCCGGCATTTCGGGCGTGTAGTTCAGCTCGGCGAAACCGGAGTGACCGGTGCCGGCATTGTTCATCGCATCGGAGCTTTCGGCCGAGACCGAATCCATGCGCTCGTACATCTCGATCGTGAGTTCAGGATCGAGTTCCTTGAGCATGGTGCCGAGGGTGGCGCTCATGACGCCGGCGCCGATCAGGACGACGTCGACCGGCTTGTCATTGGAAGGAGCGGGTGCTTTGCTGCACGATGCAACGATAAAGCAAGAAAGGACAACGAGAAGCGAGGTACGCATACGAGTATCACCTGAAAAATGTTTGCGATGGCCTGGCATGCAATCAGATTTATAAAGTTCAACGGCTCGGTAAAGGAATGTCTCCACACCGCCTGCTGGCGGCATGGAAGCACCGATAAGGAACGGGTTGTCGGGACCTGTCGCGGTCATTGAAAACAGCAACAAAACTCGGCAACCGACGCAGTGCGAAGGCGAGGCAACGGTCGACTCGATAACAGTCAAACCGGCTTTGCAGGCAACACGGATATGACGCGCTGACATCGATTGTCAGGCGGGCCAGTCGATATCCCTGGCGTCCATTGAGCGGGAAGTCCTATAGAGGACTGAGCGGAGTATAGCCCAAACAAATCAGGCTTGCGCGGGCCGCTGTCGGTAAACGGGTCGCTCTCAGTATTCGACCTGTTGCGTTCTAAGTAGTAGTACCGAGAGCCCGCCGCTACAGGCCGCTCGCTACAGTCCGCTCACCCGCCGGTCGAGCTGCTGGATGCGATTCTCGGCCGCTTCGGGACGTCCGAACAGATAGCCCTGGAAATGCGAACAGCCTTCTTCCAGCAGGCGCCGGAACTGCTCCTCCGTCTCCACGCCCTCGGCCGTGGTTTCGATCAGCAGGCTGCTGGAAAGACCCGTGATGGCGCGGATAATCGCCATCGCTTCCCGGCTTTCGCCGATCTCTTGCACGAACGATTTGTCGATCTTGATCTTGTCGAAGGGGAAGGAGCGCAGATAGCTCAGCGACGAGTAACCGGTGCCGAAATCGTCGAGCGAGATGCGCACGCCCAGTTTCTTCAACGCCTTCAAGGTGCGGATATTGCCATCGCTATTGTCGAGCAGGACCGACTCGGTGATTTCCAGTTCCAGGCGCGCCGCGGCCAGGCCGGAATCGGCCAGCGCCAGCGCCACCATGCTGACCAGTTCGCTGCTCTTGAACTGGACCGGCGACAGGTTGACGGCAATCGTCTCTCCATTGGTCCAGGTCGACGCTTCCTGGCAGGCCAGGTTCAATGCGCGCGCGCCGAGCTCGTGGATCAGGCCGGTTTCTTCGGCGATCGGGATGAAATCGATCGGCGCAATCGCGCCGCGTTCCGGATGCTGCCAGCGGATCAGGGCTTCGTAGCCCGAGATGCGGTTGCCGGCCTTCTCGATGATCGGCTGGTAATGCATCTGCAGCTCGCCGCGGTGCAGCGCGCGGCGCAGGTCGATCTCGATCTGGCGCCGCACGCGCGCCGCCGCTTCCAGCTCGGGACGGAATACCTCGTGGCGGTTGCGGCCGTTGCGCTTGGCTTCATACAAGGCCATGTCGGCATATTGCAGCAGTTGCTCGGCCGTGTTGCCGGCGGGCGCGGACAGGGCGATGCCGATGCTGATGCCGACCGCAAAACTGTGGCCGTCGATCGAGAACGCCGGCGCGACCGCCTCGATCAGGCGCTGCGCCGCCTGCTGCGCTTCTTCGAGGCGTTTTACGCGCGGCAGCACCACGGCGAACTCGTCGCCGCCGAGGCGGGCCAGCGTGTCCTGGTCGCGCAGGCATTTGCGCAGGCGGCTGGCCAGCATGAGCAGGATCTTGTCGCCAAAGCCGTGGCCGAAGGCATCGTTGATGTTCTTGAAATTATCCAGGTCGAGGCACAGGATGCCCACGCCCGAGCCGTCGTCCGCACTGTGCGCGATGGCGCTGTTGAGGCGATCGTTGAACAGGTTGCGGTTCGGCAGGTTGGTCAGGCCGTCGTGCTGCGCCATATGGTGGATCTGGGCGTAGGCCGCGAGCTCGTCGGTTACGTCTTCGGTGATGATCAGGACATAATCCGCCTCGCCATCGGGCTGCTTGCCCAGCACCGTGCGGCTGCGCAGGCTGCGCGGGCCGACCGAGGTCTGCACCAGCACGGCGTCATCGAAGCCGGCCCTGGCCGGCGCCGAGTTCGCCGTCTGGCACGCGATGTAGTCGGCCACGCCCGGGGCCAGGCAATCGCCGGCAACCAGGCCTTTCAAGTCGACAAAGGCCTGGGCGAACAGGCGCTGGGCCTGCTGGTTGGCCAGCAGTATGGTGCCGGACGCAACATCCAGCACCAGCACGCTGGCCGGGATATTGGCGATCACCGAATCGAGGAAATGCGACAGCGAACTCATCTGGCGGCTATAGGCCTCGGCCAGGTCCTTGGCCTCGACCAGCTTGCGCTGCTGCTGGTAGCGCTCGGTGATGTCGCGCGTGATCTTGGCGAAGCCGACCAGGCGACCGTCCTCGCTATGCACGGCATCGATCACGACGTGGGCCCAGAACGCGCTGCCGTCCTTGCGCACGCGCCAGCCCTGGTCTTCGAAGCGGCCGGTGCGGGTGGCGATCTCGAGGTTCTTGGCCGGCAGGCCGGCGTCGATATCGTCGCCTTGGTAGAAGCGCGCATAATGCTGGCCGACGATCTCGTCGGCGGTATAGCCCTTGGCGCGCTGGGCGCCGGCATTCCAGCTCGAGACGACGCCATCGGGCGTGAGCATATAGATGGCGTAGTCGACCACGCCCTGGACGAGCAGGCGGTACATCAGGTCGGGATTCTCGGAAGTCATAGGCATGGAAAGGGAGGATGGGCCGGCAAGCGCAAGTCCGGCAAGCGCCCAGATCGCAGTCCAGGGCTCGATTTCCCACTATACGCGGATTGATTCCACCAGGAAACTAGGCGCGGACATCGACAGACTGCATGCATGATAAAACAGACGCCGAGCTAAATTTATATACGCCTATAGATCGTCCCACGTGGTACGCGCCTGGTCTATCCGGGCATTTCATGAAAAGCCGGACTTGCGAGTCCGCTGCGATGCCGAGGCTCAGCAGAGCGCGCTGCGCGACCAGGAAGCGGCGCAGGGGAAGCCTCCCCAGCGCGCATGGTGAAAAAATGAAAAATGCCGGGGCTGGGCACGCCGGCGACATGGATCGGCTCGATCGCCTGCTCAGCGCGCTACTCACATGGACATGCCGATGCCCGGGATGACAGGCGGCGGGCATGGATGCCGACTGCGACAGAAACAGCCAGCGTCAGCAAGGCGGGCACGGCCCGGTCTGCGGCGCCATTCAAGACCAGCGTAGCCAGGGCCGCCACCATCACCATCGTACCGAGGGCAGCCCCGTAGACGCGGGTGCGTGGAAAGCCCAGCGCGATCGCCACCAGGAACTCGCAGGCGGCGGTCACGACATGAAAACCCTCCGGATATCCCCACTTGACGTAGGCCTGGGCACTGACGCCCGACGCGTTCGAGTAGGCCCCGAACAGGAAGAAAGCGGCCAGGGCCAACGCTACGCGGTTCCAGACAAGTGATTCACGCATGATGCGCTCCGTGTTCATGCCGCCGCTGCTTCGGCCAGCCTCGGATAGTCGGTGTAGCCCCTTGCGCCGCCACCGAAGAAGGTCGAGCTTTCCACGCTGTTCAAGGGCGCGCCGATGAGAATACGCTGCGCGAAATCGGGATTGGCCAGCACCATCGAGCCATACGCTTCGATATCCGCCAGGCCGCTGACGATATCGGTCCCGACCAGCTCGCGCGAACGGCTCGGGCGGTTCAGGATAAGCGTCTGGCGCCAGATGCTGCGCAGGTCGGACAGCAGCGCATCGTCGCCCCAGTGCATGACATCCAGGAAGGCCAGGCCCAGCTTGTCGAGCTCGGTCGCCAGGTAACGGTATAGCGCGGGACCGTCGGGGCCTTCCGCCAGGTCGCCCAGCGTGGCGCCGGGCGAGATGCGGAAACCGGTGCGATCGGCGCCGATTTCCGCGACCACCGCGGTCGCGATCTCGATGGCAAGACGCGCCCGGTTCTCGATCGATCCACCGTAGGCGTCGCTACGGGTGTTGGCATTGGCGGCGAAGAATTGCTGGAGCAGGTAACCGTTCGCGCCATGGATCTCCACACCATCGGCGCTGGCGTCGATGGCGCAGCGCGCCGCATGCCGAAAATCGTCGATAGTCGTCCTGATGTCGTCAAGCGTCATCTCACGCGGCACCGGAATGTCCTGCATGCCGTTTGCGGTGTGGATTTTCTGCTGCGCAGCCAGGGCCGACGGGGCGAGGGCCTGCAAATTCCCAGGCACATTGTCCGGGTGGGACATACGCCCGGAATGCATGATCTGGATGAACAACCGCCCATCTTTGGCATGCACGGCCGAGGTGATTTTCTTCCAGCTGTCGATGTGCGCTTGCGTGTAGATGCCAGGTGTCGAAATGACGCCCTGGCCGATATCGGACGGCTGGGTTGCCTCGGTAATGATCAGGCCGACTCCTGCACGTTGCTGGTAATACTCGGCCATCAGCTCGGTGGCCGTGCCGTCCGGGTTGGCGCGGCTGCGCGTCATTGGCGCCATTGCCAGGCGGTTTTCGACAGTGTAGCGGCCGACCTTGGTCGTAGAAAACAGCTTGTTCATTTGATACCTCCAATTTGAGAAGAAAGATGTACGCCGTCCGGCTTCAACCACGAGACGAGGCGAAATCGCTGCGATTTCATCATCTCAACCACCGTCATGTATCATCCGAAGAAACATCTTGACGTCAAGAGATATTATTCTCGTGATTTCTCTTGAGGTCAAGATAAATCAGGCATAGAATCTTTCTATGGACTTGGTAGATAAAATCGTGATGCAGTGGAAGGCGGCCCGACCCGATGTCGATACCGCCACGGTCGGTCCCATCGGGCGCCTGACCCGTGTTTGCAAAAAAATGATTGCCGTGGAAGAGGCGACATTTGCTCGGCATCAGCTGAACATGGCGGGCTTCGATGTCCTGTCGGCGCTGCGGCGCGCCCAGGCGCCGTATGCGCTATCGGCTGGCGAGCTGATGGCGTCGATGATGATCACGTCGGGGACGATGACCAATCGCATCGATCAGCTCGAGAAGGCCGCGCTGGTCACCCGTTCGGCGGATTCCGTCGATGCGAGGAAGACGATCGTGGCGCTGACGCCGAAAGGCCTGGCCTTGATCGACCAGGCGATCGTTGAACACCTTGCCACACAGAAGTCGCTGCTCGCGGGGATGAGCGACGAAGAAATCGAGCAGCTCGATCGGCTGCTCAGGAAACTCAGCGTTTCAGTAGGCTTGTGATGCATGCCGCCAGCCGGGACAGACGCTAAGTGAGCATGTCCGTGCGCCATGCGGCGGGCGTCGCGCCGGTCATCTTGCGAAAGGTCCGTCCAAAGTGCACCGCGTCGGCAAAGCCGGTGGCTTCGGCCACATCCTGCAGGCCGCGATTGGTATTGAGCAGCAAGTGCTTGGCGCGCTCGACACGCGACTGCAACTGCCAGCGATAGGGCGCCTGCCCGGTCGATGCCTTGAAGGCGCGGCTATAGTGCGACTGCGACAGGCCGGCCAGCTCGGCGAGGGTGGCCAGTTCGACCCGGGCCGGCATGTTCGCCTCGAGGAAGCTCATGGCGTCCCTGAGCTGGATTGGCGAAAGCTTTTGTTCGCTGCCCTTGGTCTCCCTGGGCCGTTCAAAGAGCTTCGATGCAATCGCCGCGGCGAGCGAGTCGCCATACAGCTGGGCGCTGGGATCGGCGTCGCCGATCGCATCCGTGAGCAGCCTGATCAAGGTCCACAAGCGCTCATCGGTGAAGCGAAAGCGCGGGATGTCCATCAGTCCCAGCGCATCGGATATTCCCAGGCGCTGCTGGAGCAGGCTTGCGTCGAAGTTGATCGTCGCGCACTTGAGATAGCGGGCATCCGCGGAATGCGCCCACAGCGGCATATCCGCCGGCGCGATATACAACGACCGCGGCTTGTAGGCCAGTGGATTGGGTTTATTGGGCGCCAGCCGGGCCTGGATATAGTCGCGTCCTACCTCTTCAAGCTGGGCGGCAAGCCAGGTCAGCTCGTGTGACCGCTCTACCGGAAACAGGATCCGGCCCGTGCAGGTGTATTCGTGCAGTTCGACGTGCATGCCATTCCAGGAACGGTTGATGGACGTGAACATGGCCACATTCTCGGGAAGTTCGAGTGCGTTCGACATAGGAATGAGACCGATTGCGACACGCCCCGTGAGGCGCATCCTGTTGATTTGATGGGAATCGCGTCATCGACACGCGCCCGGCGCCGTGTCCATTATGCTTGCCTGCCTGACATCGATCTAGCTGCAAGTTCGGGAACGCTGTGTCGCAGGATGCAGAACGCCAGGCCGATGCTCAGAAGCGGTACTGTGCGCCGAGGCTGATAAAGGTCAAAGCATCGTCGGCCTTCGTCTCGCGCAGGAAGGCGCCCGGCTGTCCGTAGGCGACCACCGCGGTCGAGGTCCAGCCGCGGGGCAGCGTCCAGGTGGCGCCGAGCGATGCGATGGTGGCGACATAGCGCGCCCGGCTGTCGCCGGCGGGCCGGATCAGCATGCCGTTGGGCGCATACACGCCGTCGCGGGTGCTGTGACGCCAGAAGAAATCCAGGCTGGCGTTCAGCTGGACGTCTGGCGCGAGGCGCATGGTCAGCGCCGGGTGGATGTTGAAGAAGTTGCGCGGCCCGAGCGTCGCTTCGTCGCCGAAATAATTACCGCGCGGGTAGAGGGAATTGAGGGTGCCGAGGCGGTTGTCGTCGGGATTCTTGTCGCCGCTGGCGACGGCGACCAGCAGCGCCACCCGCGGTTGTCCCGCCACGCCATCGAAGGTATACCCGGTGTCGGTGGCGAGCGACCAGGCGCGGATGCCGGCGTCGCCGAAGCGCCCGCCCTGCACGGCGGTTTCCCAGTTCCAGTCCCAGCCTTCACGGCCGCCGAACACGCGGGCGCCGACCGTCCAGCGGCGTTCGTGCGCCTCGCCCTGCACGTAGCGGGCGACGGTATCCTCGAAATGCAGCGCATAGATGTCCCAGGAGGTGAGGCCGCCAGTGCGGGTCGCGTAGACGCCGCGCAGTGCCTGGGTCGGCGACTGGACGTCATCGAAGCTGCCCGGCAGGTTCTGGCGCGGCGCCGCGGTGAAGACGTCGACCCGCCAGGCGCCGCCCCTTGCATAAGCGCGCACGGCTTCGAAGCTGCGCCGCACGTTCGGACCTTCGCGGGCGTCGACGACGCGTCCCGATCCGAACTGCAGTTCCTGGATGCCGACGCGCAGTCCGACCTTGCCTGCGCCGTTCCCGTTCGACTGCCATTCGACGAACAGGTTGGTGGGGTCGAGCCGGTTCTCGTCCACCGGGGACGGGCCGGCGCGGCGGCCGTTGGTGGTCGACCTGGACAGCTGGGCGAAACCGCGCCAGTGTTCACCGAGGCGCAGGTCGGCGAAGACCGACGCACGCTGCATCAGCACGCCCCAGCGGTCTTCCAGTTGCAGGCCGTAGCGCGGGTTGCCGGTGTGTTCGTAGCGTACGCGCAGGTCGCCGCCGATGCTCAAGCGCACGTGATCGGCGATCGGGCGGTCCTTCCAGCATGCGCTGCGGCTGTCGTTCTCGATGCAGCGCTGGCGCTGTTCGTTGAATGCATCGTCGAAGCGCAAGGGGCGGAACTGCGCGAGCGCGGCATCGGTCGCCAACAGCAGGGGAATGGCCAGCCACGCCGCGCGCAGGTTCACCTTACTTGGCCTGGTAATAGCCGCCGAAGTGCTTGATCGGCGACCAGGCGGGCAGGATCTCGGGCAGTTTCGGTGTCAGCGGCTGGTAATCCTGCGCGCCGTACACCACCCGGCCATCCAGCACGGTCAGGACCGACGAGACGGACTTGATCTGCGATTCCGGCACCGAGAAGTAGTCCCGGTCGAGCAGCACGAAGTCGGCCAGGTTGCCGGGGGCGATCATGCCCATCTCGGTTTCGGTGTTCATGAACCACGCCGCATTACGCGTGAACAGTTTGAGGGCTTCGGCGCGGGTCAGTCGGTTGTCCTTGGCGAGGATTTCGGCACCCGAGATCGACTTGCCGGACACCATCCAACTGATGCCGATCCAAGGGTTGAACGAGGCCGCCCGGAAGGCATCGGTGGTCATGGCCACAGGAATGCCGCTGTCGACGATATGGCGCAGGCGCGGGGTCTGCAATGCCTTGTCGCGGCCGTGGGTCTTGACGAAGCCGTCGCCGTGCAAGGCCATCTTGGTGTCCAGCGCGATACCGCCGCCCAGCGCCTTCACCCGGGCAATGTTCGCGGGGCTGATGGTCTCGGCGTGTTCGAGGCTCCAGCGCAGGCCGTCGATCGGCATGGTTTTGTTGAGCTTCTCGAGCGCATCAAGGAAGGGCGTGATGTTCTCGTCGTAGCTGATGTGCTCGCGGAAAGGAATACGCCGCTGGATCAGTTTGGAGATATCGCGCTCCACCAATTGATGCATCTTGGCCGGCTCGATGATGATCGCCGGACGGTCGAAGTTTTCGTGGTCATGCACCTCCACCGAGAGCAGTTCGCCGGCACCCTGGTAGGAATGGCCATGGGCCAGGTGCGGGTGCAGGTTGTGGCCGGGGCCGATCGGCGCGGTCTTCGTGATCGCGGTGATCTGCGCGTCCACCACGTTGAAGTCGGCGCCCTCGCCGAACTGGATGTCCATGAAGGGCATGCGGATGTTGAGGCGGTTGTCGCGGGCGAGGACGTCCACCGTGCGCTGGGCCTTGGGATAGCCACGGAAGCCCGTGCCCGCATCGACGATGGACGTGACCCCGACGCGGTTGAGACTGTGGACCGTCTGGACGAGCGAGCTCACTTCTTCATCGAACGTCAGCTGCGGCACCAGGGTCTCGATGGCGATGTACTGGAACGTGTTACCAATGATCACACCGGTATTCTTGCCCTGCGCGTCCTTTTCGAACTCGGTACCCGGCAAGACCGGGAACTTGTCGGTGCCCACGCCCAGCGCATCCATCGCCTGCTGGTTCAGGAAGGCGCGGTTATAGGCGTACTGCACGATGAACGGGCGATTGGGAACGGCCTTGCGCAGTTCGTCCATGGTGGGGAAGCGATTTTCCTCGAACTGGTAGGGAGACCAGCCGCCGACCACCTTGACCCAGTGGCCTTCCGGGGTGCGCTTGGCTTGTTCGGCCAGCATCGACAAGGCCTGGCGCAAGGTCGGCACGCCGTCCCAGCGCAGGGTGTAGTTGTAGCCGCCTTCGTTGAGTATGTGGGTGTGGGCGTCGATGATGCCCGGGATCAGGCGACGGCCGCGCGAGTCGATGATCCTGGTGTTGGCGGTTTTCAGGCTCAGTATCTCGGCGTCGGTGCCGACCGAGTAGATGCGGCCGTTCTTGACGGCCAGGGCGGATGCCGCAGGTTGGGCGGGATTGCCGGTGAAGATCTTGGCGTTGTGCACGATCATGTCGGCGCCGGGTGCTTCTGGCTTGGCTTGTGCGTGGGCAGTTGTCAGGCCATGCGCGACCATGAGTCCCATCAGTAGTAGTAGCTTCACTGTCATTCCCCATTCTTGGATTGAAAAGAACCGTGACGGGCCGGCCCGCGGGTGGGCGGGCCGAGCTCGGCAGCGGTGTGTGTTGAATGGGAAAGATGTTATCGACGCGGGGCGGGACAGTCACTGATCGTTCCTGCTGTTTGCAGGACGATTCGCGCATGGTGTTGAGGGTTCGAGCCGGATAGCAAAAAGCCCATGGACCGGTCGGTCATGGGCTTTCACGAATTAACACTGGAAGAAGGCGGCCGGGACCGCCGATTCCTTACTCGACGGTTACCGACTTCGCCAGGTTACGCGGTTTGTCCACATCAGTCCCACGCGCCAGCGCCGTGTGATACGCCAGCAGCTGCAGAGCCGCCACGTGCAGGATCGGCGACAGCAGGCCATAGTGCTCGGGCAGGCGAATCACGTGCAAGCCATCGCCCGAGGTAATGCGCGAATCGACGTCGGCAAACACATACAGCTGGCCGCCCCGCGCGCGCACTTCCTGCATATTCGACTTCAGCTTTTCCAGCAGCGCATCGTTCGGCGCGATCGTCACCACCGGCATCTCTTCGGTCACCAGTGCCAATGGGCCGTGCTTGAGTTCACCAGCCGGATAGGCTTCGGCGTGGATGTACGAAATCTCCTTGAGCTTGAGCGCGCCTTCCAGGGCGATTGGATAGTGGATGCCACGGCCCAGGAACAGGGCGTTCTCCTTGCGCGCGAATTCCTCGGCCCAGGCGATGATCTGCGGCTCGAGCGCCAGCACCGACGACAGTGCGACCGGCAGGTGACGCATCATCTTGAGGTGTTCGGCTTCCTCGGCATCGGTCAGGCGGCCATTGACTTGGGCCAGGGTGAGGGTCAGCAGGAACAGCGCGGCCAGCTGGGTCGTGAACGCCTTGGTCGAGGCCACGCCCACTTCGACGCCGGCGCGGGTGATGTAGGCCAGCTGGCATTCGCGCACCATGGCGCTGGTCGAGACGTTGCAGATGGTCAGCGTGTGCTGCATGCCCAGGCTGCGCGCGTGCTTGAGCGCGGCCAGGGTGTCGGCCGTTTCGCCGCTCTGCGAGATGGTCACTACCAGCGTATCCGGATGCGGCACGCTGTCGCGGTAGCGGTATTCGCTGGCGATCTCGACGCTCACCGGCACCTTGGCCACCGATTCGATCCAGTACTTGGCGGTGAGACCTGCGTAGTAGCTGGTGCCGCAGGCCAGGATCAGTACGCGGTCGATCTTCTTGAACACCGCATAGGCGCCGTCGCCGAACAGTTCGGGCATCACGCCGGTCACGCCTTCGAGGGTGTCGCCGATCACGCGCGGCTGCTCGAAGATTTCTTTTTGCATGTAGTGGCGGTATGGGCCGAGCTCGGCCGCACCGGTGTGGGCGTGCACGGTTTTCACTTCGCGCTCGACCGGACGGCCGTCGACGTCGACGATCCAGTAGCGGGCCAGTTGCAGGTCGACCACGTCGCCTTCTTCGAGGTAGATGATCTGGTCGGTGGTGCCGGCCAGCGCCATTGCGTCGGACGCGACGAAGTTCTCGTCCTTGCCCACGCCGACGATCAGCGGCGAGCCCTGGCGCGCTGCGATCACGCGGTGCGGTTCTTCGCGGCAGAACACGGCGATCGCGTAGGCGCCGTGCAGGCGCTTGACGGCTTGCTGCACGGTTTCGAACAGGTCGCCGCTGTACAGGTGGTCGACCAGGTGGGCGATGACTTCGGTGTCGGTCTGGCTGGTGAATTTGTAGCCCAGGCCGGTCAGTTCGGCGCGCAGCTCGTCGTGGTTTTCGATGATGCCGTTGTGGACAAGTGCGATGCGCGCATTGTCTTCGGTTGGCGAGAAGTGCGGGTGGGCATTGTGCGAGGCCGGGGCGCCGTGCGTGGCCCAGCGGGTGTGGGCGATGCCCGTGAAGCCGTCGAGGCTGGCTTCTTTGACTTGCGATTCGAGGTCGGCCACGCGCGAGGTCGAGCGCGAGCGGGTCAGGCGGCCGTCCAGGTGGATGGCCACGCCGCAGGAATCATAGCCCCGGTACTCAAGACGCTTTAGGCCTTCGATCAGGACCGGGGTGATATTGCGTTTTGCGACTGCTCCGACGATACCGCACATGGCTAACCTCACTTGTAATTAAACTGTTGAGTCTTATCGTAGAGCAATCGATATGAAATAAGCTTTCAGAGTGCAGCTAATTTTGTTAGATTATTTCATATGCAGATGAACAAGAAATCTTGTTTCATTTATTTGAGAATACTTATTGAATATTTCATGACGATGACCGATTCACCAGCGCTGGACGACCTCGATCGTCGCATCCTGAACATTTTGCAAACTGATGCATCGCATACGAACGCCGAACTGGCGGCCCTGGTGCATGTATCGCCGCCGACCTGCCTGCGCCGCGTGAAGCAGTTGACCGACAGCGGCGTTATCGAGCGCCAGGTGGCGATCGTGGCGCCCGACAAGGTCGGCAGCCGGCTGTCCGCCATCGTCGAGATCACGCTCGACGTGCAGGCTGCCGAGCGCATGGAAGAGTTCGAGCACCTGGCCGCCAGGGAGGCGGCCGTGCTGCAGTGCTACCGGGTGTCGCCAGGCCCCGATTTCGTACTCGTCGTGCAAGTTGCCGACATGCCGGCCTACCATGAACTGGCGCACCGGCTGTTCACGTCGCACTCCAATGTGCGCAACGTCAAAGCCTATTTTTCGACCCACCGCAGCAAGTTCGATACCCGGGTCGACGTCTGAATTGCCAGGTGCCAGCCTGTGGATAATATTGTGGAAGACCAGGTGGATGAACAGGGGGTAACCATGGGATTACCCTGTGTTTATCTTGTTCACTTCCTGTGATTACCCTGTCGATAGCCGGTGGATTACTTCTTCACTTTCACTGGCCGCGTCCATCCCTCGATGGTCATTTGCTTGGGCCGCGAGATAGTCAGCTTGCCGGCCGGCGCATCCTTGGTGAGCGTGGTGCCGGCGCCGATGGTCGCGCCCTTGCCGATCGTGACCGGCGCTATCAGCTGGCTGTCGCTGCCCACGAACACCTCGTCCTCGATCACGGTGCGGAACTTGTTGGCGCCGTCGTAGTTGCAGGTAATGACGCCGGCGCCGATGTTTACGCGCGAGCCGACGGTCGTGTCGCCGACATAGGCCAGGTGGTTGGCCTTGCTGTGCGCGGCCACGGTGCTGTTCTTGACCTCGACGAAGTTGCCGATATGGACGTCCTCGCCCAGCTCGGTGCCCGGACGCAGGCGCGCGTAGGGTCCGATCTGCGAGGCCGCGCCAATGGCGGCGCCTTCGATATGGCAGAACGGCTTGATATTGGCGCCCGCACCGACCGAGGCGCCGACCAGCACGCAGTTGGCGCCGACCTTGACGCCATCGGCCAGCTCGACCCGGCCTTCGAACACGCAGCCGACGTCGATGACGACATCGCGGCCGCAAATCAGTTCTCCGCGCACATCGATGCGCGCCGGATCCATCAAGGTCACGCCTTTTTCCAACAGGGCATGAGCGATATTCAACTGATGACGACGCTCGAGCTCGGCCAACTGCACTTTGCTGTTGACGCCAGCCACTTCCCATTCGCCCGACGGTTGCGCCGAGACGACCGGCACGCCGTCCGCCACGGCCTGGGCCACGATATCGGTCAGGTAGTACTCGCCCTGGGCATTGTTGTTGGACAGCGCCGCCAGCCACTTCTTGAGGTGGCGGGTCGGGATCGCCATGATGCCGCTATTGATTTCGCGAATCGCCCGCTCGGCCTCGCTGGCGTCTTTTTCTTCGACGATGCGCACGATCTTGCCGTCCTCGCGCACGATCCGGCCCAAGCCGAAGGGATTGGCCTGCTCGACGGTAAGAATGCCCAGCTTGTCGCTGCCGGCAGCCTCGACCAGGCGGCGCAGGGTGTCGACCGTGGTCAGCGGCACGTCGCCGTACAGCACCAAGGTAGCGTCCGCATCGTCCAGTTGCGGCACGGCCTGCATGACCGCGTGGCCGGTGCCCAGCTGCGGCTGCTGCAGCGCGGTGTCGATCGTGCTGTCGGTCTCTTGCGCCAGCGCGGACACCATCTCGGGCACCGCTGCGCCGCCGTGGCCGTAAATCACACATAATTTCTTCGGGCTCAGGCTACGGGCCGCATCGATGACGTGACGCAACAGTGGCTTACCAGCCAATGGGTGCAAAACTTTCGGCAGGGCAGACTGCATGCGTTTGCCCATGCCGGCGGCGAGGATCACAACGTTCATAAGCCGTTCTCAAAAAGTTGAAAATATGAAAAATTTTAGCATGCAGGATACCGTGTTCCGGCACACCTTTGCGCTATTGGCCATCGCCTTGCTGGCCCTGGCCGCCGGTTGCAGCACCATTCGCTTCTCGTACAACCAGGGCGATACCTTACTGTACTGGTGGATGGATTCCTATGTCGACTTTGAAGGACAACAGGCCAGCGTCGCCAAGCGCGACATCAATGGCTTGTTCCAATGGCACCGCCAGACGCAATTGCGCGATTACGCCTCGCTACTGGGCAATTTCCAGCAGAAGCTGGCAGGCAATCCCAGCCAGGCCGACCTGACCGGCGCCTACCGCGAAATCCGCGTGCGCGGCGAGCGCCTGGCCCAGCGCGCGGTGCCCGAACTGACAACGCTGGCCATGTCGATCACGCCCGAGCAGATCGGCAATATCGAAAAGAAATTCAAGGACAAGAACGACGAATACCGGCGCAAGTTCATGAGCGGCAGCGTCGAAAAGCGCCAGCGCGCGCGTTTCAAGAAATCGATGGAACAGATGGAGTTGTGGTTCGGCCGCTTCAGCAGCGAGCAAGAAGCGGCCCTGCGCCGCGCTTCCGACCTGCGCCCGCTCGACAACCAGCAATGGCTCGAGGAACGCCAGCATCGCCAGCGCCGTGTCTTGGCGCTGCTGCAAGAGGTACAGCAGAAAAAGCTCAACCGCGACCAGACCACGGCCAAGGTGCAGGGCCTGATGCGCGAGCTGTTTACGCGCATGGAGTCGCCCGAGCGCAAGGCCTTCTATGACGCCAGCATCGACCATACGACGAAATACATCCTGAGCGCGATCAAGCTGGCGACACCGCAGCAGAAGGCCCATGCACAGCAGCGCATGCAGGGCTGGATCAACGATTTCGAGGCACTGGCGGCAGGCAAATAAACCGGGCAGGGCGGCCCGCGCAGACGTGGAAACCTGCATGCTATAGTGCCGCCCATGCAAAGAAAGTCCACAAAATCGAGGCCCCAGGCCGCCAAGCCCCACGGCGCGCCGCGCATGGCCCAGCATCAGGTTCGCATCATCGGCGGCACCTGGAAACGCACCCTGTTGCCAGTGGTCGACGCCCTCGGCCTGCGTCCCACGCCCGACCGCGTGCGCGAAACCGTCTTCAACTGGATCAACCACCAGCTCGGCAGCGACTGGGACCAGGCCAGCGTGCTCGACCTGTACGCCGGCTCCGGCGTGCTCGGCTTCGAAGCGGCCAGCCGTGGCGCCGCCTTGGTGACGATGGTCGACAACCACGCCCCGGCCGTGCGCCAGCTGGAAGCCAACCGCGACAAGCTCAAGGCCGCCAATATCACCGTCCTGCGCGCCGACGCCTTGATCCTGGCGCGCGACCTGGCCACCCGCGGCCAGCGCTTCGACGTGATCTTCCTCGACCCGCCTTATCAACAGGATTTGTTGGCCAAGACCTTGCCGCTGTGCGCCGCGCTGCTGGCCGAGGGCGGCATGGTGTATGCCGAAGCCGAGACGCCGTTGCCGACCGAAGGCGATGAGGTTCCCGAATGGCTGCTCGGCTGGGAAACGGTGCGCGCCGACAAGGCGGGCATGGTGTATTACCATTTGCTGAAGCTGCAAGAAAAGCCTGTTTAGCTCTCGCCGATGCGGTAGATACTGCACAACCATTGGGCAAAACCCGCCCCGGCATGGGGCGAATGCCGTGTTTTCAGGCATAATGCGCGTTCCAACAGGGTGTCATATTTAGGGAGCCGCAATGGTTGTAGCCGTTTATCCAGGTACGTTCGATCCGCTCACCCGCGGCCACGAGGATTTGGTACGTCGCGCATCCGGCCTGTTCGACCGACTGGTGGTCGGCGTCGCCGACAGCCGCAACAAACGTCCGTTCTTCACGCTCGAAGAGCGCCTGGATATCGCCAACGAAGTGCTTGGCCATTACCCCAATGTGCAGGTCGAAAGCTTCTCGGGCCTGCTCAAGGACTTCGTGCGCAAGCACGACGCCCGCGTCATCGTGCGCGGCTTGCGCGCGGTATCCGATTTCGAATACGAGTTCCAGATGGCGGGCATGAACCGCTACTTGCTGCCCGATGTCGAAACCATGTTCCTGACCCCGTCCGACCAGTACCAGTTCATCTCGGGCACCATCGTGCGCGAGATCGCGCTGCTGGGCGGCGACGTGTCCAAATTCGTTTTCCCTTCGGTCGACCGCTGGCTGCAAAAGAAGATCGCCAGCCTGGCGGACGCCCCGAAGGCCTGATCCTCGAGACTTGCCATGGCCTTACTGATTACCGACGACTGCATCAACTGCGACGTCTGCGAACCCGAATGCCCGAACGATGCGATTTCGATGGGCGAAGAGTATTACCAGATCGATCCGCACAAATGCACCGAATGCGTCGGCCATTTCGATGAGCCGCAATGTGTGCAGCTGTGCCCGGTTGCCTGCATTCCCCTCAATCCGGAATGGCGCGAATCGCGCGAAGAACTCCTCATCAAGTACGAACGACTGACGGCCGACAAAGCCGTCGCCTGACCCCTCCCAAGCCGGCCTTCTCGCCGGCTTTTTTATTTCCTGCTGAGTTTCCTGAGCGCGTGCCGGATCGACCGGCATGCGGCGTCCGTACGTGCATGTGTTTCGCATTGCTCCACAATCCAGACTTGGTCTTCGCATTCCCGTGCTTTCCGGTCTACTACTTTCGCTCGGTCGAGACAAAACCATAAGTAAAATTTCTATCGATCTTAAATGTGAACTATGTCAACTTCGTTCTATTTACTATTAAATCACATATATATTACATTAAATAGGCGTATCTTTCGAAGATCAGGACACGACAGTTAGCGCTAGGCTTGTCCATTAAAATCGGCTAACATCTGCTCTATTCACATTATTATTAGCTCATCTATACCTCAACCCGCAATATCAGCCATTACATAAGGGTCATCGATTTTTGACTATTTGTGAATTTTGTTAAATCAAATGACCAAGAAAACCCCGGTAACGCAAAGTCACTGGGCGTGACGAGACAACCGGGCATTTTCGAGCCCGTCAAGAAGAAGTATTGAGAGCCTGCAGAAAGCAGGGACGAAAAAAAACGCGGCGTCCGTTTCCGGAGACCGCGTCAGGGGAGGAGTTCGGTGATAATCAGTGGCGGATGCCCATTGCGCGCGCTTCGGCGGCGTCGACCGGATCCAGGCCGGCCAGCTTGCGCTTGAGCGCCAGCGCTTCGTCCAGGGCGCGGCGGGCGGCGATCTCGGCCTTGGTGCGGCGTGGGCGCACGGTCAGGTACAGCGCGCGGCCGATGCCGACCAGCAGCGGACGGAAGAACAGGACGAAGCCAGCCAGCATGGCAAGATAGACGGTCGTGCTGAATACCTGGCCGTAAGGTACGGCGGCGGCGGCTTGGACTAGGGTGGCGGTGGAAGACATGATAGGCTCGTTCTGTTATTGTTGAGAACTATAGTGCGTCGCAACATATAAATCTAATTTTGTTCCCTGATGGCCCTTATACTGTTTGTGAATGATTTGCGGTACACTTGTATCCGTCACTTGTATTCACAACAGTTTTCTCCTGACTCCCATGAGCTTTCTGACGCTTGACCTGAATCTGCTGCGCGTATTCGACGCAGTCATGACCGAGCAAAACCTGACCCGCGCCGCCGGCCATCTGGCCATGACCCAGCCCGCGGTATCGAATGCGATCAAGCGACTGCGAGAAAGCCTGGGTGACGAACTCTTGATCCGCACCGCCTACGGCGTGAAACCGACTCCGCGTGCCGAAGCCCTATGGCCGGCCGTGCGCCAGGCCCTGGCGGCGCTGGAAGCGGCGGTGATGCCGGAAACCTTCGACGTCTCCAAGGCGCAGGCCACCTTCCGCATGGCGATGGCCGACGCGACCGCGGCGCTGTGGCTGCCGTCGCTGATGCGCTCGATCGAAAGCGAGGCGCCGGGCGTCAACATCCGCATGGTGCCGCTGACCACGCGCGAACCGCGTCCGATGCTGCTGCGGGGCGACATCGACCTGGCCGTCGGCTTCTTCCCCGGCGTCGCGGCCCAACTGTCGTACGAAACGGGCTCGCCGATCCGCCACGAGCGCCTGTATTCGGGCGTGTATGTCTGCGTGATGCGCAAGGATCACCCGCTGGCCAAGGAAAAGCTCGATCTCGATACCTATTGCAAGGCAAATCACCTGCTGGTGAGCTTCTCGGGCCGCGCGCATGGCCTGGTCGACGAGGCACTGGCCCAGGTCGGCCGCGAACGCCGCATCCTGCTGACGGTAAACCAGTTCTTCACGGCGGGCAGGGTGGTGGCGAACTCCGACCTGATTACCGTGTTGCCGAAGCACTTGATGGTCTCGACCGGCATGACCGACGTGCTGATCTGGAAAGAGCTGCCCCTGCAGCTGCCGGCAGTCCACCTGGACATGTTGTGGCACGAACGCGACGGCCGCAGTCCGGCCCACCGCTGGTTGCGCAAGAACCTGGAATCGATGGCGGAAAGCGCGTCCAAGACCGGGGTACGCAAGATCGTCTGACAGCGCCAGCGCGTCAAATTGCTTCACGTGAAACAAAAACGGCCAGGCGATATGCCTGGCCGTTTTTGTTTGCAGCGCTGTCGTGTGCTTAACGAATCGGCAGCTTGGTCGTGTTCTTGACCTCTTCCATCACCGCGTAGGTGTGGGTTTCGCGCACACCTTTTTGCAGCAAGGTCTTGCCCAGGAATTCGCGGTAGGCCGCCATGTCCTTTACGCGCGCCTTGACCAGGTAGTCGAAGCCGCCGGCCACCATATGGCATTCCAGCACCTCCGGGATCATTTGCACGCTCTGCTTGAACGCATCGAATACCTCGGGAGTGGTACGATCGAGTACGACCTCGATGAAGACCAGCAGCGACACATCGAGCAGCTGCGGGTTGAGCTGGGCCGTGTAGCCCATGATGTAGCCCGATTCGTGCAGTTTGCGCACGCGCTCGAGGCAGGCCGCCGGCGACAGGTTGACCCTCGCCGCCAGCTCCACGTTGCTGATGCGGCCGTCATTCTGCAGCTCTGCTAGAATCTTCTTGCTGATCTTGTCCAACATCGGGTGTCTCCCGTAAATATTATTCGGTCAGATTGTCGCATCAAAAACTATCTATTGCTAGTCTGGTTTAAAAACAGAATAAATCCAGAAGAAATCCTTCTACAATCGAATCATTTCCACCGACGTCCAAACCGCGCCGACCACCATTTGTGGGACGGCGCTTTTGCTGTACGGTGCCCTTCGTTGTGATATTTCTTTTGACTAGATAGCCATGCAGATTGCTGCTTCGCCGGCCTCCACCTTCGTCCCCTTCGACGCCCTCCACGCTGAAATCAAGCGCGAGCAGACGTCACTGCGCGCCGCCATCACCGCTGCCTACCGCCGCGAAGAAACAGAGGCCGTGCAATGGCTGCTGGCCCAGGGTGCCACACCGAGTGCGGACGCCCAGCCGCTGGCGCATCGCCTGGTCTCGAGCGTACGCGAAAAGCGTACCCGCGCCTCGGGCGTGGATGCGTTGATGCACGAGTTCTCGCTGTCGTCCGAAGAAGGCGTTGCGCTGATGTGCCTGGCCGAAGCCCTGCTGCGCATCCCGGACAGCGAGACCGCCGACCGCCTGATCGCCGACAAGATCAGCCGTGGCGACTGGCGCAAGCACCTGGGCGAATCGCCGTCGCTGTTCGTCAACGCGGCGACCTGGGGCCTGCTCATCACCGGCAAGCTGGTCTCGACCAATAGCGAGCAGGGACTCGGCTCGGCGCTCACGCGCCTGATCGCCAAGGGCGGCGAGCCGCTGATCCGCAAGGGCGTCGACATGGCGATGCGGATGCTGGGCAACCAGTTCGTCACCGGCCAGACCATCGACGAGGCCCTGAAGAACAGCCGCGAGAACGAGACCCGCGGCTACCGCTACTCCTACGACATGCTGGGCGAGGCCGCGCTGACCGAGAGCGATGCGAAGAATTACTACGCCTCGTACGAAGCCGCCATCCACGCGATCGGCAAGGCCTCGAACGGCCGCGGCATCAAGGACGGCCCGGGCATCTCGATCAAGCTGTCGGCCCTGCATCCGCGCTACAGCCGTGCGCAGTATGCGCGCGTGATGGGCGAACTGCTGCCGCGCGTGCGCAGCCTGGTCCTGCTGGCCAAGACCTATAACATCGGCATCAATATCGACGCCGAGGAAGCCGACCGCCTCGAGATCTCGCTCGACATGCTCGAAGCACTCGCCTTTGACCCTGAATTGGCCGGCTTCGAAGGCATTGGCCTGGTGGTGCAGGCCTATCAAAAACGCTGCCCGTTCGTGATCGACTACCTGGTCGACCTGGCCAAGCGCAGCGGCCGCAAATTCATGGTGCGCCTGGTGAAGGGCGCCTACTGGGACGCCGAGATCAAGCGCGCCCAGGTCGACGGCATGCCGGGCTATCCGGTCTACACGCGCAAGGTATACACCGACGTGTCCTACCTGACCTGCGCACGCAAGCTGCTGGCGGCGGCCGACCTGCTGTATCCGCAGTTCGCGACCCACAACGCGCACTCGCTGTCGGTGATCTACACCTGGGCCAAGCTCGCCAACGTCAGCAACTACGAATTCCAGTGCCTGCACGGCATGGGCGAGACCCTGTACGACCAGGTCGTGGGCAGCAAGAACCTCGACAAGGCCTGCCGCATCTATGCGCCGGTCGGTTCGCACGAAACCCTGCTGGCCTACCTGGTGCGCCGCCTGCTGGAAAACGGCGCCAACTCCTCGTTCGTGAACCAGATCGTCGACGAGAACGTGGCGATCGATTCGCTGCTCACCGATCCCTTCGAGGTCGCACGCGCCAGCGGCGGCAAGCCGCATCCGGCGATCGCGCTGCCGCTCGATATGTTCGGCGCCGAGCGCAAGAACTCGAGCGGCATGGACCTGGTCAATGAAGACATCCTGGCCAGCGTGGCCGACGGCCTCGCGCAGCAGCGCCAGCACGTCGCCGGCCCGCTGATCGCGGGTTCGGTCGACGCCGGCCAGCTTGCCAATGTGGTCAATCCCGCGGTCTCGAGCGATGTCGTCGGGCAGGTGAGCGAGGCCTCGCGCGCCGACGTCGAAACCGCCCTGGCCGCGGCCTGCGCTTTCGCCGGCGAATGGGCCGCCACCGCGACGCACGAACGCGCCGCCATCCTGCAACGCACCGCCGACCTGTTCGAGCAGAACGGTATCGAGCTGATGGCCCTGGCCGTGCGCGAAGCCGGTAAATCGCTGCCGAACGCGATCGCCGAACTGCGCGAAGCGGTCGACTTCCTGCGCTACTACGCGGTGCAGGTGCGCGGCTCGGCGCAAGCTGAGGCACTGGGACCGGTCAGCTGCATCAGCCCCTGGAACTTCCCGCTCGCGATCTTCACCGGCCAGGTCGCCGCCGCCCTCGCGGCCGGCAACGTGGTGCTGGCCAAGCCGGCCGAGCAAACCCCATTGATCGCCGCCCGCGCGGTGGAGCTGTTCCTCGAGGCGGGCATGCCGCGCGCCGCGCTGCAGCTGCTGCCGGGCCGCGGCGAAGTGGTCGGCGCCGCCCTGACGGCGGACAGCCGCATCAAGGGCGTGATCTTCACCGGTTCGACCGAGGTCGCCCAGCTGATCAACCGCACCCTGGCCAAGCGCGCGGAGCAGGAAGGCATCGACATTCCGCTGGTAGCGGAAACCGGCGGCCAGAACGCGCTGATCGTCGATTCGTCGGCGCTGCCGGAACAGGTAGTGCAGGACGTCCTCTCTTCGGCCTTCGACTCGGCCGGCCAGCGCTGCTCGGCGCTGCGCGTGCTGTTCCTGCAAGAAGACATCGCCGACAAGACCGTCAAGATGCTCAAGGGCGCGATGCAGGAACTGCGCGTGGGCAGCCCGGACCGCCTGGCGACCGATATCGGCCCGGTGATCGATGCCGAGGCTCAGCGCAACTTGCTGGCCCACATCGAGCGCACCAAGGCCACCGCGCGCAGCCACTTCGCGCTAGACCTGCCGGCGTCGGTGCTTGATGCCGGCACCTTTGTGCCGCCGACGGTGCTCGAAATCGCCTCGCTGGCGGAGCTCAAGCAGGAAGTCTTTGGCCCGGTGCTGCATATCGTGCGCTATCGGCGCGCCGATCTGCCTTCGGTGATCGATGCGATCAACGCCACCGGCTATGGCCTGACCCTGGGCGTGCACTCGCGCATCGATGAAACCATCGACACCATCGTCAACCGCGCCCACGTCGGCAATATCTACGTCAACCGCAATATCGTCGGCGCGGTGGTCGGCGTGCAGCCGTTCGGCGGCGAAGGCAAGTCGGGCACCGGTCCGAAGGCCGGCGGACCGCTCTACCTGAAGCGCCTGCAGCGCGGCGCGGCGCCGTTGATGGACCACGTGCGCCAACCAGAAGCGGCGCTCGAAGCCTTGCTCGGCTGGCTGCGCGCCAACGGCCAGCAACCGGTGGCCGCGCTGGCCGAAGGCTATGCGCGCACCTCGCTCAACGGCGTATCGATGGACCTGCCCGGCCCGACCGGCGAAAGCAACCGCCTGTCGTTCACGCCGCGCGGCACGGTGCTGTGCGCGCCGGGCACGGCGGCCGGCCTGCTCAATCAACTGGCAGCCACCCTCGCCACCGGCAACCGCGCGCTGGTGCTGGCGCCGACGCCGGAATCGATCCCGGCCGACCTGCCGCCAGCGGTGAAGGAACGCGTGCGCTTCGTGGGCAAGGAAGAGATCGACGCGGCCGACATCGCGATCGCGCTGGTCGAAACCGGCCTGGCCGGCTCGCTGCGTACCCAACTGGCGGCGCGTCCGGGTGCGATCGTCGGCATCGTCGACACCGACGTCCTGGTCCCGGTCGACCTGTGGCGCTTGATCGCGGAGCGCGCCGTCTGCGTCAACACGACGGCGGCTGGCGGCAACGCAAGCCTGATGACGCTGGGCCTGTAAGAATCGTCATCACACCGGGTGGGCGGGTTCTCCCGCCACCCGTTCCGTAGGGTTGGCGGCTTTGCCGCCGACGCGTTCAACAATGAATAGAACAGCAGGAGAGTCAGCAGCAGCACAACACAACAGGAGACAACCATGCTTGTAGGCGTTCCAAAGGAAATCAAGAACCACGAATACCGCGTCGGCCTCACGCCGCCTTCGGTCCACGAACTCGTGTCACGCAGCCACCAGGTCATCGTCCAGCAAGGCGCAGGCATCGATATCGGCCTGGATGACGCCCAGTACACCGCCGCCGGCGCCACCATCGTCGACAGCGCACAAGAAGTCTTCGCACGCGCCGACCTGATCGTCAAGGTCAAGGAGCCGCAAGCGGCTGAATGCGCGATGCTGCGCGAAGGCCAGATTCTCTATACCTACCTCCACCTCGCCCCCGATCCCGGGCAAACCGCCGCCCTGGTCAAGTCGGGCGCCGTCTGCATTGCCTATGAAACGATCACCGGCCCGGGCGGCGGCTTGCCCCTGCTCGCGCCGATGAGCGAAGTCGCCGGCCGCATGTCGATCCAGGCCGGCGCAGCCCACCTGGAAAAATCGCGTGGCGGCATGGGCCTTCTGCTGGGCGGCGTGCCCGGCGTGGCGGCCGGCCACATCGTCATCATCGGCGCCGGCGTGGTCGGCACCAATGCGCTGCAGATGGCGGTCGGCACCGGTGCGCGGGTCACGGTGCTCGACAAGAATGTCGACCGGCTGCGCCAGCTCGACCTGGTGTTCGGCAACCGCATCTCGACCCTGTTTTCCAATGGCCACGCGCTCGAGGAAGCCGTGCTGTCCGCCGACCTGGTGATCGGCGGCGTGCTGGTGCCGGGCGCCGCAGCGCCCAAGCTGGTCACGCGCGATATGGTGTCGCGCATGAAGAAGGGCGCGGTGGTGGTCGACGTGGCGATCGACCAGGGCGGCTGCTTCGAGACCTCGCACCCGACGACGCATGCCGATCCGACCTTCCTGGTCGACGGCGTGGTCCACTACTGCGTGGCGAATATGCCGGGCGCGGTGGCGCGCACCTCGACCTTCGCCCTCAACAACGCCACCATCGGCCATGCCCTGGCGCTCGCCAACAAGGGCTGGCAGCGCGCGCTGGCGGACGATATCCACCTGCGCCGTGGCCTGAACGTCTGCCAGGGCAAGGTCACCTTCGAAGCCGTCGCCCAAGCCCTGGGCTACGACTACATTCCGGCCGATTCGCTGCTGGGCTAGAGGGACTCGTGCGCAAGATCCCGGCACAGGCGCCGAGTGATATGAAAAGCATACTGCGCGGCCACCGACATCACGAAGCGCATGAAGTCGTGGGCCGCGTTTTCGTTGGCGTTGTCCGAGATCGCGCGGATGACGGCGAACGGCACGTCCAGTTCATGGCAGACCTGCGCCACCGCGGCGCCTTCCATTTCCACCGCGACCAGGCCGGGCAAGGCGTCGTTCAGCGCCTCGATCCGCAGCCGATCGTTGACGAACTGGTCGCCGCTGGCGATCAGGCCGCGATGCACTCGTGGCTGTGCGAGACCGAAGGCCTGTCTTTCGGATTCGGCGATCGTGTCCAGGAAATCGGATTCAAGGAAAGCGTGGGCGGCGCCGGACAGGCGCGTCGAGAATTGCTGGTCGGGCTGGAAATGCGTCTGGCCGGTGAGCGGCACCTCGAATCGCGGGAACAAGGGACTCGCATCCATATCGTGCTGGACCAGCGATTCTGCCACCACGATGTCGCCGACCCGGATCGTTTTATCCCCCGCACCGGCAACGCCCGTGAAGAGGATGTGCGTAACTCCGAACTTTTCCACAAGCGTAGTCGCGGTCATGGCAGCAGCAACCTTCCCAATACGCGATAAAACGCACACAGCGTCGATTTCCCACAGTCGTCCGACCCGGAACTCGCGTTTGCCGTAGATGAGCGTGGCGGGCCCTTCCATGGCTTCTACGAGCCCTGCCTGTTCTTCGTGCAAGGCGCTGATGATCCCTAGACGCATGTTTTTCTACTAATTGAAAAGGTGGAGAGACGTTTTGGGGCGTTGCAAGCCTTCCAGCAAGGCGCAGCATCGGCATGTGCTGCGAATCGCTTCCAGCGCCTCCTCGACGCTTCTAAAGGTCGTTCAGACAGGCAACTGTGCATAAGGCACGGATTGTACACAGCTTGTATCGCTTTCAGTTTGTCATGTGTGTTGCTCGAGGAACTTGCTGGAAGGGGTGATCGATCTGTTCTGGAAGACGCTTTTTTTTGCTTGCCCTGTGTTTGCTTATTTAATTAAGAGATATGTATACAAGATTGATAGTAGTAGGTAAACGCGACGTTCTCTGTGGATAAAGCCCGTTTACTCCACAGTATCAATGGTTTACGGCGTCGTTTACGGGCTGGAAAAAGCTTGCGTTCGGTTTGAACGATTCTTGGACAACAAATTCGCTTTCAGGAAAACCACCTGTTCTGCACATCTGCTCCTGTGGATATGCAGCGGCTTTTCCACAAGCCCGATCCAGTCAGCATTGCCAAGTCATCGTCGATCGTTGTGACTCCCCCGTTTTTGGCTTGCAGTCGGCGGATTGCGTTGACGATGGTGGCGGCGGATTTCCTATGTTGTTGTATCTAAAAGCTTGTATACAGAATGGTAGTAATAGTAAACGCATACGTCTTTGTGGATAAATCCAGTTTTTTCCACAACATCAGTAGTTTACGGTCGTGTTAACCCGCTGGAAAACGCTTGTGATGGCGCTGTAGGAAAACTGGATAGAAATTTCGGTGGTCGATGAAGCAGGGGTTTTTGCACATTCCATGCTGTGGATATGCATCGGGTTTTCCACAGCCCCCAGATTCCTATTCAAGCTGGTCACGCAGGATGAGGAATCGACTTGCCTGGCGATGAAGGCGACTGGAATGTTTGGCAGGCGCGTCAGCGATGTTCCGATTTGCCACGGGCTGGCGAATTTTTTTTTATTCGGGGCTCGCCAGGTTTACAACCAAGATCTGTATACAACATTGATAGTAGTGGTTAACGGCAGCAGCTTTCTGTGGACAAGCCCATTAAAGAGCGCGAAATCATGGATTTACGTCACGGATAAGTCGGTGCACTGCTGCGCAAACTCCTTGGTGGCAAATCTGGACAAGATTTTTGCCTGTGCAAAAAAGCCGAGTTCTACACAAACGATGCCTGTGGATATCAAATAGCTTATCCACAGCTGGGGTCTGGACAGGCGTTTACGTTCTGGTAAGCTGTATTTCCGTTGAGCTGCGGTACAGGGGAAACGAATGGACGTCGTGTCGCAGTACGCCAATGTCAATGGCTTGAACATGCATTACGTGACGGCCGGTGAGGGCGCGCCAGTTGTGCTCCTGCATGGCTTCCCGGATACCCATGCGATCTGGCGCCGCCAGATTCCGGCACTGGCCGCGGCAGGTTTCCGCGTCATCGCTCCCGATCTGCGCGGCTACGGCAAGACCGATATGCCGGGCGAGGCCGGCGCCTATGCGATCGATTTCCTTGCCGACGATGTATTGCGCCTGATGGATGCGCTGGGCATCGAGCAGGCGACCGTGGTCGGTCACGACTGGGGCGCCCTGATCGGCTGGCATCTCGCCATGCATGCGCCGCAGCGGGTCAGCCGCTATGCAGCGCTGTCGGTCGGGCATCCGAAGGCGATCGCAAAAGCGGGGCTCGGGCAGAAGCTGCGCTTCTGGTATATGGGCGTGTTCGTAACGCCGGTCCTGGCCGAAACGCTGTTGAAAGCCGGGAACTGGGCGGCCTTGCGATCGATGAACCGCAGCCGTGAACAGCAGCAGCTCTGGATCGATGCATTGGCGCCCCAGGGCCGCCTGACCGCCGCGCTCAATTACTATCGGGCGAACCTGAAGGCATCCAGCACACGCCGATGGAAGCCAGTCGATGTGCCGGTGCTGGGTGTCTGGAGCGAACACGATCCCGCATTGGGCGAGCGGCAGATGCTCGAAACACGCGAGCAATGCCGCGCTGGTTTCCAGTATGCGCGCATCGATGGTGTCGGTCATTGGCTGCAACTGTCGGGTGCTGAAAAGCTCAATACCCTGCTCATCGAATTCGCCACGACCACGGCTGCCGTCACGCCGGCGTGAGCCGCCGTAGGAGAGGGCGGCGCCGTGTCGGTACGGCATGCTTGCCGTAGAATATCGGCTCTGCACCTCCCCTGAAAGTCTTCCATGATCGATGTTGTTTGGCTTGGCGGCGCTGCCTTCGCTGCCGGCCTGGTCGACGCCGTTGTCGGCGGCGGCGGCCTGATCCAGCTTCCCGCCATGTTTTCCCTGTTGCCGAAGGAAGCGCCGGCGACCATCCTCGGCACCAATAAACTCGCAGCGATCTTCGGTACGAGCTCGGCAGCCGCCAGTTACGCGCGCCGGGTGCGGGTTGCGTGGAGCACGGCGGCGCCGGCAGCGATCGCCGCGTTTGCCTTGTCCTTTGTCGGCGCCTGGACCGTGACGCGGGTGCCGGCCGATTTCATTCGCGCGCTATTGCCATTCGTCCTGGTTGCGGTTGCCGTCTATACCTTCATGAAGAAGGACCTGGGTGCGGTGCATGCGCCGCTGCATAGCGGGATGGCTGAGCGTTACTGGGCGATCGGCATCGGCGCCGCCATCGGTTTTTATGACGGCTTCTTTGGTCCGGGCACCGGCAGTTTCCTGCTGTTCCTGTTTGTGCGCTTCTTTGGCTTCGATTTCCTCAGTGCGTCGGCGGCGGCCAAGGTGGTCAACGTTGCCTGCAATCTGTCGGCGCTGATGTGGTTCGGCTATAGCGGACATTTGCTGTGGCAACTCGGCTTGTTGATGGCAGGCTGTCAGATCGTCGGTTCCGTGATCGGCACCAGGCTCGCCTTGAAGCATGGCAGCGGTTTTGTGCGCAAACTTTTCCTGTTCGTCGTCACGGCACTGATTGTAAAGACAGCCTACGATTCTTTCACAAAGCTGGGCTGGTAAATCTGATTGTTCCACGTGAAACATCGAGACCGGGTTCAAGCCCGGCTTTTTTATTTGCCACTTGTTCCACGTGAAACACCAGCGTAATAACTGCAGAATAAGGTTTCACGTGAAACAAAATATGTCGTTTTCGCGGCGACCGAGAGTCCGGCAAGAAAAAAGAATCTATAATCGCGCATTAAGTCTCCTCGCCTCACATCCCATCATGCTATTTCCAACTGAATTCGACGTTATCGTCGTCGGCGGCGGCCATGCCGGCACCGAAGCAGCACTCGCGTCCGCACGCACCGGTCAACAGACCTTGCTGCTGACACACAATATCGAAACCCTTGGCGCCATGTCTTGCAATCCGTCGATCGGCGGCATCGGCAAGGGTCACCTGGTCAAGGAAGTCGACGCCCTCGGCGGCGCGATGGCCATTGCCACCGACGAAGCGGGCATCCAGTTCCGCATCCTGAATTCGTCCAAGGGCCCGGCCGTGCGCGCCACCCGCGCGCAGGCCGATCGCGTCCTGTACAAGGCGGCGATCCGCTCGCGCCTGGAAAACCAGCCGAACCTGTGGTTGTTCCAGCAGGCCGTCGATGACCTGATGGTGGAGGGCGACCGCGTGGTCGGCGCCGTCACCCAGGTCGGCCTGAAGTTCCGCGCCCGCGCCGTGGTGCTGACCGCCGGTACTTTCCTCGACGGGAAGATCCACGTCGGCCTGCAGAATTACTCGGGCGGGCGCGCCGGCGATCCACCGGCCACCTCGCTGTCCGCGCGCCTGAAGGAACTCAAGCTGCCGCAGGGCAGGTTGAAGACCGGTACGCCGCCGCGCATCGATGGCCGCAGCATCGACTTCTCGGTGCTGAGCGAACAGCCGGGCGACCTCGATCCGGTGCCGGTGTTTTCGTATATGGGCAATGTGGCGATGCATCCGCGCCAGGTGCCGTGCTGGGTCACGCACACCAATGAGCGCACCCACGACATCATCCGCGCCGGCCTGGACCGCAGCCCGATGTACACCGGCGTCATCGAAGGCGTAGGCCCGCGCTACTGCCCGTCGATCGAAGACAAGATCCACCGCTTCGCGTCGAAGGAGTCGCACCAGATCTTCCTCGAGCCCGAGGGGCTGACCACCAACGAGTTCTATCCGAACGGGATCTCGACCAGCCTGCCGTTCGACGTCCAGCTCGAACTGGTGCGTTCGATGCGCGGCATGGAGAACGCCTTCATCCTGCGTCCCGGTTATGCGATCGAATACGATTACTTCGACCCGCGCGGCCTGAAGGCCTCGCTCGAAACCCGCGCGATCAAGGGCCTGTTCTTCGCCGGCCAGATCAACGGCACCACCGGCTACGAAGAAGCCGCGGCGCAAGGCTTGCTGGCCGGCCTGAACGCGGCGCTGCAAACCCAGGGCAAGGATGCCTGGACGCCGGGCCGTTCGGAAGCCTACCTCGGCGTGCTGGTCGACGACCTCACCACGCAGGGCGTGGCCGAGCCCTACCGCATGTTCACCAGCCGCGCCGAGTACCGCCTGTCGCTGCGCGAAGATAACGCCGACATGCGCCTGACCGAGGTCGGCCGCCAGCTGGGCATCGTCGACGACGCGCGCTGGCAAGCCTTCGAGACCAAGCGCGAAGCGGTCGCCCGCGAACTCGAGCGCCTGAAATCGACCTGGGTCAACCCACGTATCCTGGCTGCGGCCGAATCGGAACGCGTGGTAGGACAGGCACTCGAGCGCGAGTACAACCTGGCCGACCTGCTGCGCAGACCAGGTGTCGAATACAACACCCTGATGACGATGCAGGGCGCCGAAGGCCAACCGCTCGCCGGTCCCGGCGTCGACGATCCGGCCGTGAAAGAGCAGGTCGAGATCCAGCTGAAGTATTCGGGCTATATCGATCGCCAGGCGCGCGAAGTCGAACGCCATGACCACTACGAAAACCTGAAGCTGCCCGAGAACCTGAACTACCTGGAGATCGCTGCCCTGTCGTTCGAAGTGCGCCAGAAGCTCGACAAGCAGCGGCCGGAAACCCTCGGCCAGGCCTCGCGCATTTCGGGCGTGACCCCGGCGGCGATTTCGCTGCTGCTGGTGCACCTGAAAAAACGCGGTGTCCAGGGCTTTGCTCCAACCACGGAGGCGGCGCAATGAAGTATGCGTTCGACCGCGATGCGCTGGCAAAGGTGCTGGCCGATGGCATCGCCGAGATGGGACTGGACGTCACGCCGGAACAGCAAACCAGGTTGATGGCCTACCTGCAGCTGATGCACAAGTGGAATGCGGTGTACAACCTGACCTCGCTGCGTGACCCGATGCAGATGGTGACCCATCACCTGCTCGATTCGCTGGCCGCGGTGCCGGCATTCGAGGGCGCGCGCAATGTGCTGGACGTCGGGGCAGGGGGCGGCTTGCCCGGCACCGTGCTGGCCATCACCCGCCCTGACATGAAGGTGGCGATGATCGACACCGTGCACAAGAAAACGGCCTTCCTCACGCAAGTCAAGGCGGAGCTCGGGCTGGCCAACGTCAGCGTGCACACGATGAAGGTGCAGGATCTGCAGGTGAGCGACAAATTCGACGTGATCACCTCGCGCGCGTTCGCCGACCTGTCCGATTTCGTCAACTGGTCGGGACACCTGCTGCAAGAGGGCGGTAAATTCATCGCCTTGAAAGGGGTGGCGCCGAGCGAGGAGCGCGAACGGCTTCCACAGGAGTGGAAAGTGATGGGTTTGCAGCCGCTACAGGTTCCAAGACTGGGCGCCGAGCGTCACCTGGTGTTCATAGTGCGAACCGGGTAAATCATATTAACTGTATAAACCGTTTATATCGTTTATATAGTATGAACCATTCAAATGGTTTGTACGGTATGAACGGTATGGCGTCTTGTAGCCGCTTTCAAGAAAGAGAATAGATGGCGAAGATTTTTTGCGTTGCGAACCAGAAGGGTGGCGTCGGCAAGACCACCACCTCCGTCAACCTGTCCGCGGGCCTGGCAAAGCTTGACCAGCGCGTGCTGCTGGTCGACCTCGACCCGCAGGGCAATGCCACCATGGGCGCCGGCATCAACAAGGCCGAGCTGGAATCGTCGATCTACCAGGTACTGCTCGGTGAGTCGGACGTGGCCGGGGCGCGCGTGCGTTCCGAGGCCGGCCGCTTCGACGTGCTGCCCGCCAACCGCGAGCTGGCCGGCGCCGAAGTCGAAATGGTCTCGCTCGAGAACCGCGAACGCCGCCTGAAGGATGGGCTGGCCGCGGTCGACGCCGACTACGATTTCATCCTCATCGATTGCCCGCCCGCGCTGTCGCTGCTCACCTTGAACGGCCTGTGCGCCGCGCACGGCGTGATCATCCCGATGCAGTGCGAGTACTACGCGCTCGAAGGCCTGTCCGACCTGGTCAACACGATCAAGAAGGTGCACGCCAACCTGAACACCGACCTCAAGATCATTGGCCTGTTGCGGGTGATGTTCGATCCACGCATGACCTTGTCGCAGCAGGTCTCGAACCAGCTCGAGCAGCACTTCGGCGACAAGGTGTTCAAGACCATCATCCCGCGCAACGTCCGCCTGGCCGAAGCCCCGTCCTACGGCATCCCGGGCGTGACCTTCGATCCGTCGTCGAAGGGCGCGCAGGCGTATATCGCCTTTGGCGCGGAAATGGTCCAGCGCATCAAGACCATGTAATCACCAAGAGAGCTGACACGACAATGGCAACCAAAAAACTCAAGGGACTGGGCCGCGGCCTCGACGCCCTGCTCGGCGGCGACATGGACGCCGCGCCCGCCGCAAGCAACCTGCCTTCGGTGCTGGCGGTCACCCAGATCCAGGCCGGCAAGTATCAACCGCGTACCCGCATGGACGAAGTAAGCCTGTCCGAGCTGGCCGCCTCGATCAAGACCCAGGGCATCATGCAGCCGGTGCTGGTGCGCCCGCTGCCGGCGGGCAGCGGCACGCCGTACGAGATCATCGCCGGCGAGCGGCGCTTCCGTGCGGCGCAGATGGCGGGCCTGGACGAGATCCCGGTGCTGGTGCGCGACGTCGACGACCAGGCCGCCGCCGCGATGGCCCTGATCGAGAACATGCAGCGCGAAGACCTGAACCCGCTGGAAGAAGCGCAGGGCATCCAACGCCTGATCTCGGATTTCAACTTCACGCATGAGCAGGCCGCGGGCGCGGTCGGCCGTTCGCGCAGCGCGGTGTCGAACCTGCTGCGCCTGATCAATCTCGCGCAGCCGGTGCAGACCATGCTGATGGCAGGGGATATCGACATGGGCCATGCCCGTGCCTTGCTCGCGGTCGATAGCGCGAACCAGATCGCGCTGGCCAGTCACGTCGTCGCCCGTCGCCTGTCGGTGCGCGAGACCGAGAAGCTGGTCGCGCGCGCGCTTGAGGAACAGAACGCGCCGGCCATGCCGGCACGCGCGAAGGACAAGCCGGGCGATATCGTGCGCCTCGAAGAAGAACTCTCGGATCGCCTGGCGACGCCGGTCGTGTTCAAGATGGGAACGAAAGGGAAGGGGCAGATGATCATCGACTTCGCCGACCTCGACATCCTCGACGGCGTGCTTGCACGTTTGCGCGCCTAAGAATGCGGAAAACGCAGGGAGGCTACCCGGTCGGTCGCGGTAGCCTCTGCGCGTTCGGCCGACCGCAGCGGCGATAGCGCTATCACCACTTTTGCTACCACCGAGCAACGTCAGTACACGCTCACTCACCTCGAATTGTCACATCCCCCGCAATACACCATTTCGCGTTAAGTTACTGAAAATATTGCTCATTCCGTCAGTAAATTGTCACATTTTCGTCATCTTTACGGAGCAGTTATAAGTTGCGAATCGTTTGACTCACGTCCGTATAACCACTTATAATTCCGGCGTTTCATGTAATTACCACATCGTAGTTCGTCCAAAATACGCTGGCTTAAGACCTAAAAGAATATGCTGCGTATCGTATCCCTGCAGTTGATAGCAACGGTAGTCGTTGGCGCCATCGCCGCACTACTGGGGGGATGGGCTGCGATGATTTCGGCTGTACTGGGCGGTTTGTGTTGTGTCGTGCCCAACGGGATCATGGCAGTGCGCTTGTTTGCCGCTTCCGCATCTGGAACGGCTTCTCCCGCGACATTTTTCATCTGGGAATTTGTAAAGATTGCATTGACGCTGGCGCTCCTGGGCGCGACGGCGTGGCTGTACCGCGATCTCAACTGGCTGGCACTGGTCGCCGGGATCATCGTGGCACTGAAAAGTTACATCATCTTATTATTTAGGCAATGACGACATGGCGACTCCAGTAGACGGCGCAGCGCACGCGCCCACCGCATCAGAATACATCGTTCACCACCTGGGCCACCTGAAGAACCAGTACCAGGTCGGTCCGGTCGATTTTTCGGTCATCCACTACGACACGATGTTCTGGTCGATCGCGATGGGCCTGACCGCCTGCCTGTTCATGTGGGCAGCCGCGCGCAAGGCGACGTCGGGCGTTCCTGGCCGTTTCCAGGCCTTCGTCGAAATGCTGTTCGAGATGGTCGATGACCAGGCCAAGACCATCGTGCACGGCGACCGCAGCTTCATCGCGCCGCTGGCCCTGACGGTGTTCGTCTGGATCGTCCTGATGAACGCGCTGGACTTGCTGCCGGTCGACATCTTTGCATGGATGTTCGCCGCCTTCGGCGTCGAGCACATCTTCCCGTATCACCGTGTGGTCCCGACCGCCGACCTGAACGCGCCGATCGGCATGTCACTGGGCGTGCTCCTGCTGATGTTCTACTACGGCATCAAGATCAAGGGCCTGGGCGGCTGGCTCCACGAGCTGTTCGCAGCACCGTTCGGCATCTGGATGGCGCCGTTCAACCTGCTCCTGAACATCATCGAATACGCAGCAAAAATGGTGTCGCTCGGTATGCGACTGTTCGGTAACATGTTTGCCGGCGAACTGCTGTTCCTCTTGATCGCACTGCTGGGCGGAACCGCGACGATGTTCGGTTTCATCGGCCACGTGATTGCCGGTTCCATCTGGGCGATCTTCCACATCCTGATCGTGATCCTGCAGGCATTCATCTTCATGATGCTGACGCTGGTCTACCTCGGTCAGGCCCACGAAGGCCACTGATCGGCGCCGCAAGCATCGAACTAGATAGTGGTTGTAAAGAAGTTGTAGTTTTTAATTTAGTTTTCAATTTAACTTTTGGAGTTTTTCATGACTGACCTTTCTTTTGTTGCACTGGCTTGCGGTTTGATCATCGGTCTGGGCGCCATCGGTGCTTGTATCGGTATCGCTCTGATGGGCGGTAAATACCTCGAAGCTTCTGCACGTCAGCCAGAACTGATGAACACCCTGCAGACCAAGATGTTCCTGCTGGCTGGTCTGATCGACGCGGCATTCCTGATCGGTGTTGGTATCGCCATGCTGTTCGCGTTCGCTAACCCGTTCGTTCCAGTCTAAGACTCGCGTCTCGAGATCTTGAAGGGCCGAACCAGTTTCTGGTTCGGCATCCGTGTTTCTGTAAGAAGGATAACCCCGTGAACCTCAATGCAACCCTGATTGCTCAGCTCGTGGTTTTCTTCATCCTGGCACTGTTCACGATGAAATTCGTGTGGCCGCCGCTGATGAAGGCGCTCGACGAGCGCGCCGCGAAGATCGCGAGTGGCCTGGCCGCCGCCGATCGCGGCAAGGCTGACCTGGCTGCCGCCGAAAAGCGCGTCCAGACCGAACTGGCTGGCGCCCGTGACGAAGTCCAGAAGCGCATCGTCGACGCCGAAAAGCGCGCGGCTGCGATCATCGAAGAAGCCAAGCGTACCGCCACCGAAGAAGGCGCACGCATCGTCGCTGCCGCCAAGGCGGACGCCGAACAGCAAGTGACTCGCGCGCGCGAAGAACTGCGTGGCCAGGTTGCAACCCTCGCGGTTGCCGGCGCCGAGCAGATCCTCAAGCGTGAAGTGAACGCAGCGGCCCACGCCGACCTGCTGTCGAAACTGTCGACCGAGCTCTGATCATGGCAGAACTCGCAACCGTCGCCCGCCCTTACGCCGAAGCGCTGTTCCGTGTCGCCCAAACCGGCGACCTGAACGCGTGGTCGGCCATCGCGTCGGAACTGGGCCAGATCGGCGCCAACTCCGATGTGCAGGCCTTCGCCAGCAACCCGCACGTCACGCACGCACAACTGGCGGACACGATTGCGTCGCTGGTCAAGGCTCCGCTGACTGCAGAAGCGAAGAATTTCATCGCGATGCTGGCTGAAAACGGCCGCATCAACCTGCTGCCGGAAATCAGCGCCCAGTTCGCGCTCCTGAAAAACGCCAGCGAAGGCGCAGCCGACGCGACCATCTTCAGCGCGTTCGACATGTCGGCCGACCAGCTGTCGCAGTTGGCCGCCACGCTGGAAAAGAAATTTGGCCGCAAGCTGAACCCAACGGTAACAGTGGATCCCTCGCTGATCGGTGGTGTGCGCGTGGTCGTTGGTGACGAAGTGCTCGATACCTCGGTACGCGCCAAGCTGCAACGGATGCACGTTGCACTGGCATCGTAATCGATAGTGTGCACTCGCATCGGCCGACGTCCCGCCCTTGCCCTACGCATCAAGAAACTATAATTGGAGTTAGCAAGCATGCAACTTAACCCATCTGAAATCAGCGAGCTGATCAAGAGCCGGATCCAGGGCCTCGAAGCCACTGCCGACGTCCGCAACCAGGGCACCGTGATCTCGGTCGCCGACGGTATCTGCCGCATCCACGGTCTGTCGGACGTGATGCAGGGCGAGATGCTGGAATTCCCAGGCAACACCTTTGGCCTGGCGATGAACCTCGAGCGCGACTCGGTCGGCTCCGTCATCCTGGGTGCTTACGAGCACATCTCGGAAGGCGACATCGTCAAGACCACCGGCCGTATCCTGGAAGTGCCGATCGGTCCTGAACTGCGTGGCCGCGTGGTCAACGCCCTGGGCCAGCCGATCGACGGCAAAGGTCCGATCGATGCCAAGCTGACCGCCCCGATCGAAAAGATCGCGCCAGGCGTCATCGCCCGCGAATCGGTGTCGCAGCCTATGCAGACCGGCATCAAGTCGATCGACGCGATGGTGCCGATTGGCCGTGGCCAGCGTGAGCTGATCATCGGCGACCGCCAGACCGGTAAATCGGCTGTCGCTGTCGACGCGATCATCAACCAGAAAGGTCAAGGCGTCACCTGCGTGTACGTCGCGATCGGTCAAAAAGCATCGACCATCAAGAACATCGTGCGCTCGCTGGAAACCCACGGCGCGATGGAATACACCATCGTCGTGGCCGCATCGGCGTCGGAATCGGCTGCAATGCAGTACATCTCGGCCTACTCGGGCTGCGCGATGGGCGAATACTTCCGCGACCGCGGCGAAGACGCGCTGATCGTCTATGATGACCTGTCGAAGCAAGCAGTTGCCTATCGCCAGATTTCGCTGCTGCTGCGCCGCCCACCAGGCCGCGAAGCCTACCCAGGCGACGTGTTCTACCTGCACAGCCGTCTGCTCGAGCGCGCAGCCCGCGTGAACGCCGACTACGTCGAGAAGTTCACCAACGGCGCCGTCACCGGCAAGACCGGTTCGCTGACCGCACTGCCGATCATCGAAACGCAAGCAGGCGACGTCTCGGCCTTCGTGCCGACCAACGTGATTTCGATTACCGACGGCCAGATCTTCCTGGAGACCTCGCTGTTCAACGCCGGTATCCGTCCTGCGATCAACGCCGGTATCTCGGTGTCGCGCGTCGGTGGCGCCGCCCAGACCAAGGTCATCAAGGGCCTGTCGGGCGGTATCCGTACCGACCTGGCGCAGTACCGTGAACTGGCTGCATTCGCGCAGTTCGCATCGGACCTGGACGAATCGACCCGCAAGCAGCTGGACCGCGGCGCGCGCGTGACCGAGCTGCTCAAGCAGCCGCAGTTCTCGCCGCTGTCGACCTCGCTGATGGCGGCATCGCTGTTCGCCGTCAACAAGGGCTACCTGGACGATATCGAAGTCAAGAAAGTGCTGCCATTCGAACACGGCCTGCACGCCTTCCTGAAGTCGGGTCATGCGTCCCTGCTGTCGAAGATCGACGAAACCAAGCAACTGGACAAGGACAGCGAAGCACTGCTGGCCGCCGCTGTTGCTGATTTCAAGAAATCCGGCGCATATTAATTGATGGACCGGCGCCGCCCGCGGGTGGCGCCGGTGCCCGGAAGGAGTAAGGACTCATGGCAGCAGGCAAAGAGATTCGTGGCAAGATCAAGAGCGTAGAGAATACGAAGAAGATCACCAAGGCGATGGAAATGGTCGCCGCATCGAAAATGCGCAAGGCGCAGGATCGCATGCGCGCCGCCCGTCCCTACAGTGACAAGGTTCGTAATATCACCGCCAATCTGGCCAACGCAAACCCGGAGTACACGCACGCATTCATGGCGCAAGCCAAGGGCGTGTCGGCAAAGACCGTTGGTTTCATCGTCATCACGACCGACAAGGGTCTGTGCGGCGGCATGAACACCAACATCCTGCGCCAGGTAACGCAGAAGGCGCGTGAGCAGGAGCAATTGGGCAACCGTGTCGAGGCTGTCGCCATCGGCAACAAGGGCCTGGGCTTCCTGAACCGCGTCGGCATGAAGCTGGTGTCGCAAGCGACCCAGCTGGGCGACGCACCGCAACTGGACAAGCTGATCGGACCGGTCAAAGTGATGCTGGACGCGTACCAGGAAGGCAAGCTCGATGCTGTCTACCTGTGCTACACCAAGTTCATCAACACGATGAAGCAAGAAGCAATGGTCGAGCAACTGCTTCCGCTGCCAGCCAAGGCGCTGGAAGCCGACGCAGGCGCCCATGGCTGGGACTACATCTACGAACCGGAAGCACAGGTCGTCATCGACGAACTGCTGGTGCGTTACGTGGAAGCGCTGGTGTACCAGGCGGTGGCAGAAAACCTGGCGTCCGAGCAATCGGCGCGTATGGTCGCGATGAAGGCCGCGAGCGATAACGCCGGCAGCGTCATCAGCGACCTGAAGCTGGTCTACAACAAGACCCGCCAGGCTGCGATTACCAAAGAACTCTCCGAGATCGTTTCCGGGGCTGCCGCCGTCTAACGGCGGCACCCGCACGATCAAGTAAAAGAATCTAACTATATATCTGAAGGAACGAACATGGCTGATGGCAAAATCGTTCAGTGTATCGGCGCAGTGGTTGACGTGGAATTCCCACGTAACGCCATGCCGAAAGTGTACGACGCACTGAAAATGGAAGGCTCTGACCTGACCCTGGAAGTGCAACAGCAGCTGGGCGACGGCATTGTCCGTACCATTGCGCTGGGCAGCTCGGACGGCATGCGTCGCGGCATGATCATCCAGAACACCGGCAACCCAATCATGGTCCCGGTCGGCACCCCGACCCTGGGTCGTATCATGGACGTGCTGGGCAACCCGATCGACGAATGCGGTCCGGTCAGCCACGAGCGCATGGCATCGATCCACCGCGATGCACCGGCCTACGACGAACTGTCGCCATCGACCGACCTGCTGGAAACCGGCATCAAGGTCATCGACCTGGTCTGCCCGTTCGCCAAAGGCGGTAAAGTCGGCCTGTTCGGCGGCGCCGGCGTCGGCAAGACCGTCAACATGATGGAACTGATCAACAACATCGCCAAGGCACACTCGGGTCTGTCCGTGTTCGCCGGCGTGGGTGAGCGTACCCGTGAAGGTAACGACTTCTACCACGAGATGGCCGATGCCAAAGTCGTCGACCTGGAAAACCCTGCCAACTCGAAAGTGGCGATGGTCTACGGTCAGATGAACGAACCACCAGGCAACCGTCTGCGCGTCGCGCTGACCGGCCTGACCATGGCCGAAGCGTTCCGTGACGAAGGCAAGGACGTGCTGTTCTTCGTCGACAACATCTACCGCTACACCCTGGCCGGTACCGAAGTCTCGGCACTGCTGGGTCGTATGCCATCGGCAGTGGGCTACCAGCCTACCCTGGCCGAAGAGATGGGCCGCCTGCAAGAGCGCATCACCTCGACCAAGACCGGTTCGATTACCTCGATCCAGGCCGTCTACGTCCCTGCGGATGACTTGACCGACCCGTCGCCAGCGACCACCTTCGCCCACCTGGACTCGACCGTCGTTCTGTCGCGTGACATCGCATCGCTGGGTATCTACCCTGCGGTCGACCCACTCGATTCGACCTCGCGCCAGCTGGACCCGCTGGTCGTCGGTGAAGAGCACTACGCCACCGCGCGCGCCGTGCAGAACACCCTGCAGCGCTACAAGGAACTGCGTGACATCATCGCGATTCTGGGCATGGACGAACTGGCGCCAGAAGACAAGCTGGTCGTCGCACGCGCTCGTAAAATGCAGCGTTTCCTGTCGCAGCCGTTCCACGTCGCTGAAGTCTTCACCGGCGCCCCAGGCAAGTACGTTTCGCTGAAAGACACGATCAAGGGCTTCAAGATGATCGCATCGGGCGAGCTGGATCACCTGCCGGAGCAAGCGTTCTACATGGTCGGCACGATCGAAGAGGCTATCGAGAAAGCCAAGAAACTGGCTGCCTAAGTCGGCTTCTTCATTCACATTGAAGGACACACATGGCAAACACATTTCTCGTTGACGTAGTCTCGGCCGAAGAGCAGATCTTCTCCGGCCAGGCCGAATTCGTCGCGTTGCCGGGTGAAGCGGGTGAGCTGGGTATCTACCCGAAGCACACCCCGCTGATCACGCGCATCCGCCCGGGCGCCGTGCGCATCCAGGTGGCCGGCGGCGGCGAAGAGTTCGTCTTCGTAGCCGGCGGTATCCTCGAAGTGCAGCCGAACGGCGTGACCGTGCTGGCCGACACCGCGATCCGCGGCGCCGACCTGGACGAAGCGAAAGCAACGGCAGCCAAGAAGCAGGCTGAAGAGCTTATGCTGAACAAGGAGTCGACCATCGACTATGCGAAAGCCCAGGCCGAAATGGCCGCGGCGATTGCGCAGTTGGCGGCGATCCAGAAGCTGCGGTCGAAAGGCCGTTGAGCTGAACAAGCTCGGCAATGAAGAGGCAGCCTGCGGGCTGCCTTTTTTTATAGTCCTTGTCCAGCAGTCCGTCGGCCCGAATTGCCGTTCGTCGGATTTTTCACCGCTACCCATAAGGCAGAGTTACAGTATCAAGAATACAACTCGCCAAGAAGGGTAGTCGATCATGCTGAAACTCTCCGCCGTCGCCGTTGCTGTCATCCTGCTGTCGAATCCCGTGCTCGCGCAAGCGCAGCAGCCAGCCACCAAGGCCGCCGCCACGCAATCCCTGGCCGGCAAGCTCGATGCGATCTTCAAGCCCCAGTACAAGGCGGACGACCCCGGCGCCACGGTGATCGTGGTCAAGGACGGCAAGACGGTGCTCCGAAAGGCCTATGGCGCCGCCGACATCACGGCCAAGACCCCGCTGACGCCCGGCACCGTGCTGCGCCTGGGCTCGATCACCAAGCAGTTCACGGCGGTGGCGATCCTGATGCTGGCCGACGAAGGCAAGCTGGCCCTGAACGATCCGGTTACCCGTTTCTTCCCCGACTATCCTACCGGCGGCAAGGTCATCACGATCGAGCACCTGCTGACCCATACCTCGGGCATCGCCAGCTATACCAGCAAGCCGAACTATGTGGCGGGGATGGCGAAAGACCTGTCGGTCGCCCAGATGATCGACGGCTTCAAGAACGACCCGCTCGAGTTCGAGCCGGGCACCAAGTTCAACTACAACAACAGCGGCTACTTCCTGCTCGGCGCGATCATCGAGCAAGTATCCGGGCTCACTTATGCGAAGTTCCTGGAACAGCGTATCTTCACGCCGCTGGGCATGAAGGACACGGCCTATGAAGGCGCCGAGCGCTCGAACGCGCCACGCGCGGCCGGCTACAGCGCGCAAGAAAAGGGATACGGCCTGGCGCAGCCGCTGTCCATGAGCCAGCCGTATGCCGCCGGCGCGCTGGTGTCCACCGTCGACGACCTGGCGAAATGGGACGCCGCCATCGCGTCCGGCAAGCTGTTGAAACCAGCGAGCTGGAAGCTGGCCTTCACGCCCTACAAGCTCAATCCTGAGGAGTCGACTGATTATGGCTACGGCTGGGCGGTCGGCAAGCTGCAAGGCACGCCGGTCGTCCACCACGGCGGCGGCATCAACGGCTTCCGTACCTATGCGCTGCGCCTGCCGGAACAGAAGGTCTTTGTGGCGGTGCTGTCCAATTCCGACAGCGGCAATGTCCACCCCGAAGTGCTGGCCAAGAAGGCGGCGGCGCTGGCGATGGGCAAGCCGTTCATCGAGCCGAAGGAGATCGCGCTCGATGCGAAAGCGCTCGATGCCTTCGCCGGCATCTACGAGACCGACGACGAGGATAAACGCAGCTTCACCACCCGCGACGGTAAGCTCATGATGGCGCGTGGCGACCGCTCGCCGGTGGCCCTCAAGGCCTATTCGAAGAATGGCTTCTACGTTCCGGGAACGCTGGCGCGCTTCGAATTCGAACGCGATGGGGAGGGCAAGGTCAGCCACGTCACGGTCGACAACGAAGGCGAACGGGTGCGCAGTGTGCGCATCGGCGATGCGCCGCCGGAACGGGCGGCGGTCAAGGTCGACAACGCCCGCTTCGATGCCTGGGCCGGCACCTACCAGCTGGCGCCGCAGTTCACGATGGCGGTCAGCCGCGAGGGCGATCGCTACTATGCGCAGGCGACCGGACAGGCCAGGGTCGAGATCTTCCCGGCCAGCGACGACGTGTACTTCTCGCGCGACGTGAATGCCGAGATCCGGTTCGAGAAGGCGGCCGATGGGGCGCCGCGGCTGGTGCTGCACCAGAACGGCCAGGCCACGCCTGGCACACGCGTAAAGTAAGCGCTAACTGAACAGGCCGCGTTCTAGCGCGCGGCCTGCTCCTGCGCCAGGCGCAAGGCCACCTTGTGCCTGAAATAATCGTCTTTCACGTAGCGGTACAGGTTCTCGCCCGGGCACACGGTCTTGTCCGAATAATCGCGGTGGCTCTGGATGTCGTCCAGCGAGACCTTGTGTTTCGCCGCCAGCATCGCCATCAGGCGCACCACGGCATCGAGCTGCTGCCGGTTCGGTTCCACCTCTTCGAAATTGCCGACCACCTCGATCAGTGCATGTCCCTTCGGATCGTAGTCGGTATTGGTGTCGCCGGCATACGCGATATCGCGCGCACCGTAGATGCGGCCGTCCAGGTCGATCACGTAGTGGTAGGGGATGTCCAGCCAACCCTTCTCGGCGCGCGACCAGGCCTGCAGGCGGCGCAGGTAGGCTTGCGGATCGGTGCCCGGCTTGAACGGCTCGCCCTGGTGGTGCAGCGTGATGTGGGTGATCTGGTGGCGGCGCGCCCTGGCCGCATCGGACGGCGTGCCGCCCCAGCTGGCAACCGGCACGATGGCGCGTTCGACGTCGTGCAGGGAATCGGCGCCGTGCGCACTGGCGATCGAAAAGGCCAGCGCAAGAAAGGCGCCGATACGCGAAACAGGTGCAAGGCTCATGTCGAACTATTCAGGATGGATGAGCCGTCATCTTTCCATGTTTGGCCGTGCAGCGCCAGTGCATACAAACTGATAAGCTGGACCCAACGATAACAACACCAAGACACCATGAGAACCATCGCCCAGATCCTCCGCGACAGCAAGACCATCGCCATCGTCGGCATGTCCAACAAGAGCGACCGTGCCAGCAACGAAGTGGGCGCCTACTTGCAGCACAAGGGTTACCGTATCCTGCCCGTCAACCCCAGCTATGCCGGCCAGGCCATCCACGGCGAGACCGTCTACGCCACCTTGCAAGACGCGGCCGACGCCCTGGCCAGCAGCGGCCAGCGCATCGACATCGTCGACTGCTTCCGCAAGTCCGAAGACATCGGGCCGATCGCGCGCGACGCGATCGCGGTGCGCGCCGGCTGCCTGTGGATGCAGCTCGACATCGAGAACCAGCCAGCCGCCGACCTGGCGCGCGCCGCCGGGCTGGATGTCGTGATGAACCACTGCATCAAGATCGAGCATCGCAGCCTGGAAGAATAAAAGGGGATGGTTGCCGGGGGTGCGGCTTGCGCTACAATCGTCGCACCTCAATCCCGTCAATACCACGCCATGATCAAGACCATCGCCCTGCTGCTCGCCGCCACGGCCGCCATCAGCGTTACCCAGCCAGCACGCGCGCAGGCCGCGCCGGTCGCAGCACTGACCAAGAGCCCGGCCGCATGCCCGGCCGTGCTCAAGCACAGCTTCAAGCGCCTGCAGGACGAAGCGCCGCAAGACCTCTGCCAGTACGCCGGCAAGGTGGTGCTGGTGGTGAACACGGCCAGCTACTGCGGCTTTACCAAGCAGTACGAAGGCCTGGAAAAAATCTACGCCAGGTACAGCGGCCGCGGCCTGGTGATCCTGGGCTTCCCGTCGAACGACTTCGGCCAGCAGGAGCCGGGCAGCGCCAAGGAAATCGCCGACCTGTGCTTCAACACCTATGGCGTCAAGTTCCCGATGTTCGCCAAGAGCTCGGTGAAGGGCCCGCAAGCCAATCCGCTGCATGCGCAGCTGATCAAGGCCACCGGCCAGGAACCGAAGTGGAACTTCACCAAATACCTGATCGGCCGCGACGGCAAGGTGCTCGACTACTTCCCGAGCAAGGTCACGCCTGAAGACCCGCAGCTGACCGGGAAGATCGAAGCGGCCCTGTAATCGTTCAGCGCAGTGCCAGGTGCAGGATCGGGTAGGGCTTGCCGAACGGGTCCTGCCCGGAACGTCCTTGTACCGCGAATCCCATGCGCTCGTAGAAGCCGAGCGCCTGCCCATTCTGCTCGTTGACGTCGACCCGCGTGGCGCCCAGCGTCGCGATCGCGAATTCCACCAGGGCCCGCCCGGCGCCCTGGCCGCGGTGCTGCGGATCGACGAACAGCATCTCGATCGTTCCCTCGCTCACGCCCATGAAGGCGCAGGCCTGGCCGGCGGCGTCGCGCACGCAATGCAGCGGCGTGAACTCGCGCAACGTGCGCTCCACGATCGGCACCAGCAACAGGAAATCGTCCGGATTCAGGAAGTCATGGGTCGCCTGGACCGATGCCTCCCAGATGTCGAACAGGCGTGGAATGTCGTCGCTCGAAGCGATGCCGATACTGCGCATGGTGCGTCCTTTCGAATACCTATCCTCGGTCAAAGATATAACCTAGGAGATAGGCGTTTTATAAACCACACTAATAGCATGGTCATTTTGATGTACATCATAGTTCGTTTTGCCTCACATCAATAAGCTTACCTTCGTTGCAGATGACATAAAACGAAGAAAGGTAAGAAAAAGATGAAAACGACGATGAAAACCGTGCTGGTGGCTCTGATCGCCTTGAGCGCTGCGCAAGCGATGGCCCAGGAATCCCCATGGCTGGTGCGCGCCCGCGCCGTGCACGTCGATCCGGACAACAAGTCGACGCCGATCGGCGGCGTCGGCGCGGCGGACCGCCTCGAGGTGAGCAGCAAGACCATTCCCGAGCTGGACATCAGCTATTTCCTAACCCCGCACATCGCGGCCGAACTGGTCCTGACTTATCCACAGAAGCACAAGGCCCGCCTGGACGGCGCCGAGATCGGCACCTTCAAGCACCTGCCGCCGACCCTGAGCCTGCAATACCACTTCGCCCCTGGCGCGGCCATCAGCCCATATGTCGGCGCCGGCGTGAACTATACCCGCATGTCGAGCATCAAGCTGCTCGATGGCGCCGGCGACCTGGAAAACGATAGCTGGGGCCTGTCACTGCAGGCCGGCGTCAACTTCCGCCTCGATGAACACTGGTCGATCAATGCCGACGTCAAGAAAATCAATCTGCGCAGCGATGTGTATGTCGGCGGCGCCAGGGCCAGCCACCTGAAGGTCGACCCGGTCCTGGTTGGACTGGGCGTCGGCTACCGCTTCTGAGAGGAGCACCGATCACGTCCGCCCGTTTCCCTGCGCGAGCTTCCAGCAAAAGCAGCGGGCATGGAGACGGGCAGGACGTGAATCACCGGCGTCAAGCCACTTTCAGCACCAGCAGTACCAGCACATTGTGCAGCGCATGCGCCACCATCGGCACCACGAAGGCGCGCTGCCGGTCGACCTCGAACAGCCGCGTGAACGCATAGCCGTGCACCAGGAACAGGGGCAAGGCAATGAAGCCCCACAGCATGCTGTTCAGGGAATGAAATGCGCCCAGCACCAGCGCGGCCAGCATGATCGAGTGGTGTTCCTTCTGGCGCTTGCGCAGGTGGATGAGGATCGCGCCGAGCATCAGCGTTTCGATCACCGGACTCACGACCAGCCACGTGAACGGCTCCATATCCCGCTGCAGGCCGGCCGGGAACACAGTCAGGAACAGCGCCGCCACCAGCGCCACCGGCAGCATGGCATAGCCGAACAGCCACAGGCCCGCGCGCCAGATGCCCGGCCCTGACATCTTCTCTACAAAACGGATGCGGTCGATGAAGGCCGCACTCATGGCGCGTTTGCAAGGACGGCGCGCAGCGGCCCGCGCAGGGCATTGCAGACCACGATGTCGTCGGCCTGTTGCAGCATGTCGCGCGTGATCGTGGCTTCGCGCGCATTCCAGGCCGGTGCGGCCAGCAGCACGCCGCGCATCACGCCCGGCAGCACGCCGGCCGACAGCGGCGGCGTGAGCCACGCCTCGCCGAAGCGCAGGAACACGCTGCTGCGTCCTCCTTCCGTCAATTCATCGCGCTCGTTGAAGAACAGCGCATCGAAGGCGCCTTGCGCCTCGGCCGCCTTCCACGCCGCATCGTAGCGGCTGCGGATGCTCGTCTTGTGGCGCAGGAAGACTTCGCCGCCGTGCGTCGGCTCGGCCGCCAGCAGCAGCGTGACCGGCTCGTGCAATGGCGCCAGCTCGCCCGACGTCAGCGTCAGGTCTCCGGTATGCGACACGGCCAGGCGCAGGCGGTGCAATACGTCGGAGGGTAGCGCCTCGCTGGCTTCCAGCAGCGCGACGTGGGCCGCGCCGCGGTCGAAAGCGAAACCGAAATAGGCGCAGGATGCGGCCAGGCGGTCGAGATGCTGTTCCAAGTGGCGGCAGCCATGCTCGCGCGAGGCGCGGATTGTCTCGAAGAGGGTGAATTCGTTGGACAGGCCAGTCAGGAAGCGCGCCTTCAATTGGCATTCGGCGAATTCGGATGGCGCATCGCTGTCGTACACGATGCCGGCGCCGACGCCTAGCTCCCCACGCCGGACACCGTCTCTTGCGGCATCGAGCGCCAGGGTCCGGATCGGTACCGACAGGCAGAAGTCGCCGAAGGCGCGGCCCGGCGGCGCCGGATCGAACCAGCCGATCGCACCGGTATAGATGCCGCGCGCCTCGGGCTCGAGTTCGTGGATGATCTCCATCGTGCGCCGTTTAGGCGCGCCGGTGATCGAGCCGCAGGGATACAGGGCATCGAAAATTTCGCCCAGGTCCGCGTCCATGCGCAGGCGCGCCTGCACCGTGGACGTCATCTGCAGCACGGCGCCATAGCGCTGCACCTCGAACAGGGCGGGAACCTCGACGCTCCCGGTCTGCCCCACGCGACCGAGGTCGTTGCGCAGCAGGTCGACGATCATCAGGTTTTCGGCGCGGTTCTTGGTGTCCTGCGACAGCGCCAGGGCGCGCGCCGCGTCGACGTCAGGGTCGCCGCTGGCCGGCGCCGTGCCCTTCATCGGCCGCGCCTGCAGCAGGCCCGCTTCGTGGCGCACGAACAGCTCGGGCGAGAACGACAGCAGCGCGCCGCCGCCAGGCAACGACACCAGCGCGCCGTACGGCACCGGCTGGCGTGCGCGCAGGCGCGCGTACAGGGCGAACAGCCCGCCGAAGGCGTCGAAGCGCAGGCGGTAGGTGTAGTTGACCTGGTAGGTGTCGCCGGCCGCGATGTAGTCGCGGATGCGGTCGATCGCAGCGGTGAATTGCGCCGCGTCGACATTGGCCGCGATGCCGGCCACCCCGGCCAGTTCGCTGTCCATGGTCCGCGTTACCAGCCACGACGCGACCTGCTCGCCCGTCATCTGCTCGCAGTGCGTGAACAGCAGCACCCGCGCCAGTGGACCATCCAGCGGCCGTGCAGGCAATCCCTGCAGGTGCGCGCCCAGCTCGTAGCTCAGCAGCGGCACCGCGTGCAGGCCGTCCTGCAAGGCCTGCGACAGCGCTGCCAGGAGCGCGGGCCAGCCGGCGCCGTCCTCGCACGCCAGCGTGCCCGCATGTCCGCTGTACAGGCGCGAGCGGGCTTCCCCGGCGGCGCCGGCATCGTCCAGCAGCGCGAAGACTTCGCCGGTATCCATGCCCCCGATTCTACGCCGCCAGCAGCAGGGACAGCTGGAGCGACGTGCCTTCGGCCGGATTGAGCTTGAAGCCGGTCTTGGCGAAGCGGTGCCAGCGGCCGGTGACGTAGTTCACCAGCAGGCTGGCGCGCGCCGCGACGTCGGCTTCCTGGCCGTGTCCCTGCGTGACGGCCAGGCGCAGCGCGCCCTTGAAGGCCAGTTCGACCTTGTCGTAGAACCCGTTCATGCGGTGCTGCAGGCGTTCGTCTTCATTGACCAGCGCATCGCCGATCAAGACCCGGGTCATGCCCGGATTGTTGGCCGCGAAGCCGAGCAGCATCTGCAGCATCGCGTGTGCCTGTTCGAGACCGCCTTCTTCTTTTTCGGTGATCTGGTTGATCACGCCGAATACCGACGATTCGATGAACTCGATCAGCCCCTCGTACATCTGCGCCTTGCTGGCGAAGTGGCGGTACAGCGCGGCTTCGGACACCGACAGGCGCGCCGCGAGCGCGGCGGTCGTGATTTTCTCGCCCTTGGGCTGCTCGAGCATCGAGGCCAGGGCCTGGAGGATTTGCAGCTTGCGCTGGCCTGGCTTCGTGCTTGCCATGGGATCCCTAGGGTGTGTTATTGGAACGACGCAGCCCGGAGAGCCGCGTCGGAAGTTGCCGCACGGATTTTACTTTGACATTGACGTAACCGGGGCATTTCAAGGTCCTCGGAAGCGAGGCTTTTCCAATCGGATCGCTGATCCGGAGATATTGCGTGACCCAAACTGTGCGCAGGCCGAGCTGGCGCGCGGTGCGCAGGTTGGCCAGCGTGTCCTCGACCAGGATGCAGCGCTGGGCCGCAATGCCGTGCTTGCGCAGCAGGCGGCGCAGCATCAGCTTCGACGGTTTGGGCCGCAACTGGCCATGCACGTGCATGTGCTCGATCGCCACATGCTGCGAGAAATGATTGTGCAATTTCAGGCGGCGCACGATCTCGGTCGAATAGCTGTTCGGCGCATTGGTCAGCAGGATCTTGCGGCCCGGCAGGCGGCGCAACAGGCGCGCCAGGCCGCGCTCGGCGCGCAGCAGGGCGTCGAGGGGGCCGATATCGTGGGTCTGGTGCAGGAAATCCTTCGAACACACCTGATGGTGGCGCATCATGCCGAGCAGGGTGGCGCCGTAGCGCTTCCAGTAGCCGAGGCGCGCGGCGTCGACCATTTCTTGCGTGGCCGGCACGCCGTCGATGCTCAGCACGCGCGCGATATACGTGTTCATATTGGCGCTGATCGCCGGGAAGATCGCGTGCGAGGCGTCGTGCAGGGTGTTATCGAGGTCGAATAGCCAGACCGGGGCTTGGAGCGAAGAGTGGGACACGGGAATTCAATCGCAGTGGATGCAACACGCGATTATGCCAGCGGCGCATGACAACGTCATGGAGCGAGGAAAAACAGAAGGGGGAGGGGTATTGCAGGAAGAAATGGTGCCCTTGACGTGGATTGAACACGTGGCCTCTCCCTTACCAAGGGAGTGCTCTACCACTGAGCTACAAGGGCATCTTGTTTTTCGTGGCGACTGTTGCCGCCACAAAAAATTTAGTGAGACCGGATCATAGTGCCAAAAGCCTGTTCGGTCAAGACTTCGAGCAGTAAAGAGTGCTCGATGCGGCCATCGATGATGTGCACGGTGTTCACGCCCGACTTGGCCGCGTCCAGTGCCGACGAAATCTTTGGCAGCATGCCGCCCGAAATCGTGCCGTCCGCGAACATCTCGTCGATTTCGCGCGCCGACAGGTCGGTCACCAGATTGCCCGCTTTATCTTGCACGCCGGCGATGTTGGTCATCATGATCAGCTTTTCGGCTTTCAGGATTTCCGCGATCTTGCCGGCGACGACGTCGGCATTGATGTTGTAGGCCTGGCCGTCCTGGCCGAAACCGATCGGCGAGATGATCGGGATGAAGGCGTCGTCCTGCAGCGCTTTCACGACGGCCGGGTTGATCGCTTCGATCTCGCCGACGAAACCGATGTCGAGGAACTCGCCCGGTTTTTCCTTGTCAGGCATCGCCATGCGGCGTGCGCGGATCAGGCCGCCGTCCTTGCCGGTCAGGCCGACCGCCTGGCCACCGTAGTGATTGATCAGCATCACGATGTCTTGCTGGACTTCGCCACCCAGCACCCACTCCACCACTTCCATGGTTTCTTCGTCGGTGATGCGCATGCCCTGCACGAAGGTGCCCTGCTTGCCGATCTTCTTGAGCGCATTGTCGATCTGCGGGCCGCCGCCGTGGACCACGACCGGGTTCATGCCCACCAGCTTGAGCAGGATGACGTCGCGTGCGAAGCCGTGTTTCAGGCGCTCTTCGGTCATGGCATTGCCACCGTATTTGATGACGATGGTCTTGCCGTGGAAGTTGCGGATGTAGGGAAGCGCTTCGGCCAGGATCTGAGCCTTCAAAGCCGTCGAAACGGCGGTCAAGTCGTCAGGTTGGTCGTCGGTCTTCAGGCTGGTCACTTGAGCGTTCATGGAGGGTCCAAAATAAATGTCGCGAGATTTTACAGCCATTGTCGTAAAACCAGCGTAAACCTTGTGGGGAAAGGGCGGCGTCCTGTTGTATTTTATGGCAGCAATCGGTACTTTATCAGTTATGAGTATTTGTACGCGCTGCGGCGCTGAATTTGGGTGTGCGATGACGGATGGCGCCGGGGAGCCGTGCTGGTGCACCAGCTTGCCGCCGGCGGTGGCCGTGCCGCAAGAGGCAGTCGGCTGCTGGTGTCCGGCCTGCCTGCGGGCACATATCGCTGCCCACCCCTCACCACCGCCGGCAACGACGCACTGACACCTCAGCGCCGCGTGCGGAAGAAGCGCATCATCTCGCGGCTTGCGTCCGGCCCCTTGCCATCGGTATAGCTACCGCGCGCATTGCCGCCGAACCAGGCGTGGCCGGCGCCATGCACCAGCCAGTGCTCGGCCTGCACGGTACCGTCCTGGTCCGGATACAGGGTGCGCGTATAGGCGTGGCCGTCCGGCACCCGGCCAGGTTCGGCCATGCCTGGTTGAGCCAGGTGGCGCGCGCCTTGCGCGACCAGTTCATCGCCATTGGCCGGATGCACGGTGGTGTCGCGGTCGCCATGGAAGACGATGATCGGCAGCGGTTGTCCGCCGCCGTCCTGGCTGCGCCGGAAATCGCCCTTCATCGCCGCCAGCGCCGACGACAGATCGTTGGCCGAGGCAAACGGCAGGCCGGAATGCACGCCCACTGCCGCATACAGCTCGGGATACAGCGTGCCCATGATGGTCGCCATCGCGCCGCCGGCGGACAGGCCCGCCACATACACCTGGGCCGGGTCGACCGCGTGGCTGGCCATGATCGCCTGCGTCATGCCGGCGATGATCGAGGGCTCGCCTTCGTCGCGGCGCTGGTCGACCGCATTGAACCAGTTCCAGCAGCGCGAGGGATTCGCGCCCTTGCTCTGGGCCGGATACAGCACCAGGCAGCCGAACTCTTCGGCCAGCGCATTCATCTGGGTGCCGTTGGCAAAGTCGTCCGGGTCCTGGGTGCAGCCGTGCAGCATCACCAGCAAGGTCGCCGGGGCGCCGTTGTAGCTGCCCGGGATATAGAGCTTGTACTCGCGGCGGCCGGCGGCGTTCACGTGGAAACCGTCGACGAAGTTGCCGGCATGGCGTTCACGCGCCGGCTGCACCGGCGCCGGCGCGGGTGGCGCCGTAAAATCGCGCAGCTGGCGCTGGGCCACCCGCTGCATGGCCGCCGCATTCTTCATGGCCTGCTGCACGGCGGCGCCGGGCGCGGCCGGTCCCGTGCGCCACAGCGAGCGGGTAGCCGAGCGCATCTGCGCCAGCAGTAGTCGGTTGAGTTTCATGGCAATCCTTTTTGTGCACTGCACCAATTTCAGGCCACGAGCTTACACCAACCTGTCAAACGCTGCCGAACGAGTTGCTGCGGCATTTCTGAGATTTATTTACCCACAGGTCTCCACGTATTCGACGGCCGGTTTGACGCCGGCGCGCATGCGCTTGATCTTTCCCTGGCTGGCCTCGAAGATCAGCGCCTTGTCCTCACCTTGCGGTAGCACCAGGTATTGGCCGTTCTTGTCGTATTTGTGCAGTTCGCTGCGCATGGCCGGGGCATGGCGTAGCGCCACCTTGGCCGACATGCGGGCCGTGATGCCGGCGCTGTTGCGCACCACGCCCTTGGCGTCGGCGCGCGTGATCACGCCGTTCTCGACCATGAAGCGCACTTGCGGATAACGCTTGAAGCCGACCATGGAACAAGCCGGATCGGCGGGCCGCGGCGTGGCGCGTTGACCAAGCTTGTGCTCGACCTGGTCGAGTCGTTGGCCAAACTGGATCTTGCCGTAGCCGTCGGGCGACAGGGTCTGGCTCGATGCGGTGGCGGAAACGCCCAGCAGGGCGGTCAGTACGATGAAACGAATTTTCATGGGTCACCTCGTGCAAAATGGCACTGTATTGACGAGTATAGTGACTCACAAGCAAAAACGGCGCTGGACTGCCGAACACGCGATAATGCGGCTCCACTACACCTTCGCACCAGGCTTTAAGGCAATGGCTCCAGAACTGCAAACTCCCGTCCCTTCGCCCTGCATCAATATCTGCAAGATGGTGCCCGAAACCGGCCTGTGCCAGGGCTGCATGCGCACGATCGACGAGATCCGCGCCTGGCGCAATGCGAGCGAGGACGACAAGCGCGCGATCTGGGCCGAGATCCGCCGCCGCGAAGCCGCGCTGTTCGGCGCCGACTGAGGCCGGGCCATGGACCTGCGCTTGCCCCCGTCGGTTCATGTGCTTGAGCGCAATTGGCTGTCGTCAAATAACGTCCTACTGATCGGGCCTGGCGACACGGCCCTGATCGACAGCGGCTATGTCACCCACGCATCGCAGACGCTGGCGCTGGTGCGCCATGTGCTCGGCGCACGGCCGCTCGACCGCCTGCTCAACACCCACCTGCACTCCGACCACTGCGGCGGCAACGCGGCCCTGCAGGCGGCCTATGGCTGCCACACGGCGATCCCCGCGCTGGATGCCGACAAGGTCGCGCGCTGGGACGACGACGCATTGAGTTTTCGCGCCACCGGCCAACAATGTCCGCGCTTCGGCTTCGATGGCGTGCTGGCGCCCGGAGACGTGCTGCGGCTGGGCGGCCTGCGCTGGCAGGTATTGGCCGCGCCGGGCCACGATCCGCATGCGCTGCTCATCTTTTGTGCAGAAGAGGGCGTGCTGGTGTCGGGCGATGCGCTGTGGCAGGACGGTTTTGGTGTGATTTTCCCCGAACTGGCCGGCGAACCCGGTTTCGATGAGGTCGGGGCTACGCTCGAGCTGATCGACAGCCTGGCGCCGCGCGTGGTCATTCCGGGCCATGGGCCGGTGTTCGGCGACGTCGATGCCGCGCTGGAGCGGGCCAGGCAGCGCCTCGACTACCTGGCGGCCGACCCGGCGCGCAATGCGCGCAACGCGGTCAAGGTGCTGGTCAAGTTCCTGTTGCTCGAGCGTGGGAAGATTGCCTTGGCGACGTTGCCGGGGCTGCTAGCAGCCATCCCGTTGATCGAGCGGGTGCGGTCGGCCATGCTGGGAATGGATGCGGACGAGCTGGGGGAATGGGCCGCCACGGCGCTGGTGCGCGCCGGCGCCGCACGGATCGAGGGTGAGCATTTGCTCGATGTTTAGAGCCTATCCCGGTAGGTGGGAGTCGCTCCTGGCGCGCCTGGCTGGCGTGTGCTGCGTTGCTCGTCGTTGCATGGCTCGCCATGCGGCCTCCTCGCGCCTTGCCCACGCCAGCCATGCATCGCCTACGCGCATGTCGCCATGAGCTTCCCCCCACCTACCGGGATAGGCTCTTAGAGGAAGGCATCTATCCACATCGATCTAGCACGACCGTTCTTTTTTCGGCGCTATAATGATTTGATTCACTATCCAACCACCGAGAGCTGCCCATGACGATGCCCGCCGTGCTGCAAGACCTGTCCCTTCCCGTGATCGCTTCGCCGATGTTCATCGCCAGCGGTCCCGCCCTGGTGGCGGCCCAGTGCAAGGCCGGCATCGTCGGTTCTTTCCCGGCCCTGAACGCCCGCCCGGCCGAGCTGCTCGACACCTGGCTGACCGATTTGCAGCGCGAACTGGCCGAGTACGCGGCCGCCAATCCGGGCGCGAAAGTCGGGCCGATCGCGGTCAACCAGATCGTCCATCAATCGAACGACCGCCTGGCGCACGACGTCGAGGTCTGCGTCAGGCACCAGGTGCCGATCATCATCTCGTCGCTGCGCGCGCCGCCGCGCGAGATGATGGACGCGGTGCATTCGTATGGCGGCATCGTGATGCACGACGTGGTCTCGATCCGCCATGCCGAGAAGGCGCTGGAGGCGGGCGTCGATGGCCTGATCCTGGTGGCCGCCGGCGCCGGCGGCCATGCGGGCGCGCTGTCGCCGTTTGCGCTGGTGGGCGAGGTACGCAAGTTCTTCAAGGGGCCGATCGCCCTGTCCGGATCGATCGCAACGGGCGACGCGATCCTGGCCGCGCAGGCGATGGGGGCCGACTTCGCCTACATCGGTTCGCGCTGGCTGGCCACGAAGGAGTCGAACGTCAGCGATGGCTATCGCGATGCGATCGTCGAATCGAGCGCGGCGGACGTGGTGTACACCAACCTGTTCACCGGCGTGCACGGCAACTACCTGAAGAAATCGATCGTGGCGGCCGGGCTCGATCCGGATAAGCTGCCTGAATCGGACAAGAGCAAGATGAGCTTCGGTTCGGGCGCGGCCAAGGCCTGGCGCGATATCTGGGGCGCGGGCCAGGGCGTGGGCCTGATGGACGACGTGCCGACGGTGGCCGTGATGGTCGAGCGGCTCAAGCGGGAATACGACGCGGCGCGTGCGCGGTTGGCGTTGTAGGCACGTGATTGCGGGCGCTGGTTGAACGCGTCGGCGGCGAAGCCGCCAACCCTACGCCGGCTTCAAATCCTCGGGCCGGATCGTCCACAAGCCCGGCAGGTTGCGCCAGTAGCCATACACGTCCATGCCGAAGCCGACCACGAATTTGTTCGGCAGGGTCAACCCAACCAGGTCGGCCTCGATCGGCTTGGCGCGGCCCAGGTCCTTGTCGGCAAATACCGCGACGATCACCTCGGCCGCGCCCATGTCGAGCAGGCGCTGCTTGACGTGGGCCAGGGTCTCGCCTTCGTCCAGGATATCGTCCACCACCACGATCTTGCGGCCGACCACGTTCTGGCGCGGGATCACCTTCCAGACGATCTCGCCGCCGCGGTCTTCGTCGCCATAGCGGCTGACATGGATGTAGTCGAAGTCGAGCGGGAAGGTCAGTTGCGGCAGCAGGTGGCCGGTGAACACCACCGCGCCGCCCATCACGCCCAGCACCAGCGGGAACTCGGCCGCATCCTCGGCGCCGAAGCGGGTGTTGAGTGCATCGGCAACGCGCCGCACGGCGGCATTCACTTCAATGGGTTCGACGATCTCGGTGGCATTCGCCAGTAGCGCTCGCGCGCGCTCGTGGTGGAATTCGTGCATGGTCTTCAGGGTCAGTTGAGTGCCTGGCCATTATGCGTCATCCGACAGAGGCATGCGTTCCCGTTGGCCATTCGGAAGGATTGCGGCGTATGATACGTGGCTTGGAAAACCAAACCGACGCACTTAGCCATGTCCCATAACGAATTCCAGGCCGCACGTGCAGGCCGCCTCGCGCAACTGCGCGCCGCCATGGCGCGCCACGGCATCGACGCCTATATCGTCCCGTCGAGCGATCCGCATCTGTCCGAATACCTGCCCGGCCACTGGAAGGGCCGCGAATGGCTGTCAGGCTTCACCGGCTCGGTCGGCACCTTCATCGCCACCGCCGGTTTCGCCGGCGTCTGGACCGATGGCCGCTACTTCACCCAGGCCGAGACCGAACTGGCCGGCTCGGAGATCGCGCTGATGAAGATCCCGGGCGCCGCGAGCCAGTTGCACGTCGACTGGCTGGCCGCGAACCTGGCCGTGGGCCAGACCGCTGCGGTCGATGCGCGCGTGCTGGGCCTGGCCGGCGCCCGCCTGTTGGGCGATGCCTTGAAGGCCAGGGGAGTCAACCTGCGTACCGACATCGACCTGCTCGATGAGGTGTGGAGCGAGCGTCCATCGCTGCCGACCGAGCCTGTCTTCGAACACCTGGCGCCATACGCGACTGTCAGCCGCGCCGACAAGCTGCACGCCACGCGCGCTGCGATGGAAGCGCACGGCGCCGGCTTCCACTTCATCTCGACCCTGGACGACATCGCCTACCTGTTCAACCTGCGCGGCGCCGACGTCAGCTTCAATCCGGTGTTCCTGGCGCATGCGCTGATCGGCCGCGGCGATGCGACCCTGTTCGTCCTCGACGGTAAAGTGCCTCAGGATGTGCGTGCCCGCCTCGAGGCCGACGACGTGCACCTGGCGCCGTATGCGAACGCCGTGCATGCGCTCGAATCGCTACCAGAAGGCGCGACCCTGTTGCTCGACCCGCGCCGCGTCACCTCCGGCATGCGCGCCGCCGTGGCGCAGGGCGTCAATGTGGTCGAGGCGATCAACCCGACCACCTTCGCCAAATCGCGCAAGCTCGACAGCGAAGCGGTCAATGTGCGCGCCGCGATGGAACAGGATGGCGCCGCGCTGTGCGAATTCTTCGCCGCGCTCGAGCCGCTGCTGGCCGATCCGAACCGCACGCCAATCAACGAAGTCGACATCGACACCCGCATCGTCGCCGCCCGTGCGCGCCGTCCGAATTTCGTCAGTGCGAGCTTCTCGACCATCGCCGGCTTCAACAGCAATGGCGCGATCATGCACTACCGCGCCGAGAGCGCGAGCTGCGCGGTCATCGAAGGCGACGGCCTGCTGCTGATCGACTCGGGCGGCCAGTACCTGGGCGGCACCACCGACATCACGCGCGTGATCCCGGTCGGCACGCCGGGCAGCGCGCAGATGCGCGACTACACGCTGGTGCTCAAGGGCCTGATCAACCTGTCGGCCGCGCGCTTCCCGCGCGGCACCCGCGCGCCGATGCTCGACGCGATCGCGCGCGCGCCGATCTGGGCCGCCGGCATCGACTATGGCCACGGCACCGGCCATGGCGTCGGTTATTTCCTGAACGTGCACGAAGGCCCGCAGACGATTTCGCCGGCGGTGCCGCCGGAACCGCATACCGCGATGGAGCCGGGCATGATCACCTCGATCGAGCCGGGCATCTATCGCCCGGGCCGCTGGGGCATCCGCATCGAGAACCTGGTGCTGAATGAACATGTCGAAACGTCCGAGTTCGGCGAATACCTCGGCTTCGAGACCCTGACCCTGTGCCCGATCGATACGCGCTGCCTCGATAAATCGTTGCTGCGCCCCGACGAAATCGCGTGGCTGAACGACTACCACGCGACCGTGCGCGCGCGCCTGACGCCGCACGTCGAGGGCCCGGCCTTCGAGTGGCTGATGCTGCGCACGGAGGCGATCTGATATGGCCAGCTCGCGTTCCACCCGTGCCAGCACCGCCGTCGAGCGCCTCAAGCAGCGCACCGGGAACAACCTGTACTCGATGGCGCGCACCGGCGACGGCCACTTCTACCTGTCCGAAGCGCCCGGCAGCCCGCCGCTGTGCCCACCGATGGAGCTCGACGACTTCGTCGTCTTCGTCAAGGGACTGGGACCGCAGGAGCAGCCGCGCATCAGCAAGAACGACCTGGCCTTCGAAAAGCAGCTGGTCAAGAAGAAGCCCTGAGGCTTGACGCAATTCCAACGCGATAGCGCATGACCGAATACAACCTGATCGCGGCCTATTGGTCGAAGAACGAGCTGTTCACCAATGGCCTGATCCTGTTGCACCTGGTCGGGGCCTTGCTGCTTGGCCTGCTGGTCGGCTACGAGCGCGCCTACCACGGCCGCGCGGCCGGCATGCGCACCTATGGCCTGGTGTGCATGGCCTCGGCCGCGCTGACCATCCTGGCCGGCTATCCAGACTTCTGGTACGGTGGCCATTCGGGCATCCTGGCGCCGATCGATCCGACCCGCATCATCCAGGGCGTGGTCACCGGCATCGGCTTCCTCGGCGCCGGCGTCATCATGCGCGACGGCTTCAATATCAGCGGCCTGACCACGGCCGCCTCGATCTGGGCTTCGTCGGCGATCGGCATCCTGATCGGCGTCGGCTTCTATCTCGCCGCGATGGGCCTGGCCTTCCTGTCGGCGATGATCATGATCTACCTGAATCGCCTGGAGACCTTCCTGCCGTCGCGCCATGCGGTGGCGGTGCGGATGCGCTTCAAGCAGGAGTTCATGCCGCGCGAAGATGCGATCCGCAAGCTGGCGCTCGAGCGCGGCTACGAGATCGCCGGCAGCTCGCTGACCATCAGCAGCGACGAAGGCCGCCAGGAATGGCGCTTCGTGGCGCTGGCGCTGTCGCGCAAGACCGGCGCGCCGCTGTCGGAGCTGGCGCGCGAGCTGGCGGCCTTTGACGGCGTCGACTCCTTCCAGCTGTCGCACGCGCGTAACTGATCCATCAAGTTCGCAAGACCAAAACAATGCCAAACGGGGTTTTCCAATGGACGCACAAGCAGTTCTCGATTTCTGGTTCCTGCCATCTTCGAACGCAGGCCACGGCAAGCAGCGCGCCGAATGGTTCCGCAAGGACGACGCCTTCGACGCCGCGATCCGCGAACGCTTCGGCGCGGCGATCAACCACGCGATCGCCGGCGGCCTGCGCGAATGGGACGAGCAAGGCCCGCGCGGCGTGCTGGCGCGCATCCTGGTGCTCGACCAGTTCACCCGCAACGCGTATCGCGGCACGCCGGAATCCTTCGCCGGCGACGCACTGGCCTTGAGCGCCGCGCGCCAGCTGGTCGAATCGGGCGCGCACCTGGACTTGAGCCCGTGGGAGCGCTCTTTCGTCTACATGCCGTTCGAGCACGCGGAAGACGCGCGCATGCAAGAACAGGCGGTCGACCTGTTCACCGAGCTGGCCGCCGCGCACGAAGGTTTTGGCCAATCGCTCGACTACGCGCACCGCCACCGCGGCGTGATCGCTCGCTTCGGCCGCTTCCCGCACCGCAATGCCATCCTGGGCCGCGCCTCGACGCCGGAAGAACTCGACTACCTGTCCCAGCCCGGTTCGGGCTTCTGACGTGGCGTCGACCCTGAACCTGATCGGCGCCGGCCATGTCGGCAAGGTGCTGGGCCGGCTGTTTTCGCACGGCGGCATCCTCGAAGTGCAGGACGTGCTGACCCGCTCGCAAGCCAGCGCCCGGGCGGCGGTCGATTTCATTGGCGCCGGCCAGGTTTGCGCCGATCTCGCGGCGCTGCGACCGGCCGATATCTGGCTGCTGGCCGTGAGCGACGACCAGATCGCGCCGATGGCGGCGGCGCTGGCGCAGGCGCAGCAGGACAAGCTGCGCGATGCGGTGGTGTTCCACTGCAGCGGCGCCAAGGCCTCGAACGAACTGCAGGCACTGCGGGACAGGGGCGCGCTGGTCGCCAGCGTGCACCCGATCCGCAGCTTCGCCGATCCCGACGCAGTGGCGCTCGACTTCACCGGCACCTATTGCGGGACCGAGGGTGACGCGGCGGCGCTGGCGCGCCTGACCCCGGCCTTCGAGGCGATCGGCGCCCGCCCGGTGCCGATCGATGCCGCGGCCAAGACGGTCTATCACGCGGCGGCGGTGTTCGCCTCAAACTACCTGACTACGGTGCTCGACGCCGCCTTGCGCGCCTACCAGGCGGCCGGCGTGCCAGAACATGTGGCGCGCGAACTGGCGCGCCCGCTGGCCAGCGAGACCATGGCCAATGTGTTCCGCCTTGGTCCAGCAGCGGCCCTGAGCGGCCCGGTGGCGCGCGGCGACCATGCGACCGTGGCGCGCCAGCAGCAGGCCTTGCTCGAGTGGGATGAAGCGACCGGCAAGCTGTATGAGGCGCTGCTGCCGTTGACGGCCGACCTGGCGCGGCGCAAGCGCGCCGGCGATTGAGCGCCTCATTTTTTTGCCATTCCAATAACGAAGGAAAAACACGATGTTCTTTACCGCCTGGGCCACGCTCGCTGTTCTCGGTGTCTATTTCTGGACCTGGGGCGTCGCCGGCTATGCTCGCGTGCGCTACAAGGTGCCAGCGCCATCGATGGACGGTCCCGAAGCGTTCCAGCGCGCCCACCGTGTCCAGATGAACACGCTGGAAATGCTGCCGCTGGTACTGGTGCCCCTGTGGCTGTGCGCCAGCTTCCTGGGCGATGTGTGGGCGGCGGCCGGCGGCCTGCTGTGGTGCCTGGGCCGCATCCTGTACGCGCTGGGCTATTACCGCGACCCGGCCAAGCGTGAAGCAGGCTTTATTTTGGGCATGCTGGCTTGCGCCGCGCTAATCGGCGCCACAGTTGTTGGTTTATTGATGCGCTAACGCCAAGAAACCCAAGACAAAGGTCGACAAAGTTCCCGTATGGAAATATGCTTGAGGACTGACTGACTAATAAGCATTGCGCGTCCTGTCCTGTAGGTCACTGGCGCGCCAGGAGAACATCTATGTTGTTTCTGAAGAGCACGAGTGTAACCAAGGCACCAGGGATTTATGAGGTCGACATCGCCGCCAAACCGCCGGGCAAGACCTTTGGCGTGTTCCTGGCCACCGACCCGGAAAACCCCCCGAACACCGTGCTTGCCGGCCTTGCCGAGCTGGGTTTCCACAACGTCCACCAGCAAAACTACGTTCACCGCGACAAGGGCAAGGTGCTCGACCTGCACTTCCAGAAAGATGGCACCGATATGTTCAAGGGCTGGAAGGCGGAAGAGTGCAGCGCCAACCTGGCCGCCATCGATGCCCTGTTCGGCAATGTCGGCATCAAGGTGGCGCCACGCGTGATGAGCCTGGCCGAAGCCTACGCCTGATTCTCTACCCCATCACTTCCAGGTGATACAGGGCCCAGGGGCAAGCGCCGAAACGTTGCGCCACCGGGAGCGCTGCCATTTGCGGCACCCGGTCGGCGTCATATACGGCCCATAGCGGCCCCAACCCGCCCAGCGGGATCGGCTTGCCATCCAGGTGGGTGGCGACGATGAAGTTCCACGCCCGCAATTGCCACATCTCGAGCACGGCCGCATAGCCGTCGACCGCCCGCATCAACACCTTGGCCGCATCGCGCGGCCTGGCGCCGGCCTGGGCCAGTACCTCGGCCAGCAAGGGCCCGCGCAGGGTGTGCGGCTTGCCGTCGTATTCCAGGGTCGGGCGGATGGTGCGCGCCGGCAGGGCGGCCAGGGCCGCGAAGTCCAGGGCATAGGCCCGGTCGAAGGCCAGCTTTTGTTTCGCCATCATCTGGTCGAGCGCCGGATCGAGGGCGCCGCGGTTGCTGCGCGTGATCGCGCCGGTGATGGTCAGCAGCGTTGGGCCGGCCGCTTGGGCCGCCGGTCGGCTGGCGAATGCCGGCGCCACGCCCGTGACTAAGGCGGCGCCGAGGAAATGGCGTTTGTCCATGCGAGAATGCGGTATTGGTGGAAAGTCCACCATGATAGCCGTGGTTTTTACTCTTGTTATTGACGATGGATTTGTTTGCCGCCGACGCCATATTGCGTCCGATCCCGTTCGAAGACGGCCAGCTTGCCTGGATGCCCCAGCTGCCGCTGCCCTGGTCCAATGCCGAGGTCATGGCGCGCCTGATCGCCGAGACCGCTTGGCGCGAAGAGACCGTGGTGGTCTATGGCAAACGCCATCTGCAGCCGCGCCTCTCCGCCTGGCATGGCGACGCGGCCTATACCTATTCGGGCCTGCGCCTCGAGCCATTGCCATTGACGCCGCTGCTCGAGACCCTGCGTGGCGCGGTGCAAGCGGCCACCGGGCAGTCCTTCAACAGCGTCCTGCTCAATTATTACCGCAACGAGCGCGACAGCATGGGCATGCACAGCGACGATGAACCGGAACTGGGGCCGCGACCGGCCATCGCATCGCTCAGCCTGGGCGCCGCCCGCACCTTCATCCTGAAGCATAAACACAACAAAAAGACCGTGCGAGTGGATCTGACGGATGGCAGTCTGTTGTTGATGTCCGGTGAAACCCAGAAATATTGGTTGCATGGCATCAATAAGATGACACGCGCGTTACAAGCGCGGGTCAACCTAACTTTCAGGAAAATCATCTAAACTGGCTTCAACCTCTTCGATCCACGCAGAAATATTAATAACCGGCCGGTCAGTAAGTTACACTTTCTTACAGTTCTTACTGAATCACCACTTACTTGACGTTTCGGCAGTGCTATCTTGGTCACATCGCGATTCGTTGGGAATCACGAGCCAGATGAACAAGAAGAGGAATTGAGATGAAAAAGCTGATCGTTGCACTGCTCGCTACCACCGCCGCTGTGTCGGCAGTCCAGGCACAAGAATTCACCCCACGCGCCTATGTTGGCGTCGGTGCGGTGGCTACCGATTATGAAGCCCGTGTCCCAGGTGCAACCAGCGCCGACATCGATACCATCAAGGCATCGGCCAAGCTGTTCGGCGGCTACGAGTTCACCCCGAACTGGGCAGTCGAAGTCGGCCACACCGACTTCCGTAGCGCCGACATCTACTACAGCCTGGGCGCCGCGAACGCCAGCGGCCAGGTAGATGGCCGTTCGACCTACGTCGCTGCCAAGTTCAGCTCGCCGCTGACCGAGAAGCTGGTCGGCTACGCCAAGCTGGGCGTGTCGCATGACGTCAACGAACTGTCGGCCTACAATGCTGTGCTGAACCGTCGTGACAGCGACAACAACGCCTACGGCGCCCTGGGCGTGCAGTACAACATCAACCAGGACGTGGCAGTGATCGCCGAATACGAACGCTTCGGCGGCACCCGCGACTTCGGCGTGCGTCCAAATGCACTGACCATCGGCGCGAAATACTCGTTCTAAGCCGAGCGTGTAGCAAACGAAAAAGGCCCTGCGGGGCCTTTTTTCGTTGCTGGACGAGGCGATATGAGCGGGGACATCTACAGCCGCGCCAATGCCTGGCCTTGCGGCCGATGCACCCACGGCGGCACGATGATCGCCACTTCGGGCGCCGCATGCCCGGCCGAGATGAAGCGGTGCAGCGACGACCAGGGCCAGTGCTGCGCCTCAAGGCAATGGCCATGGCGCACGGCATCGGTGTGGACGTAGTCGACCAGGGCCGCGTAATCGTCGTCCGGCCCCACCCGGTAATGGCGGTAGTGGCGCTCCCACACCGCGCCGTCGTCGACCTCGGGCCGGCCGGTCTTGCGCAAGGCCTTGGAAAAGGCGATCTTGACCGCCCGCCAGCGGCTGGAGCAATCGTGGTCGCCCGGGGGCAGGGTCCAGATCGCATGGGCGTGATCGGGCAGGACGGCCCAGGCGTCGACATGGAAGGGACGGCGCGCACGCGCCAGCCGCATGGCTTCGCCGAATGCGGAAATCTGCTCCGTCAGCAGCATGCTGCCGCGATCGAGCAAGCGCACTGTGAAAAAGAAAGTCCCACCCGGAACCCGGTTGTCGCGGTAATTGAGCATGGTCTGGCCGGCGCCGCGCGCGCAATGCGGCTGCGGTCGACAAGCTTTCGAGAGTCCTGATACTCCAGAGTTTTACACAATTTACATTCAGACCGCGTTCCGTTTCCGCTAATAAAAAAGCCTGCCGAATGGCAGGCTTTCCCTTATGAAACAGACACTTGCAACCTGTCTATATTTTCGATCAGGTCGTCAGCGGCTTGTAGCGGATACGCTTTGGCTTGGCGCCTTCTTCGCCCAGGCGTTTCTTCTTGTCGGCTTCGTATTCCTGGTAGTTACCGTCGAAGAAGGTCACTTGCGAATCGCCTTCGAAGGCCAGGATGTGGGTGGCGATGCGGTCCAGGAACCAGCGATCGTGGGAGATCACCATCACGCTACCGGCGAACTCGAGCAGCGCGTCTTCGAGTGCGCGCAGGGTTTCCACGTCCAGGTCGTTCGACGGTTCATCGAGCAGCAGGACGTTGCCGCCTTGTAGCAGGGTCTTGGCCAGGTGCAGGCGGCCGCGTTCACCGCCCGACAGGTTGCCTACGATCTTCTGTTGGTCGGAACCCTTGAAGTTGAAGCGGCCCAGGTAGGCGCGCGACGGCATCTCGAAGCGGCCGACGCTGAGCATGTCGGCGCCGCCCGAGACGTCTTCGAACACGGTCTTGGCATTGGCCAGTTCGTCGCGGTGCTGGTCGACCAGCGACACGCGTGCGGTCTGGCCGATCGCGACTTCGCCGCTGTCCGGCTGTTCTTTACCGGCGATCATCTTGAACAGGGTCGACTTACCGGCGCCGTTGGGGCCGATGATACCGACGATGGCGCCTGGCGGCACGGTGAACGACAGGTTGTCGATCAGCAGGCGCTCGCCGAAGGCCTTCGAGACGTTCTTGAATTCGATGACTTCATTGCCCAGGCGCTCGGCCACCGGAATAAAGATCTCTTGCGTCTCGTTGCGCTTCTGGTATTCGAACTCGGACAGCTCGTTAAAGCGGGCCAGGCGGGCTTTCGACTTGGCCTGGCGCGCCTTCGGATTCTGGCGCGACCATTCCAGTTCTTTCTGCAGCGCCTTCTGGCGCGCCGATTCGGTCGATTCTTCTTGCTTGAGGCGGGCTTGCTTCTGGTCCAGCCACGACGAGTAATTGCCCTTCCATGGGATGCCATGGCCGCGGTCCAGTTCCAGGATCCATTCGGCGGCGTTGTCGAGGAAGTAGCGATCGTGGGTGATGCCGACCACGGTGCCCGGGAAGCGCAGCAGGAATTGCTCGAGCCACTCGACCGATTCGGCATCCAGGTGGTTGGTCGGTTCGTCGAGCAGCAGCATGTCGGGCTTGGACAGCAGCAGTTTACACAGCGCCACGCGGCGCTTCTCGCCACCCGACAGCACGCCGATCTTCTGGTCCCACGGCGGCAGGCGCAGTGCGTCGGCCGCCATTTCCATCTGCAGGTTCAGGTTGCCGCCATCTGCCGCCGCGATGATCGATTCCAGGCGTTCCTGTTCCTTGGCCAGCGCGTCGAAGTCGGCGTCTTCTTCGGCATAGGCGGCGTACACGGCTTCCAGCTTGGCTTGCGCCTCGAAGGCTTCGCCCAGGCCGGATTCGACCTCCTGGCGCACGGTTTTTTCTGGGTCGAGCTGTGGTTCTTGCGGCAGGTAGCCGATGTTCAGGCCCGGCATCGGGCGCGCTTCGCCCTGGATGTCGGTGTCGATGCCGGCCATGATCTTGAGCAGGGTCGACTTGCCCGAGCCGTTCAGGCCCAGCACGCCGATCTTGGCGCCCGGGAAGAAGGACAGCGAGATGTCCTTGAGAATTTGACGTTTCGGCGGGACGATTTTGCCCACGCGGTTCATGGTATAGACGTAATTGGCCATGCTTTGACTCTGATGTTGTTTAAGGTGCACAGGATACGACAGAACCCGCGCCCGACACAGGATTTCTTGGCCGATGCCATGGAAATCCCGTGCGACGCTGCGCGCGATCAGGTCTTGGCGGCCGGCGCCGACCGGCGCAGCAGGCCTTCGCCGGCGAACAGCAGCAGCGCACCCCAGATCAGCGCGAAGCCGACCAGGCGATCGGCGCTGAAGGCTTCCTTGAACAGCCACACGCCAAGCAGGAATTGCAGGGTCGGCGACAGGTATTGCAGTAGTCCCAGGATCGACAGCGGAATCCGGCGCGCGCCGCTGGCGAACAGCAGCAGCGGGATCGCGGTGAGCGGACCGGCCATTACCAGCAGCACGCGCGTCAGGTCGGAATCGGTATTGATGAACACGTTCTCGCCCTGCACCGTCAGCCAGATGACGTAGGCGGCCGCCAGCGGGAACAGCACGATGGTCTCGAACGACAGGCCCTCGAGCGCGCCGAGCGCCGCGGTCTTGCGCAGCAGGCCGTAGCTGCCGAACGAGAAGGCGAGGAACAGGGCGATCCACGGCACCGTACCGGTCTGCCAGGTGAGCCACCCGACGCCGAGCGCGGCGATGGCGATCGCCACCCACTGCACGCTGCGCAGGCGTTCCTTCAAGATCAGGTAGCCCAGCATGATGTTGACCAGCGGATTGATGAAATAGCCGAGGCTGGCCTCGATCACGTGGTGGTTGGCGACCGACCAGATGTACACCAGCCAGTTGGCGCTGAGCAGCAGGGCCGATAGCACGAAGCTGAAGAATACCCGCGGCTGGCGCACGACACTCAGCCACTTCCACTGGCGCCGCAATATCAGCACGATCAGCAGGAAGCCGAGCGACCACAGCATCCGGTGCGCCAGGATCTGCATCGGCGGTACCTCACCCAGGGCGTGGAAATAGATGGGGAACAGCCCCCAGCAGAGAAAGGCCAGGGCCGCGTAGATGATGCCGGAACGCATGGGGGATGGGGATTGGATTGCAGGGATAACATTATCCCTGAAACCGCACAGGGCTGCTGGCGCGGGCCTGTATTTGCACCAGTGTATGATGCACAACGAAATATTCTTGCTTTTTTCCAGCCACTATTTTATGGTGCGCCGCACCAATACAAAAGCGATGGTGACATCTTGACATCAGATAGCAAGAAAAGCAGCCTGGCTGCGCTCACCCTGGCCGCGGTCGGCATCGTCTACGGCGACATCGGCACCAGCCCCCTGTACACGCTGCGCGCGGTATTCGACGATACCCACGGCCTGCCGCTGAACACCCCGAATATCCTCGGCGTCATCTCGCTGATCTTCTGGGCGCTGACGGTCATCGTTTCGCTCAAGTACGTGACCCTGGTGCTGCGGGCGCACAACCGCGGCGAGGGCGGCATCATGGCCCTGATGGCGCTGGCGACCACCTCGGTGGCGCGCAATTCGCGCTGGAGCTTCCCGCTGCTGGCGATCGGCGTCATCGGCGCCACCATGTTCTATGGCGATAGCGTGATCACGCCGGCGATTTCGGTGCTGGGCGCGATCGAGGGGCTCGAGGTGGCGGCGCCCGGCATGTCGCACTACGTGGTGCCGCTGGCAGTCGTGGTGCTGGTGGCCCTGTACAGCGTGCAACGGCACGGCACGGCCGGCATCGGCCGCTTCTTCGGTCCGGTGATGCTGGTGTGGTTCCTGGCCCTGGCCGCGATGGGCATCGTCAATATCCTCGAATCGCCCGAAATCCTGAACGCGCTCAATCCCTGGCATGCGGCGCACTTCATGCTGGACAATAAACTGCTGGCCTTCATCGCGCTCGGCGCGGTGGTGCTGGCGATTACCGGCGCCGAGGCGCTGTATGCCGACATGGGCCACTTCGGCGCCAAGCCGATCCGCACCGCCTGGTTCCTGATCGCCTACCCGGCGCTGACCCTGAACTACCTGGGCCAGGGCGGCCTGTTGATCGCCGACCCGGGCGCGGTCGAAAACCCGTTCTACCACCAGCTCGGCACCTGGAGCGTGATCCCGCTGGTGATCCTGTCGACGATGGCGGCCGTGATCGCTTCGCAGGCGACGATCTCGGGCACGTATTCGATGACCAAGCAGGCGATCGCACTCGGCCTGCTGCCGCGCATGCGCATCATGCATACCTCGGAAAGCGAGATCGGCCAGATCTATATCCCGGCCGTCAACTGGCTGCAGCTGGCGGTGGTGCTCATCGCCGTGATCGGCTTCGGCTCGTCGGACGAGCTGGCCGGCGCCTACGGCATCGCGGTCACGGCGACCATGACGATGACCACCGTGCTGACCTTCTTCGTCACCCGTTACCGCTGGCGCCTGCCGCTGTGGTTGTGCGTGGGGGCGACCGGCGTCTTCCTGGTGATCGACGTGCTGTTGTTCTCGGCCACCAGCACCAAGATTTTCCACGGCGGCTGGTTCCCGCTGCTGATGGGAGGCGTGCTGCTGACCTTGATGCTGACCTGGAAGCGCGGTCGCGGGCTGGTGTTCGAAAACCTGCAGAAACACGCGATCCCGCTCGACGCCTTCATGGAATCGCTGTTCGTGGCGCCGCCGACCCGGGTGCCGGGCACGGCGATTTTCCTGCGCGGCGAAAGCGATGGCGTACCACATGCGATGTTGCACAACCTGTCGCACAACAAGGTGCTGCACGAGCGGGTCGTGTTCCTGACTGTGCACATGCGCGAAGAACCCTGGGTACCGTTCGAAGAACAGATCGACATCGTCGACCTGGGCCACAACTGCTACCAGCTGAACATCCACTACGGTTTCAAGGACGAGGCCGATATTCCGGACATCCTCGACCGCTGCGCTGCGCTGGGCCTGTCGTTCGAGATGATGGAAACCTCGTTCTTCATCGCGCGCCAGACCGTGATCTCGGCCCCCGGCGGCGGCATGGCGCCGTGGCGCGAGCACCTGTACGTCGCGATGTCGCGCAATGCGCGCAGCGCGGCCGACTATTACCAGATCCGCAGCAACCGGGTGATCGAGCTGGGGACGCAGATCGAGATTTGAGCCCGAAATGGGGCTGCCCGGAAGGTCTTCCTTTCGGGTGTTGTGCAAAAACGTCAGCTTTGCTAGCAGGCCCTCATTGCTAAACTACAATTATTAGACAAATTATGGACAGTTTCATGCGACTGATTCGATAAGGTACGGGGCTTCGTTGCACAAACCTTGTTTGCCTTTCCTTGTCGAGGACACCCCATGAAGCTGAAGTTCCCCCTGATCGCCGCCTTTGCCGCCATGCTCGCCCTGACCGCCTGCGGCGGCGGCAGCGACGACGATAACAAGCCTGTCGTCAGCAGCCCTGCCACGCTGACCTTCAAGGACGATACCGTCGGCACCGGCGCCGTCGCGGCCAAGGGCAAGCGCGTCACCACCCAATACACGCTGTGGCTGTACAACGACAAGGCCGCCGACTTCAAGGGCACGCGCATGGAGGCGGGCGAACTGAAACCCTTCGTCCTCGGCGACGGCAGCGTCATTCCCGGTTTCGACCAGGGCGTCACCGGCATGAAGGTTGGCGGCAAGCGCACCGTCCTGGTCCCGTCCGGCCTCGGCTACGGCGCGCCGGGCCGCGGTCAGATTCCGGGCAATTCGGGCCTGGTGTTCGAGATTGTCCTGAGCAAGGTCGAGTAAGCGGGCGCACCGCGTCGCGATCCACGAACCGGGGCCATGCCCCGGTTTTTTTTCGCGCACGGCTGAGCCGGCGCACATGCTGGCGGGCGGCGGCGGGCCATGCTCGGGGCTTTTCATGCCGAGCCGATCATGCGATCTTTCATCTTGGTCATTGTCCTCCTGCTGCCGCCCTTGGCGGACGCCGCGCCGCCCGGGCCAGTGCCGGCCAAGGTATTTGCGGCCTGTAGCGCCGCTGCGCCGGTCCCGCCCGGCGAACCGCCAGCGTGGCTCCTGCTGGCGGCGGCGGTGATCTTACTGGGCGCTGGCCGGGTGGCAGCATCCTGACGCCAAGCGCCTGCGTCGGCGATGCGTCGCCATGTTGCCGCAATGCGCAGCAGGTATGCTCGGTCGAGCGCGCCATGCTGCGCGCCCTTGTCCATGGAAAATGCCCGATGAGAATCCTGCTGGTAGAAGACGAAACCGAATTGGCCGCCACGGTCGTCGGTGCGCTCGAACGCGAGAAATTCGTCGTCGATCACGTCGACAGCCTGGCGCTTGCGCGCGAGGCGTGCCGCCTGCATGCCTACGACCTGGTCCTGCTCGATCGCACCCTGCCGGATGGCGATGGCCTGACGCTGGTGCCCGCCTTGCGCGCCGCGATTGCCGGCCTGGCCGTCATCGTGCTGAGCGCGCGCGGCGACCTGCTCGACCGCGTCGCCGGCCTCGACGAGGGCGCCGACGATTACCTGGTCAAGCCCTTCGCGCTCGAGGAATTGTTCGCGCGCATACGCGCGGTGCGGCGCCGCCCCGCGGAACTCGGTCCTGAAGAAATCCACGTCGGCGCGCTCGTGTTCGACATCGCCAACGACGAGGCGAGCGTGGCCGGCCTGCGGCTCGATCTCGCCCGGCGCGAGCTGCGCGTGCTGGCCACGCTCGTCAAGCGCCGCGGGCGCACCGTGCCGCGCGAAACGCTCGAGCAGGGCGTATACGGCTTCGACGATGTGATCCAGTCGAACACGCTCGACTCCCATATCTCGCGCCTGCGCCGCAAGCTGGCCGCGGCCGGCGCACAAGTCGAGATCCACGCGATCAAGGGCGTCGGCTACCTGTTGCAGGCGCGGCCGTGAAGCGCAGGCCGCCATCGCTCAAGCGGCCGCTGATCGTCCAGCCGCTGCTGTTCCAGCTCGCCATCCTGGTCGTCAGCTTTCCCATCATCGTCGCGCTGGCGCTGCGCGCCGACAGCGGCGGCGCCTACACCGACGAGCGCATCACCCCTGTGATCGCCGCCGCCATTGTGCGCGCCGACGATGGCGGCCTGGCGGTGCGCATGACGCAGGAACTGGCCGCGCTGCGCGCCGAGACGCCGGCGATGTGGTTCGTGGCCGAAGACGACGATGGCCGCCGTGTCAGCTTCGGCCAGGTGCCGGCGGAGTTTGCGGCTTCGACCGGCCTCCTGCGCCATCTTTCCTACGGACATGTACGTGACCGCTTCGCGCCCCATGCGCTGAGCGCCGTGATCCGGCGCGAAGACTCGCCCGCCGGACCGGTAGCGATCCTGGGACATGGCAAGCTGGTGCGAATAGACATTACCGTCATCGCGGCCTCGGGTGTCACGGCCCTGCCGATCTTTTTGGTGATGGTCGTGGTGTCGCTGGTCGTCATCCCGTGGATCGTGCGGCGTTCTCTGGCCGGCGTGGCCAGGATCGCGCACGAAGCCGAGCAGATCGACGCCGGCCGGCGCGGCATGCGCCTGAGCGAAGCGCAGGTGCCGGCCGAGATCGCACCGCTGGTGCGCGCGGTGAACGACGCCCTCGGCCGTCTCGACGAAGGCTACGAGCGGCAGCGGCGCTTCATCGCCTCGGCCGCCCACGAATTGCGCACGCCGATCGCCATCCTGCGGGTCAAGGTCGATGCGGCCGACGACCCGGCCATGCGCCGGCTCGGCAGCGACGTCGAACGGCTGGCCAACCTGGCCGAACAGATGCTCGACCTGCAGCGCCTGGATGCCGCGCGCCACGACGACGAAGTCGACCTGGCCGCGCTGGCGCGGCGCGTGGCCGGCGAACTGGCGCCGCTCCTGATCGCCGCCGAGCGCACGATCGAGGTCATGGTCGAGCATGCACAAGCGATCCAGGGCGATGCCGGCGCGCTCGAGCGGGTGTTGACGAACCTGGTGCAGAACGCGATCGGGCATGGCGGCCGCCATGTGATCGTGCGCGTGCAGGGCGCGGCGTTCGAGGTCGAGGACGACGGCCCGGGCATCCCGCCCGAAGAGCGCGAACGCGTGTTCGAACCGTTCCACCGCCTGCGTCCGCGCTCGGCCGGCAGCGGGCTTGGCCTGCACCTGGTGCAGCAGGTGGTCGAGCGCCACGGCGGTCGCGTGGCGCTCCTCGGCGCACCCGGCGGCGGCACGCTCGCGCGCGTCGAATTGCGCGCGGCGCGGCCCGCCGCGGTCGATAAGCCGTGAGCCCATGATCCTGCAATCCCGGGCTGTTCTACTGTCTTGTGTGGCGACGCCACGCCTGGCGGCCACGATGGTCGTGCGCCGGGCTATCCAGACAGGAGAACTACAGAATGAACCGAACTTACCTCAACGCGGGCCGCCCGCTATCGACGCTGGCTCTCGTCGCTGCGCTGGGCGCGGGACTTGCCGCATGCGAGTCGTCGGAACAACGGCGCTACGCGAACCTCTCCGAGGATAACAATACCTGCGCCACCTTCGGCGCCGGCCAGGGTTCGCGCGACTACACCGATTGCATGCTCAAGCAGCAAAGCCGGCGCGATAGCGAAAAGCTCAATGCGCTCGAGCGCCAGCGCATCGCGACCCAGAACAGCAAGGACAGCCTCGAGATGGTGCGCAAGCTCGAGTGCGACCGCGAGGCGAAGAAGGACCGCGAGGCCGGCCGCCGGCCGCGCAACTGCCACTGATCCACGCGATCAGCGCAGCATATCGATGTGCATGATGCCATCTTCGTCGTAGGGTTCCGAGACGGTCTGGAAGCCGAAGCTGCCGTAGAAGCGTTCCAGGTATTGCTGGGCGCCGATGCGGATGCGGTGGCCCGGATGCAGTGCCTCGGCCTGGCGGATGCCTTCGTCGATCAGGGCGCGGCCGGCGCCGGTGCCGCGCGCGGCCGGGGTGGTGATCACGCGGCCGATCGACATCTCGTCGTACTTGGCGCCCGGCGCCAGTACGCGCAGGTAGGCGGCCAGGCTGCGCTTGCCGTCCACGGTGCGCCAGCCCAGCAGGTGATGGGCATCGAGGTCGTGGCCGTCGATGTCGGGATACAGGCAGGTCTGCTCGAGGATGAAGACGTTCTGGCGCTGGGCCAGCACTTCGTACAGGTCGAACGGAGACAAGTCGGCGAAACGCGAGAATTGCCAGTCGATCAGGCTAGGGGTGGTCATGGATGCGAAGCGGTGGTGGTTGAATGTGAAGCGAATATCATTCTGCGGCGGTCTCGAAACCTTCCAGCACGTTGACGGTATGGATGCCGAGTTCGGGACCTGGATTGCCGCCCTCGAACATGAAGGCCGTCGGCAGCCCCAGGTGGGCGATGCGTTCGCCGATGCGCAGGAAGTCGCCGCCCTGCAGGCCGAAGCGCGGATCGCGCCCTTGCGCGACCGTATCGACGCCGAGCGACACCACCAGCGCCTGCGGCCGCGCCATCGCGATCTTGAGGCAGGCCGTTTCCAGCGCCGCAAACCAGGCGCCGCTGCCGCAACCGGGCGCCAGCGGGATGTTCATGGTGTGGCCGACGCCGGCGCCGCTCCCGGTCTCGTCGGCATGGCCGAGATAGAACGGATACTCCAGGCGCGGGTCGGCGTGGATCGAGACGAACAGCACGTCGCTGCGGTGATAAAAAATGCTTTGGGTGCCGTTGCCGTGGTGGTAGTCGATGTCGAGTATGGCGACCCGTTCCAGGCCGTCGTCCAGCAGGTGCTGGGCCGCCAGCGCGGCATTGTTCAGGAAGCAGGAACCGCCAAAGAAATCCGCGCCCGCATGGTGGCCCGGCGGACGGGTGAGCGCAAAGGTGCCGCGCTCGCCGCGCTGCAGGGCGTGGGCCGCGTTGACCGCGCAGTCGGCGCCGGTCTTGGCCGCGATCCAGGTGCCGCCCGTCAGCGGGGTGCCGGCGTCCATCGAATACAGGCCGAGGCGGGCGCAGAAGTTCTCGGGCTCGACGTCGTCGCGCAGGGTGCGTACCGGCCATACCGCCGGGAAGGCATCCTTGCCGGCATTGCGCGCGTCGAGACCGATCCACTCGCTCCAGGCCGTGCGCAGGAAGTGCAGGTAGCGCGGGCTGTGCACCCGCTCGAGCGTCATGAGGGGCACGCCGTGCGGCGTGACGATCGCGCCCAGGCCGCGCCGCTCGCATTCTTTCAGCACGATGGCGGCGCGCTCGGGTTTTTCGGAACACGGCACCAGCTCGCCGCGATGGATCTCGACGCGGCCGTCATGCTGGGCATGGTGTTCGTTGTAAAACGTGAGCAAATGGTCCTCGCGGCTGCGGAATCGATCGGGCACCGCGACTGGCGGCTATCTTAGTTGTTGGAGCATAGCTTACTGCTGTTGTAGGCCGCAACAAAGGCGTCGAAGCTGCCGGTATCGGTCGCTTCGATATTCGCCTGCTCGGCGTGCGAGCTGGCCGCCATCTCGTCGAACAGCGCCTCTTCGGCCGGCATCAACGGGCTGTCGCGGAACGTGGCCGCGTGCAGGCGGCTCTGCTGCAGGCCGAAGGCCGCGGCCGAGCCGAGCGCGCGCACTTCTTCCAGCACCCGCGCCGACGGGGTGAGTGCAGGATCCTCGACCTTCGCCTTCTGCTTGCCGAGCGAAGCCTGGTGCACGTCGCCTTCGTTGTGCTGGTCGTCCAGCAGCTGCGCCACCGGGCGGATGCGCTCGATCAGTTCCAGCGCCCATTCGGTGAGCGGCACCTCGAGGCCGTCGCGGGTCAGGGTCAGCTCGGGGCGGCGCCCTTCCTTGACGGTGCGCGCGAAGTTGCGGGCGTGCAGCTGGCTGTCGTGGGCGCTGATGAGCGGGCTTTCTTCGAGTGCGCAGAACAGCAGGAAGGCATCGAGGAAGCGGCCGGTGTCGAGGGCGATGCCGACCGGCTCGAACGGATCGACGTCGAGGCAGCGCACCTCGATGTACTGCACGCCGCGGTTGCACAGGGCCTGCACGGGACGCTCGCCGGTGCGGATCACGCGCTTGGGACGGATGGTCGAGTAGTACTCGTTCTCGATCTGCAGCACATTGGTCGACAGCTGGATCCATTCGCCGTCCTTCTGCGTGCCCAGTTTCGCATAGGGTTCGTAGGGACGGTTGACTGCATCCATCAGGCTCGTGACATAGCTTTCCAGGCTGTTCTCGTGCGGACGCAGGCCCGACTGGGCATCGTTCTGGTAGCCCAGGTCGCTCATGCGCAGGCTGGTCGCGTACGGCAGGTACAAGGTGTCGTCGGACAGTGTCTCGAGATTGTGTTCGCGGCCGCGCAGGAAGCCGGTAGTCAGGGCCGGGGTCGCGCCGAACAGGTACATCAGCAGCCAGGAATAGCGGCGGAAGTTGCGGATCATCGCGATATAGCTCTCGGACTGGAAGTCGCGCAGCGCGTGGCGGCGTTCCTCGGTGACCCCTTCGTCTTGCGCGAACAGCTGCCACAGCCGTTCCGGCAGCGAATAATTGTAGTGGATGCCGGCGATGCATTGCATCGCCTTGCCATAGCGCAGGGCCAGGCCGCGCCGGTACACGTGCTTGAGCATGCCGATATTCGAGGCGCCATACCAGGCGATCTCGATCTCTTCTTCGGGCGGCAGTTCGCCCGGCATCGACACGCCCCACAACATCTCGTCGCCCAGCTTGGCATAGGCATAGCGGTGGATCGCATCGAGGCGGTGCAGCGCCAGCGCGATATCGTGTTCGGCCGGGGTGATGAATTCGAGCAGCGCCTCGGCGTAGTCGGTGGTGATGTGCGGGTGCGTCAGGGCCGAACCGAGTGCCGGGGAGTGCGGCGTGCGCGCCAGTTGTCCCGCTGCGTCGACGCGCAGGGTTTCGCGTTCGATGCCGCGCAGGCCCTGGCCCAGCAGGGCGCGGTGTTCGTCGTCGTCGAGCATGGCCAGGCGGCGGTTGAATTGGTTCGACACGGTGTTTCCTTTCTTATACTGCTATTTCGATTGGAGCAGAGATTAACCGAAAAACGGACGGCGCGTTCGGGCGCCCCTCATTCAACCCAGGCCGGCGCCCGGACGGATTTGCGCACCGGCGGCGGCGCCGGCAGGGCGGGTGGTTCGAAATCGGGCGACGGGCCCGGGTCGTAGCCCGGCGGCAGCTCGCCGTCGAGCAAGAAATCGAAATCGAAGGCCGGCTCCCAGCCCGGCATCGGCCGCGATTCGAAGTCGGCGTTGAAGGCCGCGTCGATGCCGGTGTCGGCCCCGGCGTCGGCTTGCGCGGCGGCGGCGCGCGTCGCCGGATCCTTCTCGGCCGCGATCCAGCGCCCGATCCGGCTTCCCAGCTCGGACAGCGGCAGCGCGCCGCCGCCCAGCACGGCGTCGTGGAAGCGGCGCAGGTCGAACTGCTTGCCCAGCGCGGCGCGCGCCTGGGTGCGCAGCGCCAGGATGCTCAGCTGGCCGACCTGGTAGCCCAGCGCCTGCGCCGGGCGCGCGATATAGCGGTCGACCTCGGCCTCGTTGTCGCGCGGCGGATTCGCGGTGTGCGTGTTCAGGTAATCGATCGCCTGCTGGCGCGACCAGCCGTGCGCGTGGATGCCGGTGTCGACCACCAGGCGCGCGGCGCGGAACATCTCTTCGTTCAGGTGGCCGAACAGCGAGAACGGATCCTGGAACAGGCCGAGTTCGGGGCCCAGGCTCTCGGCATAGGTGGCCCAGCCTTCGCCGAAGGCGTCGTACCAGCCGTGGCGCCTGAATGCTGGCAGGTCGAGCTCCTGGGCGCCTGCGGCCTGCAGGTGGTGGCCCGGCACCGCCTCGTGCAGGGCGATGGTGTCGACCTGCCAGATCGGGCGCGCATCCAGGCGCGCGGTGTCGACCACCAGCGCGGCGGTGCGCTGTGCGCTGCCGGCTTCGTAATAGGCGGCCGGCTGGCCGCCGCCGGCACTGTCGCCCATCGGCTTGACGACGATGCCGGCCGCCGGGACCAGCGTGGCCACGCGGCCGACCCTGGCCTGGGCCAGCGCCAGCGTGCGCCGGTAGCGGTCGAGCAGGGCCGCCGCGTCGGTGAAGAACAGGCGCCGGTCGCTGCGCGCGAAGGCGATGAATTCGGGGAAGCCGCCACGAAAGCCGGTGCGCGGGATCAGGCCTTCGATCTCGGCGCGCAGGCGCGCTACCTCTTGCAGGCCGAGCGCATGCACCTGGGCCGGCGTCATGGCGGTGGTGGTGCTGTCCTTGACCAGCTGGGCATACCATTCGAGGCCGCCCGGCAGCGCCGCGGCGCCGATGCTGTCGCGTGCACTCGGCACGTATTCCTGGCGCAGGAAGTCCTCGAGCCTGCGCAGGCCCGGCGCCACCTGGCCGCTCAATGCCGCCTTGCCGGCCGCGCGCAACTGCTCGCGCACCTCGGGCGCGATGGTCGCCGGGATGCGCTGGAAGGGTGCGCCGAGCGGGCCGTCGACGAGCTTTTCGCGCAGTGCGCGCAAGGCGTCCGGCACCGGCGCGATGGCGGCTTTCGGGATCGTCCAGCCGGCTTGCCTGCCGGCGCGCAGCTGCTCGAGCAGGCCGTCGACGTGGGCTGGCAGCGCCTGCAGGCGCGCCAGGTAGGCCAGGTAGTCGGCGTCGTTCGTGAACGGCATCTGCGCGACCAGGCGCGGCAGCCGCACCTGCAAGCCGTCGTAGGCGGTGATCGGCAGCGGATCGAAGGGCCTCGAGGCGCCGGCCGCGACCAGGCGCTCCTTGTCGGCCACGAACAGGTCGTAGGACACCTGCTCTTCGCCGGCCAGCTGCGTGCGGTCGATGGCCTGGGCCGCCGCCAGCATCGCGCGTTCATGCGCGAGCGCGGCCGCGCGGCCGGCCAGCGTGGTATCGGCGAGCCAGGCGTTGTAGCGATGCACGCCCAGGGCGGTGGCTTTTTCGGGAGCATGGCGCAACTGCCACTGCCAGTCGCGTTCATACAGCTGCGCGGCCTGTGCGGACGGCGTCTCGGCCGCCTGCACGGTGGTGGCAGGCGTCGTGCTGACCATAGGCGCGCCGGCGCCGCAGGCCAGCGGCGCGAGCAGCATGAATGAGGCGAACAGGATGCGCATGCAGGCTCCGGAATCTAGACTGGTCATTTTAACAAGCCCATCCAGGAAGCGCGCGCCTTAGGAAGCCATCGCGCGACGACCTCCGCTCACGCGTTCGATGCCGGCCAGGTCGCGCCAGCTCTGCACCTCGTTGAAACCGCGCGCCTTCAGCATGGCGCGTACCGCCTCGGCCTGGTCGTATCCATGCTCGAGCAGCAGCCAGCCGCCGTGTTCCAGGTGCGGCGCGGCGCCGTCGACGATGGTGCGCAGGTCGGACAGGCCGTCGGCATGGTCGGTCAGGGCGTCCACCGGCTCGAAGCGCAGGTCGCCCTCGCCCAGGTGGCGGTCGCCCGCCACGATGTACGGCGGATTCGAGACGATCAGGTGGAAGCGCTCCCCGTTCAATACCGCGTACCAGTCGCTACGCAGGCAGCGCACGCGCGCGCCGTTGGCGGCGGCATTGGCGCGCGCGATCTCGAGGGCCTCTTCGCTGACGTCGAGCGCCGTGACCTCGGCATCCGGCCGCGTATAGGCGATGGAAACGGCGATGGCGCCGCTGCCGGTGCCCATGTCGAGTACGCGCTGGCCAGTGGCCAGGCGCTCGAGCGCGAGTTCCACGATCAGTTCGGTGTCGGGGCGCGGGATCAGCACCGCCGGGCTCACCTTGAACGGCAGCCCGAAGAATTCGCGTTCGCCGACGATGTAGGCGATCGGCTCGCCGTCCAGGCGGCGCCGCACCAGGGTGTCGAGATGCGCCGCTTCGTCAACCGTCAGCACGCGTTCGGATTGCGTGATCAGGGCCACGCGCGGCAGGCGCAGCGCATGGCACAGCAGGATGCGGTTCTCGAGCGGATCGAGCGGCAGCGACAGCCGCACCTGCCCGAGGGTGGCGCCGGCCTCGATCATGCGCGCCCGGTGCGCGATGTGCGCAGCAGCACCCAGCCCAGCAGCACGGTCAGCACCACGAACCAGACCGCCGACCATTGCGGGATCGCCAGGCCGAGGATGGCGTCGGTCGCGCCTTCGCACAGGCCGTCGGCGCGGAACAGCCACGGCAGGTATTCGGCCGTCGGGATCTTGTTGAGCATGGTTTCCATCGGATCGATGCCGCACGAGAAACCGGGATTGGCGATCACGTACAGGTGCTTGCCGACCGTGACCAGGCCACCGATGGCCGCCAGCAGGGCCAGGATCGCGCCGGCGCGGATCTTGCCGCCGATGGCGCCGGCCAGGGCGCACACGCCGACTGCCAGGAACAGATAGCGCTGGATCACGCACAGCGGGCAGGGCCGCATCTCCATGGCGTGTTGCAGGTAGAGGGCGAAGCCGATCAGCGCGAAGGAGATCAGTGAAATGGCGAACAGGACCTGGCGGTTGGTGGGCATGCGTGGCTTTCTCAGAACGTGTACCGGGGGCGAAGCAAGCTTATTCTCGCACGAAGCGGCCATGCCCGACGTCGTGCATTTTCAATCTGGCAACTTAACAATGACTTAAGTCAGCTTATCGCTTTTAGTCGCCCAGCGCCGCCAGCAGCTCGGCCTGGTGTTCCTGGGCCAGCGCATCGGTCAGTTCCTTCAGGTCGCCGTCCATGATGAAGTCGAGCTTGTACAAGGTCAGGTTGATGCGGTGGTCGGTCAGGCGGCCCTGCGGGAAGTTGTAGGTGCGGATGCGTTCGCTGCGGTCGCCCGAGCCGATCAGGCTCTTGCGGGTGGCCGCTTCCTTCGACTGCTGCTCGCGCAACTGGGCGTCCTTCAGGCGCGCCGCCAGCACTTTCATGGCCGAAGCCTTGTTCTTGTGCTGGCTGCGATCGTCCTGGCATTCCACCACCAGGCCGGTCGGCAGGTGGGTAATCCGCACCGCGGAATCTGTTTTATTGATGTGCTGGCCACCGGCGCCCGAGGCGCGGTAGGTGTCGATGCGCAGGTCGGCCGGGTTGATGTCGACGTCCTCGACTTCGTCGGCCTCGGGCATCACCGCCACCGTGCAGGCCGAGGTGTGGATGCGGCCCTGCGTCTCGGTGGCCGGCACGCGCTGTACGCGGTGGCCGCCCGATTCGAATTTCAGCTTCGAATAGGCGCCGTTGCCGACCACGCGCACGATGACTTCGCGGTAGCCGCCCAGGTCGGACGCCGACTCGGACACCATCTCGACCTGCCAGCGGTTGCGTTCGGCGAAGCGTGTGTACATGCGCAGCAGGTCGCCCGCGAACAGGGCCGATTCGTCGCCGCCGGTGCCGGCGCGGATCTCCAGGAAAATATTGCGCTCGTCGTTGGCGTCCTTCGGCAGCAGCATTTTCTGCAGTTCCAGCTCGAGGCCCGCCATGCGCTCCTTCGCGGCCCCGATTTCTTCCTGGGCGAAGTCCTTCATCTCCGGATCCTGCAGCAGCTCCTGCGCCGCTTCGGTATCCCCGAGCGCGCCCTGGTACTGGCGATACACGTCCACCAGCGGCGCCAGCTCGGCGCGCTCGCGCGACATCTTGCGGTAGCTGTCCATGTTCGCGGTGGCGCCTTCGCTCATTAACAGTTCATCCAGCTCGACGAGGCGGTTGGCGAGTTGGTCCAGCTTGAACAGCATGGAAGGTTTCATGGGCAGTCTCGGAAAATAACGGGAATCGGCATGGCCGCGTGGCGGCCGGGATGCGTCAGGGACGACGCGGGCGGGCAAGGCCGCCGACAGGACAGGGGCGCTAACGGCGGCCGCGGAACATCTGCGGCAGCAGGTCGGCCAGGCGCGCGCGGTCGTCGCCCTCGGCCTGGTGCAGGGCCTGCTGCGGGCCGTGCAGGAACTTGGCGGTGAGGCCTTTCGACAGTGCTTCGAGCACCGCTTCGGCGTCGTCGCCGCGCGCCAGCATCTTGCGCGCGCGCTCCAGTTCGGCCTGGCGCAGCAGCTCGCCCGACTGTTGCAGGTCGCGGATCACCGGCACCACGGCGCGGTCGCCGACCCAGTGCATGAAGGACTGGACCCGGGTCTCGATGATGGCTTCGGCCTGGCGCACGGCGGCCTGGCGGCTTTCCATGCCGGTCTGCACCACCTGGGCCAGGTCGTCGACCGTGTACAGGAACACATCGTCCAGGCGCGCGACTTCGGGTTCGATATCGCGCGGCACCGCCAGGTCGACCATGAACATCGGGCGGTGGCGGCGCGCCTTGACGGCGCGCTCGACCAGGCCCTTGCCGATCAGCGGCAGGGTCGAGGCGGTGCACGAGATCACGATGTCGAACCCCTGCAGGTTGTCCGGCAGGTCGGCCAGGCGGATCGCGCGGCCGTTGTAGCGCGTGGCCAGCGCCTCGCCGCGCTCCATGGTGCGGTTGGCGATGGTGACCGACTTCGGATTCTGGGCCGCGAAGTGGGCCGCGCACAGCTCGATCATCTCGCCGGCGCCGATGAACAGCACGTGCTGGTCGGCGATGCGGTCGAAGATGCGGTGCGCCAGGCGCACCGCGGCGGCAGCCATCGACACGCTGTGGGCGCCGATCTCGGTGGTAGTGCGTACTTCCTTCGCGACCGCGAAGGTGCGCTGGAACATCTGGTGCAGATAGGTGCCCAGGCCGCCGGCGGCGTCGGCGGTGCGCACCGCGTCCTTCATCTGGCCCAGGATCTGCGGCTCGCCCAGCACCATCGAATCGAGGCCGGAAGCGACGCGGAAGGCGTGGCGCACGGCGTCGTCCTGCGGCAGCAGGTACAGGTGGGGGCGCAGCTCGGCGTAGTTCAGGGCATGGTAGTGCGCCAGGAACTGGGCGGAAGCATCGAGAGGATCGGGCAGCTTGATGGCCGCATACATCTCGGTGCGGTTGCAGGTCGACAGGATCGCCGCTTCTTCAGCGCCATTCGATCCCTGGCGCGCGAACCAGCCGCGCGCCGACTGCACCGCCGTGCCGATCTGGTCGGGGGCGAGCGCCAGCTGCTCGCGTAGCGAGACCGGTGCTGTGGTGTGGTTCAGGCCGACGGCAAGCAGTTGCATTTCGGGGGGAAGGCGAGGGTCAATGGACTGGCGCCATTATACCCTCTTGCTGACAGGGTTTCAGGCGGGCCGCCTAGGCGCCGAGCTTTTCCAGCCGGTAGCCATAGCTGTAGACCGGCACAAGGCGGAAACCGTTCTCTGGCCGAAGATGGAGCTTGTTGCGTACGCGCGAAACGTGGGTATCCATGGTGCGCGATGGCACGTCGTTCTCCCGGACCCACACGGATTCGTGGATGTAGGCGCGCGACAGCGGGCGGCCGATATTCCTGAAGAACAGCAGCGCCAGCGAGAATTCCTTCTGGGTCACGTCGATCACCGAACCGTCCTTGAGCAGGCGGCCCGGGCGGGTCTCGAAGGTGTAGGGACCGAATTGCAGCTGCTCGGCGCTGTTCTGCGACGGGTAGGCGCGGCGCAGCAGGGCCGAGACGCGCGCCACCAGCTCGCCGCGGCGCAGCGGCTTGACCAGGTAGTCGTCGGCGCCGGCGGTGACGCCGGCGATGATGTCGTCCTCGGCGTTGTTCCCGACCAGGAACACGGTTGGCGCGTTGGAGGCCAACTTTTCCTTGGCGCGGCGCAGCACTTCGGCGCCGTCCATATCGGGGACATTCCAGTCCATCACCAGCATGTCCGCACTGTCCTTGCGCAACTGCCCCAATAAATCCTTGGCGCTGTCATACGATTGACAGCTGTGGCCAGCAGCGCTGAGGACCTGGCAAATCAGGTCAGCTTGGGGGCGGTCTTGCTCCAGTACGGCGATCTTCATGACAGGGCGAAATATTGATAGGTTGCCTATGTAGGAAGATTCCTACAAAGTTAAACCAAATATATCAGACTTTCACAAAACGATGCTACTGATAAACATCGCCTGGACACCAAAAGGTGACATTTGTACTATAAGACTGTTGTGTTAAAGGGACCACGCAGAAAATCTCCCCACTGGCGTAGACTGAATTTCATATGTCATTCAGATAATGTAGAGGGGGGAAATTATGTTGTTTACACGTAAAAAGGTGACGGTTCCCGAAGACCGCATACCCGTCAGCGGCGCCGAGATCGACTCCACCCGCACTCATTGCCTGGCCCTGGTCAAGAAACGCGCCGCCATGTCGGCGGCGGTGGCCGCGGTGCCGGTGCCCGGTCTCGACCTGCTGGCCGACATCACTGGATTCGCCGCCCTGGTCGACCAGGTCAATGCCGAATTCGGCCTGACCCAGAAGCAGATCGAGCGCCTCAATCCGCGCATGCGCGTGATCGCCTACAAGGCGGCGGCCTCGGTCGGCGGCATGCTGGTCGGCAAATTGGTAACGCGCGGGGCGGTGGCGCGCCTGTTCAAGGTCGTGGCGGGCCGGATGGCGGTCAAGACCACGGCCAAGATGGTGCCGCTGGCCGGCCAGATCGCCTCGGCGGCGATCGGCTACACGCTGTTCAAGCGCATGGGGGCGCAGCACGTCGAAGCCTGCGTCAAGGTGGTGCGCGAGCTGGAGCGGGCCGAGGCGGAAGGCGAGGCGCCGCGGCCGGTGGAGCCTGGCGATGAAGATACCGCCACCCCGCAAGTGAACGGCGGGGCGGTCAGCGGGCCGGCGAAGGAGCCGGTACTGGTGATGTGATCAAGCGACTTTCGGAAAATCGACTACCGTATCGTTGATCCGGTTGAACAGGTTGGTCAGGGTGATCGCCGTGATCGCCAGCGTGACGTCGACGATCTGGGCATCGGTGATACCGGCCGCCTTCACCGCCGCGACCACGCTCGCCTCCACCGTGCCGCGGCTCGTCACCAGCTCGCGGGCGAAGTCCGCCAGCGCATCTTCGCGGGCGTTGCCGGTGGCGCGCCCAGCGCGCACGGCGGCCAGCGCGTCAGGCTGCAGGCCGGCCATCTTGCCCATCAGGCTATGCGCGGCCACGCAATAGTCGCAGCCGTTGGTGGCGCTGACCGCCAGCTTGATGACTTCGATGTCGCGCGCCGACAGCGCGGTTTTCTTCAGGCTGGCATCCAGCGCCAGCACCGCTTCCAGCACCACCGGGCTATTGCTGCCGATGTCGCGGTAGGCGTTCGGCACCTTGCCGATGGCGCCCTGGATGGCGGTGAACAGCTGGGCGGCGGCGCCGGTGGCGTCCGGGACGGGGTGGGAGGCGAGACGGGTCATGATGAGCTCCTGTTCAAGTATTTGTTGGGTTTGCCTGGCTGGCTGCCTGATGTGTTGCAGCCATGAACCCAGTATAGGCAAGCCCATCGATACTTTGAATGCTTTAACTCTGCTAAAAATTGCCCGATCGTCTCAGGCTGACAATGCTCTCCACCAAAGAAAATGCCCGCGCATGGCGGGCATCGTCGGACAGCGACGGCGGCCGGATCAGGTATCCGGCAACACCACGTTCACGTCCAGCACTTCCAGGTTGCCCTGGCGGTCGAGCGAGACCTTGATGTCGTCAGGATTGACCTTGACATACTTCGAGATCACCGCGATCAGTTCCTGGTGCAGGGCCGGCAGGAAATCCGGACCGGCGCGGTTGGTCCGTTCGCGTGCAATGATGATCTGCAGGCGTTCCTTGGCGGCTGTCGCGCTCTTCTTTTTTTCGGGGAAGAGGAATGAAAGCAATGCCATCTCACTTGGCTCCGAAAATGCGCTGGAAGATGCCCGGCTTTTCGTAGTTGGTAAAGCGCAGCGGACGCTCTTCGCCCAGGAAGCGCGCGACGACGTCCTCGTAGGCATCGGCCACGTCGGTGCCCTTGAAGTGGATCGCCGGATTGCCCTGGTTCGAGGCGTGCAGGACCGATTCCGATTCCGGAATGATGCCGATCAGCGGGATGCGCAGGATTTCCTGCACGTCCTGGTATGACAGCATCTCATCCGCTTCGACGCGTTTCGGCGAGTAGCGGGTGATCAGCAGGTGTTCCTTGACCGGCTCGCTGCCGCTCTGGGCGCGGCGCGACTTGGCCTGCAGGATGCCCAGGATGCGGTCCGAGTCGCGCACCGACGAGACTTCGGGATTGGTGACCACGATCGCCTCGTCGGCGAAGGTCAGCGCCATCAGCGCGCCATGCTCGATGCCGGCCGGCGAATCGCAGATGATGAACTCGAAGTCCATCTTGACCAGGTCGTTGAGCACGCGCTCCACGCCTTCCTCGGACAGCGCGTCCTTGTCGCGCGTCTGCGAGGCCGGCAGGATGAACAGGTTTTCGCAGTGCTTGTCCTTGATCAGCGCCTGGTGCAGGGTCGCTTCGCCGTTGACGACGTTGATCAGGTCGTACACCACGCGGCGCTCGCAGCCCATGATCAGGTCGAGGTTGCGCAGGCCGACGTCGAAGTCGATCACTGCCGTCTTGTGGCCACGCATGGCCAGCCCGGTGGAGAAGCTAGCGCTCGAGGTCGTTTTGCCCACACCGCCCTTGCCGGACGTCACAACAATAATTCTTGCCACAAAAAAGTCCTTTACAGTATCTGTTCAGTTCGGGGATCAGGCGCGGGGAGCCGGAGCCAGCGATTGGAGTTCGATCCGGTCGCCGACCAGCCGGATCTGCGTTGGCTGGCGCGACAGGTCTGATGGGAAACCTTCGTCGAACGTGCGGTACACGCCGGCGATCGAGACCAGCTCCGGCTGCATCGACAGCGCGAAGATGCGGGCGTCGGGATTGCCGGAGGCGCCGGCCAGTGCGCGGCCATTGAGCGGCGCATAGACATGGATGCTGCCGTCGGCGATCAGTTCGGCGCCGTTGTTCACCACCGCAGTGACGATCAGGTCGGTGCCGCGCGCATAGATGCGCTGGCCGGCGCGCACCGGCGTGTCGACGACCAGGGGCAGCGTGGCCGGGGCCTGGGCTGCGGCCGGCTCTGGGGCTGGCGTCGGTGCCGGTGCCGGCGTAGGTATCGGTTCTGGCGCGGCAAGCGCAGGAGCGGGTGGCGCAACCGCATGGCCGCCGGCGCGCGCGCCGCTCGATCCGTCGTCCAGCGCCAGACCCTGGGCCCGGATGGCGTCGATCATGGCCGGGCTGGCGCCGCGCACGGCGACTGCGTTCAGGCGGTATTTCTTGAGCAGGGTCACCAGCGCCGCCCAGTCGAGCCGGGGCGCCACGGGCGCGATCGCGGCCACGTCGATCACCGCGAACTCGTCCTCGAAAAAGTCCGATACGCCGCCCGTCATCTGTTCCAGGGCCGCGTCGATGGCTTCCGGGTCGGCCGAGTGCAGGATCGTGGAAATGGCGACGACCGTGGAAATCTTGATTTCGATGGGAAGCGTGGTTTTAGGCATAAAACGGTCTGGTTGGCGTTGCGCTTGTGCATTCTACTGTGAAAATTGTAGAAAAGGACAGGCGCGCACGCATCATTCCTAACGGAAATTGAACGTTTGCCAGCAACCAAAAATTAAGTCATGCGCTAGATCAAATGCACACAATTGGCTTATTGTTTTCGATGAATAAACTGCTAAGATTGCTGTTGCTTAAACATCAGCATGGGCTCCTCATTCTGTTACTCGAGGTTTTATCGACCCCATGCACAGGGCGCTCTTGCCTTGCATGGGGCGCCCGGTCCGAGGGAATGTTGAATAACGCCGGCCGTGGCCGGCTGAACGGAGATTGAAATGGAAGACGTAGTCATCGTAGCCGCCGGTCGCACCGCAGTCGGCAAGTTCGGCGGCACCCTCGCCAAGATTCCCGCCGCCGAGCTCGGCGCGCAAGTGATCAAGCACCTGCTGGCCAAGACCGGCATCGCTCCCGAATCCGTCAGCGAAGTCATCCTGGGCCAGGTGCTCACCGCCGGCGTCGGCCAGAACCCGGCGCGCCAGGCCGTCATCAAGGCCGGCCTGCCCGACATGGTGCCCGGCTACACCATCAACAAGGTCTGCGGCAGCGGCCTCAAGGCCACCCACCTGGCGGCCCAGGCGATCCGCTGCGGCGACGCCGAGATCGTCATCGCCGGCGGGCAAGAGAACATGAGCGCTTCGCCGCACGTGCTGGCCGGCTCGCGCGACGGCTTCCGCATGGGCGACGCCAAGCTCACCGACACCATGATCGTCGACGGCCTGTGGGATGTCTACAACCAGTACCACATGGGCGTCACCGCCGAGAACGTCGCCAAGAAATTCGACATCTCGCGCGCCGAGCAGGATGAATTCGCGCTGCAATCGCAGCTCAAGGCCGAAACTGCCCAAAAAGAAGGCAAGTTCAAGGACGAAATCATCCCGGTCGAGATCGTGACCAAGAAGGGCACGACCGTCTTCGACACCGATGAATACCCGAAAGCCGGTAGTACCCTCGAGGCGCTGGCCAGCCTGCGTCCAGCCTTCAACAAAGAAGGTTCGGTCACCGCCGGCAACGCATCCGGCATCAACGATGGCGCCGCCGCCGTGATCATGATGAGCGCCTCCAAGGCCAAGGAGCTGGGTCTCACCCCGCTGGCGCGCATCAAGGCCTATTCGTCGTCCGGCCTGGACCCGCAAATCATGGGCATGGGCCCGGTCTCGGCCTCGCAGCTGTGCCTGAAAAAGGCCGGCTGGACCCACGAAGACGTCGACCTGATGGAAATCAACGAAGCCTTCGCCGCCCAGGCCATCGCCGTCAACAAGCAGATGGGCTGGGATACCTCCAAGATCAACGTCAACGGCGGCGCGATCGCGCTGGGCCACCCGATCGGCGCCTCGGGCGCCCGTGTGCTGGTCACCCTGCTGCACGAAATGATCCGCCGCGACGCCAAGCGCGGCCTGGCGAGCCTGTGCATCGGCGGCGGCATGGGCGTGGCGCTGGCGGTCGAACGCGACTGATTTCGGCCAGACGGTATAGTGCGGCGGCACGCTGCAGCGAAGCGGCGCCGCCGGTTTCACATGTTTGACACAATAAAACTGGAGAAGACAATGGCTCGAGTAGCATTAGTAACCGGCGGCATGGGCGGCCTGGGCGAAGCGGTGTGCATCAAGCTGGCCGCACTGGGATATCAGGTCGTCACCACTTTCTCGCCGGGCAATACCAAGGTCGACGCCTGGCTCGGCGCCATGAAAGAGCAGGGCTTTGACTTCAAGGCCTATGCCTGCGACGTGGCCGACTACGACGCCGCCCAGGAATGCGTGCGCCAGGTGATTGCCGACGTCGGTCCGATCGACGTGCTGGTCAATAACGCTGGCATCACCCGCGACATGACATTCAAGAAGATGGACAAGGTCAATTGGGACGCCGTCATCAAGACCAACCTCGACTCCGTCTTCAATATGACCAAGCCGGTCTGCGACGGCATGGTCGAGCGCGGCTGGGGCCGCATCATCAATATCTCGTCGGTCAACGGCCAGAAGGGCGCCTTCGGCCAGACCAACTACTCGGCGGCCAAGGCAGGTATGCACGGCTTCACCAAGGCGCTGGCACTCGAGGTGGCGCGCAAGGGCGTGACCGTCAATACGATCTCGCCCGGCTATATCGGCACCAAGATGGTGATGGACATCCCGAGCGAAGTGCTCGAGACCAAGATCATTCCGCAGATTCCGATGGGCCGCCTGGGCAAGCCAGAAGAAGTGGCGGGCCTGGTGGCTTTCCTGTCGTCGGATGAGGCTGCATTTGTCACGGGCGCGAATATCGCGATCAATGGCGGACAGCATATGTCGTGATTCGATCTGATCACTGGTCATGAAAAATGCCGTTCAGCGCATGCTGAACGGCATTTTTCATGGATGGTACGCGATTACAGGGCCGATTCGTAAGCGCCAACGTCGATGGTCTTGACCGCCGGACGGGCCGCAGCCGTAGCGCTGTGCTGGTAGACATAGGCCGGTTTGAGCGAGATGCCGCTGCTCGCCTTGCCCGGCGCCGAGCCGGCATTGACCACCATGGCGTTTGCGGTCGGACGCAGGTCCCAGGCAGCGCGGTTGACGAAGCCTGGCGCCACGGAACGGTAGTTGGTCTTTTCGACGGCGCCGACCTGGTTGGTCACGGCCCCGGTACCACTGAAGATATTGTTCTGCAGAAGAATCTTCTTGGTCACTTTCGAACCGATCAGCACGAAAGTTCCACGTGCGCTGTCATCGTTCAGGAAGGTATTGTTGACGACATATAACTCATGGCTTGGGTTGCCAGCGCCTTCCATCCCGTAGGCGACAAGATTCGAATTGCTGTGCGCGAGCGGCTGGTGAATCACATTGCCGATGATGTAGGACGTGCCCGCATTTGGCAGGTCGATTTCGTAGCTGGGTTTGCCACTCGCCGTGGTGCCGGTCTGGCCTGGCACGGTGCTCGAAAAGCGGTTGTAGGCGATCGTATTGATGCGCGCGCGCGATTTGAGGTTATGGCCGGCATCCGCATCGTGCGAGAAATTGAAGCGGAAGACCAGGCTGCCAGCCTTACCGATATACAGGTTGTGCGTCTGGCCGGTACCGTTGCCGTTGTGGCCGAACTCGCTGTTTTCGATCACGATATTGCTGGCGGTATTGACGCCGCTCAGAATACCATTCTCGTTGTCGTGAATAAAAGCTTTGCGCAGGGTGAAGTTGGTGCCTTCAAGGCGCAAAGCGGCGCCGTTGCGGTCGGGAACCTTGGACCCGAACATCTCGACGTTCTCGATAATGATGTCATTGCCTTGCACCACCCAGGTGCCCTTGCCGAGTGCATTCTTGCCGCCGGCATCGATCTTCGGGCGGCCGTTCACGCCGCGAATAGTCAGCTTGTTCTGCTTGATGGCGCAGACATCGCCGCGATAAGTGGTGTTGCCAGTGATATTGACGGTGTCGCCAGCCTTTGCGACGGCGAACGCCTTGCACGGGGTGGTATAGGTCTGGCCAGGGCCGACGGTCAGGGTCGCGGCGCTTGCAGGAATCGCGATGGCGGAGCCGAGAAGAGCGAGGACGGTGCTGAGCTGGATGGTGTGACGTGGAGACATGTTTTTCCCTAGAGTATGGACAAATGTTACTTGTGCAATGGAATGCGCGAAACATTTACTAGGATAACTGATGCAGTTAGGAAAAAATGTTACAGGTTGTAACATGGTATTTTTCACAATTGGTGGCCCCAGGGACCTTGGCCCCTGCCTCGATCTACAATGGCATCCATCGATATTTGCCGGGAGAGACTCATGCACACCTTGCCCCATGGCGGCCTCGCCCTGTCCAGCTTGGACGAACAATTGCTGCTTCCCGGTATCAAGGGCCTGCCCTTGCAGGCGCCGCTGCGCCAGGGGGCGATCGGTGTGCAGGGCTGGAATGTGTTGCGCAGCGACACCAGTTTCCCGGTCGCCGTGCTCAAGGAATCCGCTCTGCGCCATAACCTTGCGTGGATGCACGCTTTCTGCGAACGCCACGGCGTCAGCCTGGCGCCGCATGGCAAGACCACGATGAGCCCGCAGCTGTTCGGCGCCCAGCTTGCCAACGGCGCCTGGGGCATCACCCTCGCCACCGCGACCCAGGTGCAGGTCGCCCACCGCTTCGGCGTGCGCCGGGTGCTGCTGGCCAACCAGCTGGTGGCGCGTGCCGATATCGCGGCGCTGCTGGCGCTGCTGCAGGGCGATCCGGATTTCGACTGCATCGTGCTGGCCGATTCGCAGGTCGGCGTCGATCGCCTGGCGCAGGCGGTTGCCGCGCACAGGCTGGCGCGACCGCTGCCGGTGCTGGTCGAGCTGGGCCTGGCCGGCAAGCGCGCCGGCTGCCGCAGCGACCAGGAAGCGATGGCCGTGGCGCGCGCGATCGCCGCCGTCGACGGCCTGGCGCTGGCCGGCTTCGAGGGCTACGAGGGCCTGCTCGTCAGCGACGACCGCGCCGCCGACCTGCGCCAGGTCGACGATTTCCTGGCGCGGCTGGTCGGGCTGGTGCGCGGCGCCGATGCCGAGGGATGGTTTGCCGCGTCCGAGATCCTGGTCTCGGCCGGCGGTTCGTCGTATTTCGACCTGGTGGCGCGCGGTTTCCAGGACGTCGCCGGCCTGTCGCGCCCGGTGCGCGCCATCCTGCGCAGCGGCTGCTACCTGACCAGCGACCATGGCATGTATGGGCGCCATCTCGCCGAGCTCGATGCGCGCGCGGGAGGGCAAGAGCAAGGGCTGCGTCCCGCCCTCGAGGTCTGGAGCTGCGTGCAGTCGCGCCCCGAGCCGACCCTGGCCATCCTCACCATGGGCAAGCGCGACGCTTCGTATGACGCCGACCTGCCGGTCCCGCTCCACACGGCGCGGCCCGACGGCGATGGAGCGCCAGCCGGGCTGCCGGCCAGCTGCGCCATTGTCAAGATGAACGACCAGCACGCCTACCTGCGGCTGCCCGAGGGCGACCCGCTGTGCGACAGCCTGGCGGTCGGCGACCTGGTCGGCTGCGGCATCTCGCATCCCTGCACGACCTTCGACAAATGGCCGCTGCTGCTGGCGGTGGACGACGATTACACGGTGCGTTACGCGCTCAATACCTTCTTCTGAAAGCCGGTGTCGTTACGCTACAATCGGCTTCTTGAATCACTGCCAACAAGAGCCGCCATGCCCGTCACGCCGCCGTCGCTGTTCCCGCCGATCCAGCCCATCCGCCACGGCATGCTGGCGGTCGACGAGATGCACACGATCTACTGGGAAGAAGTCGGCAATCCGGACGGCATCCCGGTGCTGTTCCTGCACGGCGGCCCCGGCGCCGGCCTGTCGCCCCAGCACCGCCGCTTCTTCGATCCGCGCGCCTACCGCGTGATCCTGTTCGACCAGCGCGGCGCCGGCAAGTCGACGCCGCTGGGCGAGTGGCGCAACAACACGACCCAGCTGCTGATCGAGGACATCGAGCGCCTGCGCGCGCTGTTCGGCGTCGAGCAGTGGCTGGTGTTCGGCGGTTCCTGGGGCTCGACCCTGGCGCTGGCCTATGGCCAGGCCCATCCCGCGCGCTGCCTGGGCTTCGTGCTGCGCGGGATCTTCCTGTGCACCCGCGCCGAAGTCGACTGGTTCATCAACGAGGTACGCTGGTTCTATCCCGAGCTGTACGAGGAATTCGTCGCTCCGATCCCGCTCGATGAGCGGGACGACCTGTTGAAAGCCTATGCGCGCCGCCTGCTGTGCCACGATCCCAAGGTCTACTGGCCGGCGGCGCGCGCCTGGAGCCGCTTCGAGGGCCGGCGCGTGTTCTTGCTGCCGCAGCCCGAGGAAGTGTCGAACGATACGCTCGACCTGGGCGTGGGCCGGCTCGAATCGCATTACATGCTCAATGGCGCCTTCCTTGAAGAAGACCAGCTGCTGCGCGACCTGGGGCGCATCGTCCACCTGCCGGCCCTGATCGTGCAGGGGCGTTATGACGTGATCTGTCCGCCGTTGTCTGCCTGGCGTCTGCATTCGGCGTGGCCGGGGGCGAAGCTGGAGATGATCGCCGATGCGGGGCACGGGGCGCTGGAGGCGGGGATTGCGCGCGCGCTGGTGGCGGCGACCGAGCAGTTCAAGCGGCATCGGCGCTTCGAATGAGGGGAACCATGATGCGGGCTGTTACACTATGCGTCGTGGGGTTGGACGCGTCGGCGGCGAGCCGCCAACCCTACGGCCAGACACACTACAACAATACGAACGTGTTCTTATGAATATCCAGATCAGCGACATCGGCCACGTCATCCAGCTGGCGATCGCCCCGGTTTTTCTGCTCACCGGCGTGGCCACCAAGCTGACCGTGCTGACCAACCGCCTGGCGCGCATCATCGACCGCACGCGGGTGCTCGAGGACCGGCTCAAGGTCAGCCCCAACGCCGAGTTCTCCAGCGAACTCGAACTGCTCTACCAGCGCTCGCACCTGATCAACTTCGCGATCGCCTCCAGCACCGCCTGCGGCCTGCTGGTGTGCGTGGTCATCGCGATGCTGTTCGCGGGCGATACCACCGGCATTCCGCTCGACCAGTACATCGCCGCCTGCTTCGTGTTCGCGATGCTTGGCCTGATCAGCAGCTTTGTCTATTTTTTGCGCGAGATCTTCATCGCCTCGCGCTTCATGCGCATGCAGCACCAGCAGATCATGCTCATGCAGCCACCGCCGCCACCGCCATCGCCACAGGCTTGACGGCGCGGCACGAAAGAATCTTATGCACGACTATCAACGCCCGCCGACCCTGCACCGCTACGCGCTGCGCACCGAGCTCGAAAACGCGCTCAAGAACGGCCAGTTCCGCCTGGAGCCCAACGGCGGCTTCCTGAACGTCTCGTTTTCCACCGTCTGGGACAAGCGCCTGTTCGACGTCATCACGCCCAGCGACGCCTGCCTGGTGATCCACAATACCGAGGAATTCGGCGAGCGCCTGCACCGCGCGGTGCAGCGCATGCTGCCCAACTGGGCCGGCATCGACGGCGCCATCGAGTACGGCACCCGTTCGCCGCTGGGCGCCGCCTTTACCAAGAGCGCCGGCCAGGCGCGCGAACAGGAATGGCAGTTCGCTTGGCGTCCGATGTCGCCCGGCGCCAGCCTGAATCCGGTGGTGGTCAGCATCGGCAGCATCGAGAGCTTCGCTGAACTGCGCGACCGCGAAAGCCACCTGGCCTGAACTTTAGTACCACGGCTCCAGAAAATCGCGGTGTAATGCCGCGATGACAACGACCGCCTACCCCAACCTGCTCGCGCCGCTCGACCTGGGTTTCACCACCCTCAGGAACCGCGTGATCATGGGCTCGATGCACACCGGGCTCGAAGACCGCTTCTACAACTACGGCAAGCTGGCCGCCTTCTACCGCGAACGCGCGCGCGGCGGCGTGGGCCTGATCGTCACCGGCGGCATCTCTCCCAACCGCCAGGGCTGGCTGCTGCCCTTCGGCGGCACCCTGAACTCGGTCTTCGACGTGCCCAATCACCGGCGCGTCACGCGGGCGGTGCACGAAGAGGGCGGCAAGATCCTGATGCAGATCCTGCACGCCGGCCGCTACGGCTACCAGCCCTTCGTGGTGTCGGCGTCCGCTATCCGCTCGCCGATCTCGCGCTTCAAGCCCAAGGCGCTGACCGAGGCCGGCATCGCATCGACGATCCGCGCCTATGTGCGCTGCGCCAAGCTCGCGCGCAGCGCCGGTTACGACGGCGTCGAGATCATGGGCAGCGAAGGCTATCTGCTGAACCAGTTCCTGTGCGCGCGCGCGAATCGCCGCACGGATGGCTGGGGCGGACCGATCGAGAACCGCATGCGGCTGGCGGTCGAGGTGGTGCGCCGCATCCGCGCCGCGCTCGGTCCCGATTTCATCCTGATGTATCGCCACTCGGTGCTCGACCTGGTCGAAGGCGGCAATACCTGGGACGAGATCGTGCTGGTGGCCAAGGCCCTGGGGGCCGCCGGCGCGACGATCCTGAACACCGGCTATGGCTGGCACGAGGCGCGCATCCCGACCATCGTCACCTCGGTTCCGCGCGCGGCCTTCGCCGACATCGCCGGGCGATTGCGCAAGGAAGTCGGCATTCCGGTCGTGGCCTCGAACCGCATCAATATGCCGGGCGAGGCAGAAAATATCCTGGCGCGCGGCGACGCCGACCTGGTCTCGATGGCGCGGCCCTTCCTGGCCGATCCCGATTTCGTCGTGAAAGCCGCCACTGGCCGTGCCGACCAGATCAATACCTGCATCGCCTGCAACCAGGCCTGCCTCGACCATACTTTCTCCAACCGGCGTGCGACCTGCCTTGTGAATCCGCGCGCCTGCCATGAGACCGAACTCGTCTACCGCAAGGCCGCCGCGACGCGCCGCATCGCGGTGGTCGGCGCCGGACCGGCCGGCCTGTCGGCGGCGACGGTGGCGGCCGAGCGCGGGCACCGCGTGACCCTGTTCGACGCCTCGGCGCGCATCGGCGGCCAGTTCAATATCGCGATGCGCGTTCCCGGCAAGGAGGAATTCGCCGAGACCATCCGTTATTTCGGGCGCCGCCTGGAATTGCTGGGCGTCGACATACGCTTGAATTGCCTGATTACGCGCGAGGAGCTGCTGGCGCAAGGCTTCGACGAGGTGGTGGTGGCGACCGGCATCCGCACGCGCCAGCCGGCGATTCCTGGCATCGACCATCCGATGGTGCTGAGCTATCTCGACGTGCTGCGCGAGGGCCGCCCGGTCGGCCGGCGCGTGGCCATCATCGGCGCCGGCGGCATCGGTTTCGACATGGGCGAATTCCTGGTGCACGATCCGAAGGTACCGCTGCCAGTGCCTGCCGGCCATTGGATGCAGGAGTGGGGCGTCGATCCGCTGGGGGCCACGGCCGGCGGACTGGCGCCGCCGGTCGCGCCGCAGCCGCCGCGCCAGGTCTGGCTCCTGCAGCGCAAGAGCACGCGCCCCGGCGCCGGCCTGGGCAAGACATCCGGCTGGGTGCACCGCGCCACGCTCGCGCGCAATGGCGTGACCATGCTGGCCGGCGTGCAGTACGAGCGCATCGACGACGCCGGCCTGCACATCACGGTGGGGGGAGAGCAGCGCCTGCTCGAGGTGGACAATGTGGTGATCTGCGCCGGGCAGGAAAGCCTGGCCGAACTGATGCCGGCCGAAGGGGCGACCGGCGGGCCGCGCTTCTACAAGATCGGCGGCGCGGCGCTGGCGTCCGAGCTGGATGCCAAGCGCGCGATCCGCGAAGGAGCGGAGCTGGCGGCGCGCCTGTAGCCGCCGGGGGGCGTAAATCCCTGCCGCACGGTTCGATGCCGTCAGACTCGTAGAACGGATGAGCTATATACTGTCGCTTGAGCAAATGACAAGACCTGCGCCCTCAGATCGTTGGCAGTGCAAAGCTACAGGCTCGTCTTGAAATCTACCTTCATTTTGGAGAAATCTTGTCCACCGACATAGCGATCCCAGCCATCGAGCAGATGCTTGCCGACGACGCCTACCGGCAAAAGAAGCAGCAATGTGCCCAATTTGCCGAAGAGCGTTTCTCCAGCCTGCTGGCTGACCTGGCAAGGGATATCGACACCCTGCACGCGTCGCATGGACCGATATCGCTGTATGTGCTCGATTCGCTGCCATCGGTTTATCTCGATACACTGGCCGCTTTGTCCCCGGAAGAAAGCGGACTGCTGGCCAAGCACATCGTCGCGTCGCGCCTGGAGGCGCTGCCTGCGAACTTGATAACATGGGCTTTGCCGCCTGGGATCGTGCTGCAGTATATCGATGCCGTGCGCTATATGACGCAGTCGATCGTGAGCCAGGGTGATGCCGAGTATGGCGATGTGCGTTCCAGCTATTTTGACCGCGATTTGCGCCTGACCTCGGGACTATCGCTTCCCCTGGGGGCTCAGATCATCGATCTGCGTGTATGGGCGCCGCGCACGCTTTACCGTAACAAGGGGCTTGTCGAAAACCTTCGCTGCCTGCTATTCGTCAAACTGCACCTGCGCGGCCTGGGGCCGTTGGTCAGGATTCACGCGGATAGCAGGATGGCAGGAAGTTTTAACGAAGAAGGCAGGATCGCCTGCTTCCTGCAGATTGCGCAGCTCATGGCGCTGATGCCGGACATTCGTGGTTTCATCGGTACGAGCTGGTATTACGACCCGCAAGTCAAGACGATCAGCCCCAAGCTTGCTTATCTCTCGCGTATTCCGATGGAGAATGGCGCGTTTCTCCGTGTCGATGGCAGCGGTGACATCCATACACAACGTGCACTGGAGCGTTCGCCCACGCGGCGCCAGCTGTTCGAAGAGGGTAAATACAAGCCGGTATGCGCGACCATGATCTGGACCAGGGAAAAACTGATGGAATGGGCAAGGAAATATGAACGCAGTCATTGATCGTGCAGTAAGCGCATTCGAAACGCGGCGCTATCGGCTATTGAACAGGCGCGAACGCGATATCGTGTACAAGGGTGGCGCGGTTTCATTCACTTTCGACGATTTTCCGCACTCGGCCCTGGACGGCGCTGCGATGCTCGAGGAACGGGGATGGCGCGGTACGTTTTATTTGTCCACGGCCCTGGCAGGGCATGACAGCAATGTCGGACAGATCGCGGACCTGGCCAGCGTGATGGCATTGCACGCAAGAGGGCACGAGATCGGGAACCACACCGATTCGCATCTGCGTTGCCAGGGCGCGCCGAAGGCAGTGCTCAAGCGCGAGCTGAAAGCCAGTGCCGACGCGCTCGCGCCAGCCGATGGAAACCGCAGCTTCGCCTTTCCGTTCGGCGCCTACGATGCCTCGGCTTTGAATGTATTCAGCGGCAGCTTCGATACGTTGCGCACCGTGCAACGCGGGGTCAATCATGGCCGGGCCGACCTGAATCTGTTGAAGGCCAATCCGATCTATGAATCCACGCAACTCGATACGGTTCGCATGCTGCTGGACGAGACGGTTGCAAATGACGGCTGGCTGATATTCTACACACACGATGTATGCGCGCGGCCGTCCGATTTTGGCTGCACGCCGGCCAGGTTCGACCAGGTGCTCTCGCTTGTGGCCCAGCGCGGACTCGCGGTTGAAACGGTCGCCGGAGTATTCGCCTCGCTGTAGTGCCGGAGACACGAACAATCAGGGCTCATCTCTGATCGTTAGCGCCGTCCAGGGAGATAGCGCTCAACAATTTACAATATGAAAATTACAACGAAATTCGTGGATTTCGTTGAGCGGCTATGCTACGCTTGCCGGACCACCCCCGTCACAGATCGATCGCTCACGGTTTGGACCCTCACCCGATATGGAGGCGATTATCAACACCCCTTACGTTCCGCCAGTCGTCGCCAGGAGCGCCGACAATGTCATCGTCATGGAATTCAACGAGTTGTGCCCATCGCTGCTCGACCGTTGGATGAACGAGGGCCGCTTACCGAATTTCAAGCGCTTGCACCAGCAGAGCGATGTATTCGTGACCGAGGCCGACGTCAAAGATCCAGCCCAGCTGGAACCCTGGATCCAGTGGTATTCGACCCACACCGGCTTGGCGTATGACCAGCATCAGGTCTATCACTTGACCGAAGGTGCGCATGCGAAGCATGAAGATATATATCAGACGCTCATGCAGGCCGGACGCAGTGTGTGCTGTTTTGCCGGAATGAATGTGCGTGGCTTCGCCAAACCAGGTTCAGTGTTCGTTGGCGATCCCTGGACCGAAAACGGAGACGCTTACCCGGCCGAATTGAATACGTATAATCGCTTCGTTAGCCGCAACGTGCGCGAATACTCGAATCCCAACGACCGGTTGACAGCAAAGGACTACGCAGGCTTCCTGGGCTATATGCTCGGGCATGGATTACGCCTGTCGACGATCCGCAGGCTCGCTACCCAGCTGGTCGTGGAACGCACCAGCGACAGACGCCTGTCGTACCGGCGCGCATCCTTGCTCGATCTCATGCAGTTCGACGTCTTCCGCTGGTACTACAAGCGCAACCGGCCCTCGTTCGCTACTTTCTTTATCAACAGCACCGCGCACATGCAGCATGCCTATTGGCGCCATCACGATCCCGATGCGTTCGAGGTCAAGCCGCGCGCTGACGAGATGTCGGTGTATGGCGATGCGATCCGGTCTGGCTACGAGGCGATGGACAAGCTGGTCGGTGAATTCCTGGAACTGGCGCAGTCGACCGGAGCCAGGCTGGTGTTCATGACGGCGCTCAGCCAGCAGCCTTTCCTGCGCCTGGAGTCCAAGGGTGGACAGAAGTTCTATCGCCTGCACGATGTCGAACGCTTCCTGCGTCAGTGGAATATTGCTTACACCGAAGTCAGTCCGACCATGACCAACCAGTACCTCGTGCGTTTCAATAGCGCAGAAGAGGTCCGGGCTGCACGTGAACAGCTTTCGGCATTCACCATTGAAAATGGACAGCGTGTCATCGACATACGCGACGCCGAAGACAACGCCTTGTATTTCGGTTGCGGCCTGCATGGCAGCGTTGCCAAGGACAGCCAGGTCAACGATCAGCTCGGGGGCAAGCAGGTCAAGTTCGGCGATATGCTGTACGCGATCGACGTGATGAAAAGCGGTTGCCATCACCCGCACGGCGCCTTGTGGATTACGGGTGGCAGCGGCGACAGGCATGCATCGCTGGTGTCGATTCTGGACGTCTATCCAACCCTTCTCGACCTTCTCGGCGTCGACAAGCCAGCCACCGGAGAACGCCGTGGCGCGAGCCTGGCGCCCTTGCTCAAGGATGCTGTGGTGGCAGGGCCAACGACGGTCTCCCAGCCGGCAATGGCTTAGCAGCTATCATCCAGGCACTGGGTGGCAAGGCGCCGTCCAGTGCCTGCCAGCCTATTTCTTGCGCACGACCACGCAACCGATCGAATACCCGGCGCCGAACGAGCAGATGACGCCATTGGCGCCCGCCGGCAAGTCGTCCTGGTATGTATGGAAGGCGATGATCGAGCCGGCCGACGAGGTATTGGCGTAGCTGTCCAGGATCACCGGCGCTTCGCCCGGCTCGGCATCGCGGCCCAGCAGGGTGCGCACGATCAGCAGGTTCATGTTCAGGTTGGCCTGGTGCAGCCAGTAGCGCGAAACATCTGCCGTGCCCAGGCCGGCCGCCGCCAGCGTGTCGGCGATGGTCTGCGCCGCCATCGGGCAGACTTCCTTGAACACCTTGCGGCCCTGCTGGCGGAACAGTTTATCCGGCTGGCCGATGCCCGCTTCGTCGAAGCGGTTCATGAAGCCGAAATTGTTGCGGATATTGTTCGAGAAGCTGGTCTTGAGGCGGCTGTCGAGGATTTCCCACTGATGCGCGCTGGTCGCGGTTTCCGCCGCCTCGATCACGATTGCCGTGCAGGCGTCGCCAAAGATGAAATGGCTGTCGCGGTCGCGGAAGTTCAGGTGGCCGCTGGTAATCTCGGGGTTCAGCACCAGCACCGCGCGGGCGCGGCCGCCGCGCACCGCGTCGACCGCGGTGGCGATGCCGAAGGTGGCCGAGGAACAGGCCACGTTCATGTCGAAGCCGAAGCCGTCGATACCCAGCGCCTCTTGCACCTCGACCGCCATCGCCGGATAGGCGCGCTGCATATTGCTGCAGGCGACCAGCACCATGTCGATGTCTTGCGGCTCTTTGCCGGCACGTGCCAGCGCTTCGCGCGCCGCCGCCACGCACATCTCGGCCTGCAGCGAGATCTCGTCGTCGGCCCGTTCCGCGATGCGCGCCGTCATGTGGGTCGGATCCAGGATGCCGCTCTTTTCCATCACGTAGCGCGACTTGATGCCGGATGCCTTTTCGATGAAGCCGCTGCTCGACGGTTCCAGCGCCGTCACCTCGCCCGCTGCGATTTTCTCCGCGTGCTCCCGGTTGTGCAGGTCGACATAGGCGTTGAAGGCTGTCACCAGCTCGTCGTTCGAGATGGCGTGCGGCGGCGTGAAGAGGCCAGTGCCGCTGATGACGACAGGTTTCATATTCAGCAAACTTTCAAGGAAAATAGGCGCGGTTGCCCGCAAGATGCGCCGATTCTACACGCTCGGCGCGGGCGTGGGAATCGGCCGCGGCAGGGGACAAGCGGGGAGTTTCAGTGCGCTTGCTGGGCCAGCGTGGTGGCGGCATTGGCGCGCTTGGATAGCACGACTTTCTCGCCCTTGAGGTGGCGCAGGGCCTGGGCCAGCTGGAAGTCGTCCGCGCTGCCGTAGTCGAGCGGCTTGCGGGTGCGCGCCTCGGCGAGCAGACGCATCTGCTCTTCGATATCGTCCTCGCGGGTGGCGACTTCTGGACCGGAACCGTTCGACAGGTGGTGCTGCAGGTCGGCTTCGCGCATGCGCAGGGCGTTCAGGCCGTCGCCTTCGAGCGTTTCGTCGACCGGGAAATCGGGCACGATGCCGCGTGCCTGGATCGAGCGGCCGGCCGGCGTGAAGTAGCGCGCCGTGGTCAGCTTGACCGCGGCGTCGCGCCCGATCGGGCGGATGGTCTGCACCGAGCCCTTGCCGAAGGTCTGGCTGCCGAGGATGGCGGCGCGCTTGTAGTCTTGCAGGGCGCCGGCCACGATCTCGGACGCCGAGGCCGAGCCGGTATTGACCAGCACTACCATCGGCAAGTCCTTGAAGCTCGGGGGCAGGCTGGCCAGCGGGTCGGCGCCGCTGCGCAGCATGTAGAACTCGGGGCGGGCATAGAAGCGCTGGCGCTGTTCAAGCAGCTGGCCGTTGGTCGACACGATTTCGGCGTTCTTGGGCAGGAAGGCTGCGGCGACGCCGATCGCTCCCTGCAGCAGGCCGCCCGGATCGTTGCGCAAGTCGAGCACCAGGCCTTTCAGGTCGGGGTCTTCGCGGTACAGCGCCTGCAGTTTGGCGGCCATATCGTCCACCGTCGGCTCCTGGAATTGCGCGATGCGCAGCCAGGCGTAGCCCGGTTCGACCATCTTCGCCTTGACGCTCTTTTGCACGATCTCGCGCCGCTCGATGGTGAAATCGAGCGGCTCGGGCGCGTCCTTGCGGGCGACGGTGAGCGTGACGCGCGTGCCCGGCTCGCCGCGCATGCGCTTGATGGCGTCGTCGATCGGCGTACCCTGGACCGGGTGGCCGTCGATGCGGGTGATCAGGTCGCCCTCCTTGATGCCGGCGTGGTAGGCCGGTGAATCTTCCATCGGGGTGACGATCTCGATATAGCCGTCTTCGCTCACGGCGATCTCGATGCCGACGCCGACAAAGCGGCCCTCGGTGCCTTCGCGCAGCTCGCGGTAGGCGCGCGGATCGAGGTAGGCCGAATGCGGATCGAGCGAAGCGACCATGCCGGCGATCGCCTCGGACAGCAGGGCCTTGTCTTCGACCGGTTCGACATAGGTGGACTTGATGACGCCGTAGACGTCGGCCAGCTGGCGCAGCTCGGCGATCGGCATGCCGGCTTCGACCGGCGGCTTGAAGGCGAGGGCCGAGAATTGCATGGTCAGGCCGACCCCGGCGATGACGCCCAGGCCGACGAGGCAGGAATTCTTGAAGGTGGAGCCCATGGTTGATCCGTACGATGGCGTCTGCAAGCGGTGCGACCTAGCCTGGCAGGCGCGAGCTTATGCCTGAGGTAGCGCAAGGCCAGTATAAACCGGTTCGCGCGCGACCGCGGGCGGCGGCGCAAAAGCGGTCGACACCGACGGCGGCAGGGGAGGGGACGCGTGCGCCAGGTAACGGCTTGTTACACCCGGCCCGGCGAAGGTAAGCAATTGTAAGAGTAAGGGAGCGTGCGGATGAGGCAGCCTATAGTTGAACCAGTTTTTCTCTCTCTCCACTCTTGAAGTGGTCTTTGCCCGCGGCCTCCACCGCGGGCTTTTTTCTTTCCGGCCCTACTTTTGCAAACCGCGCGATCTGCACGGCTGCCTCTTCACGGATTGTACATTCCACGGCGCAGGACACGGGATGCACATATCACCTTGTTGTCACCATCCAACACATGCATATACGAAAACACATGTGTGCCGTGTATCGAAAAGTAAAAATCTTTGCTCTGCAGGCGAGGTCGTTTGCCTTCCCGCTAGAATGTTCTTTTGCCGGTGCGTAGCAGGCGCATCCGGCCGGACTCGAATAATCCCTGCAATCACACTCTGCAAGTAAGGAATTTCCCCGTGAAGCGACACCTTCTGAGCACCCTGACCCTGTCCCTGATGGCAGCCTTCGCCTTGCCCGCCATCGCCGCCGATGCCGCGCCAGCCACCGCGGCCACCGCGAGCGCCGCGGCCGGCGTCATCTCGGGCATCGACACCCAATACATCGACACCAGCGTGCGTCCGCAGGACGACTTCTTCACCCACCTGAACGGCAAGTGGCTGAAAGAGACCGAGATCCCGAGCGACCGTTCGAGCTGGGGCACCTTCATGAAGCTGCGCGAAGACACCACGCCGCAGCTGCTGGCCATCATCGAAGCCGCACAAAAAGACACTGGCGCCAAGGCGGGCAGCGAAGCCCGCAAGATCGGCGACCTGTACGCCAGCTTCATGGACGCCGAGCGCCGCGAAAGCCTGGGCTACAAGCCGCTGACCGGCGAGCTGTCGCGCATCCGCGCGCTGAAGGACAAGAAGGGCATCCCGGCCCTGGCGGCCCACCTGGCCAGGATCGGCGTCTCGAGCCCCTACGGCATCTACGTCGGCCAGGACATGCGCGAGTCGACCAGGTACGCCACCTATATCAGCCAGAGCGGCCTTGGCATGCCCGACCGCGACTACTACCTGAAGCAGGACGACGCCAAGCTGGCGGAAATCCGCGCCAAGTACCAGCAGCACGTCGAGAAAACCCTGGCATTGGCCGGCGAGAAGAACGCCGCAGCCCAGGCCAAGGCGATCGTCGACTTCGAGACCGAGCTGGCCAAGGTGCAGTGGACCAAGGTCGAGAACCGCGACCCGGTCAAGCGTTATAACAAGATGAGCGTGCTTGATCTGGCCAAGCTGGCGCCGGGCTATGACTGGAAGGCGGCTCTCGCCGCCGCCGGCGTGGGCAACAAGCTCGACACCATCATCGTCAACCAGCCGAGCTACTTCACGGGTTTCAACGAACTGCTGGCGAAGACCGACCTGGCGACCGTCAAGTCCTACTTCGAATGGCAGCTGCTGCGCGAATACGCGCCTTACCTGTCGAAGGCCTTCGTGGACGCGGACTTCGCCTTCTACGGCACCGCGCTGACCGGCGTGGCCGAGCAGCGTCCGGAGTGGAAGAAGGGCGTGGCCACGGTCGAAGGTGCGCTGGGCGAGGCGCTCGGCAAGCTGTACGTGAAAGAACACTTCCCGGCCGAGCGCAAAGAACGAATGGAGCAGCTCGTCAAGAACCTGATCATCGCCTATGGCCAGTCGATCGACAACCTGGAGTGGATGAGCCCCGCGACCAAGAAGGAAGCGCGCGCCAAGCTGGCCAAGTTCACGCCCAAGATCGGCTATCCTGACAAATGGCGCGACTACGCGCGCCTGGCCATCAAGCGCGACGACCTGGTCGGCAACGCGATGCGCGCCTCGACCTTCGAGTACGAGCGCAATATCGGCAAGCTGGGTAAACCGATCGACCACACCGAATGGGGCATGACGCCGCAGACCGTGAACGCCTACTACCGCAGCACGATGAACGAGATCGTGTTCCCGGCCGCGATCCTGCAACCGCCGTTCTTCGACATGCGCGCCGACGACGCCGTCAACTATGGTGCGATCGGCGCCGTGATCGGCCACGAGATCGGCCACGGCTTCGACGACAAGGGCAGCCAGTCGGATGGCGACGGCAACCTGCGCAATTGGTGGAGCGCCGAGGACAAGGCCGCGTTCAAGGCCCGCACCGACAAGCTGGTCAACCAGTTCAACGGCTACGCCCCGCTGCCGGGCTATAACGTCAACGGCGAGCTGACCCTGGGCGAGAACATCGGCGATAACGCCGGCCTGGCGATCGGCTACAAGGCCTACAAGCTGTCGTTGAACGGCAAGCCGGCCCCGGTGATCGACGGCCTCACCGGCGACCAGCGCTTCTTCATGGGCTGGGCCCAGGTGTGGCGCTCGAAGATGCGCGAAGCGCAGCAGATCAACCAGGTCAAGACCGACCCGCACTCGCCGGGCCAGTTCCGCGCCAACGGCACCGTGCGCAATATGGCCGAGTTCTACGAGGCCTTCGACGTGAAGCCGGGCGACAAGATGTACCTGCCGCCTGAAGAGCGCGTCATCATCTGGTAATCTGGTCCCATTGACGGGCCGGCGTCATGAGCGCCGGCCCGTTTTGCATTGCACTCACAACAAAGAGAGAGAGAACCCATGAAACGACATCTGTTCAGCGCCGCCGTACTCGCCCTGGTGGCTTCGTTCGCGCAGGCCGAATCCGGCGCCGCCGCCGCTCCTGCCGCCGCTACCGCGGCCAAGACCGGCGCCGCCTCGTCGGGCATCGCTACCCAGTACATCGAAGCGGGCGTGCGCCCGCAAGACGATTTCTTCGAACACCTGAACGGCAAGTGGCTCAAGTCGGTCGAGATCCCGGCCGACAAGTCGACCTGGGGCGCCTTCCACCAGCTGCGCGACGACACCCTGCCGCAGCTGCGCGCGATCATCGAGAAGGCCGCCATGGAAAAGAGCGCGGCCAACGGCACCGAAGCGCGCAAGATCGGCGATTTCTACGCCAGCTATATGGACGAAGCGCGCCTCGAGCAGCTGGGCGCCAAGCCGCTGGCCGGTGAACTGGGCAAGATCGACGCGCTGAAAAACAAGAATGAACTGCCGGCAATGTTCGCCCACCTGGGCCGCATCGGCGTCAATGTGCCGTTCGTGTTCTTCATCCACCAGGATGCCAAGGATTCGACCAAGTACGTGGCCGACCTGTACCAGGCCGGCCTGGGCATGCCCGACCGCGACTACTACCTGAAACTGGACGACGCCAAGCTGGCCGACACGCGCGCCAGATACCAGCAGCACATCGAGAAGATGCTGGCGCTGGCCGGCGGCAAAAACGCGGCAGCCGATGCGAAAGCCATCGTCGAACTGGAAACCGAACTGGCCAAGGTGCAGTGGACCAAGGTCGAAAACCGCGACCCGATCAAGACCTATAACAAGGTCGAGCTGTCCAAGCTGGCCGCCATGGCGCCGGGCTATGACTGGCAGCAGTGGCTGAAGGCGTCCGGGCTGCAGGGCAAGGCCGACTACCTGATCGTCAGCCAGCCGACCTACCTGAAAGGCTTCGCCGACGTTCTTGGCCGTATCCCGCTCGAGACCTGGAAAGCCTACCTGCAATTCCAGACCGTGAACGGCTACGCCAACTACCTGTCGAAGGCCTTCGTCGACCAGCGCTTCGCCTTCAATGGCACCACCCTGGCCGGCATCCCGCAACTGGAACCGCGCTGGAAGCGCGGCGTCTCGACGCTGGAAGGTAGCCTGGGCGACGCGGTCGGCAAGCTGTACGTGGCCAAGCACTTCCCGGCCGAGCGCAAGGCGCATATGGAAGTCCTGGTCAACAACCTGCTGGCTGCCTACAAGGACTCGATCGACACGCTGGACTGGATGAGCCCCGCGACCAAGAAGGAAGCGCAGGCGAAGCTGGCCAAGTTCACGCCGAAGATCGGGTACCCGAACAAGTGGAAGGATTACGCGGCCCTGACCGTGAAGCGCGACGACCTGGTCGGCAACGTGATGCGGTCGCGCGAAGTGGAATACAAGCGCGAGCTGAATAAACTGGGCAAGCCGATCGACCGCGACGAGTGGGGCATGACGCCGCAGACCGTCAACGCCTACTACAACCCGGAACTGAACGAGATCGTGTTCCCGGCCGCGATCCTGCAGCCGCCGTTCTTCGACGCCAATGCCGACGACGCGGTCAACTACGGCGGCATCGGCGCCGTGATCGGCCATGAGATCAGCCACGGCTTCGACGACCAGGGTTCGCAGTACGACGGCGACGGCAATATGCGCAACTGGTGGACCGAGGAAGACGGCAAGCGCTTCGGCGAAAAGACCAAGGCGCTGATCGCCCAATATGCGGCCTTCAGCCCCCTCGAAGGCTATAACGTCAACGGCGAACTGACCCTGGGCGAGAACATCGGCGACAACTCGGGCCTGGCGATCGCCTACAAAGCCTACAAGATCTCGCTGAAGGGTAAACCTGCGCCCGTCATCGACGGCTTGACCGGCGACCAGCGCTTCTACATGGGTTGGGGCCAGGTGTGGCGCACCAAGATGCGCGAGCCGGCGCAGATCGCCCAGATCAAGACCGATCCGCACTCGCCGGCGCAGTACCGGGCGAATGGCACCCTGAAGAACCAGCCTGGCTTCTATGAGGCGTTCGGGGTCAAGGCGGGCGACAAGATGTACCTGGCGCCGAAGGATCGCGTGATTATCTGGTAATCGCGGCGCCTGGCTGAACTGGTGGCCGGCCGTGAAAGTGGCCGGCCATTTTTTCTTTAGCTCCGATCGGGGGGCGCGTCCGGAACCAGGGTACCGGCTTTTCCTGCCACAAACCGCTGGTAGAACAAAGCAGGGAGGCTCAGGCTGGCGACGACGGCGATGATGTAAAGAGCTTGTGCAGTCGTGCTGAAGTTCAACGCGACGAACCGTCCGACCGGTTTCAAAAGATAAATAATGACTATATGGAAGGTGAACACCTGTATCGAGTAAGTGCCGATAAAGCTCAGCCAGGGAAGTCCACTGTTTCGCGGGATGACGCGGAGCAATGAAAAGAGTATGACCAATTGTGCGGCCACGTTAACGATGCGCAACAAGCCGAGATTGGCCTTGCCAAAGTAATGGTGCATTTCATCCGGCAGGTCGATGACCGCATGGCGGGCCAATAGCAGCACCAGTGCGATTCCCAGGGCGACCAGAAATTGAGAATTGCCTTTGAAAAAATCGACTTTCTTTTGTGTCTTGTGGACATAGCCGAAGTAAAGACCAGCTACCCACAATAGTTGCCAGCTGAGCGGATTGAAGTATCCATCGCTCCCGCGCATGTCCAGCGCCTCCGCCAGCAAGCGCACCGGATCAATATAGTTCCCCAACAACCAGAGTACGACGCTTGCAGCGAAGACGGCCAGACCTTGGCGATGGTCTAGGCATACAGTACCAGCGGGCTCAGCAGGGCGAAAACTATATACATTGGCAGGATATCAAAATAGACCGGTTGATGCACCAATAATAGGGTGCCAATAATGGTCCACAATATTTCTTCAGTATTATTCTTAACGAAGAAGCGTTTGCCAAAATATTCACCATAAGATGGAATCAGGATGGCGATCGAAAGCAGGAGTGCGAACGCAAGAATATGGTATTTGTAGATCTTGAATGCCCGTTTGCCAGAGGTGCGTAACCTCGCCATGAATGGTTCAAATCCCAGCTTGGATGTAATCGCGTAGGTATATCCGGACAGCACGATAAATCCCTCTGCAGCCGTGACATAGCCAAAGGGCTGAGCGGCGAATAAGGTTAGTGAACCACCCAAATGATTCAGCGTCATAATGATCAATAGAATGCCTCGCATCGTATCGAGTCGGATATCGCGTTTGTTTTCAATGATGAGATTTGACATGTTTAGATTCATGACAATCGTCCCTTCTGAAGCTGCGGGGCAAGGTCTGCGAAAAACGCCTGAAATATTGACGAGATTATATCATTGAGCGAGCTTTATGCATTTATATTGTTGCAGAATAGAATTTATTTCCAAAAAAAAACATTTCCGGGTATTTTTAGTTTGGAAAGCCGAGGTTGTTACAGAGGCCGATAAGACTTGCACACGTAGAGCCGCGCCAGTCGTGAGAATTGCCCTATAATTGCTCAAATAGTAAGATCACACCGGCGTGGCCAATGGCTTTGCCCTACGACCGAGATGTCGTTTCCGACCATGCACCTATCTGTATTCAATCATGTCGATAGCCGCCCTACGTCCTAAAATCGCCGTCCTGTATCTCGCGAGATGCCTGGGACTGTTCGCCCTGGGACGCCATCTCACTGCCAAGCGATTGCGTATTCTCTGCTATCACGGCGGTTGCTTGGGTGACGAACTTGGTTACAACCCGAAGCTGTTCATGTCGACCGAGACTTTTCGCAAGCGTATTGCCTGGCTCCAAACCAAAGGCTATTCACCCGTGCGGCTGGACGATGCGGTACGCACACCAGACGCCAACCGTGGACGGCTGGAAGTCGTCGTGACATTCGATGACGGCTGGTATTCCACCGGCCGAGAATTATTGCCGGTGCTCGCCGGACAGCAGATCCCCTCCACGCTTTACTTATGTACGCGGCATTTTCTTGAGGGATGGCCGGTATTGAATGTCGCAACGCGCTATCTGTTGTGGAAGGCCGCACGCAGGCGGGTGAAGCTGGAGGGGTTCGGCGCCAAGGTGGATGGCGAACACGATCTGGCGATACCTGCCGCGCGCGAATCGCTCGCGCAGGGTGTGGTGGCGGCGTTCGCGCCGCTGGCCACGGACCGCAGCGCAGTATGTGCAGCACTGGAGCGGCTTGCCACTGCTGTCGGCCTCGACCCCGCCGAGTTGGACCTGGCAAGCCGCCGCTTCGACTACATGACGCCGGAAGAAGTCCGTTCAGCGGCCGCCAGTGGCTGCGCCATCGAACTACACGGGCACGACCACTATTATCCCCGCGGCGCCCCGGAGCGTTTCCGCGCCGACTTGAGCCGTTGCGATGAAGTGATTACCGGCCTGGGCTTGCCGAAGCCGCGTCATTACTGTTATCCAAGCGGATCGTTCGACGAAGGAGCGGCGGTGGTGCTCGACGAGCTGGGTGTGGCGTCGGCAACTACCTGCCTGCCCGGTCTGGTCCATGACAGTTCGCCGCCAAACTCATTCTACCTGTCGCGCTTCCTCGATGGAGAAAGCATCCATCAGCTCGAATTCGAGGCCGAAATGAGCGGCTTCGCCGATTTCCTGCGGCGCCTGAAGGGCCGGCGATTCAGCCTTCCCGTAGCAGCGAAGCCGAAAACGTCTGCGCCCACTCCTGCTGGCGACGCCTTCCCCAAATAAGCATGTAATTCTTCGGCCGGTAGCGTCCTTCTTCATACAATCGGCGCCGGGTGGCCGACTTCGCGAGTGCATTGTCGATCGCTTCGCCGCCGCTGGCCACATAAAGTAGCTTCGCCCCGCCGCGTAGCGGCACCTCGCGCAGATAGGCGAGGCGCGGGCTCACCGTGGCTAGCGCGGGATCGTAAAACCAGCTGCTGCCAAACATCCCCAGCACCTCCGGAAACAGTTCGTAGAGCTCCGCGCAACATCGGTAGCACTCGTTCGAACCCTCCTCGTTAAACGTTTCCAACATGAACTTGTGAGTATGAATCTGGAAATAGGGGCGAAAGCCACCGATCGACGCGATCGCGCTCGTACTGCGCAGCCAGTCGGCAGGTGTACCGCGGCCGAGCAGGGAACGTGGTACACCGCAACGCGGATCGACCAGACGCGCGCCGGCAACGTAAAGACGCAAGGTGGCGATGCCGAATTCTTTGTGGAAGAGGTCGTGGTCAAGATGCAGCCAAGGCGAGTCCTCTTCGTGGGAGATAATTCTTTTAAATTGCTGTAATTGTTGCGCAGCAATCCGCGCTGGCAGCCGTTTCAGGCCTTGCTCGCCGACGGTCTTGGCAATAGCGTGCAGGATCACGGCGCGAAGAAATGCCCTGGCACCGGCATCGCCTGTCTTGTCGCGAACGGCGGACAGAATGGCGCTGGCGGCCTGGGTAAAAACCTTGTACCCATCAAGGGCGCCCGTGCCCGGCGCTTCGTGGATAAAGCGGTCGAGCAACGAGATGGCGTCTGCCGTGCCCAGTGCGGCCAGCAGCCGGTCGCGCTCTGCAATCGCGGAGCAGTTCAGTTTGTCTGGATCGATTTGCATCACGAAAATTCGTTGCGGTAACATGCCAATATAACATCGTTATCAAACATCATCATGGGTCAGCTACGAATTCCTGACTGCAGTTGCGCCACAAAAAAAAGCCATTCAGTCGACTGAATGGCTTTTTTCGGCAGCGTCGCCGCCAGCGCTTCAGATCGGCGGAGCCAGTCTGTTCACGTACAGATGATTACCGCGGGACGATGGCAAACTGTGGCGAGGTGCCGAAGTTTGGCTTGACCGGACGATTGTAGAACAGTTTCCAGGCAGGGGCAGCGGCGCTACCGGTCACATCAGTGGCGTACGCCAGGGCAGGCTGCATATTGGCGGTATAACCGATGACGCTGGTGCCATACCCTTTCATTTCGCCGACCTGGATCTTGAATGCCTTGGCCATCGCGGTGCTACCGCATTCCAGCTTCTGGATGTCGGCCGAGTGGTTAGCCTGATAAGCCTGCGCCATGCTCGTATAAAGCGGGCTGGTCTTCGAATCGCGGAGCACCATCGCGTAGATCGCGGCATCAACCCAGCAAGTACCAGGCGCGATCATGCGCTGGATCGAGAATTTCGCCTTCCATTGGAGCAGAGGCTTGGCTTCTGCGAATCCCAGCTCGGCGGCATGGCCGACGGCAGAGGTGAAGAAGTCGTCCTGCCACGGAGACAGGCCACGGCCGCCCTCGTAGGCCATTGCATAGCCATGGGTCATGACGCCAAACGGATTGGCTACGCCGCTGTTCGTATAATTGGTATTGTACCAATCGAGATTGCTCTTCACGATGGCGGCGAAGTGGCTCTTCAGGCGATCGCTGTCCGGCGAGATATAGGCGGCTTCGCTGACGGAGCGCAGGCTCCAGGCCTGGCTGCGAACCTGCTCCGGCTTGAACAAGCCCTTGATATTCTCGCGATAACCGGGATTGCCGTTGAACGAGTTATACATGGCCCAGAACTGCAGCTCTTCCAGGTAATAATGGTCGCCGGTTACGATGTATGGAAGATACGCGAAGTTCGGCTGATGCGAAGTGTCGTGCGAGTACGGCGACTTGCAGGCATTGGTCGCAGTGCATTTCGGGAACGCTTCGGCCTTTTTTGTCTTCGGGTTCTTGGTATCGCCCGGAGTACCCAGAATCGTCATGTATGGATAGTCGAGCAGGCTGATCGGCTGATCGGTATCGCGGTCACGGTAGTGCGACGACCAGCTGCCGGCAAGATCCGCCGTCCCCAGCGTCATTTCCTTGATGCGCTTGTCCATGGTCAGCAGATAGGTTGCAGTCCAGCCCGGCAGCAGGCCGATATCGTCACGGCCGCCCGTCGAAGGCATGTATGGATTTGCGAGACCAACATTCATTGGCTGTACCGACGAATTAGACCACCGTTTTTGCCATGCGGCTAGATTCGATTCAGTGAAGCTAGTCGTCTGGTCATAATTTGGCACTGCACGGGTATCGATCAGATACTTGGTATTGTGCTTGATATGGATCGCCGGCTCGGCGCCGTTATTCCAGAAGACTTTACGCCAGCGGGCATGGTGATAATGTTCCATTGCAGGCTTGGCATATACCGCCTTGCCATTGACAAGGATTTCTGCGTCATAAGTGAAATTGCGCGGGGCCGCTTCGTAAGCCCAGTTATTTTCGATAATGACATCGACGCGCGCACTCTTGATTGCGTCATACCAGCGAATTGCAAACCGTGCGGTCAGATGTGGATGGGCCTGGCCAGTACTGGTTTTCAGCGGAGCGCTGACTTGCCATTCGCTCACGACAGATCCATTCAGCCAAGTCGAGAACTTGCCGCTCTTGAGGAGTTCATCGGCGCTGGCGGAGTAACGAACGCCATCGATGGTGGCGGCGAAGGATGCCGTCAGGCCGCTGTTCAGGGCAGTGTTGGGGCTGGCGGCTGTTTCCGCAGTTCCGGCGCCGGTCATCAGCTTCAGCGTGCGCGAGCCGCTCAGCGATGGGAGAACACCGGAGATAATGGCATGGCGCACGGAACCGTCGGCATGGCTGGCCTTGATGTCCATCTGGAGCGGCACGTTCGTGCCATCGTCGAGTTGGCCGGAAAGCTTGGTACCAGCGGCGATGTTGCCTTCAGCGAATACCTGACCGAAGGTAACCGGTACATTGCTTTGCGCGCCAGCAGTGCTTTCGACGATCACATCCGTGATCAGGCGTGCTGTTTGCACGGGAGGTTTGTTGGCCGGCGAAACACCTGGCTTATCGGTGACGGGCGTACCGCGACCGGGAAGAATAGCGGAGTGCGACTGGGATTCGGATGCCAGCGTTTGTACAGTATCCACTGCACTACCACCACCGCCGCAGGCGACAAGTGCAGTGCCGCAGAAGACAGTAGACAGGATGCGGACGATCATCGAAACGGAAGGAAAGTTCATGGTGTAGGGCTCTTCAAGTGTTGCCGTGCAGCACTTAGTGACTGTAGGAAACTAGAAGGTTACACAGATCGCTAAAACATTCCTAGCGGAATCTCTCCTCTTTTTATGACGTGTCTCAAATCTTCTACGTAAACTTTTCCCCTATACAACGCATATTATTTGTTTGAATACGAAAACACCGAATTATTTGTAGATTTGGCATGCATGGAGATTAACTCGTGTTTGTTCTGCGCAACGTATAGTTTTCATACGGGAATATGCTGACAGAATCAATAGCGCTGAAGATTTAACAATTCTTATTCGAGTTATTATATTCAGGAGCGGAACAAGGTATTCGTATTGACGTCAGGTTAGCGACGAAAAGCGAATTGCTCCCCCGCGTAGCGCAGATGGCATTGGCCGGTCGAGCTACGTGCGGCGCTCGCAGCAGGCATGGATGAGGAATTCAGGGAGATGAGCTGCCAACATGCCAGCCAGCGTAGCGAAGACTGCATGCAACGGGGACGCAAGCAGGATGCAGCAAGAACCGGTCGAGTTACCATAGACCATGCATGAGCTGCAACCGGTACTGCCCGGGGAGAAACGCGCCGCCGGGACCGGCGGCGTTGGTCAGGCTGCTACTGGACTGTCGGATCCGCCGCGGCTCCAGCCGTCGCAGCAGCAGCCGGTGCAGGCTCGGCTGGCTCGGCGAATTTGGCTCCGCTCTTGTTGGACATGAATACGACCGCCCGCGCGACTTCGATATCATCCAAATCCGGGTTGCCGCCTTTGGCCGGCATGGCGCGAATACCGTCGATGGCATGCTTGAGCAAGGTATCGTAACCCTGCGCCAGGCGGCTGCTCCATCCGGCGTTGTCACCGGTTTTCGGTGCGCCAGCCATGCCACTGTCATGACAGGCAGCGCAGGTAGTAGTGTAGACGGCGGCGCCGGCCTGGAGTACCCGCGGAGCGTTGGCATCGATCAGGGTAAAGCCTTGTTCCGCCACCGGTTGTACGCGCGCGGCTATCGCTTCAGACAACTGACCTTCTGAACCAGCTCCAGTTGTCGGGGAGCTGGTAACGAAAGTCACTAGAAGGATGATACCGAGAACGATAATCAGGAAAAATCCGGTTACTGCGACAACCAATTGTTTTGGTGTACGAATAAGTGATTGGTGCTCTTGTGCGTCGCTCATGATTTCCCTAATTGAATAAAAAAACCCGGTGTCGAGACGTCGGCAGTACCTTTTCGCGGCGTCCGCATTGTATTCGCGGACGATTATAGCCCTCTAGCTTGCCTTGTGTAACTAAAATAAGTAGGACCAAAAGGTGGTTTTCATGGACGTCAGCGGCGAAATTCTGTATCCTTCGCACTCGTCATTCCCCGCGCGGCTGTAGCTCAGTGGATAGAGTATTGGCCTCCGAAGCCAAGGGTCGCTGGTTCGATCCCAGCCAGCCGCGCCACATTCGTACCCGTACCAGCGCTTGTCCAGTAGAGCTCAGGCCAATCGGTGCGAGTCTCCTGATTCGCTGTCACTCAGCGAGTCCTTTGCGAGAGCGCGGTAGTTCCGCAAGTTCCCAGGCACATGCTCACCCCGTAAGCGCTTCTTGCGGTGGGATTTCAAGAATCGCGAAGTCGATGTAGTCGGGCTTGTTGTTGACTTCGATGATGACCGGCCCTGTATCCGTGAGTGCGACGTCGACACCGAGATAACGGGTGGAAGGGAACGCCGCTAAGGTTCGGCATGCCACCTCTTTTGCCTCTTCCCAGAATGGGACAAACACACCGTCGATCGGGGATCCATGGTCGGGATGCGTCACGAATTCCGATTCGAGCTTGGGACGATGGCCAGGGCCCAGGCGTCCGGTGTGAATATCGGCGACTGACCACATTCCGCCAGCACCTACATTGTCGACCAGGGTTCCCGATCTGCCAATCCGCGCGAATGCGCCAAAGGCACGCGGCGGACCATCTTCCGGTTGATACACCATCATCCGTATCGTATTGACACTCGAGGGATTAAGCGCTTGCATCGTTGGGTGCTGCACGATGTATTCCTGGAGGATTCGATTCCCGTGGTAAGCATACTGTGCATAGCGTGTTACGAAATCGCTGCAGCTGATGGTTTCGTCCGTGCCAAGCAGGCGTAGTCGCGGCACGGTGTCGCCATGGATGACATCGCATGCAACAAAGCCGCGGCCGTTCCATCCTTCGACTTCCTTGGCACAAAAACGCGCGATCGGCTCCTGGCTGAGGAAGCGTTCCAGGTCGGCTCCGCTGCGCAAGGGCCGGCCATGCATGTCCAGGCCTTTTCGCGCACACAGGTGACCGAAAGTACGTGGGGCAGGGATGCCCAGCAGCTTGAAGAGGGCCGCTTCGGGGAGTTTGTTTTGCGGCAGTTTGCTATAACGCGGATCGTTTAGTTGCGACACGCGCTTCTGATATAACTTGTGACCGTAGAATCCCTTCTTGAACGACATCGTGCGATCGCTGCGGCTTAAGCCTGCGTCAAAATAATAGCCCGGTCCGAAGCCGCGGGTGAGATACAGGTAGCCGATCTCGTAAACCTTGCGCAGGACGGGCACATCGCGCCCCTTATTGTTGTCGAATATTCGTTGGACGAGCTTGGAGATCTGGATCATGACATTTCCGGAATGAAATCGTCGTGGAAGCGATAGCGTGGGACAGCGCAGACAAGCGCAATATAATTTATATTATATCAATATTTTCCGCCTGGCTCCTGCTGCATGTACTTCAAAAGCGCACCTATAGCGTGATATAGCGACGCAGGTGCGGACCGATGGCGTTTGCGACCGGCAATGGCAGCTTTTGCCACGCTTGTTCGACTACTGAGCGCAGCTTGCCGCCGCCCGTGCCGATTCCCTGCATCCTGGGGTGGCCGTCATCGTTCCATTCGCGCCAGTCGAGTAGCACCGGTTGAGCACCCCACTGTTTCTTGAACTTGAACGTTCCTTCGCCATGCGTGGAACGTCCAAAATCGAACTCGCGCACGCCCTGGCCGCACAGATGTGCCTGAATCGTCCAATACAGCAGCATGTTAGGGGACATTGGATTGAACTCGACCAGTGTCGATGCCCACGGGATGGCTGCCGCAGTCTCGCAACGCAGCACCAGGCCGGCGCCGACAGGCTTGCCCTGGTGCCTGACCACCGCAATGAAAGCATCCTGGCCATAATGGCGACAGACTGCTTCGAACCACGCCTTCCCATGGGGTGGACTTCCAAGGCGCAACATATTACGGCTGTAAACGTCGTAGAAGGCGCCGAGTGCAGCCGCTCCGGTTTCGATCGCGCAAACGAGCCCGTTCTTCTCGGCCTTGCGGATCTGGCTGCGTAGTTTCGGCGGATAGCTTTGCATCAAAGCATCCGCGTTTTCAGGTAAAGCGACGAGCATGCGTACCTTGCGACCGGCGAGATCGGCATCGGACAGGGGAACCGGCGCCGAGTTGCGTGTCTCCAGGCCGGCCGACCCGGACGCTGCGACGGCCCGCGCCGCATAGGTTTCCAGCACTGCGGCCAGGTCCGGCGCCGTTGCCAACGCTCCACCCACATCGCAAAAAGGCAGGGCACTGCAGCTCTCCCTGACCAACGGACGCCTGATAACCGACCATGCCAGGCACCCCTGGATGCCGTATCCAGTCCTGGCAACGGCAATCTTGCTTTCGTGGCCATAGGCGTCATAGACCGCGGCACGCCAGGCGCTCAGATGGTAGGGCGATGCATCTGGCCTGGAGCGGACGAAGGCATCGATCGCGATGCGCGTCGATGTTGTATCATTTTCAACAGAGAACGATGGATGGGTCAATGACACTCCAGAACTTGCGTGTAAGAACGAATTTCAAGAAATTATTTTACAATAAATGCAACTTGGGCAGCCGCGTTGTTGCGTCTAGGATGCTTTGGCGCACGATTCAATGTCTATAAGTATCTAAAATGTTGGAACTGTTAAGATACTGCGCATCAGCCTTGTTTATCGACACCTGTCCCCCGGCGCGGACTGGCTCTTGCGGGGCGACCTCCATGGCACCGTGGCATTCCGGTGCGTGCATTTATGCAATGCCGGCTTCACGATCCTGTCACGACGAGATGACAAGATTGTTATTCCTGCGTTGCCCGGCGCCGACAGTCACATCATGTAAGTTGAGTAAAATTACCGATTAATGCTATAGTGTGTTAATAATATAGCAAAACTTTATTCTTTAGCGGAACCTGATAATGAAAGTAGATGACGTTATTGCCGTGGTAGGCTTGGGCTATGTCGGCCTGCCTTTGGCAGTGGAATTTGGCAAGAAACGTCGCACTATCGGCTTTGACCTATCGGCGGCAAAGGTCGACAGCTACCGACAGTTGGTCGACCCAACCGGCGAGGTATCGACCGAAGACCTGGGCGCCGCGCGTCACCTGGAAGTGACAACCGATCCCGCCATGCTGGCACACGCCGATTACATCGTCGTGGCCGTTCCAACGCCGGTCGATATTGCCCACAATCCCGACTTTACTCCGCTCATCGGGGCCAGCAAGGCGGTCGGCGCGCATATGAAGCATGGCGCGACCATTATCTATGAGTCGACCGTCTATCCCGGCGCCACCGAGGAAGTTTGCATTCCCCTGCTGGAGCAGCAATCCGGCCTGACCTGGAAACAGGATTTCCACGTCGGTTTTTCGCCCGAACGGATCAATCCGGGCGACAAGGAACATACGCTGACCACCATCCTGAAGGTCGTCTCGGGCGACGATGAGGAGTCGCTCGAGCGTATTGCCCAGCTGTACGAATCGGTTATCACCGCCGGTGTCTACCGCGCGTCCAGCATCAAGGTGGCCGAAGCGGCGAAGGTCATCGAGAATACCCAGCGCGACCTGAACATCGCACTGATGAATGAGCTTGCGATCATCTTCGACAAGATCGGGATCGATACGCTCGAGGTACTGAAAGCCGCAGGGACGAAGTGGAATTTCCTGCCGTTCCGCCCTGGCCTGGTGGGTGGTCACTGCATCGGCGTCGATCCCTATTACCTGACGCACAAGGCCGAGATGATGGGCTACCATCCGCAGGTGATCCTGGCCGGCCGCCGCATCAATGATGGTATGGCGAAATTCGTTGCTGAAAAGACCGTCAAGTCGATTATTTCGGCGGGTTTTCACGTCAAGGGGTCGAAGGTCAATGTGATCGGCCTGACGTTCAAGGAAAATTGTCCTGACCTGCGCAATTCCAAGGTCGCCGATATCGTGCACGAACTCGGGACCTACGGCGTCGAGGTCCATGTATGCGATCCGCTGGCCGATGCCGACGAAGCCCGCCATGAATATGGCATTGCGCTGGAGGACTGGGACAGCCTGCCGAAAGCCGATGCGGTGATCGTCGCCGTGCCGCACAAGGAAGTGCTGGCATTGTCGCTGGTCGATTTCCAGGCCAAGCTGAACGACAATGGCTGCTTTATCGACGTCAAGTCCCAATTCGATCCGAAAGCGCTGCTGGAGGCCGGCTACTGCGTGTGGCGTCTCTGATTTTCCGGTCGTAGCGGTCTGTTGCATTCGCCGGCCGCAACCCTTGCGGGTTAACGAATCCAAGAAAGTGTCTGATAGTGAACAAGTACGAACAAGTCCAGCAGTCCCTGCTGCAGCACTCACACCACTGGCTGGTAACCGGTGCTGCCGGTTTCATTGGTTCGAATCTGGTCGAAGCCCTCCTGAAGCTGAACCAGCGCGTTACCGGCCTGGATAATTTTGCGACCGGACATCGCCATAACCTGGACGATGTGAAAGCATCGGTCGGCGCCGATCGCTGGAACAATTTCAGCTTCATCGAGGCAGATATCCGTGATCCGGCGGCCTGCGCGCTCGCCTGCGAGGCCGTGGACTTCGTGCTGCACCAGGCTGCGCTGGGCTCGGTGTCGCGCTCGATCGACGATCCGCTGACGACCAATGCAACCAATATCGATGGTTTCCTGAACATGCTGGTTGGAGCGCGCGAAGGCGGCGTCAAGCGCTTCGTGTATGCGGCGTCGAGTTCGACCTATGGCGACCATCCGGCGCTGCCGAAGGTGGAAGAAAACATCGGCAATCCCTTGTCTCCGTATGCGGTCACCAAGTACGTGAACGAACTGTATGCAAACGTGTTCGGCCGTACCTATGGCCTGCAAACCGTTGGCCTTCGCTATTTCAACGTTTTCGGGCCGCGACAGGATCCGAACGGCGCCTATGCCGCCGTCATCCCTCAATGGGTGGCCGCGCTGATCCGCAACCAGGCCGTGCGCATCAATGGCGATGGCGAGACCAGCCGCGATTTCTGCTTCATTGATAACGTAGTGCAGGCCAATATACTGGCCGCAATGGCGCCAGCCGACGCCGCAGGCCAGGTATGCAATGTCGCGCTCGGAGAGCGTACCACCCTGAACGAGCTGTTTGCGATGATGCGCGACGCGCTGTCGCCACGCTTCCCGCATGTGGCGCAGCTCCAGCCGCAATACGGCGAGTTCCGCCGTGGCGACGTTCGCCATTCGCAGGCTGATATCGGCAAGGCCTCGGCCTTGCTGGGCTATCAGCCGACACACCGCATCGGCGCTGGCTTGACGCAGGCCATGGATTGGTATGTGCGCGAGCTGGCCTAGGCAATCGCATGATCATGCATAACCACATCAGGCAAGCAATAATAAAAACGGAGGCGCATCGTGTTTAGGATCTCCAATCACTACGTATCGAAGATTGTGTTCGTACTGCTGTTCGTCGAGGTATTGGTGCTGCTGGGAGCGGCCTATGTCGGCGTCGCGGTGCGCATGATGGAGTACGACGGAGCCGTAGTATCGTTCGACCACCTGTTCACCTCGGCATTTGCATTCGCCGCCGCGATCATCTTCAGCATGAGTGCGATGGGCATGTACCAGCTCGACTACGACGAAGGCCTGCGCCATCCCTTCTTCATGAAACTGATGCCGTCGTTCGTCATGGGTTTCATCATCCTGGCGCTGGTGTTCTACGTGGCGCCCGAGCTGTATCTAGGGCGCGGCACGATGCTGCTGGTATTCGCACTGGCAGGTTGCGGCATCTTCGTGGCCAGGATGGTGTTTTTCAAGACTTCTGAGGCGCGCCTGCTGCAAACCCGCATCCTGTTCCTGGGTGGGGGCCCGCTGGCCAAGGAATGCAGCGAGCTGGCCACCCGCAAGTCGCGGTACCACAAATACGATATCGCCGGTTTCATCCCGAATCCGAGCGAGGAAGTGTGCGTTGCCCAGTCGAGCGTCCTGACCATGCGCGATGGCGATACGCTCGTCAGACTGGCGCGCAAGTATGGCGTGAGCGAGATCGTGGTATCAGTGCAGAACCGGCGCGGCGGCTTCCCGATCAAGGAACTGCTCGACTGCAAGCTGCAAGGCATTCGCGTCACCGACGCCGCCACTTTCTTCGAGCGCGAAACCTGCCAGATCCGGGTCGATTCGCTGCAGCCTTCGTGGTTGGTATTCGGCGGCGGTTTCGACCAGAGCTATGTGCGCACCTTCATGAAGCGCAGTTTCGACCTGGTGTGCAGCGTCCTGATCCTGCTGGTGACCTTTCCGCTGATGCTGCTCGCTGCGCTGGCGGTGTGGTTCGAAGACCGCGGCCCGGTGTTCTATTCGCAGGAACGGGTTGGCAAGGATGGCAAGATCTTCCGCGTGCATAAATTCCGCTCGATGCGCGCCGACGCCGAGAAAAACGGCAAGCCGCAATGGGCCGCGCAAAACGACCCTCGAGTGACACGTGTTGGCAATTTCATGCGCAAGACGAGGATCGACGAATTGCCCCAGATCCTGAATGTCTTCGCCGGTGAAATGTCGTTCGTCGGACCACGTCCGGAGCGTGCCTACTTTGTCGAGCAGCTCATTGAAGTAGTCCCTTATTACAATGTCCGTCATAGCGTCAAACCAGGAATTACCGGTTGGGCCCAGGTGCGCTATGGGTATGGATCGTCGGCCGAGGATGCGCTGCAGAAGCTGCAGTACGATCTGTATTATGTGAAGAACAATAGCTTGTTCTTGGATATCCTGATACTGATCAATACCTTGAAGGTCGTCCTCTTCCGCAGCGGCCGTTGATGTGTCGCGCGTTCCGGCGGCGATGCCGCCGGTTTTCCGTTTACCTTCCTGAACATCCATGGACGTCGCTTCGCTGACCGGTATTGTCGTGTATAGCCATGCGCTGGCGGCCGTCTGCTTCGCGGTGCTGGGCATACCACTGCTGCTGCGTGTCGACTCGCCGCCGCGCGCGATACTGGCGCTGGCCTGCCTGCTGACGGTACTGTGGTCGGCGGTGCTGGCGCGCGCCGCCAACCACGGAGTATCGTGGGCGGAACTGATGAGCGTGTTGGAGATCCTGCGCAACGCCGGCTGGTCCCTGTTCCTGCTGGTGCTGCTGGACAACTGGAGCAGTCGCGAGAGTCGCCTTCCGTTCGGACTGCGGCCCGGGCTGGTGCTGGCAGCCTTCGGCTACCTTGCATGCCTGCTCGCCAGTGTGATGGGTTTCTGGAGCCTGTCATCGGTGCGCGAAGAGAGTCAGATTCCAGGCGTGGCGCGTGTCGGCATGGCGATCTGGGGCATGCTGCTGGTCGAACAGGCTTATCGTAGCCGCTCGCTCCAGCAGCGTTGGGCGGTCAAGTTTGCCTGCCTTGGCATCGGCAGCATGTTCGCCTACGACTTCTACCTGTACAGCCACGCCATGCTGTTCCGCGAGATCGACCCCGACATCTGGGCTGCGCGGGGCCTGGTCAATGCCCTGACCGTGCCGCTGATCGCAGTGTCGCTCGGACGCAGCAAGTCCTGGGCTGCGCCGCTGGCCCTGTCGCGGCGGGCGGTATTCCACTCCGCCGCCCTGTTCGGCTCCGCTGTCTATCTGCTGGCCATGGGCTCGGCCGGATACTACCTGCGTTTCGTCGGCGGTAACTGGGGTACGGTGATGCAGGTGGCGTTCCTGTTCGGTACCTTGATCTTGCTGGGTACCATCCTGTTTTCCGGCACCTTCCGGGCCTGGCTCAGGGTCATCATCAGCAAGCACTTCTATCGCTACAAATACGACTATCGGGAAGAATGGATGCGCTTCACGGGCGCCCTGGCCCAGCCCGGCCCGGGCCTGGGAGAACGGGTGATCCAGGCGGTGGCGGCACTGGTCGAGAGTCCGGGAGGTGTCCTGTGGCAGCGGCGTGAATCGGGTTGTTTCGAACCGGTCGCGCACTGGCATATGCAGGCATTGCCCTCGTCCGAGCCGGCCGATTCGACCTTTTGCCGGTTCCTGGAATCCAGCCAATGGGTGATCGACCTCGACGAATACGATGCGATGCCCGAGAAATACGATGCGCTGGCGCTGCCCGCATGGCTGGCCGGTTATCCGCGCGCCTGGCTCGTGGTGCCGTTGATCATGCATGGCAACCTGTCCGGCTTCGTGCTGCTGCATTCCGCACCCACTCCCATCAAGCTGAACTGGGAGGTCATCGACCTGCTCGGCGTGGCCGGCAGCCAGGCCGCCGCCCATCTGGCCCAGCAGCAGGCTGGCGAGGCCTTGCTGGTGGCACGCCAGTTCGAATCGTTCAACCGCATGTCAACTTTCGTCGTGCACGACCTGAAGAACCTGGTGGCCCAGCTGTCGCTGATGAATGCGAATGCCGCGCGCCACAAGGACAATCCCGAATTCCAGGCCGATATGCTGGAAACGATCGACTTCTCGGTACAGAAGATGAAACTGCTGCTCCAGAAGCTCAGCCGCGCGGGCAACCAGGAGCGCCCGCTGCCGCTGATGGTCGAAGACGTGGTGCGCCAGGCGCTCGCGCTCAAGAGCGCGTTCGAACCGCATCCGCGCCTGCATGTCGCCACGCGCGGCCTGCGCGTGCTGGCCGAGCGCGAGCGCCTCGAAAGGGTGGTGGGACACCTGATCCAGAATGCGATCGAAGCAACGCCGCGCAGCGGCAGCGTGACCATCCGTGTCGAGGGCATGGATGGCAGCGCGCACGTGGAGATCGCCGATACGGGTGAGGGCATGAGCGAGGAATTCATCCGCGAGCGCCTGTTCAAGCCGTTCGAGTCGACCAAGTCGGCGGGGATGGGAATCGGCGTATTCGAAAGTCGCGAATATATTAACGAACTGGGCGGCAGCCTGGAGGTGAACAGCACGCCAGGACGCGGCACGACCTTCCGGCTGGTGCTGCCGCTGCATCGACAGGAAACGCAAACGGCTACCAAGGCCGCTTGAGACAAGGATTACCGTGACAGAGAACAAACCGAAACTGCTGGTCATCGAGGACGATCCCGGCTTGCAAAAGCAGCTGCGCTGGAGCCTGGATGCTTACGATGTGGCGGTCGCGGGGGACCGCGAAGCCGCGCTGGCCCAGATCCGGCGCCATGAGCCTGCCGTCGTCACCATGGACTTGGGCTTGCCGCCCGATCCGGACGGTTCGACCGAGGGCCTGGCCACCCTGCAGCAAATCCTTGCGCTGGCGCCGGACACGCGGGTGATCGTCCTGACCGGCAACCAGGACCATGGCAACGCGGTCAAGGCGATAGCGATGGGCGCCTATGACTTCCATCAGAAGCCGGTCGACCCCGAAGTCCTCAACCTCGTGATCCAGCGCGCCTTCTTCCTGCACAAGCTGCAGCAGGAAAACCGCCGAATGCAGCAGGCGAGCGCGGATTCGCCGCTGGGCGGCGTGGTGTCGCGCGACCCGGGCATGCTCAAGGTCTGCCGCAATATCGAGAAGGTGGCGCCGACCTCGGCGTCGGTCATGCTGCTCGGTGAGTCGGGCACCGGCAAGGAAGTGCTGGCGCGCGCCGTGCATGCGCTGTCGCCGCGCGCCAAGGAACGCTTCATGGCGATCAACTGCGCGGCCATTCCCGAGAACCTGCTGGAAAGCGAATTGTTCGGCTACGAGAAAGGCGCCTTCACCGGCGCCGCGAAGCAAACCAAGGGCAAGGTCGAGCTGGCGCACGGCGGCACGTTCTTCCTCGACGAGGTGGGTGACCTGCCCATGGCGCTGCAGGCCAAGCTGTTACGCTTCCTGCAGGAGCGCGTGATCGAGCGGGTCGGCGGGCACGAGGAAATCCCGGTCGATGTGCGCATCATCTGCGCCACCCACCAGAAGCTCAAGGATTTGTGTGCCCAGGGACGCTTCCGCGAAGACTTGTATTATCGCCTGTCGGAGATCGTGGTGACGATCCCGCCGCTGCGCCAGCGCGAGGGCGATGCAGCCCTGCTGGCCCACCATTTCAAGAACAAGTTCTGCGCACAAGAGGGACGCGGGACGATGCACTTCGCCCCGGATGCGATCGCGGCGATCGAGACCTATGCCTGGCCGGGCAATGTGCGTGAAATGGAAAACTACATCAAGCGCGCGATCATCATGGCCGACGGTAACACGATCGTCGCCGACGATCTGGGATTGCCTGGCGAAGGCGCCGAGGAAGAGCCGATCAATCTGCGCCAGGTGCGCGACGAAGCCGAATACCGCGCCATCGTGAAGGCGCTGGCGCGGGTCGACGGCAATATCGTCAAGGCGTCCGAAGTGCTGGGCGTCAGCCGCCCGACCCTGTACGACCTGATGGGACGACACGGCATCAAGGCCGGCGCGTGAAGCTGGCCGCGGGCCTGCTGCTTGCGGGCGGCCTGCTGGGCCTGGCAGGCGCCGGTGCCGCGCTGTGGGTGCTCGACGCCCAGGGCGTCACGCCGCGCACGCTCGGCCCCTATCTGCAGTTTCGTGCCAGCGGCCACAATACGATCATCGAAGAAAGCGGACGCCTGGCAAATGCGGTGCTGACCCGGCTCGATCGGGGAGATCCGCGTGCGGCCTTGCTGCCGCCGCTGGTCATAGGCGCCCAGCCGCAAGCGGCGCCAGCACCGCACGGTGGACGCACGGTGCTGGTTGCGAGCGCGGATGAAGCGCAACGCGCCGTGCGCACCGCGGCGCCAGGAGATGTCATCACCTTTGTCCCCGGCGACTACCGCATCGCGGGCCGCCTGTACGCGGCGCGGCCCGGTACCGAACAGGCGCCCATCGTCGTGCGTGCCCCTGAGCCAGGCAGCGTGCGCATCGCCTTCGCATCGGCGGAGGGATTTTCGGTATCGGCGCCTTACTGGCGTTTCGAGAACCTGGATATCCGCGGCGCCTGCCGCCACAACGCTTGCGAACACGCTTTCCACGTGGTCGGGAATGCCCACCACTTCGTCGCGCGCAACAACACGATCCGCGACTTCAATGCCCACTTCAAGATCAATGGCGAGAAAGGGCGGTTTCCCGACCACGGCCTGCTCGAATCGAATACGCTGGGCAACGATGCGCCGCGCCCGACCAACCGGGCAGTCACGCCCATCGACCTGGTGGGCGCCAGCGACTGGATCATCCGCGCCAACCTGGTGAGCGATTTCATCAAGGCCGATGGCGACCGCATCAGCTACGGCATCTTCGCCAAGGGAGGCGCGCAGCGCACCGTCATCGAGCGCAACCTGGTCGTCTGCGAACAGCGGCTGCGGGGGCAGCCGGGGCAGCGGGTCGGCCTGTCTTTCGGCGGGGGCGGCACGGGCAGGCGCTATTGCCGCGATGGGCGCTGCATCACCGAGCATGACGACGGCCTGATGCGCGCCAACCTGGTGCTGGCGTGTTCCGACGCCGGCATCCACCTCAACAGCGCGGCCGGCAGTCGCCTGGTCGACAACACCTTGCTGGACACGGCCGGCGTGCAGGTGCGGTTCCCGGAAAGCATGGCGCTCATGGACGGCAATCTGGTGGACGGACCGATTCGCGAGGACGACGGCGGCGCGGTGCGCGCGACGCCGCACAACCGCTCGACCGCGATCGGCTGGCTGTATGCCGGTCGTCATCCGCAGCGCGCGCTGTTCTCCGACCCGGCCGCCTACGACTTGCGCTGGCGTGGAGAGCCGCCACGCCGCGCCCAAGACGCCGCCTTGCCCGACCTGTGCGGCAAGGTGCGCGGCGCCGCCGCCGCCTTCGGCGCATTCGACGATTTTGCGCACTGTCTTCGTGGCGATGAACGCGAGCGTCCGGGCGGTTCCTAGTGCTTCCCTAGAGCGCGCGCAGCCAGTCGCGGGTCGCTTCGACCGCCTGGGTGTGCCAGGCGCGGCGCGACAGGGTATGGTCGGCCTCGCGCAGGTCGCGCCGGGTGAAGCGCGTTCCAGCCAGCAGGCGCCGCCATGCGCCGGGCTCCCGGCCCAGGTCATCGAACTCGCGCGCAGTGAGATCGGCCCCGCTCAGCAGCAACAGGACCTGGCCCGGGAAGGCCTCAAGTGCACTGTACATCCGATCCGGCAGGCTGGCGCCGGCCGCGGCGTCGGTCGCAGGAGCCTGGCGGCGGGCCGTCGCAATGGTGCGCGCGAGCGCCCCAAGCGCACTGCGCCAGTCGAAGCGGCCGCCGGCGATCTTGCGCCAGAGCGCCGGATCGAACAGGCGTGCCCGGTAGTAGTGCCGCGCCAGCGCCTGGGCCGCGCCCTGTTCGGTGCGTACCCAGGGGTTGAGCAAGGCCAGGCCGGCCACGCGGGAGTCGCGCGGCGCGTACAACGCGGCCGCGGTGGCGCCGTCGCACAAGCCCCACAGCACCACACGCTCCAAGCCCGGCACTTCCAGGAAGAAGCGGTCGATGGTCGCGCCCAGGTCGTCTTCGAGATGCTCGAAGCCGGGCGCCTCGCCTTCGCTGTCGCCCATTCCGCGCTGGTCGAAGCGTAGCACCGGGATCCCGGTCGCGGCCAGGTCGCGCGCCAGTAGCGCGAACTGGCGGTGGCTGCCGGCGCGGTATTGCGCGCCGCCCACGACGATCACCACGCCGACCGGGCCTGGCGCTGGCGGCAGGCTCAGGATGCCGTACAGCGCGGCCTTGCCGCAGCCATAGCGCAGCGCGCGTTCATGCATGCTGGCATCCCTCGAAAGCGTCGAGGCTGGCCTGCAGCAGGGCCGGCGCCCGAGTCAGCTCGGGCGTGGACCAGAACGGCGGACCGACCACCAGTTGCTGGATCACAGTGGTCCCGGCGTCGCGCCACTGCTGGGCGACGCGCACCGCCGCCGGCGACAGGGTGCGTCCTTCCTGGGCCGCCAGCTCAAGCCAGTGCACCGGACAAGGCGGCGCCAGCGCCGTCGCCTGGGCCGCATCCATGCCACTGGCGAGGTCCCGGGTCAGGCCATAGCCGGCCACTTCGAGCGTCTCGCCTGACTGCAGGCGTGCGCGCAGCGCCCGGACGTCGTCGCGCGCGCCGCCCTGCAGCATGTCAGCCGCCAGGCGCAGGCGCAGGAACTGATTCAGGTGGGCGGCGCCATCGGGCACCGGCTGCCACAGTAGCAGGCGCGCCGGCGGCGGGCCGGTGCGGCGCGCGGCGTCCAGTGCCAGCAAGCCTCCCAGCCGCAATCCCCACAGGCCAGCGCCAACCCCGGCATGCGCTTCCAGCCACGCGCGGCCGGCCGCGATATCGCGCAGCCAGCCGTCCCAGCTGGCGTCGACGAAGTCTCCGCCGCTGTCGCCGCAGCCATGCAGGTCGAGCGCCAGGACCGCGATGCCGGCCGCGGCGAAGGCGCGCGCCTGCATCGCCGCCATCTGGCGCGACCGGTTCATTTCCTCGGCCAGCGGATGGATGTAAACCAGGCTGGCGCGACAGGGAGCGGCCGCGGCGTGGTACAGGCAAAAGCGGGGGCCGTCTGCAGTCTCGAGAAAGAAGGGTTCGGCGTGCCCGGATCCAACAGGCGACATGCTATGCAGTGCGCGCGGCCACGAAATCGGCCAGGCTGCCGACCGTGGCGAAGGTGCTGGCGCTCAGGTCGTCGTCGTCGATTGCGAAGCCGAAATGTTCTTCGAGCGCGGCCACCAGCGTCACCACCGCCATCGAATCGAATTCGGGCAGGTTGCCCAGCAGGGGCGTGTCGGCGTCGAGCCCGGCGCCGCGCGGCCCTAGCCCGAGCACGTCGGTAAGGATGTTCTTGACTTGTTCCAGGTGGGTCATGATATGGATTCTTCGGTTGGGGCGCGGGCGCTTCCCTTGCGGCGTGCATCGAGCAGGGCATGCAGCCGGCGCAGGACGGGCCAGCGATAATAATTAACATGGTACATAGTGCGTACCTCATCCGTCCAGCGCGTGTGCCAGTCCATCACGCGGCCGTAGAATTCCAGCCGCTCGAAACGGCCGCCATCGAACAGTGCGCGCATGGCTTCCTCGCGCATCAGGAGGGCCGGCGACAGGCCGGTCGGCGCATCCTCGTCGTAGGCGGTCTTGAGCACGACGATGCTGGCGGCGTCTTCCACGCACAGGTCCATCGCCACCAGCCGCTCGCCGACATGATAGCGGTAGACGCTGGCGGCGTCGCGCGCAGCCATGGCTTCCAGCATGTGGCGGTAGAAGGCGCCCTGGGCATCGTCCGCGCGCACCGCGCTGCCGGCGCCGGCCTTCCAGCCGCTGCCTTCGAGCCGGCTGTAGTCGGCTACCGCCTGCGCCATCGCGCAGGGCGCGCGCACGATCTCGAGCCGGGTGGCGATGCCCTCGCGCTCGAGACGGCGGCGCTGCTTCTTGAGGTTGGCGCGAAGATTCTTTCCGCGCGCCTCCCAGTAGCGCTCGAAACCACCGGCGAGGGTGATGCGCGCAGTGCGGATGTAGTCGAGGGTGCGCAGGCGCGGCCCCGGCGCCGGACGCGCCATGAGCATGGGATCCATCTGGGTGAGCGCGCATACCAGGGGCAGGCCGGGCAGGGCCGCGACCAGGCCGTGCACCAGCCGCCCGGTGTCGATGCCGGGCAACTGCAGCCAGAGGCCCAGCGGCGCCTGGGCCGGCTGGAAGGTTTGCCAGCTGCCGCGCCGGGTCGGTCGCAGGACCGCCATCGCGATTGTCCGGTCCGCATCACGGCATTCCAGCAACAGCTCGTCGCCGCGCGCGAATGCCGCCAACAGCGGTTCGACGAAGGAGGGCGCCAGCAGGCAGGAGGCGCCGGCCGCGGCGTGCAGCGCGGCCCAGGCGGGCATGCCGTCGGCGCTCGCCGGCACTGGACCGGCCGTCCACTTCATGCGCGCACCGCCCGGCGCACGGCATCGACCAGCCAGCGCAATTCGTCCTCGCGCAACTCCTGGTGACAGGGCAGGCCGAGTACATGGCGCGCTAGGCGAGCGGCATTGGCGCAGGTGGAAGGACCGACGCCGCTCGCCAGCGGATGGCCGAAGCGGGTCAGTGGAACCCCCTCCCGCGCCAGGCGTTGCGCCAGGGCGTCCGGGTCGTTGGCCAGCAGCGGGAACAGCCAGGGGCAAGTGGACTGCGGCAATTCGCGGTGGAGCGGGCGCACCCCCGGCAGGCCTGCGATGGCGTCCTGCAGCCGCAGGTAGTGCGCGCGCCGGCGCTGCGCGATGCGCGTCGGCGACGACCAGCGCAGGATGGCGCGCGAGGTCAGCGACGCGCGCTTGTCGGTCCAGCGCGGATCGAGATCGAGGCTGCTGTCGGAGGAGCCGGGCGCCAGCCGGGGCGTGGCCGGACGCCGGCGCTTGAGCGAGTTCCATAGCCCTTCCTTGGCGCGCAGCGGCAGCCACAGCGCGGCGCGCAGGGCGCCCAGGCGGCCGTAGCCGAAACCGCGTTCCAGCGTATTGAGCGCGGCCTTCATCTCGAACGCTGCCCCGGCCGAATACAGTGCGACGCCGTCCAGCGAATGGCGCGCCGAGACCAGGGCGCCGCCTTCGTAGACCGGTAGGAATTTCATGGTGCTGGCCGCGGCGTAGTCGCCCCAGGCGCCCAGCGGGCGGCCGTCATGCTCGCCAATGAGGGCGTGGGCGCAGTCCTCCAGCAAGGCGAGCCCGTGGGCATCGCACAGGGCGCGCAGGGCGGCCAGAGGCTGGGCGAAGCCAAAGAAGTGGGTCGCCATCACCGCCCTGGTGCGCGGTCCGATACGGGCCGCCAGGTCGGCCAGGTCGGCCTGGGCATCCGGCGCCACCCGATAGAACACCGGCAGCGCTCCCCTCCACAGCACCGGCGGCACCATCGAGCCGCTGTGATACGCAGGCAGCAGCACTTCGTCGCCGGGCCCGACGCCAATTTCACGCAGCGCCAGCGCCAGCGCCACCCGGCCGCTGGTAACGAGACGCACCTCTCCGGCATCGAGCACGGTGGCCGCGCGCGGGCCGGCGCCGCGGCGCAGGGAGTCCAGCGACAGGACGGGCGCCAGGGGAATCACGGGCCGGGGAAGATGCGTGTTGGCAAGCATGGCTTAGTATAATGCCAAGCCGCGCCAAGCGTGGGGACGTGTGCGGTGCGGTAGCGAAATGGTAAGATGACAGGTTGCGGCGGTTCACCGCTTTTCCATTCCAACCCCGTTCGCCATGGCCGACCTGATCCACGATTTCATCTTCGACTCCGCCCGTCGTACTCCTGCCGCAGAAGCGCTGGTCGATGGCGCGCGGCGTCTCGACTATGCGGGCCTGGCCGATGCCGTCACCCACGCCGCCGGCGCCCTGATCGACGCCGGTCTCGCGCGTGGCGAGCGGGTCGCCGTCTACCTCGACAAGCGGGTCGAGAATGTAGCGGCGATGTTCGGCGCCGCGCTGGCGGGAGCGGTGTTCGTGCCGCTCAATCCCCAGCTCAAGCCGTCCCAGGTCGCGCACATCCTGGCCGATTGCGAGGTCCGCTGCCTGGTCACGTCTCCCGAGCGCCTGGCCCAATTGGCGGATGCGCTTGACGGCTGCCCCGCCCTGGCGACCGTGCTGGCGACCGGCGCCGCGCCGCAGGCCGGATTCGCGGACCAGCGCATTCGCGCCTGGGATGCGTCCCAGCGCCGTCCGGCGCCGGCCGAACTGGCGGCGCGGCGCGCGATCGACGCCGACATGGCGGCCATCCTGTATACCTCGGGCAGCACCGGCATGCCCAAGGGCGTGGTGCTGTCGCACCGCAACCTGGTGGCCGGCGCCGCCAGCGTGGCGTCCTATCTCGCCCTGGCGCCGGGCGACCGGGTGCTGGCGGTGCTTCCACTGAGCTTCGACTATGGCCTCAGCCAGCTCACCTGCGCGTTCCTGGCTGGCGCGACCGCGGTCCTGATGAATTATCTGTTCCCCAGGGACATCGTGGACATGGTGGCGCGCGAGCGCATCACCGGACTCGCGGCGGTCCCGCCGTTGTGGCTGCAATTGATGGGACTGGACTGGCCACGCGATTGCACGCTGCGTTACCTGACCAATTCTGGCGGCGCCTTGCCACGCGCGGCCGTCCAGGCGCTGAGACAGGCGCTGCCGCAAGCCGAGCTGTTCCTGATGTACGGCCTGACCGAAGCCTTCCGTTCGACCTACCTGCCGCCGGCCGAACTGGACCGGCGTCCGGATTCGATCGGACGGGCGATCCCGAATGCCGAAGTAGTGGTGGTGCGGCCCGACGGCACGCCTTGCGCGCCGGACGAGCCGGGAGAACTGGTGCATCGCGGCGCGCTGGTGGCGCAGGGTTACTGGAACGACCCGGACAAGACCGCCCAGCGCTTCCGTCGGGCCCCTGGCCGGAATCCGGGCCTGCCGCTGGCCGAGATGGCGGTCTGGTCGGGCGATACGGTACGCATGGACCACGAGGGCTACCTGTATTTCATCGGGCGCGATGACGACATGATCAAGGTCTCGGGCTACCGCGTCAGTCCCACCGAGGTCGAGGAGGCCGCCTACGCCAGTGGCCTGGTGGCCGAAGCGGTCGCCTTCGGCGTGCCGCATCCGGCGCTGGGCCAGGCCGTGGTGTTGCTGGCGCTGCCGCACGATCCCGGGCTGGAAGGGGCCGCGCTGCTGGCCCATTGCCGGCGCAGCCTGCCTGCCTGGATGGTGCCGGCCCACCTGGCTTTGGCCGGACAGGCTTTCCCGCGCAACCCGAACGGCAAACTCGACCGCAAGCAGTTGCGCCAACCCTACCTGAACCTGTTTGGGAGCATTGCATGAGCAGCATCCGGCCCGTCCACGCCCCGCAATCCCTGTTCGCCGTCGCTGACGGCTGCCTGCAGGTCAATGGCATTCCCCTGCCACGCCTGGCGCAGCGGGTGGGCGCCACGCCATTCTATGCCTACGACCGCAACCTGCTGACGACGCGCGTGGCCGAAGTACGGCGCCACCTGCCGCCGGCGGTGGCCCTGCACTATTCGATGAAGGCCAATCCGATGCCGGCTGTGGTGCAGCACATGGCGGCGCTGGTGGACGGCATCGACGTCGCGTCGGCCGGCGAGATGAAGGTTGCGCTCGATACCGGCCTGGATCCGGCGCGCATCAGCTTCGCCGGTCCCGGCAAGCGCGACGCCGAACTGGCGCAGGCGCTGGCCGCCGGCGTGTGCGTGCACGTGGAATCGGAGCGCGAACTGCATGTGCTGGCGCGCCTCGGCGCCGAGCTGGGAATCGCGCCGCGGCTGGTCTTGCGCATCAATCCCGAATTCGAGCTGAAGGGTTCCGGCATGCGCATGGGTGGGGGCGCCAAGCAGTTCGGCATCGACGCCGAGGATGCGCCACGGGTGCTGACGCTTGCCGCCAGCCTCGGCCTGGACGTGCTGGGCTTTCACATCTTCGGCGGCTCGCAGAGCCTGAAGGCGGACGCCATCGTGCAGGCCCAGGCCCAGACGCTGGAACTGGCCGTGCGGCTGGCCGCGGCCAGCCCGGCGCCGGTGCGCATCCTGAACATCGGCGGCGGTTTCGGCATCCCGTATTTTCCCGGCGAGCAGCCGCTCGACCTGGCGCCGATCGGGGCCGCCCTCGATGCTGCGTTACCGGCGCTGGCTGCGGCGTTGCCCCAGGCGCGCCTGTCGGTCGAACTGGGCCGCTACCTGGTCGGCGAAGCCGGGATCTACGTCGCACGCGTCATCGACCGCAAGGTGTCGCGCGGCCAGGTCTTCCTGGTGACCGACGGTGGCCTGCACCACCACCTGGCCGCTTCCGGCAACTTCGGGCAAGTGATCCGCAAGAATTATCCGGTCGCGATCGGCAATCGCATGGACCAGCCGGCAGGCGCCGAGGTGTCGGTGGTCGGTCCCCTCTGCACGCCGCTCGACCTGCTGGCCGAGCGCATGGCCTTGCCGGACGCCGCACCGGGCGACCTGGTGGTCGTGTTCCAGTCCGGCGCCTACGGCCGCTCGGCCAGCCCGGAAGGTTTCCTCAGCCACCCGCAGGCAGCCGAGGTGCTGGTCTAGTGTCCTGAATTGAAGATTCGTTGAATAAATGCGGCGAGAATCGCCCCGATACTGCGTCGCAAATGCGCGCAAGGCCCCGGCCTTGCTGTGCTTTGCTCCTTGTCTCGGGCCGATTTCGCCACATTTACTATTCAACGAACTTCCAATTCAGGACACTAGCGCCCTGGCGCGCTCAGGTTTTCGGCGTCGGACGACGCCGCAGGCCGCGCAGGCGCTGCATGACGCGCTCGAGCACGAACCATTCGGCGCTGCCGGCAGGCATGCCCGCCAGGCGCCAGGCCAGCAGGACCACCACGATATAGGTCACGGCGCCTGCCAGGCTGTCGAACAGCAGGCGCAACAACGGCGGATGCGCCAGCACCAGTGTGTCTGCCCAGTAGACCGCCGCATACATGACGATCACGCCCAACGCCGGCCGCCACAGCACGGCGAGCACCGTCCCGTAGCCGAAGCCGAGCAGGCGCCGCGTCACGGTCATGGTATAGGGCACGGTGACGGCATGGGCCACCAGGTAGGCGTAGCCGGCGCCGTTCACGCCGATGGTCGTCATGAACAGGTACAGGCCGGGCAGTAGTACGGCGACGAACAAGGCGGCTGCGGAAGTGGTCTTGCGCGGATGGCCCAGCGCCAGCCAGACGACGCCGTTATTGCCCTGGGTGGCCGCCAGCGCGCCGTGGATGGCGAGCAACTGGATCAAGGGAATCGCCGCGATCCATTTTTCTCCCAGCGCGGTTAGCACCAGGGGCGTCGCTACCGCGGCAATGCCGATACCGAGCGGCATCACGGTAAGCGCAATCAGGCCGGTCAGCTTGAGAAAGGCCTGGGCCACCTCCTCGATGCCTTTCATGCGCGAAAAGCCGGGAAACATCACCCGGTTGATCGGCGCCACCAGCTCGGTCGACGGCAGGATCGAGATCTCGTGCGACACGGTGTAGATGCCCAGTTGGGAGGCGCCGAACATGCGGCCGATGATGAAGTTGCAGCTGTTGCGCTGCAAGAAGAACAGCATGTTATTAATGAGCAGCCACTTTGAGAAGCCGAACAACTCACGCGCGGCCGCCAGCGACAGGCGCGGTCGGTAGCTGTTCATGGTATAGCTCATGATGACCGAGATCATCCGTCCAACGGTCATTCCGGCCAGAAGCGCCCAGTAGGAACGCAGGAGCCAGGCCCCGGTGACGGTCACGATGAAGGTCGCGATACGGCGGGCAAAGATGAACTTGAATTCCTTGTCGAAGGTCAGGTCCTTGCGGAACGCCACCACGCCGACGTTGGTAAAGGCGGTGACGAAATACGAGATCGACAGCACGTACATGACCGTGGTCAGGCGCGGTTCGCTGTAGAAACCCGCCGCCGGCTCCGCCAGTACGAGCAGCAGCAGTCCGCAGGTCAGGCCGAAGATCACGTTGAAGGTCCAGACCGTATCGTAGTGCTTGCGCTCGGCCTTGCGGTTCTGGATCAGCGCCATGTCGAAGCTGAATGCGCCGAGCAGGTCGAGGAAGCCGCCGATGGCGGTGGCCATGGCAACCAGGCCAAAGTCTCCAGGCACCAGCAGGCGTGCCAGGATCAGGGTGCTGATGATGCCGATGAAACGGTCGACCAGGCGGGCGCCGACCATCCAGAATATGCCCGCGCTGACGCGCTTGCCGATATTGTCCATGCTTGCAATCGTGGTGAGTGGTGATCAGGTGCTGGCCGGGGATGGCTTGCGCATCCAGGCTCCCACCAGCCTGCGCGAGTACAGCAGGTAGCGCCAGCCGCCGGGCAGGGCCAGGCTGGCGCGATGGTATTTCCAGGCCAGACGCAAGTCGCCCGCAGCACGGCTGTGTTCGCTGGCAGTGTGCAGGGCGCGCCCGAGCTTGACCCGCAGCGGCTGCACGGCATGCTCGGGCAGCGACAGGACCAGTACCCGCTGCAGGATGTCCAGCTCGCTACGCAGGTAGGCGCTGCTCTTCGACAGCGAGCGCGGGGTGTCGTGTACCCGGTAAGTAGGCAGGTCGAGGAAACGCATCGACAGCCGGGCGGTCAGGCGGAAAGCCAGGTAGGTCCATTCCATATATTGCGCCGGATCGGCAAAATAGGCCGGCCCGACGCTGGCGGAACGAAACAGGCCGGAACAGGAACCCATCCAGTTCTGGGTACACAGCGCCAGCAGCGGGTCGCGCCGGATTTCGGCAACGTTGCCGATGGTGAGGCTGTCCCCGTCCGGCCCGGCGCGATAGCCGTTGGTCACCACGAAATCGAGCGCGGGATCGTCCAGCATCGGTGCGACGCGGGCGGCCAGCGCTCCGGGCAGGTATTCGTCGTCGTCGTCCAGGAAGCCGAAATAGGGACTGTCGAGCAGCTCGCGGCCGGCCAGCTGCGCCAGCGGTGCGCTGCCTTCGCTGCGGTAGTGGACCGTGACGCCGGTCATGGTCCGGAGCGCGGCCAGGCAGTCGGCATCGTAGCGCTGGCCGTTGACGACCGCCAGTACGTCGGCATCGACGCCAGTCTGGGCCAGCACGCAGGCGATGGCGCGCCGGAGGGTTGTCCAGCGCTCGCGTTCACAGGTGGTCGGGATGACGATGGTAATGCGCGGCAGCGGGCTGCCGCCTGGTTCATGCAACATGGGGCTTGTCGAGTTTGTGCGGGGCCGGTTCGAGGATCTCGTCGAATACGGCGGCCAATTGGTGGGCGCGGTGTGCGCGCGATGAGCGCGCGATCAGTTCGGGCGTAGCGACGTGGGCTTCGCCCGAACGCACCGCGGCGAGGAAGCGCTCGAGCGCTCCGGCAATGTGCTCGGCGTCGCCGATCTCGGCCTGGTCCGTGAAGCCGGCAGCCGACAGCACGCGCGCGGTCTCGCCGTTACGGTCGACCAGTCCAAACAGCGGCTTGCGGGCACGAAAGTATTCATAGACCTTCGCCGGGAGCTGGGAATTGAAGGGCGTACCCTGGAATACCAACAGGCCGTCCGCGGCCAGCATTTCGCGCAGGGCGTCCTGATAGGGTACGGGCGGCAGGGCGCAGGCGATGTCGGCCACGCCGTAGCGCTCGATCAGTCCCGTCACCGCCTCGACATTGCCGGGTGCGCGCAGCACCACGCGCAGGCTGGCGCCGTCGATCGTTCCCGCGCGCTTGAGACGGGAAAGGGCGTCGAGGAAGGCCGACGGATCGCGTCCGGTGTCATACAGCACGCCGCTATGCAGCAAGGTCAGCGGCCCGCCTGGCGCGGCTGCGGACGGCGCGGCGTGCAGGCCGGCGCCGGCGAAGCTGTCCTCATCATAGCCATTTTCGATGACCACGAACTTGTCGGCAGGTTGTCCCGGAAAACGCGTGCGGTAGGACTGCAGGGCGCTCTCGGTAGTGAAGACCGCCTTGCTGCAGCGTTCGATGGTCTGGCGCTCGATCCAGGCGAACAGGGCGCGCGGCAGCCTGCCAACCGGGTAGGAGCTCTGCACCATCGGATCGCGGAAATCCGCTACCCATGGCAAGCCGGTCAGCCGTTTCAGGGTCAGGCCGATCAGGTGCGCGCTGGCGATCGGGAAAGTGGACCAGATCAGGCGCGGCTGCTGGCGGCGCACCAGGCGCAGCCCGGCCGGGACAGCGCCGAACCACCACGAGCTCCATCGGTCGGGCAAGGCCAGCAGGCTTGGATAGCGGCCGCGGAAGCCGAGATGCAGCTTGGCGTCGAGCGCGAACGGACGCTCGACCAGCAGGCGCTGCGGCACGCTGGCGAGCTGGGCCGGGTTCTGCCTGGCATAGGCGCGCGGATTGGCCGACATGACGATCGGCTCCCAGCCATGCGCGTCCAGGTTGCGGGAAAAGCTCAGGGTACGCTGGATGCCGCTGCTGCCTGCCTGTGGCGGGAAATGAAACGCGATAAGGAGTGCGCGCTTGTGCATGGAGTCTTCCTGGTGTGTGGTGACTGCGGGCGCCGCCCGTTCGCCCTGGGCGATCCAGCTCAGCAGGCGCAGGCCGAAGCCCAGTGGCGTGCGGTCCCAGGGCCGGCTGCGCGGCAGCTGGAAGCGGTCCTTGCCGCGAGTGACGGCGCCGATGGCGGTGGTGAAGGCGGCGGTGAAGCCGGCTTCGCGCACCATCTCGACATGGCGCGCATCGTAATCCTTGCCGACCTTTCCGTTGGGGTAGGCGAACAGTCGTACTTGTTTGCCGAGCATGGCTTCAAGCTGCTTCTTGCCCTCGGAAATCTCGAACCGCGCGGCCTGGTCGTCCAGGCTGGTCAGGATCGGATGCGAGACCGTGTGCGCGCCGATCTCGATGCCGCTGCGGTCGAGCTCGGCCAGCATCGCCGGCGTGAGCATCAGCGGATCCTGGTCCCGGCCGCACATGCGGTCGAGCCGTTCCACCAGCGCATGGCGCGCCTCGGGCGGCAGGTATTTGACGGTTTCGATGATCCTGGCCATCGTCTGCTGGCGTCCCTGCATCGAGGCCAGCGAATAGACGCCCAGGCCGAGGTCCTCGAGGTCGAGCGTGGCGTAAGGCATCGAGTGCAGCGCATGGATGATGCGGTCGTTCCACATATTCCTGACATCGGGACCGATGAAGCCGCTGGTGACGAACACGGTCGCGGGCAGGCCGAGTTCGCGCAGCACCGGCAGGGCCAGGTCATGCACCGAGCGGTAGCCGTCGTCGAAGGTGATGCACACCGCGCGCGGCGGCAGCGTTCCTTGGTCGAGCGCGCGCAGGGCGTCATGCAGCGGCAGCACGTTGAAGCAGCGCGCCAGCAAGGCCATTTGCCAGCGGAAGGCGACCACGTCGGGTTCCGATTCCAGCATCGGATCGGGCTTGGCCAGCACCCGGTGATAGTTCACCACGACCAGTCCGCGCTGGCGCTGCGTAGCGGCGATGAGGGCGCCGGTCCCGCGCAGCAGCGCCGCGCCGAGGTGGCTGCGGTAGACCGGGGCCGTCATCGGATCCTCCGGAACCGTATCCGGGCCGGGAACGAAGCGACTGGGCCGCGCGCCTTCGCTGGAGCGCGGCGGGATGGATATGAAAGGATCACTGACTGGTTCATCGATTCTGGGCCTGGCGCTCATGATAGCCGTTCTGGGTGACGCGACGGCGCGACGGCGGGCCGCGCTGGCGTGGGCGCGGGCGCGGGAGGCGCCGCATGCGCCGGTATCGCGGCGGCGGCGATGGCGGCCGGCAGGACTCGCTTCTCGAGCACGACCACCAGCCCGAATAGCGCGAAGATCAGGTCGAAGTAGGCCAGGCTGAGCGCCGCGCCGCCCACCGCGTAGGCGAAGATGCTCAGCTGGAGCATGGTGGCCACGTTGGCGATCCATGGTTCGGCGCCGATGCGCCGGGCGCGTACCGCGACCTGGCGCGCCTTGTAGAAGCTCAGGCCCAGGCAGCCCACGAACAGGGCCAGGCCGCCGAAGCCATGGTCGCTCAGCACCTGGAAATAGATGCTGTGGGCGGCGCGCGCGTAGTTCGCGTTCGGCAGGAGGTCGCCGGTATGGAACCAGGGATACGAGAAGAATTCGCGTGACATCTCCTGCCAGACCGGGAAATACTCGAGCGACTTGAAGCCGCCGCCGAAGAACGGATGGTTCATGGCCATGATGAAGCTGATCTTCCAGGCCACCACGCGGGTCATGAACGACTGGTCCTGGTCGGCTTCGCCGATCGTGTCGATGCGCGACGACCAGTCCGAGGACACCACGTAGGACATGCCGGCGACCAGCACCGCGATGAAGATCGACAGCAGGATCTTGCGGTCGCTCTTGAGATAGAGATAGGCGCCGAGGACGGTCAGCGCGACGAAGCCGCCGCGCGACTGGGTGCCGACCACCGCGATCACCACGAAGGCCATGGTGCACAGCAGGCCGAAGCGCAGTGCCTTGGACAGGCGGCCGTATTCCGCCAGCAGGTAATAGCAGAATGGTAGCGTCATGCAGAACGCCAGGGCCAGGTCGTTGCGGTCGCCCAGCACGTGCGTAGGCAGGCCCACGATCTTGTGGCCGCCGCCGCTGACCAGGTACTTGAGCGCTTCGAGGTTGGCATAGAAACCGATCGACAGGACCAGGCACCACAGCATGAAATCGATGTGCAGCTTGTCCCTGATCGTGAGCACCACGAACAGGAACAGCATGATCACCTTGAAGAACCGGTTCCAGTACTCCCAGGTGACGTCCGGATTGCCGATCGTGGTCACCGAGCTGAGGGTGGTCCAGGCAAAGAACAGGAGGATCAGGGCTCCCACGCCGCCCAGTTCGACCTTTGGCTTGTGCTTGTAGGCCAGGTAGCTGAGAAACCCGACAAAGGTGAACAGCAGGTTGTAGCGGATCGATCCGGCGATGCCGTAGACCCAGCCATTGGGAAAGAACATCGCGGTCCAGAGCCACATGCCGGCCGCGATGAATGGCCGCTGGGCCATGGCATACAGCATGACCGGCAATAGGCACAACAGCAAAAGGTCACGCATCGCGGCGCCCCTTGGCGGCATCCTGCCGCTCTTTTTCCTTGCGCTTTTCAGTCTTCAGCGCCCAAAGGCATAGCCCGGTCACCGCAATGAGGTCAAGCGCCCACAAGATCGATTCCATCGTCGTTCATCCATTCTCGTGTGGTTGGCTCAGGATCGTCCCGGGAGATCGGCCCCGTTCTTGCGCAGGAAAGCTTCGAACATCAGTACCGCCCACAGTGCGGTACTGTGGTCCTTGGCGCCGGCCACGTGTTCGTCGATCATCAGCCTGAGATAGTCCGGATTGAAGATGCCGGTGTCGAGCAGCAGCGGGTTGAGCACGGCGCGCCGCATCGATTCGCGCAGGGGGCCTCTGAGCCAGCGCGCCAGCGGTATCGAAAAGCCCATCTTCTTGCGGTACAGGATGTCGTCCGACAGATAGGGTTGCAGGGCCTTCTTGAACACATGCTTGCCTTCGCCGTTGCGCAGCTTGGACGAGGATGGCAGGCCGGACACCCATTCGACGAACTGGTGGTCCAGCAGCGGTACGCGCACCTCGAGCGCATGCGCCATGCTGGCGCGGTCGACCTTGGTCAGGATGTCGCCCGGCAGGTAGGTTTTCATGTCGATGTACTGCAGCACCGACAGCGGATCGTCGGTAGGCGCGTTGGCAGCGTGGCCGCGCATCACTTCGGCCGCGCGGTAGCCTTGCAGCTGGCCGCGGAAGCCGCTCGAGAACAGCTGGTCGCGCACGCGGTCGACCAGGATCGAGACACCGTGGAAGTAACCGTCGACCAGGTCGCGCGCCAGCGCCTCGAAGGTGGTCTTGGCGCGGAACATGCGCGGCGCCCAGTCGGCCTTCGGGTAGGCGGAACCGAGGAAGCCGAATACCGGCTTGCGCAACGCCAGCGGCAACATCGAGCGCACCTGCTGCTCGCCCATCGCCATCCGGTAGCGCCGGTAGCCGGCGAAGTTCTCGTCGCCGCCGTCTCCCGACAGCGCCACCGTGACGCGTTTCCTGGCCAGTTCGCAGACCCGGTAGGTCGGGATCGCCGAGCTGTCAGCATAGGGCTCGTCGTACAGGCCGGCCAGCAGGTCGACCAGGCCGTAGTCATCCTGGTCCACGGTCTCGCACTGGTGGCGGGTCTTGTATTGCTCGGCGACCTGGCGCGCATAGTGCGATTCGTCAAAGGCGCTATCGGTGAAGGCGATCGAGCAGGTATTGACCGGCTCTCTGGTCAAGCCGGCCATCATCGCCACGATGGCGCTCGAATCGACGCCGCCCGACAGGAAGGCGCCGAGCGGCACCTCGGCTTCGAGCTGGCTTTCGACCGCCTCGCGCAGGCGCGCCACCAGCTCTTCTTCCATCGCCTGCTGCGACATCGGCGCATGCGGCGTGAACGGCACGTCCCACCAGCGGTGGGGGACTGCGGTGGCAGGATCGCCGCCGGCGCGCAGGGTCAGCGCATGGCCGGGCGCCAGCTTGAACGCATGCTGGAAGATGGTGCGCGGCTCCGGCACGTAGCCGTAGGCGAAGTATTCCTCCACCGCGCGTGGCTCGACCGCGCGTGGCAGCTCGGGGAACGAGAGCAGCGACTTGAGTTCCGAGCCGAACACGAAGCGGCCGTCGGGCAGGGTTGCGTAATGCAGGGGCTTGATGCCGAGGTGGTCGCGGGCCAGGAAGAACGTTCCTTGCCTGCGATCCCAGATGGCGAAGGCAAACATGCCGCGCAGGTGCTTGACGCAGTCTTCGCCCCATTGTTCCCACGCATGCACGATGGTCTCGGTGTCGGAGCGGGTGCGAAATACATGGCCCAGTGCCGTGAGTTCGGCCATCAGCGCCCGGAAATTATAGATCTCGCCGTTGAATACGGTAACCACGCTGTGGTCTTCGTTGAACAGCGGTTGCTGGCCGGCAGCGAGGTCGATGATCGACAGCCGGCGGTGGCCCAGGCCCACGCCCGGCTCGAGGTACACATCGCCTTCCACTGGGCCGCGGTGGAACTGGGTCTGGTTCATCCGCTCCAGGGCCGCGCGATCGATATCGCGCATGCCCCGCGGGTCAAATATGCCAACTATTCCGCACATGTTCGGTTCATTTCTTCAGGATTGATGGTGACGGCGCGAAGCCGGTCGTAGAGCCCAAGATAGGCGCCGACCATGGCCGTGACGCTGTAATGCTGTTCGATGCGCAGGCGGCCAGCCATTCCGTGGGCGCGCGCCAGCGCTGGATCGGCGACATAGGCCGCCAGCGCGTCGGCCAGCGCCGCCGGATCTGCGGGCGGCACCAGCCGCCCATGGACGCCGTCCTGGACCACGTCGGGAATGCCGCCCACGCCGCTGGCCACCACCGGCAGCGCGCAGGCCATTGCTTCCAGCACGGTCACCGGCGTGCCTTCGGCGAGCGAGGACAGCGCGAACAGCGAGAAGTCGCGCATCAGCTCGGGAATGTCGTGGCGCGCGCCGGCCATCCAGACCAGGTCCTCGATGCCGGCCGCGCGCACGCGTTGCGCGAGCTGCTCGCGCAGCGGACCGTCGCCGACGACCACCAGCCGCAACGCGCCGGCATGCGCCGGCATGCGCCGGCACAGCAGGGCGAACGCGTCGACCAGCGTGGCCTGGTCCTTGACCTCTTGCAACCGGCCGACGGTGCCGATCACGAACGGACGGACATCGTCCGGGGCCGCCCCCCTGGCTGCGGGCGCGAATCGGCCGGTGTCGACGCCGTTCATGATCAGCTCGGTCTTGCGGGCCGGAATCCCGACCACGCCGGTCAGCCAGCGCGCCAGGTCGTGCGATACCGGCACGAAGCGGTCGATCCACGGCGCCAGCGCGCGCCGCAGCAGGTTGTGCTTGCGGTTCAGGCCCTGTGGATCGCGAGCGTCGCGCCCGTGCTCGGCGTGGATGCGTACCGGCACGCCGGCGGCCCAGGCCGTGAATGCGTATTCGGCGCAGGCGAAGTTATAGGTGTGCAGGATGGCCGGACGCAGCCTGCGCAGCAGGCGAAACAGGTCAAGGTGGATGCCGGGCGCGAGGCCGGGTGGCTTGTCGAGCGCGAATAGTTCGACGTCGCTGCGCCGGATCTTGCGCGCGAACTCGGTATAGCCGGTCAGGCATACCACCGCATGCCGATAGCGCTCTGCCGGCATGTGGTTGATGCACTCCACCAACAGGGTTTCCAGGCCGCCGAAGTCGAGCCGATAGATCACATGAACCACCAGCGCAGGTGCGCCCGGGGCCGTGCAGGCTGCCGTCATGTCAGCGCTCCCGGGCGGCGTCGAGTGTGGCTTCCAACGGCGTCATGTTGGCGTCCAGGAAGGCACGCATCGCCGCGCGCGCGCTTTCGCGATCGTCGGTGAAAGGCGCCGCGAGCAGCACCGCCGCGCCGTCGTCGCCCTGCATCAGCAGCTTCGACTTGGCCTGCAACAGCTTGCCGGCGTAGTCGTTGGCAGTATAGCGGCCATCGATCCACAGCCAGTGCCAGACCAGGAATTGCTGGCCTGCCGGACCCTTCAGCCGCCCTTCGCGCAGCGCCAGCGTGCGTCCGCCGATGGTTTCCGAGCGCGCGGCGGAGCCAACCTGCAGGTATTCGTCGCCACGCTGCTCGAGGCGGTTGGTCGAGCTGATCAAGACCTTGCCGCGCTCCTGGTTGCGGTAGTACAGCAGGTGCAGGGTCACCGCCTGGCCGGCGTTGCCGGCATAGCCGCCGCCGAGCCGGGCATCGGGCGCAGCGTAGCCCGGGACCCAGTTCGCCAGCAGCGCGGGCTGCGGCGCCTTGCGCCAGGCCAGGCGGCTGTCGTCGAGGACGACCGGCGCCGGATTGTGGTTGGCGCGGTCGGCCACGGCCGCCAGCACCGGCCACAGCGCGGATACCGCGATCGCGGCAAGGGCCGCACCGGCCAGGGGACGCGCGACCAGCAGGCCCGACGGCGCACCGGCGCCGGCGGCTTCGGCCGCCGGCGGGTCCTGGCGCCAGAAACTGCCGATCCAGAACATGACGAACATCACCAGGCCGAAGAACAGCCACCCATAGATCAAGTGGTCGACGCCGGTGGCCAGTTGCATGCTGCTGTGATGGCCGATCATGACGATCATGTAGGCGCGCAAGCCATTGGCGACGATCGGCACCAGCACCGATAGCGCGACGAAGATGGCGCGCCGCTTGAGCGACGTGAAGCTCAGGTAGGAGTACAGGCAGCCGAGCGTGATCGAGGCAATCAGGTAGCGCACGCCGCTGCAGGCCTCGACCACCGACCAGTTGCCGGTTGGCAGTTCGAAATAGGTGCCGTTGCGCAGCACCGGAATGCCGCTGGCGCGTACCGCGGCAACCGTGAAGTCAGCGGTGAAATTGATCAGGTGCGGCACGAATGCTTCCCCGAAAGGCACCGCGAACAGCAGGAAACCGAGCGGGAACGCGAACTTGCGTGCCAGGCGCCAGCCCAGCACGGTCAGCGCGGCCAGCGGAATCATGGCCACGAAGGCATACTGCATCACCACCTGCACCTCGCCCATGCGCGCCAGCAGCCAGCCGAAGCCGCACAGCGCAAGCAGGCCCAGCGCCGGCCAGCAGGGCTGGGCCGGGATGCTGGCGAACACTTCACGCCGGCGCCAGATCAGATACACGCTGATGGGCAGGATGATGTAGCCATGGGCAAAGGTTTCAGAGCTGTTCCAGATCGCGACCATCGAGGCCGCCGTGCCCGCGTAGATCAGGAACGGCGCCAGCACGGCGGCGAGGATCGCCAGTGTGGCCGGCAGCGGGAAGCGGGATGGGGCGGCGCCGGCGAGCGCGGTGGATTCGTTCATGTGCATTCGAGCCTCGCTTCGATGCGTGAGAGATGGGCGGGCCAACTGTAGTTGCGCACTACGCAGGCGCGCGCGGCGCGGCCGATGCCGGCATCGGGGGCCTGCAGCGCGCGCGCCACCGCGGCCGCATAGTCGGAGGCCGCATCGGCCACCAGCAGGTCGGCGCCGGGACTGGCGTCGATGCCTTCGAAGGCCTGGGGCGAGGCGATCACCGTGCGCGCCATGGCCATTGCTTCAAGCACCTTGTTTTGAATACCCCGCGCGATGCGCAGCGGTGCGACCGCCAGCGCGGCATGCGCCAGGTAGGGGCGGACGTCGGGTACGGTACCGGTGACGACGATGCCGGGCCGTTGCGCCAGCGCCTGTACCGCCGGAGCGGGACGCGCGCCGACGATGTAGAAACGGGCCTCGGGCAGTTGCGCCAGCACTAGCGGCAGCACATGGTCGGCGAACCACTCGACGGCATCGATATTGGGCCAGTAATCCATGGCGCCGGTAAACACCAGCGGCAGTTCGCCCGGGCCGAACGGAGAGGCATGGCTGGCGTCGGGACTGAAGTAATCGGTGTCGACGCCGTTGTTGAAGAAGCCGATGCGGGCGGCGCTCTCGGGCGCCAGCTGACGGAACAGCTCGGCCTCGGGGGCGGACACGAACAGCGAGGCGTCGAACTCGGCCGCGATCGCACGTTCATAGGCCAGCAGCTTGCGGGCTTCGTGGCGATAGAGCCAGTTCAGCGGGAAGGATTTCTTGTCGGCGTACTGGCGCCACTTGTCCGAGTCGACGTCGCAGAAATCGATCACGCGGCGCGCCTGCGCATGCCGTTCAGCATACTGCGCCATTACCGATGAAAACATCATGATGCGTGAGATGTCGTGCGCGGCGATGGTGCGGTCGACCCAGGCGCGCATGCCTGCATCCTTGTAGAAGCCGCGCGACAGCGAAGCGCCGCTGGCCAGGGCGGCAAGGCTGCGCAGTCGCCCCTGCAGCGGGCCGAGGCGCGCGAAATGGCTGCTGGCGCACAGCGCTTCCATGGCCGGCACGTGCTTCCAGTCGTCCGGATCGTCGACGAAGCTGCCGAGGTGCACGCGGTAGCGCTGCGCCAGGTGCTTGAGCAGGTGGTAGGAGCGGATCTTGTCGCCCTTGTTGGGCGGGAAAGGTATGCGATGCACCAGCAGCAGCAGGTCTGGTCGCGGCGCCGCCGCGGCTGCCCGGCGTGGGTCCAGCGCGGCTTCGATGATCGACATCAGCGCTGTTCCAGGAAGATCGCGTCCATGCGGTCCCACGCGAAGTCGCGCGCCAGGGCTTCCAGGCGGCGCTCCATGCGGTCGATGTTCACGTAATGCCGGAAGCGCGCCTTGGCGCCCAGTCCTTCCGGACGCGGCTGACCTGGGTCGACTTCCCACGGATGGAAATAGAACAGGGCGGGCTCGCCATCCTCGCGATTGACCTTTTCCATCATCCAGCGCGACAGCGCATACGGCAGTAGCCGGAAATAGCCGCCGCCGCCAGCGGGAAAATTGCGTCCGGCGAGCTTGAGCGTGGTGATCGGCACTTCCAGCAGGCCGTCCGGGCCATTTGGATAGAAGGCGAAGCGCGGCGCATCGGGCATGCCGTAGTGGTCATGGGCGATCGGATAGATGCTCGAGCTGTACCGGTAGCCCGCCTCGTGCAGCGCGTCCAGCGCCCACAGGTTGCCGTGGCCGATCGAGAAGCTCGGTGCGCGGTAGCCGACCACCGCCTGGCCGCCGATATCTTCCAGCAGCGCCTTGCTGGAGCGGATGTCGTTGTCGAACTCGGTGCGGCTCTGGTCCGAGGCGCGCAGGTGGCCGTAGCCATGGCTGGCAAGCTCGTGGCCGGCGTCGACGATGCGGCGCACCATGGCGGGATAGCGTTCCGCGATCCAGCCCAGGGTGAAGAAGGTCGCACGCACGCCATGGCGCGCGTACAGCGCCAGGATGCGCTCCATATTGGCTTCGACCCGGCACTCGCGGCTCGGCCAGCTGGCGCGGTCGATGTAGGGGGCAAAGGCCGATACCTGGAAGTAGTCCTCGACGTCGCAGGTCATGGCGTTGCGAATGCGCTCGCCCGGGGCGGGACGCGGCCGGGCTGGGGGAGCGGTCATCTTCATTTCCGGCTCACTCCTGGTTATCGATGTGGTGAGAAGCCGCGCCGGGCGGCGTGGCGGCGATTTTCTTCAGGATCGACAGCACTGAGACAATCGATTTTTCAAGACGCATCATGCGCTCGTCGAGCTGCTCGACACTGGCGCCGCGGCGCTCGGCCGAGCCGTGCGCACGCTCGCTGGCGCCATTGGGATGCGCGGCGGCGAGATCGGGCAAGCCCGCATCGTCCGGCGCCAGGAATTCTTCCGAGATGTCGCGCACCACCTCGTTGATGTGCGCCTCGCCGAAGGCCTGCAGCTCTTCCAGGTAACCCATCAGGAGCACGCGGTCCATCAGCGTATTGGTCTTGCGCGGGATGCCGCCGCTGTAGGCATAGATCGCGGCTTGGGCGCCGTCGTCGAAGGATGGCGCACCCTTCCATCCAACCGTGGCCAGGCGATGCTCGATATAGGCGCGCGTTTCTTGCGCATCCATCGGTCCCAGGTGGTAGCTGGCGATCACCCGCTGGCGCAGCTGCTGCATGGTCGGGCTGTGCAGGGTGGCGCGAAATTCCGGCTGGCCCAGCAGGAAAGTCTGGAGCAGGGATCGGTCGTCGGTCTGGAAATTTGACAGCATGCGCAATTCCTCGACGGTGCGCGCATTGAGGTTCTGGGCTTCGTCGATCACGAGCAGGGCGCGCTTGCCCTGGCGGTCGACACTGCGCAGGAATTGCTCCAGGCGGTTCAGCAGCTCCGCCTTGCTGGCGCCCTCGTAGGGCAGGCCGAAGGCCGAGACGACCATGCGCAGCGTGTCTTCCGGGTCGAGGCTGGTGTTGACGATGTGCGCCGCCACGATCTGGTCCAGCGGAATGCGGTTGAGCAGGTTGCGTACCAGCGTGGTCTTGCCGGCGCCGACTTCGCCGGTGATGACGATAAAGCCCTCACCCTGCGACAGCCCGTACTCGAGATAGGCCATGGCGCGCTTGTGGCCCTTGGAGCCGAAGAAGAAGTGCGGGTCCGGGCGGAGCTGGAAGGGCTTGGCCGACAGGCCGTAGTAGGTTTCGTACATCTTGCGCGTTCCATTAAAACTTCATGTTCACGGATGCCACGAGCGCGTGCTCGGTGTAGTCGGTGCGGCCGATGATATCGCCGCCGCCGCTGCGCCGCCGCAGTTCGAGTTCACCCTGCAGGCTGCGGCCGAAACGGCGGTTGACGCCTGCCGACAGCAGCCGCTGGCGATCCTCGAAGCCGGTCGTCAGCGACTCGCGGTAGCGATAGTCGGCCTTGGCGAAGGCATTCGAGCGCCCGTTCAGGCGGTAGGTATAGAGCAAGTTCGCGCCGCTCATGCGCACGTTGTCGTTCAGCGTTCCGAGCTGGGTGCCCAGCAGCGGGCTGTCGCTGCGCTGGTCTGACAGGGCGATGCTCTCACCGCGGTACAGACTGGCCACGCCGGTGCTGCGCGCGCGGTTGAATGCGAGCGATGCGCTCAACACCTTTTGGCGGGCATAGCGGTTGCTCAAGAAATTGATGTTGTCGACCAAGCTGGTCGGCAAACCATTGTCCAGCATATACGCCTGGATCACGCGCTGGCGCACGACCGGATCGGGAATATTGGCGCTGAACAGGCGGTCGAGCATCGATGCGGTGTCGACCGTGGCTGGCAGCAGGAATTGCGACCGGCGCGAGGTGATCGTGTCCGCGTAGCGGATTTCCCATACCGAGCCGCGGCTGCGGTGCAGCGCTGCCAGCGAACCGGTATTGCCGTACAGGTGGCGGCCAAACGAGGCCTGCACGCTGCTGCGCAGTGTCGGCGCCCAGACCGCGCCAAGGCTCCAGTTATGGCCCTTCTCGTCCGGGCCAGGGCCTTCGAAGTCGTAGCGGTCGTAGCCGGCGCTGGCGGTGCCCGCCAGCGTGCGTGTGAACTGGTAGCGCATCGTGGCGTTGAAGAGCTTGCTTGACGACTCGCCGACCAGCTCGTTGTTGAGCTGCTGGTCGACGTAATTGAGCCCCCAGCTGAATGCCTGTCCGGGCACGCCGTGCGCCAGGTTGAACAGGACCGTGCTGCCCATGCTGCTGCCGAACGCGCTATTGCCGCTGGATTCCACTGAGTCGCGGCTCAGGCGCAGCAGCGCCGTCGTGCCGGCGCCGAAACGGCGCACCAGGTAGGGGCTGACGCCCCACGAGCGGACATCGGTCTGGTTGGCGCGCGAGAACCTGTTCTCGGCGCCCGGGCCGAAAGGCAGGATGGCCTGGCGACGCGACCCTGCCGTGAAGTCGATGTACAAAAGATCTTGTGCAATCGTGTTCTTCATCATGGCCGAATAGCGGCGTACGCTGTCCGTCAGGTTGAGTCGGTCGTCCTTGTTGGAGTAAAGGAACTTGCTGAATTCGGCCGTGGCATAGGCTTCGGTGCGCCGGGTCTTGCCGGATACCGTGAAGCCCGGACGCAACTCCGTCACCCATTGGTTGCTCGCGAGATCGTCTTCACGTAGGGAAACGTTGTCGGTATAGGTCTCGCTCAGGTCGACCATCGGCGTAAACGTCCACTGGGCCTGGCTGGCAGGTGCAACAGCGAGCAGCGCCGCCGCCAGCGGCAGCAGGCGCGGCAGCGACCCGAGCGCAGTGCGCATGCGGCGCTGCTTAGCCATAGTGATAATCATACGTCTCTTCAATGCCCGGGATGTCCCTGGTCTTGTTGTAGATGAGATTGATGTTGTCGAAGCCTTCGAGGCGGTGCAGCGCGTCCTTCACCGCCTGCTGGGTCGTCGTCTGTGCTTCCACGACGACCACGATCTGTCCCATATGGCTGGCCAGTTCGCGCGATTCGCTGGTCAGCAGCAGCGGCGGGGAATCGAAGATGATCACGCGATCGGGATAGCGGTTTGCCAGCTCGTGCAGCATCGACGTCATCGTCGAGCTGGCAAGCAGTTCGGTCGCATGCGGCGAAGCGGTGCCGGCTGGAAGGATTGCCAGTGTGTCAATATTGGTGCGGAGGAGTACATCGCCCAGGTCCAGCTTGTCATCGAGCAGGATATCCATCAGGCCGCGCTGTTGGGGCAAGCCCAGCGTGCGCAGGACCGAAGGCCGGGCGACGTCGGCATCGACCAGCAACACCGTATGATCGAGTTCCATGGCGATGCTCATGGCCAGGTTGATCGAGCAATAGGTCTTGCCTTCGCCTGGCAGCGCACTGGTCATCATGATCAGGTTGGCCGGATTCCCTTTGGGGCTGGGAGGGCCGAAGGCGCGCTTGAGCAGCGGGCGCTTGATGATGCGGAATTCTTCCAGCAGGTTGGTGCGGCCGCCGGCGGCCGTCACCATGCCCTGCTCGCGCAGGCGGTCAAGGTCCAGCTCGATCCTGCGCGTGCTGCGCCGCTCGTCGCCTGCGGCAGGCAGTTGCGACGCAGCCGGCGCTGCCGACAGTGCGGCCGCTGCCGCATCGGCGTGCACATTGATGTCGGGGTGTTCCACCGCTGTCGGCTGGAGGCGAGCTTCGCCGGCTGGTTGGGCAGCATGGCGCTGCTGGTCGATGCGGCTGGCCGCTTTTTCGATAATGCTCACATTCGCTCCTGGGCTACGGCCTTAGATGGGACGGAAAAGAATGATGGCGACGCCAGCGGCGTAGGCGCCGAACAGCATCAGCACCGCGGTCGCCAGTCCGGCCAGGCGACGCTTGCGCAGCACCGTCTGCTCACCGGTCCAGGTCATGCTGATCGAACCGAGGATCGGGAGGCCGGTCTCGTCCCGCAGCGCTGCCTGGCTGAGGAACGTCGGACGAACTTGACTCATCAGGAATGCGCCGGCCAGTCCGGCCAGCAGTGCGATGGCGAACACGGCGCTCGCCAGTTGCAGGCGATTCGGTCCGGAAGGCGTCAGCGGCGCCAGCGGCGGCTCGATCACGCGGAAGGTCAACATGTCCGTGGCGACCGACAGGTCACCCGACATCCGGGCCGATTCACGGCGTTGTACCAGCTTCTGGTAATTCTCGCGGTTGACTTCGTAGTCCCGGTTCAGCTGTGCCAGCTGTGCCTCGATCTCCGGCACCTGGGCGCTGTCGCCACGCAGCCGGACCAGGCGTGCATTGTATTCGGATACGCGGGCCTGCAGCGAGGCCACGCGTGCCTCGGCTTCCGACAGCGCTACGTTGAGCTGCTGCAGCATCGGGCTGTAGCTGGCGCCAGGATCGCTACTCGGCTTGAAGTTCTTCTCGGCGTCGGCCTTGCGCTGTAGCAATTGCTCGAGCAGGCGGCGGTTGGCGACGATGTCCGGATGCTGCTCGGTGTACTGTGTGCGCAGGGCGTCCAGCGTCTTGTTGACGCTGGCGATGCGCTCATCCATTGCCGGATCGGCGATGACCGGCAGTGCGCGGCTGCCCGGCGCGGCGCTGGTATCTCCCGAAATCCTGCGGCGGATGGCATTGCGCGCCTGTTCGGCTTCGGCCAGTTCCAGCCGCGCCTGGCTCAAGGCTTCGCTGGTGGAGACCATTCGCGCGTTGTAATCGGCGCCTTCCCGTGGCAGGGAGCCCATGTGGCGAATCTTGAATTCCTTGAGCGAATTCTCGGCCTCGGCCAGGCGCTCTTCATAGGTGCGGATCTGGTCGTCGATGAACTGGATCGCTTTTTGGGAATCCTGCTTCTTGCCGCTGAAGCTGCCCTCGACGAAGATGGTCAGGAAAGCTTGCACCACGTCCCGGCTCTGCTTGGCGCTGCTCCCGGTGTAGCTGATGGTATAAATGTTCTCGCGTTCGGTGCCGGCCAGCTTGATGCGGGCAATGACGTCGTCGACCACCTTGTCGAATGCCTTGCCGTCGCGGGCTCCGACATCGAGATCGGTCTCGCGTACGACGCGTTCGACGTTCGGACGGCTGATCAGGGTACGGCGCATGAACCGGACCTGCTGGTCGAGGTTGGGCAGGGTCGTCATGCCGGACATGAGCGGCTTGAGGATGCTCTGTGTATCGACGTAGACACGCGCCGACGCTTCATACTGGTTGGGCAATTGGTACACTACAGCCCAGCCAGCCAGGGCCACGACCCAGGAAATGGCGACCGCGTACCACCGATACTTGCCAAGTGCTTTAAGAACATTAAGAACCAAGGCTTTGATTTCGGCCATTATTTCATCTCGCCAGTCATCGCCGGCAGAGCCGACTTGGGTGAATAAACATCTTGCATGATCGCTTGTGGAGTGAGCAATTGCAATTGCAGGTTGGCAAACCACCCGAATAGATGCGCCTGCTGCCTATTTCATGCAACACAAATTCTTTACTGCAACGACGAATGGCCTGAAATAGAGCAACCAGTTGTCGTAAAGTTGCATTATCGCAAACATACGGGGATTTGTGTGCTTGTATGTTGCGAAACTTTTTTCAGCCCCGTAAGCGATGAAGTGCGGCAATAGTTGCTGAAAGTAAAACATGTTTATTGTAATGTTTAACTTCAGAAAGGGCCTGCACGATTGGCACTACGTCTGCAACATTTACACCATTACGATGAAATTCTCATGAAGCGTCGAACTCTCATTTCGCATGGCGTGATGCTTGCCATCGCAGCCGTCCTCCCCACGCTAACGGTCGCCGCCGATCTGTCGGATACGGTCGCCGCCGTCAAGCCCTCCATTGTGGGAGTCGGTACGCATCTACAGACACGCAGCCCGGCAATCGTGTTTTCGGGAACAGGTTTCGTCGTCGGCGACGGCCTGAGCGTGATTACGAACGCGCACGTCGTTGCCGATAAACTGTCAACTCAGGGCAAGGAAACGCTGGGGATCGTGGTCCGGGATGGCGACCGGATCCTGTTTCGGCCTGCAACCCTGGCCGCCCTCAACCGCGACCATGACCTTGCCCATCTACGGCTGAGCGGCGCGCCCTTGCCGGCGCTGCGCCTGGCCGAGCGGGACGAGGCACGTGAGGGACAGGCGCTGGCCTTTACTGGATTTCCTTTAGGCATGGTTCTCGGACTTTACCCTGCTACCCACCGCGCCCTGCTGGCAGCCATCACGCCGATCGTCCGTCCCTCACTCGCTGCGCGCAGACTCGATGCCCGGGCGATCGCGCAGTTGCAAAAAGCCCCGTTTTCGATCTACCAGCTCGACGGCACTGCCTATCCTGGCAATAGCGGCAGTCCGGTCTACGATCCCGCGACAGGGATCGTGGTGGCGGTTATCAATATGGTATTCGTAAAAGGCCTGAAAGAAACTGCGATCAGCGCCCCCAGTGGGATCACCTACGCTGTCCCGGCCAGCCATGTCAGGGCGCTGTTGCAGCAACCATGAGGTGTCTAATGGCCGAGCACAATTTATGTGTGCACGGCGTTTCTTGAAAGACTCTGTTATACAATAGCGGCAGTTTCGATGGTTAAATAACAATTTTTTGTCCGCAAGCCGGCATGCCATGCGCAGCGCGGCAACGAGGGAGAATCAAGGTGAGCAAAACGATGTATATGATGAAATCGATGGTTGCAGCGGGTATCGCTGCTTGCATGCTGCTACTGGGCGGATGCACGACACCTGCGGTGCCTGCGACGGCTGTCCTGGCTCCCATCAACCCCGATTATCTGATCGGGCCAGGCGATGCAGTCAACATCATTGTTTGGCGCAATCCTGAAGTATCGATGTCGGTTCCAGTCCGTCCTGACGGCAAGATCACTACGCCCCTGGTCGAGGATCTTCCGGCTGCCGGCAAGACCTCGACCCAGCTGGCACGCGATATCGAGCAGGCCCTGGCCCAGTTCATCCAGCAGCCGGTCGTCACGGTCGTGGTCACCAATTTCATTGGCAATTTCAACGAGCAGATCCGCGTAATCGGCCAAGCCGCCCGGCCACAGGCGTTGCCATACCGTCGCGACATGTCCTTGATGGATGTATTAATCGCTGTCGGCGGCGTGACTGAATTTGCAGCTGGAAACAAGGCGAGCATTGTGCGCACCGTGGATGGCAAGCAAGAAAAGTTCACTGTGCGGTTGGACGACCTGATCAAGGATGGCGACATCTCGGCCAACCTGGCAATGCGCCCAGGCGACATCCTGATCATTCCAGAAAGTTTCTTCTAACTAGCCCACCCCGGCCTGCGGCAAACTGCCCGGGCCGGCAGCTTGCCGGCGAACGCCGGCAAGTGCACATCCAGCATTCAGCCTGTTCTTTCTTTCCTTGTTTCCAGTTCGGCATTTGACGAGCATCCGGTTTGATGTCAATATGACATTAAATTCAGGAAATAAATCTATTGGAAAGACAAGTCGCGTATTTGTCGCCCGATCCTCCCCATTTTCGATGTCAGGACTGTCGTGTTACAACTCCTTAAGTCTCTCAAGAATCAATTTTCATCCGGACCAGCCCTGACGGCGATGGCGAAGGCCGAGCTGGACGCCGACCGCCGCGGCCTTCCGCTGTCCGACCCGGGCCCGGAAGCGGTGATCGCTGTCTGCACTCGGTGGCTGTGCATGGCGCAGGACAAATCGGCATCCCGGGACGGCGGGGTGGCGCGCGACTTCAGCCTGCAGAAGGGGTGGGCAACGTCGTACCCGGAAACCACTGGCTACATCATTCCCACCATGATCACACTGGCGCGCCGCAATGGCGACCCCACCCTGCATGAGCGCGCCCGCCGGATGCTCGACTGGTGTGTCGCCATCCAGTTCGCCGATGGTGGTTTCCAGGGAGGCAAGATCGATGCCCTTCCCAAGGTGCCGGTCACTTTCAACACCGGCCAGATCCTGATCGGACTGGCCGCGGGCGCCGCGGAATATGTCGATCCCCGCTACCTCGACGCCATGCATCGCGCCGCGGCCTGGCTGCGCGACAGTCTCGATCCCGACGGATGCTGGCGCAAGCATCCGACGCCGTTTGCCAAGCCGGGCGAGAAAGCCTACGAGACCCATGTGGCGTGGGGTTTGTTCGAGGCGGAGCGTGTCGCCCCCGGCCATGGTTATGGCGAGGCCGGCCTGCGCCAGGTCGACTGGGCCCTGACCAAGCAGCAGCCGAATGGCTGGTTCGGATCGAATTGCCTGACCGATGCCGAGCATCCGCTTACCCACACCATCGGTTATGTGCTGCGCGGGGTGCTGGAAGCGCATCTGCTGTCCGGGCGGGCCGACCTGCTGCAGGCCGCCGTCCGCACCGGGAACAGCCTGGTCGATGCAATCGGCGCCGACGGCTACCTGGCCGGCCGCCTCGGCCGTGACTTCAAGCCAGCGGTTGATTACGTGTGCCTGACCGGTTCGGTGCAGATCGCCCACTGCCTGTTCCTGCTGCATCGCCTGACCGGCGAGGCGCGCTATCTCGAGGTGGGCCGCAAGCTGACCGCCTTCGTGCGCCGCACCGTGCGTTTCGACGGCCTCGAGGACGCGGTAGGCGGGATCAAGGGTTCGTTCCCGGTCGATGGCGATTACGGCCAGTGGGAATACCTGAACTGGGCAGCCAAGTTCTGCATCGACGCCAACCTGCTCGAACTGGCGCTGGTGGCCGAGCCGGCTCATGCTTGAGCCGCTCAAGCGCGTGCTCAGGGCCGCGCGCGAAACCATGCGCCGGCGTCGCAGCGAATCGCAACTACGTGCCTCGGGCCCGCACGTGACCCGCGCGGCGCTGGCGCGCGACCTGGGGCGGCTCGGCATTCGCCATGGCGATAGCGTGTTCCTGCATTCGTCGCTCAAGAGCCTCGGTTACGTGGAGGGCGGGGCAGCAGCGGTCATCGGCGCCTTGCAGGATGCGCTGGGCCCGGAGGGGACACTGTTGGTGCCGACCTATTACATGCCGGCCGGCAGCGTCAGGGCGACCTGCGAACTGGAAGGCTACGTCTTCGATCCGCGCATCCATGGCACCAATATGGGGCGCCTGCCCGAAGCCTTCCTGGCCGGCCCGGCGACCCACCGCAGCGTCCATCCGACGCACTCGGTGGCGGCCTGGGGCCGGCATGCGCAGTACCTGACCGAGGGGCATCACCTCGCGCCCTCGATCTTCGGCGAAGGTTCGCCCTGGCAGCGCTTCGTCGGGATCGACGGCGCGAAAGTGCTGGGCCTGGGTATATCGATGGGACCGGTCACCTTCTACCATGTGGTGGAAGACGCCATGGGCGAGGCCTTTCCGGAACCGGTCTGGGATGCGCGCGGCTACCGGCTGCCATGCCTCGACCGTAATGGCGCGCGCTGGGAGGTGCCGGTGCGCCCGTTCGCGCCCGAGGTCGCTGCACGCCGCATCGACTATGCCGCGCGCGGCGACCTGCGCGATTATTTCCAGCGCGAGTTCGAGCGCAGCGGCCTGCTGGTAAATGGCAAGGTCGGGTCGGCCGGGGCATGGTACATTCCGGCGCGTGGCTTCTTCGACCACCTGCACGCGCTCGCGGGGCAGGGCATTACCATCTACTCCACGCCCGAGCAGCTGGCGGCGCGTCCGCTGTCCTGAGAAGATCCCCAGCATGAAAAAAGCCGCCCGGTGCGAACCGGGCGGCTTTTTTACCACACAGGCCGGTCTTCACCGGCCCGGCAGGATTACTTCTGCAGGCGCTTGCGGCGATAGGCGCCCAGGCCCAGCAGGCCAAGGCCCATCAGTGCCAGCGAACCTGGTTCCGGCACTTCGGCAGGAGCGCCGCCGAAGTTGGTGATGCCGCTTTCTTCGGTGACGGCGACGACCGTCGGATCGACGCAGCCCTCGGTATTGCAGGTCGCACCACCGGTGGTGTTGTTGAATGCGTTGAAAGTGGCGGTGAAGAACGGATCTGGCTCCACGAAGAACGATTGGCCGGCTGTGGTCAGCTCGAAATTGGTATTCACGTTCTGGAAGGCGCCACCCAGATTGTTGAGGCCAGCGGTACCGGAAATGATGCTCCTGACGACGCCGATTTCGACCCGGCCGTCATCGTTCGTCACGGTTGCTGCATTGTCGAGGGATGCAAGATTGAAGCTCGCGCCAAGACCGGCATGTGCCCACAGCGAGAGGTCGATCGAATTGATCGCGCAAGAAACATCGATGCCCAGTGCGCCTTTGCAGGTAAAGGTCTGGGTGAAGGTGGCATACAGGTTGTAATTAGTACCCAGACCCGACGTCAAACCCGGGATACCGACCGACGAACCGCCTTGGTTCAGCGAAAACCCTTCGTAGCGGATCCAGCCCACGCTGGTATATTGGTTTTCGCCTGCCGTTTTCCTGATTTGGACCGATGACTGCCCAGCCATGCTGCTGGCATCGAATTGCTGGCTGAAATTTGGAATGCCATTTGGACCAGGCACATCCAGGCCATTGGAACGTGGGTCGACGGTGAAGACCGGCGCTGCTTGGGCAGCCGCTGCCATGGTCAGGAAGGCGCCGGCAATCAGGGTACGCAGCGTGCTCTTGGTATTAAACATTTGTGAATCTCCAGTATATATTGACCTATATGTCTCGGGCTCGATACTCGGGCATTCCCAAGGGTGACTGCTTTGATGACGCTACGGCTGATGATTTGTATATTGCCCGCCGAAGTACGCACAGTTAAACTCGCTCGCATCTTCAGGGTGTAGCCATTGACGATCATTGCAAGAGTTATGTAGCAAGCAGCGTGCCAGCAGGATGAAAACCTTTTAAAATCATATGGTTGGCGATAGACTGACGTTCCAAGTAACTTTTTCTAGCACAGCGATGTAAAAAATATCGACAGAATATTTTTGCATTTCGTTTCTCCAGGAAAAATAAGATGCCTAGCTTCAATTTAATTAAGACCGTGGTTCGCGAGATGGTGACCAGCGAGCGCAGCCCGCGCGTGACCGAGCCCGACCTGGTGATGGACGATCCGGAGAACGTGGCCGCCTACGTGGAGGCGGGCCGTGAGCATGCCGTGATGGCGCCCGTCTACCTGTTTCACTGTGCGAATGTCTGCGAGGTCATCCGTCCCGGCGACACAGTGGTCGACCTCGCCTGCGGTCCGGCCAACCAGCTGGCGATGGTCGCGCGCCTGAACCCGGCCACGCGCTTCATCGGGGTCGACCTGTCGGCACCGATGCTCGAGCGGGCGCGTGAGCTGATTGCGCATCAGGGCTTGACCAATGTCGAATTCCGCCATGGCGACATCACCGACCTGTCGTCGTTCGGCGACAAATCGGTGGACGCCGTCATGTCGACAATGGCCTTGCACCACCTGCCGACACTGGACATGCTGTGCCGCACCTATGCCGAGGTGGCGCGCATCTTGAAGGATGGGGGAGGCGTGTACATGGTCGATTTCGGCCATCTCAAATCGGCGCGCTCGATCGATTATTTCGCCTATCAATATGCCGACAAGCAGCCGCAGCTGTTCACCGAGGACTACTACAATTCATTGCGCGCAGCCTTCTACCCCGACGACTTCCGCCAGGCGGTCACGCCGCTGGAAGGCCGCGCCAGGTTGTATTCCACGATTGCCCTGCCATTCATGATGGCGCTCAAGAGCGCGCCGCGGCGTGCGGCCGACCCCGCGCTGGCGGCGGAACTGAAGCGCATGCGGCAGCGATTACCAGAATGGCACAAGCACGACTTCACCGACCTGCGCCGCCATTTCGGCATGAACCGTATGCATTGCTCGTTGATCGAGTGAACAGCGGGTTCAGCGCCGGATCAGTAAGTCTTCCAGCGGTCGCCGTTCCGAGCGCGCCCGGGGCAGCTGGCCGGCGCCGAGCCGGCCCATATAGACCGGGGTGCCCGGCCCGTCGTAGATCAGTTCCTGCGCGCGCCCGCGCAGTCGCGCTGCAGCTTCGAACAAGCCGGGTGTCCGGGTAAACTCACGCCGGTCGAGCACGTACTTCGAGAAGATCAGCGGCGTCATCTCGGGCTGCATCACCAGACCCAGGTGGGTCAGCGTCAACCAGAAGCGCTGCACCGCGCGTCCCGCCTCGACATAGTCGTCGATGCCGTGCGGCGCGCTGCGCGCCTTGAGCACGAAGTGGGCGGCGCAGGCAATGCCTGGAACCAGGTCCATCTGCAGGCGCGGGGCCCAGGTGCCCATCAGGCGGTTCATCGTCGATAGCCGGTTCCAGCTCACCATGGCCCATTTCATGAGCTTGAGGGTGCCAGGATCGACGCCCAGCGCCTGGTCCGGCACGCGGTCGCGGCTGGTCCGTGCATTCCATTCAATGATGCGGGCATGTACCTGATAGGCCTCTGGCATGGTCAGGCGCAGCCTGGCGTTGTCGTACATCAGGCGTGCGGTCTTGAGCTTCGGGCCGAAGCCTTCGATCCAGCTGAGCGTGTAGGCCGGGCCGGCGGCGGCTTCCAGCGCGCGCTTCTCGTCGCCATTCAATGGCCGTGTGCTCATCGGCCGGCGCTGCACGCTGCGGCGGGCAATGGCGCCGGCCAGCGGGCTCGGGGCGATGCTGGCATCAGCGCTGAAGCGTACGTCGAACAGCGGCTGCTCATCGGGGGTGCCTGCGCGGCGCCGGGCGTCGGCGCGCAGGCCGTGCACGCTGGCGGCGATGGACATCGTCTCGAGCAGCGCGCCGACCGAGATCTGGCTCGGATGGCCGTCCAGGTCATAGACGGTATCGGTGCGCGTATCGCTGGCGTGCACCACCACATGGTCGGGCGCGGCCAGCTCGAAACGCCAGGGCTGCGTGTTGTCGCCGCTGGGCGCCCAGCGCGCGAGGTCGAGGATCTGGAGCAGGGTAGGTTCGGCAATCATTGCGATGGTTCCTGCAGTTCGCGTGTCATCTGGCGCTTGGCGACCGCGATCATCAGGCGGTGCAGCGGGTTGCGGTTGCCGCCCGGGCGCCAGGTCCGGGTCAGCTTGTTGCGGTAGGCGTCGAACTGCATACCATGCGGCGCCGCTCTTACCTCGCCCCGGCGCAGCAGGATCTTGAGTGCCTCGGTAGCGGCGATACCCGCGCATAGCTGGCAAGCCATGATGGTCGAGGGGCCGCGTCGTTCCTTGAAGTTCACCGCCGCCGGCAGCACGAGATAGGGACGATGCAGGCCTGCCGGGGCGAGCCCCACCACGAAGCGGATTGCCTTGTCCAGCTCCGGAAGGTCGCCCCATTGGAAGTATTCGTCGAAACTCATCTGGCCCGGCATGAAATTGAGCAGCGCAGCGCCCATGCCGAGCGGCGCGACCGTGGTGGCCGGGATCGCACGCGCGGCGCAGGCCGCGAAGGTGCGCTGGCGGATGTCGAAAGCGAAGAAGTCCAGTCCGTCCACGTACAGGTCGACCCCGTCCAGGAAGGCGTCCAGGTTTTCGGGATTGATCCCCTGCTCGAAGATCCTGATCCCGATCTCGGGATTGATGTCCTTCGCCATGCGTGCCAGCACCTCGGCCTTGGGCTGGTCGAGCGTTGACATCATGGCGCCCACCTGACGGTTGAAATTGACCAGGTCAAAGGTATCGAAATCGGCAATATGGAACGAAGCGACGCCCAGGCGCGCCAGGGTCAGCAGGTAAACGCCACCCACGCCGCCGCCGCCCGCGATCGCCACCCGCTTGCCGCGCAGCGCAGCCTGTTCGTCGGGCGTGACCCAGCCGAGATTGCGGGCGAAGGCCCGCCCATAGTCGAACGATGTGCTCATTGCCTGGTCATCCATGCGAAGCCGTCGAATGCTTAGTCGGCGTGGTCGTGTTCCATGCGCAGCAGTCGGGCGACGATGCCGCTTTCTTCGCGCGGGGAAAAGAAAAAGGGATAGAAAGAGCGGTTGCTGGCATCGCTGCCAAAGGTACCGCCATGCTTGAGGATTTGTTCGGTCGCGTACGCCAGGCGCACGCGCATCAGGTAGGCCGGTGCGTTCACACGCGGATTGGTCTTGAGTTCTCCGATCTGTTCGAAACCAAGCATCCTCTTGTAGAAACCGCGGTGACGCGGATTGACTTCGATGATGATATCCGAACAGCCATGCACATCGCGGGCATAGATCACCGCCAGGTGGAACAGGTTGGCCAGTGAAGCCTTGGAACGAACCGATGGATCGAACGCCAACTTGGTAAACTCGGACAGCTTGGCGCCTTGCTGGCGCAGGGCGTCCAGCTCGCTCTTGAAAATCTCGTCGGCCATCAGGCCGACTTCGGAGTCCATGCCGAGACTGAGGGTTCCGACCACATCGCCCTTGTCGGTCGCGGTCAGGACAATCCGGTTCGGGTCGTCACCCGTCTGGTGGGTGCCCGCATAACCGCGCCATGCGTACATCTTGTTGATGAGCATGCTGGCCGAATTGCGTCCCTCAGTGGTATCGAGAAGCCGGATTCCAAATGAATCTTGGTTCACAATTACGTCCTCTATATCTGAGGCCGTCATCTTATCCTGTTCTTCCGAAGCACGGCTGTTCAGCAGCGAATCTGCGGGAAAAGCCTCTGAATTCTCTTGTTCCTGGCTAGTCATCGACGTTTTCCTTCGGCTCGACTGGATGATCAAGACTCATTAAACTGTGTCCAAACAGTTATTTATTTCTAAATAGATATTAGTCCTTTATAAAGATTTGCGCAATGCGCGTGCGTCTTCGAGTTGGGGGAAGGCTGTGTGCTCTGCCAAGAGCTTGTCCAGGGCGTTGCGCGCGCCTTCCTTGTCGCCGGCCTTGGCCATGCCGACCGCAAGGTGATACGAAATTTCGGGTGCGTTCGGTGCGGACGCTGCTGCTTTTTTCAGCAGTGGCAAGCCGCGCTCGGTATTTCCCTGCTCGACCAGCAGCCAGCCCAGCGTGTCCATGATGGCCGGATTGTCGCCAGCGATCTTGGCGGCCCGTTCGGCAGTCGCCAGGGCCCGCGGGTCCTTGGCCTGGCCATAGGCCCAGGCCAGGTTGTTGAGGGCCATCGGATCTTGCGGCGTACGCTCGATGATTCCTTCCAGCACCGGAATCGCCGCCTTGGCATCCTTCGCACCCAGATACATATTCGACAGGTAATGCGCTGCGCCGATATCGTTTGGATGGGCTTTGTGCCATGTGGCAAGTCGGCGTGTGCCGTCTGCCGGCTTGCCGGATACCGCCAGTGCCTGGGACAGCTTGATGACGATCGGTGTCGCCGGTGCGATCGCCAGTGCCTTCTCATAGGCGGCAGTGGCCTGGGGGCCCTGGCGCTTGAACAGGTAGGCATCGCCTTCCAGCACATAGCCGAGCGGGTTCTTGGGAAAATCGTTCTGGGTGTCTTTCGCCAGCTTCAGCGCCTCGGCCTGGCGGTCGCGCCGCAGCGCAACCTCGACCGCGGCGGCGCGTGCCGGCGCCAGGTCCGGCTGCTGGGCGATGGCGCGCTGGAGATTGGCGGCTGCCGCGGCTTCGTCCTTCATCAGCACGTTCACACTGGCCAGGCGCACATGGGCCATGCCGTTCGTCGGCTGCAGCGTGATCAGTTTGCTGTAGGTGTCGACGGCGCCAGGAAGATCCTTGCCCACGACCTGGGTTTGTCCGAGCAGTTCGAGTACCCCGGGATCGGCCGGATGGTTGGTTTGCAGCTTGCGCGCAAGTGCCTGCGCCTTGGGCGCCTGTTCCGTCGCCAGATAGTGCCCACCGAGCCGCAGCGCAGGGCCGAGTGCGGTCGGATTGGCGTCGCTGGCTTTCTCGAGCCAGGCGGTCGCCTCCGGAACGCGCTTTTGATGCATTTCCAGCGCGGCCAGCGCGGTCATCGCGTCGATGCTGTTCTTGTCCTTGTCCAGGACAGCCATGAAGCGCGCCCGGGCGGCGTCCGGCTTGTTGTCCTGGATGTCGAGGCGCGCGAGATTGGTCACGGCCGGCATGAATCCGGCTTGCAGCGCCAATGCCTTCTCAAAAGCGGAGCGCGCGGCGGCCGTGTTCCCCTGGACGACGTAGACGGCGCCCTTGAGCTGGTGGACCTGCGGATTGTCCGGCTGCTGCTTCTCCAGCGCCTCGACGGCTGCCAGGGCCTTTTCGGGGCGTTTCATGCCGATCTCGGTCTGGACCAGGGCCGTGGTAGCCTGGACCGACTTCGGATCCAGCTTCGCACCCAATTCGAGGTCGCTCAGGGCGCCGGCGCGGTCGCCCTGCGCCAGCTTCGACAGTCCGAGCGAAGTCCGTACTGCCGATGCCTGCGGGCTCAGTGCGGCTGCCTGCGCGAGGTAATCGCTGGCCTTGTCGAAATCGCGCACCTGCATATAGGACTCGCCAGCCAGGGCCAGCACCTGCGCGTCCTTCGAGGCATCCTTCAAGATCGGGGCCAGTGTCTCGACCGCTGCACCGGGCTGGGAATTCTTGAGCTGTGCCTGGGCCAGCAGTTTGCGCGCATAGACGTTGTTCGGGGCGCTTTCCAGGTATTTTCGTAAATGCTGCTCGGCCTGGTTGGTATTGCCCAGTGCCAATTCCGATGCGCCTGCCAGCAACACGCTTTGCAGGTGGTCGGGAGCGACTTTCAGGATTTTCTGCAGCGATTCCTTCGCTGCGGCGTGTTTGCCTTGAGAAAATTCGAACATCGCGCGGGTGTAGACCACCATCAAGCTGCCTGGCGAATTTTTCTCCGCAGCTTGGACTTCCACCTTCGCCGCATCGAATTTGCCGCGGCCGATCTCGATATTCGCGCGCTCGATATGCGCGGTGCGATGATCCGGCTTGAGCGCCAGGGCTTGGCCGAATGCGGCCAGCGCTTCATCGGTCTTGCCTTGGACACGCAAGATCATCCCGTGCATCATGTGTACCTCGGGATTCCTGGCGTCCTTGGCCACCGCCTCGTCAACATAGCGCACGGTAGCGTCACGGTCGCCGCGCGAGATGGACAGGCGCGCCATGCCCATTAGGGCCTCGCCCGAGTTCGGATTCGCTGCCAGTGCCGCTGCGTATGCTTGCTGTGCTTCTTCCGGTTTGCTGCTGCCCAGCAGCGCGTCGCCGCGCAGCGCCATCAGCGGTGCTGATTTGCCAGCCACTTCCGGCGTGACCAGTTCCAGCACCTCCTTGAACTTGCCCTGCTGGGCCAGGGTCCGGCCCAGCAGCGGCAGCACCCGCTCGCCCGGGATGCCGAGATCGCGCGCGCGGCCCAATTCCTTCTCGGCCGAGGCAAGGTCTCCGCTCGACATCTGCAGGGCGCCCAGTGCCAGGCGCGCTTCGCCGTCTTCCGGGCTGTTCGCCACGGCATTCTTGAGCTGGATCAGGGCTGCCTTGACGTCGCCTTTTTGCTGGTAATCCTTGGCCTCTGCCAACAGCGTTTCGGTCGACTGGGTGCGGTTGCAGCCAGCCAGGCCGACGGCGAGAAGGGCGCCGGTCAGGACGGCGACGGTGAGTTTGTGCTTGGTGGGATGGCGCGGCATGTGGGATTCCTCGGGCAGTGGAGACGGTCGTTTCGCTGGATAAGCGAAATTCCTCAACAACAAATAATACCTGAAGGAACAGCTCATCCAGTGTACAAACGGACATGGCTGTTGCAAAACTTACCCGATTCTTGTACTGCGAGCGATAAATAAATTGCTATTCATTAAGTTACTCGGGGTCGCGTCGCAGACGCTGCAGCAAAGCGTCCACATTCTCCCCCACCGGCAAACCGTGGCGCCGCAATAGTTGCACGTGCAGCACGAGGTTTTCCAGCACCAGCTTGGCCGACACCGCCAGCAAGGTCAGGCTGCGGTCTTCCTCGCTGAAGCTTTCCATCGCCGCCGCCATCTCGCACAGATGGTTGGCGACAATGGCGCGCATCTCGTCCTCGGGGAAGGGCAGGTCGGCGAAGTCGATCGGGTCTTCCCGTTCGACTTCGCGCATCAGCGCGGCGAGCTGGTCGGGCTGGATGGTCATCGGAGGCTCCGTGGTGGACACGGAACCATTCTATGCCGTCCCTAGCGCACGATCACTACATATTGCGCCGATACTGCCCCCCCACCTCGAACAGCGCCGTCGTGATCTGCCCCAGCGAACACACGCGCACCGCGTCCATCAGGCGCGCAAACACGTTCTCGTTGTCGATCGCGGCCTGGCGCAGGGCAGCCAGGGCGGCCGGCGCCGCATCGGCATTGCGGGTGTGGAAATCTTGCAGGCGCTGCAGCTGCGATTGCTTCTCGTCGTCGGTCGAGCGCGCCAGTTCGATGGTCGCCGGGGCGCCCGCGCCCTTCGGGTTGCGGAAGGTGTTCACGCCGATGATCGGGAGCGTGCCGTCGTGCTTCTGGTGCTCGTACAGCATCGACTCTTCCTGGATCTTGCCACGCTGGTAGCCGGTTTCCATCGCCCCCAGCACGCCGCCGCGCTCGGCGATGCGCTCGAATTCCTGCAGCACCTGCTCTTCGACCAGGTCGGTCAGCTCGTCCATGATGAAGGAACCCTGGTTCGGGTTCTCGTTCTTGGCCAGACCCCATTCGCGATTGATGATCAGCTGGATCGCCAGGGCGCGGCGCACCGATTCGTCGGTCGGCGTGGTGATCGCCTCGTCATAGGCATTGGTGTGCAGCGAATTGCAGTTGTCGTAGATCGCGATCAGCGCCTGCAGGGTGGTGCGGATGTCGTTGAAGTCGATCTCTTGCGCGTGCAGTGAGCGGCCCGAGGTCTGGATGTGGTATTTCAGCTTCTGCGAGCGGTCGTTGGCGCCGTACTTGTCGCGCATCGCCACCGCCCAGATGCGGCGCGCCACGCGGCCCAGCACCGTGTACTCCGGGTCCATGCCGTTCGAGAAGAAGAACGACAGGTTCGGCGCGAAGTCGTCGATGTTCATGCCGCGCGCCAGATACGCTTCCACGAAGGTGAAGCCGTTCGACAGGGTGAACGCGAGCTGCGAGATCGGGTTGGCGCCTGCTTCGGCAATGTGGTAGCCCGAGATCGACACCGAATAGAAATTGCGCACGCCGTGGGTGACGAAGTATTCCTGGATATCGCCCATCACCTTCAGCGAGAACTCGGTCGAGAAGATGCAGGTGTTCTGGCCCTGGTCTTCCTTCAGGATGTCGGCCTGCACGGTACCGCGCACGGCGGTCAGGACCCAGGCGCGGATCTTCTGCTCTTCGTCCTGCGTCGGCTGGCGCCCGTTGTTCTCGGCGAACTTGTCGATCTGCTGGTCGATGGCGGTGTTCATGAACATCGCCAGGATGGTCGGGGCCGGGCCGTTGATGGTCATCGACACCGAGGTCGACGGGCTGCACAGGTCGAAGCCGTCGTACAGCACCTTCATATCGTCCAGGGTCGCGATCGACACGCCCGAGTTGCCCACCTTGCCGTAGATATCGGGCCGCAGCGCCGGATCGGCGCCGTACAGGGTCACCGAATCGAAGGCGGTCGACAAGCGCTTGGCGTCCATGCCGGTCGACACCAGCTTGAAGCGGCGGTTGGTGCGGAAGGCGTCGCCTTCGCCGGCGAACATACGGGTCGGGTCTTCGCCTTCGCGCTTGAAGGGAAACACGCCTGCAGTGTAGGGGAAACTACCCGGTACGTTCTCCAGCATCAGGAAGCGCAGGATCTCGCCATGGTCTTCGAAGCGCGGCAGCGCCACCTTGCGCACCGGGTTGCCGGACAAGGTGGTCGACACCAGGCGCGTGCGGATCTCCTTGTCGCGGATTTTCACCACATGCTCGTCGCCCGCGTAGGTCGCCTGCAACTGCGGCCAGGACGCGACCAACGACTTGGCTTCGCCGTCCATCGCATTGTCGCGCTCCGCGATCAGGTCGTCGAAGTCGATGCTCTTGCCGGCCGCGGCCAGCATGCGCTTGGCCTCCTGCAGCTGCTGGCGCTCGCGCGCGAGCTTGACCTGCTTGCCGACCGTGCGGTGGTAGCCGCGCACGGTGTCGGCGATCTCGGCCAGGTAGCGGCTGCGCGCCGGCGGCACGATCACGTTCTTGCCGCTCGAATAGCGCTGGGCGGGCGCCTGCAGGCTGCCCGTCTCGACTGGAAGGCCCAGTGCGGCCAGTTTCGGCAGCAGGCCGTGGTAGAGGGCGGTCACGCCGTCGTCGTTGAAGCGCGAGGCCTGGGTGCCGTAGACCGGCATCTGGTCTGGATTCACGGACCACAGCTCGCGGTTGCGCTGGTATTGCTTGGCCACGTCGCGCAGCGCGTCGAGGGCGCCCTTGCGGTCGAATTTGTTGATCGCGATGAGGTCGGCGAAATCGAGCATGTCGATCTTCTCGAGCTGCGAAGCGGCCCCGAATTCCGGGGTCATCACGTACATCGACGTGTCCACGTGCGGCACGATGGCGGCGTCGCCCTGGCCGATGCCCGACGTCTCGACGATCACCAGGTCGAAGCCGGCCACCTTGCAGGCGGCGATCACGTCGGGCAGCGCCTGCGAGATCTCGGAACCGGCTTCACGCGTGGCCAGCGAGCGCATGAACACGCGCTGCTGGCCGTTCCACGGATTGATCGCGTTCATGCGGATGCGGTCGCCCAAGAGGGCGCCGCCCGACTTGCGGCGCGACGGATCGATCGAGATCACGGCGATGTTCAGGCGGTCGCCCTGGTCGAGGCGGATGCGGCGGATCAGTTCATCGGTCAGCGACGATTTGCCGGCGCCGCCGGTGCCGGTGATGCCCAGGGTCGGCACGCGCAGCGTGTCGGCCGTGTCCAGGATTTCCTTGCGCAAGGCCGGGTCGACCTTGCCGCTTTCCAGCGCCGTGATCAGCTGGGCCAGCGGGCGGTGACGGTCGGCGATGTCTCCTTCGCGCAGCGCCGCGAGCGAGGTCGGGGCGTAGGGCGACAGGTCGACGTCGCAGGTCTCGAGCATCGAGCGGATCATGCCGACCAGGCCCATGCGCTGGCCGTCTTCCGGGCTGAAGATGCGGGTCACGCCATACGCGTGCAGGTCCTCGATCTCGCTCGGGACGATCACGCCGCCGCCGCCGCCGAACACCTTGATGTGGGCGCCGCCGCGCTGGCGCAGCAGGTCGATCATGTACTTGAAGTATTCGACGTGGCCGCCCTGGTAGCTCGAGATGGCGATGCCCTGCGCGTCCTCGGCCAGCGCCGCGGTGACCACCTCGTCGACCGAGCGGTTGTGGCCGAGGTGGATCACCTCGGCACCGTTCGATTGCAGGATGCGGCGCATGATGTTGATCGAGGCGTCGTGACCGTCGAACAGCGAGGCGGCGGTGACGAAGCGGACCTTGTTGGCAAGGCGTGGCTGCTCGGGCAGGTCGAGCTTGGCCGCGGGTCTCGCTTCGGAAATGATGTCGTTCATGGGGGAGGGTCCTTGTGTGCGGTGAGGACGGGGTATGCCGGTACGGTATATGACGTTAACGTTAACGTCAAGACTGCGGCGAAGTAATGCGGCGCTGTTCGACCCATTTCACATTGTGTATCTGTAGGGCAACAAGAAGTTCCATTTCGCAAGGTACTTGATATACTCGGCGCATAAGGCAATCCAATTCGGGAAGAAACCCAGATGCTGAAAAAAGTGGATTCTTCACAGCTCAAGGTAGGCATGTTCATCCACGATCTCGATTGTGGCTGGATGGAGCATCCCTTCGTCCGCAACCGCTTCCTGGTTACAGACGAGGACGAGATCCGCAAGATCGTCGCGGCCCGGATCCGCGGTGTCGTGATCGATTGCAGCCGCGGCCTGGACGTGGACGCGCCGACCCTGGCCGAAGCCGAGGCCGCGACCGAGGCCGAGGTGGCGGCGCTGGCGTCCAGCGTGATCAGCCGGGCCAGGGTGCCGCTGGGCGAAGAGCTGCAGCGCGCCGCCAACGTGCGGCGCCAGGCGCTGGGCCTGGTGCGCAGCGTGATGCAGGACGCGCGCCTGGGCAAGGCGGTCGAACTGGGCGAGGTCGGTCCGGTGGTGCAGAACGTGACCGAATCGATCCTGCGCAACTCCGGAGCCTTGCTGAGCCTCCTGCAGATCAAGAACAAGGACGACTACACCTTCCTGCATTCGGTCAGCGTGTGCGCGCTGCTGGTCGCCTTCTGCCGCTCGCGCGGCATGATCGATGACGTGATCTACCAGGCCGGCCTGGGCGGCCTGCTGCACGATACCGGCAAGGCGCTGGTGCCGGACGCGATCCTCAACAAGGAGGGGCGCCTGAGCGACGAGGAATTCGATATCGTCAAGCGCCATCCGCGCGACGGCCACGACATCCTGGTTCGTACCCAGGGCATCGGACCCATCCCGCTCGACATCACCCTGCACCACCACGAGCGGCGCGACGGCAGCGGCTATCCGGAACGCCAGGCCGGCGACGGCATCAGCGAGCTGGCGCAGATGGCGGCCATCGTCGATGTCTACGATGCGATCACCTCCGACCGCTGCTATCACAAGGGCATCGCGCCGGCTGAGGCGCTGCGCAAGATCTACGAGTGGAGCAAGTTCCATTTCAATCCCGCGCTGGCCCAGGAATTCATGCGCTGCGTCGGCATCTACCCGGTCGGCACCCTGGTGCTACTGGAGTCGGGCCGGCTGGGCGTGGTGGTCGAGCCGCACGAATCGAGCCTGCTCACGCCCAAGGTCAACGTGTTCTTCCACGCGAAGAAGCAGGTGTACATCCGGCCCGAGACGGTCGACCTGTCGCGCGCGCTGGGCTTCGGCGGCGGCGACAGGATCGTGCGCCACGAGTCGGCCGCCAAATGGCGGGTCGAGCCGCAGCGCTTCATGCAGCTGGCTGAAGCCTGATTACAAGCCGCCGGCGCAGCGCAGGGTGGCGCCGGTGACGTAGCTGGCCTGCGGCGACAGCAGCCACAGCACCGGTTCCGCGATTTCTTCGGGCGTTGCCAGGCGGGCCATCGGGATCTTCGGCGCAACCCGCGCCGGTGACGATCAAGACCTTTTCCATATTGCCTCCTTCGCGCCAGTGTCGCGCGCGGCGGCGCTGGGCGCAAGCGCGGCCGGCGCATGCGATTCATGCGTTTGACGCATGGATCGCATGACAAATCGGCGCCATTCCCTGCTATCTTCGTTCCTATACTGTGCGGATGCGATTTCACCGGAGCGCAATGCCCATGTCCATGTCACACGCGCTCGAATTCTGGTTCGAGTTCGGCAGCAACTACAGTTACCTGAGCGCGATGCGCATCGAGCGGGCGGCCCAGGCGGCCGGCGCGCCGCTGGTGTGGCGGCCGTTCCTGCTCGGCCCCGTGTTCCGCGAACTGGGCTGGGAGGGTTCGCCGTCCCTGGCCCAGCGCGAGAAGGGCGAGTACGTGTGGCGCGACATGGCGCGCCGCGCGGCCAGATACGGCTTGCCGTTCCGGCGCCCTGGCGTGTTCCCGCGCCGCGCGCTGCTGCCGATGCGGGTGGCGCTGCTGGCCGCGCGCGAGCCATGGATGGGCGAGTACTGCCGCCGCATCATGCACCTGGCCTGGGCCGAGGACCGCGAGATCGACGATCCGGCGCCGGTGCTGGCGGCGCTCGACGGCCTGGCGCCCGACCCGCAGGCATGGGTGGATCTGGCCGGCAGTGAAAACGCCAAGGCCGCGCTGCGCGAACAGACCGCGCAGGCGCGCCGGCTCGGCATCTTCGGCGGGCCCAGTTTCATCGTTGACGGCGAGCTGTTCTGGGGCGACGACCGGCTCGAGGATGCACTCGATGCGGCGCGCGCGGGGGGCGGGCGATGCGCCTGAACGCGCTGCCGCCGCTCGACGCCCTGAAGGGCTTCGTGGCCACCGCGCGGCGCGGCAGCTTCACCGCCGCGGCCGACGACTTGTGCCTGACCCAGTCGGCTGTCAGCCGCCAGATCCAGAGCCTCGAGCAGCGCCTCGGCGCGCCGCTGTTCGTGCGCGGCAAGCGCGGCATCGCGCTCACCGCGGCCGGCGAAAGCCTGTATGCGATCGCCGCGCCGATGCTGGCGCAGCTGGCCGACTTCGCCGCCGCGCTGCGCGCCGCGCCGCCGTCGAACCCGGTCACGATCGCGGCCGGCATCGGCGTGGCCGCGCTGTGGATCCTGCCGCGCCTGGGCGCCTTCCAGGCCTTGCATCCCGGCGTCGACGTGCGGCTGGCGGCCGGCAATGCCCTGTCCGACCTGGAGCGCGAGGGCATCGACCTGGCGATCCGCTACTGCGATGCGGCGCAGGCCCCGCCGGGGGCGCTGCACCTGTTCGACGAGATCGTGGTGCCGGTCGCCAGCCCGGCGCTCGCGGCCCGGGCCTTCGCCAGTCCGGCAGCCCTGCTGGAGCATACGCTGCTCGAACTGGACGACGCGCCGCGCACCTGGCTGCACTGGCCGACCTGGCTGCGCATCCATGGCATGCGCAGGACAGCTGCGCGCGCTCTCCATTTCAACCAGTACGACCAGGTGGTGCAGGCCGCGCTCGAAGGCCACGGGGTGGCGCTGGGCCGGCTGGCGCTGGTCGAGCCCATGCTGCGCGCCGGCCGCCTGGCGGCCCTGCGCGACGGCGCGCGGCGCGTGCCAGGCCGCGGCTACTGGCTGCTGGACGGTCTGGAGGCCGACCGCCCGGACGTGGCAGTGTTCCGTGCCTGGCTGCTGCACGAATTGGCGCACAGCCGCGCGCGGATCGAGGACTACGGCGTCCCGGGCGCATGAATCGCGTCATGCGCGCCGCGCATGGCTGGCCTGAAAAATGGCCGTTTGCCGCCATCCGGCGTGCTCGCAATACTGGCCGCTCCAACACCCGCGTCGCGCTGGCGCTGCAAAACCTGGTGTGGGGCATCGCCCAGCCGCTGGCCGGCTGGATCGCCGAGCGCCATGGCTCGCGGCGCCTGATTTTCGGCGGCTGCCTGCTGTATGGCCTGGGCATGGCCGTGATGGCGCATGCCGCGACGACCCTGCAGCTGGTGCTGGTGCTGGGCGCCGGCCTGGTGGGTCGGGGTCGCCCTGGCCTGCACCGCCTTCGGCGCCATCTACGGCGCGCCGGGCCGCATGCTGGCGCCGGAACAGCGCGGCTGGGGCCTGGGCCTGGCCGGGGCCGCGGCCGGCGTCGGCCAGTTCGCGTCGATCCCGGCCGCCCAGGGCGCGGTCGGGACGTTCGGCGTGTCGGGCGCGCTGCTGATGCTGGGGGCGGGGATCGCTCCTGTGCGTATGCGCGCTGGCGCTCGGCTGGGCGCTGGCGCGCATGCTGCGTCCCGAAGCCGCGCTCGGGCTGCTCGGGATGTTCGCGCTCTGTTAGCGCGGGCTCAGAAGAATTCGGCGGTGTCGTTGACGGCCACGGTCTGCAGCAGCCCGCCCTCGACCAGCTCTTCGTAGTGGCAGACGCGGTTGCGGCCGTGGGCCTTGGCGTAGTACAGGGCCTGGTCGGCGTGGCCGAGCGTGACCACCGGCGAATCGGCCGCGCTGACGCTGGTGAAACCGATGCTGACCGTGACCTGGCCCACCTGCGGAAAGTCGTGGTGCTCGACGTCGGCCCGGAAGCGGTCGATGATGCGGCGCGCGTTGTCGAGGCTGGCCGAGCGCAGCAGCACCACGAATTCCTCGCCGCCGAAGCGGAATACGCGGTCCTGGGCGCGGAACGACGATTGCAGCAGGTTGGCGATCAGGATCAGCACTTCGTCGCCGTACAGGTGGCCGAAGCGGTCGTTGACGCCCTTGAAGTGGTCGACGTCGACCACCGCCAGCCACTGTTTTTCTTCGCCATGCGGCTGGCGCCGCTCGGCCTGGCCGTGGTTCGAGGTATCGGTCTCGGAGGCGTGCAGCATGCGCGCCAGCTGGTCGTCGAAGGTCTTGCGGTTGAGCAGGCCGGTGAGCGAATCGCGCTCGCTGTAGTCGAGCAGGTTCTGGAAGTTGCGGTACACGCTGACGATCCCGTTGACCATGTACAGCGCTTCTGGAGAGAACGGGTTGGCATGCACGATTTCGAGGCAGGTGTCGGCCTTGTCGCCGAACCAGATTGGCAGCCACAGGCGGCGCAGGCCGTCGGCGCCGATGCTTTCGGCGCGCACGTCGTGGCGCCGCAGGCAGGCCTCGAGTTCGGGATAGAGCGCGATCGGCTCGCCCGGACCGCTGTCTTGCGGCTCTTCGGGGCAGGCCACGCCGCCGGCATGGATGCAGGCGCGCGAACGCACGAAATACTGTTCGCCGACGTTCGCGACGGCGAGCACCCGGGTGCGGGCCGCGCCCGACAGTTCCTGGACCGCCGAAATCACGGAGATGTCCAGCATGGTGTGATCGCGGTGGCCGGTCATGTCCACCATGTGTCGCAGCAGGGAATCCATGTCGTCGTTGTCAGACCAAGCAAGAAGGGTAACCGGGAGAGAACAGGTGGACAGCACCGAAGGGGGCAATGCGCCGGTGGCGGCGGTGCCGTATTTTTCAGCGGTCAAGCAAAACAGCATAATGCTTTTTTGTATTACCGGCAACTATTCTTAACAATATTTATTCGTGCTTGCCCCTGGTGTGACACATCGCAGGCCGAGCTTGTTTCTTATCAGAAGCATGGATTTCCATATGGAAAAGTTGTGGATGGTCAACTTGCCGTGTGGCACTAGTCGCTAAAGTGAACTCACTGGCAAACGTAACACAGCAGTAGCGACGGGGCCCAGTCGCAGCCAGTATTTCCTCAACCATCAATAAGGAGTTTGTCATGAGCACGATTACCTCCGCCATCAAAGCGTTTTTTGCCGACGAGAACGGTGTGACTGCCATCGAGTATGGCCTGATCGCCGCCCTCATCGGTGTCGTGATGGCCGGTGTTGCTGGCGAAGTCGGTGACAACATCGAGGCGGCCTTCGTCTACATCCGCGATCAGCTGGTGATCGAGCCGTAATGTGGCTGCCCCCCGGGACGCGGTTCGGCCCTGGGGGGCTTTTTTTTCGTGGAGTCCGATCATGGCTGTCGCACTTTACCTCGATACGCTGCTGTTGCTGATGGTGACGGCGGCGGCGGTCAAGGACCTGGAGAGCCGGCGCATCCCGAACCGGCTGCTGGCCGCCGGCATGCTCGGCGCCCTGGTCCTGCACCTGCTGTCGGTCCAACCCTTGACGGGACTGCTCGCCTGGCTGGGCGGCGCGGCGGCCGGCCTTGCGATCTTCCTACCTTTTTACCTGGTCCGCGGCATGGCTGCCGGGGACGTCAAGATGATGGCCGCGGTCGGCGCCTTCGCCGGTCCCGGCGACGCGCTGCGGATCGCCATCCTGGCCTGGTGCGTGGGCGGCGTGATGGCGCTGGCCGTCATCGTCTTCAAGGGCCGCCTGCGGATGGCGGTGGCCAATATGTGGGCGATCCTGCGGCCCATGCTGCTGCGCCTGCCGCGCGCGCCGGAGCGCGCGGCAGGCGCCGGCGGCCAGCCCAGCGCCGGCGCGATTCCGTATGGCGTGGCGATCGCCGCCGGCACCATCGCGCTGCTGGTCGGCCGCTACGCCGAGCGGCCGCTGTTATGAACCGCGGGTCGGGCCTTTGTCAGGTATCAAGTGCCTGATGAGGCCGCTCGTTAGAATCAAATCAAGGTTTTCCGAACCATCTTTCATGGGCAGGAGGCTTCATGATGGGAATGTTGTCGGCCACCACGGCTGCGGCCGGGCACGAGGCGCTGGCCTGCGTGCCTGGCGCCGGCGCGCCGGCCGCGGATGGCGACGTGGCCGCCGTGCTGCCGCGCCAGCCGCGCACCGTGCGCGACACCGGGCTCGATCCGCGCCTGGTGACGGGGCTCGTGCTCAAGGTCCTGCATGCGGGCGGCAAGACGCCGCTGTCGCTGCTGACCGGCCGCCTGCGGCTGTCGGTCAGCGTGGTGCGCGAAGTGCTGCAGGGCCTGGTCGCCGGGCAACTGGCCGAAATCGCCTGGTCGGGCGAGACCGATATCGACGTGCACTACCAGCTGACCGTGGCCGGCCAGCGTGCGGCCGCCGAACATCTGGCCGAGTCGCGCTACGCCGGCCCGGCGCCGGTGACCCTGGCGGCCTGGCGTGCGGTGGTGGCGCACCAGTCGCAGCGCCGGCCGGATGCGCCGCGCGTGGCGCGCGCCGAACTCGAGGCGGTGCTCGACGGCGACGGCCTGGAAGCGCCGCTGCGCGAACTGATCGGCGCGGCCCTGTATTCGGGCCGGCCGCTGCTGTTGTACGGCCCGTCCGGCAGCGGCAAGACGACCTTGGCGCGCAAGTTCGCGCGCCTGCGCCAGGACCCGATCGCGGTGCCGCACGCGGTGCTGGTCAACCACGAGATCGTCCAGCTGCACGATCCGGCGCTGCACCCGTCGCCGCTGCAGATGCGCGGGATGGAAGAACGCCGCAGCAGCGATGCGCGCTGGCTGCTGTCGCAGCGGCCGCTGGTGCACGTGGGCGCCGAGCTGGCGCGCGACATGCTGGACCTGCGCGTGGACGCCGCCAGCGGCGTGCTGCGCGCGCCGCCCCACATCGTGGCCAATAACGGCGTGCTGGTGCTGGACGACCTGGGGCGCCAGCGGGTGCCGGCCGGCGAACTGCTGCACCGCTGGCTGGGCGCGCTGGAAGCGGGCCAGGACCATGTAACGGTGCCGCACGGCCCCAGTCACGCGCTGCCGTTCGATGTCGACCTGGTGCTGGCCACCAGCCTAGCGCCCGAATCGGTGCTGGACGACGCCTGCCTGCGCCGCATCGGCTACCGGATCGCGGTCGGGCCGCTGTCCGAAGCGAGCTACCGCGCGCTGCTGCGGCGCCAGGCGCGGCTGCGCCGCATCGAACTGGACGAACCCGCGCTCGACTACCTGGTCGGCGACCTGCATCGCCGCACCCGGCGTCCGCTGCTGGCAGCCTATCCGCACGAGCTGCTGGGCCGGATCGCCGATTTCGCCGGCTTCGCCGGCCGCGCGCCGCGCTGCGACGTGGACGGCCTGGTGCAGGCCTGGAGCAGCCTGTTCGGGGCCAGCGCCCTGCCGCCCGCGCTGCCTTCATCCCATTCTTCGGCGGTCGACCGGGAAACCAGGCAGGGAGATGCGCGATGAAGAACAAGCGTGCCGTGATCATGATGGCGCTGGCGGTGGTGCTCGGCCTGCTGGCGGTGGCGCTGGCGGCAAGTTGGCTGCTCAATGCCCCGGGCGCGACCACCGGCCGGATCGTCGTCGCCAGGTCCGACGTCGACATCGGCCAGCGCCTGGCGCCCGAGATGTTCAAGCTGGCCGACTGGCCGGCCGGCAGCGTGCCCAAGGGCGCCTTCACCGATCCCTCGCCGCTCGGCGGACGGGTCCTGAAAAGCAGCCTGCTGGCGGGCGAACCGATCAGCGAAGCCAAGCTGGCCCCGGCCGGCACGCTGGGCGGCCTGTCGGCCCTGATCGCCGAGGGCAAGCGCGCGATCACGGTGCGCGTCAACGACGTGATCGGAGTGGCCGGCTTTACCCTGCCGGGCAACTACGTCGACATCATCGTCAGCACCGAGACCGTGCCCGACCCGAACGCGGCCCGGGCGCGCGAGCAGAGCATCTCGAAGATCGTGCTGGAGCGGATCCTGGTGCTGGCGGTGGCCCAGGAAGTCAGCCGCGACGAGACCAAGCCCAAGGTGGTCAATGCCGTCACGCTCGAGGTCACCCCGAGCGAGGCCGAAAAGCTGGACCTGGCGCGTAGCGTCGGCACCCTGTCGCTGGCGCTGCGCAACCAGGTCGATCCGGCCGCCGCCGCGACCCTGGGGGCGACCAAGGAAAACCTGCTGCCGGCGCTTGCCGCGCGCGTGCCCGCGCCGGTGGTGCGCGCGCCGCCGCGACCGCGCATGCAGCAGGCGCGCGCGCCGGCCCCGCCCAAGCGCGATTGCATCAGCGTCATCAACGGCCTGCACGCGTCGCAGGAATGCTTCTGACCACCGACTGGATCGATCATGAAACGTCTCACGATCATATTGCGCACTGTTGCCGTTGTTGGGACTTTGCTGGGCAACGCAAGCGCCAGCGCCAGCGCCAGCGCTGCGCCGGTCGGCGAGCAGGGCTGCCGCGGCGAGGCCGCGCGGCCGGCCACGATGGCGCTCCAGATGGGCAAGTCGACCATGCTGCGCCTGCCCGAGAAGGTGGCCCGGCGCAGCGTCGGCAATCCGGCCGTGGTGCAGGCCATGCTAGTCGCCCCCGACACCCTGTACATCGCCGGCGTCGATGTCGGCAGCACCAATATGATCGTGCAGGGCCGCAGCGGCTTGTGCAGCGTGATCGACATCACGATCGCGATTGACCCGAGCGGCCTGGAAGCCACGCTCAAGGCGGCGATGCCGGACGAGCAGGACATCCGGGTGATGGCGGCCAACGACAGCCTGATCCTGAGCGGCACCGTCAGCGACGCCGGCGCCGTGCTGCGCGCGGTGGAACTGGCCGGCGCCTACGTGCGCCGCCCCTTGCGCCAGTTGCCGGCGGCCGACAAGGAAAACGAGACCGACGGCGTGATCGTGGTCGGCAAGAATGGCAATAGCGGCAGCACCGGCGGCGGGGGCAATGCCGGGGCCAGGGTGGTGAACCTGCTGTCCGTGAGCGCGCCGCAGCAGGTGCAGCTCGAGGTCAAGGTGGCCGAGGTCTCGCGCACCCTGCTCGAACGGCTCGAGACCGGCACCCGCTTCAGTTTCGGTTCCGGCAGCTGGACCACCACCCTGGCCACCGATTTCCTCACCGGCCTGGCGCGCGGCGGGCTGTCGGGAATCAAGACCAACGGCAACCGCTTCGGCATCGAGGCCGACAAGCTCGATGGCCTGGTGCGCATCCTGGCCGAGCCGAACGTGCTGGCCATCAGCGGCCAGGAAGGCTCGTTCCTGGCAGGCGGCAAGTTCTACATCCCGGTATCGCAGGACGATGACCGCGTGACCCTGGAAGAAAAGGAATTCGGGGTCGGCGTGCGCTTCACCCCGACCGTGCTGTCGGGCGGGCGCATCAACCTGAAGGTGGCGCCCGAGGTGTCCGAGCTGTCGCGCGAAGGGATCGGCATCAGCGCCAATGGCATCAACGGCACCGCCATCATGCCGCTGGTGACCACGCGCCGCGCCAGCACCACGGTGCAGCTGCATGACGGCCAGAGCTTCGCGATCGGCGGCCTGGTGCGCAACAACCTGGTCGCCAACCTGAAAGGCTTGCCGGGCCTGGGCGAAGTGCCGGTGCTGGGCGCGCTGTTTCGCAGCACCGACTACCAGCAGGACCGCACCGAGCTGGTGTTCGTGATCACGGCGCGCCTGGTCAAGCCTCTGCCGGGCGGCAGCCACGCGCTGCCCACCGACGGCCACGTCATGCCGTCGCGCGCCGGGGTGATGCTGGGCGGGCGGCTGGAAGGCGCACCGTCCAATGCGGCGCAGCCGGCCGCCGTACCGCCCGCGACCGCCGGCACGGTATCCGGTAGCTTCGAACTCCAATAGGGGAAACAGCGATGCGAACCACATTCACACAATGGGCGGCGCTGGCGCTGCTCGCCTGCGGCGCGCCGGGATGCGTCTCGACCACGCCCGACTGGGACAGCCATTTCGGCGCCGCTACCCGCGGCAACCTGGCGGCCCAGGTGCTCGACCCGGCCGCCGGCGCCAGCCGCAACCCCGCCCTGGGCCTCGACGGGCGCGCCGCGCGCTCTGCCATCGACAACTACCAGCGCTCGTTCGTCAGGCCCGAGGGCCAGCCGGCCGCGATGGTGGACCAGTGATGGCCGCGCGTGCAGCCGGGCTGCAGGCGCGCATCGGCTGCCGGGGGATGCCATGAGAGCGCTCCTGATCAGCCGCGACAGCCATCTGTACGCGGAACTGGCCTCGCAGGGCGCCGCGCGCCTGCCGCCGCTGCACCTGGCCGCAACCCGCGCCAGCCTGCGCGAGGCGCTCGACCGTCCGGAGCCGGACGCCCCGCAACTGGTGATCGTCGACGCCAGCGGCCTGGAGCCGCTTGAGGCTGGCCTGCTCGAGCGCCTGGGCCGCCAGTATCCGGGTTCGCAGCTGATGCTGCTGACCAACCAGCACCAACCCGAGCTGTTGATCACCGCGATGCGCGCTGGCGTGCGCGAATTGCTGCAGCTGCCGCTGGTGCACCGCGCCTTCCACGAAGCGATGGACCGGATCGCCGCCGCCGCCGGCGTGTCGAGCCTGCGCGAAGGCAAGGTGCTGGCCTTCATCGCCTGCAAGGGCGGCAGCGGCGCCACCTTCATCTCTGCCAATTTCGGCTATGCGCTGGCGACGCTGGCCGGCAAGAAGGTGTTGCTGATCGACCTGCACGGCCAGTTCGGCGACGCCGCCCTGTACGTGTCGGACCAGAAGCCGGCCATGACGATGTCGGATGTGTGCGCCCAGATCGCGCGCGTGGACGCGCCGTTCCTCGAATCGTGCCTGGTGCACGTCACGCCGGGTTTCGGCGTGCTGGCCGCGGCCGACGACCCCGGCCACGCGAAAGAGGCCAAGCCGGAACACATCGATACCATCCTGCGCGTGGCGCGCCAGAACTACGACTATGTGCTGCTCGACGTCGGGCGCCAGATCGACGCGGTATCGCTGCGCGCGCTGGACGTGACCGATACCATCTATCCGGTGCTGCAGCTGGCGCTGCCCGACATCCGCGACGCGCGGCGCCTGCTCGACATCTTCCGCTCGCTCGGCTACGTGCTGGACAATATCCGGCTGATCGTCAACCGCTACGAAAAGGGCGGCAAGCTGCGCCTGCAAGACCTGCACGCGGCGCTCGGCTGCGAAGTGGTGCATACCTTCCCCAATGACTACGTCGCGGTGACCGATTCGGTGAACCAGGGCGTGCCGGTGCTGCAGCTGTCGCGCTCGAGCTGGGCCGCGCGCAGCCTGGCCGAGATGGTCGAGCTGGTGACCGCGCACCGGGTCCAGGAAAGCCGCGGCCTGCTGGATCGCCTGTTCGGGCGCCAGGAAGCCGATTACTAAGCCAACCCACGTTGGAGCAGCCCATGTCCCTTCGCGAACGACTTGCGCTCAGCGGCCAGGAACGCATCAATGGCAGCGACATCGAGCTGCAGGATGTGCCGAACCAGGCCTACCAGGAACTCAAGAAGCTGATGCACCAGATGATCCTCGACCGGATCGACCTGGAGCGCCTGAAGCGCCTGACCGCCGAGCAGTTCAAGCACGAGCTGGCGCTGCTGGTCCAGCGCATCATCGAGGACGAGCGCATCGTCCTGAACCAGCACGAGCGGCACCACCTGGTGCTCGACATCCAGCACGAGATGCTGGGCTTCGGCCCGCTCGAGCCGTTGCTGGCCGACCCCTCGATCTCGGACATCCTGGTCAATACCTTCAACAAGGTCTACGTCGAGCGCCGCGGCCGGCTCGAGCTGACCGAGATCGCCTTCCACGACAACGCCCACCTGATGAAGATCATCGAAAAGATCGTCTCGCGCGTGGGCCGCCGGGTCGACGAGTCGAGCCCGATGGTCGACGCCCGCCTGCCGGACGGCTCGCGCGTGAACGCGATCATCCCGCCGCTGGCGGTCGACGGGCCGATCCTGTCGATCCGCCGCTTCGGCGGCAGCCCGCTGACGGTGCAGAACCTGCTCGAGTACAAGAGCATGACCGCGCCCATGATCCGGGTGCTGGAAGGGCTGGGCACGGCCAAGGTGAACATCCTGATCTCGGGCGGCACCGGCAGCGGCAAGACCACCCTGCTCAACCTGATCTCGGGCTTCATCCCGGCCTGCGAGCGGGTGGTGACGATCGAGGACGCGGCCGAGCTGCAGCTGCGCCAGCCGCACGTGGTGCGCCTCGAGACGCGCCCGCCCAATATCGAGGGCAAGGGCGAGGTGCCGCAGCGCGCGCTGGTGCGCAACGCGCTGCGCATGCGGCCCGACCGCATCATCCTGGGCGAGGTGCGCGGCCCGGAAGCGCTCGACATGCTGCAGGCGATGAACACCGGCCACGAAGGCTCGCTGGCCACGATCCACTCGAACACGCCGCGCGACGCGCTGTCGCGGCTCGAGAACATGGTCAGCATGGCGGCGGTGAACCTGACGCCGCGCGCGATCCGCCAGCAGATCGTGTCGGCGGTGACGGTGGTGGTGCAGGTCTCGCGCCTGACCGACGGCACCCGCAAGCTGGTCAGCCTGCAGGAAATCACCGGCATGGAGGGCGAGATCATCTCGATGCAGGAGATCTTCCGCTTCGAGCAGCGCGGGGTCGACGTCGACGGCAAGGTGCTGGGCCAGTTCAGCGCCACCGGCGTGCGCCCGCGCTTCGCCGACCGCCTCAGGCTGTTCGGAGTGCCGGTACCGGACGATTCGTTCGATCCCGACCGCAGGTTTGACTGAACTGGGCGACCGGGAGCGCGCATATGGATGGCTTGTTCTATGGTTTCGTGGTGCTGGTGTTCGCGGCCGTGATCTTGGCGGTCGAGGGCTTCTACCTGTGGTGGATGAGCACCCACGGCGCGGCGGCGCGCCGCATCGCGCGCCGCCTGCAGGTCATGTCCGGCGGCCTGCAGGGCCGCAGCGGCGAACGGATCTCGATCCTCAAGCAGCGCCGCTACAGCCGCATGCCGGCGCTGGACCGCCTGCTGCACCGTTCCAGGCTGGCGCGGCGCATCGATGCGCTGCTGGTGCAGGCCGGCGCCACCTGGTCGGTCGGCCAGTTCCTGGCCGCCTCGCTCGGCTGCCTGGTCGTGGCCCTGGTGCTCACGTCCGGCGCGGTGGGCGCGGTCGAGGTCCCGCTGCCGGCGCGCATGCTGGCCTGTGCCGTCGGCCTGGGCCTGCCGTGGTGGCTGCTGCTGCGCATGCGGATGCGGCGCCTGGTGCGCATCGAGCACCAGCTGCCCGAGGGGGCCGACTTCATCGCGCGCGCGCTGCGCGCCGGCCACTCGTTCACCAATGTGCTGCAAATCGTCGGCAACGAGCTGCCCGAGCCGCTGGCCGGCGAATTCCGCATCACGCGCGAGGAAATCAACTACGGGGTGCCGATGAACGAAGCCCTGCACGGCCTGGCCGAGCGCATCCCGCTGACCGACCTGCGCTACCTGATCATCGCAGTGCTGATCCAGCGCGAGTCGGGCGGCAACCTGGCCGAAATCCTCGGCAATATCAGCCAGATCATCCGCGCCCGCCTGAAGCTGGTGGCGCACGTGCGGGTGCTGTCGGCCGAGGGGCGCATGTCGGCCTGGATCCTGGGCCTGCTGCCGTTCGGCGTGATGGGCGTGATGCTGTTCAGCAGCCCGGCCTATGTGAGCATGCTGTGGAAGGATCCATCCGGCGTGCGCCTGCTGTGGTATGGCCTGGGCATGATCTTGTTCGGCGTGGTGTGGCTGCGCAAGACCATCCGTATCCGCGTGTGAGGCCGCCATGACTTTTTCCCAATTCATCTTCCTGCTGGTCGTGTTCGGCGTCGTCTGCCTGCTGGCCTGGGTCGCGCTGGTCCTGTTCGCGCCGCTGGCCCTGCGCGAGCGGCTGCGCCGCTTCCTCGGCCAGCGCGACGGACAAGAGCCCGGCGTGCGCTGGATCGAGCGCGTCGCCAGCGTCGCCCGGCCCCTCACCAGGCTGTCGATTCCCGACGAAGGCTGGGAAAAATCGACGCTGCGCACCCGCTTCATGAACGCCGGCTGGCGCCATCCGTCGGCGCCGACCCTGTACTTCGCTTCCAAGACCGCGCTGGCGCTGCTGGCGCCGGCCCTGTGCGCGCCGTTCCTGGTGCTGTACGGCCACGGCCTGGATGGCGGCAAGGTGCTGGGCATCCTGCTGCTGGCCGCCGCCTTCGGCTATTACGCGCCGAACGCGGTGCTCGAGCGGCTGGTCAAGCGGCGCCGGCGCGAGATCTTCGAGACGATTCCCGATGCGCTCGACCTCTTGACCGTGTGCGTCGAGGCCGGCCTGAGCCTGGAGCGGGCGCTGGTCAAGGTGGCCGCCGAGATCCACATCAAGAGCGTGGTGCTGGCGCAGGAACTGCAGCTGGTGCTGATGGAAATGCGCGCCGGCTTCAGCAAGGAGAAGGCGCTGCGCAATTTCGCGCTGCGCTCGGGCGTGGACGACGTCGACACCCTGGTCGCGATGCTGATCCAGTCCGAGCGTTTCGGCACCAGCGTCGGCGACTCGCTGCGCGTGCATGCCGAGAACCTGCGCCACAAGCGGCGCATGGTGGCCGAGGAGACCGCGGCCAAGATCGGCCTCAAGCTGCTGTTCCCGCTGATCTTCTGCATCTTCCCGACCTTGCTGATGGTCTTGCTCGGCCCGGCCGCGATCCAGATCTCGCGCACCCTGGGCGCCTTGCCCATCGGGCGCTGAAAGGAGCTTTACCATGCGACGCACCCTCAGGTTGACCCGGCTGGCGCTGCTGTGCGCGGGCCTAGTGGCGTGTTCCCCGTTCGGCTGGCGCACCGCCCACGATACCGGCGCCCAGGCCGAACAAACCTATCTTGCTGGCCGCACGCAACACCTGGCCCATCAGCCGGATGCGGCGCGCGCCGCCTACGAGGCAGTGCTGCGGCTCGCCCCCGGCCATCCTGGCGCCCGCAACGGGATGGCGACCCTGCACGCCACCGCCGGGGAATTGACGCCGGCGATCGCCATCTGGCGCGACCTGGCCGCCGGCATCGGGCTGGACGCGGGGCCGGGCAAGGCCTACCTGCTGGGCAACCTGGGCCAGGCCCTGCTGCTCAATGGCGAGCATGACGAAGCACGGGCGGTGCTGGAGGGCGCTTGCCTGCTCGACCCGCTCAATCCGCGTTCATGGCAGCTGCTGGGCGACGCCCTGGCTGCCCTGGGACAGGAAGAACGCGCGCGCCAGATGCAGCGCCAGGCGGCGACCCTGCGCGGCCACGACCTGCGCGCCGATTTCGCCGCCGTGACCGGCGGCCGCACCGGGGTTGCGAGGCTCGACCAGGCCCTGGCGACGCCGACGCCGCAGGCCCAACCCGACTGGGCCCAGGCCTGGATCGTCGTTGGCGGGGAGGGCATGATGGAATTGCGGCGCACGCCGTCCATGCAGGAAGCACAGGCAGCGCAGCCGCAGCCGCAGCCGCAGCCGCAGCCGCAGCCGGGAATGCCCGAGATCGTGCGCCTCGAGATCCGCAACGGCAATGGCGTGACCGGCATGGCGCGCGCGCTGGCGCAGCGGATCGATGAACCCGGCGTGCGGGTGACGCGCCTGTCGAACGAGCCGGGCTTCGCGGTGCGCCACACCCGCATCGAATACGAGGCGGCTTATCTCGACGCCGCGCGCAGGCTGGCGCAGCGCCTGGGCAGCGCCCACTTGCAGGAAGTCGGCGCGCGCGCTCCGGCCAACCTGCGCCTGGTGCTGGGCCGCGACCTGGCGCGCCACGGCACTGCGCTGCGCCTGCAGCCGGCCGCGGGCCGGCCGCAACAGCTGGCTTACCGGTAGCGTTCCAGCCACCAGCCGTATTGCGGCGGCAGGATGGCGAAGGGATTCTCCACGCCCAGCTCCTTGGCGGCGCGGAAGGCGTAGTGCGGATCGGCCAGGTGTTCGCGGCCGACCATCACCAGGTCCACCTGCTCATCGAGCACCGCCTGGTTCGCCACCTGCGGATCGCCGATATACCACGACGATGCCACCGGCAGGCCGGCTTCGTTCCTGACGCGGCGGGCGATCGGCGCCAAAAAGCCCGGACCCCAGGGAATCTTGACGTCGGGGACGGTGAAGTTGACGCTTACGTTCAGCATGTCGAGGCCGGCGTCACGCATGCGGCGCGTCAGCTCGATCGATTCGGCCAGCGTCTCTTCGTCGCGGCCGTCGAATTCGATCACGCCCATGCGCGCGGTCAGCGGCAGGTGTTGCGGCCACACTTCGCGCACCGCGGCCAGGGTCTCGAGCAAAAAGCGTCCGCGGCCATCGAGGTCGCCGCCGTACTGGTCGTCGCGGCGGTTCGAATGCGGCGACAGGAAGGACTGGGCCAGGTAGCCGTGGGCGAAGTGCAGTTCGAGCCATTCGAAGCCGGCCGCCAGGGCGCGCCGCGCGGCGTCGACGAAGCCCTGGCGCACGCGCGCGATGTCGTCCAGGGTCATCGCGTGCGGCACTTTCGGCAGGTCGCCGCCGAAGGCCAGGGCCGATGGCGCGATGGTCTGCCAGCCGTCCGGCGCCTCGTTCGGGATATGCGCATTGCCGTCCCACGGACGGTTGGCGCTAGCCTTGCGGCCGGCGTGGCCGATCTGGATGCCTGCCACGGCGCCGGCGGCCTTGATCCCGGCCGCGATGGCGGCCATGCCGGCCACCTGTTCCTCGTTCCACAGGCCGGCGCAGCCCGGGGTGATGCGGCCTTCCGGCGTCACGGCCGTGGCTTCGACGATCACGAGGCCGGCGCCGCCGCGGGCGATCGAGGCGTAGTGGGCGCGGTGCCAGTCATTGGTGACGCCGTCGACGGCGCTGTACTGGCACATCGGCGGCACCGCGATGCGGTTGCGCAGGGTAAGGGATTTGAGGGTGAAGGGCGTGAATAATGCGGTCATTGGTGCTTTCCAGGTGATGCTTCGAACGGCGACGACAGTGGCGCACCGGGCGGCGTGGCCGCTCGGATGTCCATGGTCGCTGTGGGAAGAAGGTCGGGATGTTGTCGAATCGGTCCTGGCATGCACCCTGTATCAGGGTTGCGTGCCTGGCCGTATTCTCGCACCGATGCGGATTGTCTGCAGGCGGCGGCCAGAATCCTGGCCGCCGCCTGCCTTCCAGGCCGTCAGGGCGCGGCCTTGCGATACACGCGCACGTAATCGACCAGCATCTGGCGCGGGAACGGCGTGCTCGCATCCGGATAGCCCGGCCAGTAGCCGCCCACGGCCAGGTTGAGCAGCACAAAGAAGGGATGCTCGAACACCCACTCGCCCTTGACCGTCCCGGGTGTGGCGGTATGGTAGTGGATGCCGTCGCGATACCAGCGGATCTGCTTGGGCTCCCATTCGACGGCGAACACATGGAAGTCGTCGCCGTATTCCGCGCCATTGAGCGCGATCGGCTTGCTGAACGCATGCTCGCCCGAGTAGCCCGGCCCGTGCAGGGTGCCGTAGGCATTGGCCGGCTCCTTGCCGATGATTTCCATGATGTCGATCTCGCCGCTCTTGGGCCAGCCGACCTGGCCGATATTCGCGCCCAGCATCCAGAACGCCGGCCAGATGCCCTGGCCCTTCGGCACCTTGATGCGCGCCTCGTAGCGGCCGTACTGCGTCTCCTTGAGTCCGGCCGTCTTGAGTCGCGCCGAGGTGTAGTCCTTGCCTTCCCAGGCTTCCTTGCGCGCTTCGATCACCAAGTGGCCGCCTTCCACGCGCACGTTCTCGGGCCGGCCGGTATAGAACTGCATCTCGTTGTTGCCCCAGCCATGGCCGCCCGTCTCGGTGACCCACTTGCTGCGGTCCAGCGCCGCGCCGTCGAATTCGTCGCTCCAGTCGAGGGCCCAGCCGGGCAGGGTGGCGGAGGTGGTGGCGGCAGGCTGCGTGGCGCAGCCGGCACTGACGGCCAGCGCGAGCAGCGCAGCCAGTTTGCTCAGGGTTTTCATGCGTCTCCTTGTTGACTGCTATCGAGCCGTCATCGCGCCGCGGGCTTGCCTGCCGGCTGCTGCCTGACGTGCTTCATGATGTTGAGGAAGGTATCGGTCCAGTATTGCTCGCGATGCGCGGCGAGGAAGCGCAGCAGCTCTTCGTGCGCCTGTGACGACACGCTCAGGTGGTCGCCGCCGATGCCGTGGAAGGTGAAGGCAATCATGGTGCCGCGTTCGCCCGCCTGCTTGACCTGCGCGATCAGCTCCGCGCCGCTGGCGCCCACCGGCGCGTGCGAGGTCACCCGGAACGGATCGACCGCCGCCATCGACGCCGGTATGGCCGGTCCATTGCCGGCCTTGATTGCCACGAAGTGGGCGTGCAGCGGCGGCAGGTAGTCGCCGCCAACGGCCTTCACGTCGAAGCAGGGCGCGGTATAGGTGCGCTCGTGGCGGCCGTCGATCGCGGCCAGCATCGTATTGCCGAGCAGGACCTGGTCGCGCATCTGCTCGCGCGTGGTGGTGTCGAGATCGCGGTGCGGTTCGACCCAGTCGCGGCCAGGGCCCGCGCCGGAGCATTGGTGGAACAGGCTGTGGTTGCCCAGCTCGTGGCCATTCGCGGCCGCCGCGCGCCAGTCCTGCATGCGCGCCGCCACCGGAGGGCTGGACAGCTGCAGGTAGAAGGTGCCCTTGATGCCATGGCGGTCGAGGGCGGGAATGGCGTTGTCGAGCTGCGAATCGAGCGCGTCGTCATAGGCCAGGCTGACCGCCGCGCGCGCGCCGCCGGGCCAGGCGAAGGCGGTATCGGCGAGCTGCGCCGCCGCCTGCGCGGGCCCCGTCATGACGAAGGCAGCGCTGGCCGCGAGCATGCCGGCGCGAAGGGTGACGCGACTCGCGAGGCGGGCAAGAAAATGGTGCATCGATGCTCCAATTTGGAAACGTTACCATTGCGACAAGCCGACTATAGCACTGCCAAAAAACCAGTGTCAACGAGGGAAACGACAGCAGGCCTGACAAGCTGATCACCATACCTCGCTCTGGTGTTGCACCAAAGTGTTGCAAAACTACGTCACATACCCGGAGGGCACGATGGATATTCCGTTGACAATTTTTTTTCCTAACCCTAATATTCAGACAAATACATGGAAACGTTTCCATGTTTCGAACGAGTCAGCTTCGATCCCCGCATGGCACTGTGATCCCAGGAGCCGAGGACAAATGAACCAGCGCGACGCGCACCAGGCAATCCATGCAGCGAGGCCGCCGGCACAACCGGCCGGCTTCGCTGCGTCGCTTGGCGCGGCGCCGCGCACATGCCCAGTCGGGAGGTGACAGGGCAAGGGTGAGTAGCAACGAGTAGCAACGGAAGTGCGGCGCAGGCGACGACGCGTCCGGTTGGCGGAGACACCGTGGCTAGGCGACGGTCATATTTATAAAAAGACAGGAGAAGACATGTACTACCCAAAGGCTAAACAGACCTTGATCAGCCTGGCAGTTGCCAGCGCCTGCTCGGCATTCATTCCGGCATTCGCGCAGGAACAGGCGACCCCGCCGGCCGACACCGCGACCAGCGCACCCACCCAGGCAACCGACGCCGCCAGCAACCCGACCGGCTCGATCACCGGCCCGGCACAGCCGGCTGCCCAGACCGTGGTCGTGACCGGCATTCGCGCCAGTCTCGAATCGTCGATGAACCTCAAGCGCAATGCGCAGGGTTTTGTCGACGGCATCGTCGCCGAAGACATCGGCAAATTCCCCGACACCAACCTGGCCGAATCGCTGCAGCGTATCTCGGGCGTGTCGATCGACCGCGAAATCGGCGAAGGCTCGAAGATCACCGTGCGCGGCGTGGGCCCCGACTTCAACCTGGTGCTGCTCAACGGCCGCCAGATGCCAGTCTCGAACCTGGGCGACCGCAACGGCCGCGCCTTCGACTTCGCCAACATCGCCTCGGAAGCGATCTCGCAGCTGCAGGTCTACAAATCGAGCCGCGCCGAGACCCCGACCGGCGGCGTCGGCGCAACCATCAACGTGATCACCGCGCGTCCGCTGTCGCGTCCCGGCATGCAAGCCAGCATCGGCATCAAGGGCGTGCATGACACCTCGGCCACCAACCTGCCGGACGGACTGCAGAGCGGCGACAAGGTCACCCCTGAAGTCTCGGGCATCTACTCGAACACCTCGGCCGACGGCCGCTTCGGCATCGGCATCTCGGCCAGCTACCAGGAACGCAACCTGGGCTACAACCGCGCCTCGGTGCCGAACGGCTGGAAAGGCCCGTTCCGCGGTAGCGACACCCAGTGGGGCACGATCCCGCAACCGGATGCGTCCGGCGCGACCCCCGGCATCATCAACCGTCCGGGTCCGAACGACCTGTACCAGGTGCCGCAAAACCTGAACTACAACCTCTCCGGCGTGCAGCGCGAGCGCACCAACGGCCAGGTGGTGTTCCAGTTCGCCCCGACCAAGGACCTGACCACCACCCTCGACTACACCTACTCGGAAAACCGGATCCACACCCGCCGCAACGACATGTCGGCATGGTTCAACTTCGGCCCGTCGTCGAGCAGCTGGACCGATGGCCCGTTCGCATCGCCGCTGACCTACACCGAGATCATCCCGCTCGGCGCCAACGACATCGCCATGGGCGCCTCGGACTTCGCCACCAAGAGCGAGAACAAGTCGCTGGGCTTCAACGCCGCATGGCGCGTGAACTCGGCCCTGCGCCTCGAGCTCGACGCCCACAGCTCGTCGGCCGAATCGACCCCGGACAGCCCATGGGGTTCGAGCAACGTGATCGGCACCGCCAGCTTCAGCCGCGGCAACACCACCGCCGACTTCTCGCAGGACTTCCCGGTCCTGTCCATCGAAGGCGCGGACTTCTTGCGCTCGCCGCAGCAGGTCACCGGTTCGGTGTTCGAGAACGGCTACATGAAGACCGAAGTCGACCAGGTGCAGACCCACGGCAGCTGGAAGGTGCTGGAAGCGTCCGAATTCAAGTTCGGCGTCGGCGCCACCAAGGTGAAATACCGCTCGGCCTTCTCGGTCCAGCAGCGCGACACCTGGGGCGGCGCGACCCCGGACTTCAATTACCCGGCCAGCCTGTTCACCCCGGACAGCCTCTCGAAGTACTTCGATCAGATCGACGGCAGCGGCAACCCGAACCTGTTCAACCGCTTCCACACCTTCAACTTCGGCCAGATCCGCGACATCGTGGCCCAGGCCTCGGGCCTGCCGCACCTGTACCTGCCGAAGACCACCTACGACACCGACCGCCGCACCGAAGAAAAGTCGAAGAGCCTGTACCTGCAGTTCAACACCGAGTGGGATACCCGCTGGCCGATCAACACCGCGCTCGGCGTGCGCTATGAAAAGACCGACGTCAGGTCGAGCGCGCTGGTGCAGGTGCCGACCGCGATCAGCTGGGTCTCGCAGAACGAGCTGCCGGTGGTGTTCGGCGACTCGGGCTTCACCACGCTGGACGGCAGCTACAACCACGTGCTGCCGAGCTTCGATGCCGACATCGCCTTCCGTCCCGACTTCAAGGGCCGCTTCAGCTATGGCGAGACCATCGGCCGTCCACGCTACGACCAGATCGCCGGCGGCCAGGTGCTCGACACGCTGGCGCGCGTCGAAGGCGGCACCGGCTCGCAGGGCAACCCGGCGCTGGAGCCGGTCAAGTCGAAGAACATCGACCTGGCGCTCGAGTGGTACTACGGCCGCCAGAGCTTCGTCTCGATCAACCACTTCCGCAAGCATCTGGACAACTACGCCGGCCAGTCGCAGATCATCGCCCAGCCGTTCGGCGTGCGCACCCCGGTGGGCGGCGCCTACTGGAACGCGGCGCTGGCCAACGGCTGCGTGGTGGCCGACACCACCTGCATCCGCAACTACATCTTCCGCAACTTCAACGGCCAGGAAGGCGTGGTGCGCGGACCTGACAACGCGACCGGCGACGCCACCGGCACCATCACGGCAATCGGCAGCGATCCGATCGCGGACTTCCGCATCACCTCGTACTCGAACCAGAAGAAGGCGCGTATCCGCGGCCTGGAATTCAATGTCCAGCACATGTTCGGCAACAGCGGCTTCGGCATCCAGGCCAACTACACCTACGTCAATTCGGGCCTGAAGTACGACAACAACAGCTTCGGCGAGCAGTTCGCGCTGGTCGGCCTGGGCGACTCGGCCAACCTGGTGGGCATCTTCGAGAACGACAAGTGGAATGTGCGCGCGGCCTACAACTGGCGTGACGAGTTCCTGTCGTCGACCTTCGACGGCCAGGGCCCGAACCCGAACTACGTCGAAAAATACGGCCAGCTGGACCTGAGCGTGGGCTACAACGTCAACCAGAACCTGAGCCTGTCGTTCGAGGGCATCAACCTGACCGACGAAATCCAGCGTACCCACGGCCGCACCAAGAACCAGGTGCTGTTCGCGACGCAGTCGGGCCCACGCTATATGGTGGCCGCACGTTACAAGTTCTGATCGGGGCTTTGCCTGTGCCGCCGTTCGGGAGTAGACTTCCCGGATGACGGTATTGACGGCGGGTCGGCAACAGCCGGCCCGCCGTTGTCGTTTCACTGACACCCATTACAAAGACAACGAGACATCCATGCCCAACATCGCCCTGCTGAACAATATCGAGCACAAGGACCTGCGCATCATCCCCGGCCACCGCCCTGGCCTGGGCAGCGAAGTCGCCTGGGTGCCTACCTTCGCCGACGAATTCCGCTCGCTGCAGGCCCATTATCCGATCATCTTCCGCCAGCTGGACGACGGCGCCAATTACGAGGCGATCGCGCTGCTCGGCTTCCAGCAAGACGAGAACCTGTTCCTCGAAGATGGCCGCTGGGACGCGCCGCTGGTGCCGTGGCTGCACGAGCGCCTGCCGTTCTACATCGGCCGCAACGGCGACGAACTGATGATTCAGGTCGACCTGGATCACCCGCGCATCAGCACGACCGAGGGCGAACCTGTGTTCAAGCCGCATGGCGGCAATACCGAATTGCTCGACAAGATGAGCCAGACGCTGTCGAACATCCACAACGGCGTGCAGGCCAACGCGGGCTTTCTCGAGGCCCTCAAGCGCCACGAGCTGCTCGATTCCTTCGTGCTCGACATCGAGTTCGACAACGGCGAGAAAGCCCGCGTGGGCGGCTTCTTCACCATCCATGAAGAACGCCTGGGCGCGCTCGATGGTCGCGCCATCGCCGAACTGCATGCGGCCGGCTACCTTGCGCCGATGTATTTCGCGCTGGCCTCGCTGTCGCACTTGCGCGACCTGATCGACCGCAAGAACCGCAGGAACAGCCGTGAAGCCGCCGGCCGCTAAGGCCATGCGCGAGGTCGCCGGGCTGCGTCCCGCCGACCTCGGCCCCGACATCCTCGCTTCCACCGAGCCGCTGCTGCTGCGCGGCCTGGTGGCCGACTGGCCGATGGTGGCCGCCGCCCGCACGTCGCCGCAGGCCGCCATCGCCTACTTGCGCCGCTGGTACGTCGACGCCACCGTCAACGCCATGCTCGGCGCGCCCGATATCGGCGGCCGCTTCTTTTATAACGAGGCGATGGACGGCTTCAATTTCCAGCCCATGCGGGTGCGGCTCGACGCCGTGCTGGGTGAGCTGGAACAGCACCTGGCCACGCCAAACCCGCCGGCCATCTATGTCGGCTCGACCACGATCGACGGCGCGCTGCCGGGCTTTCGCGCCGAGAACGACGTCGACCTGGGCCCGCGCGACCCGCTGGCCAGCATCTGGATCGGCAACCGCACCCGCATTGCGGCCCATTACGACTTGCCGGACAACCTGGCCTGCATCGCCGCCGGCCGCCGCCGCTTTACGCTGTTCTCGCCCGGCCAGCAGCACAACCTGTATATCGGCCCGCTCGACCTGACGCCGGCCGGCCAGCCCATCAGCCTGGTGGATGTCGCCAATCCCGATCTCGCGCGTTTTCCACGCTTTGCCGAGGCGCTCGAACACGCCCAGGTGGCCGAGATGGCGCCCGGCGACGCGATCTTCATACCGAGCATGTGGTGGCACCACGTCGAGGCGCTGGACGGCTTGAATGTGCTGGTCAATTACTGGTGGCGCCAGTCGCCCGACTGGATGGACACGCCCAACAACGCCCTGATGCACGCCCTGATGACGGTGCGCGACCTGCCGCCCGCCCAGCGCGCGGCCTGGGCCGAGCTGTTCCGCCACTATGTGTTCGAGGCAGACGACAGCACCGCGGCGCATATCCCGCCCGCCGCGCGCGGCCTGCTGGCGCCGTTCGACGACAACGTCTCGCGCATGGTGCGGGCGCAGCTGCTAAAGCGCCTGAACCGATAATGAAAAAAGCCCGCAGCATGCTGCGGGCTTTTTTTTTGGCGGCGACGTCGATTACTCGGCCGCGACCTTCTCTTTGTGCAGGTTGGCGTACTTCACGCCGTAGTACATGATGAACAGGTAGCAGGCCGCCGGCACCAGGAACGAGATCTGCAGGCCAATGGTGTCGGCCAGGATGCCCTGCACGAACGGCACCACGGCGCCGCCGACGATGGCCATGCACAGGATGCCCGAACCCTGGCCGGTGAACTTGCCCAGGCCGTGCAGCGCCATGCTGAAGATGGTCGGGAACATGATCGAGTTGCACAGGCCCACGGCCACGATCGCCCACATCGCCAGGCTGCCTTCGGTGAAGGTCGCGACCAGCACCAGCGTGATCGAGCCGAGCGCGGTCACGGCCAGCGATTTACCCGGGCTCACGTAACGCATCACGGCAAAGCCGATGAAGCGGCCGACCAGGGCGCCGCCCCAGTACATGCTGACGTAGCGCGCGGCGTCGGCGTGCGACAGGCCGGCGATATGCGGCTCGCCGATGAAGTTGATCAGGAAGCTGCCGATGCTCACCTCGGCGCCGACGTACAGGAAGATGCCCAGCGCGCCCAGCACCAGGTGGCGGTACGACATCGCGCCGCCCTTGGCGTCGACCGCCGCGGTGGTGTCTTCGAAGGCGATCTTCGGCAGGCGCGCCATCGCGAACAGCACCGCCAGCAGCGCCAGCGCGGCGGCCAGGCCCAGGTAGGGGCCCTGCACGGCGGCGGCTTCGGCGGCCTTGTGCGCGGCCTGCTCGGCCGCCGGCAGCAGCGCCAGCTGGTCGGCCGAGAGGACCACGGTCGACAGGATCAATATGCCGCCCAGCGCCGGCGCCACCGTGGTGCCGAGCGAGTTGAAGGCCTGGGTCAGGGTCAGGCGGCTGGCAGCGGTGCGCGCCGGGCCCAGCGCGGTGACGTAGGGATTGGCCGCCACCTGCAGGATGGTGATGCCGCTGGCCAGCACGAACAGGGCGAACAGGAACATGCCGTAGCCGCCGTTCGAGGCCGGGTAGAACAGGGCGCAGCCGGCGGCCGCGATCAACAGGCCCGTGACGGCGCCGTTCTGGTAGCCCAGGCGGCGAATCAGCGCGCCGGCCGGCAGCGAGACGATGAAATAGGCGCCGAAGAAGCAGAACTGCACCAGCATCGCCTGCATATAGGTGAGCGTGTAGATCGACTTCAGGTGCGGGATCAGGACGTCGTTGAGCGACGTGATCAGGCCCCACATGAAGAACAGGATGGTGACGATGACCAGCGCACCGGTGTGCTGGTTGTGTTCCCCTTCCACGGCAGCGCTGGCCACGGTCGGGTTCTGGGATGGGTTCTGCATGAAGTCTCCGTTGTTATTGCAGAGTTGCGACGCGATCCGACAGCATAGCCGAAACCCCACGCAATGCGGGATATTGTTCGGTGATCAACCAGGTCGGAATGCGCGCCAGGTAGGCGCCCAAACGGCCCTTGTCCTCGAAGCGCGCGCGGAAGGCCGACTGTTCGAACAGGGGTCCGAGGCGCGGCACGATGCCGCCGCCGATATACATGCCGCCGGTCGCGCCCAGGGTCAGCGCGACGTTGCCGGCCACGCTGCCCAGGATGGCGCAGAACACCTCGACCGAGCCGCGGCAATCGCTCGATGAACCATCGAGCGCCGCGCTGCTGATGTCGGCGGCCTTGAGGCGCTTGCCGCTACGGGCCCAGTGGATCAGTTCCAGGCCCATGCCCGACAGCAGGCGCTCGGCCGAGACATGGCCGTATTCTCCCCACAGCGCTTCCAGGATCGCCACTTCGTCGCGGGTCACTGGTGCGAAGCTGACGTGGCCTCCCTCGCCCGACAATGGAATCCAGCGCTCACCGGCCGGCACCACGCCCGAGACACCGAGGCCGGTGCCGGGGCCGATCAGGCCGATCGTCCGGTTCGGCAGAGCGACGCCGCCGCCGACCTGCTGGCGCTGGCTGGCGGCCAGGTGCGGCAGCGACATCGCCAGCGCGGCGAAGTCGTTCACCATCAAGAGGGTGGTCAAGCCCAGTTCACGGCGCAAGGCCTCGATCGAGAACTGCCAATGGTGGTTGGTCATCCTGATCTCATCGCCCTCGACCGGATTGGCGATCGCGATCGCCGCATGGCGGACGGTGTCGACCGCCAGCCCACGCCCGCGGGCGTTCGCCAGATAGGCGCGCATCGCCTCGCCCAGGGTAGGGTAGGCGCTGGCCGCCAGCACCTCGATGTCGTCGAATCCCGCGCGGGAATCCGACTGGAGGGCGAAGCGCGCGTTGGTGCCGCCGACGTCCGCCAGCAGCCGCAGCTCCCGTGTCACTTCAGTTCTCCGCACTGCACGGAGCCGGCTTCCTTCGCCGCGCCGCCGGCGATCTCGATATTGGCAAAGGCCGCCGCGAAGGCCGCATCGCTGGTGACGGCGAACGGCGTGTCGACCTTGGCCAGGTCGACGCCCTTGGCAGTGAAGCACGACAGCGGAATCGCCACGGTGTTCTTGGCGCCGACGGCCAGGCGCTTGAACAGGGCGGTCGCATCGAGGTCGACGCTGGTGGCGCCCTGGCGCATCGACAGCGTCACCTTGCCGGCCGGGGCCTTGGCGACGATGGTGTCGAAGCGCAGCGCGCCATCCTTGACCGCCGCCGCCGGCAGCACGATGGCGCGCGCGCCGCGTGCTTCCAGGGTCGCCGGGCCGGTCCAGTCGCCACGCTTGGCATCCTGCTGGGTGTTGACCTGGGCGGTGGTGACGGTGATGCCCGGCAGCTTGAAACTGGCGTTCAGGTCGGCGCCGAGCACGGTGGTTTGCTGGCCGCTGCGGATCGCCAGCGGATAGCTGGTGCGGTCGGCCTGGCTGAACACCGGGAAGGTATTGCCGGCGCTGCAGCCGCCTTGCGGGATGGTTTCATCGAGCTTGCCCAGCTTGGAGCGCGTGCCCGCCTTCAAGCCGTAGCCATAGGCGAACAGCGGCGCATAATCCTTGTCGCCCACGTTCAGCTTGACCTGGCAGGCCGACTTCGGCCACGAGAACGGCAGCACGCCGCGGAAGTCATGGCGTTGCTGGCCTTCGACCAGCAGGTCCGACACGCCCTTGCCCTCGGAACCCGGCAGCCAGGCCGAGATGAAGGTGTCCGACAGGTTGAGCAGGTCGTTGGCATACACCGGACGGCCGGTGACCATCACGGTGACCACGGGTTTACCCTTGCCGCCGACGGCCTTGAGCACGGCCAGGTCTTCCGGATAGCGGCTGCTGTGGCGCAGCGTGCCCGATGGGTGGATGTCGCCGTCGCCTTCGGCATACGGACGCTCGCCGATCACGGCCACCACGACGTCGAACTTCGCCACGTCGACGCCTTTCGCGTCCAGGCTGAAGGTCACATTGTCCTTGCCTGCTGCCTCGCGGATGCCAGCCAGGATGGTGTCGGCATTCTTGAAATCGGCATTGGTGGTGGCGGTGCCCTGCCAGGTGATCGACCAGCCGCCGCTCTGGTTCGACAGCTCGTCGGCGCTCTTGCCGACCACCAGGATCTTCTGGCCGCGTTTCAGGGGCAGGGCCGGGCCCTCGTTCTTGAGCAGCACCAGCGATTCGCGCACCGCCTGGCGCGCCAGGGCGCGCGCCTGCATGGCGTCGTCCTTGCCGGCATGGGCGTTCTGCACCGGGCTCTTGTCGAACAGGCCGGCGCGCAGCTTGACGCGGATGATGCGGCTGACGGCATCGTCGATGCGCGACATCGGGATCTCGCCTGCTTCGACCTGCTTGATGGTGTTGGCGATGAAGGCCTTCCAGTCGTCCGGCACCATGATCATGTCGTTGCCGGCGTTGATCGCCTGGGCGCAGCTGTCGTTGCGGCAGCCTTTCACTTCGCCGATGCCGTTCCAGTCGGTGACGACGAAGCCGTCGAAGCCCATCTTGACCTTGAGGATGTCGGTCAGCGCGTACTTGCTGCCATGGAGCTTGCCATGTTCGGTACCGCTCGCGGTATCGGTCCAGCTGTTAAACGAGGACATCACGGTCTGGGCGCCCGCCTCCAGGGCCGGGAAGTAGCCGGCGCCGTGGATATTGATCAGGTCTGCTTGCGAGGCCTCGGTCACGCCGCGGTCCTTGCCGTTCCTGGTGCCACCGTCGCCGATGAAATGCTTGGCGGTGGCGATGGTGTTGGCGTCGTCCTTGAACACGCCCTGCATGCCCTTGACGTATTCGCCGGCGTAGCTGCGCACGACTTCCGGATGCTCGGCATAGCTTTCGTAGGTGCGGCCCCAGCGGTCGTCGCGCACCACGGCCAGGGTCGGGCCGAACACCCAGGCGATGCCGGTCGCGCGCACTGCCCTGGCGGTGGCGGCGCCGATCTCGCGCATCAGCTGCGGATTGCGCGCCGCGCCCAGGCCGATATTGTGCGGGAACAGCGTGGCGCCCGGCACGTTGTTGTGGCCATGGACCGCGTCCGTGCCCCACACCACCGGTACCTTGATCGCCATGTCGGTCTTCATCGAGGCCTCGTGGTAGGCCTGGGCTAGCGCCAGCCATTCTTTCGCATCGGCCGCCTTGTTATTGTTCGGCCAGCTGCCGCCGCCATTGAGCACCGAGCCGAGGTAGTACTTCGTCACATCCTCGGGTTTGGTGGTCTTGATCTCGGGCTGGGTCATCTGGCCGACCTTCTGGGCCAGCGTCATCTTGCTCACGATTTCCCTGACCCGCTTCTCGATCGCTTCGTCCTTCTTGATGGCGCTGGTCACGCGCGGCCAGTCGGCCAGTTTGGTGTCGACCGGCGCGGCGGCGCCGCAGAGCGCTGGCATGGCCAGGGCGATGGAAAGGGCCAGCGTGGAAGGACGAAGCTTGATGATCATGGGTTGTCTCGCTTTATTGTTCGTTGAAGTCGTTGAAGTAAGGGCTCATTCCTGGCGCAGGAAGGAACCGTACCATTTCCCGCTGTTCTTCAGGCGGCGCTGCTGTGTGGCGTAGTCGATGTGCACCAGGCCGAAGCGGCGCTGGTAGCCTTCGGCCCACTCGAAGTTGTCGAGCAGGCTCCAGGCGAAATAACCCTTGATCGGGGCGCCCTGGGCGATCGCCTCCTTCATGGCCGCCAGGTGGCGTTCGAGATAGTTGCGGCGCTGTTCGTCGTCGATCTCGCCGTCCGGGCCCACCACGTCCTCGAAGGCCGAGCCGTTCTCGGTGACGTACATCGGGCCCGGGTGGTAGTCGTTCTCGATGCGGGTGAGGAGCTCGGTGAAGCCTTCCGGCGACACCGGCCAGCCCATCGCGGTGATCTCGCCGCTGGTGGTCGGCAGCACTTTCGCGTCGAGCGGCGCGTGGCCGGCTTCGTGCTTGATCACCTCGGGGAAGTAGTAGTTCACGCCCATGAAGTCGGTCTTGACCGCGATCGCTTCCATGTCGCCAGGTTCGACGTCGGGCGCCGCGGCGCCGAACAGTTCGCGCGTGGCGGCCGGATAGCCGCGGCCGAACAGCGGGTCGAGGAACCAGCGGTAGCGCAGGCCGTCGTGGCGCTCCATCGCGGCCTTGTCTTCCAAGCTATCGCTGGCGGCGCGCAGCGGGTGCAGGCTGACCGCCAGGCCTACTTTCGCATCCGGCACGTTGGCGCGAATGAGCGGCACTGCCTTGCCGTGCGAGACCAGCACATTGTGTGCGACCTGCAGCGCGGCTTTCAGGTCGGTCTTGCCCGGCGCATGCCAGCCTTCGAAGTTGCCGATGATCGAGGTGCACCATGGCTCGTTGTGGGTGATCCAGTGCTTGACCCGGTCGCCCAGGGTGCGCGTCATGACGTCGGCATAATCGAGGAAGGCGTCGATGGTGGCGCGGTTTTCCCAGCCGCCTTCGTCCTGCAGCGCCTGCGGCAAGTCCCAGTGGTACAGCGTGGCCCATGGCTGCAGCCCGCGCTCGAGCATGCCGTCGACCAGGCGCGAGTAGAAGTCCAGCCCCTTCTGGTTCGGCTGGCCCTTGGCGCCGGTGTAGATGCGCGGCCAGGCGAACGAGAAGCGGTAGGCGTTCAGGCCCATGCCGCGCGCGATGTCGAAGTCTTCCGGCCAGCGGTGGTAATGGTCGCAGGCATTCATCCCATCCGAACCGTCGCGGATCGTGCCGGGCGTGGCGGCGAAGCGGTCCCAGATCGATTCCACGCGGCCGTCTTCACGGCCGGCGCCTTCGATCTGGTAGGACGAGGTGGCGCAGCCCCACAGGAAATCGCGGGCGAAATCGCTGCGCTGCGGCGCGTGAGGCTCGGGTCGGTTGGCAGTGGTCATGGTCTCGCTTCAGTTTATCCAGGTGTTCTAAGTTAAATATGGGGCAAGCTTACCAACACATTGGAAAGCTTTCCAGTCTGATGCCAAAAAAATGGCCGCGTGCGGCCCGCGGGAGCGCCGCATGCTGCCTCATTTCTTGTTACCGCCAGCCTTGGTGCTGCGCTTCGGCCTTGCGGGCTTGTCGCCGCCGATCCTGGCCAGCGAGGCGCGCAGGGTCACGCCGACCGGGAACTGGCGCGCCACCGGGCGCTTCAGGTCGTAGCAGCGATTGAGCAGGGCGTTGATGCCGTTCTGCGTCATCTCGCGCCACGGCATGTGCACCGAGGTCAGGCGCGGCGCCGAGAACTCGGCGCTCGGCGTGTCGTCGTAGCCGATCACCGACAGGTCGCGCGGCACGCTGATGCCGGCTTCCTGGAAATAGGACAGGGCGCCGACCGCCATCTCGTCGTTGGCGCAGAACAGGGCGGTGCACGGCGTCTTCGATTCGACCAGGGCCTTGGCCGCATGCCAGCCGCCCTGCGGCGAGAAGTCGCTCTCGACCAGCCATACCTTGTCGGTGTCGACGCCGGCATCCTTCAGTTCGTGCATGAAGCCATCGATACGTGCCACGTTGTCGACCAGCGCATTCGGGCCGGCGACCACCGCGATGTCGCGGTGGCCGTGGTCGAGCAGGGTGCGCGCCGCCAGGCGCCCGCCCTGCGCGTGGTCGACCGTGAAGCATTGTTCGGGGATGTCGCTGAAGGCGTGGTTGAGCGCGACGATCAGGCGCCGCTTGCCGCCCAGGGCCGCGATGTCTTCGTCGAGCAGGGCGCTGGTCATCATGATCAGGCCGTCGCAGCCGCGTTCGATCAGGAACTCGATGCCCTCGATCGCCTGGTTGCGGGCGTCGCCCAGGCCGACGCCGAAGGCGACCACCATGTGCAGGCCGGCCGCGCGCAGCTCGGTGTCGATGATCTGCAGGATCGGCGTATAGAAGGTGCCGGACAACACGGGGATGTAGACGCCGACCATGCGGCTGGTGCCGGACAGCAGGGCGCGCGCCGCGTGCGAGGGCCGGAAGCCCAGCTCGTCGATCGCCTTGCGCACGCGTTCGAGCGTGGCCGGCGATACCGAGCCCTTGCCGCTGACCACGCGCGAGGCGGTGCCGAGACCTACTCCAGCCAGCCGCGCTACGTCCTTGATTGTCGCCACCGCAGTCCCTATCCGATAAAGTCGTTAATCAAACCAACCGCCAAGCATACTGCATCCGCGTGCCGATGGCACCTCTTGCTCACAGCCGCTGCCCGTTTTTAGGGTCGAACAGCGAAACACGGGCGGCGTCGATCGCGAAGCGCACCGCCTGGCCGGACGCCAGCGGCCGCGCGTCGTGCACGATGCAAGATAGCGCCTGGCCGCTGCAGTCGAGCCACACCACCTGGTGATTCCCCATCGGTTCTACCAGGGTCACCGTCGCGTGCAAGGGGCCATTGTCATCGACGTGGATGTGTTCCGGGCGCGCGGCCAGGGTCACCGCGGCGGCAGCCTTGCCGCCCGCGAGGGACAGCGTGATCGCGCCGGCAGAAAAGCATCCCTGCGCATCGATGCTGCCCTCGACAAAATTCATCGAGGGCGAGCCGAGGAAGCCGGCCACGAAGCGGTTGGCAGGCAGGTCGTAGACCTCGGCCGGGGTGCCGATCTGCTGGATGCGCCCCGCCTGCATCACCACGATGCGGGTCGCGAGCGTCATCGCCTCGGCCTGGTCGTGGGTGACATAGACCATGGTCGATCCGAGCGTCTGGTGCAGCATCTTCAGTTCGCGGCGCAGTTCGGCGCGCAGCTTGGCGTCGAGGTTCGACAGCGGCTCGTCGAACAGGTAGACGCCGGCTTCGCGCACCAGCGCGCGGCCGATGGCGACCCGCTGGCGCTGGCCGCCCGAGAGCTGGGACGGCTTGCGCTCGAGCAGGGCGTCGAGCTGCAGCATCTCGGCCGTCTTGCGCACGCGGCGTGCTACTTCCGCCTTCGGCGTGCCGGCAATTTTGAGGCCGAACGACATGTTCTTCTCGACCGTCATGGTCGGATACAGCGCATACGACTGGAACACCATGCCGATTCCGCGCTCGCTCGGGTCGGCATGGCTCATGTCACGGCCGCCGATCTCGATCGCGCCGCCGGACAGGTCGATCAGGCCGGCGATGCTGTGCAACAGGGTCGACTTGCCGCAGCCCGAAGGGCCGAGCAGCACCAGGAATTCGCCCGGCTCGATCTGCAAATCGAGATCGCGGATGATTTCGTTGCTGCCGCGGGTGATGCACAGTTTGCGCAGGTGGACGTTGGACATGGACGGCTTATCCTTTCACGGCGCCGGCGGCGATGCCGCGCACGAACCAGCGTCCGGAGATGAAGTAGATCGCCAGCGGCACCGCGGCCGTCAGGATGGTCGCGGCCATATTGACGTTGTACAGGCGGGTGCCGGTGGTGGTGTTGATCACGTTGTTCAGCTGGACCGTCATCGGAAGGTTCTCGCGACCGGCAAACACCAGGCCCAGGATGTAGTCGTTCCAGACGCCGGTGACCTGCATGATCGCGGCCACCACGATGATCGGCAGCGACATCGGCAGCATCACTTGCAAGAAGATGCGCCAGAAGCCGCCGCCGTCGATGCGCGCGGCCTGGAACAGCTCGTGCGGCACCGAGGCATAGTAATTGCGGAACAGGAGGGTCATGAGCGGCATGCCGAAGATGACGTGCACCACCACGATGGCCGGCAGCGAACCGAACACGCCGGCGTGCGCCATCATCCACACCAGCGGATAGATCATTACCTGCACCGGGATGAAGGCGCCGGCCAGCAGCACGCCGAACAGCAGGTTGGCGCCGCGCGGACGCCAGAACGACAGGGCGTAGCCGTTGACGGCGCCGAGCAGGATCGGGATCACGGTGCTGGGCACGGCGATCGCCACCGAATTCCAGAAGCCATGGCTGACCTCGCCCCAGGCCGTGCGCCACGGCTCGAGCGTGGCGGCGGCGGGCAGGGCGAACACATTGCCCATGCGGATTTCATCCATCGGCTTGAACGAGGTGACGATCATGACGTACAGCGGCAGCAGGAAGAACAGGGCTGCGCTGAACAGGAAGGCATACACGCCGATGCGCGCCGGCGTGAACAGGCGCTTGCGGCGGGTGGCGGCGGGGGCGTTTGCGATCGGCATGGGAGGGGCGACGGCGCGCATCTGGTTCATCCTTTGCCTCCGGCGAGGCGCGCGCGGCGGCTGCGCGCATAGGCATACGGCGCGAGCAGGGCCAGCACCGGCACCAGCAAGGTCACCGCGCCGGCCGAGGCCAGGCCGATGTTCGAGCGCAGGAACAGGTGGTCCATGATGAACTTGGCCGGCACTTCGCTGGCGATGCCGGGGCCGCCCTGGGTCATCGCGACCACGGCGTCGAACAGTTTCACGACCGCGGTGGACAGCAGCAGGAACACGGTGGCGACCGAGGGACCGAGCATCGGCAGCACGATCTGCAAATAAACCCGCCAGGCCGGAATGCCGTCCAGGCGCGCGGCTTTATAGATTTCGGGATCGATGCCGCGCAGGCCGGCCAGCATCAGCGCCATCACCAGGCCCGAGGCCTGCCACACGGTGGCGATGACGACGGTATAGATCACCAGGTCCTGGTGCACGATCCAGTCGAACGAAAAATTCTCGAAACCCATCTGGCGCACGGCGCCTTCGATGCCGCTGCCGGGCGCCAGCAGCCATTGCCATACCAGGCCGGTGGCGATGAAGGACATCGCGTACGGGTACAGGAACACGGTGCGCAGCAGGCCTTCGCCCTTGACGTTCTGGTCGATGAAGACGGCCAGCAGGAAGCCGATCACCATGCAAGCGACGATGAAGGCGACGCCGTAGATGGCGAGGTTGTGCAGCGACAGCAGCCAGCGCTCGTTGTCGAACAGGCGCACATACTGCGCGGCGCCGATGAAGTTATCGGACGGGAAGGTGCGCGAGGCGGTGAACGAGGTGCGCAGGGTCCACAGCGCGCCGCCGATATAGGCGCCCAGCACCACCAGCGCCATGGGCAGGAGGGCAAAGTGGGGCGTGAGGCGGACGTAGAGGCGTTGGGCGAGCATGGCGTCAGTACTTGAGGGCGTTGGCGATGCTGCGCTGGACCTTGTCCACCTTGATGTCCATGTTCCAGTAGGCGGTCAGGATGTCCTGCATGGCCCCGTTCTGGTCGGGCGTCAGGTAGACCTCGGTGACGCCGGCCTGGCGCGTGCGGTCCTTGATGATCTCGATGCCTTTTTGCGCGCACAGGTCGAGCTGGGCCGCATCGGCATCCTGGCGCACGGGAATCGAGCCTTTCAGCTTGCTGAACGTAACCTGCAGGTCGGCCTGCGACACGACCTTGGCCAGCAGTTGCTGGGCCTTGACGGCATCGGCCTTGTCGGTGCGCGGGAACACGAAGACGTCGCCCTGCATCAGGTAGGGGGTGTCTGACTTGAGGCCCGGGATGCAGCCGTAGTGCTGGCCGGGAAGCTGGCCGGCGTTGGTGAATTCGCCCTTGGCCCAGTCGCCCATCACCTGGAAGCCGGCGCGGCCAGCGATGAGCATCGCGGTGGCGTCGTTCCAGTTGCGGCCCGGCGAGCCCGCATCGACATAGGACTTCATGCGCTTGAAGGTGAGCAGCACATTGCGAAATTGCGGCGACAGGATCGTGGCCTGGTCACGGTCGCGGATCACTTTCAGATACAGCTCGCGCCCGCCGATATTGGCCAGCAGGGCCGAGAACAGGATGTTTTCCTGCCACGATTGGCCGCCGTGGGCCAGCGGCACCAGGCCGGCGGCTTTCAATTTGTCGAGGGCGGCGAACAGTTCGTCGATGCTGGCCGGCTCCTTGTCGATGCCGGCCTTCTGGAAGGCGGCCTTCGAGTACCAGATCCAGGTCTGCATATGGATGTTGAGCGGCACCGCGTAATAGTGGCCGTCGTGCTTGATCACGTCGATCAGCGGCTCGGGCAGGATGCGGTCCCAGTCCTGGGCCTTGGCGACCAGGTCGACGTTGTTGAGCATGTCCTGCTCGATGACGTCGGTGAACTGCTTGGAGGTGTTGAACTGGGCGGCGGTCGGCGGATTGCCGCCGATGATGCGGTTGATGGTGACGGCGCGCGACTGGTCGCCGCCGGCGATGGCGCTGTCGATCCACACGCCGCCGGCATCGCGGTAGGCCTGGGCGACCTGCTTGACGGCGCTCGATTCGCCGCCGGAGGTCCACCAATGGATGACTTCCGCCTTCGGCGCGGCGGCATGGGCCGGCGCGGCGCCTGGCGCGAAAGCAGCGGCGCACAGCCATGCGCAGGCTGCAGCCAGTTTGCGGGGTAGGACCATCTTGTCTCCGTTGGTGCCGTTATTGTTTTGGTAAGTTGGAAACGTTACCATCGGCTTTGATCCGACTATAGCATTGCGTTAATTCAGGGTCAAATTAAACTTGCAATATGTCATTTTGGCATGAATCTTCAGGAATGTTTCAGGTTTGGCGTTGCCTTATGCTCATATTTACGGGGATACTCCCGGGAGCTAGGGGGTATCGCTATGCCGTCGTGCAGCGACCTTGTCATCATAATAATTATTCGAGAGACCGACCATGCACAGTGCAATGGCCACCACCGAGATTTACCTGATCGCGATGCTGCTGATCTTCGCCGTGCCCTACCTGATCTGGCGGCTCGGCAATACCGACTACTGGGCGCCGCTGGTGATCGTACAGATTATTACCGGCGTGCTGTTGGGGCCTGGCGTGCTGGGCAAGGCGTATCCCGAGTATTACAGCTTTGTCTTCAATCCCCAGGTCATCCAGTCGCTGAACGGGATCGCCTGGTGGGCGGTGATGATCTTCGTGATGCTGGCGGGGATCGAGCTCGATCTGAAAAAAGCGTGGGAACATCGGCGCGAAAGTTCCATCACAGCCGGGCTGGCGCTCGGGGTGCCGCTGGTGTTCGGCAGCATTGCGGCCGCGGGCATGCTTGGGTACGCCGGCTGGATCGGCCCCGAGGCGCAAAGCTGGCAGTTCGTGCTGGGCGTCGGCATGGCGTGCGCGGTGACGGCGCTGCCGATCCTGATCCTGCTGATGGAAAAGCTGGATATCCTGCGCCAGCCCCTGGGGCAGCGCATCCTGCGCTACGCCAGCCTGGACGATATCGCGATCTGGGGCGTGCTGGCGCTGATCCTGCTCGACTGGGAGCGGGTGGGGCGACAGCTGGGGTTCTTCCTGGTGTTTATCGTGGCGACCAGGCTGTTCCGGCGCTTGATGGTCAGTATTCCTGAGCGGGATCGGTGGTTCGGGATGCTGGTGTGGCTGATCATCTGCGGCTTTGCGGCCGATTGGGCTGGCTTGCACTATATGGTGGGGGCGTTCCTGGCCGGCGCGGTGATGGATGCGGACTGGTTCGATCAGAAGAAGCTCGATTTCTTGCGCCACAATGTGCTGCTGGTGATGATGCCTGTCTATTTCTTGAGCACGGGCTTGCGGACGAATTGGGATGTGGGTGGTACTGCCGTCTTCATTGCGGCGGCGGTATTGCTCGCAGCGTCGGTGTCGGGCAAGCTGGTGGGCGTGCGGATTGCTGGCCGCATTCTCGGCTGGAGCCGTGAAGAAGCATCGATCATCGGCTGGCTGTTGCAGACCAAGGCGCTGATCATGATCATTTTTGCCAATATCCTGCTCGACAAGGGCGTCATCACCAGCGAGACCTTCACGGCATTGCTGCTGATGGCGATCGGCAGCACCATGATGACGATTCCGGTCGTGTATCCGAAACTGCGGAGGACGCCGCGACTCGTATCGAGTTCATCCTGAGTAGAGCCAGGTAGCCCTCTCCAGATTCTATTCATTATTCTATTCATGATAGTATTCATTACTAGCACTTCTTCCTATGAGGAGACGCGCCTTTTTTCTATTCATAAAACTGCTCTGAGAGATGTCGAAGAATCAAAACATGGAGAAGCTTCAGGAGCTATTGAAGCGCAAGCCAGAAGCGACATCGGCCATCCTTGCCGCGCTGGGCATCAGCCAGCCGACTTTTTCACGCCTGTGGTCGACAGTCAGGGATGGCGTCGTGCTGGGTGCCGGCAAGAACCGGCAATACGCTCTACGGCGTCATATTCCAGGCGTTGATGCGCCTGTCCCACTATTTCGCGTTCTGGAGAATGGGAAAGTCGAGCAATTGGGACAGTTGCATCTTCTCGAGGGCGGCTTTTATGCCCTGACTCCGATGGAGGGGACGACTTACCTTCTGTATGAAGGGATGCCGTATTTCTTGCATGATCTTCGCCCTCAAGGTTTTCTAGGACGCATGGAGCCAGGCAAGCATCCGGAGTTGGGCCTGCCGGCGGATATCCTGCGGTGGACGGCCGAGCAAGTGTTGATCTACCTGTCGCACCGCAGCGAGCATGCGGCCGGGAACCTTATCCTTGGAAATGAATCCTTCGCGCGCCATGTCCAATCGACGAGCACCGAAGAGGATACGGTGCTGGAGTCGGAGCGAGCCCAGCGCTATTCACGCATGGCTGAACATGCGATGCAAGGGGACGCACCCGGCTCGTCGGCCGGCGGCGAGCAGCCCAAGTTTACCGCTCTGGTCGACCGCATGGATGGGCACCAAACGATCGAACATGTCATCGTCAAGTTTTCACCGAAGGTCGATAGCCGCAACGGACGCCGCTGGGGCGACTTGCTGGTCTGCGAGAACCTGGCGCTGGAGGTCCTCGGCCGGCATGGCATCGCCGCGGCCAGGACATCGATTCTCGAAGGGGGCGGCCGGGTATTCCTGGAGGTCGTGCGCTTCGACAGGGCCGGCTTGAAAGGGCGTCGACCGATGGCGACCTTTGCTGCGCTTGATGGCGATTTGGGAATGATGGACAGGAGCTGGACTGCAGTTGCTCATGAGCTCGGGCGCCTCAAGGAACTTCCACCGCAGGACATCGAGACGGTCGAAAAACTCGACCTCTACGGAGCGCTGATCGGCAACACGGATAAGCACCACGGTAATATTGCCGTCGCCTGGACGTTGGAACGAAGACATCGCTTGCTGGATGCCTACGATATGCTGCCCATGCTGTACCGTCCAAATACCCACGGCGAAATCGTGGCGCGGGAGTGGAAGCCCGACTTGAGCAGGCTCGCGCTGCGACACCTGGCGCTCTGCCACGACATGGCCAGCCAGTTCTGGAAGGCGGTGCTGGACGATCAGCGGATTTCGCGCGACTTCAAGGAAACCGTAGCGTGGCCGCACCTGGCGACCTTGCAAGCCTTGGGGCCCGCGATTGGCTGAGAAATACGCGCGATTCCTGGCGCTTCAGGTATCGACACAGCCGCTGGAAAGCAAAAAGCCCAGCCATTGAGGCTGGGCCAAGTGCTGGTGTTACTGGTGCCGACTGCAGGACTCGAACCCGCCACCTGATGATTACAAATCAACTGCTCTACCTGATGAGCTAAGTCGGCGTGACCTTAAGACAACGATTATACGCTATTTGATCCGGGTCAAGGTCGGACGTCCACCCTTCTTGGGCGGCTCATCATCCCCGCCAGGCGAGCCCGGCGGCGCATCAGCCACCACTGGCGAATCCACACCCTTCGACGGCACAGCCGACAACGCCGGCGCAGCCGGCGCACTTTCGACAGACGTGTCGGACGATGCCTGCGCATCCGCATCCGGCGCCGCCCCCACCTCGAACGCCATCCCCTGTCCATTCTCATTGGCATAAATCGCCAACACATTGTGCACAGGGATATAGATCTCTCGCGACACGCCATTGAAGCGCGCGCGGAAGTGGATTGCGTCGTTGTCCATCTTCAGCCCCGATGTCGCGCCGTAGCTGATGTTCAGGATGATCTCGCCCTTGCGCACATACTCCATCGGCACCGTGGTTCCCCCATCGACCTTGACGGCGATATAGGGCGTGAAGCCGCTGTCCGTGCACCATTCATAGATGGCGCGCAGCAGGTAGGGTTTGGTGGAGATTTCTGCCATGGTGGTGTTGTCCAGGAATACAGGCTGTCACGCCAGTCTACCGGATTCGCCTTGAAGGCGTCCAACGACCGGCGTGGTAAAACGGTAAAGCAAACAGGGCAGGATACAAAGATCCCGCCCAGAACACATCAACGACGCATCACTTTCTCGGATGGCGTCAGCGCCTCGATGTAGGCCGGACGCGAGAAGATACGCTCGGCATACTTCATCAACGGCGCGGCGGTCTTCGACAGCTCGATGCCGTAGTGGTCCAGGCGCCAGAGCAGCGGGGCGATCGCCACGTCCAGCATCGAGAACTCGTCACCCAGCATGTACTTGTTCTTGAGGAACAGCGGCGCCAGGGTGGTCAGGCGATCGCGGATTTCGGCGCGCGCCTTGTCGTGGTTCTTGTCGTTTGCCTTGTTGCGCTCGCTTTCCAGCGTGTGCACGTGGACGAACAGCTCTTTTTCGAAGTTGAACAGCATCAGGCGGGCACGGGCGCGCATCAGCGGGTCGGCCGGCATCAGCTGCGGGTGCGGGAAGCGCTCGTCGATGTACTCGTTGATGATGTTCGATTCGTACAGGATCAGTTCGCGCTCGACCAGGATCGGCACCTGGCCGTACGGGTTCATGGTCGAAATATCTTCCGGCTTGTTGAACAGGTCGACGTCGCGGACCTCGAAGTCCATGCCTTTTTCGAACAGGACGAGGCGGCAGCGTTGGGAAAACGGGCACGTGGTGCCGGAGTAGAGAACCATCATGGTTTATAGTTCCTTAAGAAACAAAGGGGTGGAGCGACAAAGCACCCTCACCCCATAGAAATGATTGCCCGTATTATAGCCAACCGGGCAATGAAAGCGAATTACTTCACTTCTTTCCAGTACGATTCGTTCAAACGCCAGGTCAGGAAGACGAACACGGACATGAACAGCAGCACGATCACGCCCAGCCGCTTGCGGGTGTTTTGCGCCGGTTCGGCCATCCAGACCATGTAGGCGACCAGGTCGGCGGTGGCGGCGTCGAACTCCTGCTGGCTCATGGTGCCGGGTGATATCTGCTCGAAGCCGGCGAACTTGTGCACCATCTTGCCCGGCTCGTGAGGATCGGCCTCTTCGGCGAACTTGGCGACGCGTACGCCCTGCTGCTGCCACATCGCATGCGGCATTGCAACATTCGGCACCACCATATTATTCCAGCCGGTCGGGCGGGTCTCGTCCTGGTAGAAGGTGCGCAGATAGGTGTACAGGTAGTCGGCGCCCGAGCCCGCAGGAGACGCCTTGGCGCGCGCGATCACCGACAGATCCGGCGGCACCGCGCCGAACCAGGCTGCGGCATCTTTCGGACGTATCGCCGTCGTCATCATGTCACCGACTTTGTCGGCAGAAAACAACAGATTTTCGCGGATCTGGTCTTCCGACAGGCCGAGGTCGCGCAGGCGGTTGTAGCGCATCGATGCCGCCGCATGGCAATTCAGGCAATAGTTGACGAAGATCTTGGCGCCATTCTGCAGCGACGCCATGTCGTTGCGGTCTGGCGCGCGGTCCAGCGGGACGCCGCCTTCGGCGGCGAAAGCCAGTCCCGGCACCAGTGCCAGGACTGCAATCAGTTTCTTTGCAAACAATTTCATGTCGTGTCCTTGTGCTCTTGTCCGGTGATCAATGCGGGGTGAAGGTGACACGGGTCGGCACCGGCTTGAAGGTGCCCATCGTGCTCCACCACGGCATCAGGAGGAAGAACGCAAAGTAGGCCAGCGTGCACACTTGCGAGATCAGCGTGAAGGCGGCGGTCGGCAGCTGGGTGCCCAGGTAGCCCAGGGTCACGAACACCAGCGCAAACAGGGCATACACCCACTTGTGCCAGTTCGGACGGTAGCGCAGCGACTTGGCCGGCGAATGGTCGAGCCACGGCAGGCCGGCGATGATCATCACCGACGAACCGAACAGCACCACACCCCAGAATTTCGCGTCCAGTACCTGCGGCAGCATGCCGACGATCAGGATCAGGCCGACCACGGCGATGATCGCCTTGGTGCGGAACGCCAGCCTCGATTTCAGCCAGATGAAGGCGACATACAGGGCGATTGCGCCCATCAGCACGTACATGAAGTCGGCCGTGGTGGCGCGCAGCACCGAGTAGAACGGGGTGAAGTACCAGGTCGGCGCGATGTGCGGCGGGGTCTTCATCGAGTCGGCCGGCAAGAAGTTGTTGTACTCCAGGAAGTAGCCGCCCATCTCGGGTGCGAAGAACACGACTGCCGAGAACAGCAGCAGGAAGACCGAGACGCCGAACAAGTCCTTGGTGGTGTAGTAGGGGTGCGACGGGATCGAATCGAGCGGATGGCCGTCCGGGCCCAGGTGTTCCTTGACCTCGATGCCGTCCGGGTTGCTCGAGCCGACTTCGTGCAGCGCCGTCAGGTGGGCGGCCACCAGGCCGATGATCACCAGCGGCAGCGCGATCACGTGGAAGGCGAAGAAGCGGTTCAGGGTGGCGTCGGAGACGACGTAGTCGCCGCGGATCCACAGCGACAGGTCTTCGCCGATCACCGGAATCGCACCGAACAGGTTGACGATCACCTGGGCGCCCCAGTACGACATTTGCCCCCATGGCAGCAGGTAGCCGAAGAAGGCCTCGGCCATCAGGCACAGGAAGATGCCGAAGCCGAACAGCCAGACCAGCTCGCGCGGCTTGCGGTAGGAACCGTACATCAGCCCGCGCGCCATGTGCAGGTAGACCACGATGAAGAAGGCCGAGGCGCCGGTCGAGTGCAGGTAGCGCACCAGCCAGCCCCACGGCACTTCGCGCATGATGTACTCGACTGAGCCGAAGGCCAGCGCGGCGTCGGGCTTGTAGTGCATCGTCAGGAAGATGCCGGTGACGATCTGCAGCACCAGCACCAGGGCCGACAGCGAACCGAACAGGTACCAGACGTTGAAATTCTTGGGAGCGTAGTACTTGCCCCATTGATCGTTCCACAGCTTCGATGCGGGGAAGCGGTCGTCGACCCAGGCCAGGGCTTTCTCGTGTGCCGGCGCGTCGGCCGGCAGCTTGGTCTCCTTGAATGCACCCATGTTTATGCCTCGCCTTTCTCGTCTTTGCCGATCACCAGCTTGTTATCGGAGAGATACATGTATGGCGGGACGTCCATATTCGTCGGCGCCGGCTTGTTCTTGAACACGCGTGCGGACAAATCGAAGGTCGAGCCATGGCAGGGGCACAGGAAGCCGCCCGGCCAGTTGTCGGGCAGGTTCGGCTGCGGGCCGGAGGCCAGGCGCGAGGAGGGGGAACATCCGAGGTGAGAACAAATTCCGACCGTGACCAGCACTTCCTTGTGCTCGGCGCGCGATCGGAACGCGTTCTTGGCGTATTCCGGCATCGGCAGCTGGAATACCTTGTCGGAGGCGGGGTCGGCCAGTTCACCCGCGTCTTTCTCGAGCGTGGCCATCATTTCGGGAGTGCGGCGCAAGATCCAGACCGGCTTGCCGCGCCATTCGACGACTTTCATTTCACCGGGAGCGACGTCGGAGATGTCGACTTCAACCGGGGCTCCCGCCGCTTTTGCGCGCTCGGAAGGCTGGAAGGTGCTGACCAGGGCTCCCGCCGTGGACACACCGACGACGCCACCGGCCGCGCATGTCGCGACCAGCAAACCGCGTCGGCCCGAATCGACCTGCTTTTCATTACTCATACCAACCCCACTCCGTGAATATACGAATTTTAAGAATTAATAGCGAGCTTCCAGCATCCAAAATTATATGTGAACGGCAATACCTGAGGGAAAAAAATTGTCTGGCCTACACGCTTTGGCAGAATGGTCTTTTGTGCTCCTGCAGCATTTGGCTGTAAGACAGCCTCCGGAGCGTTCGGGTATCATGCAAAGGCTTGTATCAACAACAACGAGGGAGTCCCAAATGGCGATGATGGAAGAGTTCAAGAAATTTGCGATGCGCGGCAATGTGATCGATCTTGCCGTCGGGGTGATTATCGGTGGCGCCTTCGCGCGGATCACTGACTCGCTGGTCAAGGACATCGTCATGCCGCCCATCGGCGCCGTGCTCGGTGGCCTGGACTTCGCTAACTATTATATTCCTCTCAACAACCAGGGCTATAACCTCCCCTTGGCAGAGGCGCAAAAGGCCGGAGCTGTGTTGGCATACGGTAATTTCCTGACCATTTTGCTGAACTTTATCCTGCTCGCCTTCATCATCTTCCAGATGGTGCGCGTGATTAACCGCCTGCGCGGCCCGGCCGAAGAAGCCAAGCCAGCAGCGCCAGTCACGCCGGAAGATATCGTCTTGCTGCGTGAAATCCGGGATTCCCTCAAAAAGTGAAAGACGATATCGTCCACGAACTGCGGCGTCCGCATCCTTTGCGGCGCTTTTGGCTGCTGTTCGCGCAGGCGGTAACGATCGCGCTGGCGGCCTGGTTCGTGGTCGCCGCCCTGCGTCCCGAATGGCTCGAGCGTCAACCGGATAGCGTCGCGGTCGGCGCGTCGGGCAGCCCGGTGCCCATGCTGCAGGCGCCGTCGCGGCCGGCGGCCGGCAGTTTCCGCGATGCAGCAGCCAAGGCGATGCCGGCGGTGGTCAATATCTATACGAGCAAGGCCTCGCGCCAGTCGCATCCGCTGCTCAAGGACCCGTTCTTTCGCCGCTTCTTCGGCGACCGTGCGCCGCCCGACGAGCAACTGGCCAGCCTCGGCTCGGGCGTCATCGTCAGCAGCGACGGCTATATCCTGACCAATTTCCATGTGATCGATGGGGCCGACGCGATCGAGGTCGGCCTGGCCGACGGCCGCAAGGCGGTGGCGCGCCTGGTCGGCACCGATCCCGAGACCGACCTGGCCGTGATCCGCGTGAGCGAACGCAACCTGCCGGTGATGGTGCTCGGCGACCCCGAGGGCGCACGGGTGGGCGATGTGGTGCTGGCGATCGGCAATCCGTTCGGCGTCGGCCAGACCGTCACCCTTGGCATCATCTCGGCCCTGGGCCGCAACAACCTGCACATCAACCATTTCGAGAATTTCATCCAGACCGATGCCGCGATCAATTTCGGCAATTCGGGCGGTGCGCTGGTCGATACAGACGGCCATTTACTGGGTATTAACTCGGCGATTTATTCGCAGACCGGCGGCTCGGTCGGCATTGGCTTCGCGATCCCGGTGTCCACCGCCAAGACGGTGCTCGACTCGATCGTCAAGCACGGCAGCGTGGTGCGCGGCTGGATCGGCATCGAATCGCAGGACATCACGCCCGAGCTGGCAGACAGCTTCGGCCTGGCCAAGCGCAGCGGCGCCATCATCGCCGGCGTGGTGCGCGGCGGACCGGCCGACCGCGCCGGCATCTTGCCGGGCGATATACTGGTGGCCGTGGGCGGCGAGCAGGTGGCCGACACCAGCGAGATGCTGAACCTGATCGCCCAGCTTGCGCCGGGCGCGAAGACGACCATGACCATCCTGCGCAAGCAGCGCGAAACCACGGTCGATGTGACGGTGGGCCGCCGGCCGCGCCAGGCGCAATAAACCCTGATTATCGAAACCCAGAACCACCATGCATCTGCGCGACCTGACGCAATACCTGACCGAACTGAGCGAAAACAATAACCGGCCCTGGTTCCTTTGGAATAAGCCGCGTTATGACATCCTACGCACCGAATTCGAGGAAACGGTGACGGAGCTGATCCGCGCACTGACGAAGTTCGACAAGCAGGTGGCGGCCTGCAATCCCAAGAAGGCGATGTTCCGCATCCACCGCGACACCCGTTTTTCGAAGGACAAGACGCCGTATAAAACCCGGTTTTCAGCCGGGATCACCCCGCACGACAAGCGGCGCCCGAGCGCGGGCGGCGGCTCGACCTATTATTTCCATATCGAGCGCGATGGCACCTTGGGCTTCGGTGTGGGCGAATACCTGCCGCCGCCGGCGCGCCTGAAGGCGATCCGCGAGCATGTGGTCAACGATGCGACGGGTTTCGCGAAAGTATTGAAGAATAAGCATCTTCGCGCCACCTATAATGACATGCTGGAAGAGGACAAGTTGCAGCGCCCTCCCAAGGGTTTCGATCCCGATCATCCGCATGTCGATTACCTGAAACTGAAAAGCTTCTTCGTGTGGACCGAGGTGAAACTGGATCTGAACGCACCGGATCAACTGGTGCCGCGGCTGGCGCAAGGATTCCAGGACGCCTATGCGCTGGTCAGCTGGCTGCGCAGCGTGCCGGAACCGCAAGAAGAAGCGAACGAATAGAGGAGGGCGACATGGCCTTGCATCACGCAGTATCCGGCGAAAAGATTGCTTTGCAACGCGGCGACGACGACATCGCCCATTTCACCTCGGTGGCCCTGGTCAAGACCGAGCATATGGAACTGATCCGGCTGGTGCTGCCGGTCGAACGGCCGATTCCCGAACACCGGGTCGACGGTGAAGTGACGATCGTGTGCCTGGAAGGCGAAATCGCGGTCGACGCCCACGACAAGACAACCAATCTGCAGCCGAGCGAGATGGTCTACCTGGCGGGCGGGGTGCCGCACACGATCCGCGCGGTGAGCGATGCGGTGGCCTTGATGACCATCCTGATGGGGCCAGAACGCTCCGGCGGCCCGAGCGACGATCCGAGCGGCGCGCCGCATTGATCGACGGCGGCGGGGTTCGCCCCGCCACCGCCACATGCGCCGTTACGCCAGCTCGACCCGCGGATCCCGCGCCAGCAGCTGCGCCGCCATCTGCGCCGCATCCACGTCATCGAACAACACGCTGGCCACCGCCTCGGTGATCGGCATATCGACCCCCATCCCGCGCGCCAGCTCGCGCACTGCCTTGGCGCAGGGCACGCCTTCGGCCACATGCCCCAGTTCTGCCACGATCGTGCCCAGCGCCTTGCCTTCGGCCAGCGCCAGGCCCACGCGCCGGTTGCGTGACAGGTCGCCGGTGCAGGTCAGGATCAGGTCTCCCATCCCCGACAGTCCCATGAAGGTGCCCGGCTGGGCGCCCAGCGCCAGCCCGAGGCGGGTGATCTCGGCCAGGCCGCGCGTGATCAGGGCGGCCCTGGCATTCAGGCCCAGGCCCAGGCCATCGGCGGCGCCGGTGGCGATCGCCATCACGTTCTTGACCGCGCCGCCCACTTCCACGCCGACCAGGTCGTCATGCGAGTAGACGCGCAGGTTGTCGCCATGGGCCGCCGCCACCACGCGCTCGCGCAGTTCGGCATTCGCGGACGCCACGGTCAGCGCGCACGGCAGGCCGCGCGCCACTTCTTGCGCGAACGAGGGGCCGGACAGCGCCGCGCCCGGCACGCTGTCGCCCAGCACCTGGGCCACCACCTGGTGCGGCAGCAGGCCGGTGCCGGCTTCGAAACCCTTGCACAGCCAGACGACATTGGGGATGGCGCGGCCGCGCAACTGCTCCAGCAGCGGGCGCAGGCCGGCCACCGGGCAGGCCAGGATCAGGAGCGGCGCGTCTTGGTCGACACCTGGCGCCACATGGGCCAGCGCCGCCTCGAAGTCGGCGCTCACCCGCAAGGCGTCCGGCAACGGATGGCCGGGCAGGTAGGCCAGGTTGTCGCGCGAGGCTTCAGTATCCGCCATCTGCTTCGGATTACGGCCCCACAGCAGCACGTCGTGGCGCGCGGCCAGCGCGATGGCGACAGCCGTGCCCCAGGCGCCGGCGCCGAGGACGGTGATCTTGGTGTTGGGTTTATTCTGTTGCATGGAACTCCTGGTGGATTTACAGGCCCCAGATGTCCGAGACCTTGATATAGCCGACAACGCCGTCGCGATGGCGCACGCGCGCCCAGACGAGGGCATTCGGATCGGCCAGTTCAAGCAGAACGCCCTTGTCGGCCGTCATCAGGACGGTCGAGGTGTCGTCGGGGCCGGCATGGACCCGGCCCCCGGGCTTGCGTACCAGCACATTGCGCCGGGCTGCCAGGCCCCGGGCCGGGGTCCAGGCCACGTCGCCGTTCATGTCGCGCACCTTGACCCAGTCGCCATAGGCGATCATGACCTCGAGCGGCATGCCGGGCGGCGCCAGATACAGTTTATTTCCCTTGGCCGAAGGCGTCTCGTACAGGATCGCCGGGGCAGTGCCGACCGTCTTGAAATCGAAGGCGAAAACGCTCGGGGCCGCCAGCACTGTCAGCGTGAACAGTGGAGCACCTGCAAGAAGTCGGGGAGAGAGCATGGCGGACCTGGATTGTGGGTGAACCGCGACGCCGGAGGGCTGGCACGAACGCGGCGTGAACCGCGTCCGTGGAGAAGTGCTTAGTTTGCCGGTGCGGCGGCAGCTGCTTCGGCCATGGCCTGGGCGCGCTGCTGGTAGAAGGCTTCGAAGTTGATCTCGGCCAGGTGCACAGGCGGGAAGCCGGCGCGGCTGATCACGTCGGCGATGTTCGCGCGCAGGTATGGGTAGATGATGTTCGGGCAGCCGATGCCCAGCAGCGGATCCATCTGCTCGGCAGGAATGTTGCGGGCTTCGAAGATGCCAGCCTGCTTGCCTTCCACCAGGAACGCGACCTTGTCCTTGACCTTGGCGGTGACGGTGATCGTCACGGTCGACTCGTAGATGCCTTCGGCGATGCTTTCGGCGCCGACGTCGAGCGACACTTCGATTGCCGGCGCTTCCTGTTCCAGGAAGATCGATGGCGAATTCGGTTGCTCCAGCGACATGTCCTTCAGGTAGACGCGTTGGATTTGGAATACTGGTTGCAGAGTTTCGTCAGACATGGAACGCTTTCTAATAATAGTGGGGAGCGGCTGGCCGCTCCGGGTGCATGGTCGGGCGCGACTGCGGGCCAAACGCGACGACAATTGTAGCAAAATCAACTTGGAAGCAATAGCGCCTTGCCGCCGCATTCAACCTGGTTAGCTTACTCGCCCTTGAGCATCGGGTCCAGGCGTCCGGCCTGGTCCAGCGCATACAGGTCGTCGAAACCGCCGACGTGGGTGTCGCCGACATAGATCTGCGGAACCGTGCGGCGGCCGGTGCGCTGCATCATGATCTGGCGCTGTTCCGGGTCGAGGTCGACGCGGATGCGTTCGATGTCATGCACGCCCTTGGCTTCGAGCAGGCGCTCGGCGCGCACGCAATAGGGGCAGGCTGCGGTGTGGTAGAGAACGACGTGGGCTGTCATGATGAATCCTTTCGTGTCTGCCGGCCCGAAACGCCGGGCCGGCGGGTTTACTTGGCGACTGGCAGGCCTGCAGCCGTCCAGGCCGTCAGACCGCCTTCCAGGCTATGGACGTCTTCGAAGCCGGCCGCCTGCAGCTGGCGTGCGGCCTTGTCGCCGCGCGCGCCGGTCTGGCACACCACCACGACGGTACGGTTCTTCGACTTGTCCAGTTCGCCGATGCGATTGCCCAAGTCTGCCAGCGGGATGTGTTTCGCGTCGCGCAGGTGGCCTGCCGCGAATTCGTCCGCGCTGCGTACGTCGACCACGGTGGTCTTGCCGCGGTTGATCATCTGCGTCACCTGCAGCGGGGTCGCGCGTTTTCCGCGCGGCGCCAGTGCCGGCCACAGCAGGGCGACGCCGGAAATGACAGCGATCGCCACGATGAAAATATTATCGAGTATGAAATTCACAAGGGTTCCGTTGGTTGAACTGAATCGGGGCATTATAAAATAGAAGAGGAACCGGACTTCAATCTGACTTTGCGAGAACAGACACCCATGTACAAGATCGTATTCATGCGCCACGGCGAATCCACCTGGAACCTCGAAAACCGCTTCACCGGCTGGACCGACGTCGACCTGACCGAAAAAGGCGTGGCCGAGGCGAAAACCGCCGGCCGCGTGCTCAAGGAGGCCGGCTTTACCTTCGACGTGGCCTATACCTCGGTGCTCAAGCGCGCCATCCGCACCCTGTGGCTGGCGATGGACGAGATGGACGCGATGTACCTGCCGGTCAAGAATGACTGGCGCCTGAACGAGCGCCACTACGGCGCCCTGCAGGGCCTGGATAAAGCCGAGACCGCCGCCAAGTTCGGCGACGAGCAGGTGCTGGTCTGGCGCCGCAGCTACGACACCCCGCCGCCGGCGCTGGAAAAAGACGACCGGCGCACCTCGTTCGGCGATCCGCGCTATGCCAGCCTGGCGGACGACCAGATCCCGCTGACCGAATGCCTGAAGGACACCGTGGCGCGCGTGATGCCGGCCTGGAACGACGAAATCGCCCCCGCGATCCGCGCCGGCAAGAACATCCTGATCTCGGCCCACGGCAATAGCCTGCGCGCCATCATCAAGATGCTGGACAACATCAGCGACGCCGACATCGTCGGCCTGAACATCCCCAACGGCCAGCCGCTGGTGTATGAGCTGGACGCCGACCTCAAGCCGATCAAGCACTACTACCTGGGCGACCAGGACGCGATCGCCGCCGCCATGGCGGCCGTGGCCAACCAAGGGAAGGCAAAGTAAGTCTTGCGTTTGCCATCCATGAAGGGAGCCGGTAGCGTGCTCTTGAGTACGCTGCTGGCGGTCGCGCTGTCCGGCGCGTTTGCCACCGACGCCTGGGCCCAGCGCCAGACCGAGCGCAGCCGCCAGAAGGCGGCGGCCGAGAAGCAGCGCGCCGGCATCCAGCAAAAGCTGCAGGCGATCAAGCGCGACATCAGCCAGACCGAAAGCGCCAGGGAAGACGCGGCCGACACGCTGGCCGAGTCCGAAGCCGCCATTTCGGACGCCAACCGCGCACTGCGCGACCTGCAGCAAGAGCAGGGCGTGACCAACACGCGCCTGCAAGACCTGGCCGCGCAGCAGGAACAGCTGAACCAGACCATCGCCGCCCAGCAAAAGCAGTTGGCGAAGCTATTGCGCGAACACTATGTGGCTGGCAACGAAGACCGGATCAAGCTGCTGCTGTCCGGCGACAACCCGAACCGCATCAGCCGCGACTTGCAACTGATGGCCTATGTCTCGCAGGCCCAGGCGCGTTTGCTGGGCTCGCTGCGCGGCAACCTGGTGCAAGTCGAGGCCAACCGCGACCAGGTCGAGAACGCCCAGCAAGAGCTGGAAGAAATCGCCCAGGAACAGCTCGACCAGAAGGCACTGCTGGAAAAAGAAAAAGCCAAGCGCGCCGCGCTGCTCAACAATCTGTCGACCCGCCTGGCCGACCAGCGCAAGCAGGCCGATCGCCTGGAGCAGGACGAAGAACGCATGTCGGGCCTGGTCACCCGCCTCGAGCGCCTGATCCGCGAGCAGGAAGAAGCCGAGCGCAAGCGCCAGGCGGCCCTGGCCGCGAAACGCGCCAAAGCCAAGGCCGCGGCCGAGGCGAAAGCGAAGGCCCTGGTGGCGGCGCGCGCGAAAGCAGCGGCCGAGAAGGCCGAGCGCGACCGCGAACGCGAGCGCATCGCGCGCGAAAACGCCAAGCCGGGCGCCAGGCCGCAGCCGATGCCCGCGCCGATCAAGGAAGCGCCGATCGTGGCCCAGGAGCCGGAACAGGAAGACCCGGGCCCGAGCGAACCGCCGGCGCCGATCCTGGGACCGGCCGCAGCAAGCGGTTCCTTCACGGCGCTCAAGGGCCGCATGGCAAGCCCGGTCAACGGCAGCATCGCGGCCCGCTTCGGCGGACGCCGCGGCGACGGTCCGACCTGGAAGGGCAATTTCATCAAGGCCGCGGAAGGATCCGAGGTGCGCGCCGTGGCCCCGGGCCGGGTGGTGCACGCCGACTGGATGCGGGGCTTCGGCAACCTGATCATCATCGACCACGGCGACGGCTACCTGACGATCTACGGCAATAACCAGTCGCTGCTCAAGCGCCCGGGCGACAGCGTGCGCGCCGGCGAGGCGGTGGCCAGTGCGGGCAATACCGGTGGCAACGAGGAATCGGGGCTATACTTTGAGCTCAGGCATCGCGGCAAGGCCATCGACCCGGCGGGCTGGGTCAGGTTCTAGGTATAACAAAGGTCAACATGGGCATGAAAGCAAAGCATTTCGGGCTGGTCGGCGTGGGTGTGCTGGTCGGCGTGGCGGCATCGTTCCAGCTGTCGGCCCATGCGCAAAAAACCGGTGCGCCCCTGCCGCTCGACGAACTGCGCCAGCTTGCCGATGTCTATGGCCTGATCAAGACCGACTATGTCGAGCCGGTCGAGGATAAAAAACTGCTGTCCGAGGCAATCGGCGGCATGGTCGCCTCGCTCGACCCGCACTCGGTCTACCTCGACCAGAAGGCGTTTCGCGATATGCGCGAGGCGGTGCAGGGCAAGTTCGTCGGCGTCGGCGTCGAGATCTCGAACGAGGACGGCTATATCAAGGTGGTGTCGCCTATCGAGGACACGCCCGCCTTCAAGGCCGGCGTCAAGCCGGGCGACCTGATCACCCGCATCGATAATGTCCCGGTGCGCAATATGTCGTCCGACGAGGCGATCAAGCGCATGCGCGGCAAGGTCGGCAGCAAGGTGACGCTCACCATTGCCCGTCCCGGCGAAGACAAGCCCTGGGTGGTGCCGATCGCCCGCCAGGAAATCAAGGTCGTCAGCGTCAGGGCCAAGATGGTCGAGCCCGGCTACGCCTGGTTGCGCATCAGTCAGTTCCAGGAGAACACCCTGGACGAGCTGGCCAAAAAGACCAAGGAACTGTACGCCGAACAACCCGATATCAAGGGCCTGGTGCTCGACCTGCGCAACGACCCGGGCGGCCTGCTGCCGGGCGCGATCGGCGTCTCGGCCGCCTTCCTGCCGCAGCCCGACCAGGTGATCGTCTCGACCAAGGGGCAGGTGGCGGATGCGAACCAGGCCTTCTATGGCCGGCGCGAATTCTATGCCCAGCGCGGCGACCCGCTGGCCGGCTTGCCGGCCGGCCTCAAATCGGTGCCGATGGTGGTGCTGGTCAACGGTGGCTCGGCATCGGCGTCCGAAATCGTGGCCGGCGCGCTGCAGGATTACCAGCGCGCGATCGTGATGGGCAGCCGCACCTTTGGCAAGGGCTCGGTGCAGACTTTGCGCCAATTGTCTGAAGACACCGCGATCAAGCTGACCACGGCCCGCTACTACACGCCGAAAGGCCGGCCGATCCAGGCCACCGGCATCGAACCCGATCTGCGGGTCGACGAGAGCGCCGAGGGAGACTTGCTGAACGCCCTGCGCGTGCGCGAGGCCGACCTGCAGCGCCACCTGGTGGCCGAGGGCAACCAGAAAGAAACGCCGGCCAGGGACCAGGACGGCAGCCTGGCGCAGCAACAGCGCGCGCTGGCCCTGCTCAAGGACCGCAAGCCGATCGAGTTCGGCGGCCAGGAAGATTTCCAGCTGGCCCAGGCGCTCAATCACTTCAAGGGCCAGCCGGTGCAGTTGGCCAAGGGCGTGCCCGATGAAGACAAACCCGCGCCGGCGCCGTTGCCGGGGGCGGAACACAAGCCGCCTGAACTGAAAGCGCCGAAGCAGTAGGGTTGGCGTTCAGGCTGCGCACGCACACCCGATACATGAACGACAACCAACTCCTGCGCTACTCGCGCCACATCCTGCTCGACGACATCGGCATCGAAGGCCAGCAGCGCCTGCTGGACGCCCACGCCCTGGTCATCGGCGCCGGCGGCCTCGGCTCGCCCGCCGCGCTCTACCTGGCCTCGGGTGGTATCGGCCGTATCACCCTGGTCGACGACGACACGGTCGACCTGACCAACCTGCAGCGCCAGGTCATGCACACGACCGAAAGGGTCGGCCAGCCCAAGGTCGACTCGGGCCGCGCGGCCCTGCTGGCGATCAATCCCGAGATCGAGGTCGTCGCCCTGCGTGAACGCGCCGGCCCCGAACGCCTGCTGCAACTGGCCCGCACGGCCACGGTCGTGCTCGACTGCAGCGACAATTTCGCCACCCGCCACGCCGTCAACCGCGCCTCTGTGGCGGCCGGCGTGCCGCTGGTGTCGGGGGCGGCGATCCGCTTCGACGGCCAGTTGTCCGTATTCGACCCACGCCAGCCGGGTGCCCCCTGCTATGCCTGCCTGTTCCCAGAGGGCAGTGGTTTCGAGGACGTTGCCTGCAGCACCATGGGCGTATTCGCGCCGCTGGTCGGCATCGTCGGCGCGGTCCAGGCCGCCGAAGCGATGAAATTGATCTCGGGCGTAGGCGAGCCGCTGGTCGGCCGCCTGCTCATGCTGGACGGGAAATCGATGGAGTGGAGCGCGGTCACGGTGGCGCGCAATACCGGCTGCCCGGTGTGCTCGGTGCGGGGCGGCAAGCACGATGCGGTTTGATGAAGACCGCCTTAAAGGGACGGATCCAAGGTGTCGTGACAGGCGTAGGTAGCTTACAATTGCACACCCGCCGCCGCCGGCGATGTAAGCGATTTGCACGGTTTTGTACCGAGTTTCATCCGTAGTATTGTCCTGTCATATTTCGGACGTATACTGTCCCGGTTTCACCGATTCACCAGCCTAACCACACTGCATATGAATTTCCAACGCACACAACGTCGCGCCCGCGGCTTCACCCTGGTCGAGATCATGGTCGTCGTGGTGATCATCGGCATCCTCGGCGCCCTGGTCGTGCCCAAGCTGCTGGGCCGCACCGGCGAGTCGCGCGTCACCGCCGCCAAGGTCGACATCGCCACCATGATGCAGGCCCTCAAGCTGTACAAGCTCGACAACCAGCGCTATCCGACCACCGAGCAGGGCCTGAACGCCTTGATCGCCAAGCCCACGTCGGGCCCGTCCGCCAACGGCTGGAAAGACGGCGGCTATATCGAAAAGCTGCCAAAAGACCCATGGGGTAACGCCTACCAATACCTGTCGCCGGGCGTGAAAGGCGAGATCGACGTGTTCTCGTACGGCGCCGACGGCCAGCCGGGCGGTACCGGCGAGGACGCCGACGTCGGTTCCTGGCACTGAGTTTTCCCATGCCGGCCTGGCGCAGACGGGGCGCATCCTCCGGCTTCACCCTGGTGGAGCTGCTGGTCGTGATGGTCATCATCGGCATCACGCTGGGGCTGGCCACGCTGAACGCCATCCCGAGCCCGCGCCAGGACCTCGAGAACGAGGCCAAGCGCATCGCGCTGCTGCTGCAACTGGCGCGCGACGAAGCCATCGTGCGTAACCGCCTGGTGGCTTTCGAGGCCAACGGCGAGCGCTACCGCTTCATGGTGCGCGGCGACACCGGCTGGGCGCCGGTCACGCGCGACGACCTGCTGCGCGAGCGCAGCTTCAAGAATCCGCCGCTGCGCCTCGTGCTCGAGCCGGCCGCTACCGGCATCGGCAGCGGCAGCCCGGATCTGCTGCGCATCACCTTCGGACGCGAGCCGGTCGACCGCCCCTTCGTGCTGACCCTGGCCTCGGGCGCCAATGCGGTGGCGATCCGTGCCGACGGCGTCGGCCACTTTACCGTCGAATGAAGCGCCACGCCATCATGTCATCTCGCCGTGCATCAGGATTCACCCTGCTCGAAGTGCTGGTGGCGCTGGTCATCGTCGGCACCGCGCTGGCCGCCGGCCTGCGCGCGGTGGGTAGCCTGACCACCAATAGCGCCGGCCTGCGCGCCTCGATGATGGCGACCTGGTCGGCCGAGAACCGCCTGGTGCAGATCCGCCTGGGGCGCGAATTCCCCGAGATCGGCAAGCGCAGCTTTCCCTGCCCGCAAGGCGACCTGAACCTGCTGTGCGAAGAGGAAGTGCTGACCAGTCCCAATCCGCTGTTGCGCAGGATCGAAGTCTCGGTATTCGACGCCGACAATCCGGGCCGCCGCATTGTCAAACTCATCCAACTGGTCCTGAGGCCTTCCCCGATATGAACGCCAGGTCGCGCCGTGCAGGCTTCACGCTGGTCGAGCTCCTGGTGGCGATCGGCATCCTCGCCATGGTGGCCGTGCTCGGCTGGCGCGGGCTGGACGGCATCGTGCGTGCCCGCGTGGCGCTGACGAACGAGATGGAAGTTACGCGCGGCATGCAGCTGGCCTTTGCCCAGTTGCAGAACGATTGCGAGAATGCCGCCGGTAGCGAGCTCATGCGCGGCCAGCCGGCGTTGCTGTGGGACGCCGACCGCCTGACCCTGGTGCGCAAGGTGTATGTCGAACACGAACCCTCGCGCCTGCAGGTGATCAGTTACCGCGTCGTCAATGGTCAACTGATCCGGCGCGAGTCGCCCGGCACGCGCGACCTGAACCAGGTCGGGCAGCTGTGGCAGGCGCTGGCGTCGGATACGCCGGCCGACAATTCGCCATCGGTCGTGCTGCAAGTCGGCGTGACCGGCATGCAGGTGCAGGGCTGGCAAAACAATGCCTGGCGAAATGAACCGACCGCCGTTGGCGGCAATGTCGAGCCGCAGCAGCCGAACCCTTTGCCGCCCCCGGTCGCGGGCCGCTCGCTCGAGCCGACCGGCGTGCAGGTGGCGCTGACGGTGCAGGGCCTGGGCCAGCCGATGGTCAAGGCGTTCTTGCTAGGGGGCACTTGATGCGGCGCCAGGTCCACCGTCATCCTGCCCGCCAGCGCGGCGTCGCCGTGGTCACTGCCTTGCTGCTGACCACGCTGGCGATCTCGATCGTGGCCAGCCTGTTCTGGCAGCAGCAGGTGCAGGTGCGCTCGATGGAAAACCAGCGCCTGCAGCTGCAGACCAAGTGGATCCAGCGCGGCGCCCTCGACTGGGCCAGCGTGATCCTGCGCCAGCCCTTCGGCGGCCGTATCTCGCTCGAGCAGATCTGGGCCACGCCGCTGGCCGAAACCCGGCTCGACCAGTACATCGAACGCGAGCGGGTACAAGGAGAAAACTTCAATGCATCCCTGTCGGGTCAGGTTTACGACGCCACGGCGCGTTACAATCTGAGCAACCTGGCAAATGGCGGTATACGTAGCCCGGTGCAGACCGAGGTGCTGGCGCGGCTGTTGACCAATCTGCGCCTCGAGGCGCGGCTGGCGCGGCCGATCGCCGACTTCGTGGCGGCCGGCCAGCCGCTGGCGGTGGTGGATCCCGACGCGACGACCGCGGGCCCGCAGACGCCGCGTACCGGCAACCCGATGCCGATCATGCGGGTGGACGACCTGCTGGCGGTGCAGGGCGTCAAGCCCGAGACCGTCGAGGCCCTGCGCCCCTTCGTGATCGTGCTGCCGTCCGACGATACGACGGTGAACGTGAACACGGCGCCGGCCGAGGTGCTGGCCGCGGTACTGGCCGATTGCTCTCTGGCCCAGGCCAATGCCATTGTCGAGCAGCGCAAGCGGATACCGTGGAACGATGTGCAGCTGTTCAAGAGTGAATTCGAGTGCGCGCAACAACAACAGCCGCAGGGAGAAGCGAAGATTAATATCACCAGCAATTACTTCCTGGTACAGAGCCGCATCCGGCTCGACCGCGCGGCGCTGGATGCCGAATCGCTGGTGGAGCGCGGCGGCAACCTGGTCAACCGCGGCAGCATCAATGTGATCTGGACCCGCCAGAACTAGAAGAAAGCGAGACAGTTTGACTACTCTTTATATCCGGCATCCGGCCAGGAGCGAGGGCGAAGGCGCCCTGGCGCGGTTCGCGATGGTCGGCGACAACGGCGCCATCGGCCAGCAGGGCGAAGGCGCGCTGCGCAACCTGGGCGACGTGGTCGCGGCCAGCCGGCGCGTGGTGCTGATCCTGGCCGCCAGCGACGTCACCCTGCTGGCGGTAAAGGCCCCGCCGCTGGCCGGCGCGCGCCTGCGCGCGGCGCTGCCGGCCCTGGTCGAAGAATATATCCTGGGCGACCCGCTCGATTGCGTATTGGTGGCCGGCCCGGCCATGGCCGACGGCCGCCGGCCGGTGGCCGTGGTGCAGCAGGCCTGGCTCGAGCCGCTGGTGCGCAAACTCCTCGAGATGGGCGCGCGCGCGGTGGTGGCCGTGCCCGAGCAACTGTGCCTGCCGCTGCATCCGGGCAGCGTGAGCGCCGCCTTCGGCAAGGGCGAATTGATCTTGCGCCAGAGCCAATACGAAGGCCTGGGCCTGGCGCTCGACGGCAGCCCGGTGGTGGCCCTGCAGACGGCGCGCGCGCTGGCGGGCGATGCGCCGCTGGTGCTGTACGTCGAGCATGAACGGCTCGGCGAATACGGGGTGCTGCTGGCCGAGGCCGGCCCCGGCGTCACCCTCGAGAGCGACAACTGGGCGCACTGGATTGCCGGCGCCCGGGGCAGCAACCATGGCGCCGGCGCCGTCGGCCCCGCGCTCGACCTGGTGCCTGGCCTCGGCACGGCCGGCGTGGCGCGGCGCGACTGGCGCCGCTGGCGCTGGCCGGTGCGGCTGGCCCTGGCCGCGCTGGTGGTCAACGTCATCGGCCTGAACGTCGAGTGGCTGGGCATGAAGCGCGAGGCCGACGCCGTGCGCCAGCAAATGAGCCAGACCTTCCGCGCGGTCTATCCGAACCAGCCGGCGATCGATCCGGTCGCGCAGATGCAGCAGAATATCGCGCGTTCCCGCGCCGGCAGCGGCGAGGTGGGCGGCGACGAATTCACCTGGATGGCGGCGGCCTTCGGCGAAGCCATGGGTGGCCTCGGCGCGCCGCCTGCGATTGCATCAATGGAGTTCCGCGAACGCGCCCTCACGGTGCGCGTCAAACCTGAATCCGCCAACCCAGGCGCCGCAGACCAGCTGCGTCCGGCCCTGGCGGCACGCCATCTCAGCCTGGAAGCGCCTGACGCCAACACCTGGCTGATCCGCAGCACTGGAAGCACGCAACCGGGAGTCACCCAATGAGCATCGCTGGCCAAATCAGCGGCCTGCGCGAACGCGCAACCGCCTACTGGATCGCGCGCACCGAGCAGGAACGCAAGTTCCTGATGGTCGGCGGCCTGGTCGCTCTACTTGCGCTGTTCTACCTGGTCCTGCTCGAGCCCGCGCTTGATGGCCGCGAGCAGTTGCGCCGTTCGCTGCCCGAGCTGCGCCAGCAGGCCGCCCAGCTCGAGGCGCTGGCCGGCGAGGCCCGGGCCGTCGCCAGCGAGCCGGCGCCTGCCATCGCGCCGGTCACGCAAGCGTCGCTCGCGGCCAGCATGTCGGCGCGCGGCCTCAATCCGGCCTCGCTGTCGGTGAGCGGCGAATACACCAAGGTTCAGCTCAACAATGTTTCCTTCGCCAACCTGATGGCCTGGCTCGACGCCCAGCGGCGCGAAAGCCGCCTGATGGTGCAAGACGCGCAATTCTCCGCCCAGACCGCGCTGGGCCAGGTCGACGCCACGCTCACGCTGCGCCAGAGCGGTCCGGCTTCATGAGGCGGGTGCTGACGTGGAGCGTGCTGGTCATCCTGGCGGTCGTGGCAACGGTGCTGGCGTTCCTGCCGGCGTCCTGGCTGGGGCCGCTGGTCGAACGCCAGACCGGCGGTCGATTGACGCTGGGGGACGCGCAAGGTACGCTTTGGCGCGGCTCAGCCTTTATCGGCGGGGCGCCGGGGCCGGGCGGGGCGGTGACGCCCTTGCTGCCGGGCCGTTTCGCCTGGACCTTGTCGCCGCTGGTGGTGCTGGGCCAGGTGAGCATGACCCTGGAAAATGCCCAGGCGCTGGCCAACCCGGTGCGGGTCGAGGGCAGCTGGTCGCAGTGGCAGGTCAATGCCGGCGAACTATTGCTGCCAGCCGAGGGCTTGTCGGGCCTGGGCGCGCCATTGAACACATTGGCGCCGAGCGGCCGCATCCGTCTGAGCTGGAACACGCTCGACCTGCTGCGCCAGCAACATGCCGTGACGGTGCAGGGGCGCACCGTCCTGTCGATGAGCGATATGGGTGCCCGCATGTCGCCCATCAAGCCGCTCGGCAGTTATGAAATGATCATGGACTGGCGTGGACCGCAGGCCGATTTGACCCTGCGCACCGTGCGTGGCGCTTTGCTGCTGTCGGGCGCGGGGGTACTGCAAAATGGACGCCTGCGCTTTTCGGGCCAGGCCAGCGCCGCCGATGGCTATGAAGACCAGCTCGGGACCATGTTGAACCTGCTGGGCCAGCGCCGGATGGTGAACGGCAAAAACGTAATCGCACTCGAGTTCAGATAATGAAGAAAACACACCGCTCCACCTTCGCGCCCCTCGACATGTCGGCCCGGCAGCAGTTGCCGGCCCTGCAGTTGCGGGCCCAGCGCCTCGCCGCCGGCGCCATGCTGTGCTGCGCCGCCACCCTGGTCGCGCTGCCGCTGCCCGTGCGGGCGCAAGAAAGCGCGAATGCCGCTGCCTTGAGCTTCGTCAATGCCGACATCGAATCGGTGATCAAGGCCATCGGCCACTACACCGGCATGACCTTCATCATCGACCCGCGGGTCAAGGGTACATTGACACTGGTGTCCGAGAAATCGCTGAGCAAGACCGAAGCCTTCGGCCTGCTCACCTCGACCTTGCGCCTGCAGGGCTTCGCGGTGGTCACCAGCGGCGACGGCTATGCCAAGGTGGTGCCCGAGGCCGAAGCCAAGCTGCAATCCTCGCCGACCCAGGTCGGCGGCGTGCGCTCCAGCAAGGCGACCGGCGACCAGATCGCAACCCAGGTGTTTTATCTCTCCTACGAGTCGGCCGCCAACCTCACCGCCGTGCTGCGGCCGCTGATCTCGCCCAATAATTCGATCATGGCGAACCCGGGCAACAACACCCTGGTCGTCACCGACTACGCCGACAACCTGCGCCGCCTGGCGCGCATCATCGCCGCGCTCGACGCGCCGGTGGCTGCCGACCTCGACGTGATCCCGATCCGCAACGCGATCGCGAGCGACATCGCCACGCTCGTCACGCGCCTGATGGAACCGGCGGCCGGCGGCGATTCGGGCCGGGTCACGGTGCTGGCCGATCCGCGCACCAACTCGGTCGTGATCCGCGCGCCGTCGCAGGCACGCGCCAACCTGGCCAAGAGCCTGATCGCCCGCCTCGACCAAGAGAGCTCGAGCAAGGGCAATATCCACGTGGTCTACCTCAAGAATGCCGAAGCCACCCGCGTGGCCCAGACCCTGCGCGCCGTGGTCTCGCAAGACTCGTCGGCGCTGCAGGTGCAGCAGGGCACCCAGGGCAGTTCGATCACGTCCGGCACCGGCAGCCAGGCGGGGCAGGGCGGCCAAAGCGGCCTCGGCGGCCAGCAGGGCCTGCAGGGCGGCACCGGCATGGGCGGCTCCGGCAACACCTTCGGCCAGCAGGGCCAGCAAGGACAGCAGGGCGGCGGCGGCGGCCAGGGCTCGGGCTTCATCCAGGCCGACGCCTCCACCAACAGCCTGATCATCACCGCGCCGGACGCCGTGTACCGGAACCTGCGCTCCGTGATCGACCAGCTCGACGTGCGCCGGGCCCAGGTCTATATCGAGGCGCTGGTGGTCGAAGTGTCGTCCAATAAAGCCTCCGAATTCGGCGTGCAATGGGTCGGCGCCACCGGCGACTCCGACAGCAAATACCGCTTCGGCGGCTTGCAGAACTTCAATGGCGGCGGCTCGGGCAACAGCATCGTCAACCTGGCGCTGGCGGCCAGCCAGGCGACCGGCGGCACCAGCGGCACCTCGGTGCCGACCCTGCCGACCGGCCTCACCTTCGGCCTGTTCCGCCAGGTGGGCGGCGAGCTCGGCCTGGGCGCGGTCGCCCGCGCGCTGGAAAACGACGGCAACGCCAACATTCTTTCCACGCCGAACATGATCACGCTGGACAACGAGCTGGCCACCATCAAGGTCGGCCAGAACGTCCCGATCATCACCGGTTCGTTCGCCACCAACAGCACCACCGGCGGCGGCAACCCGTTCCAGACGGTCGACCGGCAAGACGTCGGCCTGCTGCTGCGGGTGCGCCCGCAGATCTCGGAAGGCGGTACCATCAAGATGGCCATCTACCACGAGAACTCGAGCGTGGATGCCTCGACCCGCAATGCCGAGTCGGGCCTGACCACGAACGTGCGCGCCATCGAGAGCAATGTGCTGGCCGACGACGGCCAGATCATCGTGCTGGGCGGCCTGATCGAAGACAGCGAAGGCGATGGCGAAGAGAAAGTGCGTGGCCTGGGCGACATCCCGGTGATCGGCAACCTGTTCAAGTACCGCACACGCAGCCGCGTCAAGACCAACCTGATGGTGTTCCTGCGCCCGGTCGTGGTGCGCAGCAAGGAAGCCTCGAATTCGATCGCGATGGACCGCTACGACTACATGCGCGCGGCCGGCGCCGCCGCCCAACCCGAGTCGTCGGCCCTGCTGCGCGACCTGGGCGCGCCGCAACTGCCGCCGCTGGTGAATGGCCAGCCGCCGGCCGGCGGCGGCATGGCGACCGTGCCGCAACAGCGCCAGCCGGCGCCGAATGCGGCGCCGGGCGCGTCGCTCGATGGCGCCGCATCGCGCCACCAGGGTACGCTGGGTGCGCCGCAAGCAACGCAGGGAACCATGCCGGGGGCGGGCGTGTCTGAACCTGGATCGGCCGTCAATCCGGCCTCGCAATTCCGCCCGGTGACGCAACCGAACCCGAGCACGAACCCGGGCTCCACCCCGGGCTCCACCCCGGGCTCCACCCCGGGCTCCACCCCGGGCTCCACCCGATAATGAGCGCAACATCATGAACAACCTGCTGCCCTACGCCTTCGCCCGCGACCATGGCGTGCTGGCGCGCGGTAACGGCGAGCCGGGCCAGAGCGTCGAAGTGCTGGTCTCCAGCGCCACGCGGCCGGCCGCCATTGCCGAGGTGTCGCGCCGCTTCGGCCGCATCCAGCTGCGCCGCCTCGACCGCGACGAGCTCGACGCGGCGATTGCCGGCGCCTATGCGGGCGGCGGCGGCGATGCGTCGCAGGTGGTCGACGAATTCGACGCCGACCTCGACCTGACCAAGCTGCTGCAAGACGTGCCCGCCATCGAAGACCTGCTCGAATCGTCCGACGACGCGCCGGTGATCCGCATGATCAATGCGCTGCTCACGCAATCGCTGCGCGAAGGCGCATCCGACATCCACATCGAGCCGTTCGAGCAAACGTCCGTCGTGCGCTTTCGCATCGACGGCGCGCTGCGCGACATCGTGCGCCCGAAAAAGGCGATCCACGCCTCGCTGATCTCGCGTATCAAGATCATGTCGCAGCTCGACATCGCCGAGAAACGCCTGCCGCAAGACGGTCGCATCACCCTGCGCGTGGGCGGCAAACCGGTCGATGTGCGCGTCTCGACCCTGCCGACCGGCCACGGCGAACGCGCCGTGCTGCGCCTGCTCGATAAAGAGGCAGGGCGGCTCGACCTGTCGCACCTGGGCATGGCGCCCGGTATGCTGCCGCAGTTCGACCGCCTGATCAACCAGCCGCACGGCATCGTGCTGGTGACCGGCCCGACCGGTTCCGGCAAGACCACCACCTTGTACGCGGCGCTGTCGCGCCTGAACGCTTCCACCACCAATATCATGACGGTGGAAGACCCGATCGAGTACGACCTGAACGGCGTCGGCCAGACCCAGGTCAATGCCCGCATCGACATGACCTTCGCCAAGGCCCTGCGCGCGATCCTGCGGCAAGACCCCGACGTCATCATGATCGGCGAGATCCGCGACCTGGAAACGGCGCAGATCGCGGTGCAGGCTTCGCTTACCGGTCACCTGGTGCTGGCGACCCTGCACACGAACGACGCCGCCTCGGCCGTCACCCGGCTGCTGGACATGGGCATCGAACCGTTCCTGCTGTCCTCGTCGCTGCTGGGCGTGATGGCCCAGCGCCTCGTGCGCAAACTGTGCTCGCAGTGCAAGACCTTCGACGGCTCCACCTGGCATGCGGTCGGTTGCGAGCGTTGCGGCCACACGGGCTACCACGGCCGCGTCGGTGTCTACGAGCTGCTCGAAACCACCGAGCAGATCCGTTCCCAGATCCACAACCGTGCCTCCGAAGCCGAGATCCGCGATGCGGCGCTGGCCACCGGCATGAAGACCATGCGCGACGACGGCGAACGCTGGCTGGCCGACGGCACCACCACCCGCGCCGAACTCGTGCGCGTGACGAAAGATTAGCGATGGGAACTGCAAGGATGGGACCTGACTGATGCCGGCATTCCGTTATGAGGCCGTCGACCTGGGGGGCGCCACCCGCAAGGGCGTGGTCAATGCCGACAGCCCGCGCGCGGCGCGCGCCGACCTGCGCACGCAAGGCCTCACGCCCCTCTCGGTCGAGGCCATCGCGGCCCAGGTCGACGCTTCCGGCGCCACCCGTGCGCGCGGCCTCGGCGAGCGCCTGTCGCAAAACGAGCTGGCGCTGTTCACGCGCCAGCTGGCCAGCCTGCTCGAGGCCGGCCTGCCGCTCGAGCAAGCCTTCACCGCCCTGCTCGAGCAGGCCGAGCGCGCCTATATGCGCGACCTGATCGCCTCGATCCGCTCCGAAGTCATCGGCGGCTCGCCATTCTCCACCGCGCTATCGCACCACCCGCGCGACTTCGCCGAGATCTACCGGGCGCTGGTCGCCTCGGGCGAGCAGATCGGGCAATTGTCGCGCGTGCTGTCGCGCCTGGCCGACTACATCGAGCGCCGCAACGCCCTGGTGCAAAAGGTGCGCCTGGCGTTTACCTATCCTGCGATCGTCACCGTGGTCGCGTTCGCGATCGTGATCTTCCTGCTCACCTATGTGGTGCCGCAGATCGTCTCGGTGTTCGCCAATACCAAACAAAAGCTGCCGTTCCTGACCATCGTCATGCTGGCCGTGTCCGACTTCGTGCGCGCCTACGGCATCTATTGCGCGATCCTGATCGCCGGCGCCTTCTGGCTGTGGCGGCGTGCGCTGCGCAATCCCGACCTCAAGCGGCGCTGGCATACCTGGCTGCTGACGGCCCCGGTCTACGGCAAGTTCGAGCGCAGCCTGAATACGGCGCGCTTTGCCAGCACCCTGGCGATCACTACCGGTTCCGGCGTGCCGATCCTGCGCGCGCTCGACACCAGCCGCGAAACCCTGTCCAATGTGGCGATGCGCGAGCTGGTCGAGCAGGCCACCGGCAGCGTGCGCGAAGGCGTGAGCCTGGCGCGCGCGCTCTCGGCGCAAAAACATTTCCCGCCGATGCTGGTGCACATGATCCGCGCTGGCGAGATTACCGGCGAACTGCCGGCCATGCTCGAACGCGCCGCCAATTCGCAGCAGGCCGACCTCGAGCGCCGCACGCTCACCATCGCCGGCCTGCTCGAGCCGGTGCTGATCCTGGCCATGGGCCTGGTGGTGCTGCTGATCGTGCTGGCGGTGCTGATGCCGATCATCGAAATCAACCAGCTGGTGCAGTAATCACGATGGCATTGAACCCTATGAACAAGCGTTTGCCTCTTCTCCTCAGCCTGCTTGCCCTGATCCTGCTGGCGGCCTCGATCGCCTACTGGGTGCTGCAGCTGTACAAACCCGAGCAGCGGCCGTTGGCGGCGGCGCCGGTCGCCACCCAGCCTCCACCGAGCCCCGAGGCTGCCGCCACCCTGTTCGGCGGCCAGCCGACGGCCGTGATCTCCAGCTTCCAGCTCACCGGCGTGGTGTCGGCCGGCGCCAACAGTGCGGTGATTCTCGTGGCCGACGGCCAGCCGCCGAAGGCCGTGCGCATCGGGCGCGAGATCGCGCCGGGCGTGACCGTGGCCGAAGTACACCGGCGCTACGTGATGCTGTCGGATGGCGGCGTGATGAAGCGGGTGGAGCTGGCGCCCGATACCGGCCAGTCGACGGCAATCATGCCGCCCGAGCCGCGCATGATGCAGCAGCAAGCGATGGGTGCGCCGCCCGCCATGGAACCGCAGACCGCACCGGGCGTGGTCAGCGCGCCGCCCACGATGATGAACCGGCCGCCGCCGGGCGGTGGACCCCAGGGCACGCCGACCACGCCAGAAAACGCGCAGGTGGTGCCCGAACCGCAGATGGATCCGGACGTCGATCCGAATGCACCGCCGGCCGAGCTGATCAACCAGCCGCAGACCACTCAGCCAATGAGTCAGCCGCAAATGCCGCCGAATGCCGTGCCGGTCAACCAGACCCAGCAGCCAATCACCCAATAATCCTGGCGCCGCGACCCGGCGCCGCCGCCACTGGCATCGACGTCTATCGTGCATTTAGCGCCGCAGCGCCGTGAATGCCGCCAGTTCCCATGACCTGAACCCCAGCAGCAAGGTATAGCCATCGCGCTCGGCGGCCGGCAGGCGCCGGTCGTTCAGGTGCAGCCGTGCCAATTCTGCCGCCAGGTGCTCGATCTTGAGCGACAGTTCTTGTGCACTGGCTGGTGACAGCCGCGCCGGCAGGCACATCAGCGTCTCGCCCGCGCCATCGAAGCGCCCGGCAAAATAATCCTCTACCACATGCGCGCGGAAGAACTGCTGCACCGGCCCATCCGGCAGCCAGCGGAATGCGTTCGACACCCGCAGCTGGTAGCGGTTCAGCGGCTTGAGTTCGATCAGTCCCAGCCGGTCGAGTTCGGCGAGCAGGGTGATGCATTCGGCTTCGCCCAGCTGATAGGTCTCGATCACCTGTTCCACATTCCAGTGACCGAGGCAGCAGATTGCCATCAGGAGCAGGCGCGGATTGGCCACCAGCGAACGCTCTTGCGGCAGGCTCAGCGCGTCGAGCCGGGGCCGGGTATCGAGGGCGCCGCGCAGCAGTTCTTCCAGCGGGATGCCGGTGGCCTGGCAAATCTCGGCCAGCCGCGACAGCGCCATGTCTTTTTGCCCGAACATGCGCTTCACGCTCGATTCGCTCACGCCGATGCGTTCGGCCAGCAGCTTGTAGGTAATGCCAGCCGCGCGCAGCCGGGCGCGCAGGGCGTCGAGGATCAGGTCGGGTGAGCTCATGGGTCCAGTGATGAATGACGACGGCTGACTCTACCGTTGAACAAGGGCGCGAACAAGGCGCATGCGACGAATGGCATCCAGCGCCGATGAATAGCCGGAACAAGGTGGAGTGCAGGATTGTGAGTCCTGACGTCGCTGGACAGCGCCCAGCGACGGAAGTCCCCGCGTTGAGCGGACGCGGGGCGAGGAGTTTGGTGACTACGCGTGCTCGGTTTCCTCGGCAATCATTGCCAAAGCTGCGCGCGAGATGAATCCGCTGCGGGTTTCGTGTCTCGCTTCTGCAAAGCTATCGATTTTCTTCAAGACGAAACGCGGAATGGAAATATTAATCCTTTCGGGCTTGGAGTCGAACTTTGACGCATCGATATCCACCAAAGCCCAGATCGCCCCAAAGAATTCTTCATTGGAAACAAGATCCTGGATCTTCGAGGTCTTGAAATCCAGGGGCTCGCCGCTCTCCGCCAAGACTTCATAATGGCTGTAGATCGCCTCCTTGGCGTTCTTGATTGCATCGTCGATCGTCTCACCCCAGGAATAACATCCTTGGACATCAGGAACTGTCACGCCATAAACGCTATTTTCATCCTTGTGAATTGCGATTGGCATTTCCATTTTTAATCCCATCATGTAAAAGGTCGCGGAGACCGGCCTACCGTAATCCAGCTTTCTTGAGAATGCCATTCACCGTCCCAATCGGCAAATCTTTCTTTGGATGAGGCACCGTGAGAATCAGCATACGGTCGGGGTGTTTGAAGGTGTGATGGCTTCCGGCTATACGAACCTCATGCCACCCTGCCGCGGTCAGCATCCGAATCAAGGTTCTTGAATCCATCAGGATTCCTTCACGTTTGCGTCTTGGTGTGTGTAATTTTACACACGAATGTCGCGTGATGTGTGATTGGTCGTAAAAAAGCGGGCACCGAAGTGCCCGCGAAGGAGAAATGTTTACAGCACGAATGCGGACTCAGTCATCGTCGTCCGCCACCAGCTTGACCTTCTTGAGCACCCGCTTCGCTTGATGCCGCTCGCTCGACAAGGGCTTGGCATGCGGCCCGGCCGCACGTGCCTTGGCCAGCGCGGCAATCGGATTGCGCGGCTTGCCGAACTGCTGCGAGGGTTCGACCCGCAGCCGCATCTTTTGCCGTGTCGCCAATGCCTTGTTCGCCATGCGGGACTCCGGGGAAAATTATTACAGCACGTAGCGCGACAGGTCTTCGTTAACCGCCAGCGCGTCGAGCCGTTCATTGACATAGGCCGCGTCGATCCGCACCATCTGGTCCTTCTCGGACCCGGCGCTGAACGAGATTTCCTCGAGCAGCTTTTCCATTACCGTGTACAGGCGGCGCGCGCCGATGTTCTCGGTGCGCTCGTTGACCGAGAACGCGATCTCGGCCAGGCGGTGGATGCCTTCGTCGACGAACTCGATCTTGACGCCCTCGGTCGCCAGCAGCGCCTCGTACTGCTTGGTCAGGCTGGCGTGGGTCGAGGTCAGGATGCTCTTGAAATCGTCGATCGACAGCGATTCGAGTTCGACGCGGATCGGGAAGCGGCCCTGCAGTTCCGGGATCAGGTCCGACGGCTTGGCCAGGTGGAACGCGCCCGAGGCGATGAACAGGATGTGATCGGTCTTGATCATGCCGTACTTGGTGTTCACCGTCGTGCCCTCGACCAGCGGCAGCAGGTCGCGCTGCACGCCGGCGCGCGAGACGTCGGCGCCGCCGTGTTCGGAACGGGTTGCGATCTTGTCGATCTCGTCCAGGAACACGATGCCGTTCTGCTCGACGTTGGCGATCGCCTTCTGCTTGAGTTCGTCTTCGTTGATCAGCTTGGCGGCCTCTTCGTCGACCAGCAGCTTCATCGCGTCCTTGATCTTGAGCTTGCGCGCCTTCTTGCGCGCATTGCCCACGCCGGCGAACATCGACTTGATCTGTTCGGTCATTTCTTCCATGCCCGGCGGCGCCATGATTTCCATCTGCGGCGCAGCTTCCGCCACCTCGATCTCGATCTCGCGGTCGTCGAGCGATCCTTCGCGCAGACGCTTGCGGAAGGTCTGGCGCGTGGCTTCCCCCTCTTTTGGATCGCCATTGCCATTGCTGGCGTTGAAGCCGAAGTCGCGCGCCGGCGGCACCAGGATGTCGATGATGCGGTCTTCGGCCGCGTCCTCGGCGCGCTGGCGCACCTTTTTTGCCTCGCTGGCGCGGGTCTGCTTGACGCCGATGTCGATCAGGTCGCGGATGATGGTGTCGACGTCGCGGCCGACATAGCCCACCTCGGTGAACTTGGTCGCCTCGATCTTGATGAAGGGCGCATCGGCCAGCTTGGCCAGGCGGCGCGCGATCTCGGTCTTGCCCACGCCCGTGGGGCCGATCATGAGGATGTTCTTGGGCGTGATCTCGTAGCGCAGGCTTTCGTCGACCTGCTGGCGGCGCCAGCGGTTGCGCAGGGCGATGGCGACGGCCTTCTTGGCCTTGCCCTGGCCGACCACATGCTTGTCGAGTTCGGACACGATTTCCGGTGGGGTCATGTTCATGATGCTGCTCATATCAATCCAGGGTCTCGATGATGTGGGACATATTCGTGTAGATGCACAGTTCGCCGGCGATGGTGAGCGCCTTCTTGACGACCTCGCTTGGGGCCATGTCGGTGTTCTCGTACAGCGCCTTGGCGGCCGACTGGGCGTAGATGCCGCCCGAACCGATGGCGCCGATGCCGTCTTCCGGTTCCAGCACGTCGCCGTTGCCCGTGATGATCAGGGTCGACTCGCGGTCGGCCACCAGCAGCATCGCTTCCAGGCGGCGCAGCACGCGGTCGGTGCGCCAGTCCTTGGCCAGCTCGACCGAGGCGCGCAGCAGGTTGCCCTGGTGTTTTTCCAGTTTGCCTTCGAAGCGGTCCAGCAGCGTGAACGCGTCGGCGGTGCCGCCGGCGAATCCGCACAAGACCTTGCCCTGGTACAGCTTGCGCACCTTGCGCGCCGAGCCCTTCATGACCACATTGCCCAGCGTGACCTGGCCATCGCCGCCCAGCGCGACCTGGTTGCCGCGCCGCACACTGACGATGGTTGTACCGTGAAATTGTTCCATTTTGACCTCGTGATGTTCTAGCCAACAGCAGGTGGGGATCGTGCGCGCGATTGCAAGATTAGCTCTGCCTTAAATGCTCGAAGCCAAGTGCGCGCCGGTAGCGGCTGACGGCTGACGGCTAATCGCGAGCTAGTATCGGTGCGGATAAAGCCGCACGCCATCGCCGGCGCCGAGCAGGCGCAGCAGGGCGGCGACGAGATGGTTCAGTTCGCGCAGCTCGACCGCGCGTCCGGCGGCGGCATGCGCATCCAGCCGCGCCAGCAGGCTGCCGGCGCCGGCGTAGTCGATGCGCGCCAGCCGCGAGCAATCCAGCACCAGCGTCTCGCGCCCCTCGGCGTAGGCATCGATGGCCGCCAGCAGGCTTCCATCCGCGCCGCTCACGAGCGCCGGCAGCATGAAGCGGTCACCGTGGCCCGGTGCCGGCGCGGCGGTGGACACGTGGAGCGGGGCTTCGAAGGAGGGCGGCGACACCTCGTAGGTGACGCAGTAATCCATCGCCGCTTCCTCGAACTGTTTTTCGCGGTGGGTCAATAGCAGCAGCTCGAGCAGCAACAGCCACGGCGCCGGGCTGGCGCCGCGCTGGCCGATGACCAGCATCGGGCGCAGGGTGGCGAGCAGGGTGTCGGCGCCGGCCAGCACCAGCTCGCGTCCGCCGGTCTGTTGACGGCGCAGGTCTTGCAGCGCCGCCAGCAGGCAGGCGGCGCCGTCGGCGTCGATCGCCGTGACCCGGCCGAAATCGAGGCGCACGAGCGGCGCCGTCGCCTCCAGCACGCGCTCCAGGCGCGGCGCGACGGTGGCGTCAAGCATGGGGCCGAAGGTTTCGGCCGTCGCCAGGCCGGCATGGGCACGGGTCGTATCCAGCGCCGCCGGCAGCGGTTTCCAGGCCGGCGGCGAGGTCTCGAAATGGCTGGCGTAGTCGATGGCCACGCTCTCGAAAGCGTCTTCGCGGCCATCGGCCTGGTACAGGTCGAACAGCATCCACCATGGCAGGCGCTCGGCGTGGCCCAGGGTCGGCAGCGAGGCGCGCAGCAGTTGCTCGGCAGCGCCCGCCTGGCCGTTGGCGTACAGGATGGCGCTTTCGTCGACCGCCGGCGCGCTGGCGGGCGCCGCGGCCTGGTCCGGGAGGTCGTGCTCCGGGTGCACGGCGCCGTTGGCCGGGCGGCGCGCGGCGCTGCCCCAGGCCGGCTCGTCGTCGAACATGTCGGCAGCGAATTCGAGCTCGATCTCGTCGATCTTGGCGGCGGTGGCGCGCGCGATCTCGCGCTGGCGCTCGCGCTCGGCCTCGGTGTCCAGGCGCGATGGCTCGTCTCGCAGGCGCGATGGCTCGTCTCGCAGGCGCGATGGCTCGTCTCGCAGGCGCGATGGCTCGTCTCGCCTGCGCGACGGCTCGCCGCGCAGGCGCGACTCGGGCGGCGGCCAGTCGCGCATTTCCGCCGTATCGTTCTTTCTCTTCAGGAAGGAGAAAAGCCCCATGCTCACCGTTGTCAATTAGGCCAGACGTGCCAGACCATAGCACGAACCCTGCGCATGCATGCTGTGCGCACGCCGCCAGCGTTAGTGTATCCGAAGGGAAACGGACAGACCGCATGGCGCTTGAACCGTGCGCGGCCCTGTCGGCGCAACGGACGTGCAAACAAAAAAAGCATGCGAAGGGTCGCATGCTTTTTTGGTGGGCGCGGCGATAAATCAGTCGCCGTACAGTTTTTGCTTCAGCTCACGGCGCTGCTGGGCTTCCAGCGACAGCGTGGCGGTCGGGCGGGCGATCAGGCGCGGGATGCCGATCGGTTCGCCGGTTTCTTCGCACCAGCCGTATTCGCCGCCGTCGATCGACTGGATCGATTGCTGGACTTTCTTGAGCAGCTTGCGTTCACGGTCACGGGTGCGCAGTTCGAGCGCGTGCTCTTCCTCGATCGTCGCCCGGTCGGCCGGGTCGGGAACCAGGACGGTTTCGCGCAGGTGTTCCGTGGTTTCGCCGGCGTTCTTCAGCAGTTCCTTCTCGAGTTCCTGCAGGCGGTTCTTGAAGAACGCGAGCTGGGCCGGATTCATGTAGTCGTCATCGCCCATCGCCCGAATCTCTTCTTCCGTCAGGAGGCGTTCTTCGGGGGCGGTATTCGGTTTCGTTGTTTTAGTCATGATGCCTTCGATACGACAGAGGTTTTCATTTTATCAGCTTGTCAATTTTGCAACCGATTAAGGTGTGCATCGGGACAAGCTTCCTTGATGGCGACCTGGCGCCATCCCATCTCTGGCCGCGCCGCATATGCAGCAAGGACAGTTCGCTACAGCAGGCTGGCGGCTAGTATATAGCGCACCGGTCCGTCCGGCGAGTAGGCTGCGACAAACTGTCGCAGCAGTCGTCATGCGTCCTTAACCGAGCCGGTCAAACCGATGTAGTTTATACCAAACATTGTTCAAGTCCGCGGACAAATACGTCTTTTGGTAAATTCTTGCCAATAAACACCATCTTGGTGGCAGGCGTCTCGTTTTCGCCCCATTTCGGCCCGACGTCGCTACCCATGATTTGGTGTACGCCCTGGAACACGACCTTGCGGTCCACGCCTTCCATCCGCAGCACGCCTTTATAGCGCAACATTTGCGGCCCGAATACCTGCACCAGGCTGCCGAGGAATTGCTCCAGGCGCTCGGGATCGAAGGCACGCTCGCTCTTGAACACGAAGGCGGCGATGTCGTCCGTGTGGTGGCCGTGGTGGTGGTCGTGGTTGCAGGCTTCGCCATGCGCATGGTCGTGGCCGCAGTGGGCGTGATCGTGATCATGGTCGTGATCGTGGTCCTCTTCGACTTTCAGGAAGTCGGGGTCCAGTTCCAGCTTGTCGTTCAGGTTGAAGCCGCGCAGGTCGAGCACATCCGAAATCGGCGCCCGGCCGAAGTCGCTGGTCGCGATCGGGGCGCGCGGGTTGATGCGGTGCAGGCGCGTCTTGAGCGCCTCGACGGCGGCGGCATCGACCAGGTCGGTCTTGGATAGCAGGATCTTGTCGGCAAAGCCGACCTGGCGCTGGGCTTCCTCGTTCTGGGTCAGCTGGTCCATTGCATGGCGGGCGTCGACCACGGTGACCACGGCGTCGAGCAGGTAGTTAGCGCCTACTTCTTCGTCGACGAAGAAGGTCTGGGCGACCGGGCCCGGATTGGCCAGGCCAGTGGTTTCGATCACCACGCGGTCGAACTGGATCTCGCCGGCGGCGCGTTTCTGCGCCAGGCTGTTCAGGGCCACGATCAGGTCGCCGCGCACGGTGCAGCAGATGCAGCCGTTGTTCATCTCGACGATTTGCTCGCTCGCATCCTGCACCAGGATTTCGTTGTCAATATTCTCCTGCCCGAACTCGTTTTCGATGACGGCGATGCGCATGCCATGCTCTTCTTGCAGGATGCGGTTGAGCAGGGTGGTTTTGCCCGCGCCGAGGAAGCCGGTCAGGATGGTGCTGGGAATCAGGTCCATTGGTTCGCTACTCGTGTTGGGGGTTGGACAAAAGAACCGGGGGATTATGCCGCAATTCCTGCAAGCTCACCATGAAGCGTGTTCGGTGTTGATCGAGTTCAAACCATCCACTGGAAGATGTGGCCGGAATGGCGCGCCTGCGTCAGGCCTTACTTGCCTTGGCGCGAGGATGGGCCGCATCATACACCTTCGACAAGTGCTGGAAGTCCAATGCCGTATAGATCTGGGTCGAGGTGATGCTGGCGTGGCCGAGCAATTCCTGCACCGCGCGCAAGTCGCCCGAGGATTGCAGCAGGTGCGAGGCGAAGGAGTGGCGCAGCACGTGCGGATGCACGTGGACCGGGGTGCCGGCGCGCAGCGCATGCTGCTTGAGCCGGCCCTGCACCACGCGCGGCGAGATGCGGGTATCGCGCGCCGACAGGAACAGGGCGGCGCTGCCGTCGCGCGCCGCGGGACGCACCGCCAGCCAGGCCGCCAGCGCTTCGCGCGCCGGGCCGCCGACCGGCACCCGGCGCATCTTGTTGCCCTTGCCGGTGACCACCACTTCGCCGGCCTGCAGGTCGAGCCAGCCGAGCGAGGCCGGCTGGCCGGCGCGTGCATCCTGCCAGGCGAGGTCCAGCCCAGCCAGCTCCGATACCCGCAGGCCGCTCGAATACAGCAGCTCGAACATGGCGCGGTTGCACAGCTCGAAGGGTTCGGCGTGGCCGCGTGTATTTGCTTCCATCAATTGCACGGCATCGTCGACGGCCAGCGCCTTGGGCAGGCTCCGGGGGCGTTTCGGGGCGTGCACGCCGTCGACCGGGTTGGCCGCCAGCGGGGTCTGGTTCGACAGCCAGGCATAGAAACCGCGCCAGCCGGACAGCTTGCGCGCGATCGTGCGCGCCGACTGGCCGCCGGCATGCAGCTTGGCGGCGTAGCGGCGAATGTCGACATGGGTCAGCCTGGGCCAGTCGTCGTGGCCGGCCAGCCTTGCGAGCTCGGCCAGGTCGCGGCGGTAGGCGGCGACCGTGTGCGCCGACAGCTGGCGCCCGGTGGCCAGCTCGCCCAGGTAGCGCGCGACCCAGTCCATGGCCCCTGGCTCAGGCGCGCAGCGGCGCCAGCGCGGTGGTCGAGGTGGCGGCGATGTGGACCAGGAAATCGGTCGACATCGCGGTCGTGAAGCGCGCCGGATCGGGCGAGCCCAGCACCAGCAGGCCGACACTCTGGCCCGGTTGGCCCAGCGGCAGCATCACGGTCGAGCGGATCGCATCGGCATCGTCGAGCCAGCGCACCGCCTCGAAATCGTTGTTCGGGCCGCAATACGGCGCGCGCAGGCTGTTGGCGAAGATGCGCGCATCGTCCGACACGCCCTGGGCGAACCATTCGCCGGCAAATTCCGGCGCTACATTCCACAGACGCAGGGTCACTTGCGGCACGATGAAATGGGTGCGCAGGCCGTCGGCCAGGTCGCGCGCCATGGCCGCGCCGCCCTTGGAGACCAGCAAGGCCTGGGTCCAGGCGTGGAAGCGGTTGGCGATGCCGGCGTTTTCCTCGGCGCGGCGCGACAGGTCCGACAGGCGCAGTTCGAGCGCACGGAATTTATCGCGCATCACTTCCATCTGCCGTTCCTGCAGCGACACGGCGCGGCCGGTGAGGGGGCTCGACAGTTTCACTTCGCCCAGCAGGCCGGCGTGCTCCTGGAAGAATTGCGGGTGATCGATCAGGTATTGCGCGACAGTGTTGGCGTCCAGTGGGGCGATGCTCATGGGGAATTGGGTGGTGGAAAGAATCGAAGCATTTTACCCGACGCGGGCATGGTGCCGAAGTTTTAAGATATAACAAAAAAGACGCCCGAAGGCGTCTCGATCGTGCCCGAAAGCCGTCAGAAGCGGTGACGGATGCCCATCTGCAGGGCGCGGCCGTCGGCGCCCGGCGCTTCGGTGAAGCCGCCCGGGTTGCCCGAGGTGCCCGGCGAATACTGCGCCTCGTTGTCGTTCTTGATGAAGGCCAGCGCCGTGTACAGGTCGGTACGCTTGGACAGGTAATAGTTGTAGCCGACCGCATACAGGTTGGCGTCGCTGTTCGATGCCGTGCGGTCGTTCTGGTGCGCGTACGAGGCCACGATGCGGCCGTTGCCGATCTTGTAATGTGCGCCGACCTGGTAGCTGTTGGCGTCCTGCTGGGTGTTGGCGCTGATGTTGGTCGCGAAGATCGCGCGCAGGCCCTGCTGGACCGGAACCGGAATGCCTTGCGCGACCAGCGCCGGTACCACCGCCTGGTCCCAGCCGCCCAAATAGTCCGGCAGCAGCGCGGAATTCTGGTTGCGCTGGCTGTGGAAGCCGGCGAAGAATTTCCAGCTCTCGCCCAGGGTATAGGAGCCGCCCACCGTCAGGGTGCGCAGGCTCGGACGGTTCTGGAGGTCGTAGCCGTGGTTGTAGCCGACGCCGACATCGAAGCCGTTGGCCTTGTAGGTGATGGCACCGGCGCGGAATTTCTTGTAGCGGCCGAGGTAGCCGGAATTGCGCGCGCCATACATCACCGAGCCGCCCAGGCCGTTCGGCAGGGCGATACGGTACTGGATCGCCTCTTGCGAGCGGATGTCGGCGCCCAGGGCGGTGAAGCCGGCGGTGCCTCCCGTGACGTGGCCCCAGGTGCCGGCGGTGCCCGATTCGAAGGCGTCGGCCATATTGAACACCTCGTAGCCCGGGGTGTACATGCGGCCCAGCATGATGGCGCCGATCGGGGTGATCAGGCCGACCATCGCGGTGCGGTCGAACAGGGCTTTTTCCTGGTTGACGGCCGGTGCGCCCGGCGGTTGGATCGTCGCCTGCAGGCGGTCGCGGATGGCTTGCGGAATCTGTTCCATGCCGCGCAGCAGGTAGCGGCCGGGATTATCGTTCATCAGGGCCGGCTGCTGCGAGCCGTTGTCGAGTTCGACCCGGGCCTCGAGATTGAAGATGGCCTTGTAGCCGTTGCCCAGGTCTTCGCTGCCCCGGATACCGAGGCGGGAGCCATCGGCACCGCCACTATAGACCTTGGTCGGTCCGCCTTTTTGCCACATCACGCCGGCATCGGCGATGCCGTAGATCTGGACGCTGGTCTGGGCCAGGGCGGAGCATGCAAACGTAGCGCCGAGCAGGGCGGCGATCAGGCTTTTCTTCATCGTGTCTCCATATTATTTTCTTGGGGCGATGCATGAGCTCGCTTCTCCAATATGCCATTGCCCTTGCGCACTGTACAGAACGCTCGTTCGCGAAATCGCAGAGGAGGAGATGTCGTTGTGAAAACACGACATGAACGGGCAATAAGCTGCGTTTCCGGCCTGTTCCCGGGAGCGTCCATGCAGGAAGGATGAGAGAAAAACCTGGCGTCAGAACGTGTGGTGGATGCCGATGTCGTACTGGTTGACCGTGGCCGGATTGTTCCGCAGTCCCTTCTTGCGCGAGGCGTCAATATAGAGATAGGTGCGTTTGGACAGGCTGTATTCATACCCCAGCGACAATTGCCTGACCTTCTCCAGTCCGTCGCTGTCTTTCTGGCCATAGCCCGCTAAAAATTTGCCAGGACCGAAGGTGTAGTTGGCGCCCAGCACCCACGACCGGGTGTCCGTATTGAGCAGGCGGGTATGGTCTTCGTCGAGCCGGGTGAACGTGCCCATGAGCTTGAGCCCAGGGGTGGCCTGGACCGAGGCGCCGACCGACCAGACCTTCGATTCGATCGCATTGCGCTCATATGCCGCCATCAGGGCGGCCGGGCCGTGGCTGTAGGTGGCCGAGACCGAGAACGGATTGGCCGACGCTTCGGCGCCGGCCGGGTATTGCGGCGCACCGGCGCTGCCGCGGCCGATGATGGCGACGCCGCCATTGCTTTCCTTGGTCGCGAGCGCGGTATTGAGCTGGAAGCCATTGACGACCGGCGAGTTGTACCAGACGGCGTTCGACCAGCGGTTGCCGGAAGCGCCTACCGGATCGAGCGGCTGCGAGCTGTAGCCGGCGACGCTCAGATCGGTATGGAAGCCGCCCTCGGTCGGGATCGCATGAAAGGGTTCGAAGTTGCCGATGGTTTCGTGGAACGGGGTCAGGCCGCGGCCGATGCGCAGCGTGCCGAAGCCGCCCTGCAGGCCGACCCGGCTCTGGCCCTGGAACAGCGCGCGCCGGTTGCCATCGGGGCCGACTTCGCTGCTGCCGGTATCCGGCTCGTACCGCATCTCAATGTGGAACAGGGCCTTGAAACCATTGCCCAGGTCTTCGGTGCCGCGAAAGCCAAGGGTATTGGCGGCGCGCTTGCCGATGCTCACGTCCTGGCCGCTGCGCTTGACGATGCCGGCATCGAGGTTGCCGTAGACTTGCACCGAACCCTGCGCATGGGCCGCACCGGCGCAAGCACCAAGCAGTGCGACGGCCAGGAGGGATTTCTTCATCGATTTTTCCCCGCATCAGGATAACGCGTGCAATCGGCCCGTTGGCAAGACGGACGCCGCTTCGTCACCTTGATTGTTTCAAACTTCAGGACCAGCTATTCGGTCGATTATCAGCGGCAGGCTTGGTAGATCGCCAATAAATCCAATTGTGCTGTTGTATTTTTGAAACGCGCTTCATCATGCGTGTAACAAATCCCGGGTTTTTCGCATCCGGGACAGGAATGACGGCGTTTCTCGGTAAGGCGGCCACGAGCGCTAGCCCTTGATGTGCGTCCAGCAGGGCCGGTTTCATCCGTTTGACTCTGCTTTGCGCCGGCTCAACTCAGCCCAGAATCGAATCGAATCGCTGGTGTCCGCGGCTTAGACTTTGGCCTCTACACACGGGGGACGACAGGGCTTGTCAATACCTTGTATATTGGCAAGCTCGCCAGGCCGGTGCGCCTTGGGGCAGACCGGTCGTCATGCCGTCGCCGTTGCGTGTTGCCGATTCACTTTTTTACTGTATTCCAACGATGGCTAACCGCGAAGAACTGGCGATCATTCGCAACGCCCGCGCCGGGCAGGTGGCGGCCCAGCTGGAGCTGGGCAAGCTGTATTTGTTCGGCAGCGCCGGACTCCCGCAGAGCCTGCCGACGGCCCTGCACTGGCTCGAACGTGCGGCCCGGCAAGACTGTCCACCAGCATGGCAGTTGATCGGCAACCATATTCCTCTTGAACTAGCTCAGCGCAACGCAGCCGCAGTCGCCCAGTGGTACGAGCGCGCCTACGACGACGGCAGCCTGCATGCCGGCCTGGTATTCGCCCAGCTGGTGCTCGATGCAGCGCCGGCGGCGGCCCAGCAGCAGCCGAAGGCGGTGCGGGCGCTCGAGGACGCGGCGCGCGCGGGTTTCCAGCATGCGCAGTGGATGCTGTCGCAACGCCAGGGTAAGCAAACCCAGCCTGCAACGCGGGCGCCGGCGCCCAAGGCCGACACGCCAGGCGCCACCGGGCGCACGCCAGCGCGTTCGCCTGACCCCGACGGGCGCCAGCCTGGCGCCGGCAGCGCGCAATACGCCGCCCTCGACGCGGCTTGGGCGGCGCGGCGCTGGGACGACTACCTTGGCCGCGCCTTGCCGCAGGCACGCGCGCTGGTGAACGAGCGCGGCGAACAGGGCGAGATGCGCCGTTTCGCACCCGACGAGATCACGCTGCTGTCGTGCTGCGCGCGTCTGCTCGATCCGGCGCTCGACGGCGTGAGCGGCCTGCCGGCACTGGACGCCGGCGCCGTGGCCGCGGTCTGCCGGCCGGGCGAACCGGCCGTGTTCTGGGAACTCGCCGCGGCCGAGCACGACTGCCACGCCCAGCTGGCGCTGGGCCTGCGCCATGCGCGCATGCGGGTCGACGGCCGGCGTTGCGCCAGCGGCGCTTGCCCGGTCAATGCCCAGGCGGGCAGCGCCCCGGTGGCCAATTTCAAGAAGGCGATCCGCTGGCTCACGCTGGCGGGAGAGCAAGGCCTGGCCGAGGCCTGGTATGCGCTGTCGCGCATCTATATCAAGCCCGAGTTTTCGCAGCGAAACGTGGCCGACGCCCAGCGCTACCTGGAACGGGCCGCCGAGATGGGATACCGCGACGCCCAGCTCGAGTGCGGCCACAATGCCTGGCGCGCGCGCCGCGAAAACGAGAGCAACGACGTGCGCGCCGTGTACTGGTTGCAGAAGGCGGCGGCCCAGGGCTCCCCAGAGGCCGTGGAACTGTTGCGCAAGATCGCGCCGCGCGCCGCCAGCGCGCCGTATACCGAGACCGGCCGGCTGCTGGCCAGCCACGCCGACGCGCTGGCGGCGCATCCGCTGCTGGCCGCGCGCATCGAGCTGGCGGCGCTGTTCGATCTCTCGCGCGCCGAGGCGCTGTTGCTCGACGTGGGCGCCGCCGACCAGGGCCATTGCCTGGTCATCGACATCCGCGCCAGCTACGGCCGCAGCAAGCGGCGGCTGGTGATGGTCGAATCGACGCAGCAGCGCGAGGCGCTGGACCGCATCGTGCGCCTGTTCGAACAGGTCGACTGCGGCCCGACCGGGCCTGAAGGAAACTACCGGCAGCGCCTGTACCGGTTGCGCACCCTGCTCAATGTGGCGATGCCCGGCAACGACGACGATGGCGGGGGCGACATCGAGCTGGCTGCATGAGCGCCGAGGCGTGGAAGGCGCCAACTGGAACATGAATGGTTGCTGCACATAGGTGACTTGAACGCGTGGAAGGCAGACCCTTCCACCCTACGCAGGCAGAAAAGAAAAAGGGCGCCGCTGCGCCCCCGAATGCGAGATCGGCTGCGTCAGATCTCGATGTCGCCCTCGAATACCGACACCGCCGGTCCGCTGAGGTAGACCGATTGACCCGGCCCCGCCCAGGCGATGCTGAGTTCGCCCCCACGGGCCGATACGCGCACCGGCGAATCGAGCAGGCCGCGCCGAATACCTGCCACCACCGCCGCGCAGGCGCCGGTGCCGCAGGCCAGCGTCTCGCCGGCGCCGCGTTCATGCACGCGCAGGCGAATATGATGGCGGTCGACCACCTGCATATAGCCGGCGTTGACGCGCTTTACAAAGCGCTCATGGTGTTCGATCAGCGGGCCGGTCTGTTCCACCTGCGCGGTGTCGACGTTGTGCACGACCTGCACCGCATGCGGATTGCCCATCGAAACCACCGAGATCTGCACCGCCTCGCCGCCAACCGGCAAGGGCCACAGCGTGTCCTCACCCTCGGGCTTGCCGTTCAGGCCAGCGCTGTCGAACGGCACCTCGGCGGGATCGAGGCGCGGGGCGCCCATGTCCACCGTCACGCTGCCATCGTCTTCCAGGCGCGGGTTGATGATGCCCGACATGGTTTGCACGCGGATGCTGCGCTCGCGGGTCAGGCCTTGCTCGAGCACGAAGCGGACGAAGGCGCGCGAGCCGTTGCCGCATTGCTCGACTTCGCTGCCATCGTTGTTGAAGATGCGGTAGCGGAAGTCCACGCCGTCCTGGTTCGGGCGCTCGACGACCAGGATCTGGTCGGCGCCGATGCCGAAGCGGCGGTCGGCCAGGCGCTGCCATTGATCGGCCTGCATGCCATCGACGTCGATCGGCTGGTTGATGGCATCGATCACGACGAAGTCGTTGCCGGCGCCGTGCATCTTGGTGAATTTCAATTTCATAGATTAATCATACAGCGAAGGTTCGCCCGGCGGACGGGTCTTGAAACGCTTGTGGGTCCAGAAGTATTGTTCCGGCGCCTCGCGCACGCGCTCCTCGATGAAGGCGTTCATGCGGCGGGTCGCTTCGACCATATCGTCGCCCGGATAATTTTCCCACGCAGGGTAGAAGCGCACGCGCCAGCCCTGGTAGTTCGGCAGATAGGTGGCGATCACCGGGATCACCTTGGCGCCGGTGGTCGCGGCGATGCGGCCCAGCGCCGTCAGGGTCGCCGCCTGCACGCCGAAGAAGGGCACGAACTCGGCATCCTTCTCGCCGAAATCCATGTCCGGCAGCATGAAATAGGGCAGGCCGTCGCGCAGCGCGCGCAGGATCGGCTTGATGCCTTCCTTGCGTGTCACCAGCCGCACCGGGCCGTAGCGTTCGCGGCCGTGGCGCAGCAGGCGGTCGAAGGCTTCGTTTTTCTGCGGCACATACATGCTGCACACCGGGATCACGCGCGAGGCGACGCCGGCCACGTCCAGGCACACGAAGTGCGGGCACAGCAGGATCGTGGGGCCGGCTTCCATCTCGGCCTGCGGCACCGCCGGCTCGACCTGGATCAGGCTGCGCACCCGCTCCTCGGGCGCCCACCACAGGATCGAGCGCTCGACGATACTGCGCGCGTAGGCACGGAAATGGCGGCGCGCGATGTCGCGCCGCGCCGCTTCGTCGAGTTCGGGCATGGTCAGGCGCAGGTTGGTCAGCGCGATATGGCGCCGCCGGCCCATGATCACGAACATCAGGCTGCCGATCGCTTCGCCGATGCGGCCCAGGATGGGCAGCGGCAGGAAATGCAGCAGCCACAGTACACCGAGCAAGAGCCTCATGCCGGGACCTCGCTGTCGGGTCCGGCCACGCCGTCCGGCTGCTTGTAGCGGTTATAGCTCCAGAAATATTGGGCCGGCGCACGAGCGATCAGCTGCTCCATGGCGCGGTTGATCGCCGCCGCCTGCTCGGCCGCGCTGCCGCCCAGATCGCCATCGAAGGGGACGAAGCGCACGATATAGCCGGCGCCGCGAGGACGGCGTTCTGCATACACCAGCAGGATGTCGGCCTTGCCCAGCTGGGCCAGCTTGGCCGGCAGGGTCATCGTATAGGCGTTGCGGCCGAAGAAAGGCGCCCACACGCCTTCGCCTTCCTGCGGCACCTGGTCGGGCAACAAGCCGATCGGCTGGCCGCTCTTGAGCGTCTTGGCCAGGATGCGCACGCCGGACAGGTTGGCCGGCGCCAGGAGCAGGTTGTGGCGCGCACGCGCGCCTTCGACCAGCGGCCGGAGTGCATCCTTGCGCGGCGGACGATACATGACCGTCAACGCGGTCTTGAGCGCGATTTGCTGCGCCGTCATTTCGAAGCAGCCCAGGTGTGGCGTCAGGAACACAATGCCGCGGCCGGCGTCGAGTTTTTCCTGGACCAGTTCCCAGTTTTCCACCGTGGCATGCCTGGCAACCCGTTCCGGCTTGGCGCACCACACGAAGGCGAGCTCGATCGCGGCCTTGCCGGCTTCGGAAACGGCCTGTTTCCAATGCCCGTCATAGCCGGCCTGGGCCAGGTTGGCGCGCAGCCGGCGCTTGTACGACGGCGACAGCCAATACACCAGCCAGCCCAGCGCTGCGCCGAGCGCGTGCAAGAAGGACAAGGGGAAAACAGATAATATTCGGAAAATTACTACTAGCATGTCGATTGATGGGTGTCGAAGCGCATCAGCATAAGCGCGTGCGTTTCCACACCAAAATTCCAAGGAAGCGTAAAATACCACTTTATGCTGGATCCGCCGAGTTAACAGACAACTTGCGAAGCGGAATATAAATTTCGCTAAAGCGTCGCAGGCAACAGTTTGCTGCGGCAATTCATGTACACAGTAACTGGAGCCTACATGTCGAACGACTACCTCTTTACTTCCGAATCCGTCTCCGAAGGCCACCCGGACAAGGTCGCTGACCAGATTTCCGACGCCATCCTCGACGCCATCTTCGAGCAAGACCCGCACGCGCGCGTTGCCGCCGAAACCCTGTGCAATACCGGCCTGGTGGTGCTGGCCGGCGAGATCACCACGCATGCCAACGTCGACTACATCTCGGTGGCGCGCAATACCATCAAGCGCATCGGCTACGATAACACCGATTTCGGCATCGACTACAAGGGCTGCGCCGTCATGGTCTGCTACGACAAGCAGTCGCCAGACATCGCCCAGGGCGTGGACGAAGGCGCCGGCATCGACCTCGACCAGGGCGCGGGCGACCAGGGCCTGATGTTCGGCTACGCCTGCGACGAAACGCCCGAGCTGATGCCAGCCGCCATCTATTACGCGCACCGCCTGGTCGAGCGCCAGTCGCAGCTGCGCAAGGATGGCCGCCTTCCATGGTTGCGTCCGGATGCGAAATCGCAGGTCACCCTGCGTTACGTCGACGGCCGCCCGGTCGCGGTCGACACCGTGGTGCTGTCCACCCAGCACCACCCTGACGTCACCCATTCGCAGATCGAAGAAGCCGTCATCGAAGAAATCATCAAGCCGACCCTGCCGCGCGAGTGGCTGGAGAAAACCCGCTTCCTGGTCAACCCGACCGGCCGCTTCGTCATCGGCGGCCCGCAGGGCGATTGCGGCCTGACCGGCCGCAAGATCATCGTCGACACCTACGGTGGCGCAGCCCCGCACGGCGGCGGTGCGTTCTCGGGTAAAGATCCGTCCAAGGTCGACCGTTCGGCCGCCTATGCCGCACGCTATGTCGCCAAGAACATCGTCGCCGCCGGACTGGCGCGCCAGTGCCAGGTGCAGGTCAGCTACGCGATCGGCGTGGCGCGTCCGATCAACATCACCGTGTACACCGAAGGCACCGGCGTGATCCCGGACGACAAAATCGCGGCCCTGGTCAACGAGCACTTCGACCTGCGCCCGAAAGGCATCGTGCAGATGCTCGACCTGCTGCGCCCGATCTACACCAAGACCGCGGCCTACGGCCACTTCGGCCGCGAAGAACCAGAGTTCACCTGGGAACGCACCGACAAGGCGGCCGAACTGCGCGCTGCAGCGGGCCTGGCATAAGCGTTCAATACTGTAGGGTTGGCGGCTACGCCGCCGACGCGGTGATTGTTATCGGCGCCGATTGCGCGCCGCATGATTTGACCGCCAACTTTATCAGCGCCGATTTCGCGCCCGATGATTTGACCGCCAACTATCACCGCGTCGGCGGCAGAGCCGCCGACCCTACGCGGCGTTGTTCCTTCCGCCGTTCAAGCGTGCTAAACTACCCCGTTCCGAGGAGCGTTGCGACAGAGAGGTCCCTCTTTGCCAGGCTCGGATATCACAGCAACTGCGCTCACGTTACTTTTTTCTAAACATTGAAAGGAGGGCGTGATGAACGCCGTACTCAAAGATTCCCAAGACTACATCGTCACCGACATTTCCCTGGCAGCCTGGGGCGAGAAGGAAATCCGCATCGCCGAAACCGAGATGCCGGGCCTGATGGCGATCCAGGACGAATACGCCGCGACCCAGCCGCTCAAGGGCGCGCGCATTGCCGGTTCGCTGCACATGACCATCCAGACCGCGGTCCTGATCCGCACCCTGGAAGCCCTGGGCGCCACCGTGCGCTGGGCATCGTGCAATATCTATTCGACGCAAGACCACGCCGCCGCGGCCATCGCCTCGGTCGGTACGCCAGTGTTCGCCGTCAAGGGCGAGACCCTGGACGAGTACTGGGAATACACCCACCGCATCTTCGAATGGCCTGGCGACGCATCTGGCCAAACCTACGCCAATATGATCCTGGACGACGGCGGCGATGCCACCCTGCTGCTGCACCTGGGCGTGCGCGCCGAGAAAGACATCTCGGTGCTCGACAAACCAGGCTCGGAAGAAGAAATCTGCCTGTTCAACGCGATCAAGGGCCGCCTGGCCCGCGATCCGTCGTGGTACTCGAAGCGCCTGCCAGAAATCAAGGGCGTGACCGAAGAAACCACCACCGGCGTGCACCGCCTGTACCAGATGCACCAGGAAGGCAAGCTGGCCTTCCCGGCGATCAACGTCAACGACTCGGTCACCAAGTCGAAGTTCGACAACCTGTATGGCTGCCGCGAATCGCTGGTCGACGGCATCAAGCGCGCCACCGATGTGATGGTCGCCGGCAAGATCGCCGTCATCGCCGGCTATGGCGACGTCGGTAAAGGTTCGGCCCAGGCCATGCGCGCGCTGTCGGCCCAGGTGTGGGTCACCGAAATCGATCCGATCTGCGCACTGCAGGCGGCGATGGAAGGCTATCGCGTCGTGACCATGGACTACGCCGCCGAACACGGCGACATCTTCGTCACCTGCACCGGCAACTACCACGTCATCACCGAGCAGCACATGCTCAAGATGAAAGACCAGGCCATCGTCTGCAATATCGGTCACTTCGACAACGAAATCGAAGTCGCTGCACTCAAGAAATATGAGTGGGACAACATCAAGCCGCAAGTCGACCACGTCATCTTCCCGGATGGCCATCGCATCATCCTGCTGGCCGAAGGTCGCCTGGTGAACCTGGGTTGCGGCACCGGCCACCCGTCGTACGTGATGAGCTCGTCGTTCGCGAACCAGACCATCGCCCAGATCGAGCTGTTCATGAACACCGCGCAGTATCCGGTGGGCGTGTATACCTTGCCGAAGAAACTGGACGAGAAAGTCGCGCGCCTGCAGCTCAAGAAGCTCAACGCCCAGCTGACCACGCTGACCGAAGAGCAGGCGAACTACATCTCGGTGAGCCAGGAAGGCCCGTACAAGCCGGAACACTACCGTTACTGATCGGTAGCCGCTTGTAATCATGTGAAACGTCCTTCGGGACGTTTCGCTTATCTAATAACCGGATGCCGCATTGCTGACGATGCGGCATCCGCGTACCACGAAAGTCTGTACCGATGCGCCTGCTGATTACCTGGCTGATCAATGCCGCGGCCCTGATGGCCCTGCCTTACCTGATGCACTCCGTCGACGTCTCCAGCATCGGCACCGCCCTGATCGCGGCGCTGGTGCTCGGACTGGTCAATACCCTGATCCGTCCGGTATTGGTGATCCTGACCCTGCCGGTCACCCTGGTGTCGATGGGCCTGTTCATCCTGGTCATCAACGCCTTGCTGTTCTGGCTGGTGTCGAATGTGGTCGACGGCTTCCAGGTGGCGGGTTTCTGGTCGGCCTTCCTGGCAGCCATCCTGTACAGCATTATTTCGTGGGCGCTTTCTACCTTGCTTCTTTCCGACAAAGATGGAAACTCCTGATTTCAGTATCGAGTTCTTCCCGCCCAAGACGCCGGAAGGCGCCGAGAAACTGCGCCTCGCGCGCGCGAAGCTGGCCGAGCTGAACCCGAAGTATTTTTCGGTGACCTTCGGCGCCGGCGGCAGCACCCAGCAGGGCACGCTGGCGACGGTGCGCGAGATCCAGGCCGCCGGCCATGAAGCCGCGCCGCACCTGTCCTGCATCGGCGCCACGCGCGATTCGATCCGCGACGTCCTCAAGCAATACCAGGACAGCGGCATCAAGCGCGTGGTGGCCCTGCGCGGCGATTTGCCGAGCGGTTACGGCGGCGCGGGCGAGCTGCGCTATGCCAGCGAACTGGTCGAATTCATTCGCCAGGAAACCGGCGACTGGTTCCACATCGAGGTCGCGGCCTATCCCGAGATGCACCCGCAGGCGCGTTCGCCGCAAGACGATTTGCAGGCTTTCGCGCGCAAGGTCCAGGCCGGGGCGAATGCCGCCATCACCCAGTATTTCTACAATGCCGACGCCTATTTCCAGTTCGTCGACAATGTGCGCAAGCTGGGTGTCGATGTGCCGGTCGTGGCCGGCATCATGCCGATCACGAACTATATGCAGCTGATGCGTTTCTCCGATATGTGCGGCGCCGAGATCCCGCGCTGGGTGCGCCTCAAGCTGGCCAGCTTCGGCGACGACAGCGCCTCGATCAAGGCCTTCGGGCTGGACGTCGTGACCGGCCTGTGCGAACGCCTGCTGGCCGGTGGCGCGCCGGGGCTGCATTTCTACAGCATGAACCAGGCGGCGCCGACGACGGCGATCTGGCAACGGTTGCGGGGGTAATGCCGGGCTGTTCATCGGTCGCTTGAACGCGTCGGCAGCAAGCTGCCAACCCTACATAGGGTTGGCAGCTTTGCCGCCGACGCGTTCAGCTTACGTTCGCATCGTGGCGCGCTACTCCTCGGTGATGACGCTATCCAACGGCACATCGTGCACATCCCCATCGAACGCGACCAACTGGCACGCATACGCAATCCCCACCGTCGCCGGCCGCGGCGCCGGCGCCAGGGTCCGGTCATAAAACCCACCCCCATACCCCACCCTATACCCTTGCGCATTGAACCCCAGGCAAGGCACCAGCAAGGCCGGCGGCCGTTCGATCATCCGCAACGCGCTCGGCACCGCCACCCCCAGCCGGTCCGTCTCCGTCGGCTCACCCGGAATCCATTCGGCAAATCCCAACGGCGCATCGCGCTCGACCACCACCGGCAATGCCAGCCGTACGCCTGCCGCGGCCATTTCCGCGTAGGCTGGACGCAAGTCCGGTTCGCCCGCCAGCGGCCAGTACACGCCCAGCGTTGTCTGGGGATGCGCCTGCCACCAGGCAATCACGCGCGCGCCGATGCGGTCGTCCCAGGCATGCCTGGTGGCCGGATCGATCGCCCGCCGCAAGGCCTTGAGGGTGTTGCGCAGCAAGGCTTTATCCTGTTGCTGGGCAACATTGCTGACTGCCGTGTCTGGTAGAGGCCCGGAGGCGCGTGGTATTCTTGGTTCGCCGGTCATGGTTTCAATGCAGCGTAATGTGAGAGTTGTGGATGTATCAATCGAAATTGTCAGCCGGCCTGTTGCCGGCCGCTATTGCCCTTGTTCTGTCCTGCGCATTGCCTGCAGGCGTCATGGCCCAGGAAGACCCCGATGCACCCGCGCCCGAGATCGCGCTGCCGCCGATACCTGCCGGTGCGCCGTCCGTTCCCGGCGCCGGCACGGTGGGCGTGCCGGCCGCCGGCGGGCCGACCCTGGTGGCCGACAGCCGCGCCGATGACGACAATTTCCTGCTATTGCGGGCAGCGGCGCGCCAGAACGATGATGCGCGCACCAATGCGATCGCCTCGCGCCTGTCGTCGAATTACTCGCTGGCATCCTACGTCGACTATTATCGTCTGAAACCGCGCCTGCGCGATGCCATCCAGGATGAGGTGCTGCAAGTGCTGCGCCGTCACGAAGGCACGGCCGTGGCCGAACAATTGCGCGCCGAATGGCTGCTGGAGCTGGGCAAGCGGCGCGAATGGAATACCTTCGAGCGCGAAGCCGGTACGCTGGCCCAGTCTGGCAGCGTGCAGATCCGTTGCTATGCCTTGCTGGCACGCGCCGAACGCGGCGAGCGGGTGGCCGACGAGGCGCGCGCATTGCTCAAATCCCCGGCCAGCTATGGCGATGCCTGCGGCGGCCTGATCGCGCAACTGGCCGGCAACGGCCAGTTCACCCAGGCCGACCTGCTGTGGCAGCTGCGCATTGCCGGCCTGGACAATACCACCGGCCCCGCGCGGCGCGTCGGCGTGCTGCTGGGCCTGCCGGAAACCCGCGCCGCCCAGGCGGTCGACATGCCCGCGATGGCGCTGGCGCGCGGCATCGGCAAGAGCCGCGCCGAGCGCGAACTATACCTGGTGGCGGTCGGCCGCATGGCGCGCACCACGCTCAAGATCGCCGTCGCCAGCCTGGAAAAGAACGGTCCGCAACTGACGGGCGAAGAGCGCGCCATCGGCTGGGCCAATGTGGCGCTGGCCGCCTCGATCGCGCTGGCGCCCGAGGCGCACGGCTACTGGGACCGCGCCAGGGGTGCAACGCTGACCGAATTCCAGATGCAGTGGAAGACCCGCATGGCGCTGCGCCGCGGCGACTGGAAGGAAGTGCGCGCCACCATCGAGGCGATGCCGTCCAACCTGCGCGCCGATTCCACCTGGATCTACTGGCTGGGCCGCGCCCTGCAGGCCGAAGGCCGCAGCGACGAGGCGCGCGCGCTGTGGCAGGGCATCGCCGCCCAGACCACGTTCTATACCCAGCTGGCTTATGAAGAGCTGGGCAACCAGGTGGTGGCGCCGCCGCCGGTAGCGCCGATCACGGCCGCCGAACTGTCCCAGGCGACCAATAATGCCAGCCTGCAGCGGGCCCTGAAGTTCTACCGTTTGAGCCTGCGCGCGGAAGGTAACCGCGAATGGAACTGGGGCTTGCGCGGGCTGTCTGAACGTCAGCTGCTGGCCGCCGCCGAGCTGGCGCGCCGCAACGAGATGCTCGATCGCATGATCGAAACCTCGCTGCGCACGCGCACCGAGCTCAGCTACGACCAGCGCTTCCCGGCGCCGCACCTCGAGGTCCTCAAGCCCACCGCCCATGGCCTGAGTCTCGACAAGGCCTGGGTGTATGGCCTCATCCGGCAAGAATCGCGCTTCATCCGCGACGCCCGTTCCGGCGTCGGCGCGTCGGGCCTGATGCAGGTGATGCCCGCCACCGGCAAGTGGGTGGCGGCCAAGATTGGCCTGGATAATTTCGTGCACACCATGCTCAACGACCTGCATACGAATATCACGCTCGGCGCCAACTACATGAATATGGTGCTCGCGAATTTCGAAGGCTCGCAAGTGCTGGCCACGGCCGCCTACAATGCCGGCCCGGGCCGCTCGCGCACCTGGCGCGGCCGGCTCGATGCGCCGATGGAGGGCGCGATCTTCGTCGAATCCATCCCTTTCACCGAGACGCGCGGCTATGTGCGCAACGTCATGGCCAATGCCACCAACTACGCCTCGATCTTCGAGGGCAAGCCGCAATCACTCAAGGCGCGCCTGGGCACGATCAGCCCGCGCCCGGGCAGCACGTCGGTACTGGACTAGCCATGGTCGCGCGGCCGCTCAAGGTGGTCCTGATCGGCGGCACCGGCTTCATCGGCCAGCACCTGGCCGCGCGCCTGTCCGACGATGGGGTGGGCGTGCTGGTCCTGGCGCGCCACTACGAAAGCGCCAAGCAACTGACCATGCTGCCGGGTGTCGACCTCGAGGTGGCCAATATCCATGACGACGCCGTGCTGCGCAAGCTGCTGGCCGGGCGCGACGCCGCGATCAACCTGGTCGGCGTGCTGCATGGCGGCCATGGCCGGCCCTATGGCGAAGGTTTCCGCCACCTGCACGTCGAACTGCCGCGCCGCATCGCTGCTGCCTGCGCAGATGTGGGCGTGCCGCGCTACCTGCACATGAGCGCGCTCGGCGCCAGCGCTTCCAGCCCTTCGATGTACGGGCGCTCCAAGGCCGATGGCGAACTCGCCGCGCGCAGCCAGCCGCAGGTGGCGGCCACCGTGTTCCGGCCCTCGGTGGTGTTCGGCCCCGGCGACCATTTTTTAACCATGTTCGCGCGCCTGCAGCGCCACCTGCCGCTGGTGCCGCTGGCGGCCAGCCGCGCGCGTTTCCAGCCGGTGTACGTGGGCGACGTCGCCGCCGCCTTCTCCATTGCCCTGGCGCGGCCCGACACCCGCGACGCCACGATCGAGCTGGGTGGCCCGGCCATCCATACCCTGGGCGAGCTGGTGCGCCTGGCCGGCCGCTTCGCCGGCCGCGAGCGCCAGGTGATCGGCTTGCCCGGCTGGGCGGCCCGCCTGCAGGCGCGGCTGTTCGAGCTGCTGCCGGGCGACCCCGTCGTCAGCCGCGACAATCTCGACTCGATGCTGGTCGATAATGTGGTGGCCGCCGACACCCATGCCTTGACAGCCGAGGCGCTCGGGATCAAGCTCACGGCGATCGAGTCGGTCGCGCCGCACTACCTCAACCGGCACGATCGTCTCGATACCCATCGTACCCACGCCGGACGCTGAAAGACCAACGACAACCATGCAGACCATCGAACGCGACCCCATTCTTGCCCGCACCCTCGACACGACCCGACACCCCGGTTTAACCCTGATCATCGGCAACAAGAACGTCTCCTCGTGGTCGATGCGGCCCTGGGTTGCGGCGGTCGCCTTCGGCATTCCTTTCACCGAAATCAAGGTTCTGCTCGACCAGCCCGATACCGCCAACCAGATCGCGCGCTACTCGCACGCGGGCCGGGTGCCGGTGCTGATGTCGGGCGACATGACGGTCTGGGACAGCCTGGCCATCACCGAATACTTGGCTGAGCAATTTCCTGACAAGCATATGTGGCCGCAAGACGTGGCCGCGCGCGCGCTGGCGCGTTCCATCGTGGCCGAGATGCATTCCGGCTTCGCCGATTTGCGCAACAGCATGTCGATGAACGTCCAGGCGCGCCTGCCGGGCCGCGGCCGCACGCCCGGCACCCAGGCCGACATCGGCCGCATCTGCGAGATCTTCGAGGATTGCCTGTCGCGCTTCGGCCACCACCAGTACCTGTTCGGCGACTTCTCGATCGCCGATGCCTTCTATGCGCCGGTGGTGTGCCGCTTCCAGACCTATGGCGTGACGCTGGCCCCGGCCCTGCAAGCCTATTGCGACCGCGTGCTGGCGCACCCGGCGGTAGCGCGCTGGGTGAGAGAAGCCATGGAAGAGACCGATCCGACCCCGCTGCACGACGCCGACCTGCCTGGCGAATGACGATGCGCAGCTACGTCGTTGGTGGCGCCGTGCGCGACGCCCTGCTGGGCCTGCCCGTGAAAGACCACGACCACGTGGTGGTTGGCGCCACCCCCGAACAGATGCTGGCGGCGGGCTTTCGCGCCGTCGGCAAGGATTTCCCGGTATTCTTGCATCCGCGCACGCAAGAGGAATACGCGCTGGCGCGCACCGAGCGCAAGACCGCGCCCGGCTACCACGGCTTCGTGTTCCACGCCGCGCCCGACGTCACGCTGGAACAAGACCTGGTGCGGCGCGACCTGACCATCAATGCGATGGCGCGGGCCGAGGACGGCAGCATCGTCGACCCCCACAACGGCCGGCAAGACCTGCAGGCACGCCTGTTCCGCCACGTGTCCGACGCCTTCGCCGAAGACCCGGTGCGCATCCTGCGCATCGCCCGCTTCGCCGCGCGCCTGCCCGACTTTACGGTGGCAAGCGACACCAACGCCCTGATGCGGCGCATGGTCGATGACGGCGAGGTCGACGCGCTGGTGGCCGAACGCGTCTGGCAAGAGCTGGCGCGCGGGCTGATGGAGCGCCGGCCGTCGCGCATGCTCGACGTGCTGCGCGACTGCGGCGCGCTGGCGCGCATCCTGCCCGAGCTCGATGCGGCATGGAGCGCGTCGATGCTGGCGACGATCGACCGGGCCGCCGCACAAGATCATCCGCTCGAGGTGCGCTTCGCCGTCCTGGCGCGCGCCATGCAGGGTGTCGACACCATCCAGGCCGTATGTAAACGCCTCAAGGTACCCAACGAATGCCGCGACCTGGCCGTGATGACGGCGCGCGAGATACACACCGTCGGCCGCGCGCCGCTGCTCACCGCCGAGGAAATCGTCACGTTGTGCGAGCGTTGCGACGCTTTCCGCAAGCCCGAGCGTTTCGCCCAGATGCTGCTGGCGGCCGCCTGCACCGAAAGCGGCGATGCCGATTCGCACGCAGCGCGCCTGCTCGCTGCCCTGGGCGCGACGCGCGCCGTCAACGCGGGCGAGGTCGCGGCGCGCCACGCCGGGCACAAGGACCGCATTCCCGGTGCGGTCCATGCCGCGCGCGTCGAGGCCGTGGCAGCGATGTTGCACTAAACCAACTAATCGGCATACACCCACGCATTCTGTTACATGTAGTTACACGGTGGGTAGAGTGTGGCCTGTCGTTTTGGTATCCTTCAGTAAAGTAAATTGTTGCGCTGGAGAAAACGATGTTCACCTTGCTGGCACGGCGTGTTGCGAGTTGGAGCCGACGCCGCCGTATGCTGCTGGCCAGCGTGGCGATCCTGTTCATGAGCGCAACGCTGGTGTTCCTTTATGTGCGGACCGAATCGGTCGATCCGGAGATCCGCAACAGCGTCATGCTGAACATGCGAGAGCTGGAAAAGCTCGACGCCGAATGGGACGCCAACATCCTGCGCGCCCATACCGGCCGCGCGTCGACCCCGCTCGACCTCTCTTCGCAACTGCCGCGCATGCACGACCTGATGGCGCGCCTGGGCGATACCTTGCCGCTCACCGGCGACAGCGCCGCCCAGGCCGCCTTTTCCCAGCTGCAAGAGGCGCTGCAGGGCAAGGAGCAGCTGGTGGCCCAGTTCGCCCGGCACAATCCGCCGCTGCGGGCGGCATTGCTGCACATGCCGCCGGCCGTGGCCGACCTCAAGACCGAGATTTCCGGCATCGAAGGCGCGCTGGCGCCGGGGCGCATCGTGGTGCGGCTCGACACCACCCTCAATTCGCTGCTGACCGAGACCCTGCGCTACAACATCGCGCCGAGCCCGGCGCTGGCGGCCCGCATCGATGAAATCCTGGGCGACGTCGCGGCCCAGCAGATCGCGTTCTCGCCGGCCACGATCGACAAGATGGATGCCGTGATCGCCAGTTGTCGCGTGATCCTGGAAAAACGGCCGCTGGAAAACCTGCTCGAGGCCCAGATCGCCGCCGCCGGCAGCGACGTCGCGCTCGACCGCCTGGAGCGCGAGTTCGAACGCTCCTTCGACGCCGTGCTGCTCGAGCGCCAGCGCTTTCGCGGCTACCTGTTCGCCTATTGCGCCGTGCTGATGGTGCTGCTGGCCTATGCCGGCGCGCGCCTGCGCAGCAGCTACCGCGTCATCGGCGTCGTCAATCGCCGCCTGCAGGCCGCCAACGAGACGCTCGAGCAGCGCGTGGCCGAGCGCACCGCCGAGCTCGAAGCGCAGTCGCGCCAGCTCGAGCGCCTGGCCCAGCACGACAGCCTGACCGGCCTGATCAACTACCGCCAGCTGACCCGCCTGCTGGAACGGGCGCTGGCACGCGCCGACCGCCGAGACAGCGTGGTGGTGCTGATGTTCATCGACCTCGACGGCTTCAAGGCGGTCAACGATACCTGGGGCCATGCCGCCGGCGACCTGGTGCTGCAGATGGTGGCGCGCCGGGTAGGGGCCAAGCTGCGCGCCGAGGATGCGCTGGCGCGCCTGGGCGGCGACGAATTCGTGATCCTGCTCGAAGACGTGGCCTCGGAAAGCGGCGCGTTGCGCGTGGCGCGCCTGGCGCTCGAGGAAATCGAATCGATCACCGAGGCCGACGGCCATGCGGTGACGATCTCGGCCAGCATCGGCATCGCCAGCGCGCGCGGCCAGATGGGCGCCGCGCGCGGACAAGAGGCCTTGCTGGCCGATGCCGACAAGGCCATGTACGCGGCCAAGCAGGCCGGCAAGGGGCGCTTCGTGGTCAGCCCGCAATCGCAATGGCTGGGCCAGGACCTTCCTTCGGGACTGGCGCCCGACCATGCCGCGCGCGACAATGTGCCAGGCAGCCTGCCGGACGCCGCGGTCAGCAGCCAGGTTGGGAATACGGCGGGCGCCGACCCGATCGGCTAGAATCAGGCTGTTGCAGTCCATGAAAGTGTCGAGATGCTGGACAATCCCCTACGTCGCTGGATCCAGGGCCTGAGAGGCAAGAAGGGCCAGCCGCCGGTGCTGGTCAAGGAGCTTGGCGAACGCGACCGCCGTCGCGTGCTGCGCCACCTGCTGGCGCTGGACAGCAATGACCGCCTGCTGCGCTTCGGCAGCATGATCCCGGATGCGCAGATCGCCGCCTACGTCGCCAAGATCGATTTTTCGCGCGATATCGTGTTCGGCGTGCTCAATAATGTGTTCCAGCTGGTGGGCATGGGCCACCTGGCCTTCGCCTCGGCCGACGGGCGCCGGTCGACGACCAAGGAGCAGGTGGCCGAATTCGGCGTGTCGGTGTCGAAGTCGGCGCGCGGGCAGGGCGTGGGCACGCGCCTGTTCCAGCGCGCGGCGATCCACTGCCGCAATTCGGATGTCGACACCCTGTATATGCAGTGCCTGACCTCGAACCAGACCATGATGCACATCGCCAGGAAGGCCGGCATGCGCATCAAGCGCGAGTATGGCGAGGCCGACGCCCACCTGGAACTGCCGCCGCCCAGCCCGGGCAGCGTGATGGCCGAGGCGCTCGAAGAGCAGTTCGCGGCCATCGACTACACGGTCAAGGCCAATACCCGCGCGGCGCTCAAGTACCTCACGCCCTGGAAGCGCCCCAGGTAGGCACAGCGCACCAGCCGACCTTCCTACTGCGTCTTGGTGGTGGTGACGGTGGTCGCGCCCGCGGGACTGGTGACGGTGGCCGCCTGGGCTTTCTTGTCGGCCTCGGCTTTCTTGTTCTTTTCCATCTCGGCTTCCGTTATTTTTTCCTGTTCCTTGCGCCGCTCTTCTGCGGTTTTGCGCTTTTCTTCTTCGACGCGGATTTCCCTGATCGCGGCTGTTTCGGCAAGAACGATTCTCTCGGCAGTGTTCAGGGCCGCGGTCTGCAGTTTTAATAATTCTTGCTCGGTAATGACCCGGTTCGCATACATCTGGCAAAACTGGTAAGAGGTTGCCTGGTACAGGATGATGCCTGGCGAGCGCCGGTTCAGGACGTAGTTATTGCTTGCCGCAGACAACGCCACTTGTGCCTCGAGCAGCGAGGTGCCGGTCTGTTTCAGGTCGGCGGCCAGCCTGGATGCCGAGGCCATGTCGATGCCGACCTCGGTGGGATTTTCCGAGCAAAAGCGCTGGCTCTCGAAATGATAGAGCACGGCCCGGCGTTCGGGATTCAGTGATAACACGCCCAGTTTGGAATAGTCGAAGCTGCTGCGCCGCAGATTGTCTTCGATGACCGGCTTTTCCATGGGGCGCGTCAGCCAGGAGCATCCCGGTAGCGCGATGGCGCCAAAAACCAGCACGATGGAGATGCATTCCCTGCCGAAGCCGACGGATTTCATGGCATGTCCTCCCAAATTACCGGGACATCATGTCACGCCATCTGTATGGCAAATAGCGGTTTTCGATTGGCGTCGTGGGCGAGCGACATCGCCAGGGCGGTTCTCCGGATTCGACGACAGCATCGAACAAAATGGAGGCCGCGCCCGGCGGCTCCGGTCAGACCAGCGGCATCGCCGTGGTTTCCTTGATGCGCTGCAGGGCGAAGCTCGATTTCACGTCGAGCACCGCCGGATGCTTGAGCAGGGTGCCCATCATGAAGCGCGAGAAATGGTCCATGTCCTCGACATGCACGCGCAGCAGGAAATCCATGTCCCCGGTCATCGCATAGCAGGCCACGACTTCGGGCCAGGCGCCGACCGACACCGCGAAATCGTTGCGCGGCGACGTCGCCGGCAAGCCGGGCTGGCGGGTGGTGCTGGCCACCTCGCTGTGCTTTTCCAGCCGCACATTCACATAGGCAAGCAGCCCGAGCCCGATCTTGTCCGGGTCGAGCAGCGCCACGTACTGGCGGATGACGCCCGCTTCTTCCAGGCGCTTGATGCGGCGCAGGCAGGGCGAGGGCGACAGGTTGACCCGCTCGGCCACGTCCTGGTTGGACAGCCGGCCATCGCTTTGCAAGATCTCCAGTATCTTGCGGTCTGTTTTATCCAGTTCAATCTTCGACATACCCATCCCTGTTCGACTTTTATGTGGCAATTTTATTGCGCAATTCAAGAAGAAGGGGGAATTATTTGGAATTTAATGCTGGAGGGGCAGGACTATACTGGCTCGCATACGGCAGGCGAGATGCAGGAAATGCGCCGCTGCGGTATCCGACACGAGAATCTTGGAGACACCCATGAACGCACCCACGGAGCGCGCCCACCTGGCGTTGCCGGAGCAGTCCTCGCCTTCCCAGCCGCAGCACGACATCACGCTCGACGACAAATGGACGCTCGAGCGCGGCCGCGCCTTCATGACCGGCACCCAGGCCCTGATCCGCCTGCCGATGCTGCAGCGCGAGCGCGACCTGAAGGCCGGCCTGAACACCGCCGGCTTCATCACCGGCTACCGTGGCTCGCCGGTCACCTCGGTCGACCAGACCGCGATGAAGGCGAAGAAGCACCTCGACGCCCACCACGTCAAGTTCCACCCCGGCATGAACGAAGACCTGGCGGCGACCTCGGTCTGGGGCACCCAGCAGACCAATCTCTACAAGGATGCCAGGTACGACGGCGTGTTCGCCATGTGGTACGGCAAGGGGCCTGGCGTGGACCGCTGCGGCGATGTCTTCAAGCATGGCAACAATGCCGGCTCGTCGAAGCATGGCGGCGTGCTGGTGCTGGCCGGCGACGACCACGCGGCCAAGTCGTCCTCGACCGCGCACCAGTCCGACCACATCCTGACCCACTGCGGCATCCCGGTGCTGTATCCGTCCTCGGTCCAGGAATACCTCGACTTCGGCCTGCATGCCTGGGCCATGAGCCGCTATACCGGCCTGTGGGTGTCGATGAAGTGCGTGACCGACATCATCGAATCGGGCGCCGTGGTCGACCTGGATCCCGACCGCGTGCAGATCGTCACCCCGACCGATTTCCAGCTGCCGCCGGATGGCCTCAACATCCGCTGGCCGGACGCCGTGCTGGACCAGGAAGTGCGGATGAGCAACCACAAATGGTATGCCGCCCTGGCCTATGCGCGCGCGAATAAACTGAACCGCATCATCTGGGACAGCCCGCAGCCCAAGATCGGCATCATCACCGCCGGCAAGAGCTATCTCGACACGCGCCAGGCGCTGGCCGACCTCGGCATCGACGAACAGGCCGCGCGCGACATCGGCCTGCGCCTGTACAAGGTCGGCATGACCTGGCCGCTCGAGGCTGAAGGCGTGCACGAATTCGCACGCGGCCTGGACGAGATCCTGGTGGTCGAGGAAAAGCGCCAGGTGATGGAATACGCGCTCAAGGAAGAGCTGTACAACTTGCCGGACGGCGAGCGCCCGCGCGTGGTCGGCAAGTTCGACGATACCGGCGAGTGGAGCAACAAGAACCGGATGGGCCATGGCGACTGGCTGCTGCCGGCGACCTATGAGCTGAACCCGGCACAGATCGCGCGCGCCATCGCCTCGCGTATCTCGCACTACTGCGCTGGCCACCCGGTGGCCGAGCGGGTCAAGGAACGCATCGCCTTCCTGGAAGCCAAGGAGCTGGTGCTCAAGAGTATCCCGGCGAAACCGAATCCCGAGACCGACCGTATCCCGTACTTCTGCTCGGGCTGCCCGCACAACAGCTCGACCAAGGTGCCGGAAGGCTCGCGCGCCATGGCCGGCATCGGCTGCCACTACATGGTGCTGTGGATGGACCGCGAGACGTCGACCTTCACCCATATGGGCGCCGAGGGCACGACCTGGATCGGCCAGGCCCCGTTCACCGACGAGAAGCACGTGTTCGTCAACCTGGGGGACGGCACCTACTTCCATTCCGGGATCCTGGCGATCCGCGCCGCGGTGGCGGCCAAGGTCAACATCACCTATAAAATCCTGTACAACGATGCGGTCGCGATGACCGGCGGCCAGAACGTCGACGGCCCGCTCGACCCGGGCATGATCAGCCGCCAGATCGCGGCCGAAGGCGTCACGCCGATCATCGTCGTCACCGACGAACCCGATAAATACCCGAGCGACTACGCCTGGGCGCCGGGCACCACGGTGCGCCATCGCTCCGAGCTGATGGAAGTGCAGCGCGAGCTGCGCGAGATGCCGGGCGTGTCGGCCGTGATCTACGACCAGACCTGCGCCTCCGAGAAGCGCCGCCGTCGCAAGAAAGGCGAGTTCCCCGACCCGGCCAAGCGCGTCGTGATCAACGAAGCCGTGTGCGAAGGCTGCGGCGACTGCTCGGTGCAGTCCAACTGCCTGTCGGTCGAGCCGCTCGAAACCGAATTGGGCCGCAAGCGCCAGATCAACCAGTCCTCGTGCAACAAGGATTATTCGTGCGTGTCGGGCTTCTGCCCGAGCTTCGTCACCGTCGAAGGCGGCGGCTTGAAAAAGCCGAAGAAAGCGGCGACCAGCGAGGCCGCGCCGCCTGTGTTGCCGATGCCCTTCATCCCGTCGGTCGTGGCGCCGTACGGCATCCTGGTGGCCGGCGTCGGCGGCACCGGCGTGGTCACCGTGGGCCAGATCCTGGCCGTGGCGGCCCATGTCGAAGGCAAGGGCGCCGTCGTGCTCGACCAGAGCGGCCTGGCCCAGAAGGGCGGCCCGGTGATGTCGCACGTGCGCCTGGCCGAGCGCCAGGCAGACCTGCACTCGACCCGCGTCGGCACCGGCAGCGCCGACCTGGTGATCGGTTGCGACCAGATCGTCGCCGCCAGCCGCGACGCCCTGAGCCGCATGGGCGAGGGCCGCACGTGGGCCGCGGTCAACGCCAGCGGCTCGACCACCGCGGCCTTCGTCAAGAACCCGGACTGGCAATTCCCGGCCGAGGGCTCGCGCGGCGCCATCGAACAGGCCTGCGGCAAGGACAACGTCGACTTCCTGGACGCCGGCCAGATCGCCACCGCGCTGCTGGGCGACGCGATCGCGACCAATATGTTCATGCTCGGCTACGCCTTCCAGAAAGGCCGCGTGCCGCTGCAAGAGAGCTCGCTGCTCAAGGCGATCGAACTCAATGGCGTGTCGGTCGCGTTCAACAAGGCGGCCTTTAATTGGGGCCGCAGCGCGGCGCACGACCTGGCCGCGGTGAGCCGCGCAGCGATGCCCGCCAAGGTGATCGAGTTCAAGCGTATCCAGACCCTGGACGACATCGTCGGCCGCCGCATCGAGCTGCTCACCGCCTATCAAAACGCGGCCTATGCAGGCCAGTACAAGGCTTTCGTCGACCAGGTGCGCGCGCAGGAAGAACGACTCGGCAAGGGCACCCGCCTGGCCGAAGCGGTGGCGCGCTACTTCTACAAGCTGATGGCCTACAAGGACGAGTACGAGGTCGCGCGCCTGCACACCGACCCGGTCTTCCGCGAGAAGATCGGCGCCATGTTCGAAGGCGACGCCAGGCTCAAGTTCCACCTGGCGCCGCCCTTGATGGCCAAGCATGACAAGGAAGGCCGCGCCATCAAGCGCGAGTACGGCCCGTGGATGATGAGCGCCTTCGGCGTGCTGGCGAAGTTCAAGGGCTTGCGCGGCACCGCCTTCGACGTGTTCGGCTACACGGCCGAGCGCAAGATGGAGCGTGCCCTGATCGGCCAGTATCGCGAGACCGTGGCGGCGCTGCTGCCGAAGCTCACCGCCGACAATCTGGCGCAGGCGGTGGCGATCGCCAGCATCCCGGAACACATCCGCGGCTATGGCCACGTGAAGGAGCGTCACCTGAAGGCGGCCAGGGAGAAAGAGGCGGCGCTGGTGGCGGCCTTCCACGCGCCGGGCATCACGCCGCGGGCCGCGTGACGATCGATGGCGCGGACGACGTCAGGTGTCCGCGCCATTATTCATTGACCGCTTGATATCACTCGTTGTCCGCTAGCCTCAACCGTGACAGTTGGTTGTATTCGGGCCTGATTTCGGCGTCTATAATCAGGCGCATGAGCACGCCATTCACGCCCCGTCGCACGACCCTCCCATTGCGTTTGATTTCCAGCTCGCTCGCCGCGCTGTTCGTCCTCGCCGGCTGCGGCGGTGGAGGCGGATCGCCGGGCGTGGGCGCGCCGCCGGTGGCGCAACAACCGCCACCGACCACGCCGACCAATCCGGCGCCCCCGACCGGCACCCAGCCGACCCCGGAAGACCTGAACCCGAACCTGCTGGGCGATGCCTACGGCACCTACTGGAACAAGTGCGCCGTCCCGCGCACGGGTGTGGATGCGAGCGGCAAGGCGTATCCGGACACGCAAGGCACGCTGCTCGACGAACTCAAGTTCCTGCGCGCCTGGACCAACCAGTACTACCTCTGGTACAACGAGGTCCCGAACACCTACAAGATGGCCGATTTCACGAGCGCGCTCGATTACTTCGATGTGCTCAAGACGCCGGCCGTCACTGCCAGCGGCCAGCCCAAGGACCGGTATCACTTCACCTATACGACCGCCGAGTGGGATGCGATGCAGACCCAGGGCATCAGCCTGGGCTATGGCATCACCTGGTCGCGCAGTACCAATGAAGGCGCGCCGCGCACCTGGCTGGTCACGGCGGTCGAGCCGGGTTCGCCGGCCTCTGCCGCCGGCCTGCTGCGCGGCGACATGCTGCTCAAGGTCGATGGCGTCGACTTCGTCAATACCGAAGACGAAGCAGCGATCGACATCATCAATGCCGGCCTGTTCCCGGAAAGCGTGGGCGCCGCCCACCGCTTCACCTTGCAGCGCGCCGGCGTGCAGTACGAGGCGAGGATGATCGGGGCCGAGGTGGTCAAGGCGCCGGTCAAGAACGTCAAGGTGATCGAGACCCCCAGCGGCAAGGTCGGCTACCTGACCTTCGACAGTTTCAACGCGGTGTCCGAGAAGCAGCTGTATGACGCCTTCACCACCTTCAGGCAGGCCGGCGTGAATGACCTGGTGCTGGACGTGCGCTACAACGGCGGCGGCTTGCTGTACGTGGCCAGCCAGCTGGCCTATATGATCGCCGGCCCCGAGTCGACGAGCGGCAAGGTGTTCGAGCGCTCGCAGTACAACGACAAGACGCCGGCCTACCAGCCGATCCTGTTCCGCTCGACCGCCTGGGGCTTCGCGTCGAGCAATCCGCTGCGCACCGGCACCTCGCTGCCGACCCTGGGCCTGAAGCGGGTGACCGTGCTCAGCACCGAGGGCACCTGCTCGGCCAGCGAATCGGTGATCAACGGCCTGCGCGGCGCCGACATCGAAGTGATCCAGATCGGCGGCACCACCTGCGGCAAGCCCTATGGCTTCACGCCGGTGCCGAACTGCGGCACGACTTATTTCTCGATCGAGTTCCAGGGCGTGAACCACAAGGGCTTCGGCGATTTCACCGACGGTTTCACGCCAACCTGCCGGGCAAGCGACGACCTGTCGCGGCCGGTGGGGGACCAGGACGAAGGCTTGCTGGCCACGGCCCTGGCCTACCGCGCCAGCGGGGCTTGCCCGGCCTCAAGCACGGCCTCGAGCGCGGCCCGGGCGCGCCTGGTGCCGATGCGGATCGTGCGGCCTGAGGTCGAGGAGATCTCGATCCATACCACGCCGGGCGCGCCGCCGGCGCGTTGATCCATTGATATGGTGGGCGGCCATGCCGCCCACCATAACTGTTGCATGTAGAACACGTCTATAATCTCCGGCTTCCTTCCTAGTCATTGCCGGAGCTTTTCGATGATCCGTTCTGCGTTACTGCTGGCCCTGTTGTCGGCTTTCCCCCTCAGCCAATCCGCCCATGCCGCCCCCGACCTGACTACCGTGTCGGAACGCTCGGGCTTCACCGCCACCGGCCGCTACGACGAGACGATCGCCCTGTGCGCCGCCTTCCAGCAGGCTTACCCGAAACAGGTCCAGTGCATCGACTTCGGCATCACCCCGGAAGGCCGCCCGATGAAGGCGCTGGTCGCCAGCAATACCGGCGCGTTCTCGCCCGCCGAGGCGAAGAAACAGGGCTTGCCGGTCACCCTGATGCAGGGCGGCATCCACGCCGGCGAGATCGACGGCAAGGACGCCGGCTTCCTGGCGCTGCGCGAGCTGCTCGAAGGCCGCGCCGCCAAGGGTGCGCTGGACAAGCAGGTCTTCCTCTTCGTGCCGGTATTCAACGTCGACGGCCATGAGCGCTTCGGCAAGTGGAACCGCCCCAACCAGCGCGGCCCGGTCGAGATGGGCTGGCGCACCACCGCCCAGAACTACAACCTGAACCGCGACTACCTGAAGGCCGACGCGCCCGAGATGCAGGCCATGCTGGCGCTGGTGAACGCCTGGGATCCGCTGGTCTATGTCGACCTGCACGCGACCAACGGCGCCAAGTTCCAGCACGATATCTCGATCCAGGTCGAGCCGGTGTACTCGGGCGACCCGGAATTTCGCAAGGCCGGCCTGGCATTGCGCACCAACGTCATCAAGGACATCGCCAGGGAAGGCTCGACCCCGCAGTCCTACTACATGTCGTTCGTGAAGCACGACGACCCGATGTCGGGCTTCATGGACGGCGTGTCCGACCCGCGCTTCTCGACCGGCTACTTCCAGCTGCGCAACCGCATGGCGATGCTGGTGGAAACCCACTCGTGGAAGGAATACCCGGTGCGCGTGCGCATCACCCGCAACACGGTGGTCTCGGTGCTCGACCAGGTCGCGCGGAACGGCAAGCAATGGCAGCAGGCCGCGTATGCGGCCGACGCGCGCGCCGCCAGGCTGGGCAACCAGCCGGTGGCGCTGTCCTATAAAGCGAGCGACAAGAAGGAGATGGTCGACTTTAACGGCTACGAATACACGCGCACGCCGTCGGAAGTGTCGGGCGCCCTGATGACGCGCTACGACGAGACGAAGCCGCAGGTATGGCGCGTGCCGCTGTGGCAGGACATCGTGGCCGACTTCCAGATCACCGCGCCGCGCGCCGGCTACGTGATCCCGGCGGCGTACGCCGCGATCGTGGGCGAGAAGCTGCGCCAGCACGGCGTCGCGTTCCGCACGCTGGACAAGGCGGTCGCCCGTTTCGACGCCGAGACCTTCCGCGCCGACAAGGCAACACTGGCCGCCGGCTCGGTCGAAGGCCACCAGCGCCTGACGGTGGAGGGCAAGTGGAAGCCGGAAGCACGCGCGATCGCGCAGGGTTCGCTGTTCGTGCCGATCGCCCAGCCGAAGGCACGCCTGGTGGTGGCGATGCTGGAGCCGCAGGCGCCGGATTCCTTGCTGGCCTGGGGCGCCTTCAACTCGGCCTTCGAGCGCAAGGAATACATGGAGGACTACGTGGCCGAGGACGTGGCGCGCGAGCAGATGGCGGCCGATCCGGCCGTGGCGAAGGCCTTCCGCGAGCGTCTCGACAGCGATCCGGCATTCGCCAGGAACCCGCAGGCGCGCCTGGAGTTTTTCGCCAAGCGTCATTCCTCGTATGACGAGCGGCTGAACCTGTATCCGGTGCTGCGCGCGAACGTCGCGCCCTGATCCGACCGCGTCAGGCTGGAGCCCGCTCTAGCCGCTTGCCGCCGGCCTAGGCCCCGAGAGAAACATCGGGGTCAAGAAACATCGGGGTCAGGTCTGACATTCGCTGATCCGACCGCGTCAGGCTGGAGCCCGCTCTAGCCGCTTGCCGCCGGCCTAGGCCCCGAGAGAAACATCGGGGTCAAGAAACATCGGGGTCAGGTCTGACATTCGGACACGAGTTCAGCAGTAATCAAGGTCTTTGAAGAGTCTGAGCGATCTCAGCGCTGATGTGTGCTGATCCAGTACCGTTATCGGATGACACGACCACTCAGAGTTAATTTTCCAGGGGCGCTCTACCACGTAACGTCGCGCGGAAACCGACGCGCACCAATCTTTCGGGATGACACTGATCGACGTATTTGGCTAGGCGTGCTCGCGCAGGTTTGCGAACGCCATCACTGCGTCATTCACAGCTTCTGCCAAATGACGAACCACTACCACTTGTTGGTGGAAACGGTCGAAGCGAACCTACCAAGCTGCATGCGCCAACTCAACGGTCATTACTCACAGCATTTCAATCGACGGCATCGTGTTGTTGGGCACCTTTTTCAAGGGCGCTATAAGGCGATATTGGTGCAGAAAAATAGTTATCTGTTGGAGGTTTCACGTTATATCGTTCTGAATCCCCTACGCGCTAACATCGTGGCGACGCTGAACGAATGGAGATGGAGCAGTTACCATTATTTTATCGGTGCTGGCATTTCGCCCGACTGGCTTGAGTGCAACTGGGTTCTAGGACACTTTGGTAATACGCCGCCAAGCGCGATCGCAGCCTATCAGGATTTTGTGCTTGCTGGCTTAGGACAACCGAATCCATTTAAGACTATTAGTCATCAAACCTTCCTTGGCGATCAAGCCTTCGTATTGTTGCACCAACAACTGCAGCAATCCAAAGAGCTGCTAGAAACAAAAAGGTCCGAGCGGCGCGCAGTAGCGCTTCCGTTGTCTGACTATCAGGACCGGTATCCGGACCGGGACGAGGCAATGGCACGTGCTTACGCCTCGACTGCCTTTACCATGTCGGAAATAGCAGGCGTATTTGGTGTGTCGACCAAGACGGTCAGCCGAGCGGTTGCCGGCTTTGAGAAGGCATATAAAAGCAAATCATTGTAGAGGCCGTGTCCAAATGTCAGACCTGACCCCGTAGTTGTGCGTAGTTGTGACCCCGTAGTTGTGTGACCCCGTAGTTGTGACCCTGCGCCGGCGGTTCAGGGTTTGCTGCCGGACGCCGGCAGCGAGGTCAGGACGACGGTCCGGACGGCGCCGCCGGCATCGGGCGTGAGCTGGTAGAGGCGATCGTATTCGTCGTCGCCGATGTCGGCGCCGGGCGCGCCGCCGAACAGCCGCACCAGTTCCGGCAAGGTGTTCGAGTGGCCGACTACCAGTACGGCGCCGCGCAGCGCGTTCACCTTGTCGACCAGCGCCTTCGGCGTCGCCGGGTCGTATCGTTCGATCGTTAATCCGAGCTGCTGCGCCAGCGGCTGCGCTGTCTGCAGCGTGCGCGCGGTCGGCGTGCTGAGGATGGCCTGGATGCCGGTGCGCTGCAGGATCGCCGCGATGTTTTGTGCTCGCAGCCGACCTTGCGGGGTCAGGGCCGGGTCCTGGCCGACGCTGGCTTTTTCGCCGTGGCGGACGAGGTAGATTGCGCTGGGCTCGGCGGCGGCCATGGCAGGCAGCAGCATGGCGATGGCCAGCGAAAAATATCGTAACAGGCGTGCAGTAGGGGTCGATGGTGGGAACATCGCAATCCTCTCGAAGACGGTGAGGGAGCCAGCGTAGCATGACCGCAATCGAGTGCATGGGCGAAAAAAAGCAGAGGTCGACGCCTCTGCTTTTCTCATCGTGCTGGCATCAAAGCTGCGTCAGCGAAATCGTAGTGCTCGCCGGCGTCGAACACGGCTCCTCATCGAACGCAATATCCCCCAGCGGATTCGGCACGCCATCGGTCTTCAATTTAACGAAGTCGAACAGCTCGCGATCCTGCAAATGCGACGGCACCACGGTCGACAGCGCCGAGAAGGTATTCTCGACCCGTCCCGGATGCTTCTTCTCCCACTCGCGCAGCATGTTCTTGATCTGCTTGCGCTGCAGGTTTTCTTGCGAGCCGCACAGGTCGCACGGGATGATCGGGAAGCCCTTCACCTCGGCATAGCGTTCGGTATCGGCTTCCTTCACATAGGCCATCGGGCGGATCACCATGTGCTTGCCATCGTCCGACACCAGCTTGGCCGGCATGCCCTTCAGTTTCCCGCCGAAGAACATATTCAGGAAGAAGGTCTCGAGGATGTCGTCGCGGTGGTGGCCCAGGGCGATCTTGTTGCAGCCGAGTTCGTCCGCCACGCGGTACAGGATGCCGCGCCGCAGGCGCGAGCACAGCGAGCAGGTGGTCTTGCCTTCCGGGACCAGGCGCTTGACGATGCTGTAGGTGTCCTGGTTCTCGATGTGATAGGGCACGCCGAGCTTGTCCAGGTAGGCCGGCAGGATATGCGCCGGGAAGTTCGGCTGCTTCTGGTCGAGATTCACCGCGACGATGTCGAAGTGGATCGGCGCGCGCTCGCGCAGGGTGAGCAGGATGTCGAGCAGGGCATAGCTGTCCTTGCCGCCCGACAGGCAGACCATCACCTTGTCGCCGTCCTCGATCATATTGAAGTCGCCGATCGCCTGGCCCACCAGGCGGCACAGGCGCTTGTGCAACTTGTGGTCCTCGCGCGCGATCTTCTCTTGTTTCTTGGCGTCGATTTCCATGTTCGCGGTCGGGAAGTCGTCTTCGACCACGCGCTCGATTACCGTCTCATTCATGCTGCGTCCTTGATCTGGAATACTTCGACACCGACGCCTTCGCAATCGGCATACACATCCGGCTTCATCGTCGACACGCCCGCGGCGCGCACGCGCGGGTGCGCCAGCATCGCCTTGACCACGTCGTCGCACAATGTTTCTTGCAGGTGGATGTGGCCCTTGGCGATGCGCTGCGCGATGGTCTCGCGCATGAAATCGTAGTCGACCACTTCGGCCAGCTGGTCGGCCTTTGGCGTCGACAGCTCCAGCGGAATGTACAGCTCGACATTGATCAGGACACGCTGCTCGCCCTTCTTCTCGAAATCATGCACGCCGATATTGATCATCACTTCGTAATTGCGCAGGAACAGCCGGCGGCAATCGCGCAAGCTCGGGTGGGACAGGGCGGACAACATGGTTAAGCCTTATTGGTAGTGTGATTCGATTCGGTCAGGAACATCACGTCGCGGCCTAGCGGCGCCAGGTGCTGGCCGCCATCGACCAGCAGCGTGGTGCCGGTCACGGCGCGCGCCGTGGCGGCGTAGACCACCGCGTCGGCGATGTCCTGCGGGGTCGAGGAGCGTCCCAGGGGTGTCTTGCGGTGCGCCTCGGCGAAGCCTTCCTCGCTCTGCTCGCCCGAGACCAGCGTGATGCCGGGCGCCACGCCGACCACGCGCAGCTTTGGCGCCAGCGCCTGTGCCAGCATCGTGGTCGCCGCATGCAGCGCCGCCTTCGACAACGTGTACGACAGAAAATCCGGGTTGAGATTGTACAGTTTCTGGTCCAGTAGGTTGATCACGACCGCCTGCCCGCCTTCCGGCGTGGCCGCGTGCAGCGCCTGCGCCAGCAGCAGCGGGGCGGCCACGTTGGCCTGCATATGGGTATTCAACAGCGCCGGCGAGAAGTCGGTGGCGCTGTCGTATTCGAACAACGAAGCATTGTTGACGATGCAAGACAGCGGTCCCAGCGCCTCGGCTGCGCGGCCGGCCAGCTGGCGCACCGCCGCCTCATCGGCCAGGTCGCATTGGACCAGCGCGGCGCGCCGGCCCAGCGCCAGGATGGCGTCGCGGGTCGCGATCGCATCCTCTTCGGAATGGCGGTAGTGCAGCGCGACGTCCCAGCCGGCCCCGGCCAGGCCGAGTGCGATCGCGCGGCCCAGGCGGCGGCCGGCGCCGGTCACCAGCGCGACACGGGGAATCGAAGGGCTTTCCGTCATCGTTGTTCCATCAGGGCAGTAAATTGTTGATAAAAGCTATTCTGGCTACAATGCCGGCATGTCCCTGCCCGCACCCGATTCCGACGCCCTGGCCGCGTCCCATTCCCTGCAACAGCTCATCGCCGCCGAAATCGCGCGGCATGGCGGGCAGATCGCCTTTTCTCGTTTCATGGAACTGGCGCTGTACGCGCCCAGGCTCGGGTATTACAGCGGCGGGGCGGCCAAGCTCGGGGCTGAGGGCGACTTCACCACCGCGCCCGAGATGACGCCGCTGTTCGGGGCGGCCGTGGCGCGCGTGGCAGCCGCTATTATCGCCCAAAGTGCGCCCGACATCATCGAGTTCGGCGCCGGCACCGGCCGCCTGGCGCGCGACGTGCTTGCCGCGCTGGACAAGCAGGGCGTCCAGGTCAACTCCTATACCATCATTGAATTGTCCGGCGAGCTGCGCGCGCGCCAGCAGGAAAACCTGGCCGACCTGCCGCAGCTGCGCTGGCTGGACGCCATGCCCGGCAAGTTCAGCGGCGTGGTGCTGGCCAACGAGGTGCTCGACGCCATGCCGGTCGAGCTGGTGATCCGTACCGCCGATGGCTGGCGGCGGCAAATGGTCACGGTCGAAGAGGGCGCCTTCGCCTTCGTCCAGGCGCCGCTCGGAGAGGACCTCGAGCAGCAGCTGGCGCGCCAGGTAAGCGACCATGAACAGATGATCGAGGGCTATGTCACCGAGCTGCACCCGGTCGGCGCCGGCTTCATGGGCTCGCTGGCGGCGATGTTCACGGGCGGGCGCGGCGCCGCCATCCTGGTCGACTACGGTTTCCCGGCCCATGAGTACTACCTCGACCAGCGCATCGGCGGCACCCTGATGTGCCATTACCGCCACCACGCGCACCCGGACCCCTTCTATCTGCCCGGCCTGCAGGACATCACGGCCCACGTCGACTTCACGGCGATGGCGCTGGCGTCCCAGGATGCCGGCCTGCCGGTGCTGGCCTATATGAGCCAGGCCGCCTTCCTGCTCGGCGCCGGCATCGGCGAACTGTTGCTGGAAAACGACCCCGGGGATGCGAAGCGCTTCCTGCCCCAGTCGCGGGCCGTGCAAAAACTGGTTTCTCCTGCTGAAATGGGCGAATTGTTCAAGGTGCTGGTGGTCGGACAGGGCGTAGAATTGCCCGAGGCAATCGTGCATGCGGACCGCAGCCACCGACTGTAGACTTATTGATATCTTGCACAGGGGACACAAATCCGGCTAAGCTGTGAGGATATTCCCGCGCCTCGTCAACCGACAGGCATCGGCCGAGGAAAGACAGAACGCCGGGTAGACTTGACAGATCATGGCCAAGATTCACACACATTATGACAACCTGAAGGTGTCGCGTCATGCGCCCCAGGAAGTCATTCGTGCTTCCTACAAGGCCCTGAGCCAGAAGTATCACCCTGACAAGAACCCGGGCGACGAAAAGTCGGCCCGCATCATGGCGGTCGTCAACACCGCCTATAACGTCCTGTCCGATCCCGTCCGCCGCAAGGAGCACGACGAATGGATCGCCTCCGAGGAATGGGAAGTCGAATGGCTGGAAAGTTCCAGCGCCAAGGATGGCCAGCCGCGCAAGAACGGTGAACACCACGAAGCGCAGCCGAGCCCCAAGCCGCGCCGCAAGCGCCTGTGGCGCGATCCGCGCTGGTGGTTCGGCTTGTCCAGCTGCTTCGTGGCCGGCGCCGTGGCCGCTGTCTTGACCATCGAGCAGCAGCCTGACATCGTTCCCAGCGCCCTGGCCTGGAGCGGCATCGCCCAGCCCGAGCCCGTCAAGACCAGCCGCCCCGACGCGCTGGGCGTCGACGCCAGCAGCGACGACTGGGCCCGCCGCGTCGGTCCGGAAGGCGCTAAGGGTCCGCCGCCCGAGGTGCGCGCACTCGCCGTCGCCCACTTGTCGGTGCCGGCCCGCGCCCCCGATTGCAGCACCGACCTGCAGACCCTTGCCGCCCCCAGCGGCGATCCATGGCCGCTCGAATCGTCCTACCTGCCGGGCTACCCGGTCGGCAACGAAGGCGAAGAGATGCAGGTCCTGGTCGACAATAGCGCCAATGCGGCGCCGGTGTTCGTCAAGCTGTACGATCTCGACCGCCGCGCCAACGTCCGCCACGCCTTCGTGCAGCAGCGTTCGAGTTTTACCTTCGACAAGCTGGCGGCCGGCAAATACGAGCTGCGCTACCAGAACATCGTGGACGGCGCCAGCAAGTCGGAGTGCGACAGCCGCCATACGGCCCTGCGCCAGGCCGCGGCCGACGCGCAATAAGGCTGTCGTTTTTTCGGCGTGTGACATATTCTCATGTCACGACCTTACCCGATTTCATTATTTTCGTTCCTCGCCGTAATATACTGGCCTGATGCCGCGCGCCCATGCAGCCGCGGCGCCATGCCCAACGCAGGCTTACACGGACCATCATGAACGAACTGGAAGGCCTGACGGCCCTGATCATCGAGCCCCACGCGGGGATGCGGGCCAGCATCCACAGCATGCTCACCCTGTGCGGCCTGACCCGGATCGAGCACGCCAGCACCTCGAACCAGGCCGTCAAGCACCTCGGCCTGCGCCAGTTCGACATGATTTTGTGCGAGTACGATCTGGAAGGCGGCCAGGATGGCCAGCAATTGTTGGAGGACCTGCGCCACCACAAGCTGATGCGCCTGGCCACCATGTTCTTCATGGTCACCGCCGAAGGCAACCACAGCAAGGTGGTCAGCGCCGCCGAGCTGGCGCCGACCGACTACATCCTCAAGCCCTTCACCGCCGACCGCCTGCTCGACCGCATCGCGCGCGCCCTCGACAAGCGCAACGCCTTCCTGCCGGTGTACACCCTGATGGAGGCGGGCGACCAGGAGCAGGCGATCGCCGCCAGCATCGAAGGCCAGCGCCTGCACACGCGCTACGCGATCGACTTCCTGCGCCTGCGTGCCGAGCTGCACATGTTCCTGGGCCAGGCCGACCAGGCCGAGCCGATCTACCGCCACCTGGTCGAGATCAAGGCCATTGCCTGGGCCCGGCTCGGGCTGGCCAAGACCCTGTTCGTGCGCAAGCGCTATGACGAGACGCGCGAGATCCTGGAAGACCTGGTCGACAGCAACCGCAACTTCGTCGATGCCTACGACTGGCTGGCGCGCACCCATGCCGCGGTCGGCGAACTGGCCAGGTCGCAGGGGGTGCTCGAAGACGCGGTGGCGGTCTCGCCGCACGCCGTGCGGCGCCTGCGCACCCTGGCCGACACCGCCTTCGAGGCGGGCGACGTCGACACCGCCGAAAAAGCGCTGCGCCAGGTGGTGGGCAAGGCCAAGTATTCCGAATTCCGCGACCCCGAAGACCACGTCAAGCTGGTGCGCACGCTGGTGCACAAGGGCGACCCGGTGGGCGCCGCCGCCGTGATCCGCGACCTCGACCGCTCGATGGGCGGGCGCAACAATACCTCGCTGTGCAGCGCGATCGCCTCGGCCCTGGTGCACGAGTACACCGGCAACGAGGCGCGGCTGGGCGAAGCACTGGGTACGGCGCTGGCCGCCAGCAAGGACGCGCCCGGCCTGTCGGCCGACCTCAAGCTCGAGCTGGCGCGGAGCTGCCTCGACAATGGGCGCGAGGAGGGCGCTTCCGAGATCGTGCGCGAGGTGATGAGCAATGCCCCGAATGACGCCATGGTCACGCGCGCCATGGGCGTGCTCGAGCAGGCCGGCAAGGGCGAGCTGGCGCAGACCCTGGCGCAGCAGAGCCGCCAGCAGGTGGTCGACCTGGTCGCCGGCGGCGCCGCGCGTGCCAGGAATGGCGACTACCGCGGCGCCGTGACCCTGATGCTCGAAGCCGCGGTCAAGCTGCCGAGCAACCCCGCGGTGGCCTTCAACGCCGCGCTGGCGGTGCTGCGCTGCCTGGAGCACGAGGCCTGGGACAACCGCCTCGGTGCGCAAGTGCCTGGCCTGATCGGCAATGTGCGCAAGCTCGACCCGCTCAATCCCAAGCTGCCGGCGCTGGCCGCGCTGCACCAGCAGGTGCTCAAGCAGCACAAGCAGAACGCGGCGCCGCTGCGCAAGGCCGGTTAACGTGGATCGCGCGCGATGACCGAGCTCCCCCAGGACGGCGCCTCGCGCCGCGTGCGGCCCGCCCTGATGCGCAAGCTCAGCGGCACCGAACGCATGTTCACCCTGGGCGGCGCCGTCATGCACGTGATCGGCATGGGGTATAGCGACGACCAGGGCACGGCCGATCTTGCCTATTACGTGGTGTCCGACGTGGCCCTGACCCAGCGCATCCTGCGGTTGTCGAACACGGTCCAGTACCGCACCCTCTCCAACACGCCGGTGACCACGATCTCGCGCGCCATTTCCCTGCTCGGCTTCGACAATGTGCGCGCCGCCGCGCTGGCGATGCTGCTGGTCGATGCGCTCGACACCGCCGAGCACGGCGTGCGGGTCGAGCTCGAAGCCTCGCTGTGCGCCAGCCTGGTGGGACGCGAGCTGGCGCGCCACAGCCCGATCCCCGGCGCCGAGGAAGCGGCGATCTGCGCGCTGTTCAAGAACCTGGGCGCGCTGCTGCTGGCCAGCCATGAGCCAGAACGCTACCGGGAGATTGCCGCGCTGGTGGCGGCCGGCAAGCACACGCCCAGCCAAGCCGCACAACTGATCTTGGGCTGCAGCTTCGAGGCGCTGTCCGAGGCGGTATTGCGCGAATGGCAGATGCCGGCACTGATCGTGCAGGCCCAGGCCGCCTTGCCGGCGGGGCCGCTCGAGGTCGCCGCCGAACGTAATGAATGGATGCGCCAGGTGGCCGCCTTCAGCCGCGACGTGGCGCGCCTGATGGGGCGCCACCACGACCCGGCCGCAGCGCCCGAGACGCAAGACCTGATCGCGCGCTACGGCGCGGCGCTGGGTGTCGACCATCCGGCCATGGTGGCGCTGTTCGACGAGGTGCAGGATGGCATGAATGGCATGCTGCAGAGCATGAACCTGGAGCGCGCGCCGAAGACCGACCCCAAGGCCGGCAGCGGCATGCCGAACGTGCTGGCGCTGGCCACGCTCGATGCCGGCGAGGACGACGAGGGCGAGTGCTACCCCAGCGGCAAGCCGAAGAATGCGCGCGACCTGCTGCTGGCGGGCGTGCAGGACGTGACCTTGCTGGGCGCCACCGGCGCCGGTGTCAACGACGTGATCATGGCGGTGCTCGAGACCTTGTATGGCGCGCTGGGCTTCCGTTTCGCCACCGTCTGCCTGCGCGATACGCGGACCAGGCAGTTCCGCGCGCGGGTGTCGCTGGGCGAGGGCAGCGTCGACCTGCAGGACGGTTTCGTCTTTCCCTGCGCGTTCGCGCGCGACGTGTTCCACCTGGCGCTCGAAAACGACGCCGACATGATGATCGCGGACGCCTTCAGCCCCAAGATCCGCGACCTGCTGCCGGCCTGGTACAAAACCCTGCTGCCGGACGCCGAGAGCTTCATCGTACTGCCACTGGTGGTGGGCAAGGCCCAGCTGGGGCTGGTCTATGCCGACCGCGTCTTCACCGCGCCCGAGGGCGTGGCGCCGGACGAAACGGCCTTGATCAAGGCGCTCAAGGCGCAGCTGCTGGCGGCACTGGCGCCGGCGGGAACCAACGCCCAGCAGCCCTGAAAAACGCGCACGCAGAACAATTCCAGATAAGTTCATAAAGATTTTTTCGCAGTTGGCAAAATCACCCTTGCAGCTTTACAGTCCGACCGTTACAATCACGCCCCGAAGCAACGCTGTCAGGCGAAGTAGATAAGACTTCTACCCAAACCTGATTGACAGTACGTTGAGCTTGCTTCATACTCTGCGGTTCTTCGCGGTGGGGTGGCCGAGTGGTTAAAGGCAGCAGACTGTAAATCTGCCCTCTCTGAGTACGCTGGTTCGAATCCAGCCCCCACCACCAAAAAGAAGATCGTGAAGTCGGATAGAAGTTGTACCTCGCGGGTGTAGCTCAATGGTAGAGCAGAAGCCTTCCAAGCTTACGACGAGGGTTCGATTCCCTTCACCCGCTCCAGTTAGTGCGGTGGTTTCTACATCGCAAATATCAGCCCTTGTAGCTCAGTGGTAGAGCACTCCCTTGGTAAGGGAGAGGCCACGTGTTCAATCCACGTCAAGGGCACCAGAATTTCGTACGGCAGTCGCGTTGCACTCGTCCGTCAGGTGTGCCTGGTAATCCCCAAATATATCGTTAGATCTTAGGAGTCTGAAATGGCAAAAGGTAAATTCGAACGGACCAAGCCGCACGTCAACGTCGGCACCATCGGTCACGTTGACCACGGTAAAACCACGCTGACGGCTGCAATCGCTACCGTCCTGTCGAAGAAATTCGGCGGCGAAGCCAAGGCCTACGACCAGATCGACGCGGCACCAGAAGAAAAAGCACGCGGCATCACCATCAACACCGCACACGTCGAGTACGAGACCGAAAACCGTCACTACGCGCACGTCGACTGCCCAGGCCACGCCGACTACATCAAGAACATGATTACCGGTGCCGCGCAGATGGACGGCGCGATTCTGGTGTGCTCGGCCGCTGACGGCCCAATGCCACAGACCCGCGAGCACATCCTGCTGGCGCGCCAGGTTGGCGTTCCATACATCATCGTGTTCCTGAACAAGTGCGACCTGGTCGACGACGCAGAACTGCTGGAACTGGTCGAAATGGAAGTCCGCGAACTCCTGTCGAAATACGAGTTCCCAGGCGACGACGTGCCAATCATCAAGGGTTCGGCACGTATGGCCCTCGAAGGCAAACCAGGCGAAATGGGCGAAGAGTGCATCACCCGCCTGGCTGAAGCCCTGGACACCTACATCCCAACGCCAGAGCGCGCTGTTGACGGCGCCTTCCTGATGCCAGTCGAAGACGTGTTCTCGATCTCGGGTCGCGGCACCGTCGTGACCGGTCGTGTCGAGCGCGGCATCATCAAAGTCGGCGAAGAGATCGAAATCATCGGTATCGTCGACACCGTCAAGACCACCTGCACCGGCGTGGAAATGTTCCGCAAGCTGCTGGACCAGGGTCAAGCTGGCGACAACGTCGGCCTGCTGCTGCGCGGTACCAAGCGTGAAGACGTGCAACGTGGTCAAGTCCTGGCAAAGCCAGGTTCGATCAAGCCGCACAACCACTTCACCGGTGAGATCTACGTCCTGTCGAAAGACGAAGGCGGCCGTCACACCCCGTTCTTCAACAACTATCGTCCTCAGTTCTACTTCCGTACGACTGACGTGACCGGTTCGATCGAACTGCCAGCAGACAAAGAAATGGTCATGCCAGGCGATAACGTCTCGATCACCGTCAAGCTGATCGCTCCGATCGCGATGGAAGAAGGTCTGCGCTTCGCAATCCGCGAAGGCGGCCGTACCGTCGGCGCCGGCGTGGTTGCCAAGATCCTGGCCTAATCAGCCAAGGTAGGGGGGGGGGGCAGGCAGGGTTGCGAAACCGGCCTGTTTCCCTCGAACAGCATTGCCAGTGAGCGCGCGCTTGCTGTATAATGCTGGATTCAGCAGTAAAGTCTTCGTAGGGGTGTAGCTCAATTGGCAGAGCGTCGGTCTCCAAAACCGAAGGTCGCGGGTTCGATTCCCTCCGCCCCTGCCACCGAATTCTGGTGCGCAGCACCGAAAGTAAAGAAGAATGTCTAATCAATCCGTGCAAACTGTCAGCACCTCGAATGACAAGTTCAAGGTCGCGCTGGCGGTGGTTGCAGCGATTGCAGGCGTCGTCGGGTTCTTTTACCTGACTGGCCAGAACAAACCAGCCTTGGTCGCCGCAGGCGCCCTCGTGGCTGGTTTAGTTTTTGCTGTCCTGCTTTTGTGGACTTCCACCACTGGCCGCGATTTCCTGAGCTTTGCCAAGGAGTCGGTGCGCGAGACCAAGAAGGTTGTCTGGCCTACCCGCCGCGAAGCCATGCAGATCACCGGCATCGTGTTCGCCTTCGTGGTCGTGATGGCGATTTTCCTGTGGGGCACGGATAAGCTTCTCGAGCTCCTGTTGTACGACTTTGTCCTGGGTTGGAAATAACATGAGCGATAACGTGCAAGACAATGCACCGGTGCCGGGTGAAGTCCCGGCGGCCGGCGTCCCGGCGGCCGGCGCTCCGGCCTCTGACGCTGGTGAGCAACCGGCTGCCGCTCCAGTGAGCGTCCCGGTCAGCAACAAGCGCTGGTACGTCGTCCATGTCTATTCGGGCATGGAAAAAAGCGTGATGCGCGCCCTGAACGAACGCGTCGAACGCGCGGGCATGCAAGAGCAGTTTGGCCAGATCCTGGTGCCGACCGAGGAAGTCGTCGAGATGCGCAACGGCACCAAGGCCGTTTCCGAGCGCCGCTTCTTCCCGGGTTACGTGCTGGTTGAGATGGAAATGACCGACGAAACCTGGCACCTGGTGAAGAACACCAGCAAGGTGACCGGCTTCATCGGCGGCAAATCGAACAAGCCGACCCCGATTCCAGCCCGCGAGATCGACAAGATCATGCAGCAGGTCCAGGAGGGTGTCGAGAAGCCTCGGCCAAAAGTGCTGTACGAAGTGGGCGAGCAGGTCCGGATCAAAGAGGGCCCGTTCACCGACTTCAACGGCAACGTCGAGGAAGTGAACTACGAAAAATCGAAGGTGCGTGTTTCTGTTACCATCTTCGGCCGCGCAACTCCGGTGGAGCTGGAGTTCGGGCAAGTCGAGAAAGTCTAAACGTTAGAATCGGGACGTCGCAGTAGTCAGGCGGAATCCGATAAGAGGAGCCCCGCCGGGACGAGTAGTCGTGGTGGGGCGCTACTACTCAAGTCAAAGATAGGAGCCTTTCATGGCAAAGAAAATCATTGGCTTTATCAAGCTGCAAGTTCCAGCTGGTAAAGCAAACCCATCCCCACCGATCGGTCCAGCACTGGGTCAGCGCGGCCTGAACATCATGGAATTCTGCAAGGCGTTCAACGCCCAGACCCAGGGTGTCGAGCCAGGCATGCCAATCCCGGTCGTGATCACCGCGTTCGCCGACAAGTCCTTCACCTTCGTGATGAAGACCCCACCGGCAACCTACCTGATCAAGAAAGCCGCTGGCATTACCAAGGGTTCGGCCAAGCCGCACACCGACAAGGTTGCGTCGCTGACCCGTGCCCAGGCTGAAGAAATCGCAAAAACCAAGCAGCCGGACCTGACCGCCGCCGACATGGACGCAGCAGTGCGTATCATCGCTGGCTCGGCACGTTCGATGGGCATCACGGTGGAGGGTCTGTAATGGCTAAGCTGTCCAAGCGCGTTAAAGCAATCAAGGCAAAAGTTGACCGTAACAAGGTCTACGAGTTCGACAACGCTGTGTCGATCATCAAGGAATTCGCCACCGCCAAGTTCAACGAGTCGATCGACGTCGCCGTTCAACTGGGCGTGGACCCGAAGAAGTCGGATCAAGTGGTCCGCGGTTCGGTCGTGCTGCCAGCTGGCACCGGCAAGACCGTGCGCGTCGCTGTGTTCGCTTCGGGCGACAAGGCTGAAGCTGCCAAGGCAGCCGGCGCCGACGTGGTCGGCATGGAAGACCTGGCAGAGCGCGTGAAGGCCGGCGACATGCCGTTCGACATCGTCATCGCTTCGCCAGACACCATGCGTATCGTCGGTACCCTGGGCCAGATCCTGGGCCCACGCGGCCTGATGCCTAACCCGAAAGTCGGCACCGTGACCCCAGACGTCGCTACCGCCGTCAAGAACGCCAAAGCCGGTCAGGTCCAGTACCGTACCGACAAGTCGGGCATCATCCACGCGACCATCGGCCGCAAGTCGTTCAGCGACGCAGATCTGAAGAGCAACCTGGTTGCCCTGATCGACGCCCTGAACAAGGCCAAGCCAGCGACCTCGAAAGGCGTGTACCTGCGCAAGGTCGCCCTGTCGTCGACGATGGGTGCCGGCGTTCGCGTCGATCACGCTTCGATCTCGGCTGCTGCCTGATCAGTAAGTATTAAGTCCCGGTGCTTCGGCACTGGGCGCATCTTTGGGCTGTCGGGGCAACACACCGCTCCGGCAGGCAATCAAAGACCGTTGGGCCGAAGGCAGAGGTTGAGCTGACGGTTAATAGACCACCCAACGCAGATGGTGTACCCGAACAAGTTTTGTAGTCCAGCTGTGTGAATGTATCCGCCCAGTTTTAAGACTTCTTAACTTCGGACGCCGTGTGTTCGAACCGATAGAAACATCCGTTCCTATCATTTAAGGAGATTGACCGTGGGTCTTAATCTGAATGACAAAAAGGTCGTCGTCGAAGAAGTTTCCGCAAAAGTAGCAACTGCGCAAACCATCGTCGTGGCTGAGTACCGTGGCATCCAGGTTAGTCACTTGACCAAGCTCCGTGCAACCGCACGTGCCCAGGGCGTGTACCTGCGTGTTCTGAAGAACACGCTGGCTCGTCGCTCTGTCGAAGGCACGCAGTTTGCCTCGCTGGCTGATTCCATGACCGGTCCGCTGATCTACTCGATCTCGGACGACGCCGTTGCTGCAGCAAAAGTCATCAATGACTTCGCTAAAACCAACGACAAGCTGGTCATCAAAGCCGGTAACTACGCAGGTAAGCAGCTCGACGTAGCTGGTGTTACCGCGTTGGCAAGCATCCCATCCCGTGAAGTCCTCATCTCGCAGCTGTTGGGCGTCATGCTGGCTCCGGTGTCGGGCTTTGCACGTGGTCTGGCTGCACTGGCAGCGAAAAAAGGCGAAGGTTCGGAAGCTGCTCCTGCAGCTGAAGAAACCGCTGCGGCTTGATAGCGCAGCCTTTTTTCTCAAGTACTAACTGAACTACACACACATTAAAACTGGAGTTTCAAATGGCAATTAGCAAAGACGATATCCTGAACGCAGTGAGCGAAATGTCCGTCATGGACCTGAACGAACTGGTCAAGGCATTCGAAGAGAAGTTCGGCGTGTCGGCAGCTGCAATGGCAGCACCGGCAGCTGGCGGCGCCGCTGGCGGTGCAGCTGCTGCTGAAGAGCAGACCGAATTCAACGTCGTGCTGACCGAAGTCGGCGCGAACAAGGTCGGCGTCATCAAAGCCGTCCGTGAAATCACCGGTCTGGGCCTGAAAGAAGCCAAGGACGTGGTCGACGGCGCACCGAAGATCGTGAAAGAAGCCCTGCCGAAAGCTGACGCTGAAGCCGCCAAGAAGAAGCTGGAAGAAGCTGGCGCCAAGGCCGAACTGAAGTAATACATATGCACCGGGCACTTGCTAAAAGTGCCCAGCGCGGGAGTCAAAGCTTGCAAAACCTTCCGGAAGGAAGGAATTGCTGCTTTGGCTCTTTTGTCGTCCCTGCGGCAAACGTCGGATTTGAGTGACGACAGGGCATAAGCAGTACCGAATTGAAGCAGCATCGTATCACAGCAGTTTGCTTGTCCTTTTCATCTGGCGCGAAAGAGTAAGAGACTTCAGGACTTGTGTGTGGTAGTGGCGTTCGCCACTGGCAAATCCTGAAATCTCCATCCTTTCTGTCACTCACGGAGTGTCCATGCACTACTCATTTACTGAGAAGAAGCGCATTCGCAAGTCGTTCGCGAAGCGCGCCAACGTTCACAACGTTCCCTACCTGCTGGCTACCCAGCTGGAATCCTACGAGAACTTCCTGCAGGCCGAATTCGCTCCGTCCTCGCGCAAGAACGAAGGCCTGCAATCGGCCTTCTCCTCGATCTTCCCCATCGTGTCGCACAACGGTTTTGCGCGCCTCGAGTTCCTGTCGTATGTGCTGGGCGACCCTGCGTTTGACGTGAAAGAGTGCCAGCAACGTGGCCTGACCTTCGCGTCGCCGCTGCGCGCCAAGGTGCGTCTGGTGATCCTGGACAAGGAATCGCCGACCAAGCCAGTCGTCAAGGAAATGAAGGAGCAAGAAGTCTACATGGGCGAGCTGCCGCTGATGACCACGAACGGTTCGTTCGTGATCAACGGCACCGAGCGCGTCATCGTCTCCCAGCTGCACCGTTCGCCTGGCGTGTTCTTCGAGCACGACCGCGGCAAGACCCACTCGTCGGGCAAGCTGCTGTTCTCGGCACGGATCATTCCTTACCGCGGCTCGTGGCTCGATTTCGAGTTCGACCCGAAAGACATCCTGTTCTTCCGCGTCGACCGTCGCCGCAAGATGCCGGTCACGATCCTGCTGAAAGCCATCGGCATGACGCCGGAGCAGATCCTGGCGAACTTCTTCGTCTTCGACAACTTCACCCTGCGCAACGACGGCGGCGAACTCGAGTTCGTCTCCGAACGCCTGCGCGGCGAAGTCGCGCGCTTCGACATCGTCGACAAAGCGGGCAAGACGATCGTCACCAAGGACAAGCGTATCAACGCCAAGCACGTCCGTGACATCGAAGCTGCCGGCATCAAGTCGATCTCGGTGCCAGAAGACTACCTGCTGGGCCGCGTGCTGGCCAAGAACATCGTCGACCAGGACACCGGTGAAATCATCGCCGTGGCCAACGACGAGCTGACCGAAGAACTGCTGGGCAAGCTGCGCGACGCCAGCGTGACCGACATCCAGACCTTGTACACCAACGATCTGGACCAGGGCGCCTACATCTCGCAAACCCTGCGCACCGACGACACCGCCGACCAGACCGCCGCTCGCGTGGCGATCTACCGCATGATGCGTCCTGGCGAACCGCCAACCGAGGAATCGGTCGAAGCCCTGTTCAACGGCCTGTTCTACATGCCTGAACGCTACGACCTGTCGGCTGTCGGCCGCATGAAGTTCAACCGCCGCATTGGCCGCGATGAACTGACTGGCGACATGACCATGTCGAACGAAGACATCCTGGCCGTGATCAAGATCCTGGTCGAGCTGCGCAATGGCCGCGGCGAAGTCGACGATATCGATCACCTGGGTAACCGTCGCGTGCGTTGCGTCGGCGAACTGGCTGAGAACCAGTTCCGTGCCGGCCTGGTGCGCGTGGAACGCGCCGTCAAGGAACGCCTCGGCCAGGCCGAAGCGGACAACCTGATGCCGCACGACCTGATCAACAGCAAGCCGATCTCGGCCGCGATCCGTGAATTCTTCGGTTCGTCGCAGCTGTCGCAGTTCATGGACCAGACCAACCCGCTGTCGGAAGTGACCCACAAGCGTCGCGTCTCGGCACTGGGGCCTGGCGGCCTGACCCGCGAACGTGCAGGCTTCGAGGTGCGCGACGTGCACCCGACCCACTACGGCCGCGTGTGCCCGATCGAAACGCCTGAAGGCCCGAACATCGGCCTGATCAACTCGCTGGCACTGTACGCCCGCCTGAACGAATACGGCTTCCTGGAAACCCCGTACCGCAAGGTCGACGATTCCAAGGTCACCGACAAGATCGAATACCTGTCGGCAATCGAAGAAGGCCGCTACATCATCGCCCAGGCGAATGCTGCCATCAACGACGCAGGCCAGCTGGTCGACGAACTGGTGTCGGCGCGTGAAGCCGGTGAAACGATCCTGGTCTCGCCAGAGCGCATCCAGTACATGGACGTGGCGCCAGGCCAGATCGTGTCGGTCGCAGCTTCGCTGATTCCGTTCCTGGAACACGATGACGCGAACCGTGCACTGATGGGCGCCAACATGCAGCGCCAGGCCGTGCCTTGCCTGCGTCCAGAGAAAGCTGTCGTCGGTACCGGCATCGAGCGCACCGTCGCGGTCGACTCGGGCACCACCGTGCAGGCCCTGCGTGGCGGCGTGGTCGACTACATCGATGCGGGTCGTGTCGTCATTCGCGTGAACGACGAAGAAGCGCAAGCCGGTGAAGTCGGCGTCGACATCTACAACCTGATCAAGTACACCCGTTCGAACCAGAACACCAACATCAACCAGCGTCCGATCGTGCAGGTTGGCGACCGCGTTGCCCGTGGCGACGTGATTGCCGACGGCGCATCGACCGACCTGGGCGAACTGGCACTGGGCCAGAACATGCTGGTGGCGTTCATGCCGTGGAACGGCCTGAACTTCGAGGATTCGATCCTGATCTCGGAAAACGTCGTCAAGGACGACCGCTATACCTCGATCCACATCGAAGAGCTGTCGGTGGTCGCACGCGACACCAAGCTGGGCGCGGAAGAAATCACCCGCGACATCTCGAACCTGGCCGAGAATCAACTGGCGCGCCTGGATGAATCGGGCATCGTCTACATCGGCGCCGAAGTGCAAGCCGGTGACGTGCTGGTCGGTAAGGTCACCCCGAAAGGCGAGACCCAGCTGACCCCGGAAGAGAAGCTGCTGCGCGCGATCTTCGGCGAAAAAGCGTCGGACGTGAAAGACACCTCGCTGCGCGTGCCTTCGGGCATGGTCGGCACCGTGATCGACGTCCAGGTGTTCACCCGCGAAGGCATCCAGCGTGACAAGCGCGCCCAGCAGATCATCGACGATGAGCTCAAGCGCTTCCGCCTGGACCTGAACGACCAGATGCGTATTGTCGAGGGCGATGCCTTCGAGCGTCTGGAGCGTATGCTGGTCGGCAAGATCGTCAACGGCGGTCCGAAGAAGCTGGCCAAGGGCGCGGCGATCACCTCGGAATACCTGGCAGACCTGGACAAGTTCCACTGGTTCGACATCCGCCCGGCCGAAGACGACACCGCGAACGCCCTGGAGGCGATCAAGGAATCGATCAACGAGAAGCGTCACCAGTTCGACCTGGCCTTCGAAGAGAAGCGCAAGAAGCTGACCCAAGGCGACGAGCTGCAGCCTGGCGTGCAAAAGATGGTCAAGGTCTACCTGGCCGTCAAGCGCCGCCTGCAGTCGGGCGACAAGATGGCGGGCCGCCACGGTAACAAGGGTGTGGTCTCGCGTATCGTGCCGGTGGAAGACATGCCGTTCATGGCGGACGGTCGTCCAGCCGACGTCGTGCTGAACCCGCTGGGCGTTCCGTCGCGTATGAACGTCGGTCAGATCCTGGAAACCCACCTCGGCTGGGCAGCAAAAGGCCTGGGCTGGCGCATCGGCGAAATGCTGCAGGCGCAAGCGAAGGCGGCAGAACTGCGCACCTTCCTGGGCAAGATCTACAACGACACCGGCCGCAAGGAAGACCTGGACAGCTTCAGCGATGAAGAAATCCTGACCCTGGCGGGCAACCTCAAGAACGGCGTGCCGTTCGCGACCCCGGTGTTCGATGGCGCCCACGAGGAAGACATCCGCCGCATGCTGGACCTGGCCTTCCCTGACGACATCGCTGCCCACCTGGGCATGACGCCGTCGAAGAACCAGGTCACCATGTTCGACGGCCGCACCGGCGAAGCGTTCGAGCGCAAGGTCACCGTCGGCTTCATGCACATGCTGAAGCTGCACCACCTGGTCGACGACAAGATGCACGCCCGTTCGACCGGTCCGTACTCGCTGGTGACGCAGCAGCCGCTGGGCGGTAAAGCCCAGTTCGGTGGCCAGCGCTTCGGTGAGATGGAGGTGTGGGCACTGGAAGCGTACGGCGCATCGTACGTGCTGCAAGAGATGCTGACCGTCAAGTCGGATGACGTGAACGGCCGTACCAAGGTGTACGAGAACCTGGTCAAGGGCGACCACGTGATCGACGCCGGCATGCCGGAATCGTTCAACGTGCTGGTCAAGGAAATCCGTTCGCTGGGTATCGACATCGATCTCGAGCGCAACTAAGCAGGGCCAGCATGGCCGCCAGCCTTCGGGCTGGTCCGCGACCTTCGAAGTCGTCGCCCCGGGGCAGCCTGGGGCCTAAGCCCGGTGAATTGGCCGGCAAACTTGGATTCCCGCCTGCGCGGGAATGACGCTTTTTAGGGTAAGGTGGGTTCAGCAAACGCCGGCGAAAATCGGTGAGAAGCGGCGGCAGTAGTACTCAGTACAGAATCAATCACCTTTGGAGTGATACATGAAAGCACTGCTCGATCTATTCAAGCAAGTTCAGCAAAACGAAAGTTTCGACGCCATCAAGATTGGCCTGGCGTCGCCTGAAAAAATCCGTTCGTGGTCGTTCGGCGAAGTCAAGAAACCCGAGACCATCAACTACCGTACGTTCAAGCCTGAGCGTGATGGCCTGTTCTGCGCCAAGATCTTTGGCCCGATCAAGGACTACGAATGCCTGTGCGGCAAGTACAAGCGCCTGAAGCACCGCGGTGTGATCTGCGAGAAGTGCGGCGTTGAAGTGACCCTGGCCAAGGTGCGCCGCGAGCGCATGGGCCACATCGAACTGGCCTCGCCAGTTGCCCATATCTGGTTCCTGAAGTCGCTGCCGTCGCGTCTGGGCATGGTGCTGGACATGACCCTGCGCGATATCGAACGCGTGCTGTACTTCGAAGCGTACGTGGTGACCGATCCTGGCATGACTCCGCTCAAGAAGAGCCAGATCATGTCGGAAGACGACTACGCCGCCAAGTACGAAGAGTACGGCGACGACTTCACCGCCTTCATGGGCGCCGAAGGTATCCGCGAACTGCTGCGCTCGATCGACATCCATCGCGATGCCGAAGCCCTGCGCGTGGAACTGAAGGAATCGAAATCCGAAGCCAAGATCAAGAAATACGCCAAGCGCCTGAAAGTGCTCGAGGCGTTCCAGCGTTCGGGCATCAAGCCTGAGTGGATGATCATGGAAGTCCTGCCGGTCCTGCCGCCAGAACTGCGTCCGCTCGTCCCGCTGGACGGTGGCCGTTTCGCCACGTCCGACCTGAACGACCTGTATCGCCGCGTCATCAACCGTAATAACCGCCTGAAGCGCCTGATGGAACTGCGCGCGCCAGAGATCATTACGCGCAATGAGAAACGCATGTTGCAGGAGGCAGTGGACTCGCTGCTGGACAACGGCCGTCGCGGTAAAGCGATGACCGGCGCCAACAAGCGTCCGCTGAAGTCGCTGGCCGAGATGATCAAGGGTAAAGGCGGTCGTTTCCGTCAGAACTTGCTGGGCAAGCGCGTCGACTACTCGGGCCGTTCGGTCATCGTGGTCGGTCCACAGCTGAAACTGCACCAGTGCGGCCTGCCGAAGCTGATGGCCCTCGAGCTCTTTAAACCGTTCATCTTCAACAAGCTGGAACTGATGGGTCTTGCGACCACCATCAAGGCTGCGAAGAAGCTGGTTGAAGTGCAAGAGCCGGTGGTCTGGGACATCCTGGAAGAAGTCATCAAGGAACACCCGATCATGCTGAACCGTGCGCCTACGCTGCACCGTCTCGGTATCCAGGCGTTCGAGCCAGTCCTGATCGAAGGTAAAGCCATCCAGCTGCACCCGCTGGTCTGCGCGGCGTTCAACGCCGACTTCGACGGTGACCAGATGGCAGTCCACGTCCCGCTGTCGATCGAAGCACAGATGGAAGCACGTACGCTGATGCTGGCGTCGAACAACATCCTGTTCCCATCGAACGGCGAACCGTCGATCGTGCCGTCCCAGGATATCGTGCTGGGCCTGTACTACGCGTCGCGCGAGGCGATCAACGCCAAGGGCGAAGGCATGATGTTCCCGGACGTGTCGGAAGTCATCCGCGCGTACGACAATAAAGAAGTCGAACTGGCGACCCGCATCACCGTGCGTATCGTGGAATTCCCACGCAACGCCGAAGGCGGCTTCGACCAGACGCTGACCCGCTACGAGACCACGGTTGGCCGTGCGATCCTGTCCGAGATCCTGCCGAAAGGCCTGCCATTCTCGGTGCTGAATCGTTCGCTCAAGAAGAAAGAGATCTCGAAGCTGATCAACACGTCGTTCCGCAAGTGCGGCCTGCGTGCAACCGTCGTCTTCGCCGACAAGCTGATGCAGTCGGGCTTCCGCCTGGCAACGCGCGCCGGTATCTCGATCGCTGTCGACGACATGCTGATCCCGGACGTCAAGAAGGGCATGATCGCGACCGCCGAAGCCGAAGTGAAACAGATCGAGCAGCAGTACGCCTCGGGTCTGGTCACCGCCGGCGAGCGTTACAACAAGGTCGTCGACATCTGGGGCAAGACCTCGGATGAAGTCGGCAAGGCGATGATGGACCAGCTGAAAATCGAGCCGGTCACCAAGCGTGACGGCACCGAAGGCACCCAGGAATCGTTCAACGCGATTTACATGATGGCCGACTCGGGCGCCCGTGGTTCGGCAGCCCAGATTCGCCAGCTGGCGGGTATGCGCGGCCTGATGGCGAAACCGGACGGTTCGATTATCGAAACGCCGATTACCGCGAACTTCCGCGAAGGCCTGAACGTTCTGCAGTACTTCATCTCGACCCACGGCGCTCGTAAAGGTCTGGCGGATACGGCACTGAAGACCGCGAACTCGGGTTACCTGACCCGTCGTCTGGTGGACGTGACGCAAGATCTGGTGGTGATCGAAGACGATTGCGGCACCAACAACGGCACCCACATGAAGGCGCTGGTCGAAGGTGGTGAAGTCATCGAAGCCCTGCGCGACCGTATCCTCGGCCGCGTGACGGGCACCGATGTCGTCAACCCTGAAACCCAGGAAACCCTGTACGAAGCCGGCACGCTGCTGGACGAAGACATGGTCGAAGAGATCGAACGCGTCGGCATCGACGAAGTGAAGGTCCGCACCCCGCTGAACTGCGACACGCGCTTCGGCCTGTGCGCCAAGTGCTACGGTCGCGACCTGGGCCGCGGCATGCTGGTCAACAGCGGCGAAGCAGTCGGTGTGGTTGCAGCACAGTCGATCGGTGAGCCGGGTACCCAGCTGACCATGCGTACCTTCCACATCGGTGGTGCGGCATCGCGTGCAGCAGTGGCATCGTCGGTCGAAGCCAAGTCGAACGGTACGGTCCGCTTCACCGCGACCATGCGTTACGTCACCAACGGTAAAGGCGCGCAAATCGTCATTACCCGTTCGGGCGAAGTGCTGATCACCGACGACCACGGCCGTGAGCGCGAGCGTCACAAGGTGCCGTACGGCGCGACCCTGCTGGTCAAGGACGGCCAGACCGTCAAGGCCGGCCTCGCCCTGGCAACCTGGGATCCGCTGACCCGTCCGATCATCACCGAGTACGCCGGTACGATCAAATTCGAGAACGTGGAAGAGGGCGTCACCGTCGCTCGCCAGGTCGACGAAGTGACCGGCCTGTCGACCCTGGTGGCAATCGATCCGAAGCGTCGTGGTTCGGGCAAGGTCGTGCGTCCGCAGGTCAAGCTGCTGAACGAAGAAGGCCAGGAAGTGAAGATCGCCGGCACCGAACACGCCGTGACGATCGGCTTCCAGGTCGGCGCGCTGATCATGGTCAAGGACGGTCAGCAAGCGACCGTTGGTGAAGTGCTGGCACGTATCCCGACCGAATCGCAGAAGACCCGCGACATTACCGGTGGTCTGCCGCGCGTTGCCGAACTGTTCGAAGCACGTTCGCCGAAAGACGCGGGCATGCTGGCTGAAGTGACCGGTACCGTGGCATTCGGTAAAGAGACCAAGGGCAAGCAACGCCTTGAGATCACCGACATGGACGGCAACAAGCACGAGTTCCTGATCACCAAGGACAAGCAAGTGCTGGTCCACGACGGTCAAGTCGTGAACAAGGGCGAGATGATCGTGGACGGCCCGGCCGATCCGCAAGACATCCTGCGCCTCTTGGGTATCGAAGCGCTGGCCCGCTACATCGTCGACGAAGTGCAGGACGTGTATCGTCTGCAGGGCGTGAAGATCAACGACAAGCACATCGAGGTGATCGTTCGCCAGATGCTGCGTCGTGTCCAGATCGTCGAAGCAGGCGACACCGACTACATCGTCGGCGAGCAGGTGGAACGCTCGGAACTGCTGGACGCGAACGACCGCGTGAACGCCGTCGGCAAGCTGCCGGCACAGTACGAAAACGTGCTGCTGGGTATTACCAAGGCATCGCTGTCGACCGATTCGTTCATCTCGGCCGCATCGTTCCAGGAAACCACCCGCGTGCTGACCGAAGCGGCGATCATGGGCAAGCGCGACGGTCTGCGCGGCCTGAAAGAGAACGTCATCGTCGGCCGCCTGATCCCTGGCGGTACCGGTCTGGCATTCCACCGCGCCCGCAAAGAGAAGGAAGTGTGGGAAGCGGAAGAGCGCCAGGCACTGCTGCAGCAAGAGAAAGCCAATATGGCTGCCGAACTGCAGGCGATGGAAGACCAGCAGACTGCGCAGGCTTCGGCTGAGCAGCATAACGACGGCGAGTGATCGCGTAAGTTGTTAGCGAAGACGGCACCCTGAGGGGTGCCGTTTTTTTTGCGTGATGGGTTCGTAGCGCCGGACCTCACGAGGCAACCAGCATCACGGTGTGCCCGACCCCCAGTGCGGGATGAGCCTTCAGGGCACTTCGCACGAGATAGTGACGCAGCGCCGACATCCGAACCAGGCGACCCAGCAGCCGGTAACGCACGCTGTTGTCGATCAGGCGTGGACGGTAGAGGCCGGATCGCGTCAACGCATGGTAGGCCAGCGTTGTGGCATGCCATTCCTTGTGAAAGTCGGCGACGGGTTCGTGCCAGATATCGGCCTTGTGCAAGCCTTCGCTATGGGCCAGTTTGGTCAGGGCGCGGTCGGTCCAGCGGGTGACGTGGTGCGGCGGCATATTGAGTGGCGAGTTCGGTGCGATCGCCAGGAAGCTGTCCTGCGCCGGAACGGCGATCATCAGGGTGCCGCCGGGTTTCAGCGCCTGGACACAGGCGTGAAAGAACTGTTTGGGACCGTCGACATGCTCGAGCACCTGGAATGCGCACACGACGTCGTAGCGCCTGCCTTCGTCCGCATGGGCTTCGACCGGCTGCTTCCTGACGTCCAGTCCGGCCGTGCGCGCCTTTTGTACGGCTTCATCGTTGAACTCGAGGCCGCTATAGCGGACCGATTCCGGCAACCAGGCCCGGAACGCTCCCTTTCCACAGCCGACTTCCAGCAGCGAGCTGCCTTCGCGGACCAGCTTCGCCGCGTAGGCATATTCGGGCTTCGCATCCTGGTAGTACCATTCCTGGGTTTGCAACTGCTCGTAGAATTGACCGTCGCCCACGCAGATCGGGTCGAAGAAGCCGAGCTCACAACGGTTGCAGTGGCATAGGGTGATGCTGCTGCCGGGGAGATAGGCGCTGACGTCGATGCCTTTCTGGCGGTAGCTGCGGATAAGGTCTTGCCGGTCCACTGACTCGACCGCTTCGGTATCATCCGCATGGCATGCAGGGCAAATGCGCTCAAGCATGACGTCCTTTCAGAATTGAGGTAGGCAGGGGCGTGTCGATGTGCTGTGAGCGTAGCAAGCTGTGAACGTTCAAACTTGCCCACCCTCAAACGTGCGCTCTTCTGGCGCGGGGAACGGTGCATATGAATTAGATCAGCAGATGCTCCCGCCAATGCTCTTGCCGCTGACAAGATCGAACCCAAAGCTACATGTGTAGGTGTTCTCCTTGCCACGTGTGCAGCTAAGATTTTCCTTATCTCTACTACGAAAGCGTGTTGCGCGTCCTTCGCTGCACACGTCTTTTTTATCCGGTCCGATTGCCTCAAAAATCTGCTTGGCGGCGTCGCCTTCGATAGAGAACGCTATTTTCTTATCCTTCGACGTGGGAGTCGCGGGGTCGCCAAGTCCCCCACCGTATATCCAATATGATGCGGTTGCCTGCTTATACAGTCCAAGGTCGTCAGCGGCTAATGTGGCCGGGAGCATAAGCACAAGGAACAGTGGATAGAGCCGCTGAATATTCATTGTCCGCCTTTGGTCAGTTCAACATGGAAGTGGTCGTTGTGGCCCCGAGCTGGTCGGACACCCACAATGGTAGTGTCATTGAAGAGTATTCGGTGAACGAATGGATGACGCTGAAATAGACTGATAAACAAGGCGGTAGCTGCTCGATCGTATTGGCCGTCAAAGATGCTGCATGGCGTCTCGCGACCGTCTTTTCTCAAACCGCGCACATCAACTTGAAGCCCATTTTGATGTGACCGATGTGGCTTGAATTCAGTACCATCGGCAAGGCTTATGTTTCCAACTCCGAACTTACGAACATCGAACTGGCTCCATTGATTTGCTACCGAAAGCAGCATCGTAATCATTCGCGAATGTGCGTACTGCCCTTGGCCGCGTCCTGGTGTTCCGTAGGTGTAGTAGCCGCCACCTTCGTATTTTTGCGGCAGGATGAAAAAACCTCGTTTGTCCTGAAACGGTATCTCACTCATCAACTAGCTCCAGATAGGCAGTTTGGCTCCAAACCCACTGTAATAAAACGGTATGGCCGAGCGCTGATGAAAAGCAAGGAGCATGGATACGGGCGAGTGCACAAAATCAATCTGGCAAACGACCCGAGTCAGCAGGACGCCTGGACGAATGGGAATGATCTACACTAGGTTGGCTTTTTAATCACATGGGCAGGTTTGGCTTGTTGTCCGATCCGGTCCTGTCCCGCCCGTGCCCTTCCTAGGAGAATCTAATGCGACGTATGACCAAAGTTCTTGCCGCTTGTCTATTCCCCCTCGCCGCCGTGCCGCTCGCGCATGCTGCGATGCAGGCCGCAGCGCCGGCAACCTCGGCTGCTGCGACAGCCTCGTTCACGTTGCCTCAGCTTCCTTATGCTGCCAATGCGCTCGAACCCGCCATTGACGCGCAGACGATGACGCTGCACCACGGCAAGCACCACCAGGCCTACGTCGACGCGCTGAACAAGGCTGTGGCTGCCGACAAGGCATTGTCCGGCCAGACGCTCGAGCAACTGGTGGCAAAAGCGGGTACGCATCCTGCCGTCATCCGCAACAACGCTGGCGGCCACTGGAACCACACGTTCTTCTGGAAGACCATGGCTCCGCAGGCACAGGCAGGCAAGCCTTCCGCAGAACTGACGAAGGCCATCAACAGCAGCTTCGGCTCGATGGACAAGTTCAAGCAATCGTTCAAGGAAGCGGGCACCAAGCGCTTTGGATCGGGATGGGTCTGGCTGATCGTCGACAAGGATGGCAAGCTGGCCATCACCTCGACGCCGAACCAGGACAATCCGCTGATGGATGTCGCCGAAGAGAAGGGCATGCCAATCCTGGGAAACGACGTCTGGGAACACGCGTACTATCTCAAATACCAGAATCGCCGTGCCGACTATCTGGACGGATGGTGGAGCGTCGTGAATTGGGCAGAGGTCTCGCGCCGCTATACCGAAGCCGCAGCCCGCAAGTAATATCGGACGCATGGCTCGCGGCGTGATTGGGTACGCCGCGACCTGTACTGCAAGCGGATGGCGGCGCTCGGCGCGCCGTCCGCGATCAATCCACGCGCGCCTGCCCGCGCAGCCACACCAGGCTCGATGCGGCGTAGTTCATCACCGAGATATGCCCGTCGTCCGGCCGCTGCCACAGCTCGGCCCAGCGGCAGTGCTGCGCCAGCCATTCGCTGTGCGCCGCCGGCACCACGCGATCCCGCATCCCATGCACGAACAGCACCGGACAGGCGATGTGCGTGCAATCGAATCCCCATGGCGTCACATAGGCGATATCGTCGTCGATCGCGCCGTCAGGCCCCTTGGCCATCGCCGGTCCCACCACGCTGTCGAACCATGACCACGGCCCCGCCAGCGCGTCCCAGTCTTCAGGCGTGAACATCTCCCGGTCGAACGCGAGCCCGAGCGCTTCATGATAGGCCTTGGCCGCGCGCCCCTGCGCCGCTGCGCGCAGCCCCGCCGCACCGTATGCGCCCATGCCTTTGAACCAGTCGAGTCCTTCCGCATCGGGCGGCGCCAGGCCAGCGATGCTGACCGCGCCCACTACCCGCTCGGGCAGCAGGGCGGCGCAGGCCAGCGCGTGCGGCCCGCCGCCCGAATGCCCCATCACCGCGAAGCGCCGGATGCCCAGCCGGTCGGCGATGCGCTCGACGTCGAAGGCCGCCGAGGCGACGTCCCGCCCGCTGCGTTCCGACGAGCCGCCGTAGGCGGGGCGGTCGTAGCCGATCAAGCGAATATGCAACTGCGCCGCGAGCGCGAACAGCGGCTCGGGCGGGCGGCCGATGTTGGGCGTGCCGTGGTGCCAGAACACGGCCAGCTCCTGCGCGCCGGGCGGCGCCAGGTCGTAGAAGTGCAGCGTGCGCCCGTCGCCGAGCACCAGGTCTTCTTCGCGCATCGTTCGCCTCTCAAAAAAGGGTCGGCCAAAAAAAATGCGCCGGTGGACCCAGTGTGGTCCTCCGGCGCGTTCATGTCGAGCGCTTGCCTGCTTACTTATTTGGCAGCGCGCGCCTTGCCGAACGGATCGCCTTCCTTCCACGCCGGCATCTTTGGCGCGTCAGCCACCGCGCGGCCCAGGTTCAGCGTGTACTGCGCCTGCTGCACCATGCCCGACAGGTCCCAGCTCGGATCGTATTCGTCCGACGCCTGGTGGTACTTGTCGCGGTAGGTCGCGGCCTTGGCGTTGTTGGCTTCGACGTCCTTCACCCAGCTGCGGCCCGCGCCGACCGAGAATGCCGGCACGCCGGCCTTGGCGAAGCTGAAGTGGTCGCTGCGGAAGTAGCCGCCGGCCAGGTCAGGCTTGGCCGGCGCCACGGTGAGACCCATCGCCTGGGCGGTGGCGGCGGCCATCGCGCCCAGTTCGGTGCGCTCGCTGCCCGGTACGCTGACATCCTTCACCAGGCCCACCCAGTTCAGGCTGTCCAGGTTCAGGTTGGCGGCGGTCTTCGCGACTGGCCACAGCGGCTTGGCGACATAGGCGGCGCTGCCCAGCAGGCCCTGTTCTTCGGCGGCCACCCACAGGAACATCTGGCTGCGCTTGGCCGGATGCTTGACGGCTTCGGCCGCCATCGCCAGCAGCGCGCCGGTGCCAGATGCGTTGTCGACCGCGCCGTTGAAGATGGTGTCGCCTTCGGTGCCTTGCTTGCCCATATGGTCCCAGTGCGCGCTGTAGATCACCACTTCGTCTTTCAGCTTGGGATCGGTGCCCGGCACGACGCCGGCCACGTTGAACTCTTCGAGCTTGCGCACTTCTGCACGCGCGGTGCCTTTCAGGCGGGCCTTGAGGGTCACCGGCTTGAAGTTCTTGTCTTCGGCGGCGGCGCGCAGTTTATCGAGGTCCTGGCCGGCGGCGGCGAATACCTTGCGCGCGGTGTCGTCGGTCATCCAGCCTTGCAGGCCGGTGCCCACTTTGCCTTCGGTGAGCTGGAAGCGCTCGGCATTGGCCCAGCTGTTCTGCACCACGCTCCAGCCGTACGAGGCCGATTTGTCGGTGTGGATCAGGATGGCGCCGGCCGCGCCCTGGCGCGCCGCTTCCTCGAATTTATAGGTCCAGCGGCCGTAGTAGGTCAGGCCTTCGCCGTTGAAGCGGTTCGGCTCCGCCGCGGTCGGCATCGGATCGTTCACCATCATCACCAGCACCTTGCCCTTCAGGTTCATGCCCTTGAAGTCGTTCCAGCCGCCTTCTTCCGGCGCCACGGTGCCGTAGCCGACGAAGACCAGGTCGGCGTCCAGCTTGTGGTCGGCCTTGCCGTCGCCCGGGCCCCAGACCCAGTCCGCGCCGAACTGCAGCGGCAGCGCCTTGCCGCCGGCCGAGATGGCGATATCGCTCTTGGCCGGCAGCGAACGCACGCCGGCGATCTTGACCGCCTGGCGGAAGCTGTTGCCGTTGCCCGGCTTCAGGCCCACGGCCTTGGCCTGGGTCTCGAGGTAGGCGACGGTCATCTCGCCGCCGCGCTGGCCGGTGCCGCGGCCTTCCATGGCGTCGTCTGACAGGTGGGCCAGGTGGGTGCGCAGCGGCGCTTCCTGGACGGTTTGCGCGTGGGCCGGATAGGCCAGGGCCAGGCTGCCTGCGAGGGCGGTAAGGACGAGGGAAGAGACGAATTTGTGCATGGAATCCTGCGACGTAGTTAGTCAACGCGTTAATCGGGAAGGGCACGTTCGTGGCGTGCGCGGGACATTCTATGACAAGTCTTCAATAAAATCGCAGGATATCGGTCGACATCGTCGCTCCCAACGGCGCCGGTAAATACGGGGCATCTGCGCCGCGCGGCGGCAAAAGATGCTGCGGCAGGCCGGGCATGCGCTCCTGCACCGTGATCGCGAAGATCTCGTGGGGCGCGGTCTCGATCTCGAACCGCATTAGCCGGTCTTCCATCCCGTACAGCGACAGCATCCATGGCGCTTCCTTCGACGTGAGCGGCACGCCGTCGAGCCGCGAGCGCAGCGCCTTGGCGCCCGACATGCGCAATTCGATATGCGGCGCGCGGTTCCGGGAGCGCACCGTGAATTCTCCCAGCCGCACCTTGCCGACGCTGTTGCGGAGCAAATAGCATTCGGGGAAAGCGATCGCATCCTCGCGCGGCGCTTCGGCATACCACTGGCGGGGACTGTTCCAGCCGAAGACTTCGACGAAGATCGTCGGCTGCCGGCCGGGGAACAGCTGCTGGCGCCAGTCGTCGAGCGGCTGCTCTGGCAGCAGCCAGTAGGCGCGCCAGGTGTTCATGTCCTTGTAGTAGACCAGGCGCTCGATGCCGGCCGATGCCGATGCTGGCGCCCCCGTAGCGCGCGGCGCCGCCTGTCCCGGCAGCGCGAAGCAGGCGGCTGCCAGCAGCGCCAGCACGCCGGCGACGGCCGGCGCGATGGACAGCATGAGCAACAGGCTGGCGAAGCACAGCATCGGCAGCGCCATCAGCATCGGCGGCAGGTACATGTGGTGGGGCGCGAGCAGGAGCCAGGCATCGCGCAGCGCCGGCGGGAACAGCGCGGCGGCAGGCGCCAGCCCGGCCACCAGCATCAGCAGGCGCAAGGTGAAGGCCTGGCGCTGGCCCCAGCGCGAATGCAGCGCCAGGAAGGCGGCGAGCGCCGCTGCCAGCGGCCAGGCCAGGACATGGGCGGCGCCGGGCAGGAAGAAGGCGACCGGCAGCAGCACCAGCGCCGGCCAGGCCAGCGCGCCAAGCACCGTCGCTGCGGCTCCGGCATTGCGCCGCAACAGATACAGGCCGGCGACGAAGGCGCAGGCCCCCACCATCAAGACCGCCAGCGGCAGGCGATGCTCGCCTGCGAGGCCGGCGGCGGCCACTTCCTCGCGCCAGTTCCAGCTGCCGATGCGCACCGCGAGCAGCAGGAAGCACACGCCGAAGGCGCCTTGCGCCGCCTCGAGCGCGCCGTCCGCGCCGAACAGGCGGCGCCAGGCAAAGGCCAGCATCAGGCAAGACAGGATGGTCGGCGCCCACGTCAGCCAGATGGGGTAATGGATCGGGCCGACGATGGGCAGCGAAAAATAGGCGGCGGCCGACTGCGCCCCGCGCATCAATGGCGTGCCGCCGTAGTTGCGCGCCAGGCGCAGCATCGCGTCGCCCAGCTGCCGCGGCGCCGCTTCGCCGCCGGCGAACAGCAGCACGGGCGCACCCAGTTCGGCCAGCGGGCCGATATGCGGCGCGTCGTTCAGCATGCGCCCGAACAGCGTCTCGAGCGAGGAGCCGCGCAGCTCGGGCGCGGCGCGCATCCAGCCTTTGAACGCCGCGCCGCCCGCGCCGCTGGTCTCGGCCATGCGCAAGCCGGCATCGGCGCCGCCATCGAACTTGAGCGCCAGGCCGATATTGGGCGCCAGCGGGTGCTGCTCGACGAAGCCCTTGGCGCCCAGCGCGCCGACGTGGTGGCCGTCTGCGAACAGCAGCACCACGTCGTTGGCGGGCGGCGCCGCTTGCAGGATGCGCGCCGTCTCGAGCAGGGCGGCGCCTGCCGCCACGCCGCGCGCTGCGTCCTGCAGGGCATTGCCGCTGTCGTAGTGCGTCGCCAGCAGCAGCGCCGGGCGCCGCCCCGCATCTGGCGCCGTGCCGGGAATCCTGGCGACCACGTTATGGACCACGCCGATCGTGTTGTGGATGCCGCCAAAATAATAGACGACCGACTTGCGCACGGTGGCGCGCTGCACTGCCGGCGCCAGGCCCATCGCCCGCAGCTGCGACAGCAGGTAGGCGCGCGCCTGGGCATTGCCCGCGGTCGCGATCGGGCGCGGGCTGGACGCCAGCACCCGCATATGGTCCTGCATATGGGTGTTCCACCGCTTCGCCGCGATCTCTGCCGCCGGCTCGGGTGGCGCCGGCCGCGTCAAGGCCATCCAGCCCAGGCCTGCCAGGACGGCCAATCCCAGGCAGCCGGCAAGGGCGTGCCTGAATCCGGCCAGGCGTATCGCCGGTATCGGTGCGCTTGCTGCATCCATGTGTTCTCTCTCCATTATTGTCGTGGTCGAACGGAATCGCGTCCACGCAGGCGTCTATGCACCTGTCATAGGGCGAAAAAAAAGCCCGCCGGGTGAAGATTGGCGGGCTCAAGAGCGGAAACGGTTTATTCGAGTGTCCAGACGTAGGCGAGCTGCGCCCACCCGGCTTCGGCTGCGCCGGCGTTCATCGCCGGTTGGAATTTGCACAGGCTCAGGGCATTCACGGCAGCGCGATCGAGGTCACGCGAACCGCTGGAAGACTGGATGCGGGAGTCCTGCACCCGGCCATCGGCTCCGACCAGCAGCGCCAGGGTCACGGTCCCGGTCTCGCCATTGCGCGCGGCGCGCATCGGATAATCCGGTTTGGCGCAGCCGTTGGCATCGGCCAGCACCGCGCTGCGCATCTGGCCGCTGTTCGACGACGGCTCGGCGGCCGGTTGCGGCGGGGCTTCGGACTGCGCCTGCTGGACCGGTTCCGGCGACGGCTCGGTGCTCGCTTCGATGACCTGTTCGGGTGGCGGCTCGGCGATGTCCACTTCCACCTTCGGCACCACGACTTCGGGCGGCGCGGCCTTCACTTGCGGCTTGGGCGGTTCGGGCGGCGGGGCCGGCGGCGGGACTTCCGGCTGGATCCACACCAGCTTGTCTTCCAGCATGGCGGGCAGCGAAAGCGACTTGGCGTTCATGGTGCTGATGACGCCCATCGCCACCAGGACGTGCAGGCCGGCCACCAGGGCGAACTTGCCGGCCTTGCCGCCAGCGCCTTGATTGATGTCAGAAAAATGCATGGCAACCTCCTTTATTTGTCCCGTTGCCCATTGGGCCGCCGGGTTTCACTACCTTGGAAGAATGCATATCTACAGCTCGTTGGAATCAATATATGCTATGTCATAGCAATTTGCAAATCCATAATCTAGTAAATTTGTTTCCAGTTGTGTGTGCGGCAGCGTACCAAGCAAGCCTATTCATAGGGTGGACGGCTCTGCCGTCCACGCGTCCAGCCAAAGGAAGCATCCCAAATTGGTCGACGACAAACCCGCGAATCCCTCCCCCTTTCCATTCGCTTTCCCGCCCCTTGTATGAAATAATTCCCAACTGTGCCGTGGCTTTGTCGCCCCGGCTCCCGCAGCGCCAGCCACTGGCAAAGCACACCGGCTATACGCCAGGAGAATCAAATTGGCAGAACAGAACAAACCCATCCGCATCATGCTCGCGGATGACCACCCGATCGTCATGACCGGTTTCGCCATGTCGCTGGAAGCGGCGGGCATGCAGGTGGTGGGGCAGGCCAAGACCCCGAGCGAGGCGACTGCCCTGTACGCGGCCGAGCACCCCGACGTCGCCGTGCTCGACATGCGCTTCGGCACCGAGCTGACCGGCATGGACGCGGCCCAGGCCATCCTCAAGTCCGACCCGTCGGCCAAGATCGTCTTCCTCAGCCAGTTCGACCAGGACAGCCTGATCAAGGAAACCTACCGCCTGGGCGCCCACGCCTTCGTCACCAAGGACTGCGACCCGGCCGACCTGGCCACCGCGGTGCGCCACGCCCACGAGGGCAAGCTGTACTTCCTGCCGCATATCGCTTCGCGCCTGGCCAGCATGGCGGTGCGCGGCGAAGTCACGCCGCAGTCGCAGCTCGACGAGCGCGGCCTCGAGATCTTCAAGTTCATGGCCGAGGGCATGACCAATGCCGAGATCGCGGAGCGCCTCGACCTGTCGACCAAGACCATCAGCAATATCAGCCAGTCGATCAAGGAAAAGCTGGGCGTGCACCGCCAGGCCAGCATCACCCTGCTGGCGGTCAAGCATGGCCTGATCGAGCCCTGACGCGATGGCCATCCTCCTGCGCCGAGTGCGGCACCGCAGGCGCGCCCCCGCGCTGGCGCCGCTGCTGGTCCTTGCCTTCATGCTGGCGCTGTCCGCCGGCAGCGTCCACGCTGCCCAGCAGGCCGAGCGCGAGCGCGAAGAAGCGCAGGGCTACCGCTTCCAGATCCTGACCGGCGACGACAGCGCCGTCACCCACCGCATCGCCGACGACCTGTACAAGCGCCTGGTGCCGACCTTCGCGGCGTTTCGCACCGAGCTGGCGCAGAAGCGCCGCATGCTGTACGTGGCGATCGGTCCGACCGCGCTGCGCGATGCGCTGTCGCGCCGCTGCGATTGCGTGGTGATCTCGGCCTATACCTCGAGCCAGGTGTGGCGCACCCTGACCGCGCGCCTGCCCAAGCCGCGCCGCATGGCCATGACCGCCATCTACGCCGAGCCGGCGCCGAACGACCAGATGCGCCTGGCCGAACTGCTGTACGGCCGCCCGGTGCGGGTCGGCGTGCTGCTGGGCCCCGATACCGCCTTCCTGCGCCCGGTGCTGAACGACGCCACCGAGATCCAGATGTACGACCCGGGCGACGACCTGAATCACACGCTGGGCAGCATGACGCGCGCCGAGGCCCTGCTGGCGCTGCCCGACAGCGACATCTACAACGCCGAGAACGTGCGCAATATCCTGCTCTCGACCTACCGCCGCAAGCAGGGAGTGATCGGCTTCTCGGCCGACATGGTCAAGGTCGGCGCGCTGGCCACCACCTATTCCGAGATCGAGGAGATCAACGCCCAGGTGGCCGAGCTGGCCGCCGACTTCGTGCGCACCGGCGAACTCGATCCGCCGCAGTTCCCGCGCTACTTCCGCACCATCATCAACGAAGGCGTGGCCAGTTCGCTCGACCTGCGCGTGACTGACGCCGCGCGCAACTTCGCGCGGCGCGCGCCGGCCCTGCAATGAACCTGCGTTTCTGGCGCGGCTGGGGGATCGGACGGCGCATGGCCGTCATCACCATGCTGCCGGTGATCCTGCTGTTCACTTCGTTCGTCTGGTATTCCTGGTATGCGCACCGCGCCCAGGTGGCCGAGGAACTGGCCGAACGCGGGCGCATCCTGGCGCGCGCGCTGGCCGAGACGTCCGAATACAACGTCATCTCGGGCAACCTGTCCGACCTGCGCCTGACCATCAACGGCCTGGTGCAGTCCGACCGCAGCATCTATAAAGTCGACGTGATCGACGGCAGCGGACGCGCCGCGGTGCGGGTGGTGTCCGAGTCCGCCAGCGATGCCCAGGCCCACTACTACGAAGCGCCGATCCGCAAGCAGGTGGTGTGGATCAACCTGTTCTCGGACAACGGCACGCCGCACGTGTCGGCATCGAGCGATTCGCGCCCGCCCACCCTCACCACGGAGGTCGTCGGCTGGGTGCGGGTGACGATGTCGCCGGCGAACATGATGGCCAAGCAGACCGACCGCTTCCAGATCGAGCTGTCGATGGCGGCGCTGGCGCTGGCCGCCAGCGGGATCCTGGCCTGGGTGCTGGCGCGCTCGCTGATCGTGCCGCTGCGCGAGGCGATCGGCACCCTGCGCCAGATCCGGGGCGGCAACTACCGCGTCCATCCGCCGGTGACCACCGGCGGCGAGATCGGCGAGCTGCAGGCATCGATCGGAGAGATGTCGCTGGCGCTCGACGAATCCAAGCGCGACCTCGAAAATAAAGTGGCTGAGCGCACGCGCGACCTGCTGGCCTCGCGCAACGAGGCGCTGCGTGCCGACGCCGACAAGCGTAAACTCATCCAGAAGGTCAACGAGATCATCGAGGACGAGAGGAAGAGCATCGCGGTCGAGATCCACGACGAACTCAATGCTTCCCTGATCGCGGCGCGCCTCGAGGCGCAGTCGATCGGCCTGCTGGCGGCCAAGGCCCCGCCCGGCCCCGAAGTCGACGAGATCCGCCGCAAATCCGAAGCCATCACCAAGCTGGCGCTCGACCTGTACGCCAACGGCCGGCGCCTGGTGCGCCGCCTGCGCCCCGAAGTGCTCGACATGCTGGGCCTGCATGGCGCGGTGGAAGAGATGGTGCGCCACTACGACACCACGTCCGGCTGCCGCTTCGACCTGCACAGCGAGGGCGACTTTGCGCGCCTGTCGAACGAGCTGGCGATCTCGGCCTACCGCATCGTGCAAGAGGCGCTGTCCAACGTCATGAAGCACGCGGCCGCGCGCTCGGCCCACGTCAGCCTGCTGCTCGACGAAGGCAAGGGCATGCTGCGCATCCGCGTGGTCGACGACGGCGCCGGCTTCGACACCGCCAGCGCGTCGGAAGGCATCGGCATCATCGGCATGCGCGAGCGCGCCTATGCGCTGCACGGCACGATCGAGGTGCGTTCCAGCCCGGGCGAAGGCACCGACGTCGCGATCGCGCTGCCGCTCAACCTGCCGGTCCAGGCGCCAGCCGTGCCGACGGGGATTTCTGAAGCATCAACCTCACAACGATAAGATCCATGTCTATTGAATTGCTGACGCCCTACGAGAAGGGCAACCTGAACCAGACCACCACCTGGGCCGAGTGCATCGCCTGGTACGAATCGCTCGCCGCCGACTATCCGGACGTGCTGCGCTTCGAAAAAGTGGGCGTGTCGGATGCGGGTGTGCCGATCCACGCGGGCGTGGTCAGCAGCGACGGCGTGTTCGAGCTTGATGCGATCAAGCGTGCGGGCCGGCCGGTCTTCTTCAACAACAACGGCATCCACCCGGGCGAACCGGAAGGCGTCGACGGCTGCATGGCGATCGTGCGCGATTTCTGCCTGCAGCCCGCCAAGCTTGCTGCGCTGGGCCAGACCGTGTTCCTGTTCGTCCCGCTGTACAACGTGGACGGCAGTTTCAACCGCGCCGACACCTCGCGCGTGAACCAGGACGGCCCGGAGCAGTTCGGCTTTCGTGGCAACAGCCGCCACCTGGACCTGAACCGCGACTTCGTCAAGTGCGACACCCTGACCGCGCGCGTGTTCAACCAGTTGTTCACGCGCTGGGATCCGGACGTGATGGTCGACACCCACACCTCCAACGGCGCCGACTACAGCTATACGATGACGCTGATCCACACCCAGGCCGACAAGCTGGGCGGCGGCCTGGGCGATTTTCTCCGCGCCGAGATGCTGCCGGCGATGTACGCGGGCATGGATGCGCGCGGCTGGCCGACCTGCCCGTATGTGAATCCGGTCAAGGACAGTCCGGACCACGGCATCGCCGAATTCCTCGAGACGGCGCGCTTCTCGACCGGCTACGCGGCGCTGCACCACACGATCGGCTTCATGCCAGAAACGCATATGCTCAAGCCGTTCAAGGACCGCTATGAGTCGATGGTGGCGCTGGTCGAAGTCGCGCTCGACTTCACCGTGAAGAACGCCGATCGGATCCAGGCGCTGCGCCGCATGGCGCGCGAAGAGGGCCGCACGCAGGCCGAGTGGCCGGTGCGCTGGAAGATGGACGAAGCCAATCCGTCGAGCTTCCGTTTCAAGGGCTATGAGGCCAAGTACAAGAAGAGCGCCATCGGCGACTACTCCCGCCTGTACTACGACCGCAGCAGCCCGTGGGAACGCGATATCGCCTATTACAACAGCTTCCCGGTCGACGTCGCGGTGCCGGCGCCGCAAGCGTATGTGGTGCCGCAGCAGTGGCGCGAAGCGATCGAGCGCCTGGAGTGGAATGGCGTGCGCATGGAGCGGATCGACGCGGACCGTGTGCAAGAAGCCGCCTATTACCAGGTTGCTTCGGTGACCTCGCGCCCGACGGCCTACGAAGGCCATCTGTTCCACGATGACGTGGTGCTGGAGCGCCGCATCGGGCAGGTCTTGCTGCGCGCCGGCGACTATATCGTGCCGCTGGACCAGGACCGGGCGCGCTATGCGGTCGAGACGCTCGAGCCGCTGGCGCACGACAGCTTCTTCCGCTGGGGCTTCTTCAACAGCGTGCTGGAGAAGAAAGAGCACTACTCGGATTATGTGTTCGAAGACGAGGCCGAGAGGCTGCTGAATGAAGAGCCCGAACTCGCCGCGAAGTTCGCTGAGTGGAAAGCTGCCAATCCAGGGCTGCTGGCCAGCCAGGAAGCGGTGCTGGACTTCATCTACGCCAACTGCGCGCGCTATCGCGAGCCGGAGTGGAACCGGTATCCGGTGTTCATGATCGCGCGCTGACGTCTGCCTGCGGCGCGTAGTGCTCGGCCGCCATGGCGACGAAGCGCTCCACCTTCTGGCGCAGCGCGGGCGGCTCCAGCACTTCCAGCAAGTGCGCCTGGCCCTGCAGCATCCACAACAGCTCGTGCGTGTCGCGCACCTGCGCCTCCAGCAGGAAGCCGCCGTCCAGCTTTGTAATGCGCTGGTCGCGGCTCAGCGGCGTGTCCCGGTAGTTGTTGATGAGTTCATCGCCTGCCCTGGAGGGCCTGGAGCGTAGCGTCAGCGCGACCAGGTCCTTGGGAAAGTAGGCGAGCACGCCGCTGTCGAGCACGGTCTGGAGGTCGGGCAGCTTTGATGCGACCGATTCGTGATGGCGGCGACTGGCCGAGACAACGCGGTCGAGGCGGAAGGTCCGCGCGCCGTCGACCAGGCGGTTCGCTTCTTCCTTGAAGGCGATCAGCCAGATGAATAACCCCTTCTTGACGATGCCGACCGGGTGCAGGCGATAGTCGTTCTCGACGCCGCGGCTCGCGGCGCGGTAGCGCAGCGTGATCTGTTCGTCGTTTAGCAGCGCTTCGTTGATCTCGCGGACATGTTCATTGTCGATCTCGGGCGGATGCATGAGCGGGCCGTCGGCCAGGCTGCGCACCTTGGCGTGATAGCGTCCGTGGCCCGTGCGACCGGACCGGCGCAGCACGTCGTCGGATGTCGCTTGGTGGGCCGACAGCACGCTGGAGGCGGAGCGAGGCAGGAAGGGCTGCAGTTCCTGCGCCATCAGGGCCACCAGCAGCGCGTCCTCGGCGGACGCCCGGTTCAGGAGCAAGGGCTTGCACGGCCCCTTGTGGGCCCACAGGCGCGTGTTCGGCTGGATCGGATCGGGCGTCCACGCGATGTCGACGCCGACCTCGCTCCACACCGGGTGGTAGTCCATCTCCTCGAGGTCGCGCTCGACCGTGCGCTTGCAGCAGGGATAGCGATCCCGGTTCAGCTTTTCGGTCAGTACCCTGGCACACAGGCCGGACTGGTCGCCGTAGGGAAGCAAATCCAGCAAGGCCAGACGGCGCCTCAGCGTGTTCTCCGCACCGCTCTTGCCCGCCTTCTTCGTCACAGCGGGCGCCTCGCCCCCTGGTTTGCTGCCGGAATCCACACGCATGCTCGTCCTTTCATCGCGTCACTTACTGTCGTGACCATCATGCATCATAGATTGTGAATTGGCAATATTTTGGCGATGATGTCCAGTTGCCGATGCATCCCGCAATTCGCGCGTTCAAACAGGAGATTACCCATGCCGCATATTCAGTTCGTACACCAGGGCCAACGACAGGCCGACCTGCTTCTGGTCATCGCCTTGTGGCATGAATTGATGAGCGAGTGGCATCCGGAACATGCTGACCCGTTGAAAGCAAACGCGGTGCGCGGTCATACGATCAGCGCGATGCCGACCTACCTGGCGGGAGATCCATTCAAGGCATGCAGCTTCGAGACCATGCTGCGCCTGGCCTCTGGCGTCTTGAACAGCATGCACGCTACCGGCCCCTTCTTTGCCGATCCGCATAATGCTCCCTGGTTCGAGCCGCTTGACGTCCATCCCATGGCGGTTCGGCTGACCCCGGCTGCAATCGACATCTGGAATGCAGCTGGCGACGCGCGGGAAGCAGCGCTGGTCGCGGCGCGCGCACGGATCGACTCGGACCTGGAGTGGAAAGGTGAGCCGATCGTACTGCTGCCTGATTCGCAGGTAGAAGAACCCGCCGTCGAACTGCAGCGCGCGTCTGCCGGATCGCCGGCAGAGGGGCGACGCGGTCATCTTGAGAATCTCGTACGCCAGATTCATGAAGAGCCTTTCCAGCCCATGTACAGGAAAAAAGCCTTCGGCGCGCCGGTAACGGGTTGGGACGCGCGTTTGAATGCCTATTTCTGGCCGCTGCCGGCCTGGAATTACATGCGTGCTTCCCCGATCGTAGGGCAACTGGTCGAGCGGGCGAGTGTGCTGGCCGATATCCTGGAACGCGAGCGTGCCTGGAGCGAGGAACAGGGACGCATGGCGGTCGCGCTCGCACACGACATCTTCACCTGGGGCGGCGTTCCACAAAACCCCGATACCGTGACGCCGGCGACTGTGGAGCAGGTATTCCTGTCCGCCCTGGGCAATGCCGGCAGCCCGACGGCGTACATGAACAGCGGCTGGACCAAGGTGGCGGCGTTCGCGACAGCGCACCTCGAAGACGACGGCATGCGGCATCCGCAGGTGATCTGGGACAGCCGCGTGGCCACTGCTGTCATCGGCCGCCTGGACGGGAATGCTGCCCCGGTCAGCGCGTTCCCCGATATCGGCACGGTCCCGGGCCGGGGCGGCACGCGCCCGCGTCAATTCGCAAGTCGCTGGCCCTCGGGCTACCGCAGCTGGCCGGCACAAATCGCCGGCAGCGCCCTGGTACGCGAGATCCGCGATATCCTCAACCGCGGCGACTACCCGCAGATGCCGTTGCCGGATGGCGGCGCGGGCCCATGGACTACGCGCGGCGTCGAAATGGTGCTGTTCATGGACGGCTACTGACACCCTCGAAAAAAACGGGAGCAAGCAATGACCCACATCGTCCTGCTGGGCGACTCGATCTTCGACAACGCGCCCTACGTCCCGGCCGGGATGGCGGTTGCGGACCACCTGCGCGCCTGCCTGGCGCCGCACGGCCGCGTGACCCTGCTGGCCCGCGACGGCAGCGAACTCGATGACGTGGCGGCCCAGCTGGCCGGCCTGGCGGCGCTGCCCGAGCCGCCGACCCGGCTGGTGCTCAGCTGCGGCGGCAACGACGTGCTGGGATTGCTGGGGGCGATGCACGGACCGGTGGCGTCGGTGCTGGAAGCGGTGGAGCTGCTGGCGGCGTGGCAGCGCGATTTTCGCGCCGCCTACCGCCGCATGCTCGACGCCGTGCTGGCGACCGGTTTCCCGCTGGCCGTGGCCACCATCTACGAGGCGGTGCCCGGCCTGACGGCCGGCCTGCGCGTGGCGCTGGGGGTGTTCAATGACGTGATCCTGCGCGAGGCCGCATTGCGCGGCCTGCCGCTGCTCGACCTGCGGCTGGTGTGCACCGAGCCGCAGGACTATGCCGCCTGTTCGCCGATCGAACCTTCCGTCCAGGGTGGACAAAAGATCGCCCAGGCACTGGCGGCGCTGGCGACGGCGTGATTACTTCGAGGCGGCGATCCAGCGGTCGACCTTCGCCTCCAGCACCGCCAGCGGCAGGGTGCCTTCGTCCAGGACCACCTCGTGGAACTTCGGCAGGCTGAATTTATCGCCCAGCGCCGCCTGCGCACGCTGGCGCAGTTCCATGATCTTCAGCGAACCGATCTTGTACGCCAGCGCCTGGCCCGGCATCACCATATAGCGCTCGATCTGGGCACGCGCTTCCAGTTCCGAGTAGCCCAGCGTATCGCGGAAGTACTTGATGCCCTGGTCGCGGCTCCAGCCCTTGCTGTGCAGGCCGGTGTCGACCACCAGGCGCGCGGCGCGCAGCATCTCGTCGTTCAGGTGGCCGAAGTAATCCTCGGGCTGCTCGAACAGGCCCATCTCCTTGCCCAGGGTCTCGGCGTACAGTGCCCAGCCCTCGGTGAAGGCGGTGTTGCCGCCGAATTTGCGGAAGTTCGGCAGGCCCAGTTCCTGCAGCAGCGCGATGTGGAAGTGGTGGCCCGGCTGGCCCTCGTGCAGGTACAGGGTGACCATGCCGGTGCGGCCGTACTTGGTCGGATCGTTCACCACCGACCAGAACACGCCCGGACGCGAACCGTCGGCCGCCGGCGCCGAATAGTGGTCCGATGCGGTCTCGCGCGTCAGTTCCGGCTCCAGGCGCACTTCCAGTGGCGCCTTCGGCATCAGGGTGAACAGGGCCGGCAGCTTGGTGCGCACCTGGGCGTCGAGCTTCTGGAATACCTCGATCACTTGCTGGTCCGAGGTGAAGGGCTTGTATTTCGGCTGTTCCGAGACCCACTTCGGCAGGCCGGCGGCCGGGCCGGTATAGCCCATCCTGGGGCCGATCTTGCCGTATTCGCCCTGGATGCGCGCCACTTCCTTCTGGCCGATCTCATGGATCTGCTCGGGCGTCATGGCGGTCGTGGTCATCGCCGCCACGCGCGCCTTGTACCACTCGGCGCCGTTCGGCAGGGCGTTCCAGCCGGCTGTGTTGCGGGTCTTGGGCAGGTAGTCCTTCTCGACATAATCCGCCAGGCGCGTCAAGGCCGGATTGAGCTTGTCGCCGATCGTCTTGCGGTAGGTGTCCGTCAGGCTGCGCTTGTCGGCGCTTGAAAAGCCGGCCGGCAGGTTCTTGATCGGCGAGTAGAAGATGCTGTCGTCCGGCTTGGCAGCCACCAGCTGCTTGAGCTGCGGCAGCAGCGATTGCATCGGCTCGCGCGGATGCACGATGCCGCGCTTGACGCCCTCGCGCATGTTCGCGATCGACTGGTCGATGTACGCCACCATCTGGTCCAGGCGGCTCAGGTAGTTCCGGTAATCCTTCGGCGTCTTGAATGGCTGCGCGCCTTCGCCCCCGGCGTAGTTGGCGATGAAGGTCGGCATGCTGAACATCTGGTCCAGCGGCAGCAGGTGCTCGGGGAAGGCGCCCAGGCGCAGGGCGGTCTCGAGCTCGAACTTGACGATGTCGTAGCTGGCCTGCTCGTGCGCATTCAGGCGCTCGCGCGGGATCGAGGCCAGGCGCTTCAGGTAGCCGCGGTACAGCGCGAACTGCGTCTCGCGGTTCCTGGGCGCGATCGACAGGCCGAGCTGGTCGAAGAAACGGCCATCGCCGCTCTCGGTCGCCCACACCGGCTCGAAGCGCGCATAGGCCTCGTAGTAGTCGTCGACCAGCTTGTTGATCGCCTTGCCGGCTTCGGTGGTGGCGACTTTCTGCTTGGTGGGCGCGGTGTCAGCCGCAGGCGCGGCCTGCAGCGGCGCGCAGGCGAGCAAGGCGGCCGTTGCCAGCGCGCCGAGCCTGAAATCCTGTTTCATGTTCGTGTCCTTGTGATGGTCAGTAGCTGGCCAGCGGCGTCAACGCGCCGTTCTTGAAGGTGTAGACCGTGACCGCCGTTTTCTTGAGGTTGCCCTTGGCGTCGTAGCCATAGGTGCCGACCACGCCCTGGTAGCCGATCGTGTGCATCGCGGCGCCGACCTGTTTGGCGTCGACCGACTTGGCCTGGACGATCGCCTGGGCGATGAACTTGGTCTGGTCGTAGAACGATGGCGCGTACACATCGGGATCGCGGCCGAAGCGTTTCTTGTAGCTGGCCAGGAAGGCCGGACCGCCAGGCTGCTTGGCGACGATGGCGCCGGCCTGCGCGCAGCGCACGTTTTCGCCGACCGCGGCGCCGCCCAGCTTGGCCATCTCGGGGCTGCACAGGGTGTCGCCGCCGAGCAGCGGCACGTTCAGGCCCAGCTGCTTCATCTGGCGCACCATCGGCGCGCCCTGCGGAGCGTAGCCGCCGAAGAAGATCGCGTCCACCTTCTTGGCGCGCAGCGAGGTCAGGATGGCGGCGAAGTCGCTCGCCTTGTCGTTGGTGAACTCGTGGCCCGCGACCTTGATGCCGGCCTGCTGCGCCTGGCGCTTGAATTCCGTCGCGATGCCCTGGCCAAACGCCGTGCGGTCGTCGATCACGCCGACATTCTTGACCCTGAGTTCCTTGGCCGCATAGCCGGCGACCGAGGCGCCCACCTGGGTATCGCTGGCCACGATGCGGAACACCGTCGGGTAGCCGGCGGCCGTGATCTTGGGATTGGTGCCGACGGTCGACATCAGGATGCCGTTGTCGTTGTAGACGCGCGAAGCCGGAATCGCCACGCCCGAGTTGTACGGGCCGAGCACGAACTTGACGCCGGCGTCGGCGAATTTCTGGGCCACGGTCACGCCCTGTTTCGGGTCGCCCGCGTCGTCCTCTGACTGCAGCACGAAGCGCAGCACATTGCCGCCGACCTGGATCTTTTGCGCGTTGAGTTCCTCGATGGCGAGGCGCACGCCGTTTTCATTGTCCTTGCCGGCGAAGGCGTTGGAACCCGACAGCGGGCCGCTCACGCCGACCTTCACGACTTGTTCCGCGGCGCTTGCCTGCATGGCGAACAGCGCCGCCAGCGCCAGCGGCGCCATCTTTATTTTCGATCGCATTCCCTTGGTCTCCGTTGATGTCAACGGCCGCCATCATCGCACGATCGCACGCCGCGCGAAAGCACGGCGGGCACTCAGGCCGGCACGCCGTGCGAGATCAGTTCGAGCGGCAGGGCGGTGGTCGACTTGATCTGTTCCATCGAGAAGGCGGACGATACGCCGGTCAGGCGCGCCGTCTTGATCAGCTTCTTGTAGAAGCGGTCGTAGCCGGCGATATCGGTCGTGACGACCTTGAGCAGGTAGTCGACGTCGCCGCTCATGCGGTGGAATTCCAGCACTTCGGGCAGGGCGATCACGGCGGAGGCGAAGCGCGACAGCCATTTTTCGTCGTGCTCGGTGGTCTTGACGCTGACGAAGACCGTCACCGGCAGGCCGACCTTCTGGCGGTTGACGATGCTGACGCGGCTTTCGATATAGCCGTCTTCTTCAAGGCGCTTCACGCGTTTCCAGCAGGGTGTGCTGGACAGGCCGACCTTTTCGCTCAGGCCCGAGATGGAGAGGGTGGCATCCGCCTGCAAGGCGGCGAGAATCGCACAATCAAACTTGTCGAGTGAGTTCATATTCCGCAAAGCGTCATTATAAGAATAATTATTCTATTAACTGCCCACAAATCGAGAAATTTGGGACGTTTCGATCGACATAACTCCGTACCATATTACTGGACAATAACGTGTTGTGCGACACCTTTTTTATGTTTTTGGCAGCTAATCCATGATCACCGACATCTACCTCGACGCCAACGCGACTTCGCCCGTGCTGCCTGCCGCGGCGGCGGCCGCCATGGCCGCGATGCAGGACTGTTTCGGCAATCCGAGCAGCAGCCATGCGACCGGCCTGCGCGCGCGGGCGCTGCGCGAGCGCGTGCGTGCCTGTGCGCGGCGGGTCGTGGGCGCGCCGGAGGGGCGGCTGATGTTCAATAGCGGCGCCACCGAAGGCATCCAGACCGCGGTGCTGTCGGCGCTGTGCGCGGTGCGCGAACGGCGCGCAAGCGGCAAAGCCTGCGGTGAAGGGTTTGCAGACATCGTGCTGGTCGGCGCCACCGAACACAAGGCGGTGTCCGAAAGCCTGGCGCACTGGAACCGCCTGCTGGGCCTTGGGCTCGAACTGCGCGTGCTGCCGGTCGACGGCGATGGCCGCCACCGGCTCGACGTGCTGCGCGCGCTGGCGCCGCGCCTCGCCTTCGTCTGCACCATGGCCGCCAACAACGAGACCGGCGTCGTGTCCGACCTCGATGGCATCTCGGCGGTGCTGCTCGATACCACCAGCCCGGCGCTGTGGATGGTCGATTGCGTGCAGGCGCTGGGCAAGCTGCCGCTCGGGCTGGGCGCGAGCCGCATCGATTACGCCCCGTTCTCGGGCCACAAGCTGTATGCGCCGAAAGGCATCGGCATGCTGTACGTGCGTGAAGGCGCGCCGTTCACGCCGCTGATGTGCGGCGGCGGCCAGGAAGACAACGCACGTTCGGGCACCGAGAACATGAGCGGTATCGCGGCGTTGGGCGCGGTGCTCGAGGCGCTCGAGCGCGGCGACACCTTCCTCGGCACCGAGGCGCTGCAGGCCTGCCACGCGCGCCTGGCGGATGCCGTGGCCCATGCCTTCCCCGGCGTCGTGTTCAATGCGCCGGCCTATGCACTGCCGACCACGCTCAATTTCTCGGTCCCCGGCGTCACGAGCGCCGAGCTGCTCGATCTGTTCGACGCCGCCGGCATGCGCGTGAGCGCCGGTTCCGCCTGCGCCGCATCCAGGGCTGCGCCGAGCTACGTGCTCGATGCGATGGGCTTGCCGGCCTGGCGCAGCATGTCCGCGGTGCGCCTGTCGATCGGACCGCTGCTGGACGATGCCGCGCTGGAGCTGGCGTGCCAGCGCATCGCGCAGTGCGGCGCGGCGCTGGCGCTGCCGGCGTCGATGGCAGCCGGTCTCGAGACGGTGAAACCCGATGCGGCGCTGGAGGCAGGCATGGAGCTCGACGCCATCGCGGCCCACGGTTGGCTGGCTGCGCATCCTGATGCGATCGTGGTCGACGTGCGCGACGCGCGCGAGCACAGTGTCGCCTGCCAGCTCGAGCTGCATGGCCGCCAGGCGCTCAATGTACCGCTGGCGCGGGTGGCCGAACATGCCGCCGCCTGGCTGGGCGCCGATGCCCGCCCGCTGCTGTTCGTATGCCGCAGCGGCGCCCGCAGTGCCCGCGCCGCGCGCACCCTGCGCGCGCTGGGCCATCCGCGCGCCTGCTCGCTGGCCGGCGGACTCGCGCTCGCCGTCTAGGCTCCTGTCGACCGCCTGCCGGCCCGGCAGGCGGTGTGTGTACGCCAGCGCACGGTAACCTGTCCCGCCTTTCCCTAGCATGGTGTCAACCGTGCGCACCCGGCATCGTTTGCCGGGTTTCCTGCCCTGATCCGCCCCGGGGCTCCGTCTTGCGGCGGTCCACCGCGCACGCCTGTGTCCCGAGGTCCCCGTTTGAAAGCTGAGAACGACAAGATGCCCTCCGGGCAGCATGCGTCACATGGCGCCGGCGCCAACGCCCTGGTGGCGCTACTGGCCGCGCATGCGGAGAACATCGCACGTTCCTGCGATGCGCTCGATCGCGCCAAGCGCACCGGCGTAGAGCTGCCGCCCGCCGGCGTGCGCCTGCTCGATGGCTACCACCTGCTCGACGCCCAGCTGCGGCTGGCGCGCGCGCAGTCGCGCACTGTCGGCCCGGGGCGCGCCTGGGAACTGGCATGCGATGCGGTGGCACGCGGCGATGGCCTGGTCGACACCGATGAACTGGCCGGCTTGTTGTCCACCAGCCAGGAAAACGCGCCGCTGCGCATCGCCGAACTGGACGCCATGCCGGCGCTGCTGCGCCTTGCGCTGATCGACCGGCTGGCTGCTCTTGCCGCGCGCGCCGCGCAGGCCTGCGCCAGCCGCGAGCGGGCCGCCGCCTGGGCCGCGCGCTTGCTCGACACCGCCGAGGCCCGCCCCGGCGACCTGGTGCTGCTGTTTGCCGACATGGCGCGCGGCCTGGATGCCGATAACGGCGCCTTCATGGTCGAACTGGCGCGCCGCCTGCAGGGCCGCGGTGCGCCGCTGTCCCATGTGATGGACTGGATCGACGCGCGCCTGGCAGACCGCGAGGGCAGCATCGCCCAGCTGGCGCAGGACGAGCGCAGCGAACAGGCGCAAGACGCGACCGCGGCCGGCAACGCGCTGGCCAGCCTGCGTGCGCTGGGCGGCGTCGACTGGCGTGCCTTCGCCGAGCGCCTGGGCGTGGTCGACGCGCTGCTGCGCGACGATCCGGACGGCAGTTATGCGCGCATGGACGGCGCCACCCGCGACCGCTATCGGCACACGGTGGCGCGCCTGGCCGATACCCTCGGCGTGAGCGAGGCCGCGGTGGCGCAAGAGGCCATCGCGCTGGCCGGCATCCACCGCGCGCCGGGCGAAGGTGGACTCGATACACGGATTCGCCACGTCGGTCACTATCTCGCCGGGCCCGGACTGGCGACGCTCGAGGCCAGGCTGCGTGGCGGGCCTGGCAGGGCGCAGCGCCTGCGCGCCGCCCTGCAGCGCGCCTCGACCGGCATGCAGATCGCCGCGACGGCGGCCCTGGCCTCACTGTTCACGGCCGCGATCCTGGTCCACGCCTGGCAGGGCGGGGCGGGTCCGCTGCTGCTGGTCTTGATGGGCATCCTGGCGCTGCCGGTCGCCGCCGGGCTGGCGCGCGCGCTGGCAGGCATGGCCCAGCAGTGGCTCGCCCGCCCGCAGGCCACGCCGCGCATCGACGTCACTGCCGGCATTCCCCACGATGCGCCCACGGTGGTGGCCGTGTCGGCACAGTTGCTTGACGCCGCGCAGCTCGCCGCGCTGTGCGAAGACCTCGACGTGCGCTATCTCGGCAACCGCGATCCGCGCCTGCGCTTTTGCCTGCTGCTCGACCTGCCCGACGCGCCGCAAGAAACGCTGCCGCTCGATGCCGGCCTGCTGGACGGGGGGCGCGCCGCGATCGACGCCCTGAACCGCAAGCATGGCGACGAACAGCGCGGTCCCTTCATGCTGCTGGTGCGCCCGCGCACCTGGAGCGTGGACCAGCAGGCCTGGATCGGCCGCGAACGGCGGCGCGGCCAACTGGCCGACCTGAATGCCTGGCTGTGCGGCGCGCGCGAACGCTTCCTGCTCGCGGCCGGCAATCTCGGGGCGGCGGCCGAGATGCGCTATGTGATCGCGCTCGATGCCGACGCCGGGCTGCCGCGCGACGCCGCGCGCAGCCTGGTGGCGGCGATGGCGCACCCGCTCTGCCGGCCGCTGCAGGATGACAGTGGCCGGGTGCGGGAAGGGCATGCCATGCTGCTGCCCGGGTTCAAGACCGCCTTGCCGGATCGCCGCGCCATGCGCTACCAGCGTTTGTGGCGAGATGCCGGCCACGGCTGGGCCGCCATCTACGACGTCGACGCCTGGCGCCGCGCGATGGGTCTCGAGCTGTGCGACGAGGGCCGGTTCGAGCCCGGCACGCTCGAGGAAGACCGGCTGCGCGCCGCCGGCGTGGCCGACCTGCGCCTGGAAGCCGCGCATCCCGGGAGCTATGGCGAACATGTGCTGCGCCGCCACCGCGCCGTGCGCGCTGCCTGGCAGGAGGCGCGCCGGCTGGGGCCGGGCGCCGATGGCTTGCGCACGGCGCAGGTGCGCTGGCGCCTGTTCGACGAATTGGCCGGCAGCCTGGTGGCGCCAGGCGCGATCGCCCTGCTGGTGCTGAGCTGGAGCCTGCTGGCCGCGCCGGTGTTCTGGAGCGTGGCCATCCTGGCGCCGGTGTGGCTGCCGGCGCTGCTGGAGATGCTGGCGGCCTTGGCAAGCCGCCCGGTCGATGCCCCGCTGCGCCAGCACCTGGACGCCTGGGCGCGCAGTGCGCGCCCGACCCTGGTGCGCGCCGCGCTGGCGCTGGCCTTCCTGCCGCATACCGCCTGGGTCGATGCCGATGCGGTCGTGCGCGGCCTGTGGCGGCGCGACGTCAGCCGGCGCAAGCTGCTCGAGCTGCGGCCCCCGGCGTTGGCGCGCGCCAGCAGCGCGATGGAAAACAACTGGCGCACGATGTGGTTCGCACCGCTGCTGGCGGTCGGCGTCGCCGTGCTGCTGACCTTCGCCAACCCGTACGCGCTGTTCGCGACGGCGCCGCTGCTGCTGGTGTGGTTCCTGTCGCCGGTGCTGGCCTGGTGGAGCAGCCAGCCGTCGCGGCGCGGCAGGCGCCTGGCGAAGGGGCAGACCCAGTTCCTGCGCACCCTGGCGCGGCGCAGCTGGGCTTTCTTCGAGCAGCACGGGGCAGGGCGCCACGGCCTGGCGCCGGAAGCCGTGTTCGAACACGCCGAATACACGGTCGACGACCGCCTGTCGCCCGCCGCCATGGGCCTGGGCCTGCTGGCGACCCTGGGCGCGCGCGACTTCGGCTACCTGCCGCTGGGCGCCCTGCTGGCGCGGGTCGAGGCGGCCCTGGCGTCGATGGCGCTGCTGGAGCGCTGGAACGGCCACTTCTTCGAATGGTACGACGGCGCCACGCTCGGCCCCATCGAACCGGCCCGGGTCGACACCGCGGCCAGCGGCGGCCTGGCGCTGGCGCTGCGCACCTTCGCCGCCGGTTGCGATGAACTGCTGGACCGGCCCATCGTCGACGGCGCCGCGCTGGACGGCATCCGCACCACGCTGGCCGTGGTGCGCGAGCATGCCTCGCCCGGCCTGCTGCCGGCGCTGGACGCGGTCGATGCGGCGCTGGCGCCGGGACGCTGCCGCGCCACCGATACCCTGCCGGGCCTGGCCGATTGCCTGCGTACGGTCGCCGCCAAGGCGGCCGAGCTGGACGCCGGCCTGGCGCTCGACGCCGATCCCGCGCTGCGCGCCTGGACCGCGCGCCTGGCGCGCCAGTGCGAGGCCCAGCTGCACGACCTGCATGCGCTGGCGCCCTGGACCCGCGCGGTGCAGGAATACGTGCTCGACGCCAGCCTGACCCGGATCCCGACCTTGCGCGAGCTGGCCGCGCTCGCGCCGCCGGCCGGCAACGAGGGCCTGGCCCAGCTGGTCGAGGCGGGCCGCGCCTGCGCGCACGAGCGGATCGACCGGATCGCGGCCCTGGCCGCGCAGGCGCGCGAAGCGGCGCGCATGAATTTCGGCGCGCTGGCCGACCCTTCCAGCGGCCTGCTGGCCGCGGGCTACCAGGTGCGCGACAAGCGGCTCGACAGCGACAGTTGCGACCTGCTGGCGTCCGGGGCGCGCATGGCCAGCTTCGCCGCCATCGCCCAGGACCAGCTGCCACAGCAGCACTGGTGGTCGCTTGGCCGCCCGCTGAGGATGACGGGCGCCGGCGCCCTGCTGCTGTCGCGCGCGGGCGCGCTGGTCGATCTGCTGGGGCCGCAACTGCTGATGCCGTCCTGGCGCGACACCCTGCTGGACGATGCCGGCGGGGCGCTGGTGCGCCTGCAGGCCGCCCACGCCAAGGGCAAGGGCCTGCTGTGGGGCTACACGGAATCGGGCTGCAACGCGGTCGATGCGGCGGCGCGCTATCGTATCGAGCGCTTTGGCTTGCCGGCCGCAGCCCTGCGCCGGCGCCCGGACGACGACCTGGCCGCCGCGCCGCATGGCGCCGCGCTGGCGCTGGGCGTGGCGCCGGCACTGGCGGCGACCAACCTGCGCCGCATGGCGGACCAGGGCCTGCTGGGCGAGACCGGCTTCTACGAGGCGCTCGACTATGCGCCGGCACGCCTGCCGCAGGGCGAACGCCAGGCGGTGGTGCGGGCCCAACTTGCGCGCCACCAGGCCGCGACCCTGCTGGCGCTGGCGCGTCACCTGCAGGGCGAGCCGATGCAGCGCCGTTTCGAGCGCGACCCTGAACTGCGCGCCGCGCTCGGCCTGCTGCACGAAGCGGCGCCTGGCGCCGGCGCCGAGCCGCCCCTGCGCTATGAGGCCGGCGTGGCGAGCGACGGCATTGCCGCGGCCCGGCCCTACGCGCGCGTGCTCGCGCCGGCGGCGTCGCCGCTGCCCGAGATCCAGCTGCTGTCGAACGGCCGCTACCACCTGGCCGTCGACAGCACCGGCGCCGCCGTCAGCTGCTGGGAAGGCGTGCGCCTGACGCGCGCCGGTCACGGCGAGACCGGCCTGGCCTGCCATGTGCGCGACACGGCCTCCGGCGCCGCCTGGGCCAATGTCGTGCTGCCCGGCGCGCCGCCGCCCGGCGAAGCCGAGGCGGTGCTGGCCGAGGGGCGGGCCAGCCTGCGCCGCGTGGACCACGGCATCGAGATGCGCACCGACGCGGTGGTGGCCCCTGGCGATGACGTCGAGCTGCGCCGCATCCGCATCGTCAACCGCGCGCCGCAAGCGCGTACGCTGGAATTGACCAGTTGCGTGGCGTTGGCCGGACCGCCGCTGGAAGAGGGCGGCCGGAGCGGCATCCGGATCGAGTTCGACGGCGCCGCCCACAGCCTGCTGTGCGTGACCGCGCCGGCCGCGCCCGTGCTGGTGCACCGGATGACGGTGCGCGACATGGCGGGCCAGCCGAGCGTTTCAACGAGCCGCGCGCGCTTCATCGGGCGCGGTCATGACCTGCACCTGCCGCGGGCGGTGCAAGAGGGCGGCGCGCTGCCCGGCCTGGAATCGGAGCCGGACGAAGCGCTGCTCGCCCTGCGCCGCACGGTGACCCTCACGCCGGGGCAGGAGATCACGGTCGACCTGGTGCTGGGGGCAGCCTCCGGCCGCGCGCTGGCGCGCGAGCTGGCGGCGCGCTACAGCGCGGGCCACGCGGTCGACCACGCGATCGAAGCCGCCTGGACCCTGGCCCAGGCCGAGCTGCGCCGCGGCGAACTTGGCGAGGCCGACGCCCAGTCGATCAACCGCCTGGCCGGCTGCCTGCTGCAGCCGCTGCCGGCGCTGCGCGCCGTTCCCGCCGTCATCGCGCGCAATCTGCGCGGGCGGGCCGATTTGCAGCCTTATGGCATCGGGGGCGACTTGCCGGTGCTGCTGTTCCAGCTGGGCGACGGGCCAAGCACGGGCCTGGCGCGCCAGCTGCTGCAGGCGCACGGCTATTGGCGCAAGCACGGCCTGGCGGTCGACCTGCTGGTGCTGTGCGACAGCCGCGCGGCGCGCGAGGCGCTGATGCACCTGGCCGTGCCGCTGGTCGATCCGGACAGTTTCGACCAGCCGGGCGGCCTGCACCTGCACCTGAAAGAAGAAGTGCCGCGCGAAGACCGCATCCTGCTGCGCGCCGTCGCGGGCGTGCTGCTGTCGAGCGAGCGCGGCGACCTGGCCGACCAGCTGCGCCGCGCCGAACGCGCGAGCAGCGCGCCGGCGCCACGGCTCGTGCCCGCCACGCCGGCGTGGACCGCCGAGCCTCCTGCGCTTGATGATGGCAGCGACGGCTTCACGCCGGACGGCCGCGAATATGTGGTGCGCAGCGGGCCCGGACACGCGGCGCCTGCCGCGCCCTGGATCAACCTGCTGGCCAACGAGACCTTCGGCAGCATCGTCTCGGAGCGCGGCCATGCGGTCAGCTGGAGCGGCCAGCGAACCACCCGCCTGACGGCCGGCGACGAGGAGTCGATCGCGCCACAGGGCGGCGAAGCTTTCTACCTGCGCGACGAGGACAGCGGCGCCGTGTGGTCGCCGACGCCGTGGCCGGCGCCGTCGCCCGAGCAGTACACGACGCGCCACGGCATCGGCTACAGCGTGTTCGAACACCGCGCCCACGGCGTCCATTCCGAATTGCGCTGCTTCGTGGCCCAGGACGCGCCGCTCAAGTACAGCGTCCTGCGCCTTCGCAACGACAGCGATGCGCCGCGCCGCCTGAGCGCGACCGGCTACGTGGAGTGGCTTCTGGACGACCGGCAAGCGCCACCCGGCCTGCAGGTGGTGACCGGCCGCGATCTCGCCAGCGGCGCGCTGTTCGCCCGCAACGCCTTCGGCGCGGGATTCCAGGACCAGGTCGCGTTCTTCCACGTCGACGCCGAGCAGGCCGTCGCGACCTGCGACCGCCAGGAATTCATCGGCCCGCTGGGGACCATCGCGCGCCCGGCGGCGCTGGAGCGCAGCAGCCTGTCCGACATCGCCGGCGCGGGATTCGATCCCTGCGCCGCGCTGCAGGTGGCGGTCGTCCTGGAGCCGGGGGCCAGCTGCGAACTGGTGTTCATGCTGGGCGTGGCTGGCCCGGGCGCGCTGGACGCCAGCGCCGTCGTGCAGCGCCATGGCGGAGCGCAGCCTGCCGCCGCCGCGTGGCAGCGCCTGTGCGACTGGTGGGACATGACGCTGGGCGCGCTCACCGTGCGCACGCCCGATCCCGCGCTCGACCTGCGTGTCAACTGCTGGCTGCCGTACCAGGCCATCGCGGCCATGATGGGCGAGCGCGATACCGCCACGCGCCTGCAGTCGGCCCTGGCCTGCGTGCACGCACGGCCCGCACTGCTGCGCGATGGCCTGCTGCGCGCCGCGCACGAATTCACGACCGGTTCCGCGGTCGAGGACTTCCTGTGGCTGCCCTATGCGCTGACGCGCTACCTCGCGGTGACGGGAGACCATGCGCTGCTGGCTGTGCGCCCGACAGAGCGCGACGACCTGTACCAGTATTGCGTGCACGGCCTGCGCGGGTGCCTGCGCTTCGGACCGCGCGGCCTGCCGCCGGCAGCGGCGCGCCTGCACGAAGAGGGCGTCGCCGGGCGCGTCGAGAGCGTTCGCCTGGGCTTCTTCATGGCGACGGTGCTGCAGCGCTTCGCCGAGGTGGCCGAACGGCGCGGCGACTTCGGCTTCGCCACCACCTGCCGCGGCGCCGCGCTGGCGCTACGCGCGCAGTGCGAGGAACATGGCTGGGACGGCGACTGGTATCGCTGGACCTGGCTGGACAGCAGCACCGCGCTCGGCTCGATCGCCAACCCTGCCTGCCGCGCCGAGTTGTCGACCCAGTGTTGGGCGCTGGAAGCCGGCGCCCGGCAGGGCGAACAGGCGCTGCGCGCGGTGACCCGGCGCCTGGCGAGCGACGGCGCCGTGCCGCGCTGCGATCCGCCGGTGGACGGAGCGTGGAGCGAACGCGTGGTGTCGAGTCCCGGCCAGGACCACCGCGCCACGGCCTGGGCCGCGGCCGGTCTTGCACGGCTGGGCGACGGCGAGCACGCCTGGCAACTGGCGCGGATGCTCGATCCGGCGGCGCGCGGCAACGGCCCGCCCTACCTGATGAGTGGCGGCCTGCGCACGGTCGATCCGCATCCTGGGCGCGCCATCGGCGGCTGGACCACGTCATCGGCAGCATGGACCTGGCTGCTGCTGGTCGAAGCGCTGCTGGGCGTGGAGCGCCATGAGGATAGCCTGCACCTGCGGCCGCGCCTGGCGCCGGGCTGGGAAGGTGTCGACCTGCGCTACCGCTACCGCAGCGCGGTCTACGAGATCGCGGTACGGGTCACGGACGGGCCAGAGATCATGCTGCTGGATGGCCAGCCCTGTCCGGACTGGAGCCTCGCACTGCAGGACGACCGGCGTGACCACAAGGTGGAATTGCGCCTTTCGGCTGGGCCGGAGCCCCTGCCGGCCGCGCCCGACGCAGAGGATACAGAATCATGAACGTCGTCACCCCACCGGTGCCGAGACCAATATCGACATGCAGCTGATGTACGACGTCGGTTATCGCTTCGGCCAGAAGAAGAAGCGCTTGCGCGTCGGCCTCGCGTACCAGTTCTGGAACAACAAGTTCGGCAATACGCGCGCGACCACCGGCGGGCGCGGCCAGCGCGCCAGCACGCCGATGATCCGCGCCGAATACCACTTCTGAGCTATGTTCCGCTGAAGTAGCGCCACAGCCGCACCATGGCCAGCGTATCGAGCTGGCAGTAGCTCAACAACTGCGTCTCGATCTCGCGCTTGCGCGCCGGCGCCGTGCCGGCCGCGATCGCTTCCAGGAAGGCCTGCATCGCGGCCCCGCCGTCCTGCACACCCTCGAGGTCGTCGTAGCGCAGGTCGGGCGCGACCGCCGGCAGCACTTTCTTGATGCTCCAGCTGCCTTCTTGCGACGGGTGATAATAGCGCTCGCGCGCCACCGGCAGCAGGTCGACCACGCGCGCATTGATCGCCAGCAGCGCATCGGCCAGGCGCGGGAAGCGCTCGGCCAGCTCGGCGATGCGCGACTTCTCGAAACCGGCGTTGTACACGAAGACCGGGCCGTGCGCGCCGCAGGCATCGATCAACGCGGTGGCGAAGGCGTGCGATGGATCGGCCCCCGAGAGGTCGAGGAAGGCGGCGTGTTCGATCTCGCCCTCGCGGTCCAGCCGGTGCACGCTGAACTGGAACGGGATCATCTGGAACGGCCGCGTGCCTGGCCAGATCGGCACCGCGAAGGCGATGGTCTCGAAGTCGAGGAAATACCCCGGCAGCGGATGCGGCGCCAGGTCGGCGGCAGCGCCCGCGGCATTGAAATAGATCTGACCCGACAGGGTGTGCTGCTTCACGCGCAGCTGCTTGTCGTTCAGCAGCGCATCCGGCATGTCGCGCATATCGAGGGCGCCATCGTCCACGAGCTGTTTGACCTCCTTGCTGCGGAGCTGCGGCAGCCAGGCCACCGGATACTCGGCCTGCGGCATGCCGCTGGCGCAGTGGGCGGCAAAGCCGCAGTCGTAGGGACTTGCGCAGTGCTTGCCGGGCTTGACGTCGGGTTCGTCGCTGGATGCGGCCACGGCGCGCGCGCCGGCCACCCAGGCCGCGACTTCATCAGCGCGACCAAAGGCTTCGTCGGTCAGGTCTTGTTCGACCAGCAGGCCGCGGTAGTCGCCGCCGCCCGGATAGACCCAGCTGCTGTCGATATGGGCCAGCGCGATGCCGTCCAGGGCCACGCCGGCGTCCAGCGCCACCCGGGCCTGGATCGCGGCGTCGTCGCGGTGGTAGTCCTTGACCGAGGTCGAGGACTTGACCTCGACCATGCGCCAGCGGCGCGGTCCCTGGCCCGGTACGGGCAGCAGGACGTCGGCGAAGGCCATGGCGCCGCCGGCGGCGAAGCCGGCCTCGAAGATCGGGCGGCCGGAATCGAGCAGCGCCAGGCTGCGCGCCAGCGCCGTTTCATGGCCTTCGGTCTGCGGATCGAGCAGGGCGCCGGTGCCGTGCGGGTCGTACAGGCTGCGCGCCAGGTCGCCGACCTGGTGGCCGGCGGCGAAGGCGGCCATGCTCGCCGCACCGTCCGCGCGCAGCTCGGGGCGGTGCAGCTCGAGCCACAGGCGGCGTTCGCACTGGCGATAGGCCATCAGCCTGGATTTCGAAAAACGTCGCATCGGTTCTCCTTCAGAACGGTGATTATGGCATCGCAGGTTCAGGCCAGGAAGCCGATCGATGCCTGGCGGCCGCGTTTAAGCGCGCATTCCTGCTCGAGCGCCGCCACCAGTTGCGCGCAGCCGGCAAAGGGAGCGAAGCGGTGGCGCCGCGCCAGGGCGGCGAAGTCGCCCGGGGTCAGCTGCGGCAAGCCGCGCAGGCGCTCGGTGTCGCAGGCGCCGGGCGGCGCCAGGCCGAGGGTGGCGCACTGGCGTTCCAGCATCAAGAGCGCCTGTTCGGGGCGCAGGTAGCCGAAGCGCAGCTTGAGGTCGAAGCGGCGCAGCGCGGCCGGGTCGATGCCGTCCATCAGGTTGGTCGAGGCGATGAACACGCCGCCGAAGGCTTCCATCCGGGTCAGCATCTCGTTGACGCGCGTGACCTCCCACGAGGCGCGCGCGCCTTCGCGGTCGCGCAGGAAGCTGTCGACTTCGTCGATCATCAGGAGCGCGCCTTCGCGTTCGGCCTGGCGGAAGGCATGGGCGATCGCCTTTTCGCTCTCGCCGACGTATTTCGACATCAGCTCCGAGGCGCTGCGCAGCATCAGCGGCATCTCGAGCTGCTCGGACAGCCAGCGACCGAAGGCGCTCTTGCCGGTGCCGGGCGGACCGTACAGGCAGATGCGGCCCGAACGCGCATGCTGCAGGCCGGGCAGCAGCGCCGCCGGCTCGGTGTCGGCGTTCAGGATGGCCGGATGGTAGTCGGGCGGCAGCCGGCTGGCGGCGCCGGCATCCAGGCCCGCATGGCCCTGCGCCTCGAGCGAGCGGTTGGCGAGCCAGGCGACGGCGCGCGCGGCGCCGCGCTCGTCGAACTGGTCGCGGATCGTGCGCACCACCGAGGCCACGCGGTCGACCACGGCCGGGGCCAGCGTCTCGACCTGCGCCATGCGCGCCAGGGTCGGGGGATCGACCAGGTCGCCGCAGGCGGCCTGCAGGATGCGTTCGCGCTGCGCGCGCGGCGGCACCTGGACCTCGACCAGCACGTCGAAACGGCGCAGGAAGGCCGGGTCGATGCCGTCGATCGAATTCGACAGCCACAGGGTCGGCACCTGGTTCTGTTCCAGCGTGCGGTTGATCCATGCCTTGCGCCGCTGGGCGGTGCTGCGCTGCCCGAACATGCCGTCGTCGGCGAACACGTCCTCGACCTCGTCGAACAGCAGCAGCGCGCGGCGGCGGTCGAAGAAGCTCTGGGCGGCGCGGTAGGCGCGCAGCCGGCGTTCGCCGCCGACCGGGTCGCCGTCCTCGTCTTCGCTGGCCACTTCGAACAGCTCGCAGCCCAGCTCCGCCGCCAGGGCGCGCGCCAGCTCGCTTTTTCCCGTGCCGGGCGCGCCGTAGACGAACACGTTTACGCCCTGGTGCACGCCATCCCGGGCCACGGTGCGCGCCAGATAGGGGCGCAGGATGGCCAGTTCCTGTTCCAGGTGGGGGAAGTCGTCCAGCGTCAGGCGCGCCGGGGCGCTCGGCGCCACCGTGTCGCGCAGCAGCGAGATCGGATCGGCGTCGAGGCCGACCACCGAGTCGGCGAAGCGGTTCGACAGCAGGTCGAGCTTGCTGCGCAGCGAACCGCTGATGGCGCGGTCGACGGTGAGCAGGCCCGAGCGCGCCAGCACGCCGCCGGCGGCCAGCGCGGCGCGCACCTCGTCGGGTGGCAGCTCGAGCAGCGTGGACAACACGTCGACGATCTTCGCGGCCGACAGGTTGCCCAGCGTCTCGGCGGCGTCGTCGAGGATGCGCTCGTGGTGCAGCATGGTGGCGAATTCAAGGATGCGGCATTCGGTGGCGGACATCCCGACCAGGGCCGCCAGGCGCGCCACGTTGGCGTGCAGGATCGCGGGCACCTTGCGCTCGGCGTTGCGTTCTGCCTCGCGATGCAGTTCACGCAGGCGCGCGCGCACCAGCGCCGCGTCGAAGCCGCGTTCGTCGTCGTCGATCCAGTCGCCCAGTCCCAGCGCGCGCGCCAGGTGGTCGTTGGAGAAGCACATCGACCCGACCAGGTCGCGGTGGCCGCCGAGCGGCATCATGATGCGCAGGACCCACAGGCTGGCGGCCGGGGCGAGTTCCTGGGGGACGGGGCGGATACGGCGGCGGCGTACGGTCAAATTGGCTCTCCTGGTGATGGGATGACGTCATTGTGCGGCAGGTTTGCGACAGTATGTGTCGCTGTGGCTACTTGATGCGGGTGAGTCGCGGCGCGGCGCCCAGGGGCCGCGCCGGCAGGCCGGCGTCGGCCAGGCCGCGCCGCTGCGCCATCTCGGCGTAGCGCTTGCGGAATTCGCCCTTCCACGGCGCGACCCCGGTCCCGGCCTGCGCCAGGCCGTCGCGCAGGCCGGCCAGGCGGCCGACCACGAAGGCGCCGAGCCAGTCGCGGCGGCTGGCCACCTGCATCGCCGGGCCGTTGCCGGCCACCGCATCCTGCACCGAACCGGGCCACGGCGCGCGGCTGGCGCGCACCTGGTCGTCGAGCGCACCGAGGGCCAGGCGCAGGTCGAAGTCGCGGCTGTCGACGCAGGCCAGGATCGCGGCCAGCTTGAGGTGCGGGGACAGCGCCGACATGCCGATGAAGGCCAGCAGCGCATCGTGATGGCGGACCGGGTCCTGGCCTGGCAGGCTGGCGGCCTGCTCGAGAAGGGGATGCCACTGGCGGCGGATGGCGTCGAGGCTGCGGCACTGTTCGAGCGGGAGATACCAGCGCAGGTCGGTCATTGATTCCTTGTCGGGCTGTGGAAGACAGGACACAGGATAGGAGACCCCGGCGACAGGATGTGTCGCGCCGAGCGCGGGTATGGAGCGACGCATGCTGTCGCGCGCGCATGCCAATCTGCGTCTGCCCCGCCAAGGCTTTAATTTCCTGCGGGTAAGTTATTTGATAACATCACATCTTGAACGCGCCACGTCGGCGCGGCGAAAGCCACCATGCCAGCACTGATCGAACACATCGACGCCATCGCGCGCAAGAAGGGGCGCGCCGCGCTCTACCTCGAATTCCATCCGCAAGCGGCGGCCGAACGGCGCAGCTATCACCACGAGCACGACCCGATGCGCGCCCAGGTGCTGGCCTGGCTGGACGCCAACGGCGTGCCGTGGCGGCCCTGCGGCCCGCTGGCCAATCCGTCGGTGATGGCGTCCTGGCGCGGCCAGGTCTACCTCGACCTGCCGTGGGACGACGCGCTGCCGGCCTACCAGGTGCTGCGCGACTATCTCGAGCTGCCCGACGGCAGCATGCGCCATGCCGGCGTGCGTTTCTACGCGATGCCGCTCGAGCTGGCGATGGAGAACGCGGAGCACGACGAGCCCGGATACTGGCAGCGCCAGGCGGAGCAATTCTGATGGCGAGCAACCAGCAAGCCCTCCTGCGCCAATGGCATATGCTGCAGCTGGTGCCGCGCGCGCCGCTGTCGATCGAGGCTGGCGAATTGTGCAGGCGTCTCGATGCGCTCGAATTCCCGGTCACCAAGCGCACCGTCGAGCGCGACCTGAATGCCCTGTCCGAGGTGTTCCCGCTGGTGTGCGACGACGCCGAGAAGCCGTTCAAGTGGAGCTGGCTGCGCGGCGCCCAGCGCTTCGACCTGCCCGGCCTGACGGTGCCCGAGGCGCTCACCATGACCCTCGTCGAGCAGCACCTGCACCACCACCTGCCGCCCAGCACCGCCGAAGCGCTGCAGCCATATTTCGTATCGGCCGCACGCACCCTGTCGACCGACGACGATCCGGCGCCGTCGAAGGCCTGGCTGCGCAAGGTGCGCAGCGTGCCGCCGCACCAGCCCTTGATTCCGCCGCGCCTGGACCACGACTGCCAGCGCACCGTGTACCTGGCCCTGATGGAAGACCGCCAGCTCACGCTGCACTACCGCAAGCGCGACGCCAGCGAGCCCACCGTCTACGAGGCGGTGCACCCGCTGGCGATCGTCCAGCGCGGCGGCATCGTCTACCTGGCCTGCATGTTTGGCGATTATGAAGACGTGCGCACCATCGCGCTGCACCGCATCGTGGCGGCCGAGGCGCGCTACGAGGATGCGCGCAAGAAGGAAGGGTTCGACCTCGACGCCTATATCGCCTCGGGCCAGTTCGGCGTGATCGCCGGCGAACCGCTGCGCCTGCGCGCCGTGTTTACGCGCGCGGCCGGCGAGCACCTGTACGAAACGCCGCTCAGCACCGACCAGCAACTGACGGCGCATGGCGACGGCCAGCTGCTTCTGTCGGCCACGGTGCCGCATACGCGCGCGCTGGTGTGGTGGTTGCTGGGCTTCGGCGACGGCGTGGTGGTCGAGGAACCGGCCGGCCTGCGCCAGGAGATGGCGCAGACCGCGGCCAGGATGGCGCGCGCCTACGCCTGATCGGAGCCCGCGGCGGCGTCCTGCAGCGCCGCATACAGGCAGCGCTCGGCCTCGGGCGACAGCACCAGCTCGACCGCCATCTGCGCCCGCGTAAGGGCCACGAACAGCATGCGCCGCGCCTTTTCGTCGAGGGCGTCGACGTCGAATTCGGTCACCACCACCGCCGGCGCGCTCTGGCCCTTGTAGCGGTACACCGATTCGACCAGCAGCTCGCCCTCGCTCCAGCGCTGGGCGCCGTCGCGCTCGTATTCGCCGGTGAAGCGGCGCGTCAGCCAGGGGCCGATCGTGGACCGGTTCAGGAGCTGCGAGCCGCCGCGCCCGCGGCCGCACACGACCGCGATGTCGGCCAGCGCAAAGCCGCGCGCCAGCAGCGCCGCCACCGCGGCCTCGGTCGCCGCCAGCAGTTCCTCGCCGGAGGCATAGCTGCGGATGCCCGGCACTTCGCCGGCATAGGGATTCATGCTGCGCACCGGCGGGCGCACCAGGTCGAGCGCATTGATCATGTCGCACAGGATGCGCGGGCTGCGGAAGTTGTCGCTGCAGCGGATCATGACCGCCTCGCCCAGCTCGAAGCCCTCCTTGCCGTAGATGCGCTGGGCCTCGTCTTCCAGCACGTACAGGCGGCCGCCTTCGCGCAGCTGGCCGCACAAGCTGGCCACCCACTCGGCGCTGAAATCCTGGGCTTCGTCGATCACCAGCAGGTCGAAGCGCGCCTTGAAGCCGGCGCTGTCGTCCAGGTAGGCCTGGGCCATGCGCTCGAAGCCATCGGGCGAGAATTCCGGTTCGCCGTGGCGGTCGCGGTAATGCTCGACGCACAACTCGTGGTAGTTGACCACCTCGCACGACGGCGGCGCCAGGCTGCGCACATGGTCGGCCAGGCTGCGGTTGTAGCAGACATAGAGCGCGTCCCGGCGCGCGGCGCGCGCGTCTTCCAGCAGTTGCAGGGCGAGCTGGGTCTTGCCCGAGCCGGCCGTGGCCTGCACCCGCACGATGCCGGACGCCGCCTCGACCCGCGGCACCCAGGTCGCCAGGCCGTCCGCCAGTCGGCGCACCGTACCCTGCAGCTGGTCGCGCAGTACGTCCAGCGCCGGCATCACCTGGAACTGGTTGAGCAGCAGGCGCCGCAGCGCCTCGCGGTCGACTGGGCGCGGAGTCGGCGCCAGCCAGTCGCGCACCGCGCTGATCATGCGGTCGTAGCCGTGGGCGTCGATGATGCGCTCGCGCGGGATCGCCGAGACCTGGCCGTCGCCCAGCACGTAGTCGGGCAAGACCAGGCAGCTGATGAGCTCCGGATGGATGCCGGCCTGCTGCAGGCGGTTCTGCATGGCGCCGCGCTGCACCGTGGTCTGGCGCGCGACGTCGCATTCGCGACGGCCGTACAGCTTGTAGATGCCGCCTTCACGCAGCACGACGTCGCCGGCCTTCACTTCCATCAGCAGCAGGTTGCCGTTCGGCGCCAGCACCACGATGTCGATCTCGCCATAGCGGTCGCGCTCGTGGTGCAGGGTGTGCAGCGCCACGCTGTGGAAGACCTCGAAGCCGTCGGGCAGGTGGTCGCGCAGGCGCTCGAGGACGTCGAGTTCGCGGTAACGCCCGGCGTCGGTGCGCAGCGGCGGGAGCAGGTGGGGAGACAGGGTGGCCATGGTGGGAACAATCTTCAGGAGTTGCCCATTATCAAGCAACATGGCGGCCGACACCATGCCTTGTCGCTTTTTTTGCACCTGTGGGAGCGTTCGGATCAGTCGTCGTTGCTGCTCTCGCGCACCATCAGCTGGACCGCCAGCGTCTGTTCCAGGCTGGCGCTGGCCGTCTTCTCGAGCAGGAAGTCGACGCCCATCCGGCCCAGCAAATCCTTGTCGATCTGGACGCTGGACAGCGGCGGGATCGCGGTGGCGGCGGCGCTGATGTCGTCGAAGCCGACGATCGCGATATCGTGCGGGATCTTCAGGCCGCGTTCCAGGCAGTGGCGCATGGCGGCGAGGGCCGTGCTGTCGTTGTAGCAGAACAGCGCGTCTGGCCGCGGCTCGCGCGCCAGCAGGGCGTCGACCGCCTGGCGTACATTCTCCAGCGGGTTGCCGATGCTGGGCAGCTGCACTTCGAGCTCGGGATCGGCCAGCATGCGCGCCTCGAACAGGGCCTTGCGAAAGCCGCGGTAGCGTTCCAGGATGCTGTGGTGGGCCAGCGGGCCGGTGAGCATGGCGATGCGGCGCCGGCCCTGCGTGATGAGGTGGCGCGTGGCCGCGTAGCCGCCCAGGGCATGGTCGGGATTGACCGAGCGGTAGCCGGGCAGGCGCATGTCGAGCAGCACCAGCGGTTTGCCGGTGTCGCGCAGCGCCGCCACCAGTTCCGGCTCGAAGAAGCCGGCGCACAGCAGGGCGTCGGGCTGGTGCAGGCGCAGCAGGTCGAGCACCGGCTCGGCCGGGCCGACCACCACGAACGAGAGCGCGATGCCGCGCTTGCGGCAGGCATCCTCGGCGCCGTGCAGCACCGGCAGGTAGAAGGGGCTGGCCGACTGCGTATTGTGCTGGCGGTGCAGCAAGAAGGCGATGCGGCGCACATCGCCTTCGCGCAGCTTGGCAAAGTCATAGCCCATCTCGCGCGCCACGGCGCAGATATTGGCGCGCGTCTTGTCGGTCAGGCCGTCCTGGTTCTTGAGCGCGCGCGAGACCGTCCCGATCGAGTAGCCCGTGGCGCGGGCGATGTCGCGTATCGTGACGGCCATGGCGCCCCCGCTCAGTACTTGGTCTGGGTGTAGGGACGGGCGCCCTGCTCCTTGCCCCAGTCCTTGTTCGGCGTCGCCTGCATGGTGAACACCAGTTCGCCGCCGGCCATGATGTCTTCGTGGCGGATGAAGGTGCGGTCCAGGGGCTTGCCGTTCAGGGTCACGCGGCCGACGTAGCCGTTGGCATCCGATAGCTTGTCGGCGCGCACCGTGAAGCGCTTCCCGTTCGGCAGGTTCAGGACCGCCTTGTCCAGGAAGGGGCGGCCGAGCACGTACTCATTGCTGCCCGGCGCCACTGGATAGAAGCCGAGCGCGGTGAAGGCGAACCAGGCCGACATCTGGCCCAGGTCGTCGTTGCCCGACAGGCCGTCCGGCTTGTCGCTGTACTGGGTCGCCATGATATTGGCCAGGCGTTCCTGGGTGCGCCATGGGGCGCCGGCGTAGTTGTACAGGTAGGCCACATGGTGCGATGGCTCGTTGCCGTGGGCGTAGTGGCCGATCAGGCCCGAGATGTCTTCCATGTGGGCGTACACGGTCTCGTCGACCTTGGCGTCGAACACCTGGTCGATCTTGCTCACCAGGCCGGCGTCGCCGCCCAGGAAGGAGATCAGGCCGGCGTTATCGTGCGGCATATACCAGGAATACTGCCAGGCGCTGCCCTCGGTATAGTCGCTGCCGAAGTTCGACAGTTCAGGGTTGAACGGGGTGCGGAATTCGCCGGTCGACTTGCGGGCGCGGATGAAGCCGGTCTCCTTGTCGAACACATTGCGGTAGTTCTGGGCGCGCTTGTAGTAGCGGGCGGCGACGTCCTTCTTGCCCATCTTCTCGGCCATGCGCGCGATGGTCCAGTCGTCGAAGGCATATTCGACGGTCTTCGATGCCGCTTCTTTCTCGAGGTCGATCGGCACGTAGCCCAGCTTCATATAGTGTTCCAGGCCGCCGTAGGGGCCGTATTCGGCGCTGGCGGTCATCGCGGCCAGGGCCTTGTCGGCGTCGAAGCCGCGGATGCCTTTCATATAGGCGTCGGCGATCACCGGCACCGCGTGGTAGCCGATCATGCACCAGGTTTCCAGGCCGTGGAACTGCCACACCGGCAGGATGCCGTAGGGGCTGTGCTGCTGCGAGGCGATCAGCGAATTGACGAAGTCCGCATTGCGCTGCTCGGGCGCGAGGATAGTGAGCAGCGGGTGCAGTGCGCGGTAGGTGTCCCATAGCGAGAAGGTCGAGTGGAAGCGGAAGTTCTTCGCCTTGTGCACCTGGTTGTCCGGGCCGCGGTAGCTGCCGTCCAGGTCCATGAACAGCGACGGCGCCAGCATGCTGTGGTACAGGGCGGTGTAGAACTTGGTGCGCATCGGGCCTTCGGCCTCGGCCTGCACCGCGCCCAGCGCGTCGTTCCAGGCCTTGCCGGCGCGCTCGCGCTCCTTGTCGAAGTCCCAGCCCGGCATCTCGGCCAGGTTGGCGATGGCGTTGTCTTCGCTCACCGCCGACAGCGCGACCTTGACCAGCAAGGTGCCGTCTGGCGGCACGCCGAAATTGAAGTCGGCCATCAGCTGCTTGCCTTCGACCAGCGCTTTATCTCCAGGCGTCTTGCCCGGCGGCGCGAAGCCGCGGTAGGCGATGGCCTCTTCGCGGTTGAGCAGCTGGCGGGTATCGATCGGGCGCGAGAACTGGATCGCGAAGTGCACCTGGCGGCCGGGCGCCCAGCCACGCGTCTCGCGCATGCCGGTGATGGTGGTGCTGTTGCGCACGCGCAGGCGCGCCCACAGGTTCTTTTCGTCGTAGTTGTAGATGCTGGTGCGTAGGTCGAGCAGCACCTTGGCCGGCTCGCCGGCCTTGAATTTATAGCGGTGCAGGCCCACGCGCTCGCTGGCGGTCAGTTCGACGTCGACTTCGTGGTCTTTCAGGCGCACGGCGTAGTAGCCCGGCTCGGCCTTTTCCTGGTCGTGCGAGAAGCGCGAACGGTAGCCCGAGAACGGACGCTCCGGATAGCCCGGCTCCAGCTTGGTCTCGCCGCTGTAGGGCATCAAGAGCACGTCGCCCAGGTCCGAGTGGCCGCTGCCCGAGAAGTGGGTGTGCGAAAAACCCAGGATCGAGCTGTCGGCGTAGTTGTAGCCCGAGGCCCAGGGATAGCTCTGGCGGAAGTGGCGGTGCTGGGTGTCGGGACTGAGCTGCACCATGCCGAACGGGCGCGATGCGCCGGGGAAGGTATGGCCGTCGCCGCCGGTGCCGATGAAGACGTTCACGGCCTCCGCCGGGCTGCCCGGCGGGGCGGCCAGCGCGGGAACCGCACTAAACAAAAGCGCCGCAGAGGCGACGATCGAGAGTTGTCCGAAATTGAGTCTGGCCGTCATGAGGTCTCCACACGTGGCGGCGGCGAAGCGCGCCGCCTGTTTTAATTGCACTATGCCCATCTGCAACTTATAGGTGGAGTCCGGTTTTCGGGCAATCTTTACTGTGTTTTAACCCATTTGTTTAGCCAGTTTACTAAACATTTCAAGCGTGGCGCTTGGCGACCGCTTCGATTTCGACCAGCGTATCGGGGGACGCCAGCGAGGCCACGCCGATCCCGGTCAGGGCCGGGCGCGGCAGGCCGAGGTGCTGCACCAGGATCGGCGCCACGGTCTCGAGGTGTTCGCCGATCTCGCCGCGCACATAGACGCGCAGCTGCAGGATGTGCTCGACCGAGGAGCCGGCCGCGGCCAGCACGACGATCAGGTTGCGCGCCGCGCCCTCGGTCTGTTCGGCCAGCGTGGTGTGCCTGACCTTGTACTCGCGGTCCCAGTCGACCTGGCCCGATACGAATACCAGGCCGCTGTCGTGGTCGATGGTGGCGTGCGACAGGCCGTGCGGGGCGCCGTCGTACAGCGCGGGTGGGTTGATGCGTTCGATGCTCATGCGGGGTCCTTTGCCGGTGATGGCGATGTGAATGGTGACTGCGGCAGCTTAGGCAAACGGCGCGCTTGCGGCAATCAAGCCGGGCTTGTAGCCGATACAAGGCGCGCCCTGGCCCGCTCCAGCACCCAGGACAGGAAAGGATCGTTGCGCGCATTCGGATGGCAGGCCGCGACGACCTGGTAGCCGGGCGGGTACTTGGGCAGCGCGATCTCGAACACCCCGTCTTGCGGCAGCAGCCGCGATGGCATGAAGGCGACCAGCGTCGATCCTCTCAGGTATTCGAGCGCCATGAAGAAGGAGGGCGCCGAGGCCACCACCCGGCGCCGCAAGCCCTGGCGCGCGAACCAGCCGTCGGCCGATCCCCTGAAGCTGGCCACGCCCGGGTTGGTGACGATGAAGTCGTGCTCCCCCAGCGCCGTTAGCGGCATGACGCCGCCCTCGGCCAGGGCCCGGTTGCCGGTGACGCAGCGGTACTGTTCGGTAAACAGCGGCTGGGTCACCAGGCCTGGCGCCACATATCCGTCCACCGTGAAGATCAGGTCGATCTCGCCCTGGTGCAGCTTGCGGGTGAGGGCGCTGACCTCGATGTCGACCACGGCCACCTTGACCCTTGGCGCCGCGACCCGCAGCTCGCGCACCAGGTCGGCCACGATCACCTTCTGGGTGTAGTCGGTGCCCGAGATTACCAGCGTGCGCTCGGCCTGTTCGGGCCTGGCCTCGACCGGCAGCGGAATCGCGTTCAACTGGGCCAGCACCTGGCCGATGTGCGGGGCGATCAGCTTCGCATAGGGCGTGGGCGCCATGCCCTGGCCGGTGCGCACGAACAGCGGGTCGCCCAGGATGGTGCGGATCTTCTTCAACTGCAGGCTGACCGCCTGCTGCGACACGTCCAGGTGTTCGGCCGCGGCCGAGATGGTGTCGAAGCGGTTCAGGGCGTCGAGCGTGCGCAGGTGGGTGAGTTCGAGCTTGTCGATCATGGCGCTCAACCTTAACCGGCCGCAGCATGGTTCGCAAGTTGTCTTTTTTGGAAATCAATCAAGGAGCGTGATTGAAATGGCAATTTTAGCGAGATGCCGCGCAATATGTTCATGGCATGAAATTGCAAAAATTGCATCATGAAAACCTCATTCCTGCCCCCACTCCTGGCCCTGTCGCTGTGCTGCAGCCTGGCGCAAGCCGCCCCCGCAGAACACCAGGAATTCGAAGCCACCCTGCTCGCGCCGTTCCAGGCCGGTGCTGCGCAGGGGCGGACCTTTACCCTGAGCTTCGCCTATCCGGGCCCGGCGCGCACGGACACCGTCGACTGGCGGGTGGAACTGGTGCGGCCCGGCGGGCGCGTCGCCCTGCGCTGGCACGGCGCGGCGCCGTTCACGGGCGAGACCATGACGGTCAGCGTGCCATGGTCCGGACGTCTCGGCTTGACGCCGGCGCCGGGCGGCATCTACCGTGTCCGGCTGCACGCGACCGTGCGCGGCGACGCCCATGAAGAGATCGAGCAGGATTGGGAGATCGCGGTCGGCGCGCCGCCCGAGCCCACGATGCCGGCCTTCGCGCCCCTGCCGCGGCCTTTCGAGCCGGCCGCCGCCCCGGCGCCCGGCGCGCTGCCCTACACGGTCTATCGCGGCAACCTGCACAGCCAGACCAACCACAGCGACGGCGGCGCCGACCTGGCCGAGTGCAGGGGCGCCCAGTCGCCCCTGACGTCGCCGCATGGCCCGGACGCCGCCTTTGCCTATGCGCGAAGCCGCGGCCTGGATATCCTGGTCGCATCGGAACACAATCACATGTACGACGGCTCGGAAGGCAGCGCGCCGAACGCCGACCCGGCGGCCGCCAGGGGGCTGTACCGCGCCGGCCTGGAAAGCGCCGCCAGCTTCTCGCGCAAGCATCCTGGGTTCCTGGCGGTGTATGGCCTGGAGTGGGGCGTGATCAACAACGGCGGCCATATCAATATCTTCAACAGCGACGAGCTGCTGGGCTGGGAGACCAATGCCAAGGGCGAGCCGATGGCCGACACGGTAACACCGCGCGGCGACTATGCAGCGCTGTACACGCTGATGCGCGAGCGCGGCTGGGTGGGGCAATTCAACCATCCGGCGCATTCGGGCCAGTTCCAGGTCGATGGCGTGCCGCTGGCCTACACCGAGGACGGGGGCGAGGCGATGGCCTTGTGCGAGGTGATGAACAGCACCGCGTTCTCAACCAACGTCAGCGAGACCGAGACCCGCCGCAGCCATTTCGAAGGCGCCTGCAACCGGCTGCTGGAGGCGGGCTACCGCGTGGCCTTCAGCACCAACCAGGACAACCACTGCGCCAACTGGGGCGCCTCGTTCACCAACCGCACCGGCGTGCTGCTGCCGTCGAACACGGCGCTGGACCGCGCCAGCTTCGTCGAAGCGCTCAAGGCGCGCCGCGTATTCGCGACGATGGACAAGGATTCGCAGCTGGTCCTGACCGCGAACGGCCGCCTGATGGGCGAGCGCTTCGACAACCGCGGGCCGCTGACCCTGTTGGCGAACTTCGCCAGCCTGAGGGGCAAGAAGGCCGCCTCGGTGGCGATCATGGAAGGCGTCCCGGGCCGCAAGGGCACGGTCACGCAGATGTCGGACCAGGCCGAGACCACCTTCACCCCGAACCCCGGCGCACACTTCTATTATGCGAAGGTGACCCAGGACGACGGCAATGTGCTGTGGTCGGCCCCGGTGTGGGTGATACAGGCTGAATGACGATCAGAAGCCCAGGCCTGCGCCCATCCCCAGCAGGGTGGCGATGCCGAGCACCGCGAAGATCAGCGCCGCGATGCCATGCACCAGCTTCAATGGCACGCGGTTCGCGATCCGTTCGCCGAAATACACGGCCGGCACATTCGCCAGCATCATGCCGAAGGTGGTGCCGGCGACGATCGCCGCCATCGATTCATAGCGTGCGGCCAGCGCCACGGTGGCAACTTGCGTCTTGTCGCCCATCTCGGCCACGAAGAAGGCGATCAGGGTGGTCAGGAACACGCCGTACCTGGGCAGCTGCGCTTCTTCGGCGTCGATCTCGTCGGGGATCATCGTCCACGCGGCCATCGCCAGGAAGGACAGGCCCAGCACCCAGCGCATCACGCCAGCGCCCAGCAGCTCGCTGACCAGTGCGCCGACGGCTGCCGCGAAGGCGTGGTTGGCCACGGTCGCCACAAAAATGCCGAGCACGATCGGCAGGGGGCGGCGAAAGCGCGCGGCGAGCAGGAAGGCCAGCAACTGGGTCTTGTCGCCGATCTCGGCGAGGCCCACGATGCCGGTCGAGACGAGAAAGGCGTCCATCAATCGGGAGAGGCAGGAGGAAGGCCGCGATCATAGCAGAGCCGGCCCTGGCCTTGCGGAGCGCACGCGTATTTATCGCGCATGAATCGCGCATGAAGGCGCTGCCGGCGCGCTTTCGCTGGCCAGGCGTGCATGCTATCCTGCACCCGCCTCGGCCTGCCGGGCCGACCTTCCCTGCGAGAGACCATGAATAAAAGCACCCTGCTGCGCGCCAGCACCGCGGCCTTCCTGAGCGCCTGGAGCGCCTACGCCTTCGCCCTCGATCCCCTCAGCTACGCCAGGTACGACCAGGTCAAGACCACCGCCCTGCACCTGGACCTGAAGGCCGACTTCGCCAAGAAAAGCCTGGATGGCTACGCCGAACTGACCCTCGACTGGCTCGACAAGAAGGCAACCACGCTCGACCTGGACACGCGCGAACTGACGATCTCGAAGATCGAGGCGCAGGATGCGAAAGGCGCCTGGCGCAAGACCGACTACTCGCTCGGCAAGTTCGACGAGGAGAAGGGCCAGCCGCTGCACGTCAAGCTGCCGGCCCGGCAAAAGAAGATCCGCATCCACTACCGCACCGCGCCGACCGCCACCGCGCTGCAGTGGCTGCAACCGGTGCAGACCATGTCGGGCAAGTATCCGTTCATGTTCAGCCAGTCGCAGGCGATCAATGCCCGCTCCTGGGTGCCGATCCAGGACACCCCGGCGGTGCGCTTCACCTATAGCGCGCGCATCGAGGCGCCGGAAGGCCTGCGCGTGGTGATGAGCGCCGATAACGATATGAAGGCCACCGGCAAGGGCGGCTGGAAATTCAATATGCCGCAGCCGATTCCATCCTACCTGCTGGCGATCGGCATCGGTGAACTCGAAGCGCGCACCCTGGGCGGCCGCACCGGCGTCTACGCCGAGCCGCAGCGCATCAAGGCCGCCGAATACGAGCTGCTTGACACCGAGAAGATGGTCGAGGCGGCCGAGAAGCTGTACGGCCCGTATCGCTGGGGACGTTACGACATGCTGGTCCTGCCGCCGTCGTTCCCGATCGGCGGCATGGAAAACCCGCGCCTGACCTTCCTGACCCCGACCATGATCGCGGGCGATCGCAGCCTGGTCGACCTGATCGCCCATGAGCTGGCGCATAGCTGGTCGGGCAACCTGGTGACCAACGCCTCGTGGAAGCACTGGTGGCTCAACGAGGGCTTCACCACCTACGTCACCACCCGCATCCTGGAGGAGATCTACGGCAAGGAAGTCGCCCTGATGAACCTGCAGCTGGAGCAGGAAGAAGCGCTCGAGATGCTCAAGGATCTGCCGCCCGCCAAGCAGGCGCTGGTCTCGCGCCAGCCGGACACCTCGGCCGAGCACTACCCGGACACCTCGCTGGCCTATCCGAAGGGCGCCTGGTTCCTGCACACCCTCGAGCAGCGCGCCGGCCGCGCCGCCTTCGACACCTTCCTGCGCGGCTGGTTCGACGGCCACGCCTTCCAGAGCGTGACCAACGACCAGTTCCTGGACTACCTGCGCAAGAATCTGCTGGCCAAGAACCCGAAGATCATGAGCGAGGCCGAGCTGGACGAGTGGATCTACGGACCCGGCATTCCGCAAAGCGGGAAGCGCGCCGTGTCGCATCGCCTGGCGCAGCTGAACGCCTCGATCGATGGCTGGATCAAGGGCACCGTGTCGACCGAACAGTTGAAAGCCAAGGACTGGAACGCCGCCGAGTGGATGAAGTTCTTGAACGATATCGACAACAAGGCCGATGCGAAAAAGCTGGAAGAGCTCGACCGTGCCTACGACCTGTCCAACACCAGGAACAACGAAGTCGCGTTCCGCTTCTACCGCGCCTCGGTGCACGCCGGCTACCGCGCCGTGCGTCCGCAGCTCGAAGCCTTCCTGATGAGCGTGGGCCGCCAGAAATTCGTGGTGCCGCTGTACGCCGCCCTGCGCGAGAAGCCGGACGACCGCGCCTGGGCCGAAGGTATCTATAAAAAGGCGCGCGAGCGTTACCACCCCGAGACGCAATCGAGCGTCGATAAAGCGATGGGCAAGCAATGATGATCATGAATCGCATCGCCGGCGTCGTGCTGCTGGCGTTCTGCGCGGCTGGCGCCGCCCTTGCACAGACTGCCGCCGCGCCAGCCGCATCCGCGGCGGCGCCTGCCTACAACCTGGAAGCCGACGTCAATCGCGTGCTGAAAACCTTCGACGTCCCTGGCATCGCCATCGCGGTGGTCAAGGACGGCAAGGTCGTGGTCACGCAAGGCTTCGGCGTGCGCAAGCTGGGCGATGCGACCCCGGTCGACGGCAATACCATCTTCGAGATTGCCTCCAACTCCAAGGCCTTCACGGCGGCGGGCCTGGCGATGCTGGTCGACCAGGGCAAGCTCGCATGGGACGACCCGGTCATCAAGCACCTGCCCGACTTTCGCATGTACGATGCGTACGTGACGGCCGAGATGACGGTGCGCGACCTGCTCACCCACCGCAGCGGCCTGGGACTGGGCGCCGGTGACCTGATGTGGTGGCCGACCACCACCTTCAGTACCGACGAGATCATCCACAACCTCCGCTACATCAAGCCGGCGACGAGCTTTCGCAACAGTTATGCCTACGACAACCTGCTGTACATCGTGGCCGGCAAGATCATCGCGCAAAAGTCCGGCAAGGACTGGGGCGCGACCATGCGCGAGTGGATCCTCGATCCGGTCGGCATGCGCGCCACCACCACCAGCCTTGACCAGCACAAGCCCGGCATGAACGTGTCGGCGCCGCACAGCAAGATCGCTGGCAAGGCGGCGGTCGTGAAACCGATGCCGGTGGCGAATGCGATCGGCGCGGTGGGCATCAACACCAATGCCGAGGACATCGCGCGCTGGATGAATGTGCTGCTCGACGGCGGCCGCATCAAGACGGGCGCCGACGGCAAGGAAGTGCGCCTGTGGTCCGAGAAACAGGCGCGCGAGATGTGGACCGCGCAGACGCCGATGAAGATCAACGAGCCTCGTGCGCCGCTGGCGGCCACCAAGCCGAACTTCTTCGCCTATGGCCTGGGCTTCCAGCTGCGCGACTACCAGGGCAAGCTGGTGGCGATGCATGGCGGCGCGCTGCAAGGTTTCTATTCGCGCGTGCTGCTGGTGCCCGAGGCAAAGCTGGGCATTGCGATCTTCACCAATGCCGAAAGCGGCCCGTCGCTCAATGCGCTGCAATACCGCCTGCTGGACCAGTACCTGGGCGTGGCGCCGACCGACTGGATCGGCCGTATCGCCGACGTCGACCGTGAGGCAAGCGAGAAGGAAGCGGCGCGCGTAAAAGGCGAAAGCGCCAGCCGCGCCAAGTCCTCGAAGCCGTCACTGGCGCTGTGGGACTACGAGGGCGAGTACGAGGACGCCTGGTATGGCAAGGCGACCGTCAAGCGCCAGGGCAGCAAGCTGGTGATGTCGTTCTCGCGCACGCCCGACCTGACCGGCGAGATGGAACACTTCCAGCACGATACCTTCATCGTGCGCTGGAAGGAGCGCAACTTCAACGCCGACGCCTATGCGACCTTCTCGCTGGACCACGACGGCTCGATCGAGCGCCTGCGCATGAAGCCGGTGTCGACGGAGACCGATTTCAGCTACGACTTCCAGGACCTGCTGTTCACGCCCGTGAAAAAGGCGAAGTAAAAGAAAACGCCCGCGAATCCGCGGGCGTTTTTCATGTGGGCGAATCGAACGCGTTTATTTGCGTTCCCACACCTTCATCATGTCTTCCGACCCCTGCATCCTGATCCCGTTATCCGACAGGATCGATTCGGTCGCGGCCAGGGTCGCCTGGCGCGGCAGGATCATGGTTTCGCCATAGCGCTGGTCGAAACGCAGCACCAGCTGCTCGTCCTTCAGGTCGCGCAGCAGTTCCACCAGGTGGCGCAGGCTGCGCACGTGCTGGCCGTTCACCGACTCGATCACGGAACCGAAGCGGTTGTTGTAGCCGCTCACCAGCTTGTGCGGGAAGAACGGCGCGCTGATCACCACCAGCTCTTCGCGCTCGGGCGTTGGCGAATCGCCGCGCTGCGTGACCAGCGGGCTGGCGTTGAAGGCATAGGCGTTCATCCCCGGCGCGCTGCCGGCGACGAAGCTCATGAATTCGCTGGTGGCGCGCGAGAAGGTCATCGGGCCGTAGATGAAGTAGGACGGGTAGCCGCCGTCGAGGTCCGAGATCAGCAGCGGACGCGGGCCGGTGGCCGGCACCTCGACCTTCATCTGCTTGCCGCCGCGAACGATCGTCATCGGCACCTTGCCGCTCTTCGCCACCTGCTGGACGCGGTACTGGAAGCGCACGCGCAGGTTCGAGCTCAGCTTGACCATGCCCTGGTTGTCGACCGCGTGCTCGCCGATGTGGGTGATCACGTCCCATTCCTTGAGCGGCCAGCTGGCGTCGACCCGGTACGGCCGGTGCACCACCGCGCCCTCGACCGATTTATCGAGCTTGAGGAACTGGCGCAGCGCCGGATTCTCGAGCGTCTGCACGCTGTCGTGCAGCAACGGCTTGCCGTCGTAGCGGCCGTCGGCCACGTCGCGCAGGAACAGTTCGATCTCTTCGTTCGGGATCACGTAGCCGATGTTCTGGGCATTGGCCGCGCCGGCGAAGGCCAGGCCGACCATGCGGTCGCCGGACACCACCGGGCCGCCGCTGTTGCCGGGATTGATCGGGGCGTCAATCTGGATCCGCAGGCCCGAGCTGAAGGCGCCGTAGTTGACGAATTCCACGCGCGAGACGATGCCGGTGGTGGTCGACAGCGAGTTGCCGCCGACCGGATAGCCATAGGCGAACACCTGCTGGCGCACGTCGGGCAGCACCGGCGCGCGCGCGACCGGCGGACGCTTGTCGAAGAAGGATGGATCTTCGAGCTCCAGCACGGCGAGATCGATGCCGCGCGCCAGGGCGATCACCTTGGCCGCGACCTTGTCGCCCGACTGGCTGGCCTGCACCTCGACCTGGCTGGCATAGCCGACCACGTGGGCATTGGTCAGGATGCGCTTGCCCTCGATGATGACGCCGGAACCGGTGACCGAGGCTGGCGCCGCCTTGGTCCAGGGTTTGTAGGGCTCGGGGCGGCGGATGGTGGCGAAGATCTTGACGACCGAGTTCTCGACGGCGGGCAGGACCGGCGCCGGCACGGCGCTCTTGGCGGCAACCGGTGCTGCAACGGTGGGTGCTGGAGCGGTAGCGGGGGAGGGAGCAGGTGCGGGCATGGCCTGGACCTCGGGCGGCACGGTGTCCTGGGCATGCGCGGCGCCGCAGGCGCCAAGGAGGAGGGCGGCCAGTCGCAATGTCGGCAGAGTCTTCATGGTTTCCTTCGGTTGGACGATTCAGGATGCAACCGGAAGAATATACACGCGCGCCGCAAAAGGAAATACGTGGATCGTCACGAAGGCCGGCATTGCCGTTCTTCGTGACGGGCTGCTGACCTTATTGTTTAATGAATTTGAGCGTCATGCGATCGCTCTCGCCGATGGCCAGGTACTTCTCGCGGTCCTTGTCCTTGTTGGTCAGCACCGGCGGCAGGGTCCATACGCCTTTTTCATGGTCGGCGGTGTCCTTCGGATTGGCGTTCACCTCCGACTTGGCGGCCAGCTTGAAGCCGGCGCGTTCGGCCATGCGGATCACGTATGTCTCGTGCATATAGCCGCTCGAGGCCTTGGCGTCCTGCTGCATCTTCGCCGGCAGGCGGTGCTCGACCACGCCCAGCACGCCGCCGGGTTTCAGCACCTTGTGCGCCTCTTTCAGGACCGTGAGCACGGCGTCGTCGCCGTTGCCCAGCCAGTTGTGCAGGTTGCGGAAGGTGACCACCATGTCGACGCTGTTCGGGGCGCCCAGCTCGAAGCTGTTCGGCGGCGCGAACAGCACCGGGGTCACCTTGCCGTACACGGCGCCATTGGCCGCCAGCCGCTCGCGGAAGGCCTTGCCGCCGCGGCTCTCGGCGTCCGGAACGGCGCCATACAGCTTGCCCGCGTCGCGCAGGTAGGGCGCCAGGATTTCGGTGTACCAGCCGCCGCCGGGCGACAACTCGATCACCGACATGGTCGGCTTGATGCCGAAGAAGGTGAGGGTTTCGTAAGGATGGCGGTAGGTGTCGCGGGCCTTGTTGGCGGCTGCGCGGTGTTCGCCGGCGATGGCGGATTTCAGGGCGTCGTCCGCGTGGGCGGCGCCGGCGATGCCGGTTGCCAGCATCGCGGCCAGGATCAGTCGTTTCATTGTGCGAGGTCTCCATGGTGGGTTGGACGGCAGGTCAAGGCGCCGCCGTCGTCGCGCAGATGATCGAACAGGCAACCTGTGTAGTCAAGCGTTCCTCGCATATGCATATGCGGGGAATATTTATTGTACTGACAGTGCCCAGCACAGGCAGAGAACACTGCATTGAGGTGGCACAAAGATTGCCTATTCAAAACGTTAAGTCGATGCTATCTTTGAGAGGTTTGCCGCGTGTCACATAGGCAAAACCTAAAACAATAGCGATGTACATACAAGAGCGGCGCCGCGCTGTTTGCGGAACCGCTGCCCGGAAGTAGGTCATTCAGGAGAACACATGGAACGCCGTACCTTTCTCAATCTCAGCAGCCTGGCCGCCGCCTCGATGCTGCTGCCTTTCGGACGCGCGATTGCTGCCGAGGAGCTGGTCAGCTCGATGCCCGTCGCCGCCAAGAAGGCGCTGGCCGACGTCGCGCTGAACGCCGCCACCAAGGCCGGCGCCAGCTACGCCGACGTGCGCATCGGCCGCTACCTCAACCAGTTCATCACCACCCGTGACCTGAACGTCGAGAACGTGGCCAACACGGAATCGGCCGGCGTCGGCGTGCGTGTGATCGTGAACGGCGCCTACGGCTTCGCCGCGACTTCGGACATGTCGAACGACGGCATCGCCAATGCGGCGCGCCAGGCTGTCGCCATCGCCAAGGCAAACGCGAAACTGCAGACCGAGCCGGTGCAGCTTGCACCAGTCAAGGGCGTCGGTGACGTATCGTGGAGCACGCCGTTCACCAAGGACTGGCGCACGGTGCCGATCGCCGAGAAGACCGATATGCTGATCGCCGCCAACAAGGCGGGCATGGAAGGCGGCGCCAACTTCATGCGTTCGATGCTGTTCCAGGTCAACCAGCAAAAGTACTTCGCCTCGACCGATGGTTCCTACATCGACCAGGACGTGCATCGCCTGTGGGCGCCGGTGTCGGCCACCGCGGTCGACAAGGCCACCGGCAAGTTCCGCTCGCGCGACGGCCTGAGCTCCCCGGTCGGCAAGGGCTATGAATACTTCGATGCTCGTCCCGAGCACAAGATCAAGGCCGCCGGCGGCGTCGCCACCCTGTACACCGAGACCTACGACATCGTGGAAGACGCGCGCGCCGCGGGCCGCGACGCCAAGCGCAAGCTGACCGCCAAGTCGGTCCAGCCGGGCAAGTACGACCTGATGCTGTCGCCAGAACACCTGTGGCTGACCATCCACGAGAACGTCGGCCACCCGACCGAACTCGATCGCGTTCTGGGCTACGAGGCCAACTACGCCGGCACCAGCTTCGCCACGGTCGACAAGCTCAAGTCGAAGACCTTCAAGTACGGCGCCCCGATCGTCAACCTGTATGCGGACAAGACCACCCCGGGTTCGCTCGGCGCGATCGGCTACGACGACGAAGGCGTCAAGTCGAAGCGCTGGGACATCATCAAGGACGGCATCCTGGTCAACTTCCAGGCTACGCGCGACCAGGCCCACATCATCGGCGAAAAGGAATCGCACGGCTGCTCGTACGCGGACGGCTGGAACACGGTGCAGTTCCAGCGCATGCCGAACGTGTCGCTGGCGCCGGGCAAGGCCAAGCTGACCCCGGACGAAATGGTCAAGGGCATCAAGAAGGGCATCTACATCATCGGCGATGGTTCGTTCTCGATCGACCAGCAACGCTACAACTCGCAGTTCGGCGGCCAGCTGTTCTTCGAGATCAAGGACGGCAAGATCGGCCAGATGCTCGAAGACGTGGCCTACCAGTCGAACACCCAGGAATTCTGGGGCGGCTGCAGCGCGATCTGCGACGAGCGCGACTGGCGCATGGGCGGCTCCTTCTTCGACGGCAAGGGACAGCCGCCGCAGATCAGCATCGTCTCGCACGGTTCGTCAACCGCGCGCTTCAACGGCATCAACGTGATCAACACCGCTCGCAAGATCGGCTAAGGCAGGAACGCACATGAGCATCTTGACCCAGGAACAAACGAAGAAAATCACCGACCGCGTGCTGTCGCTGACCAAGGCCGACGAGTGCATCGTCAATATCGAAGGCAGCACCATCGGCAATATCCGCTTTGCGCGCAACGCCGTCTCGACCGCCGGCCTGGCCGACGACACCCGCATCCAGGTGCAGGTCGCTTTCGGCAAGAAGCAGGGCACGGCCACCATCAACGAATTCGACGACAAGTCGATCGAACGCGCGGTGCGCCGCGCCGAAGACCTGGCCAAGCTGGCGCCGGACAATCCGGAGTTCATCCCGGCGATCGCCAAGACCGCCTACAAGCCGTCGGACACCTTCGTGCAGAAGACCGCCGAGATCGATCCGGAATACCGCGCCCAGGCCGCCGCTTATGCGATCGAGGGCTGCCGCAAGCGCGGCCTGGTCTCGGCCGGCTTCTTCACCGACCGCACCAGCTTCGAGACCATCGCCAACTCGAATGGCCTGTTCGGCCATCAGGCATCGACCTCGCTCGACTTCACCCTGACCGTGCGCACCGAAGACGGCCGCGGTTCGGGCTGGGTCAAGCGCTCGGCGCGCGATGTCTCCAAGTTCGACCCGCGCGAAGCGGCCGAGATCGCGATCGAGAAGGCATTGCGCTCGGTCGACGCCAAGGCGCTGGAGCCGGGCCGCTACACCGTGATCATGGAGCCGGCGGCGACATCCGACCTGCTGTCGTTCATGCTGGGCGGCTTCGATGCGCGCCGCGCCGACGAGGGCCGCAGCTTCCTGTCGAAAGCCGGCGGCAAGAACCGCCTGGGCGACAAGCTGTTCGACAGCCAGGTCAATATCTGGTCCGACCCGTGGGACAAGGATGTCGCCGTGCTGCCATGGGACGACAATATGCTGCCGCGCGAGCGTGTCGAACTGGTCAAGGACGGCAAGATCAATGCCCTGGACTACTCGCGCTACTGGGCGCAGCAGAAGCAGCAGCGTGCGGTGGGCGCGGCCGGCAACATCATCATGGCCGGCACCAGCAAGACGACCGAAGAGCTGATCGCCAACACCAAGAAGGGCGTGCTGGTGACCCGCACCTGGTATATCCGCATGGTGGATCCGCAATCGGTGCTGCTGACCGGCCTGACCCGCGACGGCACTTTCTATGTCGAGAACGGCAAGATCAAGCATCCGATCAAGAACTTCCGCTTTAACGAGAGCCCGGTCTCGATGCTGAACAATATCGAGGAAATCGGCAAGCCGGTGGTCATCGGCGCCGATGAAGCGCGCTACTCGATGCTGATCCCGTCGATGAAGATCCGCGACTTCAACTTCACGTCGCTGTCGGACGCTGTTTAACGTAGGGTGGGCGGCTTTGTCCGCCCACGCGGATGCCTCCGAGGCACCGCACCTGGAGAATCCATGGAACGTCGAAAATTCCTGCAGATCGGCGCTGGCACTGCTGGCGCCATGCTCATTCCGGTCTTCGGCAACGCGATCGCGGCCGAAGACCTGCTCAACCCGATGGCGCGCAGTGCCAAGAAAGCCCTGGCCGACACCGCGATGGGCGCGGCCACGCAAGCCGGCGCGTCGTATTGCGACGTGCGCATCGGCCGCTACCTGAACCAGTTCATCATCACCCGCGACCTGAACGTAGAGAACATCAGTAACACCGAGTCGAGCGGCGTTGGCATCCGCGTCATCGCCGACGGCGCCTACGGCTTCGCTTCGACCAATAGCATGACGCCCGACGGCATCGCCCAGGCCGCGCGCCAGGCCGTGGCGATCGCCAAGGCGAATGCCAAGCTGCAAACCGAGCCCGTGCGCCTGGCGCCGGTCAAGGGCGTCGGCGAAGTGGCGTGGGCCACGCCGATCGTGAAGGATTGGCGCACCTTGCCGGTCAAGGAAAAAGCCGACATGCTGATCGCCGCCAACAAGGCCGGCCTGGATGCGGGCGCGAACTTCATGACCGCCTCGCTATTCCAGATCAACCAGCAAAAATACTTCGCGTCGACCGACGGCTCGTACATCGACCAGGACATCCACCGCCTGTGGGCTCCGATCAATGCCACCGCCGTCGACCAGAAGACCGGCAAGTTCCGCTCGCGCGGCGGCCTGGGCGCACCGGCCTCGATGGGCTATGAATACTTCGACGCCAAAGCCGAAGACAAGGTGCGCGCCGCCGGCGGCGTCACCACGCTGTATACCCGCTCCTATGACATCGTCGAGGATGCCCGCCTGGCTGGCAAGCAGGCGCGTGAAAAGCTCAGCGCCAAGTCGGTCGAGCCGGGCAAGTACGACCTGGTGCTGTCGCCTGAACACCTGTTCCTGACCATCCACGAAAACGTCGGCCACCCGACGGAACTGGACCGCGTGCTCGGCTACGAAGCCAACTACGCCGGCACCAGCTTCGCGGGCCTCGACAAGTGGCAGACCAGGAAATTCAAGTACGGCGCCGAGCGCGTCAATTTTGTCGCCGACCGCACCACGCCAGGTTCTTTGGGCCTGATCGGCTACGACGACGAAGGCGTGGCCGCCAGGAAGTGGGACATCATCCGCGACGGCATCCTGGTCAACTACCAGGCCACGCGCGACCAGGCCCACATCATCGGCGAGAAGGAATCGCACGGCTGCTCGTATGCCGACAGCTGGAGCACGGTGCAATTCCAGCGCATGCCGAACGTCTCGCTGGAGCCGGGCAAAGCGCGCCTGACGCCGGACGAGATGGTCAAGGATGTCAAGAAGGGCATCTACATCCTGGGCCGCGGTTCCTACTCGATCGACCAGCAGCGCTACAACTTCCAGTTCGGCGGCACGCTGTACTACGAGATCAAGAACGGCAAGATCACCGGCCCACTCGAGGACGTGGCCTACCAGGCGAACACCCAGGAATTCTGGAACGCCTGCTCGGCCATCTGCGACGAGCGCGACTGGCGCATGGGCGGCTCTTTCTTCGACGGCAAGGGCCAGCCGAGCCAGGTGAGCGCGGTATCGCACGGATCGAGCACCACGCGCTTCAACGGCATCAACGTCATCAATACCGCACGCAAGATCGGATAAGGAGACCGGGATGAAAACCCTTAATAACGAACAAGCCAGGAAAATCACCGATCGCGTCCTGTCGCTGTCGAAAGCCGACGAGTGCACGGTGCAGATCGTGGGCAGTCGTGTCGGCAATGTGCGCTTCGCGCGCAATAGCGTGTCGACCGCAGGCCTGACCGAAGATATGCAGCTGGTCGTGCGCGTGGCCTTCGGCAAGCGCAGCGGCACCGCCGTGGTCAACGAATTCGACGACAAATCACTCGAAAAAGCGGTACGCCGCGCCGAAGAACTGGCCAAGCTGGCGCCCGAGAACCCGGAATTCATGCCGGCCATCGCCAAGCAGGAATACCGCGCCACTAACACCTTCGTGCCCAAGACCGCCGAGATCGATCCGGACTTCCGGGCCCAGGTCGCGGCCACCAGCATCGAGCTGGCGCGCAAGAACAAGCTGGTGACCGCCGGCTTCTTCACCGACAGCACGCGCTTTTCGACCATCGCCAATTCGAATGGCGTGTTCGGCCACCAGGACTTCACCGACCTGTCGTTCAGCCTCACAGCGCGCACCGAAGACGGTCGCGGTTCGGGCTGGGTGACCCGTTCGGCGGTCGACGCCGCGCGCTTCGATGCGCGCGAAGCGTCGGAGATCGCGATCGAAAAGGCGCTGCGTTCGGTCGAAGCGCGTGCCCTGGAACCGGGCCGCTACACCGTGATCCTGGAGCCGGCGGCGACGTCTGAAATCCTCGGCAATATGTTCAGCGCTTTCGATGCGCGCTCGGCCGACGAAGGCCGCAGCTTCCTGTCGAAAGCCGGCGGCAAGAACCGCCTGGGCGACAAGCTGTTCGACAGCCAGGTGAACGTCTGGGCAGATCCGTGGGACAAGGACGTGCCGGTCGCGCCGTGGGACGACGAATCGCTGCTGGCGCGCGAGCGCACGCAGTTGATCAAGGACGGCCGCATCGCCTCGCTCGACTACTCGCGCTACTGGGCCCAGAAGATGGGCAAGCGCGCTACCGCGGGCCACGGCAATATGATCATGGCCGGCGGCACCAAGTCGCTGGAAGAGCTGATCGAAGGCACCAAGAAGGGCATCGTGGTCACCCGCACCTGGTATATCCGCATGGTCGATCCGCAGTCGCTGCTGCTCACGGGCCTGACCCGCGACGGCACCTTCTACGTCGAGAATGGCAAGATCAAGTACCCGCTCAAGAACTTCCGCTTCAACGAGAGCCCGGTCACGATCCTGAACAATATCGACGAACTGGGCATGCCGCAGATTATCGGTGGCGACGAAGTGCCGTTCCAGATGGTGCTGCCGCCGATGAAGGTGCGCGACTTCAACTTTACTTCGCTGTCCGACGCGGTCTGACGGTTGGGCGATTAGATGGCGAGTTTCGACTTCTACTTCACACGCCTGATGTATGAATCGGGCAACTGGGACGTGGATGTCCGCATGCCCAGCAACGTGCTGAACTCCCTGGTGGAGTACACCACGTTGCGGGTCGATACGACCGAGCGCATGGTGGCCCTGTCGGATCCGAAGATGCTGCAGGCGCCGTTCTGCTACCTGGCCGGCCACAAGCTGGTGCAGTTCACCCCGGCGGAACGGAGCAATTTCGAGAAGTACGTGCGCGGCGGCGGCTTCGTGTTCGTGGACGACTGCAACCACGATATCGACGGCCTGTTCGCCAAGTCGTTCGAAGCCGAGATGGCGAAGATCTTCGGGCTGCATGCGCTCAAGAAGATCCCGAACAACCATCCGCTGTACTCGTGCTTCTTCAAGTTCGAGGACGGGCCGCCGACGACGTCGATGGAACTCAATGGCTGGGGCGACGACCTGGTGCACGAGTACCTGAAGGCGATCGAGATCGGTGGGCGCATCCGCGTGCTGTACTCGAACAAGGACTATGGCTGCGAGTGGGATTACGACTTTCGCAACAAGCGTTTCCTGGCGGTCGACAATACCCGCTTTGCGGTGAACATCATTCAATATGCGTTGGGAGCATGACCAGTGTCGGACAGTAATTCGGTAGCATGGAGTGAGCAGGATATCGCCGCCCTGACGGCGAAAGTGGGTGCGCTGAAAGCCAGCATGGCGCGTGTGATCATCGGCCAGGAAGACGTGGTCGACCTGCTCGTCACCTGCCTGCTGGCGGGCGGCCACGCGCTGGTCGAAGGCGTGCCGGGCCTGGGCAAGACGCTGCTCGTGAAGTCGCTGGCGCAAGCCACCGACATGCAGTTCCGCCGGGTACAGTTCACGCCCGACCTGATGCCGTCGGATATCGTCGGCACCGAGATCCTGGAAGAAGACGCGAGCACCCACCAGCGCGTGTTCCGCTTCCAGCCCGGCCCGGTGTTCACGCAAGTGCTGCTGGCCGACGAGATCAACCGCGCACCGCCCAAGACCCAGTCGGCGCTGCTGGAAGCGATGCAAGAGCGCTCGGTGACCTTCGCCGGCCACACGCACAAGCTGCCGCGTCCCTTCTTCGTGCTGGCCACGCAGAATCCGATCGAGCAGGCCGGCACCTATCCGCTGCCCGAGGCCCAGCTCGACCGCTTCCTGCTGCGCATCGACGTGGTCTATCCGACCGAGGACGAAGAAGTGCTGATGGTCTCGCGCACCACCCATGCGGGCCTGCAGGATGCCGAACCGGTGATGGACGTCGAGACCCTGCTGCGCCTGCAGCAGCTGGTGCGCGACATCGAGATCGGCGACCACCTAGTGCGTTATGCCACGCGCCTGGTGCGCGCCACCCGTCCGAGCGAGACCACGGTGGAGGCGGTGAAGAAGCATATCGGCTGGGGCGCCGGCCCGCGCGCCGGCCAGGCGCTGGTGCTGGCGTCCAAGGCACGCGCGCTGATGCAGGGCCGCCTGGCAGTGACCCGCGAGGACATCGGCGCCATGCTGCTGCCGGTGCTGGCGCACCGCGTGCTGCGCAACTTCGAGGCCGAGGCCGACGGCATCGCCATCGCCGACGTGCTGCAGTCGCTGCGTAACGAGATCAAGGTTCCCTGACCGCCGCTGCTTCGATGTCGCTTGCAAATACCGCGCTGATCGCGCACACAAGGAAGCTCGACCTCGTGATCCGTCACGTGCTGGCCGGTCTCGGTCATGGCATCCACGCCGGACGGGAGCGCGGGGCCGGGGTCGAATTCTCCGAATACCGTGCCTACGTTCCCGGCGACGAGTGGCGCCGTGTCGACTGGAAGCTGGCGGCGCGCGCCGACCGTTATTTCGTGCGCGAGGCCGAGCGCGACAGCCATGTCGCGGTCTGGCTGGTGCTGGACGCCAGCGCCTCGATGGCTGAACCGAGCCGCAGCGTCGAAGGCCTGGATAAACTGGCTTATGCGCGCATGCTGCTCGGCTGCGTCGCCGCGATCGCCCAGCGCCAGGGCGATGCCTTCGGCCTGGTGGTGCTCGGTGACGGCAGGGTGGCGTTCACCGAGGCCTCGCGCGGTCCGCGTCACCTGCAGCGTGTGCTGGCCCAGCTCCAGCGCGCCGAGCCCGCAGGCAGCCTGCCCGATGCCGCCACCCTGAAGGCCAGCCTGCACTTCGCCCAGTCGCCGAGCACGATCTATGCGGCCAGCGACCTGCTCGACTGGCCATCGCCGCTGTCGATCGCCCTGACCCGCCTGCGCCAGATGCGCCACGACGTGCGTGTGCTGGGCCTGCAGACCCAGGCCGAGGTCGACGCCAGCTTCTCAAGCGACCTGGCCTACCGCGATCCGGAGCGCGAAGAGGGCGTGTTCCGTTTCGGGGCAGACTTGAAAGAGGGCTACCGCCGCAACCGCGAGGCACACTTCGGCGCGGTCACGGCCCAGTGCCGCAAGAACGATATGCCGCTGACCCTGGCCGCGATCGAGCAGTCGCCGATCGAGGTGCTGCGGCGCTGGCTGCGGCGGCCCGGAAGGTAAATCATGAACGCTTTATGGTGGTTCGCACTGCCGATCCTGCTGCTGCCGGTCTGGTGGCACCGCAAGAAGCGCGTGCAGAACAAGGCGGCGCCGATGGCGACCGCGCGCTTCCTGCCGCGCACCGAGCCGCGCCAGACCCGCGTCTGGCGCTGGAGCGATCCGCTCCTGTTGCTGGTGCGCTGCCTGATGCTCGTGGCGCTCATCGCCTGGCTGGCCGATCCGGTCTATCCGTGGCGCGGCGATACCGTGGTCGTCACCCAAGGCGCCGATCCGTCCTGGGTTGAAAGCCAGGCCAAGGAGGCCGGCCTGGCGAATGCCGAGCGCGTGACGCTGCCCGCAGCGCAAGCGCTGGGCTGGGTGCGTACGCACGAACGCGAATGGCGTTCGGAGGCGCGGCTGCTGGTGCTGGGCGATGTGCCGATGCCGGCAGCAAAGCCCGTGTTCGGCCGGCAGGTCGAGGTGCGCACCCAGGCCGCGGCGCCCGCCGAGGCAGAACGTCACGTATATATTGCCAGCGAGCGCGCCGGCGAGTGGCGCCGCATGTTTGCCGCCCAGGGTGGCCCGGAAAAGATCGTCATCGACGACACGCCGGGCGCTGGCACGACACTGATCGTGTGGGACCGTGCCGAAGCGCCGCCGACCTCGCTGCGCGCTGGGTTGTGGTGGGTGACTAATCCGTCAGCCTTCCCCGAACTGGCCAAGGCGCGCAACCTGGATGGCCTGCGCTATGCCGACAACGGGCGCGGCCGCCTGTGGCATCATGCCGACTGGCCCCCGCAAAACCCTGAAGCCGCGCGGGCGCTGCTCGACAGCTGGCAGCAGCTGCACGTCGGCCCGCGTCCGTTCACGATGGCGCCGCAGGTGTTCGCGGCCAGCCCGGGCGCCAATGCGCCGGCGCCGGGCGGCGCGCTGCGCGGCATCCTGCTGGCCGTCCTGGCTGCATTATTTGTCTTGGAAAGGAGTCTCACGCATGCACGGAGGCGTTGAGATCACCAAACGGGTTTGGCGCGCAGCCCAGCTGCGCCGCCTGCCGCTGTGGATAGGCGGGGCCTTGCCGTGGCTGGCGATTCCCTCGGGGCCAGGCCTGTTGGCCTGGGCCGGCTGGTGCGCGCTGGACTGGGTCAAGCTGCGTCGCCGCGTCACCTTCGAGTGGACCGCCTGGCTGGACGGCGCCGTGCCCGAGATGGAGGACAGCGCGGCCCTGCTCGAGGCGGCCGATTCCCCGATCGCGCGCCTGCAGCAGCAGCGCCTGTTCGACCGCCTGGACGCCGTCATCTCGCCGGCCCAGCTGCGCCAGATCGTCGCGCGCCACGTTTCGAGCGGCTATCCGATCATCCTGGTCAGCGCCGTGCTGGCGGGGATGGTGTGGTATGCGACCACCAGGCCGTCGGATGGCTCGGCCCCTGTGGCGCCGAGCCCGGTCGGCAGCGCGACTGCGGCGACGCTGGCTGGGCTGAACATCAGGCTGGCGCCGCCGGCCTATACCGGCATCAAGCCATCCGAATCGGCGCCGCGCGACCTGCAGGTGCCGGAACAGACCGTCGTCAGCTGGTGCCTGAAGGATGGCACGGCAGGCGACAACAAGATCGAACTGGGCAACGGCCAGGTGCTGGAGCCAGGCCGGGAATGCGCGCGCTGGACCGCCACCGAATCGGTGGTGTGGCGCTGGCGCGGGGAACGTCACACCTTGCGCGTGATCCCCGACCAGCCGCCCGAGATCACGATCGCGGCTCCCACCCAGATGATCCAGGACCTGCGCGAGAACGCGACCGGCACCGCAATGGCGATCCAGATCCGCGACGACTACGCGATCCGGCGCGCCACCCTGCATATGACCCTGGCGCGCGGCAGCGGCGAAAACGTGAAATTCACCGACCGCGAGATGCCGCTACCGGCGTCAAACGATCCGAAGCAGCGCAACTGGTCGAAGCAATGGTCCCTGGCCGAGCTGGAGCTGGAGCCCGGCGACGAGCTGTATTTCTTCGTGCGCGCCACCGACAACGCCGGCCGTCCCCAGACCGTGCAGTCGCCCACCTACACCGTACGCCGGCCGGCCCCCGAGCAGGAAGCGGAAGAAGAGAGCGCGGCAATGCCGTCGCTGGTCAAGCCGGCCTCGCTGCGCAGCCAGCGCCAGATCATCATCGACACCGAGCAGCTCATCGCCGACATGCGCGGCACGAAGATGGCGGCCGACGACGTGCGCGACCGCAGCGAGCGCATCGCCAACGACCAGGCGCAGCTGCGCCGCCGCTACGGCCAGTTCCTGGGCGAGGAGTCGACCCTGTTCGCCGATAACGCCGGTTCCGGCACCGGCACCGGCGGCGCGCGGAAGCAGGACGATCACGAGGACCACGACAGCCACGAAGGCCACGACCACGGCCCTGGCGAACATCCGCATGAAGAAGGCCACGGTCACGACCACGGCAGCCCGAACACGCGCAAGAGCGCCATCGTCAACGAGACCCAGCACATCCTCGAAACCTATGGCCACGCCCACGACGAGGCCGAGAACGCGACCATGTACGACGAAGGCACCAAGAAGGTGCTGCGCAGGGCGCTGGTGGCGATGTGGGATGCCGAGAAATCGCTGCGCGCCATCTCGCCCAGGACGGCGCTGCCGCCCGAGCATGTGGCGCTGGAAGCGATCAAGCAATTGCAGCAGGCCGAACGCATCTACCTGCACAAGACGGCGTTCACGCCGCCGCCGATCAAGGAAGAAAAGCGCATGACGGGCGAAATGGCGGGCGCCGCCAGCTACCGCCGCGAGCAGGCCGGCCAGGATGCACCGCTGCCTGAAGAACTGCGCGCGCTGGTGGGAGCGCTGTCGGGCGACGCCGGGCTACCGGCCCTGTGGATGCGCACCGCCAACGACTGGGTCCGCACCCGCCTCAAGGACGACGAACAGCGCCTGGCCGCCCAGCGTGCGATCCAGGACGTGGCCGACGGCTGCATCGCCTGCCGCCCGGTGTTGCGCGCCTGGCTGCGCAGCGGCGCCGGCGAGGGCCAGGTGCTGCTGCAGGCGACATCGACCGTCGACACCGCGTTCGCGCGCCACTGGCGCGAGGCCGCCAAGCCATGAGCCAGACCATCATCATTGCCGCCATCGCCCTGGCCGGCATCGTCAGCGCCGTACTGTATCTGCGCCGCCGCCAGTGGCTGGACGCATTGCTCATCAGCGTCGCGGCCATCGCCCTGGGCCTGTTCGCTGCCGACTGGCGCGTGCCAGGCGAGGCCGGCCGCACCCTGGCGATCGACCCGGCCGCGCCGCCGCTATCGCTCGAGGGCGTCAACGCCTTCAGCCTGCAAGGCGATGGCCTGCGCGCCGCCGCATGGAACGATTTGCCGGCCCTGCCGCTGGACTGGGCAGCGCCAAAGGGCGGCGCCTTGCGTCTCGTGTTCCCGAGCCAGGTGGCGCTGGGCCGCCCGTTCACCTTGCGCGCCGAGCGAGAAGACAAATCCGAGGCCCGCCTGGAACTGCTGGCCGAGAACGGCCAGCGCATCGCGCAGGTGAGCGGTGCGGGCGATCTCGCCGTCGAATGGATGCCGCCGGTGGCCGAACGCGTGGTGCTCAAGGCGCGCCTACTGGGCGCCGGCGACAAGGTGCTCGCCGAAGGCCCGGTCCCGTTCACCGTGCACGAGCCGGCGCTGCTGCAGGTCGTGGGCCGCTTCGGCGCGCCATCGTTCGACCTGCGCGTGTTGAACGACCTGCTGGCCGGCAGCGGCGCCTTGCTCGACTGGCAAGTCACGCTGGGCCGCGATCTTACGCGCACCGAGGCGCCGCGCGAAGCCATGACGGCGCCGAACCTGATGGTGATCGACGCCGCCAGGTTCGAACGCATGGGCGCCGGCGAACGCGCGGCACTGCTGAAACGCGTGGCCGACGGCATGCCGCTGCTGGTGCTGGGTGGGAATGCGAACGATCCGGGCATCTGGTCGCGCACCCTTCAGTTGCCGCTGCGCGTGCAGCCGCTGGGCGGCACGCTCGATGGACGGTTGAAGATGCCGCTGGCGCCGCTGCTGCCGGCGGCGCGCGAGGCCGGCCCCTGGGTTGGATCGGACGAGATGGTCTGGACTCGCGACTGGCAAAAAGGCCGCATCGCCTGGCTGGGCGTGAGCGAATGGCACCGCCACGCGATCGCCGAGCCCCGCGCGCTGGCACTGTGGTGGCAGGGTGTGCTCGACCGCGTCGGCGTCGAACGCCGCCAGGAAACCGAATGGCTGGCCGCCGGCGAGATGCCGTTGCCCGGCCGGCGCCTGGAAGTCTGCGCACGCGGCGTGAGTGGCGAAGTCGCTTTCCCGACCCTGAAGCAATCGATGCAATGGCAGGCCCGCGCCGACCGCACCGATGCCTCTTGCGTGGCGCTATGGCCGCGCCAATCCGGCTGGCTGGAAATGAGCGACAGCAAGGCCGGCACGCACGCCGTCTACGTGTACGCCGCGACCGACTGGCCGCAATGGCAGGCCACGCAGAAGCGCGACGCCACGGCGCGCTATGCCGCGCGCACGCCGCTGGCGCCGCAGGACGGGCCTACCCGCCCCATGCCGGCCTGGCCGTTCGCGCTGGCCTTCGCCGCCGCGATGCTGCTGCTGTGGTGGCGAGAGCGCCGCTGACCGGCGCTCCCGGTCGCGCGCGTCAGAAGGTGTAGTCCGCCTTCACATAGGCCGACCGTCCGTTCATCCCGAACGGGCAGGTCTCCCAGCAGTGCGTGAACCCCATCTGCGGGAATGGCGCGGCGCGCACCGGATCCCAGCGCGTCGGATAGGTGTCGAACAGGTTGTTCACGCCCGCCGACAGCGCCAGGTTCTTGTTGAAGGCGTAGCGGCCGGTCAGGTCGACGATCCACTTCGCTTCCCAGGTCTGCACGAAGGGCGCCGTGAACCCTTGTCCCTGCACCTCGCCGAAGTAGTTGGCGCGCGCCGTCAGGTTCCACGGCCCGGTTGTGTAGTCGGCCGACACCACGTGGTGCTTGCGAGGCTGGCCGCGCTCGATCAGCGTCACCTGTGCGTCGTCGAACAGCTGGGCGCCGGTGAGCACCGGCGACTGCGAGTGGCGGTCGTCGACCTCGGTCTTGTTGAAGCCCAGCTGGCCGGACAGCACCAGCGTCGAGCCCTGGCCCCGGATGGTCTGCTGCGCCACCAGGTCGAAGCCGGTGGTGGTGGTGTCGATCGCATTGGTGAAGAACTGGGCCTGGCCCACGCGCAGCGGGTCGAGGATGGCGCGGATCGGGCACGCGGCCGGCGTCGCGCAGGCGCCGGACTCCGGCGCGATATTGCTGGAGAAGACGATGCGGTCGTCGATCCTGGTGCGGTACACGTCGGCCGTCAGCGAGAAGCCCTGGGTCGGGCGCAGGATCATGCCGATGCTGGCGCTCTTCGAGGTTTCTTCCTGCAGCGGCGCGATGCCGAAGGCGCGCGTGACGGCGCTGTCCTCGCGCGCGGTGAGGGTCTCGGTCAGCACGCCGGCCGCGTTCAGGTTGGTCGAGACCGAGCTGTAGAACTTCTGCTGCACGCCCGGCGCCCGGAAGCCCGTGGAGGCGCTGCCGCGGATGCCGATCGTGCGGCTCGGGTCCCAGCGCAGGCTCAGTTTGCCGATGGTGGTGTTGCCGAAGTCCGAATAGCGCTCGTGGCGCGCTGCGGCGCCGAGCGTGACGCTATCGCCGAACTTGCGCTCGAGGTCGAGGTAATAGGCCGTGTTGTGGCGCCCCTCATCGACCGCGGTGGCTGGCGTGTAGCCGGGGAAGCCCTGGATGCCGGAGGCCGCGATGCCGCCGTTCTGGTCGCGAATGATGATGGCCGGATTATTGGTGCGGCCGTACTGGTAGGACACCGGGTCGCCGGCCTCGATCTCGTAATTGTCGCGCCGCCATTCGAAGCCGGCGGCGACGAACAGTTCGCCGCCCAGCACGTTCACCGGTCCCTTGAAGTCGAGGTTGAAGGTGGTTTGTTCGAACTTGAGCGTGCCGGTGTCGGCCGATGTCGGCGACTCACCGTTCTCGTACCAGTAGCTGACGTTGATCGAGTTCCGCTCGTGGAATTGCAGCTGGCTGCGGCCGTGGTTGACGCTGGCGTCCGCGTTCCAGCCGTTCGGCAGGTCGTGGCGGTAGCCGACGGCGAGCGAGGCATCCTGCACGGTGGTCACGATATTCGGCAGGAAGCCGTTCGGATAGATCTGGGGCACGTTGCGCGAGTCTTCGGCCGGGCGGAAGAAGCCGCCCGAATCGCCCTTGCGCTTGGAGGCGCCGCCGAAGGCATACAGCTCGCCGCCGGCGGTCGGGATGGCTGAGTTCATCCACAGGTAGTAGTCCTTGGCATTGCTGTCCCCCAGGCGCTGGGTGACGCGCGGCGGGTCGACGCGCAGGGTGTCCGGGCCGGCGCGATTGGTCTCGTCGCGCTTTCTTGCCTCGACCGACAGGTTCAGGTAGCCGCCGTCCGCGCCCAGCGCGAAGCCGCGGTTGGCGCTCGCCGAATAGGTGTCGCCGTCGCCTTCGTCGGTGGTGCCGGCGCTGGCGCTCAGGGTGCCGTTGCCGGCGCCCTTCTTGAGGATGATGTTGATCACGCCCGCGATCGCGTCCGAGCCGTACTGCGCCGCCGCGCCGTCGCGCAGCACTTCGATAGCCTGGATCGCCGACAGCGGGATCGCATTGATGTCGGTGCCGGCCGAGCCGCGGCCGATGGTCTGCTGCACATTGACGAGGGCCTGCTGGTGGCGGCGCTTGCCGTTGATGAGCACCAGCAGCTGGTCCGGGCCCAGGCCGCGCAGGGTGGCGGGGCGGATGATGTCGGTGCCGTCGCTTACAAAAGTAGAGGTGAAGTTGAACGAGGGGTCCAGGTCTTGCAGCACCTTGCCCAGTTCGAGCGTGCCAGCGGACTGGATGTCCTTGCTGTTGATGAGTCCCACCGGGACCGCGGTATCGAGCGCGGTCTTGGCCTGGGTGCGCGAGCCGAGTACCACGACTTGCGACATATTGTCTTCGACCTGCTGGGCGCCTGCGGGCGCCAGCGCCGCCATGAGTGTCGACGCCAGCAGGGCGCGTTTCGGCAGCATTTTCTTCGTCATCCTGTATCCCCCTGCGTTGAGTTTTGTCATGTCACCCAGTCATCCGGATGTCATTTGATGTTAGCAATGGGTTATGGAAATAAAATACGACGCAATTCAAATAAGTAAATACAAAGGTAAATTTTTGCCGAGTCGTCTCGTTAAAGAGACGGTTCAGCGCAATTCAGAAGACTTTCATGAGTGCCGGGTAATGCGCTGAGAATAAGGAAGTTTTTAATGGGAAATCTTGCTGAGAGCTATTTGCGGGATTGTTACGTTCTTTAACAAGATTTCCACGAGTGCGCTCTCGAGTGGCCTTAGCATGTGGTTTCAAGCCGGCGCTTTCGCCGCAATCGTAGGCAGCCACATCATGATCCAACGACGAAGCGACGAGCGGTCCGCGCTCGCTACCGAATATGCGTTGTTCCTGGCCGAGACGCGCGGCGTGTCGGCTGGGTTGGTGTACCTGGAGAGCTGCAATGTCTCACAAGAGATCCTGCTGCGCGCCATGCAGGATCCCGCCGCCCGCCGCAGCCGCGAGCGGCGCCAACGGCAACGGAACGATTAAGCATGAATATCACCCAGCTATGCAAGCGCTACGGCCTGGAGCACCACGGCAGCCTCGAAAGTGCCTGGGACGCACACGGGCCGACCGGCATCGTGCTGATGCAGCTCTGGCACGCTCCCAACCAGAAAGTGCAAGACCATCCGCTGGCGGGCGCGCAGCTGCGGGTGCGCTGTTCCCATGCCGGCGACGGCGAAGATGACGATGCGAGCCTGGATGACGATGCGCGTGACGCCCGCATGCGCAGCATCGCGGCGGTGGAGAAGGGCGCGCGCGGCTATGCCGCGATGTCGATCCCGCCGAGCCAATCGCGCGGCGCCGGCGCCTGGGCCAAGTACGCCAACCTGGAGCGGGTGTTCCCGGTGCTGGCGCTGGAGCGCGAAGCCGGCGGCGCGGTGTTCGCGGTGCTTGGCGCGCCGGTGCCGGCTTCCGAATTGGGCGTGACCGGCGAATACCCCGGACGCCAGGCCCCCAAGCCGCGCCATATGCTCACGCGTGGTCGCGCATCCACTCTTTCAGGCCGTTGACCCAGTCCTTGGCCGGCAGGTTCAGGCGCCGCTTGATCTCTCCGGCGCGCTCGTACAGCACCGAGAAGTCGATCTCCTGTGCGTCCCTGAAGGCCAGCACCACCACGTTCGCATCGTGCACCTCGGGCAGCCACACGACGGCGTCGAAGACCTGCTCCATGTGCAGGAAGTTCTTGTCGTAGTTGCCGAAATCGCCGAACACATTGGCGGTCATGATGCCGCCCGGCGCCAGGCAATCGTGGCAGCCCTGGTAGAACTCGACCGAATCGAGGACCGGGCCGCGCGCGTCCTGGTCGTATAAATCGACTTGCAGCACGTCGAGCTTGCCGTGGTTGGCCGGGTCGAGCACGAAGTCGAGCGCATTCATCTCGCGCACCTGGAGGCGGGCGTCGTCATCAGGCAGGCCGAATAGGGCGCGGCAGATCGCGATCACGTTCGGATTGAGTTCGACCGCCGTGACCCGCGCGTCGGGAAAGCGCTGGTAGCAGAACTTGGTGAGGGCGGCGCTGCCCAGCCCGAGCTGGGCGATATGACGCGGCGCGCGCTGGAACAGCGTCCACATCATCATCATCTGCACGTATTCGAGCTCGATCGTATCGGGCTTCGCGAGGCGCATCGCACCCTGGACCCAGGACGTGCCCAGGTGCAGGAAGCGCACGCCCTCGAACTCGTCGATGGTGGCGGGCGGATGGCTGGGCTGGGCGAAGCGGGGATCGATGGTGGACGATGACATGGCGGAGACGGGCGAAGAACAAAGCCGATCTTACCAGAGCGCTCCAGCAATCAGCCGGTTGAAGGCCCGGGCAGCGCCGGCAGGATCAGCGTGACCGCCAGGCCGCCGCCGTCGCGGTTGGCGAGCAGGATGCGGCCGCCGTGGGCTTCGGCGATCTCGCGCGCCAGCGCCAGCCCGAGGCCGGTGCCGCTGCGCTTGGTCGAATAGAAGGGCACCAGGGCCTGGGTCAGCACTACCTCGCTCATGCCGCTGCCGCGATCGAGCACGTCGATGCGCAACTGGTCCTGCGCGCGCCGCACCTGCAACCGGACCTGGCCTGGCTCTGACCCCGATTCGTGCGCATTCTTGAGCAGGTTCAGGAGCGCCTGCTCGATCTGGGCGGGGTCGACCCAGGCCGGATCCGGCGGCAGCTCGCCCTCGACCGCAAACGCGACCTGGCCAGCCAGGCGCGCGACCAGGCCGGGCCAGGGGCAGGCTTCCAGGCGCGGGGCCGGCAACTTGGCGAAGCGTGCATAGCCGAGGATGAAGCTTTCCAGGTGGCGGGTGCGCTCGCCGATCGTTTGCAGGATTTGCGGCAGGCGCTCCACTTGCCCGCGCCGTACCAGCTCGGCGCCGGAATGCGCGAGAGAAGCCAGCGGCGCCAGCGAGTTGTTCAGTTCATGGCTGATCACGCGGATCACCTTTTTCCAGGTCTGCACTTCCTGGCGCCGCAGTTCGATCGTCAGGTGGCGCAGCAGCAGCAGCTCATGGCGCCGTCCGTTCAGCTTGAAGGTGCTGCGCGCCAGGTGGTAGACCTCTTCGTCTTCGCCCTGGTCCATGCCCGCGGCACTGAACAGGCCATCGCCGCCGCGCGCCAGCGCTTCGCGCAGGGCCGGCGCGGCCTCGTCGAGCACGGCGCCCAGCGCAAGGCCTTCCAGCTTGCGGCCGTGCGCCAGCAGCTGCCGCGCGGCGACGTTGGCATACACGATCACGCCTGGATTGGCAGGGGAGTCGGCCACCAGCAGCATCGCCACCGGCGTGTTCTGCACCATCGAGTCGAGCAGCAGCTCGCGCTGGGCCAGGCCGAGGCGCTGCTCGCGCAGCACGGCGCCCAGCCGGTTGTGGGCCGCGATCAGGTCGCTCAACTCATCGTTGTGCGGCCAGTACAGGCTGAAGGAAAAGTCGCCGTCGCGGTAGCTGTCCACCGTGCCCTCGAGTGCGCGAAACAGCGACAGGATGGGTTGGACCTGCGTGCGCAGGGTAATAATCGCGACCGGCAGCAGTCCGGCCAGGCACAGGCACGCCACCAGCAGCGGGCGGCCGGGGAACAGGGCATCGAGGCCGAGCACGGCCAGCATGCCGAGCACGAGCAGGGTGCCGACCAGCGCCGACAGGCGCGTGACCAGCGAAAACCTGGCCCGGGCCGGCGCCTGGATCATGGGCGCGCTATCCCGAGGCGTTCCATGCGCCGGTACAGCGCCTGGCGCGACAGCCCAAGCTCGTTAGCTGCCTGCGCCACCACCCCGCCGGCGCGCGCCAGCGCTCCCACGATGGCCTCGCGGTCGGGCTCAGTGTCCTGGGCCGGCAGGCTGGCTGCCGGCAGGCCGAGGTCCGCTACCTTGATGGTGTCGCCGCTGGACAGCAGGTTGGCGCGCGCCATCACGTTCTTCAACTCGCGCACATTGCCGGGCCAGGGGTGGGCCGTCAATGCCGCCTCGGTGGCCGGATGCAGGGTCTTGCCGTGTGCAAGAAAGGATTGCGCCAGCGGCAGGATGTCGCCGGGACGGCTCGCGAGCGGCGGCAGGCGCAGCTCGATCACGTTCAGGCGGTAGAACAGGTCTTCGCGGAAGGTCCCGGCGCGGATCATCGCCGACAGGTCGGCATTGGTGGCGCTGATCACGCGCACCTTCACCTGGCGCTCGCGATTCGAGCCGAGCCGCTCGAAGCGGCCGGTTTCCAGTACCCGCAGCACTTTCATCTGGCCGGCCAGCGGCAGGTTGCCGATCTCGTCGAGGAACAGCGTGCCGCCGTCGGCCGCCTCGAACTTGCCTTCGCGCGCCCTCGAGGCGCCGGTGTAGGCGCCGGCGTCGGCGCCAAACAGTTCGGCCTCGATCAGTTCGGACGGCAGGGCGCCGCAATTGAGCACCACGAAGGGGCCGTCGGCCACTTGCGAATTGGCCTGGATGATCTCGGCGATGCGTTCCTTGCCGGTGCCGTTCGGCCCCGTGATGAGAACCGGCACGTCGGCGCGCGCCACCTGGCAGGCCAGGTGCAGCACGCGCTCGGTGGCCGGATCCTGCCATACCAGGCCGCGCAGGTCGAAGTTCAGCTCGAGCTCGCGCTTGGCGCGGCGCTCGCGCTGCAGGCGGCTGCCGAGTGCGCGGTTGGCCTGGCTTAGCTCGATCAGGTTGCTGACGGTGGCCAGCAGGCGCTCGTCGTTCCAAGGTTTGGAAAGATAGTCGGCGGCGCCGGCCTTGACCAGGTCGACCGCCGCATCCAGGTGGGTCCAGGCGGTAAGCAGGATCACCGGCAGGTCAGGGTGGCGCAGGCGGATCTCGCGAAACAGCGCCACGCCTTCCTCGCCCGACGTGGTGTCGCCCGTGAAGTTCATGTCCTGGATCACCAGGTCGACCGGCTCGCGGCCGAGGATGGACAGGCCTTCCCCGGGCGAGGCCGCGCGCAGCGCCGCGATATCGTGCAGCGAGAACAGCACGTCGAGCGCCATGGCGACGGCGGCGTTGTCGTCGATGATGAGAACAGTGGGCATGGCCGCCAGCATAGCATCCCCGCCTGGCCTAGGTGCTGCGGGTGGCCATCGCCGGCGAGGTGCTGGCCGCGCGCCATGCCGGGCCGTAGGCCGCCAGGATCCCGATCGCCCAGAACATGAAAGCGCCGCCGACCAGGTATATCAGCGGCAGGCGCGTCATTTCCAGCTTGTTTACCAAGAGCTGGTTCAGGCCCACGCCCAGCAGCACGCCGCCGAACACGCCGCCGCTGGTGATCAGGACGTTCTCTACGATGAAGTAGCGCAGGATGTCGATCTTGCGCGCGCCGAGCGCACGGCGCACGCCGATCTGCTTGCGGCGCTGGGTTACCCACAGGCTGGCCATGCCGACGATGCCGCTGCAGGTCACCAGCAGCAGCAGCACACTCACCGTCACCAGCATCCAGGACAGCGCCACGTCGGCCCGGTAGCGGTCCTGGCGATCGCCTTCGACCGTCTCGATGCGCAGGATCATGGGCGTGGCCGCCGACTTGCGCAGCGCCTGTTCGGCCTCCTGCATCACGCGGTCGCGCTGGCCTGCTTCGGCGCGCATGGCGTAGGTCGTGCCCGGGCGTCCATAGGAGAACACCGGCATCACGACCGAATACTCGCCCTCCATGCCGACCTCGGCATGCACGCTCTGCAGGCGCTCGACCACGCCGACCACCAGGGCCCCACGCGCTTCGTTGCCGGTACCGAAGTACATGCGCTTGCCAACCGCTGGCGCGCCCGGCCACAGTTTCCCGGCCAGCGCACGGGTCATGATAACGGTCTCCGGGGGCCTGTTCTCGGCCACCTCGTTGACCTCGGGAATTTCATGCGGCAGGAAGTCGCGGCCCTCGACCAGCGTCAGGCCGAAGGTCTTGACCATCGAGCCATCGGACGCGTAGATCGAGGCGTAGGCGCTCTCGCGCTCCTGGCGCGGATCGGCCGAGATGCTGGTGGTGCTGCCGCTTTGCGACATCGGCATCTGCGACACCTGGCCGGCCGCTACCACGCCGGGGACCGCGCGCAGCACCTCGAGTTCGCGCTTGATGGTGGCCAGCATCTGGTCCGGCGTGTCCTGGTTCAGGTTACGCACCGAGAAATAGAAGGTCGCCGCTTCGTCGGACAGGCCCGAAGGGCGGGCCGCCATCTCGCGCCGTTCGTTCACGATGTGCAGGGCGTTGGCCAGGATCGCCAGGCTCAGGGCGACCTGCATCGCTACCAGGATCGGGCCGGTCTTGTTGCGCAGCAGCGCGGACAGGATGGGTCGGATTTCCATATTCAGTGCTCCACGTGGTTATTGCGATTTGAGCTGGATCGCCGGCGTCACCTGGCAGGCGCGCCAGGTGGGCAGCAGGCCGGCGATCAGCGAAGCGAGGATCGACATGACGAAGGTCAGGGCCAGCATCTCCCAGTCCATGCGCGCCACGGCTGCCATGTTCTTGCTTTCCATGCCTATCAAGGCCAGCGCGCCAAAGGCCAGCACCAGTCCGAGTATCCCGCCGGCCAGTCCGACCACACCGGTCTCGATCAGGAACTGGCGGAAGATGTCGCTCTTGGATGCGCCGAGGGCGCGACGGATGCCGACTTCAGAGGCGCGCACCGAAAACTTCGCCAGCAGCAGGCCGACCGTATTGACCAGACACAGGACCAGGAAGCCGAAGGCGAGCCAGGCCGACAGCCGGGTATCATTGCCCACCACCTTCTGCTTTTCCATCCATTCCATCACGTTGTACAGCTCGACCGGCGCCTGGCGTTTCAGGCGGCCCAGCTTACGCTGTTCGCCCGCATAGTTATCGAGGAAGGCATGCAGGTTGGCGCGGTCCATGCTCGAGCGGGTCTCGAGCCATACCTGGATCCAGGTGCATTCCGAGGCCAGCAGGCTGGCGTAGCCGGGATCGCGCTGTTCGCTGCAATTCATGCTGCCATAGGCCGGCATCTCGCGCCGTATCGCGGTCGTGAACGGGATCATGAAGTCCTGGCCGGTGGCCGGGCCGCTGCCGATCAGTTTGTAGTAGCGCGGCATCGGGTTCCATTCGTCGAGCACGCCCACCACCGTGAACGGCTCGCCGCCCATGCGCAGGCGCTGGCCCACCGGGCTGGCCTCGCCGAACATCTTTTCGGCAACCGCGCGGCCCAGCACCACGACATTGGCGCCGCTCGCTTCTTCTTCGGCGCTCCAGGCCCGGCCGTGCAGGAAAGGCACGTCGAACATGGCGAAGAAATCGCGCGTCGGCGCCAGGCCGTAGCCGCTGAAGGCCGGAATGTCGGTCCTCGGCGGCTCGATCGGCATGCCGGTGCCGAACATGGCCGTGCCGCGGTCGCCCGGCTTGGCGCGCAGCAGGTTGGTCGCGTCCTGGTAGCTCATCTGCATGTCGATGTGCTCGGCGCCCGGGATATAGCCGTCGACCTGGGCGTTGTCGATGAAGGGCACGAACAGGCGATCGCTCTTCGATGGAATCGGGTCGCCCGACATCGCGTGCAGGATGGCGAGGGTGGCGACGCTGGCGGCCACGCCGATGGCCAGGGTCAGAACCATCAGCGCGGTCAGGTAGCGGTTGCGGCGCAGGCTGCGCACGCCGAGCTTGAAGTAGTAGCCGAACATGGCCGCTCCTTATGCCGTGACCGACGCGTCGGCCGGGGCGTGACCGTCGACCAGCGACGGCCCGCGCCGCACCAGGTCGGACACCTGGCCGTCGATGATGTGCACGTTGCGGTGGGTGCGCACCGCCAGCTCCGGATCGTGGGTCACCATCAGGATGGTGGTGCCGGCCGCGTTGATCTCTTCCAGCAGCTCCATCACGCCGCGCGCCATCTGGGTATCGAGGTTGCCGGTCGGTTCGTCGGCCAGCAGCAGTTTTGGCGAGCCGGCCAGCGCGCGCGCGATCGCCACCCGCTGCTGCTGGCCGCCCGACAGCTCGGCCGGGTAGTGCTTCATGCGCGAGGCCAGGCCGACTTTCGCCAACGCGTCCTCGATGCGCTCCTTGCGCTCGCGCGCATTGAAGCCGCGGTAGCGCAGTGGCACGTCGACGTTGTCGAACAGGTTCAGGTCGGGGATCAGGTTGAAGCCCTGGAAGATGAAGCCCAGCTTTTCATTGCGCAGGCGCGAGCGGGCCGCGTCGTCCAGGCCCTGCACATTCACGCCGTCGAGGACGTACTCGCCCGAAGTGAATTCTTCGAGCAGGCCGGCGATGTTCAAAAAGCTGGTCTTGCCCGAGCCGGAAGGACCGGTCACGGTGACGAATTCGCCCTGGCTGACGTGGATCTCGAAGCCGCGCAGCGCGTGGGTCTCGATCATGTGGGTGCGGTATACCTTGCTCAGGTTGGTCATGCGCAGCATGGTTGGCTCCTTGTTGGATTGTGCTTATTGATTGATCGATACGCGCGCTGCGCCGTTGAAGGCATCGGTGCCCGCCACCACCACCTGGTCGCCCGCCTTCAGGCCGGACAAGATCTCGACCGCCGAGATGCTGGTGGCGCCGACCTGGATCGGCGTGCGCACCGCGATCCCTTCGCGCACCACATAGGCGTGGCGCCCGCCCTCGTTTTCCAGGAACGGGCCGCGCTGCACCATCAGGACGTTCGGTTTTTCTTCGATCAGCAGGCGCGCGGTCACGCGCTGGCTCTGGCGCAGGCCCTTGGGCTGCTCGCCGTCGAAGCGCACCCGCGCCAGCACCTGGTTCTTGACCACCTCGGGCGACAGCGCCGACAGCTTGCCGGTGGCGCGGCCCGAGGGCAGGGTGATCTCGGCGCTCATGCCCAGGCCCAGGTCGCCGGCATAGGTTTCGGGCACTTCCACCTCGACTTCTAGCTTGGACAGGTCGACCAGCGTCATCAGGGGGGCATTGGCGATGACCACCATGCGGTTCTGGACGTTCAGGGTGCCGATGAAGCCGTCCACCGGCGCGCGCACGGTCAGCTCGTCGACCCTGCGCTGGGCATTGGCCATCGACAGGCGCGCGCGCTCCATCTCGTTGGTCTTGGTGTGGATCGCCAGCTGGACGTCGTCGCCTTCCAGCGCGGCCGCCTGCGCCGCGTGTTTCGCGCGGATGCCGGCCGAATTGAGTGCATCCTGGGCCTTCTGGTAGTCGATCTTGGCGATGATGCCGACCACGCCCACGCTGTCGTAGCGTTCCACCGTGCGCTGGGCCGACAGGCGCTCGATCTCGGCGGTGTCGGCTTCGCGCCTGGCCAGCAGCTTCTGCTTGCTGGCCAGGATCTGCTGGCGCGCCACCTCGGCCTTGAGCTGCTCGTAGGTCGAGACTTCGCGCTTGAGGGCGTCGGTCAGGTCGGGCGATTCCAGCACCGCCAGCACGTCGCCTTTCTTGACGGTGTCGCCGGCGGCGACCTTCAGGTTGACGGTGGCGGGCGCGGTCGAATACAGGGTCGGGCTGACGGCGGCCACCACGCGGCCGTTGACGGCGGCGTCGCGCACCAGGGTGCCGCGGCCGACTTCGGCGATGCGCACGCGGCTGCCCGAGACCGAGTGCTCGCTGCCGTCCCAGGCGGCGAACAGGGCGAAGCTGGCGGCGGCCAGGGCGACGGCGCCGCCCAGCAGCAGCGCGCGGCGCTTGAGTTTGTGGCCGGCCGGCGGGGCGACGACGGCGTCTTGATGGGATGTATCGCGAATCATGGAGTGTCCAGTAACGACGGGTTGCCTGTCGTTATTGCACAATCCATGCCAGCTTGTAAGTTATTGATTTACAAGGGGGTGACCGGCGGACGCCGCTGTCCGCGGTGTCCGTTCGGTCCTCGGCCGGTCGTTCGCGGACAGGGCCGTCCGCGAGCGATTTACTTCTGCGGCTGCTGCTTCTGCCCGTACTTGCCGACGATCTCGCCCTTGGCCAGCACATGGCCCTTCATCGCCGCCAGCACCTGGTCGCGGTCGGCGCCGAACGGCACGTCGAGCATCTTGTCGAGCGCATAGACCTGGAAGTGGTAGCGGTGCGCCGGTTCGCCGACCGGTGGCTTGGGACCGTAGTAGCCGGGCGCGCCGCGCGTGGTGCGGCCCTGCAGCACGCCGTCAGGGTCGGACAGGCGGGCCTGCTCCTGCACGCCTTCAGGTACGCTGGTGATATTGGCCGGGATGTTCCACATCACCCAGTGCACGAAGGGCGTGACTGGCTTGGCGTCCGGGTCTTCCATGATGACGGCGTACGACTTGGCGCCGGCCACGGCTTTCCACGACAACGCGGGCGAGACGCCGTCCGCGTACTCGGTGTAGCGGTCGTCCATCATGGCGTTGTTGCCGAAGCTCGACGACGAGACGCTCAACTGGCCCATGGCCTCGGTCTCGGGGCGCTTGTTCGCCAGCGGGACCTTGTTGCCCTTGTTGACCTGTTGTTCGGTGGGGCCGGCCGGCGCCTTCGGCGGCGTGGCCGCTGCCGCCTTGCCGCCGCTGTAGGCGATGCGGTAGATCACGCCGTTGGCATCGTCCGCCATCAGCAGCGAACCGTCCTTCGCCAGCGCCAGGCCGACCGGGCGCGCGATATGGGTCTTGCCGCCGTCGGTCAGGAAACCGGTGACGAAGGGTTCCACGGATTTGGGCTGGCCATTCTCGTAATGCACGCGCACGATCTCGTAGCCCGATGCCGGCACCCGGTTCCACGAGCCGCGCATGGTGACGAAGGCGTCGCCCTGGTACTCGGCCGGGAAGGCGCTGCCGGCGCCCCATACCCACTGCATCGGCGCCGCGTGGGCGGTATAGCCGAGCACCATCGGGGTGCTACGCGCCTTCCACTGTTCCTTGGTGATCTCGCCCTGCGGCGTGCTTTGCGGGTAGATCTCGCCGGCCCCGTACACATGCGGCCAGCCATACTGCTTGCCCAGCTCGATCTTGTTGATTTCTTCGGGCTGCACGTCGTCGCCCAGGAAGTCGATGCCATGGTCGAAGCCCCACAGTTCGCCCGTGGTCGGATGCCAGCCGAAGCCGATCAGGTTGCGCAGGCCGCTGGCGTAGATGGTGCGGCTCTTGCCGTCGGGGGACACGCGCAGCAGGGTCGCGTTCTCCACATTGCTCTCGTTGCAGGTGTTACAGGTGCTGCCGACGCTCAGGTACAGCATGCCGTCGGGGCCGAAGGCCATGGTGCGGTTCGGGTGCTGGCCCGAATCGGGAAGGTCACCGATCAGCATCGTCAGTTCGCCCAGGCGGCCGTCCGGCTTGATGTCGGCCACGAACAGCTCCTTGACGGTGACCAGGTACAGCTTGTTATCGCGGATCGCCAGGCCGTGGGCGCCGGCACGGTTGGCCACTGTGATCGGGGCGCCGTCGGCGCGGCCATCGCCGTTGGCGTCGCGCAGCAGCAGCACGTCGCCCTGGTCGCGCCGGCTCACGTAGACGTCGCCGTTGGGCGCCACCGCGATGATGCGCGCGTTCTTGAGACCGGTGGCGAAGGCGCTCACCGTGAAACCCTGCGGCGCCTTCAGGGCGGCGATGCGCTCGGGCGTGGCCTCCACCTTGTTGGGTTTCCAGACATTGATCTTGGTGGAGAACATGGTGCCGTCGCCCTGCTGGGCGATAGCGGAGCCGAACACCATGCACAGCGCGGCTGCGAGCGAAGCGCGTTTCATCGGGGGCCTGCCTTTCCTGGTCGTTATTGGTGGGAGCCTTGCGAGAACGATCGTGCCAGCGATTTGGAGCGCGGTATGTTGGGAAACGTACATTGTCGGATTCGATGTTGGGAATGCACGACGGGTAATTTCAGCTCGCCAATGTTTCCGATCTTGCAAGTTGGCAATCCGGCCCCTATGTGGGACCTGCACCCGGCGCCGCCGGTTCACATGGACAGACCTTGTCGTTGTTCGACCACCTGCAAGACCTGTGGCGCAGCCTCGCGCTCGCCCCATCCCCCCCGCCGCCCCGCCATTTCTTCATCCCGGACGAGGTGGCTCGCCTGTACCGCCTCGATGGGGCCGCCGGCATCGACGACCAGACCTGGAACGATTTGCTGCTCGAATCGTTCGAAGAGAAATTGGCGCCGCAGGCCAGCATCTTCGCGCGCCAGGTGCTACACCAGCGCCTGCGCGCCGGCATCGACGATGCGGCGTGCACCGCGCAACGCGTGCGCCTGCAGGCGCTGATGGACGACCCGGCGCGGCTGGATGCGATCGACGCCAGCCTGTCTACCTTGCGCCATGCCGATGCCGAGATAGCTGGCATGCTGTTCCAGGATACGGCGCCGGCAAGCCCGTGGTGGTCGCGCTGGCTATGGCTGCTGCCGCTCGCGCTGCTGCTGTCGCTGGCTGCCCTGGTGACCCTGCCGCTGGGCTGGGTGCTGACCCTGGCGGCGCTGGCGCCCCTGATGGCGCTGCAGATGCGCCTGCACCGCCCGCTTGAGGAATGGCGCGCCACCACCCGCGCGCTGCACGCGCTGCTGCGCACGACCAGCCTGCTGGGCGGGCAGGGCGGGCAGCTGCTGGAACCGTTCGTGGCGGCGCGCCCCAGGGCGGAACGCCTGCATCTGCGCCTGGCGCGCTCGCTGAGCCTGCGCATGATCCCGGGCGCGATCCAATACGCCGACTGGTTCGCAGCGGCCAATGTGACGTTTTACTTCAAGACGCTGCGCATCGTGCACGCCGAGCGTGCCTTGCTGCGCGAGTGCTACCTGGCCTGCGCGAACCTCGAGGCCGATGTGGCCCTGGTGCGCCAGCTCGCGTCGATCGGGCGCTGGTGCTGGGCCGAGCGCGGCGACGCGCGCACGCTGGTGCTGGAGGAAGGCATCCACCCGCTGATGGACAGGCCGGTCGCGCTGTCGGTGACGCTGGCTGGCAAGGGCGCTTTCGTCTCGGGCCAGAACGCTTCGGGCAAGAGCACCTTCCTGCGCATGGTCGGCCTGAACGCGATCGCGGCGCGCGCCTTCGGCTTCTGCTACGCCACGCGGGCCTGCCTGCCGGCGCTGCCGGTGCGCGCCAGCATGCAGAACGAGGATTCGCTGCTGGGCGGCGAGAGCCTGTACATGGCCGAGCTGCGGCGCGCGCGCGAATTGCTGGACGCCGCCGGCCAGCCGCCGGGCATCTGCCTCATCGATGAGGTGTTCCGCGGCACCAACCACCTGGAGTCGGTATCGGCCGCCTGCGCGGTGCTGGAGGAATTATCGGAACGCGACCTGGTGCTGGTGTCGTCGCATAACCTGGTGCTGGCGCCGCTGCTGAGTGAACGGTTGGCGCCGTTCTTCATCGACACCGCCAGCGGCAGGCCGGTGCTGGCGCCAGGCGTATTGCGCAACCCGAACGGGATTGCGCTGCTGGCGACCCAGGGTTTCGGCGAGCGCATCGAAGGGCGAGCCGCCGAGGTGGCGCGCAGGTTGAGCCGCCACCTCGCACAGCCCGACCGCGCTTAGTCCTCCAGCTTCAAGGCCTTGGCGATATCGTCCCACGCCACCGCCTTGTAGTTCTGGGCAGCGTCCGGCATGCGCTTGAAGCCGTCGTGCACCACCAGCATACCGCGTGCGTACGGGCCGCCGAAGTTGGCCGAGCTCACTTCCAGGCCATCGGTTTCGGATGCGCCGTCGATGCCGGCCACCGGATCCATGCCGATCCGGAACGCGCCGCGTACCTTGAACGGCGGCGCCGCGTCGAACACCACATAGCTGCTGTTGCCCTGGCTCGACACCACCAGGTAGCTGTGCTTGTCGCCGTGGTAGATGCCCATGCCTTCGATGTCATCGTGCAGCCACTCGCCCACCGGCATCACCATCTTGAGGGTGGCCGGTTGATCGGCCCTGGCCGAGGTGACCCACAGGGCCTTGTCTTCTTCACCCACGAACAAGAGGCCGCTGCGGTCGTCGGCCACGCAGCCTTCGGGTTGCGTGGCGACCTTGAACTGGCGCGCCAGGCTGGCGCTGAACTTGCCGCCGCTGCGGCCGATCTGCCAGTGTTCGTAGCGACCGTCCTTGTCATTGACGAAAGCGTCCAGGCCGCCCGCGGCGGTGCGGTAGGTGCAGGTGCCGTAGATGTCGTCCAGGCCGGTCGGCAGGCGCGCCGCTTCCGTCAGCATGCCCTTGGCGTCGATCGTGAACAGCACCATCGCATTCTCGTCGCGCTGGGTGGCCACGGCCAGGTCGAAGCGCTCGTCGCCGAAACGCAGGCCCTGGCGCACGTCGACATTGTTCAGGCGGCCGGCCGGCAGGAACTGGGTTTCCTTGCCCTGCAGGTCGTACACCAGCATGCCTTGCTTCTTGTTGGTGCCGAGGATGCGCGACTGGGTCGCATCCTTCGGGTTGACCCAGATCGCCGGATCGTCGGCCGCATCGCCCAGCTGGGCCACGGGTTCGGTCTGCATGCGCGGCAGCACGATCGGCAACGCGCGCGGGGCCAGGGCGTCGGCCTTCCATGCCAGTGCCGGCGCCTGCCAGCCCTTTTTCGTATTCACCATCAGCGCAGCGCCGCCCAGCGCCACCAGCTGCTTGCCGCCCAGTGCGCGCGCCGGCAGCGCGGTCCAATTGGCGCCGGTGCGGCGCCAGGTCAGCAAATCGCCTTTCTCGTCCAGGGCCGCCACGCCGCCCGGCAGCACGGCCAGTCCCTCGATCTCGCCGGCCAGCTTGCCGTAGGGTGCACGCAGCGCCACCGGCACCCGCGCCGACGGACCTTCGGCATTCGCGCCGAAGGCCCACAGGCCCATGCCTTCCTCGGCCACGAACAGGGTGGCGTGGGCATCGTCGACGCGGCAGTGGGTGACCGCGGTCGGCAGGGCCAGGCGGCGCACCAGGCGGTACTCCGTGCCCAGCAGCCACTGCTGCGCCTGGCCATCGGGGCCGACCATGAACACGTGGTCCAGGCCCTGGGCGTCGCGGTACATGCAGGCCGCCTCCAGGCCGAAACCGGCTTCCGGCATCGGCGGCAAGGCTTTCAGGGAGCCGGCCGCGAGGTCGACCTGCACCGGCTGCACGCGCTCGGTGTTGGAATCCATGACGATGGCCAGCACGCCTCCGTCGACGGGACGCAGGTCGAGCTGTTCGGCGCGCACGGCCAGGCGGGCGCGTTCGCTGCCGTCGGCGCCGACCAGGCGCAAGGCATTCTTGTCGAGCGCCAGCCAGGCGCCGCCCGGCAGCGCGGCCAGGGCCTCGGTCTTGGCCAGCGAAGCTGGCACGTTCGGCGCGGTGGCGGCAGCCGCGGCCGCGGCCGCGTGCAGGGTGGCGAGGAGAACCAGGGAAACGATTTTTTTCATTAGAAGATGCTCGCTTTCAGGCCGATCTTGAAGGTGCGGCCGTATTGTTCGTGTTGCGAATTGCGGGACTTGTCGCCCATGTAGACGTAGTATTTTTCGTTGTTCAGGTTGCTGGCATCGAAGGTCAGCTGCCAGCGTTTGTCGAGCTTGTACGACATCGAGAAGTCCAGCTGCTTCTGGGTGTCGACATAGCGGTCCTGGGTTGCGTCGAGCACGTCCTCGCCCAGCTCCAGCAGGTAGGGCGACTTGTAGTTCATCGCCAGGCGCGCGCTGAAGCCACCGGCCTCGTAGCCGACCATCAGGTTGCCGATGCGGTTCGACTGGCCGGGCATGCGGATCTCGCGTGCACCGATCCCGCCGTCGCCATCTGCGCTGTCGATACCGGCGCGCGAGTGGGTGATGGCGCCGTTGACACCGACCAGCAGGCCGTTGAACGGCGCCGGCAGCATGCGCAGCGGCTGCTGCCAGGCCAGCTCGATGCCGCGCACCCGGGCTTTCTCGCCATTGGCGTACGAGATCGCGCTGGAGTAGTCGGCCCATTCTCCGCGGCCGGCCAGGTCGGTAGCGTAAGTAAAGTCCTTGATATCCTTGGTGAAGACATAGGCCGACACCACGCCGTCGCCGCCGAGGGTGCGCTCGATGCCCAGGTCCAGGTTGTGCGAGCGCAGCGGATTCAGGTCCGGGTTGCCGATGGTGGCTTCGTCGTCGCCGTCCAGGCTCACGCCCGGCGCCAGCTGGGCGAAGTTGGCGCGCACCACCGAGTTGCTCCATGCGGCGCGCAGGCTGGTGTGCTGGTCGATGTCATAACGCAGGTGCATGCCCGGCAGCCAGTTGGTGTACGAGCGCGCGGCGCCGCGTGGCGTGATCTCGTCTTCGTCCGTCACCTGCGAGCCATCGGCCTTGAAGCGGGTGCGCTCGGCGCGCACGCCCGCCAGCAGCGACCAGGCGCCGCTGCGCAGGCTGGCCTGCACATAGGCGGCGTCGATGTCTTCCTGCAGCTTGAAGTCGTCCAGTGCCGAGTCGACGATCGCGCGGGCGCCGTCGCGGTCCAGGCCGGCCAGGCGGGCGCGTACCAGGTTCGGGTCGAGCGTGTAGCCCAGGTTGCCGAAGGGGTAATCGATGCGGGTGCCATTGACAAAGGCGCTCATCGAGGTCGGACCGGCGCCCCAGTAGTCGCCGTCTTCGGGATCGTCGCTGCCGAACTCCCAGGCGTCGGTGTCGGTGCGCTTGTCGCGGCGGGTGGCCTTGGCGCCGAACTTGAACGCGCCGCTCCAGTCGCCGGCATCGAACTCGCGTTGCAGGTCGAGGCGTAGCTGGTGGCTGCTGTCCTTCGCATAGGCACGCTCGATCGCGAACGAGTCGAGTTCGTAGTTGGCGGCGTCGGCCACGCCGGCGGGGGCGATCAAATGCGGTGCGCGGGTGTTGGTGAAGCCGACGTCGGGGAAGCTCTCGACGTTGGTGAAGCGCGCATCGCTGATCGCGTTCGGCGTCTTGTCGGTGGCGCGGCTGGTGGCGGCCTCGAGGTGCATCTTCCAGGCGTCGCCGAAGCGGCGGTCCATCGAGCCGGTGAGCGAGCGGATCTCTTGCGTGTACTTGCGCTGGCGCAGGCGGCGCTCGACGGTGGCGGGGGCGAGTTCGCCCTCGGCCACGCTCTCGTCGTCGTTCTCGAAATCGCCCACCGTCATGCGGTCGCGCGATTCTTCGTCCGAAAAGCGGCTCATGAAGCCGCGCAGGGCGTAGCTGGTGGTGGCGTCCGGGCGGTACTCGAGGTTGACGGCGCCGGCGCGGCGTTCGCGCGTGGGCAGGTAGTCGCGCATCTCGAAGCCTTCCAGGCGCTTGCCGTCCCAGGCGCCGCCCGTTTCCACGTTGTCCGAGCCGAACTTGCGCTTCTCGCCCGACAGGCCGGCGGCGATGCCGAGCTTGCCGTCCATGAAGCGCTGGGCCCACAGCAGGTTGGCGCTGGGGCTGTTCTGGTCGGTGTTGGTGTCGTGGCTGGCGGCCACGCCGACGCTGAGCAGCTTGCCCGGCAGGTCGAAGGCCGACAGGGTCTTGACTTCGACCGTGCCGCCCAACGAGTTGGCGTCCTGGTCGGGCGTGGCCGACTTGGTCACTTCCAGCGAGCGCACCAGGCCGGCCGGCAGCACGTCCAGCGCCACTGCACGGCGCGTCGCTTCCGGCGATGGCACCAGGGCGCCATTGATGGTCACGCTGTTGTAGTCGGCATCCAGGCCGCGCACCACCACGTAGCGGCCCTCGCCCTGGTCGCGCTGGACCGACAGGCCGGGCACGCGCGCCAGCGCCTCGGCGGCGTTCTTGTCCGGCAGGTGGCCGATGTCGTCGCTGCTGACGACGCTGACGATATTGTCGGCCTGTTCCTGGGCAGCGATGGCGCGCGCCAGGCTGGCGCGCTGGCCGGTGACGACCACGCTGGATTCGACGGCCGGAGTCGGCGCCGGCGCCGGAGCGGCGTGGACGCCGGCAGCGGCCAGCAGGCTGGCGGTGATGGCGGGGAGGGCGAGATAGCGCATGGGGGCAAGAAGGTAGTTGGAGTGGGGCGGATTCTGGTGTCCCAATATGACGAGTTGGTGACGCCGGTCCGCTGCGAAGCCCGCATGAGCCCAGGATGAGCTGAAATGACTCGCCGCCCAACGGTGCGCGCCGCGTGGCGCAGCCGGATGGAGGCGTCGAAGATGGTTTGCCGTGAGCCGTTCGGACCCCGTGCCGGGATGCGACAGCTTTGTCATCCTGTCATCCTGCGGTCATCTGGCTGCGCTATGTTCCGGCGATCCACCTCCAACGCTGCCCCCATGTCCAACGTCATCCGCCATGCCCTGTTGATCGGCGCCCTGCTCGGCGCCTTCGCCTTCCTGTTCGTCGGCGCCGGGACCGGCATCCCGATGGCAGAATGGGACTGGGTGGACATCGCGAGCGAGGGCGGCACCTCGCTGCTGGCGGCCCTGTGGTGCCTGATCGTGCTGTCCAGCCGCCCCGATGGCCTGGTCACGCGCCTGCTGGCCGGCGGCCTGGCCTGCATCATGCTCGGGTCGTGGGCCGACTGCCTGGACGAGGTAGTCGACATCGACAAGGCCGCGCTGTGGGACAACGCGCTCGAATCCTTGCTGCCGCTCGGGATGCTGATCCTGACCGTCGGCATGTATTACTGGCGGCTGGAGCAGGCCACCCTGTCCGACCACATGCGCAAGCGCGAGCGCCTGTTTCGCAATCACCGCCCGTTCGACCGCATCACCCAGCTGGCCGACGCGGCCTACCTGCGCGAGCAGCTGCGCCTGGAGAGCAAACGCATGGGAGGCGAGGGCGCCAGCGCGCTGGTGCTATTCGATATCGACGAATTCCATCGCATCAATCGCGAGCATGGCCAGGCTGAAGGCGACCGCGTGCTGCAGGCGGTGGCGCACATGCTGCTGCTGAACCTGCGCAACGAAGACCTGCTGTGCCGCTATGCGGGCGACCGCTTCGCGGTGTTGATGCCAGGCCTGCAAGAGGCCGACGCGCGCGACGCCGCCCAGCACCTGTGCCGCATGGTGTCGTCGATGCGGCACCATGCGCCGAACGGCCGGGTGCGGGTCACGCTGCGCCATGGCTGCGCGCCGGCACGCGGGGCGCCGGATGCGCTGCTGGCCGACCTGTGCCGCCAGATGGACGCCGTGTGATCGCCTGGCAACCTGCCGGAGAACCCTCGATCCCGGCGCGGCAGCAGCCCGCGCTGGCGCTGGAATACGGTCGCTCGCGCGATGCGGACGACGCCGACCTGCTGCGCGACACGGGGCTGGTGGCCGGCCTGAACCCCGATGGCCTGGTGGCGCCGGCGCAGTACCTGCAGCAGCTGGCGAACACCCTGCGTACCCTGGACAGTCCCGACACCAGCTTCATGCTGGGCCAGCTGCTGCTTCCCGGCCACGACGGCGCGGCCAGCCACGCGCTGGTGCAGGCCCCGAACCTGCGCGTGCTGCTGCAGACCCTGTGCCGTCACCATGCGCGCCTGACGCCGCTGCTGCGGCCGCGCTTCGAGAGCTGGGGGGAGGTGGCGCTGCTGTACTGGGTCGACGCCTATGGCGCTCCCGGCATCCGTCCGGCCCTGGTCGAGATGCACATGACGGCGCTGGTCGCCCTGTGCCGCTGGCTGGGCGGTGAGCGCCTGCCGTGGCGCTTCTGCTTCAACCGCGGCGCGCCACGCCACGTCGAACAGCACCACGTCCACCTGGGCACCGAGCTGCGCTTCAACTGCCAGCTCGACGCCATGCTGCTGCCGTCAGACTGGCTGGATCGGCCGTGGCCGCGCGCCAGCGAGATGGCGGCGCGCGTGGCGCAGCAGGCGGCCGAGCAGGAAGCCCCGCGCGCGCCGGGCCTGCTGGCCGCGCTCTACGACTACCTGCTGGCCAATGTGCGCATGGCGCCGACGCTGGAGCGCACGGCGGCCGACTTCGGCGTCAGCCCGGCGACCTTCAAGCGCCAGCTGCTGCGCCATCACACCCATTTCCAGGGCGAGCTGGACGGGGTGCGCACCCATGTGGCGCTGTGGCTGTTCCAGGTCGAGCGGGCCGACAACGAAGAGGTCGCGCGCTACCTGGGCTTTCATGACGCGGCCAATTTCCGGCGCTCGTTCAAGCGCTGGACCGGCCTCACGCCGGGGCCGATCCGGGCCGCGCTGGACGGTGAACTGGGCTGGCTCGGCGCGGCGCTGGAGCGCGGGGTGTAGCGCACGAGAGAATTTGCGTACATTTTCCCCTTCGAGAAGTGGTATCTTCCACAACCAAGAGCGTTTTCGAAGAGAAGGAATGAGCGCCAGCCAGGTCTTGCACATCGTCTGTCCAACCCAGAAGCGCGGCTTTGCCGCGCTCATGTCCTTTTGCTTCGTCTGCCTGCTGGCCTACGGCCTGGCGAGCGGCGCGCGGCGCGACCTGTCTCCCGGCGTCATCGTCTTTACCGCCTGCGCACTGGCCATCGTCAGCGTGGCCGCCTGGGCGCTGTACCGCAACTTCGTGTTCCGGGATGAGCTGTACATCGCCCGCGACGGCGAGCTGCCGCCGATCGAGCTGGCGTTTGTGCTCGACCAGATCCGCGCGGTGCGGCTGCTGCCGGCGCCTGAAGCCTGGACGCCCGAAGCAAAATGGGAAGCCCTCGGCTTCGGCCATGGCCGGATCGAGATCGAGACCGCGACCCACCGCTACCATTTCGGGGCGGGTCTCGACCAGGCCGGGGCCGAGGCGGCGCTGGAACGGATCCACGGTTTCTGCCTGGCGCAGCGCGGCCTGGCTGTCGCGGCGTGAACAACAATGAAGGGGAGCGGCATGTCCGAGCTTGAAAGGAAGTGGTGGTTCCAGTCGATCGTGAGCATACTCACGATGGCGTCGACGATCGGGTTGCTGTATGCGGCGGGACTCCCGCCTTTCCGCTACAGCGCGGCGCAGTGGGGCGTCTGGTTCTTCTGTTTCGTGGGCTTGCAGCGCCTCTTTTCCTTCCTGGGCTGGATGACGGTGCTGATCGTCTCGCCCAAGACCATCACCGCGGAGCGCGCATGAGATCCCCTGCCATCTTCGCCGCCGCCCTGTTGTTCCTGGCCGCCGGCATGGCGTCGGCCCAGGTGAGCGAGCAGGGCATCACCCTCGACACGCCGACCGGCCAGGTTGCCGGCACCCTGCAATTGCCGGCCGCCACGGACGGCAAACAGCGCGTGGCCCTGATCATCGCCGGTTCCGGCCCGACTGACCGCGACGGCAACAGCACCCATATCCCGGGCCGCAACGACAGCCTCAGGCTGCTGGCTGTCGCGTTGGCCGAGGAGGGCATCGCCACGGTGCGCTACGACAAGCGCGGCGTCGGCGCCAGCCTTCCTGCCGGGCCGACGGAATCCGAGCTGCGTTTCGAGACCTATGTGGATGACGCGGCGGCCTGGATCGCCAAGTTGAAGGCCGACCCGCGATTTTCCTCGGTGGCCGTGATCGGCCATAGCGAGGGCGCGCTGATCGGCATGCTGGCGGCGCAGCAGGCCGGCGCCGCGGCCTTCGTCTCGATCGCCGGCGCCGCCGATGGCGCTTCGGCCATCCTGCGCAAGCAACTGGCCGGCAAGCTGCCGCCCGAGCTGGACAAGGAGAACGAACGCATCCTGGTGGCGCTGGAAAACGGTACGACCGTCGACCAGGTGCCGCCGGCGCTGGTGGCCTTCTACCGCCCGAGCGTCCAGCCCTACCTGATCTCATGGTTCAAGTATGTGCCGTCGCAGCGCATCGCATCCCTGACCATGCCGGTGCTGATCGTGCAGGGCAATACCGATATTCAGGTCGAGGTCGCCCAGGCCAACGGCCTGCACCGCGCCAAGCCGGACGCCACCCTGGCGATCATTCCTGGCATGAACCACATCTTCAAGCATGTGCGGGCCGATCCGGTGCTGCAGGCCGCGGCCTACAGCGATCCGTTCCTGCCGGTGTCGCCATTGCTGGTGAAGGCCTTGGCAAGCTTCCTGGACAAGCCGGCGCCGGCCGCCGACTAAGCCACCATCAGGCGGCGCGCAGGGTATGCGCCGCCGCCACCATATTGCGCAGCGCCGGCAGCACCTCGTCCCAGTTGCGGGTCTTGAGGCCGCAGTCGGGATTGATCCACAGGCGCCCGGCCGGGATGCGGGTGGCGGCCTTGCGCATCAGGTCCACGATGTGGTCCTGGCTCGGGATGTTGGGCGAGTGGATGTCGTACACGCCGGGACCGATCTCGTTCGGATACTGAAAATCGTCGAAGGCATCGAGCAGCTCCATATCCGAACGTGAAGTCTCGATCGTGATCACGTCGGCGTCCATCGCGGCAATCGCCGCGATGATGTCGTTGAACTCCGAATAGCACATATGGGTGTGGACCTGGGTCTCGTCGCGCACACCGTTGGCGGCGATGCGGAACGATTCGACCGCCCAGTCGAGGTAGGCCGCCCATTCGGCGCGCCGTAGCGGCAAGCCTTCGCGCAGCGCCGCCTCGTCGATCTGGATCACGCGCACGCCGGCCCGTTCCAGGTCCAGCACCTCTTCGCGGATGGCCAGGGCCAGCTGGCGGCAGCTCACGGCGCGCGGCTGGTCGTCGCGCACGAAGGACCAGTTCAGGATCGTCACCGGGCCGGTCAGCATGCCCTTCATCGGTTTGTCGGTCAGCGACTGCGCGTACGTCGTCCACTTGACCGTCATCGCCCGCGGGCGGCGCACGTCGCCGAACAGGATCGGCGGCTTGACGCAGCGCGAGCCATAGGATTGCACCCAGCCGCCCTTAGTGAAGGCATAGCCGTCGAGCTGCTCGCCGAAGTATTCGACCATGTCGTTGCGCTCGGCCTCGCCGTGCACGAAGACGTCCAGCCCCAGCGCTTCCTGCTCGCGCACGCAGCGCGCGATCTCTCCGCGCATCGCTTCTTCATAGGCGGCCGCATCGATGTCGCCCTTTTTATGGGCATTGCGCGCCTGGCGGATCGCCGCCGTCTGCGGGAAGGAACCGATGGTGGTGGTCGGGTAGCTTGGCAGCCGAAGCAGGGCGGCCTGCTTGGCGCTTCGCTCGGCATGGCTGCTGGCGCGCTGGCCCAGCTGCGGGGTGATCGCGGCCAGGGCCTGCGCGACCTCTGGGTTCGACACGCGTTTCGAGGCGCGGCGGCGGTCGATCGCGGCGGCATTTTCCACCAGCTCGAGCTGCACCTGCGAGCGGCCATGGTCGAGCGCCTGGGCCAGGATGCGCAGTTCTTCCAGCTTTTGCACGGCGAACGCCAGCCAGGAACGGATCTCGGGGTCGAGCGCGGTCTCGTTCTGCAGGTCGACCGGCACATGCAGCAACGAGCACGATGGCGCGATCCACAGGCGCTGGCCCAGCTGGCGCTGGACCGGCTCGAGCCATTCCAAGGTGGCGTGCAGGTCGGTCTTCCAGATATTGCGGCCGTCGATCACGCCCAGCGACAGCACCTGGTCCGGGCCCAGCGCCGCGATGACCGGCGCGATCTCGGCGCGGGCATTGATCGCATCCAGGTGCAGGCCGTCGACCGGCAGCGCGCAGGCCAGCGCCAGGTTGTCTTCCAGGCGGCCGAAATAGGTCGCCAGCAGCAGTTTTACGCCGCTGTGCTGGAGCGTGTCGTAGGCGCTGGCATAGGCCGCCTGCCAGCGTGCATCGAGTTCGGTGACCAGCGCCGGCTCGTCGACCTGCACCCATTCGATGCCCTGCGTGACGAACCAGGCCAGCAGCTCGGCATACACCGGAAGCAGCCGGGGCAACAGGTCGAGCCGGTCGCTGCCGTCCTTGGCCTTGCCCAGCCACAGGTAGGTGAGGGGGCCGACGATGACCGGCTTGGCCTTGACGCCCAGGGTGCGGGCCTGGGCCAGTTGTTCGTCGAAGCGCGCGGTGTCGAGCGCAAAGCGGGTGCCGGCGCTGAATTCGGGGACGATGTAGTGGTAGTTGGTGTCGAACCATTTAGTCATCTCGCCGGCGTGGACGCCGCCGCAGGCGTGGTCGTGGTTGCCCTGGCTGCGGCCGCGCGCTACCCGGAAATAAGAATGAAGCGAGGCATCGAGCGCATCGCCATGGTGGCTGTGCGCGCGCTGCGGCACGTTCCCGAGCGTGAAGCTCATGTCCAGCACCTGGTCGTACAGCGAGAAGTCGCCGACCGGCGCGAAGTCGAGCTTCGATTGCTGCTGCCAGTGACGCTGGCGCAGTCCTGCGGCCTGGGCGCCGAGCTCCTGGGCCGTGGCGTCGCCCTTCCAGAAGCGTTCGAGTGCGAATTTCAGTTCACGGCGCGCGCCGATGCGCGGAAAGCCGAGGGTATGGGTGGTCGTCATGATGGTGTCAGCCTGATCAATAATGGATGAGTTCATCATAGGCCGCTCAATCCATGAATAAAATTGGTATGATTTCATCCATCCATTAATTCTGTTCATGTGACATGATCGAACGCATCCACCTGTCCATCATCCGCGAGGTCGACCGCCGCGGTTCGCTGACCGCCGCCGCCGACGTGCTGTGCCTGACGCAGTCGGCGCTGAGCCATACGGTGAAAAAGCTCGAGCAGCAGCTCGGCACGCCGGTATGGACGCGCGAGGGACGGGCGCTGCGCCTGACCCAGGCCGGGCGGTCCCTGCTGGCCCTGTCCGAACGGCTGCTGCCGCAACTGGAGCATGCCGAGCGCCTGATGCACGAATACGCGCGCGGCGAGCGCGGCACCCTGCGCATCGGCATGGAGTGCCATCCCTGCTACCAGTGGCTGCTGAAAGTGGTGGATCCCTACCTGGCGGCGTGGCCCGAGGTCGACGTCGACGTCAAGCAGCGCTTCCAGTTCGGCGGCCTCAAGGCCTTGCATGGCTATGAGATCGACCTGCTGGTCACGCCCGACCCGCTGTTCAAGCCCGGCTTGCGCTTCGTGCCGGTGTTCGACTACGAGCAGGTGCTGGTGGTGGCGCGCGACCATCCGCTGGCGGGTAAGCCGCATGCCGAGCCGGCCGACCTGTCGGACGACGTGCTCATCACCTATCCGGTCGATATCGAGCGGCTCGACATCTATAACCAGTTCTTCCTGCCGGCCGGCTGCGCGCCGCGCCAGCGCAAGACGATCGAGACCACCGACATCATGCTGCAGATGGTGGCCAGCGGGCGCGGCGTGGCGGCGCTGCCGCGCTGGCTGGTGGACGAATACGCGGGCCGGATGGCGGTGGCGCCGGTGCGGCTCGGGACCGAGGGCGTGTTCAAGCAGATCTTCCTGGGCACGCGCGAGGTCGACGCCGGCACCGCCTACCTGGAAGCCTTCGTCGAGATCGCGCGCGGCACTAGCTAATGGCCCCCTCGCGCACATACCTGGCCGGCGGCACGCCCACGTGGCGCGCGAAGGCGACGCTGAACGTGCTGGCCGAACTGTAGCCGACCCGCTGCGCCACCTCGGCGATGCTGCAGGCGCCGCGCCGCAGCAGGCCGGTCGCCAGCGCCATGCGCCAGGCCAGCAGGTATTCCATCGGCGCCTTGCCGACCGCGCGGCTGAAGCGCTCGAAGAACGCCGAGCGTGACAGCGCGGCCTCTTGCGCCAGTTCGGCCATGGTCCACGCGCGCGCCGGCGCCTCGTGCATCCGGCGCAGCGCCTGCGCCAGGCGCGCGTCGGCCAGGGCGCGCACCAGTCCGGGCGATGGCGCGCTGCCTGCCGTCGAGCGCAGCGCTTCGATCAGCAGCACCTCGAGCAGGCGCGCCATCACGACCTCGCGCGCCGGACGCTGTCCACGCGATTCATCGCCGACCAGTTGCGCGAGCGTGGCCAGGCGTGGCTCGCCGCGCACGTGCACGAAGTGCGGCAGCAGCGACACCAGCAGGTCCGCATCGGGCGAGGAAAACTCGCAGTGCCCGATGATGAAGCGCACGTCCGGCGGCCCATCCTGCTCGCCAAGCCGGAACTCGCCCGGGCCCTGCGCTACCGGCGGCATGTCGTGGTCGCCCGGTGCCGGCGCCTGCATGCTCGTCATCGCGAAATTCCAGGCCGCGGGGATGAGCACGAAGTCACCTGGCGCGAGTACCGCTTCGGGGTTGCCGTCCACGGCGAGCCGGCAGCGCCCGTCGAGGACGATGCAATACGAAGGATGGCCAGTCTCGGCGCGCCGCACGCGCCAGCGGCCGGCGCCGCCGACCACCTTCGTCAATCGCACGCCTGGCTGCAAGAGGCTGACTACTTCCGCTAGTGGATCGGTCATTTCTGGACGCTCGCAAAAGGAATATGGACTGCCGATTGTAGCGCGTCCTGCGGCGCCGGGCTATCGTGTCAGCACCACAACCCACCGCAGGAGTCCATCATGAAAACCGTCCTGATCACCGGCTGCTCGTCCGGCTTCGGCCTCGAGATTGCCCGTCATTTCCTTGAGCGCGACTGGCACGTCATCGCCACCATGCGCGCGCCCGATGCCACCATCCTGCCGCCATCCGACCGGCTGCGCGTGCTGGCGCTGGATGTGACGGACGGGGCCAGCATCCGCGCCGCGTTCGACGCCGCGGGACCTATCGATGCGCTGGTCAACAATGCAGGCATCGGCGTGATGTATCCATTGGAAGGCGTATCGACGGAAACGGTGCACAGCGTATTGGCAACCAATACGCTCGGCACGATCGCAGTGACACAGGCAGCGCTTCCCGGCTTTCGTGGCAGGGGAGCAGGGGTGATCGTCAACGTCACCTCGGCCGTCACCATCGAGCCCTTGCCGCTGCTGTCGGTGTATACCGCCAGCAAGGCGGCCGTGAACGCGTTCACCGAATCGCTGGCGATCGAGCTTGCGCCGCTCGGCATCCGCCTGCGCCTGGTGCTGCCGGGCCGCTCGCCGGAGACGCAGTTTGGCGCCGGCGCGCGCGAGCGCATGACAGGCCGGATGCCCGAGGCCTACGCGCCGCTGCTGGCCGCCGTCTTTGGCGGCGCGCGCGAACCAGGCCTCGTCACGCGCGCGCAGGATGTCGCCCAGGCGGTCTGGCGTGCGGTGACCGATGCGGCGACGCCGATGCGGATACCGGCGGGCGCCGACGCCGAGGCAATGATGGCGCCATGAGCCGGCCGGCGCCGCGCCATTCCGGGACCATGCAGGAGCAAATCCCCTACTGCAGAGCCGGCCTGTCGCGACCATGACACATTCGCCACGGTTTACCGCCCAAAGGGCCGGGAACGACTTGGCGGGGCAGCAAATCGGTTGACCCGTCGTCACATTCAGCGTATATTCGCGAGTTCTCGTTTTTATTCTGCACATCGTATACGCATTCGCAGCCGCTCCTTTCGTTGAGTGGCTTTCGTCGCCTCCGCTGTCAGTTCTTACGGGACTAGGTTTAGTCCCCGGGCCAGCATGTTCGCCGTCCCGGGTCGTCAATTCAGTAGCAATTTTGTTGGATTAGGAACGATGCCAACCATCAATCAACTGATTCGCAAGCCGCGTGAAGCCGCGGTTGTGAAGAGCAAGTCGCCGGCACTGGAAAACTGCCCGCAAAAACGTGGCGTGTGCACCCGTGTGTACACCACCACCCCGAAGAAGCCTAACTCGGCACTTCGTAAAGTCGCTAAAGTGCGTCTGACCAACGGTTTCGAAGTCATTTCGTACATCGGCGGTGAAGGCCACAACCTGCAAGAACACAGTGTCGTGCTGCTGCGCGGCGGTCGTGTGAAAGACTTGCCAGGTGTGCGTTACCACATGGTTCGCGGTGCACTGGATACCCAGGGCGTCAAAGACCGTAAGCAAGCGCGCTCGAAGTACGGCGCCAAGCGTGCCAAGGCTGCGAAGAAGTAATATCTTCGGTCGTGCATGTCACAGGCACGTCACATTAATTAGATAAGTTGAGCCGGCCGCAAGGCCGAGTAAGTGAAGGGTCATGAGGGCCTTTCGCGAGTGCGGTCACCGCACTCAACTGAAGACAGGAAGGAATTGAAATGCCACGTCGTCGTGAAGTACCCAAGCGCGAGATCCTGCCGGATCCAAAATTCGGCAACACCGATGTCGCCAAATTCGTCAATGTTCTGATGCTGTCCGGCAAGAAGTCGGTTGCAGAAAACATCATCTACGGTGCATTCGAACACATTCAATCCAAGTCGGGCAAAGACCCGCTGGAAGTGTTCACGACCGCGATCAACAACGCCAAGCCGCTGGTGGAAGTCAAGTCCCGCCGTGTCGGTGGCGCCAACTACCAGGTGCCAGTGGAAGTTCGTCCGGTTCGTCGTATGGCGCTGTCCATGCGTTGGTTGCGCGAAGCCGCAAACAAGCGCAGCGAAAAATCCATGCCGCAACGTCTGGGTGGTGAACTGCTGGAAGCGGCTGAAGGCCGCGGCGGCGCAATGAAGCGTCGTGACGAAGTCCACCGCATGGCAGAAGCGAACAAGGCGTTCTCGCACTTCCGCTTCTAAGCATCAGGACTTGGCTTGGGGCTTTTTGCCCCAATCTAAGGCCCCTGTAGTATCTGTTGTTCAGGCCGAGCTCATTTTGATCGTCAAGATGTTGCTCGGTTTTGTCCATTCAAAGATTTAGGAAAAATTATGGCACGCAAGACCCCCATCGAGCGCTACCGCAATATCGGTATTTCGGCTCACATCGATGCTGGTAAAACCACCACCACCGAACGCGTCCTGTTCTACACGGGCGTCAACCACAAGCTCGGCGAAGTGCACGATGGCGCTGCGACGATGGACTGGATGGAGCAAGAGCAAGAGCGCGGCATTACCATTACCTCGGCAGCGACGACCTGCTTCTGGAGCGGTATGGCCAAGAACTTCCAGCCTCACCACATCAACATCATCGACACCCCGGGCCACGTTGACTTCACCATTGAAGTCGAGCGTTCGATGCGCGTGCTCGACGGCGCTTGCATGGTTTACTGTGCAGTCGGTGGCGTGCAGCCACAGTCGGAAACCGTGTGGCGTCAAGCTAACAAGTACAAAGTCCCACGTCTGGCATTCGTCAACAAGATGGACCGTACCGGTGCGAACTTCTTCAAAGTGTACGAGCAGATGCGCGCACGCCTGAAGGCGAACCCAATCCCGGTCGTGATCCCAATCGGCGCGGAAGACAGCTTCCAGGGCGTGGTCGATCTGGTCAAGATGAAAGCAATCATCTGGGACGAGGCTTCGCAAGGCATGAAATTCGAATACGCTGACATCCCGGAGCACCTGGTTGAGCAAGCGAACGAATGGCGTGAAAAGCTGGTCGAGACCGCTGCTGAAGCGAACGAAGACCTGATGAACAAGTACCTGGAAGAAGGCGATCTGTCGGAAGAAGAGATCAAGGCCGCCCTGCGCCAGCGCACCATCGCATCGGAAATCGTGCCGATGTTGTGCGGTACCGCGTTCAAGAACAAGGGCGTGCAAGCCATGCTCGACGCCGTGATCGAATACCTGCCATCGCCAGTCGACATCCCGCCAGTGGCAGGTACCGATGAAGACGACCAGCCGGTCACCCGTAAAGCTGACGACAGCGAGAAGTTCGCGGCACTGGCATTCAAGATCATGACCGACCCGTTCGTCGGCCAGCTGATCTTCTTCCGCGTCTACTCGGGCATGATCAATTCGGGCGATACCGTCTACAACCCGATCAAGGGCAAGAAAGAACGCCTGGGCCGCATCCTGCAGATGCACGCCAACCAGCGCGAAGAGATCAAGGAAGTCCGTGCCGGCGACATCGCCGCAGCGGTCGGCCTGAAAGAAGCGACCACGGGCGAAACCCTGTGCGATCCTTCGGCGATCATCACCCTGGAAAAAATGGTCTTCCCTGAGCCGGTCATCCAGCAGGCTGTCGAGCCAAAGACCAAGGCTGACCAGGAAAAAATGGGCCTGGCGCTGAATCGCCTGGCACAAGAAGATCCATCGTTCCGCGTGCGTACCGACGAAGAATCGGGCCAGACCATCATCGGTGGTATGGGCGAGCTGCACCTGGAAATTATCGTTGACCGCATGAAGCGTGAATTCGGCGTGGAAGCAACCGTCGGCAAGCCACAGGTTGCCTACCGCGAAACCATCCGCAAGGCAGTCACCGATGTCGAAGGCAAGTTCGTCAAGCAGTCGGGCGGTCGTGGTCAGTACGGCCACGCAGTCCTGTCGATCGAACCGCAAGAGCCAGGCAAGGGCTTCGAGTTCATCGACGCGATCAAGGGCGGTGTGGTTCCTCGCGAATACATCCCTGCAGTCGAGAAGGGTGTGCGCGAAACCCTGACCACCGGCGTGCTGGCTGGTTACCCAGTGGTCGACGTCAAAGTCACCCTGACCTTCGGTTCGTACCACGACGTCGACTCGAACGAAAACGCGTTCCGCATGGCGGGCTCGATGGCGTTCAAGGACGGCTGCCGTAAAGCGAATCCGGTCATCCTCGAGCCGATGATGTCGGTCGAAGTCGAAACGCCGGAAGACTACGCCGGTAACGTGATGGGCGATCTGTCGTCGCGTCGCGGCATGGTCCAGGGCATGGACGAAATCCCAGGCGGCGGCGGCAAGATCATCAAAGCCGAAGTGCCACTGTCGGAAATGTTCGGTTACTCGACCTCGCTGCGTTCGGCGACCCAGGGCCGCGCGACCTACACGATGGAATTCAAGCACTATTCGGAAGCTCCGAAGCACGTGATTGACGCCATCGTTACCGCGAAGTCCAAGTAATAGATAATGGAGGGATGGGACGTCCCGTCCCTCCAGTTCAACAAAATATATCGTTTCTCTTAAAGGAATTTGGAAATGGCAAAAGGTAAATTCGAACGGACCAAGCCGCACGTCAACGTCGGCACCATCGGTCACGTTGACCACGGCAAAACCACCCTGACGGCTGCAATCGCTACCGTCCTGTCGAAGAAATTCGGCGGCGAAGCCAAGGCCTACGACCAGATCGATGCGGCTCCAGAAGAAAAAGCACGCGGCATCACCATCAACACCGCGCACGTCGAGTACGAGACCGAAAACCGTCACTACGCGCACGTTGACTGCCCAGGCCACGCCGACTACATCAAGAACATGATTACCGGTGCTGCGCAGATGGACGGCGCGATCCTGGTGTGCTCGGCCGCCGACGGCCCAATGCCACAGACCCGCGAGCACATCCTGCTGGCGCGTCAGGTTGGCGTTCCATACATCATCGTGTTCCTGAACAAGTGCGACCTGGTCGACGATGCAGAACTGCTGGAACTGGTCGAAATGGAAGTCCGCGAACTCCTGTCGAAATACGAGTTCCCAGGCGACGACGTGCCAATCATCAAGGGTTCGGCACGTATGGCCCTCGAAGGCAAACCAGGCGAAATGGGCGAAGAGTGCATCACCCGCCTGGCTGAAGCCCTGGACACCTACATCCCAACGCCAGAGCGCGCTGTTGACGGCGCCTTCCTGATGCCAGTCGAAGACGTGTTCTCGATCTCGGGTCGCGGCACCGTG